>NZ_JAJCTD010000001.1 GCF_020564565.1 Rhodobacter sp. Har01
GGCCGATGCGCTGGGGCTGAGTGCGGTGCACGTCAACCGGGTGCTGCGCGAGCTGCGCGAAGACGGGCTGGTGACGTTCCAGAAGGGCCGGGTGGTGTTCGACGACTACGAAGCCCTGGTCGAGTTCGCCGCCTTCGACCGCGCCTATCTTGACCACGAAGGGCCGCTCCTGGCCTGAGCCAGGGGTCCGCCCTTCCGGGACCGCATGCCCCGGAAAGGCAAGCTCGGGCCTACGCCAGCGCTTGGGTGGCCGCGTTCAGCGACGGCAGATGCGGTAATGGGGCGACCTCCCGGCGCTGAGTCGGATCCCGGGCTTTTCCCGTTGGGTAACGCGCACCCGGTCCGTCCGTTTCGAGACGGGTCGGCTTGGTGGGTCGGGGTTGTGCAGGGGGGCTGTCGCGGACGGAGTCGGCGGGTTTCCGCAGACCCGAGGTCACCTTGGCGCAACCCCGCCGACCGCCAGATCGAGCCGAGAAGGGAGCATCGCCGCGGTGGATGAGCAGGTGCGAACGACGGCAGCAGTCACCGACCCGGCACAGCAGGACACGATCGACGAAGGCTCGCCCGTCGTGGCGGGCGCGTGAACGGCCGTCCCGTTGCCACGCGCAAGGTGCAGCGGGGCAACGGGATTTCGGCCTGGTCCACCAGCGCGGTCAGCCGGGCCATCTTTTCGGCCGCCCGCTCAGCGCCGGTTTTGCGTCTTCCCGTCAGGACCGGGCGACCTGGGCGCCCAGGTCGCGGTCACGGCCATAGACCGCCGTGGCCCGGGCCGGCAGGATCAGGCCTCGTTGCGGGGCCGAATTGGCCTGCTGCACGATGGCCTCTTGCTGGACGGCCGGGTTTTCTGGCCAGCCCCGCCCGCGCCCCTGCGGGGCGACGTTCTGGCACCATTGGCGCTTGTCCCGGGCTTTGCCGTGGCTCGGGGATTTCTGCGGCGGCTTGCCGCCGCGGGTCAGCGCCAGACTGCACCTTGACGCCCTGTCCCCGCACCGGGGGCAGGGCGCCTGCTTCCCGCATGACCCGGCCCGGCAAGGCCGACCGCCGCACTAACCCCGATCAGCCCGCCGCAGGCCTTTGCCCTGTAGGATCGTCGCATCGCCTGACGGCGAAGGCGCCGCCGTGCCGGCTTGGCCAGAGGAAACGCGACGATGGAATCCAGATCCTCCCGCACGACCGTCGCTTTCCGGCACCCGTTCGCCTTGTCGCATGCGGGCGAAGCCCTGCCCGCCGGCGATTATGAGGTCGTCATCGAAGAAGAGCGTCTGCAAGGCCTGAGCTTCGACGCCTTCCGGCGCACCGCCACTTTCCTTGTGGTCAACGCCGGCGGGTCCGGTCGAACCGAAATGCACCCGGTCACCGAGCAGGACCTGCAACGCGCCATCGACCGGGACCGCGCGCTGTCCGAGGCGGCACCAGACGGCGCGGCACCTGCGGGCGATCTGCGATGAAGCCGGTGGTGGCAGCGCCGCTCGCGGCCCCCAGGGCGCCCCGACGGCGCCCCCGACCGCCACCAGACGCATGCCCCCGAACCCTGGTCGCGCGGCAGCTTTTCCGGCGCCGCGCGGCCGATCAAGCGCAAGGAGCGCCGCCATGACCCCGCCGCACCCTGAGCTGGAACACATTGCCCCCGCCCGCAAGGATGTTCCGGCCGACCGCGTTTGCATGCGCTGCAAGGTCACCTTCCGAAGCGAGGGCTTCGGTGAACGCATCTGCCCGCGCTGCAAGTCCTCGGTCTCGTGGCGAACCTTCGTCTCGGTCAGCGACGGACGCGCGCGGCGCGGATAGGCCGCCCCGGCCCGACGCATGACGGCCCCCAACCGATCGGCCCGACACAGTGCCCCTGCTCAGCATCGTTCACGAGACCCTCTATAACTACCGGACGCCGGTCCTTCTGGGGCCGCACCGGATGATGCTTCGGCCGCGCGAAACCCCGGAGTTGAAGCTGATGTCCCACGACCTGATCCTGACACCCGAGGCCAGCCTGACCTGGGCGCATGACGTGGCCGGCAACACGGTCGCCACCGCGACCTTCACCGACCTGACCGACACCCTGGCCATCGAAAGCCGGACCATCCTTGACCTCAGCGCGCCAGCCTGGCCGGTCTTTGCGATTGCCGCTTCGGCCATCGACTATCCCTTCCGCTATTCCGCCGACGACGGTCTGGACCTTGGCCCGCTGGCATGGCCGCAATACGCCGATTCGGCCGGGCGGCTGTCGGCCTGGGCAGAAAGCTTCGTGATGCAGCACCCGACCGACACCTTGTCGCTGTTGAAGGATGTCAGCATCGGCGTTTCGTCCCGGATCGCCTATCAAAGCCGCGAGGTCGAAGGCACCCAGGGCCCGCTTGAGACGCTGGATCGGGGCTGGGGAACCTGCCGGGATTTCGCGGTGCTGTTCGCCGAGGCCGTCAGG
Source organism: Rhodobacter sp. Har01 (assembly GCF_020564565.1). Taxonomy (GTDB): domain Bacteria; phylum Pseudomonadota; class Alphaproteobacteria; order Rhodobacterales; family Rhodobacteraceae; genus Pseudogemmobacter. Next base: position 2,414 of record NZ_JAJCTD010000001.1, read on the forward strand.
ACGCTTGGCTTCGGGGCGCGGATCGTCTCGGGCTACCTGTTCGACCCGGACGGAGAGCGCACCGGCTCGGCCGGCCCGGGGTCCACCCACGCCTGGGTCGAAGTCTTCCTGCCCGGAGCCGGCTGGATCGCCATCGACCCGACGAACCGGTCCGTGGGATCGGCAAACCTGATCCCTGTCGCAGTGGCCCGGCACATCGCCCAGGTCGTGCCGGTTTCGGGCAGCTTTCAGGGGCAGGAATCCGGCCCCGTCGAGATGACGGTGAAAGTCAGCGTCCAGCCCGCCGGGCCGATGGCCCGGCCGACCGAGGCCTGACCCTCACCGGTGTCCGGGAAACGCAACGGCCAGCCGGGCGGTCAATGGCACGGCCGATGCGCCGGAGCGGCACACCCATCCTGCCCGGGCCAAGGCGAAGGCGCGCGCCGGACGGCATCCACAGGGTCGCAGGGCAAAGCGGCAGGCGGGCTGGCGACGGCTCAGTGCAACTCGACCCGGTAGCTTTCGATCACCGTGTTGGCGAGCAGCTTTTCGCACATTGCCTTGACCGCCGTCTCGGCGGCCACCGCATCGGTCTCGGCCAGGTCAAGCTCGATCACCTTGCCTTGCCGCACGCCATTCACGCCGGCAAAGCCAAGCGAGCCAAGGGCATGGCGGATCGCCTCGCCCTGCGGGTCCAGCACGCCGGTCTTCAACATGACGGTGACGCGGGCTTTCATCGGCAACCTCCGGGCAGGGATGGCGTCCCCTTACCGCCGCCGGGGGCGCGGGGCAAGGGCCGGCGGTGCGGCCGGCCGGCAAACACCGCCCTTGCGCCCGAAGCCGCATCGCCCGATCCTGCCGCCCGAACCCGGAGCCCGCGATGACCGATCCACGCACTGTCTATCTGTCCGACTACCGCCCCTACAGTCATCTGGTCGATCAGGTCGACCTGACCTTCCGCCTGGCGCCGAAGGCGACCCGCGTCGAGGCGCGGCTGCACCTGCGCCCGAACCCCGCTGCGCCAGGCCGGCATGTGCTGCGGCTGGATGGCGAGGGGCTGCGGCTGGTCTCGGTCCGCCTCGATGGCGCCTTGCTGGACCTGACGCCCGACGCCACCGGTCTGACGGTGCCGGCCGATCTGTTGCCCGAAGCGCCCTTCGTGCTGGAAACCCTGGTCGAGATCGACCCCGAGGCGAACACCGCGCTGGAGGGGCTGTACATGTCGAAAGGCATGTATTGCACCCAGTGCGAGGCCGAGGGCTTTCGCAAGATCACCTTCTACCCCGACCGGCCCGACGTGATGGCGCCGTTCCGGGTGCGCATCGAAGCCGACCTGCCGGTGCTGTTGTCGAACGGCAACCCGGTGGCGCAAGGCGCGGCCTGGGCCGAATGGCACGACCCCTGGCCCAAGCCCGCCTACCTGTTCGCGCTGGTGGCGGGCGATCTGGTGGCGCACCGCGACCGCTTCACCACCCGCTCGGGCCGCGCGGTGGACCTGGGCGTGTGGGTCCGCCCCGGCGACCAGGACCGCTGCGGCTATGCCATGGACAGCCTGATCCGGTCGATGAAATGGGACGAAGACGCCTATGGCCGCGAATACGATCTGGACGTGTTCAACATCGTCGCGGTCGATGACTTCAACATGGGCGCGATGGAAAACAAGGGGCTGAACATCTTCAACTCCAAGCTTGTCCTCGCCAGCCCCGAGACCGCCACCGACGACGACTATGCCCGCATCGAGGCGGTCATCGCGCATGAGTATTTCCACAACTGGACCGGCAACCGCATCACCTGCCGCGACTGGTTCCAGCTGTGCCTGAAAGAGGGTCTGACCGTCTTTCGCGACCAGCAGTTCAGCGGCGACATGCGGTCCCATGCCGTCAAGCGCATTGAGGACGTGCTGATGCTGCGCGGCCGGCAGTTCCGTGAGGATCAGGGGCCGCTGGCGCACCCGGTGCGGCCGGACAGCTTCATCGAAATCAACAACTTCTACACCGCCACCGTCTATGAAAAGGGCGCCGAGGTGATCGGGATGCTGAAGCGCCTGGTTGGCGATGACGGCTATGCCCGGGCGCTGGACCTGTATTTCGACCGCCACGACGGCGAGGCGGCCACAATCGAAGACTGGCTCAAGGTCTTCGAGGAGGCGACGGGGCGCGATCTGGCGCAGTTCAAGCGCTGGTATACCCAGGCCGGCACACCGCGGCTGAAGGTTCACGAGGCCTGGAACCCGGGGACCGAGGGCGGCACCTACACCCTGACCTTCACCCAGGTGAACCCGCCCACGCCCGGCCAGCCGAAGAAGGACCCGCGTGTCATTCCCATCGCGGTGGGCCTGTTGAACCCCAACGGCGACGAGGTGGTGCCGACCACGGTGCTGGAGATGACGAAGGGCACCCAGAGCTTCCGCTTCGACGGCCTGGCCAGCCGCCCCATCCCGTCGATCCTGCGCGGGTTTTCGGCGCCGGTGGTGCTGGACCACCAGACCGACGCGATCGAGCGCGCCTTCCTGCTGGCGCATGACACCGACCCCTTCAACAAATGGGAGGCCGGGCGCGCGCTGGCCAAGGACATGCTGGTCAGCATGGTGGCCAAGGGCACCGGCGTGTCGAAGGCCTGGACCGAGGCCCTGGCGCAGGTGGCGCTGGACGACAGCCTTGATCCGGCGTTCCGGGCGCTGGCCCTGCGGCTGCCGGGCGAGGATGACCTGGCGCAGACGCTGCACGACCGCGGCACGGTGCCCGACCCCGAGGCGATCCGCACCGCCCGCCGCCGCGCCGGGCAGGCGCTGGCGGAACGGCTTGCGCCGCAGTTGCCGGGCCTGCTTGCGGCTCTGACCGACGACGGCGCGTTCTCGGCCGATGCCGGGGCGGCGGGGCGGCGGGCGCTCAAGGGGGCGGCGCTGGGGCTGATCGCGCGGCTTGACGGTGGCGCGGTGGCGAAGGCGGCCTATGCCGCGGCCAGCACCATGACCGAAACGGTGGCCGCGCTGGCGGCTCTGCTGGATATCGGCGAGGGGGCCGGGGAACTGGCGCAGTTCCAGGCCCGCTGGGCCGCGGCGCCGCTGGTGATGGACAAGTGGTATGCCCTGCAGATCGCGCTGGCCCCGCCCGAACACGCAGCGGCGCTGACCGAACGGCTGACCGCGCGGCCGGATTTCGACTGGAAGAACCCCAACCGCTTCCGCAGCGTGATTGGCGCGCTGGCGGGCAATCATGCCGGCTTCCACCACGCCAGCGGGGCGGGCTACCGGGTGGTGGCGGACTGGCTGCTCAAGCTTGACCCGCTGAACCCGCAGACCGCCGCGCGCATGTCCACCGCCTTCGAGACCTGGCGGCGCTACGATCCGGCGCGGCAGGCACAGGCCCGGGCGGCGCTGGACCGCATCGCGGACACGCCCGGCCTCAGCCGGGACCTGTCGGAAATGGCAGGGCGGATGCTGGGGGCCTAGCCCGCCTGGCACCAGGGCTGGGCGCTGGTCCAGCCCGCCATGTCGGCGCGCTTGTCGGCCTTGCGGAACGGCATCCAGTCGCGCCCAAGGCCGCGGTTGCCCTTGCCGGCGACCACTCCGTCGCGCGCCACGTCTTCGGCAAAGATCGACACCGCACAGGTCAGGTTTGCCGCGCCATCCTTCAGCGCCGCCGCCGATGGCGCGGCGCAGCCATGCCCGCGTGCCGTCTTGGGCGAGATCTGCATCAGCCCGATCCAGCGCCCGCCGCCGCCTGCCGCCGCCGGGTTCCAGCCGCTTTCGTGCTTGGCGACCGCGCTCATCAACCCCACCCAGAAGGCGCGGCGTTCGGCCAGGCCGGCCTTGGCATAGCCCGGGCACCAGGCCGCAATGTCGGCCGGCACGCGGCTGGCCAGGGCCTGGTCCTGCGCCGCCACCGCCAGCAGGGCCGCCCGTGTCCAGTCCGCTGCCTCGGGCCGGTGATCCCAGCGCATCGGCGGCGTCGCACCGGAAAGGTCGGCGTCGATTGCGGGTCCCAGCGGCACGCAGCCAGCCAGGGCCAGCGCGACTGTGGCGGCCCGGACACAACCTGAGGTTCGTGCGAAAGATTGTTTCGGGATCCCGCCGGCAACCATTTTTCTGCCCTTATTTGCAGTGAATTGTAGCAACGAGACTCCAAAACGGCAGTTCAGACATGGCCGATATACAATCCGACGAGCAGGTGAACAGCCGTTTGGGTCAGACTGCGCGGGAAATTGCCGCACGCCTGGGCCGCGTCTTGCGCCGGTCAGACCGGGCCGAGGCCCGCCGCCTGCGCGCCGCCGAAGCCGATCGCCCCCTCGCCGAACGCCTGCATGTGCCGATCGTCGAGGTATCGCCCGAAAGCCGGTACTGTGCCGAAATCGTCCAGACCCATGCGGCGCTGGCGCAGGCGGACCGCTGGGCCGAATTGCTGGCCGAAGTCCGTCGTGCCGATCAGGCGCGGGCGGGCGCACCGGCCGGCCGGCGGCTGGCCGTGCTGGCGTCGGACGGCGCGCGCGCCGCCCTGACGGCGGCCATCGCCAGCCGGGACTGGGCCGCCGCGGACGAGGCGCTGGATCGGCTGGACGCGATGCAGGCCGTCCACCATGACGACTATGCCGCCGCGCAGATTCTGGCGCAGGCCCATCTTGATCTTGGCTGGGCCCGGCGGGGCACCGCCTGCGAAGCCGGGCCGGGCGGTGCGGGCCGGCAAGGCTTTCTAAGCCATACCGCCGAGGCAGAGCGCGTGCTCGACCAGTTCGATCCGATCGAGGAGAACTCGCCCCTGCTGGCCGGCACCCGCTATCGGCTGGTGCAGGGCATCGACGAGGGCGAGGCGCTGGTCCGCGACTGGTATCAGGACTGGTCCGACCTGGACCCGACCTGCCCCGAGCCGCATGCCGCCCATGCCGTGCACCTGCTGCCGCCCTGGTATGGCCGGCCCGAGGGCTTCGAGGCCGAGGCCCGTGCCGCGGTCAAGCGCACCTCGGACGTGTCGGGCGCCGCGGCCTATGCGGTGTTCTATCTCAGCGCGGCCCAGGCGCAGGGCGACTACCCCCCCGGCATGGACCTGGGCCTGTTCGTGCGCGGTCTGATCGACCATCACCGCGCCACCGGCTGCCAGTATCGCGCCAACATCGTGGCCGGCGCGCTGACCGAACTGGCGCATTCGCAGGGATACGATACGACGCTGGCCTCGATGCGGGCCAAGGTGGTGATGGAGACGCTGGACGACCACGTCCGCGACAACCTGCGCGAGTTCCACCTGCCGGCCTGGGAAAATGGTCTGGACTGCATTCACTGGGCCATGGGCCAGTTGTTCCACGACGATCTGCTGCGCGGCGCTCATATCTATCCCGGCGTCGCCGGCCTGGAAGCACGGATGCCCTGAACCCCGGGCAGTCGATTTCCGAAGCCGGAAATCGTGCCCGGAATTCGAAGTCGAATTCCGGCGCCGGGGCTGGCGTCAGGTCGTGCGCGGGGCTTGCGCCGCGCCGGAGCGCATCCTAAAGGCAAGCGCAGATGCGCCGGATTGCCGGAGGGGATGCCATGCTCGACCTGATCACTACCTCGCCCAAGCCCAAGGTCATTCAGGGTGCCAAGGCCGATTGGGAACTGGTGATCGGGATGGAGATCCATGCCCAGGTTGCCTCGAACGCCAAGCTGTTCTCGGGTGCGTCCACCACCTTCGGGGCGGAACCCAACACCAACGTCTCCTTCGTCGATTGCGCGATGCCGGGAATGCTGCCGGTGCTGAACGAATTCTGCGTGGAACAGGCGGTGCGCACCGGCCTTGGGCTGAAGGCGCAGATCAACCTGGTCTCGGCCTTTGACCGCAAGAACTACTTCTACCCCGACCTGCCGCAGGGCTATCAGATCAGCCAGCTTTATCACCCCATCGTCGGCGAGGGCGAGGTGATCGTCGAGATGGGTCCGGGCATCGCCCGCCGGGTGCGGATCGAGCGCATCCACCTGGAGCAGGACGCCGGCAAGTCGATCCATGACATCGATCCGAACCTGTCGTTCGTCGACTACAACCGCACCGGCGTGGCGCTGATGGAAATCGTCAGCCGGCCTGATCTGCGCGGCCCGGAAGAGGCTGCCGCCTATGTCGCCAAGCTGCGCCAGATCCTGCGCTACCTGGGCACCTGCGACGGCAACATGCAGAACGGCAACCTGCGGGCCGACGTGAACGTCTCGGTCTGCCGGCCGGGGCAGTACGAGAAGTATCAGGAAACCCAGGACTTCAGCCACCTCGGCACCCGCTGCGAGATCAAGAACATGAACTCGATGCGGTTCATCATGGCCGCCATCGAATACGAGGCTCGCCGCCAGATCGCCATCGTCGAGGACGGCGGCAAGATCGTGCAGGAAACCCGGCTGTATGACCCCGACAAGGGCGAGACCCGCAGCATGCGGTCCAAGGAAGAGGCGCACGATTACCGCTACTTCCCCGACCCCGACCTGCTGCCGCTTGAAATCGAGCAGCCCTGGGTCGATGCCATCGCCGCGTCGATGCCCGAACTGCCTGATGCCAAAAAGGCCCGCTTCATGGCCGATTTCGGCCTGACCGACTATGACGCCTCGGTGCTGACCGCCGAACTGGACAGCGCCCGTTTCTTCGAAGCCGTGGCGCTGGGACGCGACGGCAAGCTGGCCGCCAACTGGGTCATCAACGAGCTGTTCGGGCGGCTGAAGAAGGAAGGCCACGACATCACCGAAAGCCCGGTCTCTGCGGCGCAACTGGGCGGGATCATCGACCTGATTTCCGCCGGCACCATTTCCGGCAAGATCGCCAAGGACTTGTTCGAGATCGTCTATACCGAAGACGGCGATCCGGCGCAGATCGTGGAAGACCGCGGCATGAAGCAGGTCACCGACACCGGCGCGATCGAGGCGGCGGTGGATGCGATCATCGCCGAAAACCCCGCCCAGGTGGAAAAGGCCAAGGCCAACGCCAAGCTTGCGGGCTGGTTCGTCGGCCAGGTGATGAAGGCCACCGGCGGCAAGGCCAACCCGGCGGCGGTGAACGATCTGGTGATGAAGAAGCTGGGGTTGTAAGGCCCCGGCCGTCGTCCGCCGACTGGACAGGCTCTTCATTTGCCCTTTGCGGGTGTTGCCCCTATCCTGAGCCTGGTCCGGTGGGAGACAGCCGATGCAGCTTTACGAATACAAGGTCGTTCCCGCACCGCGCCGAGGGGAAAAGGCCCGCGGCGTGAAATCGACGGAAGAGCGTTTCGCCCTGACCCTGACCATGCTGATGAACGATCTGGCGCGCGACGGCTGGGACTATGTCCGCGCCGATGCGCTGCCCTGTGATGAACGGGTCGGGCTGACCGGGTCGAAGACCACATTCCAGAACATGCTGGTATTCCGCCGGTCGCTGGGTGCCGCGGCCCCGGCCGAACCCGTGAGCAGTCCGCTGGTGGCCATTCCCTTCCTGCGGGCGGACCCCGACGACACCGGCGCGCCGGTGCGGCTGGGCACGCCCGAGGCGCGAGAGGGCAAGGCCCCGGCGCTGGGGCCGGCCAAGTCGGACCTGGCGGCCGAGTGATCAGTCCGCCGCGGCGCGCAGCGCCTGCGGCAGCACCTCTTCCACCACGTCCATCGCCGGGTCCGGCCCCAGGCTGACCCGCAGGCAGCGGTCCAGCGGCGCCACGCCGGGCATGCGGATGAACAGGCCGCGGGCCTGGCATTCGGCCAGCACGCGACGGGCGAAATCGCCGTCACGGCCCAGGTCGAGGGCAACGAAGTTGGTGGCCGAGGGCAGCGGCGCCAGACCGTTCGCACTTGCGATCCGACCCATCCGGGCGCGGGCGGCGGCGACGGCCAGCCGGACATGGGCCAGCCAGTCCTGGTCCCGCAGCGCCTGCAAGGCGCCGATCTGGCTGATGCGGCACATGCCGAAATGGTCACGCACCTTGTCGAAGGCGCGGGCCAGGGCGGGTTCGGCTATGGCATAGCCGACCCGCGCGCCGGCCATGCCATAGCCCTTGGAAAAGGTTCGAAAGCGGATCACCTGCGGGTGGTCGGCCGGGATCGAAGGAATCGCCTCGGGCGGGGCGAGGTCGGCATAGGCCTCGTCCAGCACCAGCAGCGTGTCGGCGGGCAGGTTGGCGGCAAGGTCCTCGATCACCGCGCCGGGGTGGTGGCTGCCCATCGGGTTGTCCGGATTGGCGAGGTAGAGCAGCCGCGCGGTCTGCCCCGTGGCGGCGGCAAGCAGCGCGTGCAGGTCTTCGTGGTTGTCCCGGTAAGGCACGCGGGCCAGCGCCCCGCCATAGCCCGCAACGTGGAAGGCGAAGGTCGGATAGGCGCCCAGGCTGGTGACGACCGGGGTACCGGGGGCCAGCGTCAGGCGGCACAACAGGCCGAGAAGGGTATCGACGCCGGGGCCGACGACGATGTTGTCGGGGCCGCAGCCGTGGTGGGCGGCAAGGGCGTGCTTGAGGTCGTGGTTTTCCGGGTCGGCGTATTTCCAGACCTCGGCCGCGGCGGCCTGCATCGCGGCCAGGGCCTTGGGCGAGGGGCCGAACAGGCTTTCGTTGGCGCCAAGCCGGGCGCGGAAGGGCGTGCCGGTCCGGCGTTCCAGGGTCTCGGGGCCGGTGAAGGGCACCGTCGAGGGCAGGGCGGCGGCGTGGAGGGTCAGGAAGCGGCTCATGGGCCGGGAGTTTGGCGGCGCGCGTGGTGCGCCGCAAGACGATTTCCGACTTCGGAAATCGTGCACGGAATTCGACTTCGAATTCCGGCGCCCGTTCCGCCAACCGATGTCAGCGCAGGAATTTGCGGCGGGCGTCCTCGGCGATGCCCTGCAGCATCTCCAGCCGGGCGAGCTCGGCCATGGCGGCCTTGCGCTCGGCCTCGTCGGTCAGGGTGGCCAAGTAGGCCCGTTGCGCCGCGGCCCGTTTCTTCAGGACGATTTCCTCGGGCAAGACACCGGCTTCGGCCATGATGCGAAAGCCAAGGGCATCGCCGTGGCTGACGAAGGCGTCGCCCGGGCGGTCGGGCAGGGGTTTGCCCTCGCCCTCAAGGCCCTGAAGCTGGCCCTTCAGGCGGGCGGCCTGGATGCGGCGTTCGGCAAGGCGCGAGAGCCAAGACATGGGCATACCCCTTTTCCGGTGCAGTCTGCGCCTATGGCCGGCCCAGGAAAAGGGGGGCTTTGCGCCCCCCCTCGGACCTGCGGTCCTTCACCCCCCCGCAGGGTATTTTCGCCAAGATGAAGTCAGCCGAGGTCGGCCAGGCGCTTGAGGGCGGCTTCGATCTTGCCGGCCTCGTCCTCGCGGGCCTCAAGGTTGGACCTGGCTTCTTCCACCACGTCCTCGGGGGCGGATTTCACGAAGTTGGGGTTGTCGAGCCGGCCCTTGAGGCCGCCGATTTCCTTGGCCAACTTGTCCAGGGCCTTGGAGAGGCGGGATTTTTCTTCCGCGATGTCGATCAGGCCTTGCAGCGGGATAGCGAAGGACGCGCCTTCCAGCGCAACCGCGATCGAGCCCTTGGGGGCGGTGCCTTCGGCGAAGCTGTCAATCCGGGCGAGGCGGCGGATGATCGTCTCGTTCCTGTCCCAGGCGGCACGGGCGGCGGGCGAAAGTTCGGTCGCCACGAGGTCGATCTTCAGACCCACCGGGACATGCACCTGCGCCCGGGCCGAGCGGATTTCGTCGATCAGCCCGGTGACGAAGCCCATTTCCGCCTCGGCATCCCTTTGCACCAGTTCGGCGCCGTAGGCGGGCCAGTCGGTGTGGACCATCAGCCTGGCGCGTTTGCCCGTGGTGGCCCAGAGGTCTTCGGTCAGGAAGGGCATGAAGGGGTGCAAGAGGATCATCGTCTGGTCCAGCACCCAGGCCATGGTTGCGCGGGTTTCGGCGGCGTCGGGGCCGTCGAAGAGGGGCTTGGCAAACTCGACATACCAGTCGCAAACCTTGCCCCAGACGAACTTGTACAGCGCATCCGCCGCCTGGTCGAAGCGGAAGTCCTGCAAGCTTGCGTTGACCTCGGCCAGCGCCTTGGCGGTTTCGCCGATGATCCAGCGATTGGCGGTGGCCGACGGCGTGGGGGGCGTGGCTTGGGTCGCGTGGCCTTCCCAGACCCCGTTCATCTCGGCAAAGCGGCAGGCGTTCCACAGCTTGGTGCCGAAGTTGCGGTAACCGGCGATGCGGCTTGTGTCCAGCTTCAGCACCCCGCCAAGCGAGGCCATGGCCGCATTGGCAAAGCGCAGCGCATCGGCGCCGTATTCGTCGATGATCTCCAAGGGATCGATGACGTTGCCGAGGGATTTCGACATCTTCTTGCCCTTGGCGTCGCGGACAAGCCCGTGCAGATAGACGGTGTGGAACGGGATATCGTTTACCACCGCCAGCTGCATCATCATCATCCGGGCGACCCAGAAGAACAGGATGTCCTGCCCGGTCACCAGGACCGAGGTCGGGAAGTAGCGGTCCAGTTCCGGGGTGGTCTCCGGCCAGCCGAGCGTGCCGATGGGCCAGAGGCCGGAGGAGAACCAGGTGTCAAGAACGTCGGGGTCGCGCCAGACCGGGTAGGTCAGCCTTGTCGGGTCCTGGTCCACCTCATAGGTGGCCAATGAGGCCGCAAGCGACTCCACCGCCGCGGCGCGATCGGCGACTGCCACGACGCGGGCATGGTTCAACGGGTGGGGCAAGGCGGCCAAGGCATCGCGGAAGCGGTCCGCGACGCCGTCGAAGGTCGCGGCGCACTGGTAGGTCGCCTCGCGCGTGGCATAGCCGCCGTCACCCAGCACGCGCAGCATCTCGACCTGGTCCAGCGCTTCGTCACCCTCATCGTCGCTGAAGTCCGGGGCGGAAAGGTCAAGACCATACCACACCGGAATCTGGTGCCCCCACCAGAGCTGGCGGGAGATGCACCAGGGCTCGATGTTTTCCAGCCAGTGGAAATAGGTCTTCTCGCCGCTTGGCGGGATGATCCTGGTGCGGCCCGTCCGCACCGCCTCCAGCGCCGGTTCGACGATCCTGGCGGTGTCGACGAACCACTGGTCGGTCAGCATCGGCTCGATCACCACCTTCGAGCGGTCGCCGAACGGTTGCATGATCGGCTTGCTTTCGACGAAGGGCACCCGTTCCAGGTGTTCCGCGCCGGTTTCCTTGTCGATGCTCTTCTGCAGAACCGTCACGGCCAGGCCCTCGGCGGTGATCTGCTCGACCACGCGCTTGCGGGCCTCGTACCGGTCAAGGCCGCGCAGGTCGTCGGGCACCAGGTTCAGCGCGTCGATCTCGGTTTCAGACAGTTCGATCGGCCGTTCCGCGATGCCGGGGGTGGCATAGCCGCGGTCCAAGAGCCAGGCGCGCGACATCTGCTGCGCGATCAGCGCGGCTTCGGCATAGGGCGCGCCGTCGTCGCGCATCCGCGCCTTGGTGTCCATCAGGCGGTACAGCGGAATGCCCCCGCGCTGCGCCACGGCATAGTCGTTGAAGTCATGCGCGCCGGTGATCTTGACGGCGCCCGAGCCGAAGGTCGGGTCGGGGTATTCGTCGGTGATGATCGGGATCAGGCGGCGGTGTTCCTTCGGGCCTACCGGGATTTCGCAAAGTCTGCCGACGATGGGCGCATAGCGTTCATCCGAAGGGTGAACCGCCACAGCGCCGTCGCCCAGCATGGTTTCGGGCCGGGTGGTGGCGATGCTGATGTAATCCCGCGTCTCGCGCAGGGTCACGCGGCCGGTCTCGTCTTTCTCGACGTATTCGTAGGTCTGGCCCCCGGCGAGCGGGTACTTGAAGTGCCACATGTGGCCGGGGGTCTCGAGGTTCTCGACCTCGAGATCGGAAATCGCCGTCTCGAAGTGGGGGTCCCAGTTCACCAGCCGCTTGCCGCGGTAGATCAGGCCCTTGGTGTAAAGGTCGACGAAAACCTTGATCACGGCGTCGTGGAAGTTGCCCTCTTCCCCCGCCGGCGCACCCGGGGCGCCCGACATGGTGAAGGCCTCGCGGTCCCAGTCGCAGCTGGCGCCAAGGCGTTCCAGCTGGCCGCGGATATTGCCGCGCGACTTCTGCTTTTGCTGCCAGACCCGGGCAAGGAACGCCTCGCGTCCCATGCTGCGACGGTCCGGCTCCTGGTTCAGGGCCATCTCGCGTTCGGTCACCATCTGCGTCGCGATTCCGGCGTGGTCGGTGCCGGGCTGCCACAGCGTGTCGTGCCCCTGCATGCGGTGCCAGCGGGTCAGGATGTCCTGCAACGTGTTGTTGAAGGCATGGCCCATGTGCAGGCTGCCGGTGACGTTCGGCGGCGGGATCATGATGGAAAAGGCGGGCGCCCCCGGCCGGGCATTGGCCCCGGCGCGGAACGCCTTGGCGTCCAGCCACAGCTTCGAGATCCGGGCCTCGGCCTCGGCGGCGTTGAAGGTCTTTTCCATCGGCATGGCTATGGTCCTTTGCGGCTGCCGAGGGGATACCCAATGCAGCGGCAAAGGCCAAGGGGGCAGGGCCGGAATCAGGCCGGGATCAGGCTGCGATCAGGCTGGGATCAGGCTGGGCCGACCACCGCGAAGACGGCGCCCTGCGGGTCCTGGAAATAGGCGATGAAGGCGGGGCCGGGAACCTCTTGCGGCCCGTGCAGGATCGTGCCGCCGGCGGCGCGGACGCGGTCGATGGCGGCATTGGTGCCGTTCACGCCGAAGAACGGCGTCCAGTTCGGCGGGATGCCCGGCTGCGGCAGGCGCATGATGCCGCCGATGTCGGCCTCGCCCCGGCGGATGATCTGGTAGGTGCCCATCGGCCCCATGTCCATCGCCTGGCCTGTGCCCCAGCCCAGCAGATCGCGGTAGAAGGCCAGCGCGCCGGCGGAGTCGCTGGTTTGCAACTCGTGCCAGTTGCCGTGGCCCTCCTTGCGTTGGTCGAAGGCGCTGCCCTCCTGGCCGGGCAGCGGTTGCAGCACCCCGAAGGCGGCGCCCTGCGGGTCGGCCACGACGGCAAAGCGGCCGGTGCCGGGAATGTCCTCGGGCGCGCGGTGGACGGTGCCGCCCAGCGCGGCGACTCGGGCAGTGGCGGCGTCGCAGTCGTCAACGGCGAAGTAGACCATCCAGAAACAGGGCATCGGGGCATCGGGCTGCATCAGCCCGGCGACCATGGCGCCGGTCTTCATGGCCAGCATGTAGGAAAAGCCGGGCATTCCGGCATCCTGAAACTCCCAGCCCAGCACCGGGCCATAGAAGGCCTGCGCCTGTGCCGCGTCAGGGGTGACCAGTTCGTACCAGCAGGGGGACCCATGCGCGCTCATCTCAGGCCTCCGCCGTCAGGATCGGGGTGAAGCCGCCAAAGATCATGCGGCGACCGTCGAAAGGCATCTCCACGCCTTCGACTGTGTCCATCATCGTCTTGTAGGCTGCATCGCGGGTGGCCTTGTCGGGCCAGGTCATCCAGGCAAAGACCACCGTCTCATCCGGCTGCGCTGCAACCGCGCGCAGGAAATCGGTCTGTTTGCCGGGCGGAACTTCGTCGCCCCAGCCGACGACCAGCGTCAGCGCGCCCATGTCGCGAAAGCTGGGCCACCACTTTTCCTCATGGGCGCGATAGATCTCGCGGCTTGCCGTCGGAACCGGAATCACGAAACCGTCGATATAAGCCATCCCACCCTCCCTTGGCGCTTGTATCGGACAGGGTGGCGGCTATAGTCATAAAAAGCAACTGAAAGTTATCTAATATGACCAAAGAGGACAGGCGATCCTATGACGAAGGCTGCATCGCTGCCCATGCGCTGGACCTGATCGGGGATCGCTGGGCGCTGTTGGTTGTGCGCGAACTGCTGCTTGGCCCGCGCCGGTTTGGTGCCCTGCGCGCCGGGATGCCGGGGCTCAGCGCCAATGTGCTGACGCAGCGGCTGGAGGACCTGTCCATGGCCGGGATCCTGCGGCGCGAAGACCTGCCCGCGCCGGAACAGGTGACGCTCTACCGCCTGACCGCTGCGGGCGAGGCGCTTTGGCCGGTGATTCGGGAACTGTGCCGCTGGGGCGCGACGATGCCGGGCCACGACGCGCGGCTGTTAATCAGCCCCGCGGCGCTGATGCTGTCGATGCGGGCGATGTGTGACCGCGACCGGGCCGGGCCGCACCGTGCGGTGTTCCGGTTGGGCCGCGAGGCCTTTACCGTGGAAACCGCCCCCGGCGCCTTTCGCGTCACCCGTGGGGCCGACCCGGCCGCCGGTCTGCAGTTCGAGGGCGGCACCAACGCCATGGCCCGCGCGGTCTATGCGCCGCAGCCGCTGGCCGACAGCGCCCGGGGCCTGATTGCCTTTGCCGGCGATCCGGCCGAGGGCCAGGCCTTCGTCGATCTCTTCGCGCTGCGCCGGGACAGCTAGACCGCCCAGTCACACGTCCCATTCAGACTGCCCAGTCAGACTGCCCGGTCGATCTTGGTTGACAGGTGGATCAGGCTTTCCGACGACCGCACCCCGGTCATCGCGCCGATCTGGTCCAGCACCTGGTCCAGCACCTGGGTGTTGGGGCAGGCGATCTGCAGCAGCAGGTCCACCCGGCCCGAGGTGGTGAACACCCGCTCGACCTCATGGATCGACTTCAGCCGCGTCAGGACCGCCGCCTGCGCCCGCGGCTCGATTGTCAGCAGCACCGAGGCCCGCAGCCGCCCCTCGCGCGCGGTTTCGCCCAGCTTCAGCGTGTAGCCGACGATCACGCCGCCGGTCTCCAGTCGCTCAAGCCGGGCCTGGATGGTGCTGCGCGCCACCTTCAGCCGACGCGCAAGCATGGCCACCGACATGCGCGCATCGGCCCCCAGCAGTCCGACGATGTTGCGATCCAGCTCATCCATGCAATATGCCCAGGTGTTTCGTCATTCTGACGACGATTCGATGCGGATTTATAGTTTCGCCCGGTGAAGATGTCACCCATATCGCGCATCCTCACTGCAGGAAAAGGGCGGCTCATACGCACCTGGCCTGGTTCCGAAGGAAACCACGCTGGGCCCGGCCCCCCAAGCTGCACGGGGATCAAGGGCGACGCGTCTTCATTGGCCGAAAGGATCACGCCGATGGGACTGTCCAAGACAATCTGGACCAACCCGACCGAATACCTCCGCACCGAAGCGCCGGAGACCCCCGTGCTGTTCTTCGCCCCCGCCGTTGTGCAGGCGGCAGCGCGCCGCTTCATCGACGGCTTTCCCGGCATGGTGACCTATGCGGTCAAGTCCAACCCGGGCGAAGAGATGGTCGAGAACCTCGCCGCCGCCGGCGTGCGCGGCTATGACTGCGCCTCGGCCTTCGAGATCGACCTGATCCGCCGCCTCGCCCCGGATGCCGCGATCCACTACAACAACCCGGTCCGCTCGCGGGCGGAAATCGCCCACGCGGTGGCCAAGGGAGTCAAGTCCTACAGCGTGGATTCGAAATCCGAACTGGCCAAGCTGATCGAACTGGTCCCGGCCGAGGGCACCGAGATCAGCGTGCGCTTCAAGCTGCCGGTCGCCGGGGCCGCCTACAACTTCGGTGCCAAGTTCGGCGCGA
Source organism: Rhodobacter sp. Har01 (assembly GCF_020564565.1). Classification (GTDB taxonomy): domain Bacteria; phylum Pseudomonadota; class Alphaproteobacteria; order Rhodobacterales; family Rhodobacteraceae; genus Pseudogemmobacter. The sequence continues at coordinate 17,838 of NZ_JAJCTD010000001.1, forward strand.
CCGAAGAATTGGCGGCCGAGCTTCTGAAGATCGTCGCCGCGGCGGGCTTCATCCCCTCGCTGACCTTCCACCCGGGCACGCAATGCACCGACCCGCACGCCTGGGACACCTACATCCGCGAGGCCGCCCGCATCGCCGCTGACGCCGGCGTGACCATCGCCCGGCTGAACGTGGGCGGCGGCTTCCCCAGCCACCGGCTGACCGCCGTGGTGCCGCAGCTTGAGGAAACCTTCGCCCTGATCGACCGCGCCGCGACCGAGGCCTTCGGCGACAACCGCCCGCTGCTGGTCTGCGAGCCGGGCCGGGCGCTGTGCGGCGACGCCTTCACCCTGGCGGCCCGCGTCAAGGCGGTGCGCGACAATCAGCACGTCTTCCTGAACGACGGCGTCTACGGCACCCTGACCGAACTGCCGCTGATCGGCGTGATCGACCGCATCCAGGTGGTCGATTCCGAAGGCCGCCCGCGCAAGGGCAAGCTGAAGCCGCGCATCGTCTTCGGTCCGACCTGCGATTCGGTCGACCGGCTGCCGGGCGACATCCCGCTGCCTGCCGACCTGGCCGAGGGCGACTATGTGATCTGGCACGGCATGGGGTCGTATTCGGTGGTCACCAACAGCCGCTTCAACGGCTTTGGCGATTTGCACATGGCGACCGTCCTGTCGCTGACCGTGTGAACGCATTCGCGCGACCTTCAACCCCCCGGCTGGACAAACCCGGCCGGGGGTTTAGCTTTGCCGTCAGGAGCATGGCGGAAAAAGGATGGATCGTGGCGCAGTCCGCTTCGCGACCGATGTGGCCGGCGGGCACCGCTTCCGCGGCCCAAGTCCCGCGCGAACCCGGCGTTAACCTCGTGGAGGGGCGCGCGGCCTACGATTCCGGTTGCGACCCGGCGACCGGGGGGGCCAACCGGGCGCCCGGTCGCCGCGGTCCGCCGCAACACAGGGAGGCCTGCCACGTCCCGGATTGAGAACCTGCGCCGCTGGCTGGGCTACACCCGGCCGGTGGTCGAGACCGAGCCCGCCGCCCCGCCGCCGCGCGGCCAGCGGCGCGGCCGGGTCGACCATGTGGTGATCCTGGACGGCACCCTGTCGACGCTGGACCCGGGGATGGAAACCAACGCCGGCCTGGCCTTCCGGCTGATCGCCGAAGGCCCGTTGCGCCCCGACCGCACGGTCTATTACGAACCCGGCATGCAGTGGCAGGGCTGGCGCCGGCTCAGCGACCTGGCCCAGGGCCGCGGCCTGAACCGCCAGATCAAGCGCGCCTATGGCTACCTGGCCAGCCACTACCGGGCCGGCGACCGCATCTTCCTGTTGGGCTATTCCCGCGGCGCCTTCGCGGTGCGCAGCCTGGCCGGGGTGATCGACCAGGTTGGCCTGCTGCGCGCCGACGCCGCCACCGAACGCAACGTGCAACTGGTCTACCGCCACTACCGGCTGAACCCGGAAGGCGAGGCCGCCCGCGCTTTCGCCCGCCTCTACTGCCACCCGCAGGCGCCGATCCAGATGGTCGGGGTCTGGGATACGGTCAAGGCGCTGGGCCTGCGGCTGCCGCTCTTGTGGAAGTTGACCGAAAAGGCCCATGCCTTCCACAGCCACCATCTGGGCGCCTCGGTCCGCCACGGCTTTCATGCGCTGGCGCTGAACGAAACCCGCGCGGCCTTTGCGCCGGTGCTCTGGGATTGCCCGCCCGGCTGGGACGGCAACGTCGAGCAGGTCTGGTTCCGCGGCGCGCATGGCGACATCGGCGGCCAGATCGGCACCTTCCCGACCGCCCGGCCACTGTCGAACATCCCGCTGGTCTGGATGCTGGATCGGGCCGAAGCCTGCGGCCTGACCCTGCCACCCGACTGGCGCGCGCGCTTCCCCTGCGACCCAGAGGCGCCGATGGTCGGCACTTGGAAAAGCTGGGGCAAGCTGTTCCTGTTGCGCCACCGCCGCGACATCGGCCGCGACCGCTCGGAACGCCTGCACGACACCGTCGTCGGCTCCGCCCGGGACCTCTGGCCGCCCGCCGCCCTGCCGGCGGAATAGGTCTTCTGCCTTCCTCTCTGTGGAAATATCCTCCGGGGGTCCGGGGGTGGAAAACCCCCGGCCTGCCCGCAAAAGGAACGCCTCATGCGCTTGCTCACCCTCGCCGCCACCCAGTTCGCCTGCAGCTGGGACCTGCCCACCAATGCCGACCGGGCCGAGGCTCTGGTCCGGCAGGCCGCTTCCCAGGGCGCGCAAGTGGTGCTGGTGCAGGAATTGTTCGCCACCCCCTATTTCTGCATCACCCAGGACCCCGCGCATTTCGACCTGGCCCAGCCGATGCAGGGCCACCCGCTGATCGCGCGGTTTGCCGACCTGGCCCGCGAGCTGGGCATCGTGCTGCCCTGTTCGTATTTCGAGCGGGCGGGCCAGGCGTTCTTCAATTCGGTGGCGATGATCGACGCGGATGGCCGGATTCTGGGCAATTACCGCAAGAGCCACATCCCGCAGGGGCCGGGCTATGAGGAAAAGTTCTACTTCTCGCCCGGCGATACCGGCTTTCGGGTCTGGGACACCCGGTTTGGCCGGATCGGGGTCGGCATTTGCTGGGACCAATGGTTCCCCGAGGCGGCCCGCGCGATGGCGCTGATGGGGGCCGAGGTCCTGCTGTATCCGACGGCGATCGGATCAGAACCCTGTCGCCCCGACTATGACAGCCAGTCGCATTGGCAGATGACCATGCGCGGCCATGCAGCAGCGAACATCCTGCCGGTGGTCGCCTCGAACCGCATCGGAGTGGAGCGGTCGCCCGACGGGCGCGAACTGACGTTCTATGGTTCAAGCTTCATCGCGGGGCCGCAAGGCGAGGTTCTGGCACAGGCCGACCGGGGCACCACGGCGGTGATCACCGCCGAGGTCGATCTCAAGGCCGTGGCACAGATGCGGGCGGCCTGGGGCCTGTTCCGCGACCGCCGGCCCGACACCTACCACGCGCTCGGCTCGCTCGACGGCCGGGGCTGATCGCCCTCAGCCTGCCGCCAGGCTGTCTGCCATCTGGTGGTTGCGGTCGCGGTGGCCGGCTTCGTCGGCCCGCACCGCGATGACCACGTCGCGCAGCCGCGCTTCGGGTGCGAGATGCCAGTAAGCGATCGCGATCTGCGGCGCCGGCGGGTTTTCTGTCCGCCCGGCGTCGATCTCGTCCAGAAACTGCGAATAGCTGACCACTGCCTCTTCCTCAAGATAGCCGACGATCCGGTGAGCGATCCGCGGGGCGAACAGATACAGCCAGAAGTAGGCGTTGTAGAACACCGCCTGGCCCAGCAGGATGATCGTCCGTTCCAGCCGGGTGGGCTGGGCGATCTGGACAAAGGTCATCAGGTGCATCCGCTCGTTCTCGGCTTCGTCCAGAAGCTCGCGGATCCAGCCCTGATCGTCGCGGATATGGCGCAGCGCCTTGAGATGCTGCAACAGCCCGCCCACCATGCCGGGCACGGCGGCGACGGTCTCCAGCACCACCGCGCGGTGACCGTAGCGTTTGGAAAAGAAGGCATCGGCGAACCGGCGCATCAGCTTGACCGTGCGCAGGGCGATGCGGTCGCCCCAGGTTCGGGGGGCGTGGCGCAGCGACAGGTCCGTCGCCTGAAGTCGGTTCGTCATGGTCCTGGTCCATTCCTGAATGTCACATGCAAGATATGGGCTGTTCCGGCGCCCTGACATCGGGTGCCCCCTGCGGCAGGCTAGCGCAGCAGCCAGCTGGCGCCCAGGACCAGTCCGATCAGCACCGGCTGGTGAATGAGGTAGATCGCCAGCGAATGCCGCCCCGGCCAGGCCAGACGGCGCAGCAGCGGCGTCTCGGACCAGGTGAGGTGCCGCCAGAGGTCGAAGCGGCTGAGCAGCCGGCCGCTGGCCAGCCCGGCAAGGAAGGGGGCGAACCAGGGGAAGAACGGCTCGAAATCGGCGGTCAGCGGCCGGGTCGAGGACAGGCCGGCCCAGACCGGCCAGCCGCTCTGGGCCGGCAGTGTCCACAGATAGGGCAGGGCAAAGACCGCAACCGCGACGGCAAGGGTCACCACGGCGGGCAGGCGCAGGAACACCAGGCCCGCAACCGAAGACACGGCGATCGAATGCAGGATGCCGTAATAGGTCGTCAACTGCCCCTTGAAGGCGAAATGGGTGGCGACGCTCACCAGCGCCGCCGCCGCCGCGATCTTCAGCAGCCGCCGCGCGAAAGCGCCCCAGCGCAGACGCTGGCCATGCGCCATCCAAAGCGACAGCCCGGCCAGGAAGATGAACCCGCCGGCCACGATCCGCGCGTGATACCAGAACCAGCCGGTAACGGCGGTGCCAGGGGCGATCCAGCGGAACGCCTCAAGGTCATAGGTGATGTGAAACACCACCATTCCCGCCAGCGCCGCGGTTCGCGCCAGGTCGACCGCCAGAACCCGTTCTCCCGTCACGCGCGCCCTCCGGATGCCCCGGCCATCCTGCCCGCCCCGCTGCCGGCCGCAAGCGCCAAGTGAAAGGGGCGGCTCTGCTGAGCCGCCCCCCTCGTTTGCGCCGGTTCCCTTCGCGCCTTAGCGGTGGCGCACGTCGACATAATCCCGCCGCTTGGGCCCGATGTAGAGCTGCCGCGGTCTGCCGATCTTCTGGTTCTTGTCGCCGATCATTTCCTTCCACTGCGAAATCCAGCCGACGGTCCGCGAAATCGCGAAGATCGGCGTGAACATCGAGGTCGGGAACCCCATCGCCTCGAGGATGATCCCCGAGTAGAAGTCGACGTTCGGGTAAAGCTTCTTCGACACGAAGTAATCGTCCGACAGGGCGATCCGCTCCAGCTCCTTGGCGACCTGGAGGATCGGGTTGTCCTCGATGCCCAGCAGGCCCAGCACCTCGTCGGCCGATTCCTTCATCACCTTGGCGCGCGGGTCGAAGTTCTTGTAGACCCGGTGGCCAAAGCCCATCAGCCGGAAGCCCGAATTCTTGTCCTTGGCCTTCGCGATGTATTCCGGGATGCGGTCGACGCTGCCGATCTCCTTGAGCATCTCCAGGCAGGCCTGGTTCGCCCCGCCATGGGCCGGTCCCCAGAGGCAGGCGATGCCGGCGGCGATGCAGGCAAACGGGTTGGCGCCGGACGAGCCGGCCAGCCGGACGGTCGAGGTCGAGGCGTTCTGCTCATGGTCCGCATGCAGCATCATGATGCGGTCCATCGCCTTTTCCAGCACCGGCGAAACCACATAATCCTCGGCCGGGATGGCAAAGCACATGTGCAGGAAGTTGCCGGCGTAAGAGAGCGAGTTCTTCGGATAGACGAAAGGTTGGCCCAGCGAATACTTGTAGGCCATCGCGGCGATGGTCGGCAGCTTGGCGATCATCCGGATCGCGGCAACCTCGCGCTGCCAGGGATCGTTGATGTCAAGCGAGTCATGGTAGAACGCCGACATCGCCCCCACCACGCCCACCATGGTGGCCATCGGGTGGCTGTCCCGGCGGAAGCCGCGGAAGAAATAGTGCATCTGTTCATGCACCATGGTGTGTCGCGTCACCCGGGCATTGAAGTCGGCCAGTTGGCCGGCGGTCGGCAGGTCTCCGTAAAGCAAGAGGTAGCACACCTCGAGGTGGGTCGACTTGTCGGCCAGCTGCTCGATCGGGTAGCCGCGATACAGAAGTTCGCCCAGGTCGCCGTCGATGTAGGTGATGGTGCTCTCGCACGACGCGGTCGAGGTGAAGCCCGGATCATAGGTGAAGATGTCCGCCTCGCCATAGAGCTTGCGGATGTCCACCACGTCGGGGCCAAGCGTGGGATGCAGGACCGGAAGATCGTAGTCCTTGCCGTCCAGCGTCAGCGTCGCTTTTCTGTTGGTTGTCGTTGTCGTCACGTTCGTCCCCCGTCTCGGGCCCGATGCCGCAAGGCAGGCGGCGGGCCGGTGTCCATGCTCCGCCCCCCGCGGGGGGCGCATCAAGGTCAGGCGGCGTCTGTGGCCTCAGGCCGCAGCATCCGCAAGCCTTGCAATCGTCTCGTCCCGACCGATGGCAAGCATCATGTCATAGACCGAGGGCGTCACACTGCAACCCGCCAATGCGGCCCGAAGCGGGGCCGCGAGCTTGCCGAATCCGATGCCGTTTTGCGCGGCGATCTCGTTCAGGATGGTCTCCAGCGAGTCTTTCGTCCAGCTAACATTTTGCAGGCGCGGCGTCAATGATTTCAGTATACCACGGGATACCGCATCCAGCGCCGCCGCCGCCTTCTCGTCCGGCGCCACAGGCCGGTCGATCAGCGCAAACTTCGCTTTTTCAAGCAGTTCCGGAAAGGTCTTCGCACGTTCTTTCAACGCCGCCATGGCCGCAAGAATTCTGTCGCGCTGCACCGCTGTCAGCGCGGGCCGTCCAGCGGCGGCCAGGTAGCCCGTCAGTTCATGCAGCAGCGCGGCATCTTCGGTCATCGCGACATGATGGCCGCAAGTGTTTTCCAATTTCTTGAAATCCAGCCGGGCAGGCGCGCGGCCAATGCCTTCCAGCGTGAAAACCTTCATCGCTTCGGCGCTGGTGAACACCTCCATGTCGCCATGCGCCCAGCCCAGCCGGGTCAGATAGTTGCGCATCCCGGCGGCCGGGTAGCCCATCGCCTGGTATTCCTCCAGCCCGGTCGCGCCGTGGCGTTTCGACAGCTTCTTGCCGTCGGGGCCGTGAATCAGCGGGATGTGCGCCCAGACCGGCACCGCCCAGCCCATCGCGTCATAGACCATCTGCTGGCGGGCGGCGTTGTTCAGGTGATCATCGCCGCGGATCACATGGGTCACGCCCATGTCGTGATCGTCCACCACCACGGCCAGCATGTAGGTGGGCGTGTTGTCGCTGCGCAGCACGATCATGTCGTCCAGCGTCTCGTTGCGGATCACCACGCGGCCCTGCACCTTGTCGTCGATCACCGTCTCGCCCATGCGCGGGGCCTTCATGCGGATGGCAAAGGGCGCGTCGGGCCAGGTCGCCGGGTCGGCATCGCGCCAGGGGCTTTGGAACACCGCATAGCTGCCGCGGGCTTCTGCTTCGGCGCGGAAGGCGGCAATTTCCTGCGGCGTGGAAAAGCAGCGATAGGCGGTGCCGCGGGCCAGCATCTCATGCGCCACCTCGGCGTGGCGGGCCTTGCGGGCGAACTGGCTGACCACCTCGCCGTCCCAGTCCAGACCCAGCCAGGTCAGGCCCTTGAGGATGGCCTCGGTCGCCTCGGGGGTTGACCGCTCGCGGTCGGTATCCTCGATCCGCAGCAGGAACTTGCCGCCGCGCCCGCGGGCGTAGAGCCAGTTGAACAGCGCCGTCCGTGCGCCGCCGATATGCAGATAGCCGGTGGGCGAGGGCGCAAAGCGGGTGACCACGTCGGATGCCATGGGCGCGTTAACCTTTCGGAAACCAAGTTCAAGGAAGAGTGAAAGCCGGGCCGGCAACGGCGGCATTTAGACGGGATGGGAGGGCAAGGGCAAGGTGGCGGTCACGGCGTCCTGGGCCGACCGGTGGCTGCTTTGGCCGCTGCGTGCGCTGGTCGAGGCGCGGGGGCACCTGTTCCCGCTGGCCGCGGTGCTGATCGGCTGCGGCGTCGGTGCCTGGTTCGTCTGGCCGTGGGAACCCGGGCGCCTGCTCTACGCCGGCGTTGCGGGTCTGGCCCTGACGGGGGCGCTGGTCCTTGTCCGCGCGCCAGACCTGTTGCGCCCGTTGGGGGCGGCCCTCCTGGCCCTGGCACTGGGCTTCCTGGCGGCCGGCCTGCGCGCGCAACTGGTGCAGGCGCCGATGCTGACCTTCCGCTACTACGGTCCGGTCGAGGGCCGCATCGTCGAGATCGACCGCTCGGCCTCCGATGCGCTGCGGGTGACGCTGGACCGGGTGGTGCTGGAGGATCTGCCGCCGGACCGCACGCCCGACAAGGTGCGGGTCTCGCTGCAGGGCGACCAGCCCTTCCTGACGCCGCAACCGGGGCAGACCATCATCGTCACCGCCAGCCTGGCCGCCCCCGACGGCGCGGTCGAGCCGGGCGGCTTCGACTTCCGCCGGATGGCCTATTTCGAAGGCCTGGGCGCGGTGGGCTATACCCGCAAACCCGCGCTGCTGCTGGAAGACCCCGGCCCAGGGGAAGAGAAGGTGGGGCGGCTGCGCGCCTATCTCTCGGCCGCGATGCGGGCGCGGATTCCGGGCGATGCCGGGGCCTTCGCCTCGGGGTCGATGACCGGGGACCGCTCGGGCATCAGCCACGACACCGTGGTGGCGTTGCGCGACAGCTCGCTGGCGCACCTCCTGGCGATCTCGGGGATGAACCTGGCCTTCCTGGTGGGCTTTGTCTTCCTGCTGATCCGCAACGCCATTGCGCTGGTGCCGCCGCTGGCCGTGCGGGTCAACGGCAAGAAGGTGGCGGCGGTGCTGTCCTTCGGGGTGGCCTGGTTCTATCTGCTGCTGTCCGGCTCGAACGTGGCCACCGAGCGGGCCTTTGTCATGGTGGCGGTGATGCTGGGCGCGGTGATGCTGGATCGCCGGGCGATCACCCTGCGCTCGGCCGCGGTGGCGGCGGCGGTGCTGCTGCTGATGCAGCCCGAAAGCCTGCTGTCGCCCGGCTTCCAGATGTCCTTTGCGGCGACGCTGGCTTTGATCTGGGGGTTTTCGGTGCTGGACCACAAGGTCCTGCTGGGGGAATGGCCGCGCTGGGCGGTGCCGGTGTTCACCCTGGTCGCCAGTTCGGCGATCGGCGGCATCGCCACGGCGCCCTTTGCCGCGGCGCATTTCAACCGCTTCACCGATTACGGCTTTTTTGCCAACCTGTTGACCGTGCCGGTGATGGGCGCGGTGGTGATGCCGATGGGCGCGCTGGCCGCGCTGCTGGCGCCCCTTGGCCTCGCCGGGCTGCCGCTGTGGCTGATGGGTCTGGGCTGCGAATGGATCCTGCTGGTGGCGCACAAGGTGGCATCTTTCGAGGGCGCGGTGACGGCGATTCCATCGCCGGGGGCGGTGGTGGTGCCGCTGATCTCGTTGGGGGCGCTTTGGGTGATCCTGTGGCCCGGGCGGGCGCGCTGGCTGGGGCTGGTGGCGGTGCTGGGCGCACTGGCGCAGTGGCCGATGGCCGGGCGGCCCGATCTGCTCATATCCGGCGACGGCCGGCTGGTGGGGCTGATGGGGCCCGAGGGCCGGGCGCTGTCGTCGCCCAAGGGCGGCGGCTTTGCGGCGCAGAACTGGCTTGAGAACGACGGCGATCTGGTCGCGCAGGACCAGGCCGCGACACGCCCCGGCTTCGACGGCCCGAAAGAGGCGCGCAGCTTCACCTTCGCGGGACTGCGCGGCGTGGCGCTGTCGGGCAAGAAGGGCCTGGCCCGGCTGGCCGAGGCCTGTGCCGGGGCCGACCTCGTGGTGCTGTCGGCCAAGGCCGAGGCGGTGCCGCAGGGTTGCCGGCTGATTGATCAGAATGTGCTGGAACAGACCGGGCCGCTGGCGCTGACGCTGGGCGCCGACGGCGCGGTCACCTTGCGCGCCAGCCGCGCCGGCGGCCGGGTCTGGAGCGGCGAGCCGCTGGACGAAAGCCTGCTGGCCGGGCTGCTGCCGCCGGCAAAGCAGATCGCCAGCGCCGATCAGTAGGCGCGGGTCAGTAGTTGCGGATCAGGCCGACCAGGCGGCCCTGCACCTTGACCAGGTGGTCGGGGAAGACGCGGGTCTCATAGGCCGGGTTGGCAGCTTCCAGCGCGATCATGCCGCCGCGGCGGCGAAAGCGCTTGAGCGTGGCCTCGCTGTCTTCGACCAGAGCCACCACGATATCGCCGTTCTCGGCCGTGGTCTGTTCGCGGATCACCACGATGTCGCCGTCGTTGATGCCGGCCTCGATCATCGAATCGCCCTTGACCTCAAGGGCATAGTGACTGCCGTGGCCTGACAGCATGCTGCCCGGCACGGCGACGTGGTGGCTGACCTCGCTGATCGCCTCGATCGGCACACCGGCGGCGATGCGGCCCATCACCGGCAGCTCCATCGCATGCACGGCCTCGACCGGCATAGCGCCCCGTGGCGGGTCGGTGCGGTCGCCCTTGATGACCTTGGGATCGAACCGGGGGGGGCTTGAGCGCGAGGGGGTGAAGCCCGGCTTCTCCATCGCTTCGGGCAGCTTGATGATTTCCAGCGCCCGGGCGCGGTGGGCCAGGCGGCGGATGAAGCCGCGTTCTTCCAGTGCGGTGATCAGCCGGTGGATGCCGGATTTCGAGCGCAGGTCGAGCGCCTCCTTCATCTCGTCGAACGAGGGCGGCACGCCGTCCTGGTCCATCCGGGTCTTGATGAAGTTCAGTAGTTCAAGCTGCTTGCGCGTGAGCATCCGGCCACCCTCCGGGGAAATCGTTAACACAATGTTCTGCCCGTGTTCCCGGTTTGTGTCAAGCCGTTTGCGAATCGTCTGGGGGTGGCCGGACAGCGGGGGCGCTTCGCCCCCCGCACCCCCAGAGGATATTTTTGCAGAGAGGAAGGCTCAGATCGGCAGGAAGGGGACAAGGTCGCCGGCCAGGCGGGGGCCGTCCGAGGCCGGGCGGATCAGCAGGGCATTGGCCTGGGTGAGGATGGTCAGCAGCGCGCTGTCCTGGGCCTCGAAGGGGGCGATACGGTCGCCGTGCAGGCGGGCGCGCATGTAGTGGGTGCGCGGGCCGTTGGCGGGCAGGGCCTCGGCCAGGCGGGCGCTGTGGGGGTGCGGCAGCGGGTCGGGGTCGCCTTGCAGGGCGCGGATCAGTGGCAACAGGAAGAGGTGGCCGCAGATGATGGCCGAGACCGGGTTGCCGGGCAGGCCCAGCATCGCAGCCGGGCCCATGCGGCCGGCCATCAGCGGCTTGCCGGGGCGCATGGCGATCTTCCAGAACGCCGGTTGCATCCCCAGGTCGCGGGCGACCTTGCCGACCAGGTCATGGTCGCCGACCGAGGCGCCGCCGATGGTGACGATGACGTCGACGCCTTGCGCCAGCCCGAAGCAGGCGCGCAGGGCGTCCTCGCTGTCGCGGGCGATGGGCAGAAGGCGGGTTTCGGCGCCCTCGGCCCGGGCCATGGCGTCCAGCGCGAAGGCGTTGGAGGCGATGATCTGGTCGGGGCCGGGATCTTCGCCCGGCATCACCAACTCGTCGCCGGTGGCCATGAAGGCCACCACCGGGCGGCGGGCGACGGGGGCCTGGGCGATGTTCATTGCGGCCAGCAGCGCCAGGTCGGCGGGGCGCAGGCGGCGCGGGGACAGTGTGGCGCCGGCCGGGAAGTCGGACCCTTGGGCGCGGATGTGGCGGGCGGCGTCGGCGTTGGCCCGCAGGGTGATGCGGTCGCCGTCGCGGTCGACGTCTTCCTGCAGGATGACGCGGGTCGCCCCTTGCGGCACCGGGGCGCCGGTGAAGATGCGGATCGCGTCGCCGGCGGCCACTCGGCCCGGGTAGGCGTGGCCGGCGCCGGCCTCGCCGGTGACCTGCAGGCTGTCGCCCGACCTGGGGTCGCCCGCGACCGCATAGCCATCCATCGCCGAGGCCGCAAACGGCGGCTGGTCGCGGCGGGCGGCGACCGGGGCGGCCAGCCAGCGACCGGCGGCCTGGCGCAGCGGCACGGTTTCCGCCGGCAGGGCGGCGCAAAGCGCCAGGACGCGGGCCTGGGCTTCTTCGACCGAAATCATGGGCCCGCCTCGTAACGTCCTGATTTGCCGCCGTCTTTCAGCAAGAGCCGGATGCCCTCGATGCGCATGGATTTCTCGACCGCCTTGACCATATCGTAGACCGTCAGGCAGGCGATCGAGACCGCGGTCAGCGCCTCCATCTCGACGCCGGTCTGGCCGCCGGTCTTGACCGTGGCCTCGACGCGGATCGCCGACCGGGCGGGGTCGGCGGTCAGCTCGACCGCGACCCTGGTGATCGGCAGCGGGTGGCAGAGCGGGATCAGATCGGCGGTGCGCTTGGCGGCCATGATGCCGGCCAGCCGGGCGACCGACAGCACGTCGCCCTTTTGCGCCCGGCCTTCGCTGACCAGGGCCAGGGTTTCGGGCGACATCACGACAAAACCCTCGGCGGTGGCCAGGCGGTCGGTCACCGGCTTGCCCGAGACATCGACCATATGCGCCTGACCTTGCGCGTCGAAGTGGGTGAGGCCGGTCATGCCGTGCCGCCTTGTGCCGTCAGCGGGCGGGCCAGGATCGCGCGGGTGGCTGCGGCGACATCGGCCTGGCGCATCAGGCTTTCGCCGATCAGGAAGCAGCGCGCGCCGTAGCGGGCCAGGTCGGCCAGGTCTTCGGGGGTGTAGAGGCCGCTTTCGGCGACGATCAGGCGATCCTCCGGCACCAGCCGGGCCAGTTGCCGGGTGGTGTCGAGCGAGACTTCGAAGGTGTGCAGGTTACGGTTGTTGATGCCGATCAGCGGCGATTTCAGCGCCTGGGCGCGCTCAAGCTCGGAGCGGTCGTGGACCTCGATCAGCACGTCCATGCCCCAGTGGATCGCGGCGGCTTCCAGGTCGGCGGCCTGGTCGTCGGACACCGAGGCCATGACGATCAGGATGCAGTCGGCCGACAGCGCGCGGGATTCGGCGACCTGCCAGGGGTCGTAGAGGAAATCCTTGCGCAGGCAGGGCAGGGTGGTGGCGTCATGCGCCTGGGTCAGGAACTCGTCCGCGCCCTGGAAAGAGGGGCCGTCGGTCAGCACCGACAGGCAGGTGGCGCCGCCGTCCTCGTAGGCTTTCGCGAGGGCCGGCGGGTCGAAGTCGGGGCGGATCAGGCCCTTCGAGGGCGAGGCCTTCTTGATCTCGGCGATCAGGCCGTAGCCTTGCGTGGCCGCTTCGCGCAGGGCGCGGGCAAAGCCGCGCGGCTGGGGCGCGGCACGGGCGGCGTCTTCGACATCGGCCAGCGGGCGGGCGGCCTTGCGGGCGGCGACCTCTTCCAGCTTGTAGGCCTTGATGCGGTCGAGAATGGTGCTCATGCCGATCTCCTGGCCCCGGCCGCCCCGGGGGTTTCACACCCCCGGACCCCCGTGGAGTATTTCGCAAAGGGCAAGCCGGAAGGGGTTTGTTCCGAGGCTTAGCGAAGGACGGGGACGAAGGGAAGCCTAGAGAGACCAGTCGATGGGGGTGTCGCCCCGGGCGGCGAGCCAGCGGTTGATGGCGGTGAAGGGGCGCGAGCCGAGGAACCCCCGGTAGGCCGAGAGCGGCGAGGGGTGGGGGCTTTGCAGGAAAAGGTGGCCGTCGCGGGGAAGGCTTGCGCAGAGGTCTTGCGCGGGCTTGCCCCACAGCAGGAAAGCGCGAGGACCGTCTGCGGCGGTGGCCGTGAGGACTTGCGCCGCCAGGCTTTCCCAGCCCCAACCCTTGTGGCCGTTGGCGTTTCCGACCGGGACGGTGAGGGCGGTGTTGAGGAGGAGCACGCCCTGGTCGGCCCAGGCCGCGAGGTCGGCGTCGGGTTTGGGCTGGCCGGTGTCGGTGGCGACTTCCGCCAGGATGTTGCGCAGGCTGTCGCGCGGGGGCGTGCCGGGCGGGAAGCCGAAGGCGAGGCCTGTGGCGCGGTCGGGGGTGGGGTAGGGGTCCTGGCCGAGGATGACCACGCGCACGGAAGCGCGCGGGGTGAGGGCGAGGGCGCGGAAGATGGATTGCGGTTCGGGTTGCCAGGCGGGGGCGGTGGCGAGGCGGGTCCAGAGGGCGGGCCAGCTGTCGGTGAAGAACGGGAGCGAGGCCCAAGAGGCGGGCGGAGTGGGGGGCGGGGCCATGGGTCCGGTTGCGGTCTGCGCCAGCTTGCTGGAAGAGGGTGAGTGGGGGCTGGCTGTCATCCTGTCCTCTGATCGAAGGTCTCGGCGCGCGCCAGGTCTGCACGGGCAAGATTGGGCGCGACCGGGGCTGCGGACCACAGGATGTTGGGGTGGATGATTTCTTCTTTTTTCAAGCCCCACAGGCGCCACTGGTGCACCACGACCATGCGGTCTCCGACTAGAGCGGATGGGATCAGGTTCTGGCGAAGCCATCTGCGGTGGAGAAAGGTGCTGGGAAGGTGTTCAGCGAGTGCCCGGTTCTCCGGAGCATCCTTGAACTTGCGCGACCGATAGGCGACCGCATTGACCAGAGCGAGGCGACCGCTGGCGATCAGGGGGGCGTAGTTCGCGGCGGCATAGTACGGCGACACGTCCCCTGGCTGGACGGGCCGAGGGTCGTGCAGCCGGTCGAGGTAGCGCTGGATTGAGGCTTGGTCCGGGAATTCGACCGCCATGAGGGCAGGGTCGTAACCCCCATGGGCCATCAGCAGGATGACCGGTGCCCGGTCCACGTCGCCGACATAGGCCGGCGGCGGAAAGTCGAGATGAAAGCTGTGGTCTGTGTTTGCGAACACCGGCGCGTCGTCGGGGTGGACCGGGCCGGTCAGGCGGCGCCAGTGATCCACAAGAAGGCTCATGCGGTCCTCCGTCGTGCAGTGCGGGGCTGGCAGGGGGGAGATGCCCGACCTCAGCCGCTGGTGATGCGCGCCACCGCCGCAAGGCGGGCCTTGGCGGCGCCGCTGTCCAGGCTGGCGCGGGCCATCTCGACGCCTTGCTTCAGGTCGGCGGCCTTTTCGGCCACCACCAGGGCGGCGGCGGCGTTCAAGAGCACGGCGTCGCGGTAGGCGCCGGGGGCGCCGTCGAGGAGGGCGCGGAAGGCGATGGCGTTTTCCGCCGGCGTGCCGCCCAGCACCTTTTCGAACGGGTGGTAGGGCAGGCCGGCATCCTCGGGGTGCAGGGTGAATTCGCGGATCGCCGCGTGTTCCACGGCAGCCACCCTGGTCGGCGCGGCGATCGAGATTTCGTCGGTGCCGTCGCCGCCATGCACCAGCCAGGCCTTGACCGTGCCCAGCTTGAGCAGGGTTTCCGCCATCGGCCGGATCAGCGCGTCGGAAAACGCGCCGGTCAGCTGGCGTTTCACCCCGGCGGGGTTGGTCAGGGGCCCGAGGATGTTGAAGATCGTCCGGGTGCCCAGTTCGGCGCGCACCGGGCCGACGTGGCGCATCGCCGGGTGGTGCATCGGCGCCATCATGAAGCCGATGCCGGCCTCGGCCAGGCAGCGCTCCACCACCTCGGGGCCGACCATGACGTTGACGCCCATCTCGGTCAGCGCATCGGCCGCGCCGGATTTCGACGACAGGTTGCGGTTGCCATGCTTGGCGACCACGACGCCGCAGCCTGCCACCACGAAGGCTGTGGCGGTCGAGATGTTCAGCGTGCCCTTGCCGTCGCCACCGGTGCCGACGATGTCCATCGCGCCCTCGGGTGCCTGCACCCGGTGGCATTTCGACCGCATCACCGATGCCGCGGCGGCGTATTCGTCCACCGTCTCGCCGCGGGTGCGCAGCGCCATCAGAAAGCCGCCCATCTGCGCCGGGGTGGCGGCGCCATCGAACAGGGTCTCGAAGGCGGCCTCGGCCTCGGCCGGGGTCAGCGGGCGCGTGGCGGCAATGCCGATCAGGGGTTTCAGCACCTCGCTCATGCCGTCACCTTCACGCCGGCGTCTTCCAGGAAATTCCGCAGCATCTGGTGGCCGTGTTCGCTGGCGATGGATTCGGGGTGGAACTGCACGCCCTCGATCGGCTTTTCGCGGTGGCGCAAGCCCATGATGGTGCCGTCTTCCAGCCAGGCCGTCACCTCCAGGCAGTCCGGCAGCGAGGCGCGCTCGACGATCAGCGAATGGTAGCGGGTGGCCTGGAACGGTGAGGGCAGGCCACGGAACATGGCCTTTCCCTGGTGATGGATGCTGCCCATCTTGCCATGCACGATCTCGTGGCAGCGCACCACCTTGCCGCCGAACGCCTCGCCGATGGTCTGATGGCCCAGGCAGACGCCCAAGAGCGGCAGGTTGGCGGCGGCGGCGGCCTTGGTCAGCGGAATGCAGATGCCGGCCTGTGCCGGATCGCAAGGCCCGGGCGACAGAACGATGGCCTGCGGACCCATCGCCAGCGCCTCCTGCACCTCCAGCGCGTCATTGCGGCGAACCACCACGTCGGCCCCCAGTTCCCCGAAATAATGCACCAGATTCCAGGTGAAGCTGTCGTAATTGTCGATCAGAAGCAGCATCTCGCTTGGGTCCGTGGGAAAGTGGGTGAAGGCGAAGAAAGGTCGCGCTATACATGGTCAGGTCGAACGACCGAGGTCAAGGGCAAGGCCCTGCGATCCGGGTGTCAGATCAGGCGGGATCAACCCGCCGGACCCGGGTCCGCGGGACTGTGTCGGGCAGCGTGAGGCAAGGACGGAGGCGGACGTGATCGGCAGGTTCCTTCTGGGCGCGGGGCTTGGTGGCCTTGTGGGCACCGGTCTGTTGGCGCTTGCGTCGCTGACCACGCCGCTGCAAAGCCCGCTGCCCAAGCCGGCAGCGGCGGTGCCCGAGGTAGCCACACTGATGCCCCCCGAGGCCCCTGCGGCAACACCGGAGGCGCCGGCCTCCGGCGACAGCGCCGAGGCCCGGCCCGAACCGGTCGCAGAACCTGCCGTGGAACCGGCCGCAAGTGCGACCCTTGAAGCGATTGAAGACGCGCCCGCCGCGGCGGGCGACGAACTGGCCTCCGCCGCCGACACCGCGCCCGAGACTGCGCCCGAGACTGCGCCCGAGGCGGACCCGGCCGCCGCGCCGTCCAAGCCGGCGATGTCCGCGCCCGAACCCCAACCCACCCCCGAACCCGCCGCCGAACTCACCCCGGAACCCGCTCCTGCGGCGGTGACCGAGACGGCGCCCGCCGCTGAAACCGCGCCACCGGCGGCGCCCGACGTTCCGGTTGCCGAAGGTGCCGCCGCCGCGCCGGCGGCCACGGCTGCTCTGGATGCGGTGCCGGCGGCGCCCGAGACGCTGGCTGTTCCGGGCGCCGAGGTGGTGCCCTCCGCGCCGGAAACCCCCGCAGCCGCGCCCGATCTTGCCGGGGCCGAGGCACCCGAGGCGCCGACCGCACCGCTGCCGCTGACCGACACGCCCGCCACCGTGCCGCAGACCGCAGACACCGCAGACGCCGCACGGGCCGCCACGGCGCCCGCCGCCCCGGCCGCACCGCAGGCCGAGATGGCGCCGCCGGCCCCTGACCTGCCGGCTCCGCCGCCGCTGACGCCCGAGGAAGAGGCGCTGCTGGCCGACGCGGTCCCCGAGGCCGCGGGTCAGCCGCCCCAGGCGCTGCCCGAGGCCGGGGCCGGGGTCGCCCCGGAAGCCAGCGGCGAGGCCGGTCCCGTTCCGCCGGACGGGTCCGTGGCGGCGCCGGCGGCAGAGGCGACCCAGCCGGCGCTGCCCGAGGTGACGCCGCTGCCGGGCGAAGGCGTGGTCGACGACGACGCGTCGCGCCGCATCGCGGTGGGCGACGACGGGCAAAGCACGCTGCCCTCGGCGCCTTCGCTGGGTGGCAGCGACGGCGTCGCCACCGACCGGTTGCCGCGGATCGGCGATGCCCCGGCCCCCGCTAGCGAGGCGGCAGCAGAGCCGGATCAGGATGCGCCGGTGGTGGCCTTCGCGCGGCCCTTTGAAAACCCGGCCGGCAAGCCGGCGCTGGCGCTGATCCTGATCGACAGCGGCGAGCCGGGGCTGGACCGGGCGGCGCTGGCGGCGCTGCCCTTCCCGGTGACCTTCGCGCTGGACCCGATGGCCGAAGGTGCGGCCGCGCGCGCCGCGGTCTATCGCGCGGCGGGGCAAGAGGTGGTGATGCTGGCCACCGCGCTGCCCAAGGGGGCGGCGGCGGCGGATGTCGAGCAGGCGTTCCAGGTGATGGCCCAGAACCTGCCCGAGGCCGTGGCGGTGATGGACCTGCCCGAGCGCAGTTTCCAGGGCGACCGGCTGCTGGCCAGTGCCGTGGTGCCGGTGGTGGGGGCGCAGGGGCGCGGGCTGGTGACCTGGGACGAGGGGCTGAACGCCGCCGACCAGGTGGCCCGGCGCGAGGACGTGCCGGCCGCCGTGGTGTTCCGCAGCCTCGATGCCGAATCCGAGGCGACGCCGGTGATCCGCCGCTATCTCGACCGGGCGGCGTTCAAGGCCGCACAAGAGGGCCGGGTGGCGGTGGTCGGGCATACCCGTCCCGAAACCGTGGCGGCCCTTCTGGAATGGACGGTCGAAGGCCGCGCCGCGACGGTGGCCCTGGCCCCGGTGACGGCGGTGCTCTCGACCGACTGACCGACTGACCGGACTGTCCGGACAGACCGCGAACCGGTAGCCCCCGGGGCTGGCTGTCCCAGGGCTGGCTGTCGCGTGACTGGCTGGCATCTGGCTCGCGTCCGGTCGGCCATCCTTGCGGCTGCGCGGGCGATCTGCCGCCCGTCCTTTCGTGGCGCTGAGCTGGCGTCCCGGCAGACCAGGCGTTTGCAGGGGCAGTCAAGCCAACCGCGGCGGGCGCAGAGATGGCCGCGCGAAGTCGCGCCTTGCCAGCCGCGCCGCCGCGGCCATCTGGGCGGTCAGCCCAGCGGGGCCAGCAAGGCCCTCAGCGCCGCCACCGGATCTTCGGCGGACCATATTTCTTCGCCGATTCCAAAGAAATCGGTCACCGGCCCGAAGGCCGCAACCAGTTCGGCCGTCAGCCCGCCTTCGGCGATGACCGGCACCTCGATCATCTCGGACCACCACTGGAAAAGATCGTGCCCGGCCTGTTCGCCCTGGCCCAGTCCGCTGGCGCCGACCGGCCCGAAGGCGACGTAGTCCGCCCCCGCGTCGCCGGCCGAAATCCCTTCGTGCCGGGTGGTGCCGCAGAAGGCGCCGATGATCGCATCGGCGCCCAGATCCTTGCGCGCGGCCCGGACCGAGCGCGCGCCGTCGGTCAGGTGCACCCCGTCCAGCCCATGCCGCTCGGCCAGCAAGAGGTGGGTCTCGATCACCACCGCCACGTCGCGGGCATGCGCCACCTCGCGGCAGGCATCGGCCGCGCGGCCCAGCGTGTCGGCATCCCGGGTGGCCAGCGCCAGCCGCAGGCAGGCGATCTCGACCGCGTCCATCACCCGGGCAAGCCGGTCGGGAAAGGTGTCAAGGTCCAGCGCGGGCGGCGTGATCAGGGTGATCTGCGGGCGGTCGGCTTCGGCCATGGGCTGCGGCTCCGGGAGCGGGTTTGGGAACGGGTTTTGCGCCCGTCCTAGCAGCCTTTCCGCGGCTTGGCCACCTTGGGCGGCAGCGCCTGCACGGCGTGCAGGGCCAGCGCCAGCAGCGCCGCACGGCGGGCGTCGTCGGCCGCCCCGGGCGGCAGCGCCACCATCCCCGCCATCGGCCGCACGCCCATCATCGGCGCAAAGACTCCGGGCAATGCCAGCGCCGCGGCCCGGTCGGCCCTGGCCACCCGGTACAAGAGGCCGCCGCGATGCACGCCGGCCAGCATGTGCCCCGCGGACAGGAAAGCCAGCCCGCCGAACATCGGCTGCTCGGTCACCGCCTTGCCGGCAAGGTCGCGCCGCAGCAGGTCTGCCAGCGCCGGATCGAAAGCCATGGCGCTCTCCTTGTCCGCCGCGCCCGGGCAGTCTATCACCCGGCCCGGCGCTTACCAAAGGGGAAGCCATGATCGACCCGGTCTTCATCCTGGTCCGGCCGCAGCTGGGCGAGAACATCGGCGGGGCGGCGCGGGCGATGCTGAACTTCGGCCTCGACCGGATGCGCCTGGTCGATCCGCGTGACGGCTGGCCCAACCCCAGGGCCGCCGCCATGGCCAGCGGCGCCGGCCAGGTGCTGGACCGCGCGGGCCTCTTTGCCGACGTCGCCGGCGCGGTGGCCGACTGCGACTTCGTCTTCGCCACCACCGCGCGCGGCCGCGAGATGGTGAAAGAGATCGTCACCCCCGAACGCGCCATGGCGATGACCCGCGCCCTGGTGGCCGAGGGCCGCAAGGTCGGCTTTCTGTTCGGCCCCGAGCGCGCCGGGCTGGAGAACGAGGATCTCGTCCATGCCAACGCCCTGGTCACCGTGCCGGTGAACCCGCAGTTCTATTCCCTGAACCTGGCGCAATGCGTGCTGCTGCTGGCCTATGAGTGGCGTCGGCAGGGGGTCGAGGTTCCGGCCTCGGTGATGGACCTGGCGCGCACCGAGATGGCGAACCGGACCGAGGTCAAACGGCTTGGCGACCATTTCGAGGATCGGCTGGAGGCGGCCGGCTTCTTCTTCCCGCCCGACAAGGCACCGGGCATGAAGCTGAACCTGCGCAACATGTGGGGACGGCTGGGGCTGACCCGGGCCGAGGTGCAGACCCTGCACGGCATGCTGCGCCAGATCGCCTGGAAGCTGAAGCGGCAGGACGAAGACGAGCGCTGATCCAGCGGAGCGCCCGCAAGCGGGCGCAAGTCACCGGCCTCGTCGTCGCCTATCAGGCTCCTCCTCGAAGCGGGGGGCGCTGCCCCCGTCTTCGCGTGCCGCGAAGACTCCCCCGGGGTATTTGGACCAAGATGAAGACCTTGCCGCTTCATCTTGGCTTAAATACCCCCGCCGGAGGCATACCCGGCTGATGCCGGGAGCCCCGCCCCAGCAGAAGCGTCGCGGTGCGGCGGGGCGGCCGAGCCGGTTGCGCGCTTGCGCGCAGAGGCGAGAGGAAAGGCGTGCGGCCGCGCTTGCGGCCGCTCCGGTCTTTCCCTTTTCCGCGCGCTCGCCTATCCCTGTGCCGAAGTCTGGACAGAAAAGGGCGCGGCATGATCCCGGTCGTCGGCTATCAGGGACAGAAGGTGGCCGTGCTGGGTCTTGGCCGCTCGGGCCTGGCCACGGCGCGCGCGCTGGTTGCCGGGGGGGCGGTGCCGCTGTTGTGGGACGACAGCCCAGAGGCCCGCGCCGCGGCCGAGGCCGAGGGTTTCGCGTTGACCGACCTCAGTCGCAGCGCGGCGCTTGAGGGCGTCGCCGCGCTGGTCACCAGCCCCGGCATCCCGCATCTCTACCCCGCACCGCACCGCGTGATCGCCCGCGCACTGGAGCTGGGGGTGCCGGTCGACAACGACATCGGCCTGTTCTTCCGCAGTTGGGCCACCTCCGACTGGGACAGCTTCGAGCAGACCCCGCGCGCCGTCACCGTCACCGGCTCGAACGGCAAGTCCACCACCACGGCCTTGATCCACCACATCCTGCAGGTTGCCGGTCGCCCGACCCAGATGGCCGGCAATATCGGCAAGGGGGTGCTGTCGATCGATCCCGCGCAGGACGGCGAGGTGGTGGTCTTGGAACTCAGCAGCTACCAGACCGAGCTTGCCCGCGCGCTGACCCCCGATGTCGCCGTCTTCACCAACCTCTCGCCCGACCACCTGGATCGCCACGCCGGCATGGGCGGCTATTTCGCCGCCAAGCGCAGGTTGTTCGCCGAGGGCGGGCCGGACCGCTGCGTGGTGGGCGTGGACGAGGTCGAGGGCCGGTTCCTGGCCAACCAGATGGGGCAGGGGCCGGGCGATGATCGGGTGATCCGCATCTCCTCGGGGCAAAAGCTGGAAGGCTTCGGCTGGGCCGTCTTCGCCCGCAAGGGGTTTCTCTCGGAATGGCGCAAGGGCCGCCAGGCGGCCAGCATCGACCTGCGCGAGGTGAAGGGTCTGCCCGGTGCCCACAACCACCAGAACGCCTGCGCGGCCTATGCCGCCTGCCGGTCCCTGGGCCTGGCACCGAAACTGATCGAGCAGGCCTTGCGGTCCTTTGCCGGCCTGCCCCACCGCAGCCAGCTGGTCGCCGAGCGGGGCGGCGTGCGCTTCGTAAACGACAGCAAGGCGACCAATGTCGACAGTGCCGCCAAGGCGCTGCAGGCCTTCCCGCGCATCCGCTGGATCGCCGGCGGCCTGGGCAAGGACGGCGGCATCGCCGCGCTGGCGCCGCACCTCGTCTCGGTGGTGAAGGCCTATCTCATCGGCCACTCCGCCCGAGACTTCGCGCTGCAAGTCGGCGAGACTCCGCACGAAATCTGCGAGACGATGGAGCGCGCCGTGGTCCGGGCCGCCGAGGAAGCGCAGCCGGGCGAGGTGGTCCTCCTGGCCCCTGCCGCGGCCAGCTTCGACCAGTATCCGAACTTCGAGAAACGCGGCGAGGACTTCGCCGCCCGCGTCAAGGCCCTGATCGGCTGACCCGGCCGCCAGCGCAAGAGCCCGCGTGCCGCGGGCTGCCCCCTCGGCCCGGCTCCCGCCCACCCACCCCGCCGGCCCGAGGGGGCGGGCCTGCCTGCCGGCTTGCCTTTCCCGGAAGTACCCCCCCGGGGGTTCGGGGGCAGGATGCCCCCGGCGACGGCCACCGCCCGGGCTTACGGCAGGGCGTCCTGGGTGTCCTTCAGTAACCGGGCCGAGCGGTTCAGCGCCTCGGTCTCCTTGGCATCCAGCTCCGGCATCAGGTCGGCCGTGACGCCTGCCCGGCCGACAACCCGCGGGATCGACAGCGCCACCTCGCGCACCCCGGTCACCACCCCGGTCCGGATCGACACCGACAGGACGGCGGCTTCGTCGCGCAGCACCGCGCGGGTGATCCGCATCAGCCCCGCGCCGATCCCGTAGTTCGTCGCCCCCTTGCCGGCGATGATGCGATAGGCCGCCCGGCGCACGCCGTCGTCGATCTCGGCCCGCACCGCATCGGTGATCGCCGCGCCGACCTGGGCGGCGAAGTCGCGGATGCCCAGCGACCCGGCCCGCGCGGTCGACCAGGCCAGCACCTCGCTGTCGCCGTGCTCGCCCAGCACATAGGCATGCACCGATTGCGGCGACACCCCCAGATGGCGGCCCAGCAGGCTGCGGAAGCGGGCGGTGTCCAGGATCGTGCCCGAGCCGATCACCCGCCCCGGCGGCAGGCCGGACAGCCGGGTGGTGATCTCGGTCATCACGTCCACCGGGTTGGTGGCGACCAGCAACACCGCCTGCGGCGCCACCCGGCGCACCTCGCCCACCACGCCGGCGAAGACGGCCGCATTGCGGGCCAGCAGCGCCAGTCGCGTCTCGCCCGGCTTCTGGCCCACCCCCGCCGCGATGATGACCACCTCGGCGCCCGCCAGCTTGTCGTAGTCCCCGGCTTCGACCTGGGTCGCCCCCGCAAAGGGCACCGCATGGGCGATGTCCTCGGCCTGGGCCTGGGCCAACGCCGGCAGGTGATCGACCAGCACGATGCGCCCGGCGATGCCCGAAAGCGCAATCGCATAGGCCGCGGCCGAGCCGACCAGCCCCACCCCAACGATCCCGACCGTCGCCGCCATGCCACGTCTCCCTTTATGCTGCATCTGCAACATCGCATGTCCCGGGGCCGTGCGAAAGGCCCGGGCACAGACCAACCGTCCAGGGCAAGGCGCTCCGCGCGGGGGGTATTTGCGCCGAGATGAAACGGCATGGGCTTCATCTTGGCCCAAATACCCCGGGGGAGTCTTCGCGGCACGCGAAGACGGGGGCAGCGCCCCCCGTCCGAGTTGGAGCCTGAAAGGCGACGACGAGACAAGCGACCTGCGGCGCCGATGCGCCGCTCCGCCGGATCACCACCCGGATTCGCGCTTTCCACGTCGACCGAATGCCGCTAAACTTCGCGCCACGGACCCGGGGGACACATCCGGGCCAGAGGCAGACATTCGAGGCGGTGCTTTCCATGACTGAGATGGTCTATGGCTCTTCTCCGGCCGCGGTACGCGAGCCGGTGTTGCCGCGCTGGTGGCGCACCATCGACAAATGGTCGATGACGTCGGTCTTCGTGCTGTTCGGCATCGGCCTTCTCCTCGGCCTCGCCGCCTCGGTTCCGCTGGCCAGCCGCAACGGGCTGGAGCCGTTCTTCTATGTCCAGAAACAGGCGATCTTCGGCGGCCTCGGCCTGGCCGCAATGCTGGCCGTATCGATGCTCTCGCCCGCCCATGTCCGCCGCCTCGGCATCCTCGGCTTCATCGGCGCCTTCGTGCTGGTCGCGCTGCTGCCACTGATCGGCCAGGACCACGGCAAGGGCGCCGTGCGCTGGCTGTCGCTGGGCGGCTTCTCGCTGCAACCCTCGGAATTCCTGAAACCCGGCTTCGTCATCGTCACCGCCTGGCTGATCGCCGCCGCGCAAGACCTGAACGGACCGCCCGGGCGGCTGATCTCGTTCGGCCTGCTGGCGGCGGTCGTCGGCTTCCTCGCGCTGCAGCCCGACTTCGGCCAGTCCGCCCTGGTGGTCTTCGCCTGGGGCGTGATCTATTTCGTCGGCGGCGCCTCGATCCTGCTCATTGCCGGCATCGCCGGCCTGGTCGGGGCCGCGGGGGTCCTGGCCTATGGCGCCTCGGACCACTTCGCCCGCCGGATCGACGGCTTCCTGTCCCCCGACGTCGACCCCCGCACCCAGCTTGGCTATGCCACCAATGCCATCCAGGAAGGCGGCTTCTTCGGCGTCGGCGTCGGCGAGGGCCAGGTGAAATGGTCGCTGCCCGATGCCCATACCGACTTCATCATCGCGGTGGCGGCCGAGGAATACGGGCTGATCCTCGTCCTGCTCATCCTTGGCCTCTTCGGCGTCATCGTCGTGCGCTCGCTGATCCGCCTGCGCGAGGAACGCGACCCCTTCGCCCGTCTGGCCGGGGCCGGTCTGGCCTGCATCTTCGGCGTGCAGGCGATGATCAACATGGGCGTCGCGGTGCGCTTGCTGCCAGCCAAGGGCATGACGCTGCCCTTCGTCTCCTACGGCGGCTCGTCGCTGATCGCGGCGGGGCTGACCGTCGGCATGCTGCTGGCGCTGACCCGCACCCGTCCACGCGACCGCATGGCGGACCTGTTCGGAAAGCGCCGGTGATGCCCGGCCCCGGCCCGCTCCTGCTGATCGCCGCCGGCGGCACCGGTGGGCACATGTTCCCGGCCCAGGCCTTGGCCGAGGCGATGCTGGCCCGCGGCTGGCGGGTGAAGCTCTCGACGGACGACCGCGGCGCACGCTACGCCGGCGGCTTCCCGCCGGCGGTGCAGATCGAGACCGCGGCCTCGGCCACCTTCGCCCGCGGCGGGGTGGCGGCGAAACTCGCGGTGCCGTTCCGCATCGCGGGCGGTGTCATCGGGGCAGCGCTGGCCATGCTGCGCGACCGGCCCGCCGTTGTGGTGGGCTTTGGCGGCTATCCGACCATTCCGGCGCTCTCGGCGGCCACCCTGCTGCGGCGGCCGCGGATGATCCATGAACAGAACGGCATTCTCGGCCGGGTCAACCAGGTCTTCGCGCGGCGGGTCGACCGCATCGCCTGCGGTACCTGGCCGACCGCCCTGCCGGACGGGGTCCAGGGCATCCCCACCGGCAACCCGGTCCGCGCCGCCGTGCGCGAACGGGCCGCGGCCCCCTACATCCCGCCGGGCGACTATCCGATGTCGGTGGTGGTGATCGGCGGCAGCCAGGGCGCGCGCATCCTGTCGGAGATTGTGCCCGCCGCCTTTGCCCTGCTGCCCGAAGCCTTGCGCGACAACCTGCGCGTGGCGCACCAGGCCCGCGACGAAGACGCCGAACGTGCCGCCGCTGCCTATGATGCCGCCGGCATCCGGGCCGAGATCGCGCCCTTCTTCGGCGACATTCCCCGCCGCCTGTCCGAAGCGCAGCTGGTGGTCTCGCGCTCGGGCGCCTCGTCGGTGGCCGACATTTCGGTGATCGGCCGCCCGTCCATCCTGGTGCCCTATGCCGCCGCCACCGGCGACCACCAGACCGCCAACGCCCGCGGCCTGGTGCAGGCCGGCGCCGCGATCCTGATCCCCGAAAACGCGCTTGACGCCCCGACGCTGGCACGCCAAATCGCCACCGTCCTGGAACACCCCGAGGCGGCCGAGACCATGGCACAGAACGCGCTTGCGCAAAGCCGCCCGGACGCCACCGAGCGCCTCGTCGCCCTTGTTGAAGAGTTGGCCGGAGAAACCCGATGAATGCCGCCGCCACCAAGCTGCCCCTGGAACTGGGCCCCATCCACTTCGTCGGCATCGGCGGCATCGGCATGTCGGGCATCGCCGAGGTGCTGATCACCCTTGGCTACCGGGTGCAGGGCTCGGACGCGAAAGCCTCGAAGATCACCGACCGGCTGGTGCGCCTGGGCGCCACCTTCTTCGAAGGGCAAAGGGCCGAGAACATCGGCGAGGCGGCGGTGGTGGTGATCTCGTCCGCGATCAAGAAGGGCAACCCCGAGCTTGAGGAAGCCCGCCGCAAGAAGCTGCCGGTGGTGCGCCGGGCCGAGATGCTGGCCGAACTGATGCGGCTGCGCTCGAACATCGCCGTGGCCGGCACCCATGGCAAGACCACCACCACGACCATGGTGGCGACGCTGCTGGACAAGGGCGGGTTTGATCCGACCGTGATCAACGGCGGCGTGATCCATGCCTATGGCAGCAACGCCCGCGCCGGCGCCGGCGAATGGATGGTGGTCGAGGCCGACGAAAGCGACGGCAGCTTCAACCGCCTGCCCGCCACCATCGCCATCGTCACCAACATCGACCCCGAGCACATGGAGCACTGGGGCACCATCGAGAATCTCCGCAAGGGCTTCTTCGACTTCGTCTCGAACATCCCGTTCTACGGCCTTGCCGTCTGCTGCACCGACCACCCCGAGGTGCAGGCCCTCGTCGGCCGCATCACCGACCGCCGGGTGGTGACCTTCGGCTTCAACGCCCAGGCCGACGTGCGGGCGGTGAACCTGACCTATGACGGCAGCACCTCGAAGTTCGACATCCTGTTGCAGAACGAAGGGCCGGACGTGCGGATCGAGGGCTGCAGCCTGCCGATGCCAGGCAACCACAACATCTCGAACGCGCTGGCCGCGGTGGCGGTGGCGCGCCACCTGGGCATGAAGAAGGACGAGATCCGCGAGGCCCTGGCCGGCTTTGCCGGGGTCAACCGGCGCTTCACCAAGGTGGCCGAGGTAAACGGCGTCACCATCATCGACGACTACGGCCACCACCCGGTCGAGATCGCCGCCGTGCTGAAGGCCGCCCGACAAGCCGTCTCGGGCACGCCGGCTGCGCGGGTGATCGCGGTGCACCAGCCGCACCGCTACAGTCGCCTCTCCAGCCTGTTCGACGACTTCTGCACCTGCTTCAACGAAGCCGACGTGGTGGCCATCGCCGAGGTTTACGCCGCCGGCGAAGACCCCATCCCCGGCGCCAGCCGCGACGATCTGGTCGCCGGCCTGATCGCCCACGGCCACCGCCACGCGCGGGCCTGCCTCGACGAGGCCGACCTCGCGCGCCTTTTCCGCGAACAGGCCAGGCCGGGCGACATCTTCGTCTGCCTCGGTGCCGGCACCATCAGCGCCTGGGCCAATGCGCTGCCCGCCAAGCTGATCGGGCAGGCCGCCTGATGCGCCGGCCAGGCGATTTCCGAAGCCGGAAATCGTGCACGGAATTCGAAGCCGAATTCCGTGCCCCGGCCCGGTCGGAGCACCCCGCAGGATGACCCCCGCGCTTGCCGCCGTGCTTTGGGTTCTGGGCGCCACCGCCACCGCCTTTCTGCCGATGCGGCGGCAACTCGTCCCCGGCCTGGCGCTGCTTCTGTCCGCCCCGGCGCTGCTGCTCTGGATCGGTGCCGTGCACGGCTGGCTCTGGACGCTTCCCGCCCTGCTGGCCCTGGTCTCGATGTTCCGCCGCCCCTTCGGCCATCTTCTCGCCCGCCTGAGCGGCCGCCCCGCCGGCCCGCCGGCCAACCCGGAGGACCGCCCCAAGTGACGGCCCCGCTGGCCCTTGCCTGCCTCTGGCTGATCGCCGCCAACGGCATCGCCATGCTGCCCTCGCGCGACCACCACTGGCGCGCCGCCTATGTGCTGATCGCGCTGGGCATCCCGCTGCTCGGCTGGCTGACCTGGAAAGCCGGACCGCTCTGGGCCCTTTTGTTCCTCGCCGCCGGCGCCAGCCTCCTGCGCTGGCCGCTGGTCTACCTCTGGCGCTGGGCAAGGCGACGGGGCGAGGGCCCGGCCGAGTAGGGCGGCCCCGGCCTTCGCCCCGGCTTCCCCCTGCAAATCAACGGCCCGCCCCCGATGGTTGCGCCATGAAACCGTCCGACATCCGCGACGAAAACTCCCTGCGCGTCTGGCTGAAGTCCCGCCCCGAAGCCACGCGCCCGTCCGACACAGTAGTCATCGCCCAGCGCGGCGCCCTGCGGGTCTTCCCGCTGTGGTCGGGTGCCATGGGCGGGGCCTGGGCACGGATAGCTGATTTGACAGCCCTGCCGATTCTCCGCGTCACTCTGACCTTGGGGGTTGCGCGCATCTATCCAACCCCCGAGGTCAAGGCCGCCGACGCCGCCTCTGCCGCCGCCGCCACCTTCGCCGCCGACGCCGCCACCTTCGCCGACGCCGCCACCATCGCCGCCCGCGTCGCCCGCGTCGCCTTCGCCGCCGCCGACGCCGCCGCCGCCTTCTGGGCCAGCATCCGGGCAGACGCCGCCGCATTGGAGACTGGCACAGACTCGGCGGCACTGCCGCTTTGGCCCGACGCGGTGCCCGACTGGTTCGCCACGCGCGACACCCGTGCCCGCGCCCTCTGGGCCGAGCAGCCCGAGGTCTGGTTGTTCTGGGCCCGCTGGTGGGACGGGGTGCTGTCCGGCCATACCCTCGACGCGGAGCTCCAGAAACAGGTCGCCCTGATCCCCGATGCCGTCTGGCAACAAGGCCCCGCCGCCGTGGCCGAGGCGATCCGGCTGATCGAAGACCGTCTCGATCTCTTGCAGCAAGTCTCGACCATGAAGGCGGAGCTTGCCGGCTTGCAGGCCGCGCTCGCCCGGCAGGCCAGCGCGGCGCATCGGGCGCACAACCACCCGCCAGACCTGATCGACGCTCCCGCGCCTATCGTGGTGCAGGTCAATACCCTCGTCGCTGCCTTGAACGAAGCCGAGGCGGAACTGGCGAAGCCGGCTCCGGAACCCGGTGCCTTGCGGCGGATCGGCGCGCTGATCGTGGACGCCACCCTGACCGCCCTTCGCTATTGCGGTGGTCTCGCGGACACGATGCTGCAGAAGGCGGCGGAAGAGATCGGCAGCACCGGCGCGAAGGTGGCAATCGGGATCGGCGGGCTGTCCATCGTCTCCCATCTTGAACCTTTGAAGGACCTGGGCAAGGCGCTGATCGCCTTCGCGGCGCGCCTGCTCGGCGTCTGACAGGCCCTTGCCTGAACCGCAGGCGGCTTGCCGTGTCGGCTCCGCCGGGCGAAGCCCTTGCACCTCCGGCGTCTTCCCGGCTACCACCCCTTGCATGACAGACCTCCCCACCCCCCGCGGCACGCTGACCCCGCACCGGTCGCTCGCCGATCTCACCTGGCTGCGCGTCGGCGGGCCGGCGGACTGGCTGTTCCAGCCGGCGGACGAGGCCGACCTGGCAGAGTTCCTGGCCGACCTCGACCCGGCCATCGCGGTTTTCCCGATGGGCGTGGGCTCGAACCTGATCGTCCGCGACGGCGGCATCCGGGCGGTGGTGGTCCGGCTCGGGCGCGGCTTCAACGGCATCGAAATCGACGGCACGACGGTCACCGCCGGGGCCGCCGCGCTGGACAGCCACGTCGCGCGCAAGGCGGCCGAGGCGGGGCTGGACCTGACATTCCTGCGCACCATCCCCGGCAGCATCGGCGGGGCGGTGCGGATGAACGCAGGCTGCTACGGGCAGTATGTGGCCGACGTGCTGCAAGAGGTCCGCATCGTCACCCGGCAGGGCAGGGTGGAAACCCTGTCGGCGGCGGCGCTGGCCTTGCGCTACCGCCAGTCCGACCTGCCGCAAGGCGCGGTGATCGTCGCCGCCAGCTTCCGCGCGCCGCCGGGCGAACCGGCAGAACTGGCCGCAAGGATGCAGGCGCAGATCGCCAAGCGCGACGCCAGCCAGCCGACCAAGGACCGCTCGGCCGGCAGCACCTTCCGCAATCCCTCGGGGCAATCCTCGACCGGGCGGGCCGACGACACGCATGATCTCAAGGCCTGGAAGGTGATCGACCAGGCCGGGATGCGCGGCGCGACCCTGGGCGGCGCGCAGATGTCGCCGCAGCATGCCAATTTCCTGATCAACACCGGCACCGCCACCGCCGCCGATCTGGAAGATCTGGGCGAGGAAGTGCGAAAAAAGGTTTTCCAAGACAGCGGCATCACGTTAGAGTGGGAAATCATGCGCGTCGGAGAACGCGCGGAATAACAAGGGGCGAAACGCCCTGTGAGGCAGTGAATGGCGGCGGGATCGGGCAGATTCCCTCGCGTGGCGGTTCTGATGGGCGGCATGTCTGCCGAACGGGAGGTCTCTCTCGTTTCCGGGCGTGAATGTGCCAAGGCGCTGCGCGAGGCGGGGTATCAGGTGGTCGAGGTCGATGCCGGCCCCGATCTGGTCGTGCAACTGTCTGAAATCAAACCCGATGTCGTCTTCAACGCGCTGCATGGCCGGTGGGGAGAGGATGGCTGCGTGCAGGGCATCCTGGAATGGCTGCGGCTGCCCTACACCAACTCGGGCGTGCTGGCCTCGGCGCTGGCGATGGACAAGGCCCGTGCCAAGGAGGCCTATCGCGCGGCGGGCCTGCCGATCGTCGACAGCGTGATCGTGGCGCGTGAGGACGTGGAAAAGGGCCATGTCCTGCCGCCGCCCTATGTGGTCAAGCCGAACAACGAAGGCTCGTCGGTCGGCGTCTATATCGTTCACCCCGGCTCGAACGCGCCGCGGCTGGCCGACAGCATGCCGGCGCGGGTGATGGTGGAGACCTACGCTCCGGGCCGCGAGTTGAGCGTCTCGGTGATGGGCGACCGCGCGCTGGCGGTCACCGACATTCTTACCGAGGGCTGGTATGACTACGACGCGAAATACAAGCCGGGCGGCAGCCGCCACGTACTTCCCGCGGCGATGCCCGCCGAGATCACCGCGGCCTGCCTCGACCATGCGCTGCGCGCGCACCGGGCGCTGGGCTGCCGCGGCCTCAGCCGCACCGACATCCGCTGGGACGAAAGCCGCGGCCTGGACGGGCTGATCCTGCTGGAGACCAACACCCAGCCCGGCATGACGCCCACCTCGCTGGCGCCCGAACAGGCCGCCTTCTGCGGCATCCGGTTCCCGCAGCTTTGCGACTGGATGGTAAGGGACGCCTCATGCGACCGCTGATTGCGCCGCGCCGCGCCGCCGTTCCTCGCCGCGACCCCGCGCCCAGCCGCTGGGCCTACCGGCTGCAGCGCTTCATGCTGACCCCGCACCTGCGCGCGGCGCTGCGGGTCGGCCTGCCGACCTTTGCCCTGTTCGCGGCGGCCCTGCTGTATCTTGCCGACGACGCCCGCCGTGGCGCGCTGGTCCAGGTCTTCACCGACCTGCGCCAGAAATTCGAACAGCGCCCCGAATTCATGGTGACCCTCGCCTCGGTCGAGGGCTGCTCGAAGGACCTGGCCGAGGCCGTCCGCGCCCGCCTCGGCGTGACCCTGCCGCAATCCTCGTTCGATCTGGACCTTGATGCCGTCCGGGCCCGGGTCGAGGAACTGGACGCGGTGAAGTCGGCCGAACTGCGGGTCCGCTCGGGCGGCGTGCTGCAGGTGCTGGTGACCGAACGCGATCCCGTCGCCGTCTGGCGCACCGACGACGGCCTGACCCTGGTCGATGACACCGGTCACCGTGTCGCCGGTCTGCACACCCGCTCCGACCGCCCCGACCTGCCGCTGATCGCCGGCCCCGGCGCCGACGCGGCCACTGCCGAGGCGCTGGACATCCTGGCCGCCGCCGGCCCGCTGGCGCCGCGCATCCGCGGCCTGGTCCGCATCGGCGAACGCCGCTGGGACATCGTGCTGGACCGCGACCAGCGCATCCTGCTGCCCGCCTCCAACCCGATCCGGGCGCTGGAACGCCTGCTGGCGCTGGACCATGCCCAAAGCATCCTGCAGCGCGACCTCCTGACCGTCGATCTGCGCCTCGACGCCCGTCCGACCCTTCGCCTCACCCCCTTCGCGCTGACCGAACTGCGCCGCGCCAAGGGCATCGACACCGTGGAGACCGACCTGTGACCGACCTCTACCAGACCCAACGCGCCATGCGGAACATGCGCCGGGCCGCGATGCAGCGGGGCGTCATCGCCATCCTCGACGTGGGCACCTCCAAGATCGCCTGCCTGATCCTGCGCTTTGACGGCGAGGCCAGGCTGCGCGAGACCGACGGCGTCGGCCCGATGGCGGGGCAAAGCCAGTTCCGCATCATCGGCGCCGCCACCACCCGGTCGCGCGGGGTTCGCTTCGGCGAAATCACCCAGATGAACGAAACCGAACGCGCCATCCGAACCGCCGTGCAGGCGGCGCAGAAGATGGCCAATGTCCGCGTCGATCACGTCATCGCCAGCTTTTCGGGGGCCGAACCCCGCAGCTACGGCCTGGCCGGCGACATTGACCTTGCCGACAGCGTGGTGACGGAACAGGACGTCGCCCGCGTGCTGGCCGCCTGCGACGTGCCCGACCTGGGCCACGACCGCGAGGTGCTGCACGCCCAGCCGGTCAACTTCGCGCTGGACCACCGCACCGGCCTGGGCGACCCGCGCGGCCAGATCGGCAATCGGCTGGCCTGCGACATGCACCTGGTCTCGGTTGACGGCTCGGTGATCCAGAACCTGCTCTACGCCATCCGCCGCTGCGACCTGGAACTCGCCGGCATCGCCTCGTCGGCCTATGTCTCGGCGATCTCCTCGCTGGTCGAGGACGAACAGGAACTCGGCGCCGCCTGCATCGACATGGGCGGCGGCTCGACCGGCGTGTCGATCTTCATGAAAAAGCACATGATCTTTGCCGATTCGGTGCGCATGGGCGGCGACCACGTCACCTCCGACATCTCCAAGGGCCTGCAGATTCCGCTGACCACGGCCGAACGGATCAAGTCCCGCCACGGCGGCCTGATCGCCACCGGCATGGATGACCGCGAGATGATCGAGATCGGCGGGGACAGCGGCGACTGGGAAAAGGACCGCCGCCGCATCAGCCGGACCGAGCTGATCGGCATCATGCGCCCGCGGGTCGAGGAGATTCTTGAGGAAACCCGTGCCCGGCTGGATGCCGCGGGCTTCGACAGCCTGCCCAGCCAGCAGATCGTGCTGACCGGCGGCGCCAGCCAGATTCCCGGCCTGGACGGGTTGGCCGCCCGCATCCTGGGCCAGCGCGTTCGGCTGGGCCGGCCGCTGCGCGTGCAGGGCCTGCCGCAGGCCGCCACCGGCCCTGCCTTTGCCAGCGCCGTGGGCCTGTGCCTGTTCGCCGCCCACCCGCAAGACGAATGGTGGGATTTCGAGATTCCGGCCGAACGCTATCCGGCCCGGTCGCTGCGCAGGGCCATCCGATGGTTCAAGGACAACTGGTAACCCCCACATCCTGTGGCGCCACGCGAGATCCCGCCGATCCGCGGGCACAATCGCCCATATTTTGTGGGTTTTTGCGTTTTTCTCGTGACCTGCAGGGGCATTTGTGGATAGAATCGACGATAACTGGGGATTCAGGGCGCGGGACAGGTCTGGCCCCCAAGACAATAGCGGGACCAGCGGCGAATTAGCGGCGCATAAGAAACGGACAGGCGGAACACCATGGCACTCAATCTGACGATGGCTTCAAACCAGCGCGAAGAGCTGAAGCCGCGCATCACCGTCTTCGGTGTGGGCGGTGCGGGCGGCAACGCGGTCAACAACATGATCGACAAACAGCTTGAAGGCGTCGAGTTCGTGGTCGCGAACACCGATGCCCAGGCGCTGCAGCAGTCCAAGGCGCATTCCCGCATCCAGATGGGCGTGAAGGTGACCGAGGGCCTCGGGGCAGGGGCCCGCCCCTCGGTCGGCGCCGCCGCGGCCGAGGAAACCATCGAGGAAATCGTCGACCACCTGGCCGGCGCACACATGTGCTTCATCACCGCCGGCATGGGCGGCGGCACCGGCACTGGGGCTGCCCCGATCATCGCCCAGGCGGCGCGGGAACTGGGCGTGCTGACCGTCGGCGTGGTGACCAAGCCGTTCCAGTTCGAAGGCGGCAAGCGGATGAAGCAGGCCGAAGACGGGATCGAGGCGCTGCAGAAGGTGGTCGATACCCTCATCATCATTCCCAACCAGAACCTGTTCCGGCTGGCCAACGAACGCACCACCTTCACCGAGGCCTTCGCGCTGGCCGATGACGTGCTGTATCAGGGCGTCAAGGGTGTGACCGACCTGATGGTGCGGCCGGGCCTGATCAACCTCGATTTCGCCGACGTCCGCGCGGTGATGGACGAGATGGGCAAGGCGATGATGGGCACTGGCGAATCCGATGGCGAAGATCGCGCCGTCCAGGCCGCCGAGAAGGCCATCGCCAACCCGCTGCTGGACGAGATCAGCCTGCATGGCGCCAAGGGCGTGCTGATCAACATCACCGGCGGCTACGACCTGACCCTGTTCGAGTTGGACGAGGCGGCGAACATCATCCGCGAAAAGGTCGATGCCGACGCCAACATCATCGTCGGCTCGACCCTCGATCCGACGATGGAAGGCCGCATGCGCGTGTCGGTCGTGGCGACCGGCATCGACGCCTCGGCCCAGTCCAAGCCGGAAACGCCGGTGGCGCGCCGGCCGATGTCGGCGCCGCTGACCCTGCATCCGGCGCCGTCCGCCGCCCGTCCGGCGCCCGCTGCGGCGCCGGCCTATGCGCCGGCCCAGGCTGCGCCTGTTGCGGTTGCGGCCGCCGCTGCGGCCTCGGTCGAGGCCGACCTGTTCGAGACCGCCGAAGAGATCGTGGCCGAGTTCGCGCATGAATTCGAGGCGATCCCCGAGCCGGAAGACATCCTTGACAGCGACCTGCCGCCGCCGGCCTATCGTCCGCAGGCTGCCGCCGCCATGGCGGCGCCGGTCGCCGGCCGTCCGATGCCTTCGGCGATCGACGCCGATGCCGGCAGCTTCGTCGCGCCGCGCCCGCGCGCGCCCGGTCAGCCCTCGCCCGAGGCGCTGGAACGGTTGCGCAGCGCCGTTGCGCGCAACCCGGGCCTGACCGCGCAGCGTCCGGCCGCCGCGCCGCAGCCCGCGCCTTCCCCGACCCCGACCCCGGCCGCCGCCAAGCCGCGGTTCGGCATCGGCACGCTGATCAACCGCATGGCCGGCCACCTGGAAACCGCCACCGACCGCCCGGCCAGCGCCACACCGGCCCGCCAGACGCCGCCGGTGACCGCCTACGACGACGAGCCCGAGCATGGCTCGGATCACGACCGGATCGAAATTCCGGCCTTCCTGCGCCGCCAGGCGAACTGAAACAGGCCTTCGGCGCATGCCTTCGAGGGGCCCGGGAAACCGGGCCTTTTTCTTTACGAAACAATGGCTTGCTCTCGATGTGCCGGATGTCACAAACGGTTGCAAAAGGTGAATTGAGATCGCGGGTCGGCTTGATTACCTACAATACGAAAGATCGGGCGGCATGGTCCGCGCGACAGATGAGGTCGATAGGCTCGTGCAGAACACGCTCAAATCCGCGGTCACCTTCACCGGTGTGGGCCTGCATACCGGCGCGCCGGTCCGCATGACCGTCCGCCCGGCCGCCGCCAACCAGGGCATCTGGTTCCGCCGCACCGACGTGCCCGCCCGCGACGCGATGGTGCCTGCGGTCTGGTCCGCCGTCACCCCCTCGCGGCTGTGCACCGTGGTCGAGAACCCCGCCGGCGTTTCGGTCGCCACCATCGAACACCTGATGGCCGCGCTGGCCGGCTGCGCCCTGCACAACGTGCTGATCGAGATCGACGGCCCCGAAGTTCCCATCCTGGACGGCTCGGCCGAACCCTTCGTCGCGGCCTTCCTGGCCCGTGGCCTGCAGACCCAGGACGCCGAGGTCCGCGCCATCCGCGTGCTGAAACCGATCGAGGTGCGCGACGGCGAGGCGGTGGCCCGGCTCGACCCTGCCGACATGCTTGAGATCGATTTCCACATCGACTTCGAGGACGCAGCCATCGGCGTGCAGACCCGCAAGCTGAGCATGGCCAACGGCGCCTTCGTGCGCGAACTTTCCGACAGCCGCACCTTCTGCCGCCAGGCCGACGTGGACGCGATGCGCGAAAAGGGCCTTGCCCTGGGCGGCACGCTCGACAACGCCGTGGTCTTCGACGGCGACCGGGTGCTGTCGCCCGGCGGCCTGCGCCATTCCGACGAGCCGGTACGCCACAAGATGCTGGACGCGCTGGGCGATCTGGCGCTGGCGGGTGCGCCGCTTCTGGCGCGCTACACCGGCCACCGGGCCGGCCACGCGCTGACCAACCGCCTGCTGCGCGCGCTGTTCGCCGATCCGGACGCCTTCCGCATGGAAGGCTGCGCCGCCTGGGTCGGCGCCAAGCTGCCCGGCGTGGGCGTCCACCGCGGCGATCTGCCCTCGGCCCGCCGCCGCGCCGCCGCCGCGGCGGCCTGAACCCGGCGTCCCCCTCTCGAAGCCGTGAAAGGCGTTTTGCGCCCCGGATTTTTCTATGCTAGGACAGCGCAAAAGCCGGGGCAAATCACTCGGGGCGGGGTCCTTCCCGGGGCGCCGGACAAGGACGACAGGTTTGGATAGGCAACAGATGGCGGGCAAGACTTCGGGGTGGCAGCTTGCGGCGGCGCTGGCGCTTGCGGCGGCGCTGTCGGCCTGCGGATCGCGCTCCGAGGACGTTTCGCTTGACAGCTACTCGGCCGAAGAACTGTACGGCCAGGGCGAACTGGCGCTGGAAACCGGCAGACGCCCCGAGGAATCGCTGCGCTACTTCCAGGAAATCGAGCGGCTCTATCCCTATACCGAATATTCCAAGCGCGCGCTCATCATGCAGGCCTTCGTCCTGCACAAGTCGAAGAAATACGAAGAGGCCCGCGGTGCCGCGCAACGCTTTCTCGACTTCTACCCCGATGACGAAGACGCGGCCTATGCGCAATACCTGATGGCGCTGTCCTATTACGACCAGATCGACGATGTCGGCCGCGACCAGGGCCTGACCTTCCAGGCCTTGCAGTCGATGCGCGAACTGATCGAGAAATACCCCGACAGCGAATATGCCGCCTCGGCGATCCTGAAGTTCGACCTTGCCTTCGACCATCTCGCCGCGAAGGAAATGGAGATCGGGCGCTACTACCTCAAGCGCCGGCACTATTCCGCGGCGCTGAACCGGTTCCGCACCGTGGTGCAGGATTTCCAGACCACCGCCCACACGGCCGAGGCGCTGCACCGGCTGGTGGAATGCTACCTCGCGCTTGGGTTCGAGGACGAGGCGCAGACCGCCGCGGCGATCCTGGGCTACAACTACCAGTCCTCGCCGTTCTACCAGGACAGCTTCAACCTCCTCAAGGGCAGGGGCCTGGCGCCCGAAGCCAAGGGCGACAACTGGCTGACCAAGATCTATCGCCAGATGATCCGTGGCGAATGGTTGTGACCCCCGTGCGTGCTTGCACGCACCTCACTGCCTGGGTGCGTGCTTGCACGCACCTCGCTGCTTGGGTGCGTGCAGGCACGCACCCGATCGCTTGAACCGATGCTCCGCGCCCTGGACATCCGCGATGTGCTGATCATCGACCGGCTGGGCATCGAGCTTGGCCCGGGCCTCAACGTGCTGACCGGCGAAACCGGCGCCGGCAAGTCGATCCTGCTGGATGCGCTGGGCATGGTGCTGGGCTGGAAGGGCCGGGCCGATGTGGTCCGCGCCGGGGCCGAGCGGGCCGAGGTCACCGCCGCCTTCGACCTGCCGCCGGGCCATCCGGCCGAACCGATCCTGGCCGAAGCCGGCATCGAGGCCACGGGCGAGTTGATCCTGCGCCGCGTCGCCCATGCCGATGGCCGCCGCCAGGCCTTCGCCAACGATCGCCGGGTCAGTGGCGAGGTCCTGCGCGACCTGTCGGAAACCCTGGTCGAACTGCATGGCCAGCATGATGACCGCGGCCTTCTCAACCCGCGCGGCCACCGTGCCTTGCTGGACAGCTTCGCCGGGCTGGACCTTGCCCCCCTGCGCGCCCTCTGGGCCGCCCAGCGGCAGGCCCGCGACGCGCTGTTCCAGGCCGAGGCGCAGATCGCCCGCGCCCGCACCGAAGAGGACTACCTGCGCCACGCCGTGGCCGAACTGGCCAAGCTCAACCCGCAGCCCGGCGAGGAGGCCGACCTTGACGCCCGCCGCCGCCTGATGCAGGGCGCCGCCCGCATCCGCGACGACGTCGCCCGCGCGCTGGCCGCCCTGTCCGACGACGGAGCCGAAGGCCGCATGCGCGACGCCCAGCGCTGGCTGGACGGCGTGGCCGACCGCGCCGAGGGCCGGCTGGACGAACCGCTTGCCGCGCTGTCGCGCGCCAGCATCGAACTGGCCGAGGCGCAGGCCGGGGTCGAATCCTGCCTTGAGGCGCTGGACTTCAACCCGTCAGACCTGGAAACCACCGAAGAGCGCCTGTTCGCCATCCGGGCGCTGGCCCGCAAGCACTCGGTCGCCCCCGATGCGCTGGCCGACCATGCCGCAACGCTGGCAGCGCGGCTTGCGGCGCTGGACGCGGGCGAGGCGGGGTTGTCCCGGTTGTCCCGTGCGGTGACTGCCGCCGAGGCGGCCTATGCCGATGAAGCGCGCCGCCTGCGCGCCTTGCGGCGGGCGGCGGCGGCCCGGCTGGATGCCGCCATGGCCGGAGAACTGGCGCCCCTCAAGATGGAGCGGGCGCTTTTCGCCACCCGGATGGAGGAGGCCGAGCCCGGCCCTGACGGCATGGATGCCGTGACCTTCACGGTGACCACCAACCCCGGCGCGCCGCCGGGGGCGTTGAACCGCATCGCCAGCGGCGGCGAACTCAGCCGCTTTCTGCTGGCGTTGAAGGTCTGCCTCACCGGCCAGTCGCGTGGGCTGACGCTGATCTTCGACGAAATCGACCGCGGCGTCGGCGGGGCCACCGCCGATGCCGTGGGCCGTCGGCTGCAGGCCCTTGCGGCGGGCGCGCAGATTCTGGTGGTGACGCATTCGCCGCAGGTGGCGGCCCTGGGCGCGCATCACTGGCGGGTCGAAAAGACCGTGACCGGTGAGGTGACCCGCTCCAGCGTCACCGCGCTGGACGCCACCGCCCGGGTCGAGGAAATCGCCCGCATGCTGGCCGGCGATACCGTCACCGATGCCGCCCGCGCCGCTGCCCGCGCCCTGCTGGTGGCCTGAAAGAAACCGGAATTCGCGCGAATTCCGTGCACGATTTCCGTGCGGAAATCGGTTTTTCTCTTTCTTTTCATGGGTAAATGGGAACCATGCAATCCTTGCATGGCGGCCTTGGTGAACGCATGCCTACTCTGCTGCAGTGCAGCGTTTTATATGCCTGTCGTGAACCGAAAGACCGATGAAAAGAGAGAGGGTCCGCGATGTTCGACCGTCTGAGAAACGCCCTGAAGACCTTGCACGTGCCGTCTGTCGAAGAGATGGAATTGCGCTACCTCGAAGGCTCTGTTTCGCGCGTCGATCTGGAACGCCGCCAGCGCGAGATTGATGGCGGGATGTTCCGCCGCTCCAGCCGCTACTACTGATACCCTTGGCCTGACCCGTGCCGGGCCAGGGGTTGCCCGGCGGCGCGGACCTCCGCCGGTGAAGCGGCAAGCCCAGGCGCCGGCAAGACCGGCAATTCTCCCTCGACCGGCAAGCTGGATCGGCACGGCCCAAAGGGCCATGGGTGCCGCACCGACCCCGACCGCCGCCAGCGCAAGATCGACGGCGGCATCCTCCGCCGTTCCAGTGGCTGCCGCCGAGCCGAAGGTTTGCCTGCCACCATGTCGGGCCAGAAGTTAACAAGACCTGAAAACGCGCGTGCAAGGGCTTGAATTCCTTGGGCCCGGATGATGTCCCATCATGGGACACTTCTCCCGGGCTGGGCCTCAGGGCACCAGTTTGCCGGGGTTCATCAGCCCCTTCGGATCCAGCGCCGCCTTGATCCGCCCCATCGCGGCCCATCCCCCCGCGCCATGCTCGGCCGCCATCAGCCCGCGCTTGCCCAGGCCGATGCCGTGCTCGCCGGTGATCGTCCCCCCCAGCCGCAGCGCCCGCTCGGCCATCCGGTGGGCCAGTGCCTTGGCCGTGGCGGCCTCGCCCGCGTCGCCGTCGCGGACCATCAGGATGGCGTGGAAGTTGCCGTCGCCCACATGCCCCAGGATCGGCCCCGGCAGCCCCGAGGCCGCGATGTCGGCCGCCGTCTCCTCGACCGCCGCGGCCAGCGCCGAGATCGGCACGCAGGCATCGGTCACGATGGCGCGCGAGCCGGGGCGCGAGGCGAGGATCGCCCGATAGGCGGCGTGGCGGGCGGCCCAGAGCCGCTTGCGGTCCTCCGGCGCCTTGGCCCATTGAAAGCCGGTCGCCCCGAAGCCCTCGGCGATCTCGCCGAAACGGGCGGCCTGCTCGGCCACGCCTTCGGGCGAGCCGTGGAATTCGACCAGCAACTGCGGGGCAGGGGGCAGTGACAGCCCAGAAAAGGCGTTGACCGCCGCCACCGTGGCGGCATCGAGGAACTCGATCCGTGCCATCGGAAGGCCGGTCTGGATGGTGGCGATCACGCAATCCACCGCCGCGACCATGGCCGGAAAGGCGCAGGCGGCGGCCGAGACCGCCTCGGGCTGGCCATGCAGGCGCAGGGTCAGTTCGGTGATCAGGCCCAGCGTGCCCTCGGACCCGACCATCAGTGCCGTCAGGTCATAGCCGGCCGAGGACTTCGGCGCCGCCGTTCCGGTGCGGATCACCTCGCCGCCCGCCAGCACCACCTCCAGCCCCAGGACGTTGCCGCGCATGGTGCCGTAGCGCACCGCCGCCGTGCCCGAGGCGCGCGTGGCCGCTATGCCGCCCAGGCTGGCGTTGGCACCGGGATCGACCGGAAAGAACAGGCCGGTGGCCCGCAACTCCTCGTTCAGGCGCTCGCGGGTGATGCCGGGCTGCACCACGGCGACCATGTCCTCGGGGCGCACCTCAAGCACCCGGTCCATCCGGGCGAAATCCACCGTCACCCCGCCGAGAACCGCCAGCGCGTGGCCTTCCAGGGACGTCCCCGCACCCCAGCCCACCAGCGCAAATCCGTGCCGGTCCGACAGCCGCGCCAGTTCGGCCACTTCGGCGGTGGTTTCGGGAAAGACCACGGCCTCGGGCGGGGGGCCGCTGACCAGGCTTTCGCTCTGGGCATGGGCGTCCCGCACGGCGTGGCCGACGGAGAGGCGTGGCCCGAAGGCAGCGCGCAGATCGGCAAGGGCGGCATCGGTCAGCATGACCGCAGGGTTCTTCATCACGGCCCCGCGCGCAAGACCTGGCGGGGGTGGAAAGCCTGCGACCTTTGCGCTAGGACCAAGGCACCCCTTCGCAGCGACGAGTCCCGCCATGAAAGCCGCCGTCATCACCTTCCCCGGATCGAACTGCGACCGCGACCTGGCGGTGGCCTTCGAGCAGGCGGGCTTCCAGGTTGCCCGGGTCTGGCACAAGGACGCCGTGCTGCCCGCCGGCGTCGACGTGGTCGGCGTGCCGGGCGGCTTTTCCTACGGCGACTACCTGCGCTGCGGCGCCATCGCCGCGCAATCGCCCGTCGGTGCTGCGATCCGGGCCCATGCCGACCGGGGCGGCTATGTGCTGGGCATCTGCAACGGGTTCCAGGTCATCACCGAGATGGGTCTGCTGCCCGGCGCGCTGATGCGCAACGCCACGCTGCGCTTTGTCTGCCGGACGGTGACGCTGAAGGTCGCCAGCACCGCATCCGCCTTCACCTCAGGCTATGCCAAGGGACAGCTGATCCGCGTCCCCGTCGCCCATCACGACGGAAATTTCACCATTGACGAGGCCGGGCTGAAGCGGCTGCAGGACCAGGACCGGATCGCCTTCACCTATGCCCAGAACCCCAACGGCAGCATGGCCGACATCGCCGGCATCCTGTCGGAAAACCGCCGTGTGCTGGGGATGATGCCGCACCCCGAGCGCGCCGCCGAGGCGCTGCACGGGTCGACCGACGGGGCGGCGCTGTTCGCCGGGCTGATGGGCGGGATGGCGCTGGCCTGACTGCCCTTGCCTTGAGACAGACCGCCGCGGCCCCTAGACTTCGGGCCATGACCTCCGACAGCGATCTTCCTGTGGCCGATACCTCTGCGGGCCTGCCCTGGCGGGTCAAGCTGGTTGTGGCCGCGCTGATCCTGCTGGCGCTGGGCGTCGTGGTGGTGTCGAACCGCTGGCTGTCCGACCGTTTCGTCGATTCCACCCGCAATCGGGCCGAGGTCCGGCTGGCGCTGTACACCGGCAACCTGATGTCGGAACTGCAGCGCACCTCGGTGGTGCCGCTTCTGCTGGCGCGCGACCCCGAACTGATCACCGCCCTGCGCGAGGGCAACTTCTCGGCCACCTCGGCCAAGCTGATCGCCCTGCAGGCCGAGATCGGCGTGGCCTCGATCCGGCTGCTGGACATGGACGGCCGCGTCGTGGGGGCGACCAACCGCAACCTGCTGGGCATCAGCCACCGCAACGATCCCTATTTCGTCGATGCCCAACGCGCCAAGGGCACGCTGTTCACCGCCGCCCGGCGTGAAACCGGGGGCTTCGACTTTTCCTATTCCCGGGCAGTCATTGCCGATGGCAAGACGCTTGGGGTGATCGTCGTCTCGGTCGACCTGGTCAAATACGAACGCGCCTGGTCGGGGTTGCAGGACGCCGTGCTGGTGACCGACAGCGAGAACACGGTGATCCTGGCCACCGAGCCGGCCTGGCGCGGCAAGCCGATGGCAGAGGCCTTGCAGGCGCGCGATCCGCCCTCGGCCCTGGCGCGGGCCTTCCAGGCCACCACCGACTGGGCGCAGTCGCCGCCCGACGCCTATGTCCGGGGCGAGGCGGTGATGCGCACCGAAACCAAGGTGCCGTTCCGCGGCTGGCGCATCTACACCTTCACCGCCTACGATTCGGTGCGCGAAAAGGTCAACGGCATCCTGGCGCTGGAAATCATGGGCTTTGCCATCCTGATGGCGCTGACCTTCTACATGCTCAGCCGCCGGGCCTGGTCGCGCTCGGCCTCGCTGCAGCGAGAGTCGGCGGAACTGCGGATGCTGAACGCCCGCCTGCAACGCGAAATCGCCGAACGCGAGAAGGTGCAGAAGGACCTTGAGGTGGCCGAACAGACCCTGGCGCAATCGTCCAAGCTGGCCGCCCTGGGCGAGATGTCGGCGGCGGTGAGCCACGAGTTGAACCAGCCCCTCGCCGCGATGAAGACCTATCTCGCCGGGGCGCGGCTGTTGTTGCAGCGCAAGCGGCCGGAAGAGGCCCTGTCCAGCTTCCAGCGCATCGACGACCTGATCGAGCGGATGGGCGCGATCACCCGGCAGCTCAAGTCCTATGCCAGGAAGGGCGGCGAAGCCTTTGAACCGGTTGATCTTCGCGCCTGCATCTCTTCGGCCTTGTCGATGATGGAGCCGCAGCTGAAGGCCCGCGTGGTCAAGATCACCCGCACCCTGCCGCGGCAGCCGGTCATGGTGATGGCCGACCGCATCCGGCTTGAGCAGGTGATCATCAACCTTCTGCGCAACGCGCTGGATGCGATCAAGGGCGTGAAGGCGCCGCAGATCGACCTGCTGCTGGCGGAAGGCGAGACCGCGACCTTGACGGTGCGCGACAACGGGCACGGGATTGCCGATTTGGACAATCTGTTTGAGCCGTTTTACACCACCAAGAAGCCGGGCGAGGGGGTGGGGCTTGGCCTTGCCATCTCGTCGGGCATTGTCAGCGATCTGGGCGGGCGGCTGACGGCCCGCAACAGCGAGGACGGCGGCGCCGTCTTCGAGGTGCAGCTGCCGATCCTCGGCAAGGAACAAGAAGCAGCGGAGTAGGGCGGGCATGGTACGGGCGATGAAAGTGGCGATCGTCGATGACGAGGCGGACATGCGGGCCTCGATCAGCCAATGGCTGGCGCTGAGCGGGTTCGACACCGAGACCTATGCCAGCGCCGAGGATGCGCTGAAGGCGATCGGGGCGGATTTTCAAGGCGTCGTGGTCAGCGACATCAAGATGCCGGGGATGGACGGGATGACCTTCCTGCGTCGCCTGATGAGCCAGGACAGCGGCCTGCCGGTGATCATGATCACCGGCCACGGCGATGTGCCCATGGCGGTCGAGGCGATGCGGGTCGGCGCCTTCGATTTCCTGGAAAAGCCGTTCAACCCCGACCGGATGACCGAACTGGCCAAGAAGGCCACCCAGGCCCGGCGGATGACGCTGGACAACCGCGCGCTGCGTAAGGAGCTGTCGGACGGGACCACCATCATGAAGAAGCTGGTGGGGTCGTCTCCGGCGATGGAACGGCTGCGCGAGGACATCCTCGACCTGGGCCAGGCCGACAGCCATGTGCTGATCGACGGCGAGACCGGCACCGGCAAGACCCTGGTCGCGCACGCCCTGCATGCGGTGGGGCCGCGGGGGTCGAAGAAGTTCGTCACCATTTCCTGTGCCGCCTGGTCCGAGGACCAGCTGGCGGCCAAGCTGTTCGGGCCGGGCGAGGACGGGGTGATCCCGCTGGTGGAAGAGGCGCGCGGCGGCACGCTGTGCCTGGAAGACATCGAGGCCCTGCCGAACCCGCTGCAGGCCCGGCTGCTGACCTTCATCAACGACCAGGGCCTGCCGCCGGAAACCCGGATCATCGCGATCTGCAACCAGCACGCGCCCGACATGACACTGGAACAGACGCTGCGGCCCGACCTCTATTACCGCCTCGGCGCGATGACCATCCTGCTGCCGCCGCTGCGGACGCGCGGCGAGGACATCCTGCAGCTGTTCACCCGCCTTTCCGAGCAGTTCGCCGAGGAATACGGCTGCGACGCGCCCCAGGTCACCGCGCAAGAGGCGGCCCAGCTGTTGCAGGCG
This sequence comes from Rhodobacter sp. Har01, assembly GCF_020564565.1. Taxonomy (GTDB): domain Bacteria; phylum Pseudomonadota; class Alphaproteobacteria; order Rhodobacterales; family Rhodobacteraceae; genus Pseudogemmobacter. The sequence continues at coordinate 62,400 of NZ_JAJCTD010000001.1, forward strand.
CCCTGGCCGGGCAATGTGCGGCAACTGGTGAACATCGCCGAACGCGCGGTCTTGCAGAACCGCCGCGGCTCTGGCTCGATCGCCAGCCTGCTGATGGCCGACAACGAGGCCTCGGGTCCGGCGATGACCACCGAAGGCAAGCCGCTGAAGGAATACGTCGAGGCCTTCGAGCGAATGCTGATCGACAACACCATGCGCCGCCACAAGGGCAGCATCGTCGCGGTGATGGAAGAATTGTGCCTGCCGCGGCGGACGCTGAACGAGAAGATGGCGAAATACAGTCTGACGCGGTCAGACTACGTGTGACGGCCGGCACGTCGGATGCGCGGGGTCCGGTCCAGAAGCCCGGCCCCGCGGTCTGGACGGGCCACGCTTGGCAGATGCAGTGCTAGCTGAACCGCAGGCGCCGCAGACCAAGAGCGGCAAGTCCCGCCAGCAGCAGGGCCGCCGTTGCGGGCAGCGGAACCGGAGCGGGAATCGGGCCGCCCAGCCCCAGCCCTTCCACGGTCAGATTGTCGACCGCGGCAAAGCGGTTGCGGACCTCGAAGCTCCAGATATCGGCGGTCGGTCTGGCGATGCCGCGGAAGCCGCCCTCGCGCTCAAGCACCGGGTGAAACGGCAAGTCTGCGGTAATGTTCAGAATTTCAAGCTCGGCGCCATCCTGCCCCAGCGCGACGATCAGCATGTCATGTTGCGGCCCCAAAGGCGCGCTGGTGTTCAGAAAGGCCCCGACCTTGGTCACCGGTTCGGAAAACCCGAACCTTAGATACCCGGTGCCACCGTGCAGAAAGGCATAGCCGTTGCGGTCCGGGCCCCATGTTCCGTAGTCGAAGGTCCGGCTGTCATAGGTGCGGAAATACGGCCAGTTGCCCTCGGCGGCGTAGGCGCCGGAATCAGCCTCGAAGGTGACGGACAGCGACCCCAGCGCAAACACCGGCCCCGGCGAGGTCGGGTATCCGGGGGTCGTGGTATCGGTTCCCGGCGCAATCACCCGGTCACCCAGGACCCGCAACTCCGGTCCGTCGTCAAAGCCGTAGATCAGTGGCGTCGAGAATTCCTCAAGGGCAACCGACGCCGCCAAGGCAGTGCCGGGCGCAAGCCAGGCCGCCGCCAGAAATCCAACAAGGGAAAGCCGCCCCAAGGACGCAAGACCATATGAATTCAATGTCAGAACCCCTTTGCAGCAATGCCCTTCATTTCCTCGCCAAACTCGATTCGAGTCAATGATCGCGTGACGGACAGGGGCGGGCCGGGCGAAGCTGTCGCGTCGGTCGGAAATCGCCCATTGTCATTCGTCCTGCTTTGCCGCTAGGGTTGAGCCAAGGCAGGCATCTCCTGCCCGAGGAATTCTCTCCCTTGTCTGAAGATCGCTTGCTGCGCCGAGATGCGCCGCGGCGCCGGACGGGGGAGCCGGATCGGCCGCAAGGCCGTGCACATTGCCCAAGGGGTGCTTTGCGTGCCCTGGAAGGCTGACCAAGGCGGGGGGTCCGCAAGGCCCCCTTGACGTGAACCGCGATGAGGCGCGCGAGCATTGCAGCGACTGGCGAGGTCTGCCCACCGGGCAGCGGCCGCACGCGCATGACCGCCGCCCGCGCCCAGACAAGCCGCTCCGTTTCTCGTGAATTCGCCTCCGGTCCGCCGGGGGCGCGCTTGCGCGCGGGGCGCGATGGAACAACATGCCCAAGAAAATGCTCATCGACGCCACCCACGCGGAAGAGACCCGCGTTGTCGTGGTGGACGGCTCCAAGGTCGAAGAGTTCGACTTTGAGACGGTAAACAAGCGCCAGCTGGCCGGGAACATCTACCTGGCCAAGGTGACGCGGGTCGAACCCTCGCTGCAGGCGGCCTTTGTGGACTATGGCGGCAATCGCCATGGCTTCCTGGCCTTTGCCGAAATCCACCCGGATTACTACCAGATCCCGATGGCCGACCGGAAGGCGCTGCTGGAAGAGGAACGCCAGCTTGCCCGAGCCGAGGAAGAGGAAGACAACCGCCGTCACCGCCGCCGCGCGCCGCGCCCCAAGGCCGAAGGCAGCCGCGGCGATGCGGTGAGATCCGGCCCGTCGGGAATGGACGTGGTCGACCTTGATGAGGAAACCGCAGAGCCGGCGGCCGAGGCTGTCGAGACCCCGGCCGCCCTGGACCCCGCCGTCGAAGCCGCGCCTGCGGCCGAGACGAACGGTGACGGCAACGGCAACGGCAACGGCGAAACGGCCTACCGGGCCGTGGACCATGCCTCGGAGACCGACGACGAGATCGAGTCGATCGCCGAAGAGGACGTGGCCGAAGAAATCAGCGCGCCCAAGCGCAACCGCTCGCGCCGCTACAAGATCCAGGAAGTGGTCAAGGTCCGGCAGATCATGCTGGTCCAGGTCGTCAAGGAAGAGCGCGGCAACAAGGGCGCCGCGCTAACCACCTACCTGTCGCTTGCGGGGCGCTACTGCGTGTTGATGCCGAACACCGCCCGGGGCGGCGGCATCAGCCGCAAGATCACCAATGCGGTGGACCGCAAGAAGCTGAAGGAAATCGCCGGCGAGATGGAAGTGCCCGAAGGCGCGGGCCTGATCATCCGCACCGCGGGCGCCAAGCGCACCAAGGCCGAGATCAAGCGCGACTACGAATACCTGATGCGGCTCTGGGAAGAGGTCCGCGACCTGACGCTGCGCTCGATCGCGCCAGCGACGATCTATGAGGAAGGCAACCTGATCAAGCGCACGATCCGCGACCTCTACAGCCGCGAGATCGACGAAGTCCTGGTCGAGGGCGAGGCGGGCTACCGCACCGCCAAGGACTTCATGAAGATGATCATGCCCAGCCACGCCCGGCAGGTGAAACGCTACGAAGAGCCGATGCCGCTGTTCGCCCGCCACCAGGTGGAAAGCTACCTGGCCGCCATGTTCAACCCGGTGGTGCAGCTGAAATCCGGTGGCTACATCGTCATCGGCGTGACCGAGGCGCTGGTCGCCATCGACGTGAACTCGGGCCGCGCCACCAAGGAAGGCTCGATCGAGGAAACCGCGCTCAAGACCAACCTCGAGGCTGCCGAAGAGATCGCCCGTCAGTTGCGCCTGCGCGACCTGGCCGGCCTGATCGTCATCGACTTCATCGACATGGAAGAGCGCAAGAACAACCTCTCGGTCGAAAAGCGCCTGAAGGACAAGCTGAAGACCGACCGCGCCCGCATCCAGGTCGGCCGCATCAGCGGTTTCGGCCTGATGGAGATGAGCCGGCAGCGGCTGCGCCCCGGCATGCTGGAATCGACCACCCAGCCCTGTCCGCATTGCCACGGCACCGGCCTCATTCGCAGCGACGACAGCATGGCGCTGACCATCCTGCGCGCGCTGGAAGAGGAAGGCACCCGCAAGCGCAGCAAGGAGGTGCTGCTCAAGGCGCCGGTCGGCATCATCAACTATCTCTTCAACCAGAAGCGCGAGCACATCGCGCTGATCGAGGCGCGCTACGGCATGGCGGTGCGGCTTGAGGCCGATCCGGCCCTGGTCAGCCCGGACTACGCCATCGAGAAGTTCAAGACCGCCACCCGCGTCGTGCCCGAACCGCTGCCGGTGGTGTCGGGCCATGCCGGGCTGATGGGCGCGCCGGTCGAAGAGGACGACGACGACCTCGTCGATGATCTGGTCGACGAAGACGAGGATGTCGACGCGGAAGAGACCGAGACCCGCGGCAGTGGCCGCGCCGAAGCGGCGGGCGATGCGGCGGGTGGCGGCAAGAAGAAGCGCCGCCGCCGTCGGCGTCGTCGGGGCGGCCGCGATGGCCAGTCGGCCGACGGGCAGGGCGGAGGCGCCGAGGCTGACGAGGACGACTCGGACGAGGCCGACGGTTCGGATGAGGCGGTTGCCGTCGATGCCGCGCCCCCGGCCGAGGACGCGCCGGCCAAGCCCAAGCGCACGCGCAAACCGCGCGGCAAGTCTGCCGCGGCACGGGACGATGCGCCCGCAGAGGCGTCCCCAGAGGCGCCCGCCGAGGCGTCTGCAGAGGCGGCGACCGCGGCCGCGGCCCCGGAACCCGAGGCCGAGGTGACGGCCGAGCCGGTGGCCGATCCTGCCACCGCAGCGGCCGAAGAGCCGCCGAAAAAGCGCACCAGCACCCGCAAACCGCGCGCCAAGGCGGCCGAGGCGCCGGACCTGCCGAACCTGCAGGCCGATCCGGGCGAGGACAGTCTTGCAGCCGAAGGCCTGCGCGCCGATCCGCAAGAGGCTGCGCCCGTCGCTCCGGCGCCCAAGTCCAAGCCTGAGCCCGAGCCGGCAGACGATGACGGCCCGCCGAAGGCGCGAAAAAAGGGCTGGTGGTCGCTGGGCCGCTGATCCGAACCGGGGGGGCCTTTGCGGCCCCCCTTATCCTTTCGCCCGGATCAGGTGCAGGGTGACGGCGCCCTCGGTCTGCGCGCCCAGGTAGGCGTGCCCCGCCTGGGTACAGAAATGCGGCAGGTCCACCGCCGCCATGGCATCGGTCGCCCGCACGCACAGCACCATGCCCGGCGCCAGCAAGATCAGCCGCTTGCGCGCACGCAACACGGGCAGCGGGCACAACAGCCCTTCGCAGTCGATCTCGGCATCCCAGGGTGGCACGTCGGACATGCCGGCGTGATAACCGCTTGCGGCGGATTGTGACAGCGCCATCCCGGCAAAGTGACGCCCGCCCCCGTGACGGCGGCTCGGCGCCACGCTAGGAAGGGCGGCATGTTCGGGATCGACCTCTTCGACGCCAGCCTGTTGCCTGCCATGGCCGTTGCCCTGGTGGCCGGCGTGCTGTCGTTCCTCAGCCCCTGCGTGCTGCCGGTGGTGCCGCCCTACCTGGCCTACATGGGCGGCATCTCGATGGGCGAGATGACGGGTACCGGCGCCGCCCGTCGCCGGGTGATCCTGCCGGCCCTGTTCTTCGTGCTGGGCCTTTCCACCGTCTTTCTGCTGCTGGGCTTTGCCGCCTCGGCCTTCGGGGCGTTCTTCCTGACGAATCAGCAGGTCTTCGCCCGGGTCGCCGGCGGGGTGGTCATTGTCTTCGGGCTGCATTTCCTGGGCGTGTTCCGCATCCCGATCCTTGACCGTGAGGCGCGGCTGGACGCCGGCGACCGCGGCGGCTCGGCGCTGGGCGCCTTCGTGCTGGGTCTGGCCTTCGCCGCCGGCTGGACGCCCTGCATCGGCCCGCAACTGGGCACCATCCTCAGCCTGGCCGCGCAAGAGGGCAGCCTGGCCCGAGGCACCGTGCTGCTGGCGGTCTATGCGCTGGGCCTGGGCCTGCCGTTCCTGCTGGCAGCGCTGTTCATCAGCCGCGCGATGGGCCTGATGAACCGGCTGAAACGGCACATGAAATGGATCGAGCGCGCGATGGGCGGGCTGTTGCTGCTGGTCGGCCTTGCGCTGGTCACCGGCGCCTTCACCGATTTCAGTTGGTGGCTGCTGGAAGGCTTCGACGCGCTGGGCATCCCCCTGCTGGGATGATGTCGCACCCCTGTTATTCCCCCTAGGCGCGGCGCGAAATCCGGGCATCATCGATGCAAGGACAGGTTGAATGGATCAGGACCTGCTTGAACCGACCCCAGTCGAAGCCGCGGCCCGGACGTTTCGCCGGCGTGTCTTCTATATTCCTGGCTACGACCCGATTCATCCCCGCCGCTACCGCGAACTGTACCGCAAGGAAGGCACCGAACAGGCGCGCCTGGGCGGCTATTCCATTGATCAGACAGCGAAAACTACCAAAGGCCCGTTCGGCTGGCACGTCACCGGACAAATCGAGGGTGGTCGGGTCGAGGCGGATGTCGAGGTGCTGGTCTGGTCCGACATCGTGCGCGACAGCATGTCGAACTCGATCCTCGCGACCTATACGCAACTGGTCCGCACCGCCTGGGCCTACATCGGGTCAGGGGCGTTAATCGGGCTGATCAAGCTGCGCAAGGGGCCGACCATTGCTGCGCTGTATCCGATCACCTTCCTGACGCTGCAACTCCTGGCCGCGGTGCTGGCCGGCGGGGCGGTTGCGGCGCTGGTCGCGGCCTTCACCCATTGGACGCTGGGCCTGATCGCCTTTGCCGCCGTGGTCACGGCCGGGCTGCGCTGGTTCCGCTCGGTCGATCACAAGGTCTATGCCTACTACCTGATGCACGATTACGCCTTCTCGGCGCTGTCGGGCGGGGCCAATCCGCCGGCCCTGGAAACCCGCATGGCCGAGTTCCGCGCCGCCATCCGCGCCGCGCTGGAGCAGGACTTCGACGAGGTGCTGGTGGTCGGCCATTCCTCGGGCGCCCATGTCGGCATCTCGATCCTGGCCGACCTGATCCGCGGCGGCCTGCCGTTGCATCGCCCGGCGCTGGCCTTCCTGACGCTGGGCCAGGTCGTGCCCATGGTGTCGTTCCTGCCCGGGGCGCACCGCCTGCGCGCCGACCTGCGCTACCTGTCCGCCCGGGAAGAGATCACCTGGGTCGACGTCACCGCCCCCGGCGACGGCTGCGCCTTTGCGCTGTGTGACCCGGTCGCGGTGTCCGGCGTCGCCCCGCCGAACCAGCGCTGGCCGCTGATCGTGTCCGCCGCCTTCACCCAAACCCTGTCGCCCCAGCGCTGGAAGGCGCTGCGCTGGCGCTTCTTCCGGCTGCACTTCCAGTATCTCTGTGCCTTCGACGGCCTTCGCGGGCGGCCGGGCGAGTTCGACTACTTCCGCATCACCGCCGGTCCGCTGACCTTGGCCGAGCGGTTCCGCGGCCGTGCAGCCTCGGCCAGCCGCATCACCAAGGCGGTGAACCCTCATACGGGCCTTGCGCCATGAAAGACTGCCCGATCCGCCGCCCGCAGCCGCCCAAACCCGCGCCGCGGCCGGACAAGGTTTCGCTGCTTGCCTACCTGCGGCTGTTCCGGCGCGACATTCTCTCGGCCCAGCCGGCACGGCTCTACCGCGCCTGGATGGCCGAGTTTCGCACCCCGTTCTTCCGCAGCTACCTGTGCAACGACCCCGCCCTGGTGACCCGGGTGCTGAACGAACGGCCCGACGATTTCCCCAAGTCGAACCGCATCCGCGAAGGGCTGGCGCCGCTCTTGGGCCGGTCGGTCTTTGTCACCAACGGCGAGGAATGGAAGCGGCAGCGCCGGATCATCGACCCGGCGTTCGAAGGCGGCCGGCTGAAGGACACCTATCCGGCGATGCTGGCCGCAGCGCAGGCCGCGGTGGCGCGGATGCCGGAAGGCGAGGTCGAGGTGGAAGAGGCGATGAGCCATGCCGCCGCCGACGTGATCTTCCGCACGCTGTTCTCGATCCCGATCGAGAACCAGATCGCTGCGCAGGTGTTCCACGAATTCCGTGCCTACCAGCGCACCCAGCCCTTGCTGAACCTGGCGGCCTTCCTGCCGCTGCCGTCCTGGATGCCGCGGCTGCACCGGCGGGCGACGAAACGCTCGGCCGCGCTGATCCGCGGGCTGATCACGCAACTGACCGAAGCGCGCGCGGCCGAGATCGCGGCGGGAACGGCGCCGGACGACCTGGCGACCAAGATCATGACCACCGCCGACCCGCTGACCGGCGAACGCTTCGCGGCGGCCGAGATGGTGGACCAGGTGGCGATCTTCTTCCTGGCCGGGCACGAGACCAGCGCCTCGGCCCTGGCCTGGACGCTGTATCTGCTGGCCCTGCACCCCGAGGTGCAGGAAGAGGTGGCCGAAGAGGCCCGCGCCTTGAGCGAGGCGCCCGATTTCGCCGCGGTGGCCCGGCTGCGGCGCGCCCGCGACGTGTTCCGCGAGGCGCTGCGGCTTTACCCGCCGGTGCCGATGATGGTGCGCGAAAACCGCTGCCCCGAGGATTTCCGCGGTCGCAAGGTCGCGCCCGGCGCGCAGATCGTGCTGTCGCCCTGGCACCTGCACCGGCACGAACGGCTCTGGGCCAACCCCGACAGCTTCGACCCCGACCGCTGGCAGACCGAGGCCGGCCGGCTGTCATCGCGCGAGGCTTTCCTGCCGTTCTCGGCCGGCCCAAGGGTCTGCAGCGGCGCCGGCTTCGCCATGGTCGAGGGTCCGCTGATGCTGGCGCTGCTGGCCCGCGCCTTCCGCTTCGAACCGATTGCCGGCCGCGAGCCGATTCCAGTCGCCCATCTGACCGTCCGCGCCCGCGCCGGCATTCACCTGCGGGTGTTCGCAAGGCCGGCGTGATCCAGCGGAGTGGCCGCAAAGGGCGGCCACACGCCTTTCCTCTCGCCTCTGCGCGCAATCGCGCAACCGGCTCGGCCGCCCGGCATCGACGCGACGCTCCGCGTCCGGCGGGGATCCCGGCATCGGCCGGGGATGCCCCAGGCGGGGGTTCGGGGGGCAGCGCCCCCGAGGCTGGCGGCGGTGGGCGGATCAAATTTGATCAAATTTGTTGAAGCGGGGGGAATTTGATCATAAGCTGCGGGCAACGGGGCGTCCGGCCCCGGCCGATTCCGTCTGGAGGCGCTGCCATGAACATGATCACCAACCATCTGCCGACGGCCGAGCTGCAGAAGCTGGACGCTGCGCATCACTTCCATCCGTTCACCGACAAGGCGGGCCTGGCCGCCAAGGGCGCCCGCGTCATCCTGCGCGGCGAAGGCGTCTGGCTGACCGACAGCGAGGGCCACCGGATCATCGACGGCATGGCGGGCCTGTGGTGCGTGAACATCGGCTATGGCCGCAAGGAACTGGCCCAGGTCGCGGCGCGGCAGATGCAAGAGCTGCCCTATTACAACACCTTCTTCCAGACCACCCACGTGCCCGCCATCGCGCTGGCGGCGGAAATCGCCAGACTGGCGCCGGGCGATCTGAACCACGTCTTCTTCGCCTCGTCCGGGTCCGAGGCCAACGATACCAACATCCGCCTCGTCCGCCGTTACTGGGACGTCAAGGGCAAGCCCTGGCGCCGCACCATCATTGCGCGCTGGAACGGCTACCATGGTTCGACCATGGGGGGCGGCAGCCTTGGCGGCATGAAGCCGATCCACGCCCATGGCGGCATGATCGAGGGAATCGAGCATATCGGCCAGCCTTACTGGTGGGGCGAGGGCGGCGACATGTCCGAGGACGACTTCGGCCTGATGCGCGCGCAGGAACTGGAAGCGAAGATCATGGAGATCGGCCCCGACAACGTGGCCGCCTTCATCGGCGAGCCGATCCAGGGCGCTGGCGGCGTCATCGTGCCGCCCAAGACCTACTGGCCGGAAATCCAGCGCATCTGCGACAAATACGGCATCCTGTTGATCGCGGATGAGGTGATCACCGGGTTCGGCCGCACCGGGCAATGGTTCGGCAGCCAGACCTTCGGCATCAAGCCGCACATCATGACCATCGCCAAGGGCCTCAGCTCGGGCTACCAGCCGATCGGCGGTTCGATCATCTGCGACGAGGTGGCCGAGGTCGTGGGCGGCGCGGGCGAGTTCTTCCACGGCTACACCTACAGCGGCCACCCGGTCGCCTGTGCGGTGGCGCTGGAGAACCTGCGGATCATGCAGGACGAGCATATCGTCGAGCATGTCCGCGACGTGGCGCACCCCCACCTCAAGCAGCGCTGGGACGCGCTGGCCGAGCATCCGCTGGTGGGCGAGGCCAAGCTGGTGGGGCTGATGGGGTCCATCGCGCTGACGCCGGACAAGGCGCGCCGGGCGAGGTTCGCCGGCGAGGAGGGGGCGGTCGGCTACCGTTGCCGCGAGCGCTGCTTTGCCAATGACCTGATCATGCGGGCCGTGGGCGACCGGATGATCATCGCCCCGCCGCTGGTGATCACCCCGGCCGAGATCGACGTGCTGGTCGACCGGGCGCGCAAGTCGCTGGACGAATGCTATGCCGGCCTCAAGGCCGACGGGCTGCTGGTCGCGCGCGACTGAGGCTTGCGCCGAGGTAAGGATCGGCCCCGTTCCGGGGCCGGCCCCCTTCGAGCGGCGCCCACCCACCCACCCCGCCGCTCGAAGGGGGCGGGGCGTGCAGATGACGGCGGAATTCATCTGACAGGCGGCCTGGAACTGGATAGGTTTCGCGTCGAAAACCGTTTGATCCCGGAGCGTTCCAGAATGATCCTGAACCGACGTGCCGCGCTGGGCTTGGGCCTTTCGGCGCTGGCCGCACCCGCCTTTGTCCGCCCCGCCGGGGCCGCATCCTGCGCGCTTCCCGACCTTGACCGCGGCATCCTGTTCACCCGGAAGGACGGCAGCCGCGGCCTGGCCCGCCGCGAAAGCGATGGCATGGTCGTCATCGACTATGTCACCAACCGGGGCGATCGGATCGACCGCCGGCGGGTCGAGAATGGCGTCTTCGAGACCTCGCGTGTGCTGAGCGAAAGCGAGCTGCCCGTCGTCGGCAGCGCCCCGCCCGAGTTCACCTGGACCTATGGCCGCAAGACCGTTGCGCCGCAGGCCAGCACCGGCTGGTCGGGCAAGGTGAAGGAGGTTCGCAAGGATGTGGGCTACGGCGACTTCATGAAAGAGATCGTCAGCCGCAGTCGCACCTCCTGGGACGCCGTCTTCAGCTTTCTGCCGGGCAAGCCGGTCAGGCTGTCGGGCTGCAGCTATGAAACGGTTCCGGTCGAGGCGACGTTCACCGGCAAGGCTGGCGCGCACAGCCGGCGCTGGGTCTACTTTCCGCAATTGGGCCTGGGCCTTGAGACCCGCCGCGACGGGGTGGCGAACGGGCTTGTGGCGCTGACCTCGACCTGACGTGCCGCGCCGGATGCCTCCGGCGGGGGTATTTCTTGCCGGGATGAAGCGGCATGGTCTTCATCTTGGCCGAAATACCCTGGGGGGTTTGGGGGGCTAGCCCCCCATCCGGCTGAGCAGGCGCGCAGCCGCCGACGAAGAGAAAGGCCCCGCGCCGTCAGGCGCAAAGTCAAGTCACTCCGGTCCCCGCCGGGACCCGCTGCCGCCGGCTGCGGCTGGAGGCCGCAATTGCGCCGCGCTGCGTCGAGGCCCATGGTGGCGCTGCAAGCAGGAGGCCGCGCATCATGTGCTGGAGCATCGAGGCCACGGGCGGAATGGTCGCCCTCGGCGTGGCCGGAGCGGTCGTCAGCTGGTGGCGGCGCGATGCGTCGGCGATCCCGCTGACCATCCTGTTCTTCGCCGCGATGGAGGCGCTGCAGCTCTGGGGCTATCTGGTGATCGACCAATGCGGCACCCCGTCCAACCAGGCCGCCACCGCGCTGTCGATGCTGCATATCGTGATCCAGCCGATCTTCATCAATGCCTTCCTGCTGGCCTTCCTGCGCCCCGAAGCCAGCCCGCAACTGCGCCGCCGGGTGATGCGCTGGGCCACCATTGCCTCGGGGCTGATGCTGCTGCAACTGGTGCCCTGGCCCTGGACCGGGGCATGCGAACTGGGCCGGCCCTTGTGCGGCACGCCGCTCTGCACCGTCACCGGCACCTGGCACCTGGGCTGGACCGTGCCCTACAGCGACTTGTTCGAGGCCGCCGACCGGGTGCTGGGCACCAACTTCGGCTTTCCGGCCTATGTGCTGGCGGTCTTCGTCATGCCGCTGTTCTACGGCGCCTGGCGGTTCACGCTGTTCCACGCCCTGATCGGCCCGGTCGCGGCCAACCTCTTGACCCGCAACCCGAACGAGGCGCCGGCGGTGTGGTGCCTGACGTCGATCTTCATCGCCACGGTGGTGCTGGTGCCGGGTGCGCGGACGTTGTTCGGGGCGCGCAAACCCGCCGCCGCTTGAGTTTGCAGGCCGGCTTCCCTACACCTTGGCAAAAGGAAGGGACGACGCATGCCGATCCACAGCGACCTGGCCGAAACCATTGGCAACACGCCGCTTCTGAAGCTGCGTCGCGCCAGCGAGCTGACCGGCTGCACCATCCTGGGCAAGTGCGAGTTCATGAACCCCGGCCAGTCGGTCAAGGACCGCGCCGCGCTGTTCATCATCCGTGACGCCATCGCCAGGGGCGAGTTGCGCCCCGGCGGCACCATCGTCGAGGGGACCGCGGGCAATACCGGCATCGGGCTGGCGCTGGTGGGCGCCAGCATGGGGTTCCGCACCGTCATCGTGATCCCCGAAACCCAGAGCCAGGAAAAGAAGGACATGATCCGCCTGGCGGGGGCCGAACTGGTGCAGGTGCCGGCGGCGCCCTACCGCAACCCCAACAACTATGTCCGCTACTCGGGCCGGCTGGCCGAGGCCCTGGCGCGGACCGAGCCGATGGGCGCGATCTGGGCCAACCAGTTCGACAACGTGGCCAACCGCCAGTCCCATCTGGAAACCACCGGGCCGGAAATCTGGCAGCAGACGCAAGGCCGCGTCGATGGCTTCGTCTGCGCGGTAGGGTCGGGGGGCACGCTGGCAGGTGTCGCCGCGGCGCTGCAGCCGAAAGGCGTGAAGATCGGCCTGGCCGACCCGGAAGGGGCGGCGCTGCATGCGTTCTATACCACCGGACACCTGGACGCGCCCGGCAGTTCCATCACCGAGGGCATCGGCCAGGGCCGCATCACGGCGAACCTTGAAGGCCTGCGCCCGGATTTCAGCTGGCGCATCCCCGATGCCGAGGCGCTGCCGGTGATCTTCGATCTGCTCACCGACGAGGGCCTGTGCATGGGCGGCTCGACCGGGATCAACATTGCCGGCGCCATCCGCATGGCGCGCGAAATGGGGCCGGGGCACACCATCGTCACCATCCTGTGCGACTATGGCAGCCGCTATCAGTCCAAGATCTACAACCCGGTCTTCCTGCGCGAAAAGGGTCTGCCGGTGCCGGACTGGCTGGCCCGCGGCGCCCGCGCACTGCCTTCGGTCTATGAAGACGTCTGACCTCATCGCGCCCTTGCGCGCCGTCCTGGCGCTGGTCCTTGCGCTGCTGCTGGCGCTGGCACCGGTTGCCCCGGCGCTGGCGCAAGACACCGGCGCGGCCGCCGAGGCGGTGGACTACGGCGACTGGGAAAAGACCGCCACCCGCGCCGAAGGCGAGATCGAGAACCGCAACATCGGCGACGAACGGCTGGACGAATTGCGCGGCCAGCTGGCAAAGTGGCGCGCGGCGCTGCTGACGGCGCAGAACGCCAATTCGGCCCGCATCGCCACGGTCAAGGAACAGATCGCCGCGCTGGGTTCGCCGCCGGAAGAGGGCGCCACCGAGGCCCCGGAAATCGCCGCACGGCGGACGGAACTGGCCGACCTGCTGGTCAAGCTGCAATCGCCCGGCATCGCCGCCGAAGAGGCCTACCGCCGCGCCGACGGCCTGATCCGCGAGATCGACCGCATCCAGCGCGAACGCCAGGCCGATGAGCTGCTGCAACTGTGGCCCGCGCCGGTGAACCCGGCGAACTGGCCCGAGGCTGCCATCGGCATTTCGGACACGCTGTTGCGCACCTGGGAAGAGGCGCGCGACGGCTGGCTGGACAAGTCTGCCCGCAGCGAATTCCTGAACAACCTGCCCTTGATCCTGATGCTGATCGCGATCTGGGCCGGCCTTACCATCTATGCCCGAGGCTGGATCGAGCGGTTTGTCGACCGGGTGCAGGCCGGCGGTTCCGAGGCGCGGCGGCGGGTCCTGTCGCTGCTGGCTTCGCTGGGGCAGGTGGTGGTTCCAACCGCCGGCATGGTGGCGCTGACGACGGCGCTGGTCTACAGCGGCCTTCTGGGCGAGGTGACGAAGCGGATCGCGCTGGCGCTGCCCTACCTGGGCTTCACGCTGTTCGTCGCGGTCTGGCTGGGCGGTCGCGCCTTCCCGCGCACCCAGGGCGAAGACGCCGTGCTGCCGCTGCCGCCCGAGCGCCGCACCGAGGGCCGGTTCCTGGCCCGGATGATGGGGCTGGTCGTCGCCGTCGATGCCCTGCGCGGCATCGCGATGGATGAGCAGGCCTATTCCGACGCGGTCACCGCGGTTGCCACCTTCCCGATCCTGGTCGCCGGCGGGCTGGTGCTGATCCGCATGGGCCGCATCCTGCGGCTTGCCCGCGAGGCGGGCACGCAAAGCTATGTGCTGACGCTGTTGTCGATCCTGGCCCGCGCCGTGGGCGCAATCGGCCTTGTGGCCCCGGCGCTTGCCACCTTCGGCTATGTCGCCGCCGGCCGGGCGCTGATCTTCCCGGCCATCGTGACGCTGGCGCTGATCACCCTGGTCCTGGTGGTGCAACGCCTGCTTGCCGATCTCTGGGCCATGGTCTCGCCCGGGGACGATGCAGCCGACCGCGAGGGCCTGGTGCCGGTGCTGATCGGCTTTGGCCTGACGCTGTTGGCGGTGCCGGTCTTCGCGCTGATCTGGGGCGCGCGCCTGGCCGACATGACCGAGATGTGGACCCGCTTCCGCGAAGGCTTCCAGATGGGCGAGACCCGCATCTCGCCGACCGATTTCCTGCTGTTCGCGGTGATCTTCGCCATCGGCTACATGCTGACGCGGGCGTTCCAGGGGGCCTTGCGCACCTCGATCCTGCCGCGGACCCGGATGGACCTGGGCGGCCGCACCGCGCTGGTGTCGGGCACCGGCTATGTCGGCATCTTCCTGGCCGCGCTGGCCGCGATCAACGCCACCGGGATCGACCTCAGCGGCCTGGCCATCGTCGCCGGCGCGCTGTCGGTCGGCATCGGTTTCGGCCTGCAGAACATCGTGTCGAACTTCGTTGCCGGCATCATCCTGCTGATCGAGCGGCCGGTCAGCGAGGGCGACTGGATCGAGGTCGGCGGCGTGCAGGGCATCGTCAAGTCGATCTCGGTACGCTCGACCCGGGTGCAGACCTTCGACCGCACCATGGTGGTGGTGCCGAACGCCGATCTGGTCAGCCAGCAAGTGAAGAACTGGACGCGCTTCGGCCTTGCGGGTCGGCTGATCGTGCCGGTCGGCGTGGCCTTCGGGTCAGACACCCGCAAGGTCGAGGCGGTGCTGCGCGAAATCGCCGAGGCGCAGCCGCTGGTGGTGCTGAACCCGCCGCCGATCATCGTTCTGCAGGGGTTCGGTGCCGATGCGATGATGTTCGAGATTCGCGTCATCCTGCGCGACGTCAACTTTTCGCTGCAGGTGAAAAGCGACATCAACCACCAGATCGTGCGACGCTTTCAGGAAGAAGGCATCGAGATCCCCTTCGCGCAATCGGAAATCACCATCCGCAATGCCGAAGAGATCGTTGCCGCCCTGTCCGGGCCGCGGTCCTCTGCGCCTGAGGTGGTCGCCGACCCCGAGACCAACCCGAAAGGAGGGCGCAAGCGCGCTGCCGACCCGACATGACCGACCTGCTTTACCGCGCCGACCCCTACCTTCAGGAAGCGCCCGCCCGTGTCACCGGCCACACGCCGGAAGGCGGCATCGTGCTGGACCGCAGCCTGTTCTACCCCACCGGCGGCGGCCAGCCCGGTGACAGCGGCTGGCTGGTCTGGGACGGCGGCCGCCTGGCCATCGCCACCACGGTCAAGGCCGAGGGCGGCGTGGCCCTTGTCCCGGCCGAGCCGCTGCCGCTGCCCCCGGTGGGCGCCGAGGTCCGCCAGCGGCTGGACTGGACCCGGCGCTACCGCCACATGCGGGTGCATACCGCGCTGCACCTCCTGTCGGTGGTGATCCCCTTGCCGGTGACCGGTGGCCAGGTCGGCGCCGACCGTGGCCGGCTGGATTTCGACATGCCCGAGCCGCCCGATGACGTGCCGGCGCTGGAGGCCGCGCTGAACGCGCTGATCGAGCGCGACCTCAAGGTGACCGAAAGCTGGATCACCGATGCCGAGCTTGCCGCCAACCCGGGCCTGGTCAAGACCCTGTCGGTGATGCCGCCCGTGGGCCAGGGCCGCGTCCGCCTGATCCGCATCGGCGCAGGCGAGGATCAGGTGGACCTGCAACCTTGCGGCGGCACCCACGTCGCCCGCACCGCCGAAATCGGCCGGGTCGAGATCGACAAGATCGAGAAGAAGGGCCGGATGAACCGCCGCGTCTCGCTGACCCTGGCCGACTGATCGCGGCGACCCTTGGCCGCGCCTCGGCTCAGGCCAGAAAGCTCAGCCGGGACAGCGTGCCGCCCTCGGGGCCGTCCGACAGGGTCAGCTCGCCGCCCAGTTGCCGGGCGAACTCGCGCGCGATCGACAGGCCCAGGCTTTTCGACCCGGCCAGACTGAACCCCTCGGGCAGGCCGGGTCCGTTGTCCAGCAGATCCAGCGTGACCTTTGTCGCATCGCCATCGTCCTGCTTGCGCGCGGTCAGGCGGATCAGCACCTCCGGCGCCGTGCCGCTGCGCTCGCCATGCTCGATGGCGTTCATCAGCAGTTCACTGGCGATCAGGCCCAGCGGGATGGCGTGGTCCTGCGCCAGCATCAGCGGTTCGGTCCGCAAGGAAACGCCGACCTTGCGGCCGGTCTGCGCGGCATCCACCGTGTCCTCGGCCAGGGCCTTCAGGAAATCGGGCACGTCCACTTCTTGCTGATCGGGCGCGTGCAGCCGGCGCTGCAGCCGCGCCACGGTGTTGATCCGCTGCTGCGCCGCGGTCAGCGCGGCGCGCACCTCGTCGTCGCTGGACCGGCCCGCCTGCATCCGCAACAGCGCGGCCACCGTGGCCAGGTTGTTCGACACCCGATGCTGCAGTTCGGAAAACATCAGTTCGCGCGACCGCGCCAGGTCGGCCGAGCGCTGGTGCTCGTCCGACAGCACGTGCAGGGCCGCCTGGATGGCGGCGACGAACAGCACTTCGGTGCCGGTGATCAGGGCGTAGAAGCTCACCGCCAGCAGCGCGCCGGACCCGGTGTCGAAGGCGCCGGAGGGCGGGATGAACAGATACCAGGCGACCAGCCCGCCGATCACCGAAACCACGATGCCGGTCCATACGCCGGCAAACAGCAGGGCAATCAGCACCGCGGGAAAATAGGTTAGAAAGGGAAAGCCGGGTGGCAGGACACCGTCAAGCCCAAGCCGCAGGCCGGTGGCCAGCGCCAGGGCCGCCGCGCCAAGCGCGATCTGGAACGCGGCAGAGCGCTGTATCAGAACGATTCCCGCCAGCGCCCGCAGGACCACCGCCGTCAGGCCATGAGCCGCGCCCAACGCCTCGCGCGCACGGGCTCTTTCTGGCACTCCTACCCCCTCTTGATGTCCGGAAAGGGCCGGCCCGGCCCGGGCGTGCGGCTTGCGCTTCGGCAAGCCCTGCCGAAGCCATACATGAATCTAATTCACATGTTAAGCCTGCGGACATCGCCACGGCGGCCGGGCGGTGACCTGGCCCGGCAGACATGGAAAAAGGCCGCAGGCAAGAGCCTGCGGCCAGAACGGCCCCGAGGGAACGAACGGGGCCGGCGAGGGACAACGCCGCGGCCTGCAGCCGGGATCAGATCGGCGGGCGACCGCGCATCGCGCGCATGATCAGCGAGATCACGAACAGGGCGATGAAGACGAAGAACAGGATCTTGGCGATGCCGGCCGAGGTGCCGGCGATGCCGCCGAACCCAAGCGCGGCGGCGATCAGGGCGACGATCAGGAAGGTCAGGGCCCATCCAAGCATGACGATCTCTCCTTGCTGTGGGGCGCCGGGCTGGCGCGCTGGTGCGATGTGAAAAGTCAACGCGGCCCTGGCCCTTTCGGTTCCGGACCGGCGACGGAAACTTTCTTGTCGCCGTTCCAGGGAACGCCCGGGCGATGTCGGCGTTGCCAGTGCAGGGCCGCGACACGCGGTCCTTCCCGATGAAAGGAGACCATGTCATGTCGATCTACGCTGCCCGTCGCCCGACCGATGCCCTCCCGCCCGGCGAGGCCGAGCTGGACGCTCTGGGCACCCTGCACACCCGCATCGTCGACATCGGCGCGGGGTTTGAAACCATGCTGGACAAGGCCGAACCCGGCTTTCGTCCGGTGGTCGAACGCTTCGTGGCGCTGCACCGCGGCCAGGCCGCCGCCGTGGCCGAGCTGATCGGCCACGGACCTGATGCCGCCGGCGGCGAAAGCCTGATGGCAACGGTGAATCGCACCGTGGTCAGCCTGCGGTCGTTCTTCGACGAGATCGACGCCGACACGCTGGGCCAGATCCGCAGCGGCGAAGAGCATGTCTTCGACGCCTATGACGCGGCCATCGCCGCGGCGACCGGCGCACGCGGACAGGCGCTGGCGCGACTGCGGGGCGAACTTTCGGCCCTGATCGAAGACACCCGCCGGCAAGGCTGAGGCCTTGCGCCTTTGGCGCCCGACCGAACCGGCATCCGCAACCCGCGGGTGCCGGTTTCGTCTTGCCCAGTCTTCGATCCGGTCGTCAGCCCGGCCCGCGCGGTGCCCCTTCCTCGGCGCCGCGCTCGGTCGCTTGCTCGACATGGCGAATGGCGAAGGTCAGCACAGCTTGCGTGACCGCCGGGCCGCGGCTGACCTGCAGGTCGCCGTCCAGTTGCTGCACGAAGCTGCGGATCAGCCGCGCCGCAATGATCGCAGGCCCGCCTTCTGCCTGGCCCGACAGGGCCCCATGCGCCCCGGCGGGTCCGCACAGCGTCAGCCGGGCCGTCAGCGGCTCGGGGCTGTCCAGGCCGACATGGATCACCGGCGCTTCGTCCTCGGCCAGGCTGCCCTGAAACAGCGACAGCACTTCGGCCAGCAACAGCGCCAGCGGCACCGCCTGTTGCGACGGCAACGTCAGCGGGTGCAGGTCGGTCTTGATCCGGCCCACACGGCCCGGCCGTTCCAGGATCGGGCGCACCTTGCCGACCACCTCGCCGATCAGCGCATCCATGGCGATGTCGGACTGTCCGGCCAGCCGGTAAAGGCCCAGATGCACCGTCGACAGGCCCAGCACGCGCTCCAGCACCCCCTCGAGCACCCGGCGCACGCCTTCGTCGGGGTCCTCGCGCAGGTGCAGGCGCAGGATCGAGGCGATCAGCTGCAGGCTGTTGCCGGTGCGGTGGTGCACCTCGCGCAAGAGGTCCTGCTTTTGCCGCAGCAGGTTCTCCAGTTCCGCCTCATCCTGGCGAAGGGTGTCGGTCATCCGCCGATAGGTGTCGGCCAGGGCGGCAATCTCTGCCGGCGGGTGGTCCAGTGCCACCGCGGGCATCGCCCGGCTGCCGCGGGCATAGGCCCGCATCGACCGCGCCAGGCTGCGGATGTGGCGCGTCACCAGCCGCTCGACGCCCAGGGTGGCAACGGTCAGCCCGGCCAGGCACATCAGCAGCGGATAGAGATAGGGCACCAGGTCGTTGTGGAACAGCGCGCCGTCGTCATGCGCGGTCCAGACGCCCAGAACGCCCAGGTTGCCGGCGATGGGAACGGCGGCATAGACCCGCCGCCCGCCGTCGGCCGACAGGTCGGCAAAGGTCTGGAAGCCCTGCGCGATCAGCCCGCCCAGCGGGCGTGACGCGGGCAGGACGCCGTCAACGCCGACCAGACCGGTCGAGGCGGTCAGCACCCTGCCCTGACCGTCGAAGGTGATCAACGCATCGGGCTGGCCCAGGCCCGCGGCATCCGCCGCCACCTTGGCCGGGACCAGCGCCTGCTGCGGGATCGACAGAGACACGATGCCGATCTGCGTGCCGTCGTTGGCCAGCACCGGATGGCTGATGCCCAGCACCGAGGTGCCGCTGACCGGCCCGTGCGGGTTCACCACCATCCGCGGCTCGGCCGCGGAGGTCAGGTCCTGAAACAGCGGGCTGCCGGCGAAATCGTAGCTGTGCCCGCCCGACGCGCAGGTCATCCGGCCTGACATCGGCGTATAGGCCACCAGTGACACATCGGGCATCTGCCGCGCCAGACCTTCGACCATCTGCCGGCAGGCCGCCGGATCGTCGACATAGGGTGCAATCGCCGAGGCCAGGGTTGCGGCGGCGGTCTGGGCATCGCGGATGGCACGGGTCTCGGGCGCCGCCGCCTCGACCGTCTGGCTCAGCGCCGAGGTGTACAGACCCTTTTCAGCCTGGCGTGCCATGTCAGAGGTCTGCAGGATTGCCAGCACGGCCAGCGGCAGCAGCGCCAGCACCAGCATGGCAGACAACCGCAGCGGAATGCTGCCCGGCCGCTGCTTGCCGGCTTGCCCGGTCATGCCGCGGCGACAACAGACCGGCTGATGACGGCATGGGTGGCGCCATCGGTGCCGGCGAACAGCGGCTCGTTCTCGTCCAGATGCATCAGTTCGGCCAGCCGCTTGCGGGCCCGGCTGGCGCGGCTTTTCACCGTGCCCACCGCCACGCCCATCATCCCCGCCGCCTCATCGCAGGAATAGCCCGAGGCGCCGACCAGGATCAGCACCTCGCGATGCTCGGGCGACAGCTGGTCAAAGGCACGCTGGAACTCGGCAAAGGCCAGCACGCCATCATGCGCGGGCTTTTCGGACTGCTGGGCCGCGTGGGCGCCGTCGATGTCAGGCACCTCGCGCCGGGTCTTGCGCAGGGTCGAATAATAGGTGTTGCGCAGGATGGTGAACAGCCAGGCCTCAAGGTTGGTTGCCGGGTCGAACTTGTCGATGTTGCCCCAGGCCTTGAGAATGGTCTCCTGCACCAGGTCGTCGGCCTGCGCCACGTTGCGGCACAGGCTGATCGCGAAGGCGCGCAGCTTGGGCAGGTGTCCTGCCAACTGGTCGCGCGGATCGGCGGTCCGGGCGGGGGCCGTGCGGGCGGTCACCTGCCCGCCTCCTGCTCTTGCGCACGAAGCTGCGCCAGCAGTTCGGCAAAGCGGCCCGGCACCGGCTCCTGCAGCACGGTCTCATAGACACGCTTCAGATTTTCCTCGATCTGGTTGCGGATCGCCGCCTTTCCGGCCGTTGCTTGCGTCTTTTCTGCTGCCATGGCCCGAATTCCTGCCTGTCTTTGGGAACCAAACGCGCAGATCGGCGTTTGGTTCCCAAGAATCCTGGTTCGGGGAGACGTGAATGGGAACCGCCGAAATCGCCGACACCTCGTCCGCCGTGGCGCGCCATCTGCCCTATCTTCGCCGCTACGCCCGCGCCTTGACCGGCAGCCAGTCGGGTGGCGACAACTTCGCCGTCGCCACGCTGGAAGCCATCCTCGCCGAGCCCTCGCTGATCCCCACGCCGGCCGAGGCGAAGGTGGCGCTGTTCGCGGTCTTCCACCGGGTCTGGGCCAGCGCCGGCGCGCCGGTGGGCGATGCCGACACCGCACTTTCGGCCCGCGCGCAGGGCCACATGGCCCGCCTCACCCCGTTCTCGCGTGAGGCGCTTTTGCTGTCCACGGTTGAGGAGTTCAGCCCCGCCGAGGTGGGCCGCATCATCGGCACCGACGCGACCGAGGCCGCCGCCCTGCGCGACCTTGCGCTGCGCGAGATGGAAACCTCGGTCCGCGGCCGGGTGATGGTGATCGAGGACGAGGCGATCATCTCGATGGAACTGGCCGCCATCATCGAAGGCATGGGCCACGCCGTGACCGGCATCGCCCGCACCCACCGCGAGGCGGTGAAACTGGCCTCCGCCGACCTGCCCGATCTGATTCTGGCCGACATCCAGCTGGCCGACAATTCCTCGGGCGTCGAGGCGGTGAACGAGATCCTCGCCCGCTTCGACACCGTGCCGGTGGTCTTCATCACCGCCTTCCCCGAACGGCTGCTGACCGGGTTGCGCCCCGAACCGGCCTTCCTGATCAACAAGCCCTATTCCGAAGAACAGGTCCGCTCGGCCGTCAGCCAGGCGCTGTTCTTCGCCTCGACCGAAACCCTGGGGGCCTGATCGCCCCGGCATTTGCCCAGGAAATGGGCATCTGCGACCGCATAAGGCGAACGCCGAACGCCAAGGCTTGACCCGCGCCGCGCCGGGTCTAGTCTATGCCCCAGATCGACAGATCGTCGGATGGCACTCGGGCCTTGCATGCAGACCATCCCGGTCTGCATCAAGGCCCTTTTGGTTTGGCGGGCCCGCATGCGCACGGGGGGCGGATGACACGCAGAATCGAACTCGGCCTGCTCTACTCGCGCTCGGGCAGCTATAGCCTGATCTCCGAGGCCTGCCGGTCCGGTGCGCTGGCGGCCATCGCCATGGTCAACGCCGACCCCGCGCTGGGATTGACCTTTGTCCCGGTCGAGCGCGATCCCGGCGGCAACGTCGATCTCTACGGCCCGCTCTGCGAGGAGATCCTGCGCGACACCGCCGCCCGCCATGTGGTCGGCTGCGTCACCTCCTGGAGCCGCAAGGAAGTGATCCCCACGGTCGAGAAATTCGGCGGAACGCTCTGGTATGCCGTGCCCTACGAGGGCTTCGAGGCCTCGGATCACGTCGTCTACACCCATGCCTGCCCCAACCAGCACCTCTTGCCGCTCTTGGACTGGGCGATGCCCGCGCATGGCCAGCGGGCCTGGCTGACCGGTTCGAACTACATCTGGGGATGGGAGATGAACCGCCTTGCGCGCGAGCGGATCACCGCCGCCGGCGGGCAGGTGCTGGGCGAGCGCTACCTTCCCATCGGCTCTCGCGAAGTGGGGCGGATGATCGAGGAGATCCGCTTCGCGCGGCCCGATTTCATCCTGAACAACCTGATCGGGCCGTCGTCCTATGAATTCCTCGCCGCCTTCCGCCGGCTGGGGCAGGACGACCCGCAGTTCGCCCCCGACCGCTGCCCGGTGCTGTCGTGCAACCTGACCGAATGCGAACTGCCGGCGCTGGGCGAGGCGGCCGAGGGGCTGGTCTCCGCCGGCCCCTATTTCCGCGGCACCGCCGGCTGGCCGGGGCCGGGCAACTTCGGCTCGTCGCACGAAGCGGCGGCCTTTGCCGCGGTGCGCGAACTGGCGCGGCTGCTGGCGCAGCGGCCGGGGGCCGAAGACCTGCCGCTGCGCCGCCTGCTGGCCGAGGACACGCGGCCGGGCGGCCCCGGCGGCGGAATCGTCGACCGCGACACCCACCACACCGTGCTGCCCGCGATCATCGCCCGGGTCGAAGGCGGCGCCTTCCGCCCCTTGCGCCAGATCGCGCCCATGGCGGGCGACCCCTACCTGACCCGTAGCCGCAACCAGCCGCAGGCGCCCCTGCTGAGGGTGGTGTCATGATCAGGCGCCCGATCCGCATTCCCAATCTTGGCGGCGCGCGGGCGCTGATCCTGCACCGGCCGCACCCCACCGTGCAGGCCCTCAGCCGCCAGCTGACCGCCATCGGGCTTGAGGTTGCCACCGCCTGGCCCGAACTGGGGCCGGAAGGGCTGGCCGCCGATTACGTCTTCTTCGACGCCGACATGGGCCACGACGGCATGTTCCCCTGGCCCCCCGGCGCGCCCCCCGTTCCGATGATCGCCCTGATCGGGTCGGAAGCGCCGGGCCGCATCGAATGGTCGCTGCGCGCCGGCGCCCATGCCCAGTTGCTGAAACCCGTGGGCGACAACGGCGCCTATTCCGCGCTGCTGGTCGCCCGCGATGCCTTTGACGCCCAGCACGCGCTGTCGGCCGAAATCTCTGACCTGCGCCGGCGGCTGGACGAACGCCAGACCCTGGTGCGCGCGGTCACCCTGCTGGCCGCCCGCGGCAAGTCCGAAACCGAGGCCTATGCCCAGTTGCGCCAGATGGCGATGGCCTGGCGGATCAGCCTTGAGGACGCCGCCGCCCGCATCGTGGCCAGCCGCGACGGTGGAAAGGACGGCGATGACCGACGCGACCGGGGCTGACCCCGCCTTGCGCCCGCGCGGCGCGCTGGCCCGGCTGATGCGCCGCAAGATGGCGCTGTTCGGCCTTGCGCTGATCGTGCTGGTCGTGGCCGGCGCGCTGGCCGCACCGCTGATCGCGCCCTTTGCGCCCGACGAGCAGATGTTCGACGGGCTGACGCTGGAAGGCGCGCCCCTGCCGCCTGACGGGCGGTTCCTCTTCGGCACCGACCTTCTGGGCCGCGACCTGTTCTCCCGCATCCTTTACGGCGCGCAGACCTCGCTGATCATCGGCGTGG
This sequence comes from Rhodobacter sp. Har01, assembly GCF_020564565.1. Taxonomy (GTDB): domain Bacteria; phylum Pseudomonadota; class Alphaproteobacteria; order Rhodobacterales; family Rhodobacteraceae; genus Pseudogemmobacter. Next base: position 86,126 of record NZ_JAJCTD010000001.1, read on the forward strand.
TGGCGAACGGCCTTGCGCTCTTGATCGGCACCCTGGTCGGCATCACCGCCGGCTATTTCCGCGGCTGGATCGGTGCCGCCCTGATGCGCTTCACCGACCTGATGATGGCCTTCCCGGCCCTTCTGCTGGCGATCTGCCTGGCCGCGATCTTCCAGCCCTCGCTGTGGATCGTCGCCATGGTGATCGCGCTGGTGAACTGGGTGCAGACGGCGCGGGTGATCTATACCGAGACCACCTCGCTGGCCACCCGCGACTTCATCGCCGCCTGCCGGACCCTGGGCGCCGGCACCGGCCGCATCCTTTTCCGCCACATCCTGCCGCATCTGGTGCCCACCATCATCGTCTGGGGCACGCTGGGGATTTCCACCACCGTCCTGCTGGAGGCCACCCTCAGCTTCCTCGGCGTCGGCGTGCAGCCGCCCACGCCCAGCTGGGGCAACATCATCTTTGAAAACCAGACCTACTTCCAGTCGGCGCCCTGGCTGGTGTTCATCCCCGGCGCCGCGATCATCCTGCTGGCCTTGGCCTTCAACCTGGTCGGAGACGCCCTGCGCGACGTGCTGGACCCAACGCAAAGAGGGCGCGACTGATGGCCGCCTACCTTCTGCGCCGCCTCATGGTCTCGGCCCTGATCCTTCTGGGCGTCAGCTTCATCACCTTCTTCCTCTTGTACGTCCTGCCCGCCGACCCGGTGCGCCAGATCGCCGGCCGCTCCGCCACCGCCGAGACGGTCGAGAACATCCGCCGCGAACTGGGCCTCGACCGGCCCTTCATCGTGCAATACGGCCATTACCTTGCCGGCCTCGTGCAGGGCGACCTGGGCCGCAGCTACCTGCAAAAGACCCAAGTCGCCGAACTGATCGCCTCGCGCCTGCCGGCCACGCTTCTGCTGATGCTGGGCGCCATCTCTGCCGAGTTGCTGATCGGCCTGACCTTCGGCATCGTCGCGGCGCTGAAGCGGGGCACGATCCTGGACCAGACCCTGATGATGACCAGCTTCGTCACCGTCTCGGCGCCGCAATTCGTGGTCAGCCTGCTCTTGCTTTACGTCTTCGCGGTCAAGCTGGGCTGGTTCCCCATCGGCGGCTACGGCACGCCCGCGCATCTGGTGCTGCCGGCGCTGACGCTCGGCATCCTCGGCTCGGGCTGGTATTCCCGCATGATGCGATCCTCGATGATCGACGTCCTGCGCGCCGACTTCATCCGCACCGCCCGCGCCAAGGGCCTGACCCGCGCCCGCGTCGTGCTGGGCCACGCGCTGCCCAACGCCATCCTGCCGGTGATCGCCATGATCGGCATCGACATCGGCATCTTCATGGGCGGCATCGTCGTCGTCGAATCCGTCTTCGGCTGGCCCGGCATCGGGCAACTGGCCTGGCAGGCGATCCAGCGCGTCGACATCCCCATCATCATGGGCGTCACGCTGGTTTCCGCCGTGGCCATCGTGCTGGGCAACCTGCTGGCCGACCTGGTTGCCCCCTTCATCGACCCCAGAATCAAGCTGAAGTGACCAACAGGAGAGAGAACATGAAGAAACTGCTCGTCTCGACCGCCCTGACCCTGGCGCTGGGCCTGCCCGCGCTGGCGCAGGACTACACCCCCGATCCGAACGCCAAGGCCGGCGGCTCGATCGTCATCACCTACAAGGACGACGTGGCCACGCTTGACCCTGCCATCGGCTATGACTGGCAGAACTGGTCGATGATCAAGTCGCTGTTCGACGGGCTGATGGACTATGTCCCCGGCACCACCACCCTGCGGCCCGGCCTGGCGGAAAGCTATGAGATCTCGGCCGACGGCCTGACCTACACCTTCAAGCTGCGCGCCGGGGTCAAGTTCCACAACGGCCGCGAGATGACGGCGGAGGATGTGAAATACTCGCTCGACCGCGTGACGAACCCCGCCACGCAATCCCCGGGCGCGGGCTTCTTCGGCTCGATCGCCGGGTTCGATGCGGCCGGCGACGGCGGGCTGTCGGGCGTCGAAGTGGTCGATCCGCTGACCGTGAAGATCACGCTCTCCCGCCCCGACGCCACCTTCCTGCACGTCATGGCGCTGAACTTCGCCAGCGTGGTGCCCAAGGAAGCGGTGGATGAGTCCGGCGCCGACTTCGGCAAGACGCCGGTCGGAACCGGCGCTTACAAGCTGGCCGAATGGACGCTGGGCCAGCGGCTGGTCTTCGCCAAGAACGCCGACTACTGGCGCGCCGGCGTGCCCTATCTGGACCAGATCATCTTCGAGGTCGGCCAGGAACCCGTCGTCGCCCTCTTGCGCCTGCAGAACGGCGAGGTCGACGTGCCCGGCGACGGCATCCCCCCCGCCAAGTTCACCGAAGTCATGGGCGACCCGGCCCAGGCCGAGCGCGTGGTGGTCGGGGGCCAGCTTCACACCGGCTACATCACCCTCAACGTGACCACCCCGCCCTTCGACAAGGTCGAGGTGCGACGCGCCGTGAACATGGCCATCAACAAGGACCGCATCGTCCAGATCATCAACGGCCGCGCGGTGCCGGCGACCCAGCCGCTGCCGCCCTCGATGCCCGGCTATACCGAAGGCTACGCCGGTTACGCCTATGACGTGGACGGCGCCAAGAAACTGCTCGCCGACGCCGGCCTTGCCGATGGCTTCGAGACCGAGCTTTACGTGATGAACACCGACCCCAACCCGCGCATCGCCCAGGCGATCCAGCAGGACCTGGCCGCCATCGGCATCACCGCCAGCATCCAAAGCCTCGCGCAGGCCAACGTGATCGAGGCCGGCGGTGCCGGCACCGCGCCGATGATCTGGTCGGGCGGCATGGCCTGGATCGCCGACTTCCCCGATCCGTCCAACTTCTACGGCCCGATCCTCGGCTGCGCCGGGGCGGGCGAGGGCGGCTGGAACTGGTCGAAGTACTGCAACGAAGGGCTGGACGCCAAGGCGGTCGAGGCCGACAGCACCTATGACCCGGCATTGGCGGCAGACCGCATGAAGATGTGGTCCGACGTCTACATGGGCGTGATGGAAGACGCGCCCTGGGTGCCGGTCTTCAACGAGGAACGCTACACCATGAAGTCGCCCCGGATGGGCGGCGAGGATGCGCTGTATGTCGATCCGGTGTCGATCCCGGTCAACTATGACTACGTCTGGGTGAAAGAATAAATGTGCAAGGCCTGCAACTACACCATCCACGGCGCGCAGCACCATTTCGGCTGGGACAATGCCAATGCCCCGGCGCTGCGCGCCGAACCCGGATCGACGATCCTGTTCCACTGCCATGATTCCTCGGCGGGCCAGCTTGGCCCGTCGTCCACCGTCGCCGACGTGACCGCACTGGATTTCGGCCGCATCAACCCGGTTTCCGGGCCGATCTTCGTCGAAGGCGCGGCCCCCGGCGACGCGCTCAAGGTCACCATCGAAAGCTTCGCGCCGCAGGCCTTTGACGGCGCGGGCTTCGGCTGGACGGCGAACATCCCCGGCTTCGGCCTTCTGGCCGACCAGTTCCCCGACCCCGCGCTGCACGTCTGGAAGTTCGACCCCCGGACGATGGAACCTGCGCTTTGGGGCAGCATGGGACGGGTGCCGCTGAAACCCTTCGCCGGTACCATCGGCTGCGCCCCGGCCGACCCCGGCCTGCACTCGGTCGTCCCGCCCCGGCGGGTCGGCGGCAACCTCGACATCCGCGACCTGTCGGCCGGCACCACCCTTTACCTGCCGGTCGAGGTGGCGGGCGGCCTGTTCAGCGTGGGCGACACCCACGCCGCGCAGGGCGACGGAGAGGTCTGCGGCACCGCCATCGAATCGCCGATGGACGTGGTGCTGACGCTGGACCTGGTAAAGGGCGCGAACCTGAAGACCCCGCGCTTCACCACCCCCGGCCCGGTGACCCGGCACATCGACGCCATGGGCTATGAGGCCACCACCGGCATCGGCCCCGACCTGATGACCGGCGCCCGTGATGCGGTGGCGGCGATGGTCGACCTCCTTTGCGCCCGCCACGGCATGTCGGCGGTCGACGCCTACATGCTGGTTTCCACCTGCGGCGACCTGCGCATCTCGGAGATCGTCGACATGCCGAACTGGGTGGTCAGCTTCTATGTCCCGCGCAGCGTGCTGGAATGACGCTGGCTTCGGCCCTGAAACCTGCTGCCGGGGCCGTCACGGCCCCGGTCCTGACCGTCGAGGGACTGACCGTTTCGGTCCGCAGCGAAGGCCGGCTGCGGCCTCTGGTGCAGGACCTGTCCTTCACCCTGAACCGGGGCGAAACCCTTGCCATCGCCGGCGAAAGCGGCTCGGGCAAGTCGATCACCTCGCTGGCGATCCTGGGCCTCTTGCCGCCCAACGTCTCCGTCACCGCTGGCAGGGTCGCGTTGGGCGACACCGAGCTGACCGCGCTGCCAGAATCCCGCCTGCGCGCCATCCGCGGCGACCGCATCGCGATGATCTTCCAGGAGCCGATGACCAGCCTGAACCCGGTGATGACCGTGGGCACCCAGTTGGTCGAGGCGATCCGCGCGCACACCCCCGTCAGCCGCAGCGAAGCCCGCACCCGCGCGCTGGACGCGCTGAGGGCCGTCCGCCTGTCACAACCCGACCGCCGCCTGACGCAATACCCGCACGAACTGTCGGGCGGCATGCGCCAGCGGGTGATGATCGCCATGGCGCTCGCGCTCCGCCCCGAGGTGCTGATCGCCGATGAACCCACCACCGCGCTGGATGTGACCGTCCAGCGCGAGGTGCTGGACCTTCTGCGCGATCTGCAGCGCGAGATGGGCACCGCCATCATCCTGATCACCCATGACATGGGCGTGGTGGCCGAAATGGCCGACCGCGTGATCGTCATGCGCCACGGGGCCCGGGTGGAAGAGGCGACCACGCCCGACCTCTTTGCCCGACCCCAGGCCGACTATACCCGCGACCTTCTGGCCGCCGTGCCGCGCATGGGGCAGGGGGCGCACCGCCCCCCCGTCACCGCCGCCCCGGTGGCGCGGCTGTCCGATGTCGTCGTCCGCTTCCCCATCCGCGGCGGCCTGTTGGGGCAGGTCACCCACAACGTCCACGCCGTCGAACACGTCAGCTTCGACATCCGCCGCGGCGAGACCTTCGCCCTGGTCGGCGAATCCGGCTGCGGCAAGTCCACCATCGCCAAGGCGCTGGTCGGCCTTGTCCCCCATGCCGGCGGGATCGAGATCGCCGGCCAGCCCACCGACAGCCTTGACGCCGCGGGGCGCAAGGCGCTGTGCCGCCGCGTCCAGATGGTGTTCCAGGACCCGATGGCCGCGCTTGACCCGCGTTGCCGTGTGGGCGATCTCATCTCGGAACCCTTGCTGATCCACGGCCTTGGCAGCGCGCCCGAACGCCGCGCCCGCGCGCAGGACCTGATGGCCCGCGTCGGCCTGTCGGCCGATCAGGCCGACCGCTACCCGCACGAATTCTCCGGCGGCCAGCGCCAACGCATCTGCATCGCCCGCGCCCTGGCCCTGCAACCCGACCTGATCATCGCCGACGAAAGCGTCAGCGCGCTGGATGTCAGCGTGCAGGCCCGCGTGCTGGACCTGCTGCGCGCCTTGCAACAGGAATTCGGCGTCGCCTTCCTGTTCATCAGCCACGACATGGCGGTGGTCGAGAACATCTCGGACCGGGTGGGCGTCATGTATCTGGGCCAGATCGTCGAGATGGGCACCCGCGCGCAGGTCTTCGGCAACCCGCGCCACCCCTATACCCAGCGCCTGATCGCCGCCGTCCCGGTGCCCGACCCGCTGCATGTGCCGCCCCCGCGCCCCCGGCTGGCCAGCGAAGTGCCCAGCCCCGTCCACCCCGCCGGCAGCGGCCCCGCAAGGGTGCGGCTGGTCGATTGCGGCGATGGCCATCTGGTGGCCGAGGCTCAGGCGCCCAGCCTCTCCAGCAGCCGGCCATAGGCGGTCTGGCCCAGCCGGAAGGCATCCAGCCGAAAGAATTCGTCGGGGGCGTGCAGGTTCTCGTCGTCGTGGCTGAAGCCGAACATCACGGCATGCACGCCAAGGTGTTCCAGCAGCGTCGTCATTACCGGGATCGACCCGCCCAGCCGGGTGCGATACGGCGCGCGGCCATAGACCTGCGCCAGAACCTCGGCCGCCGCCGCGGTGGCGTTGTGGCCCGCGGGCAGCAGGAACGGGTCGGCCCGCCCGGGGTTCTGTACCACCTCGGCCGTGACACCGGGCGGCAGATGCGCCAGCACATGCGCGCGGATCGCGTCGAACACCCGTTCGGGCGTCTGCGCGGCCACCAGCCGGCAGGTGATCTTGGCCCGCGCCTCGGCCGGCAGCACGGTCTTGGTGCCCGCCCCCTGCCAGCCCGAGGTCAGCCCGTTCACCTCAAGCGTCGGCCGCGCCCACAGCCGCTCGCGGGTGGAATACCCCGGCTCTCCGACCGCCGCCGGGGCGCCGGTCTCGGCCAGATAGGCGGCCTCGTCATAGGGCACCCGGGCAATCGCCGCGCGGTCGGCCTCGCTCAGCGGCAGCACATCGTCGTAGAAGCCTGCGACCGTGATCCGCCCGTCCGCCGCCTTCAGCCCCGCCAGCACCTGCGCCAGCGCCATCGCCGGATTGGCGATGCCGCCGCCGTGCAGGCCCGAATGCTGGTCCGACCGCGGCCCCTGCACGCGGATTTCCAGCGACACCAGCCCCTTCAGCCCCTCCACGATCTGCGGCTGGTCGGGCGCCCACTGCAGCCCGTCGGCGGAAAAGATCATGTCGGCCTTCAGTCGGTCGGTGTTGGCCGACACGAACGGCGGCAGGTCGGGCGAGCCGATCTCCTCTTGCCCCTCGAAAAAGAACCGCACGTTCACCGGCAGCCGCCCGGCCGTGCGCAGCATCGCCTCGACCGCCAGGATCGGGATCAGCATCCCGCCCTTGTCGTCCGAGGCCCCCCGGCCCCAGACCCGCCCGTCGCGCACCTGCGGCTCGAACGGCGGCGAGGACCACAGATCGAACGGCTCGGCCGGCTGCACGTCGAAATGGCCGTAGATCAGGATCGTCGGCCTGTCGGCCCCGGCATGCAGCCAGTCGGCACAGACCACCGGATGCCCGGCGGTCGGCAGCACCTCGGCATGCTCCGCCCCGGCGGCGGTCAGCCGCGCCGCGACCCAATCGGCCGCGCGGCGCACGTCGCCGATGTTCTCGGGCTTGGCCGAGACCGAGGGGATGCGGACAAAGTCCAGCAATTCGGCCACGAAGCGCGGCTGTTCGCGGTCAAGATAGCCCTGCCAGTCCATCACCCTGCCTCCGGTCCCGGAAATCCTTACGGCGCACCCGCCGCACAATCGGCCGCCGACCCGCCCGGCGACCAGGACACCGGCGCAGCCCCCGGCGACAGGTCAAAGAACCCGCCCGCCGCCAGCCGCAGCCAGTCGCCCACCGAGCCATCCGGCCAGATCACCCGCAGGTCTGCCGCCTCGGCGTCGCCCAGCCCGATGTGCAGCCACCCCGCCTTGCCGCCGCCCTGGCCGCCGCCCAAGGTGACCTCGCGCCGTTCCACCGCGTCGCCGTGGCGAATCTCCAGCACCGCCCCCAGCGCGTTGCGGTTCGCCCCGGGCAGATGCAGCGCCACCTGCACCCAATGCCCGCCGCCGCAGCCCGCCTGCCGCCAGACCTCGGGCACCTCCCAGCGGCGCGTCGCCACCAGGTCCAGCGCGCCGTCCAGGTTCAGGTCCACCACCGCCCCGCCGCGACCCACCCCCATCGACGCCACCCCGGCCCGGTCGCCGGCTTCCACGAACACCCCGTCCGCGCCCTGCAACAGCAGGTTGTTGGGGTCATCCTCGGCGAAATCCGGCATCTTGGCCACGTTGCCCTTGACCACGAACAGGTCCAGCCGGCCATCGTTGTTCACATCGCCGAATTCGGCATGCCAGGCGGTCGAGGGGCGGATGTCGCCGCCGGCATAGGGCCGGTGCGCCGTCACCCCCCGCTTCAGCGCAATGTCGTCATAGACCGGCACCGGCGCCGCCCCGTCAGGCACCTCGCGCAGCGCCTGCAGCTTGTTGTCGGCCATCGAGGTCAGGAAATATTCCGGGTAGCCGTCCCAGTCGAGGTCGGCCGAGGCGATGCCCATCCCCCAGATGCGCAGCCGCTTCCAGCCCTCGGCCTCGGTGAACAGGCGCGGCGAGCCATCGGGGGGCAGGTGCCACAACTGTTCCTGCCCGCCCTTGTAATACTCGCGGTCGTTGGCAATGCGCAGCGACGGCGTGCCGGAGCGGTCCCAGTCGGTGAACAGCATCGACAGCGCGCAGAAGCTGGGGGTCAGCGGCAGGGGGGGCGCAAAGCCCTGACCTGCGGGCCGGTACAGCCGGTTCTCGGTGCAACTGCCCCAGGGAAACGCCTCGGCTGTCTGGTCGATGTAGGCGCCCACCGCCAGCGTCGGCCAGCCCTGCCCGCGTTCCCAGATCGCGGCCAGCGCGGTGGACCACTCGGCGCCGCCCTGAAACCCCCAGGCCTCGTTCGCGCGTTCAAAGCGACAGTCGCCCAGGCCCCGCAGCACCACGTCCTCGCCCAGCCGCAGCAGCACCAGGTCCAGCCCCCCGTCGCTGTCGATGTCGATGGGCCAGACCCCCTGCACCCGGTCGATCTCGGCCCCGCTCTGCACCTTGTCAAACGCCAAGGCCCCGCCCACTTCGCTGCGGTTGACATAGACCCCCACCGGCCCCTCGCCGCCGGCAAAGACCAGATCGGGAAAGCGGTCGCCCGAGCAATCGAAAGCCGCCACGCCGCCGCCGACCATGTAGTAATACTCGCCCGCATAGGCGGTGGAAATGCCAACGTCTTCCGGCACATAGACCGGCACCCCCGGTTCGGCCAGCGCCGCCGAAGGCAGCATCAGAAGGGCCGCCAGCGCCTTCATGACCGGGTCTTCAGCCGGGCCGCCCAATCGCCGATGCAGCGGCCCTGCACCAGCCCGCCCCGGTTGCCGAAGGGGAAATGGATGCCGCCGAACAGCCGCGACACCGCCGCCTCTTCCGCCGCCTCGCGGAAGCTGCCGAAGTGGCGCACCGGCAGGCCGTCATCTTCATGCGTGGCATCGTCGAAGGCGAACCCCTCGCCGAACAGCCGCGTCAGCGCCACTTCGGCCGCCCCCGACTGCACCGAATGCCCCGACGGGTATTCCGGGAAGGGCGGCGTGATCAAGAGCGGCTCCCACTTCGGATCGATGTGGCGGCGGATATAGGTGACGGGCCGGATCAGGTTGTGGCGGAACTTTTCCGACCAGCAGCCGATGAAGGCATCCGCCACGGCCACGCCCACCACCGCCAGCGCCTCGGCGGTGCGATCCGCGCTCAGCCCGTCGCGCCGGGCGATCTGCAGGACGATCGCCACCCAGTGGCCGGGCGGCGTGGGCGACAGCATCGGATCGTCCGACCAGAACCGGGCGATCGCCTTCTGCTCGTCGGTCAGCACCTTCGAGGTCTCATAGACCTCCTGCGCGGCCTCATAGAAACCCGTCCCCGGCCCGGTTGCGAACGCGGGGTAGGGCGGCGCCTTGCAGGGCACGCCCACCGGCATGGCAAAGGGCCGGTTCTCGCCCCAGCCGGGCAACAGCGGCGCCTGCTGCAAGGCCTGAGTGTTGGTGGGCACCCAGTCATCCGGCCCGGACCCCGGCGTGTAGGTCAGCGGAAAGCCCATGTTCTCGATCACCGCGCCGCCATCGGTCAGCGACCATTGGTAGACATGGTCCGCCACCGCCTCGCCCCAGGCCCGGCTGCGCTCGGCCATCGCCGCATCCAGCCCCTCGGCGGCGGCAGTGGCCAGGCCCTTGTGCACCGCCGCCATGGCGCGCTGGCCGCTGGGGCCGGTGTTGCCGAAGAAATCGCCCATTGCGCGGGCCAAGGCCGCCTCAAGCGCCACCGCGTCGTCATAGGGCAGGGCAGGGTCGCGCGCGGGCAGGGCGGCCAGCCCGTTCAACTGCCCGGCCAGGCTGACCAGCGCCGGGTCGCCGCCCGCCTGCACCTCATGTGCGACCACGCCGACATAGGCAAAGGCCCGGCTGGCGACCGGCGGAGAGTAGGTCGCGGTATGGCGCACCAGTTCCAGCACCAGGTCGTACCAACCCAGCAGGACGGCGTTCTCCGCGTCCTCGCGCGCTGCCGCGTCAGCGGGCAGGGTGCAAAGCCCCAGCCACAGGGCCGCAACGACGGCCTTCAGAACCCGCATGGTCACCCTCCCCGAGCAGGCCCCCGACCCGCCCCTTCGGCCGTTATGCCAAAGGCCGGCAGCCCGCCGCAAGAGATGTCGGAACTCGCACGAATTCCGGCCACGATTTCCGCGAGGAACTCGCCTCTGGGCCGCTCGCAGCACTACCCCCGCCCGGTCAGCCGGTTCCCCAGGCCGCCCAGCCAGGACGGCCGCGTCACCCCTGGCCGCGCCTCGGCCCGGTCGGCGGCATTCAGCAGGGCATACATCGCGTGCACCCCCAGCCAGCGCAGCGGCTCGGGCTCCCAGGGCCTGGTGCGGCGATTGACCCAGGGCAGCCGGGTCAGATCGGTCGTCCGACCCAGCACAAGGTCGGTCAGCGTCCGTCCGGCCAGGTTCGACGTCGAGACGCCCACGCCCACATACCCCCCAGCCCAGCCGGTCCCCGTGGCCGGATCGAACCCCACCGTCGCGCACCAGTCGCGCGGCACGCCCAGAACGCCGCACCAGGCATGCGCCACGCGATAGGGCTTCGTCGCCGGGAAATGCCGGTGCAGGATCGCCACCAGCCGCCGCACCGTCTCGGGGTCCGGCGCGCCGTTGCTGTCCAGCGACGAGCCGAACCGATAGGGCACGCCGCGCGCGCCGACCGTGATCCGCCCTTCGCGGGTGCGCTGGCAATAGCAGTAGGCATTGGCGAAATCGCCGACGATCTGGTGCCCGTCCCAGCCGATCTCGTCCCAGACCTGCGCCGGCAGCGGCTCGGTCGCGATCTGGGCCGAGTTCAACGGCAACCAGTCCCGCCGCAGCCCCGGCAGCCCGGCGGAAAAGCCCTCGGTGCAGCGCAGGATCACCTTCGCCCGCACCACGCCGCGCGGTGTCGCCACGCGCCCGGCCTCCAGCGACGTGACGGCGGTGCCCTCGTAGATGGAAACACCCGTGCGCTCGACGGCGGCGGCAAGGCCGCGCACCAGCTTCGCCGGCTGCACCCGCGCCACGTTCGTCACCACCATCGCGCTGACCGCCCCCGGAATGCGCAGCCGGGGCCGCAACTCATCGGCGCCGATCTCGAATACCCGCTCCTCCTCGCCCCAGCGGCGGCGGTGGGCGACCTCTTCGCTCAGCCGGATCGCCTGGGCGGGGTTCACCGCCACCATCAGTTCCTCGGTGCGGCGGATGTCGGCGTCGATGCCCTGCGTCTCGGCCACCCCGATCACCTCGTCCACGGTGCCGTTCATCGCCCGGACCATGGCGCGCACGCCGTCGGTGCCCGCCGTTTCGGCATAGCGGCCGTGGTTCCAGGCAAAGCCCCCGGTCAACCAGCCGCCATTGCGGCCCGAGGCGCCGAACCCGGCGAATTCCTTCTCGACCACCACGACGCGCAACGAAGGCTGGGCCTGCTTCAGATACCAGGCGGACCACAACCCGGTATATCCCGCGCCGATGATGCAGACATCGGCCTCGGCGTCGCCCGGCAGGGCGGCGCGGGGCTTCGGCAGTCCGATGTCGGCATACCAGAATGAAACGTCGCCCAAATGGTCCGGCTGCATCGACCCCTCCCGCGCCGCATCTGGTTGACCCGCAGCCCGCCAGAAGTTCTTTCGTGTCATCGCGTTGGATCGAAGCCACAGCACTTCGACACCGTCACGGCCAAGACGGCACGAGCCTATCAGGCGATCCCGGCCCAGGCCAGTGCCGGTTCCGTCAGAACGGACGCCCGGGTCGCAGCTCCGGGAAGCTGCATTGACTCATTCGCAAAACCGGATGTGATGCAGGGGAAAAAACGGAGAGCACCATGCGCTTGCGAGTGATCGACTTCGGCTTCGTGCCGGCCTTGCGCAGCCAGGCCGTCTACCACGGGCTGGCCGAGACGATGGGGCCGGACAGCGATGCGATCCTGTCGCTCGCCTCGCCCGAGACGCCCTATGTCTGCGTGGGCATGCACCAGGACATCGGCAAGGAGGTGGACACCGACTTCTGTGCCGCACGCGGCTTGCCGATCTGGCGGCGGCATGTCGGCGGCGGGGCGGTCTATCTGGACCGCAACCAGTTGTTCACGCATTTCGTCTTTCCCGCCGGCAAGGCCCCGGATCGGGCCGACCGGCTGTATCCGCTGTTCATCGAACCGGTGGTGCGGACCTACCGCGAACTGGGGGTGAACGCGCAATACCGCCCGATGAACGACATCCAGGTCGATGGCCGCAAGATCGGCGGCACCGGCGCGGCCTCGATCGGCGGGGCCACCGTCCTGGTCGGCAGCTTCATGCTGGATTTCGACACCGCGACCATGGCGAAATGCCTGAAGGTGCCGTCCGAAAAATTCCGCGACAAGCTGCGCCAGACGCTGGACGACTACATGACCACCATGCTGCGCGAACTTGGCCGCATGCCCGACCGGGACGACATCAAGGCCAGGTTCCTGCGCCATTGCGCCGAGGTGCTGGGGGTCGAGGTCCACGACTCCGCGCCCACCCCCGCCGAATGGGCCGCCATCGAGGCGGCCGAGGCGGCACTGGCCGACCCGGACTGGACGGACACCCAGCATCGCAAGCTGGTGGCCCTGGGCGTGAAGATCGCCGCCGACACCCACCTGACCGAGGCGGCGCACAAGGCGCCGGGCGGGCTGGTGCGGGTCAACCTGCTGTCGCGCGACGGGCGGGTGGCCGATCTGGTGATCCAGGGCGACTTCACCTGCCTGCCGCCGGACGGCCTGGACCGGCTGGCCGCGGCGATGGTCGGCACCGATCTGGCCGACACCGCGCTGACCGCCGCGGCCGCCGCCGCCATCGCCCGGCTTGGGCTGGACCTGCCCGGCGTCTCGGCGGCGGACCTTTCGGCCACCATCCTGGCCGCGGTCACGCCGGCGCCATGAAGACGATCTGGGTCATCCAGCACACCGAAGCCGAATACCTTGGGCTGATCGAGGACCACCTGGAAGGCCGCAACCTGCGCTTCCGCTACTTCCGCCCCTTCGCAGCGGGCGGAACGCTGCCGGCAACCCCGGAAAGCGACGGGCTGATCCTGCTGGGCGGCGGGCCATACGGCATTGTCTCGGGCCCCATCCTGCCGTCGCTTGGCCCCGAACTGCGGCTTGCCCGCGGCTTTCTTCAGGCCGGGCTTCCGGTGGTGGGCTTCGGCCTTGGCGCATTGATTCTTGCGGTGGCAGGCGGCGGCGGCGCCGAAGAGGCCGCGCTTCGGTTCGGCGTGCACACCGCGCGGTTCTCCGCTTGGGATGATGCTGTGCCGCAGCAGATGCCGCTTGCCCTCTATCTTCGCGACCGCCCAGTCCTGGGGCCCGGAATGCGGCCCGTCGCCACCAGCGCCAAGGGCGAGGTGCTGGGGTTCACCGTCGGGGCAAATGGCCTTGGGATGCTTGGACATGTCGGCATGAAACGCGGCATGGCCGAGGATCTGATCATGGAATTTGCCGAAACGCCCGAGGACACGCTGGCCGGGCTTGAGGCGCTGGGAGATGCGCAGGTTGAAATCGCCGACCGGCTTCAGCCCTTCATGGTTGCGCTGATGCGGCACACCGGATGGATGTAATGCGCCGCGCCGCGGCGACGATTCCTTTTGACATACGAAGATCGGAATATAATGGTTTCAAGATGTGGCGGGCTTTGCACCAGATCCGCCGGCAGGGAGAGCGAACTTGGCCAGCAAGCTGATCATCGTCATGGTGAACACCGATCCGCGCAACGGCGAGGAACTGGGCGCCCCGTTCTTCCAGGCCACCGTCGCGGCGGCGATGGACTATGAGGTCGAGGTGATCTGCACCGCCACCGCCGGCCGGCTGATGAAAAAGGGCGTGGCCGAGGCGCTGGTGGTCAAGCCCGGCAGCCCCAAGACGATCTACGATTTCATCAAGGATGCCCACGAGGCGGGGGCAAAGTTCTACTGCTGCTCGCCCAACCTCGACCTCTTCGACATGACGACCGACGACCTGATCCCCGAATGCGAGGGCATCGTGGGCGGCGCCAAGCTGATCGAGGAAATCATGGAGAACGACGACGCCCGCGTGCTGACCTACTGACTCCGGCCTCGTCACGCGAACCCTGGAGGAGGGGCAAGCCATGACCGCGCATGCCAAGCTGCCGACGCCACCGATCGCCGACCCGGTCTCGGACCGGGCGCCGGTGCCGCAAGAGGCGCTTGAAGCGATCTTCGACGACATCCGCAAGCACCCGCTTTACGATCACGAAATCCACGGCTGCCTGAACTGCGGCATCTGCACCGCCACCTGCCCCTCGGCGCAGTACTACGACTATTCCCCGCGCGAGATCGTCCAGCTTCTGTGGACCGAAAACCTGGAAGGCATCTACGATGCGATGCAGGAAAAGATCTGGGCCTGCGCCCAGTGCTACACCTGCGCCGCCCGCTGCCCGTTCGAGAACTCGCCCGGCGGGCTGGTGATGATCCTGCGCGAAGTCGCGATCAAGCATGAACTGCCCTCGGTGAAAGAGGTGTTGCGACCGTTCAGCCGGGTGCTTCTGAAGGTGGTCACGACCGGCAATCAGCTGGCGCCGAACATGATCACCCGCGACGCCTTTCCCGACTGGGGGCCGAACGTCACCAAGGTGGACGCGCCGCTGATGGTGCTGCGCAAGGCCATTCCGATGCCGACGATGCACACGCTCGACACCGCCTGGGAGGTGAACCTGCGCACCTCGGTCGAGCTTTACACCATCTGGGAGGCGACCGGCGTGCTGAAGCAGCTCGCCACGGTCGATGCGAACCTGTTCGACGTGGTCTCGGACGTGATGGATGAGAAGCGCGACGAATGGGAAGAGTGGCTGGAAGACAACCAGGACGAGGACGGCGACACCGACGACTGACGGGTCGTCGCCGCCTGAGGGAGGAGCGCGCGATGCAGACGAAGGGCGATGGCGCCGGCGGTGCCTACAATGGCTTCGGCGCAGACTGGACGCCGACGAACCTGACCGAGACCGAGGCGAAGCGCGCCACCGGCTGGGTCGAGGCCAGGATCGACAAGCGCTTTCTGCTGACCGGCAAGGATCGCAAGGAAGACGTGCGCGACATCATGTGGCAGCTGGAAAAGGACGGCGAGATCGTCGTCCATCGCGTGGCCGACCACCACGCGCCGGAACTGGCGAAAACCCTTTACGGCTGGGACAAGAAGATTCCCACCACCAACCTGTGGCACCACAAGTCCTGCGGTCAGTGCGGCAATATCCCGGGCTATCCGTCTTCGGTCCTGTGGATCATGAACCAGCTCGGGTTGGACTACCTGGACGAGACCGACCAGACCTCCTGCACCGCCTGGAACTACCACGGCTCGGGCATCGGCAACGTGGTCTCGCTGGCCGCCGTGTTCCTGCGCAACATGCACCAGGCCTATGTCAGCGCCAAGGCCCATGGCCTGCCTGTGGGCACCTACTACCCCCTCATCCACTGCGGAACCTCGTTCGGAAACTACAAGGAAATCCGCGGCTTCCTGCTGCATTCGGCGGAACTCAGGGCCGAGGTGAAGAAGATCCTCGGCAAGCTGGGGCGGTTGGTCGACGGCAAGCTGCTGATCCCCGAAGAGATCGTGCACTACTCGGAATGGCTGCACATGATGCGCCACCGGATCGCCGCGCGGCAGACCATCGACGTCTCGGCGGTCCGGGCCACCGTTCACCCGGCCTGCCACGTCTACAAGATGGTGCCCGAGGACGTGATCTATGACGATACGGTGCTGAACGGCGACCGGGTGGCGGTGACGACGGGGCTGTTGCAGACGCTGGGTGCGCAGGTCATCGACTATTCCACCTGGTATGACTGCTGCGGCTTCGGCTTCCGCCACATCATCGGCGAGCGTGAGTTCACCCGCAGCTTCGCCATCGACCGCAAGATCAAGGTGGCGGTAGAAGAGGCCCGGTCCGACGTGATGATCGGCCATGACACCGGCTGCATCACCACGCTGGACAAGAACCAGTGGATCGGCCGCGCGGTCGGCAAGGTCTATGCCCTGCCGGTGATGGCCGATTGCCAGTTCGCCGCCCTGACCATGGGCGCGCATCCCTACAAGCTGGCGCAACTGCACTGGCACGCCTCGCCCTTCGAGGAGCTGCTGGAAAAGATGGGCATCGACTGGGAACAGGCCAAGGCCGAGTTCGTCGCCTACCTGGACGAGGTGAAGGCCGGCCGGATCGAGACGCTGTATGACCCCAGGCGGGCCATCACCTCGGGTCCCGGCTACGTGAAACCCCCAAAGACGCTGCAGGGAGCGTGAGGCGATGACCGAAAGACCCATCCTGATCGTGGGCGGCGGCCCGGCGGGGCTTGCGGCGGCGCAGGCCGTCGGCACCTCGGGCCGCAAGGCGGTGCTGGTCGAAAAGGCCGCGGCCTTGGGCGGCGCGCCGATCCTGCAGGGCTATGCCAAGCTGGTGCCCAGCCATGAATGGGCCCGCGACGCCATCGGTGGCATGGTCGCCCGGGTGCAGCAGAACGCCAATGTGACAGTGCTGACCGACGCGCAGGTGCAGGCCTTCGCGGGCGAGCCGGGCAGGTTCGTCGCCACCCTGAAGGACGGCAAGAGGATCGAGGCCGAGGCGGCGATCCTGGCCACCGGCTTCACCCATTTCGACAGCCTGAACAAGCCGGAATGGGGCTTTGGCACCTACCCGGACGTGGTGACCACGGTGCAGGTGGAACAGATGATCTCGTCTGGCAAGGGCATCCGCTGCCCGTCGGACGGCCGGGTGCCCGACCGGGTGGCAATCCTGCTGTGCGTCGGCAGCCGTGACCGGCAGATCGGCCGCGAATGGTGCTCGAAGGTCTGCTGCACCGTCTCGGCCAACATGGCGATGGAAATCCGCGAACTCAGCCCACAGACCAACGTCTACATCTACTACATGGATATCCGCACCTTCGGCCTTTACGAGGGCGAGTTCTACTGGAAAAGCCAGGAAGAGGCGAAGGTCAAGTATATCAAGGCCCGCATCGCCGAGGTGACCTCGGACGGCAAGCGGCTGGTGGTCAAGGGCGAGGACACGCTGGTCAAGCGGCCGATCACCATTCCCTTCGATCTGGTGGTGCATGCCATCGGCATGGACCCGAATGTCGACAACATGACCCTGTCGGCAGTCTTCGGCGTGACCCTCAACCGCTATGGCTATATCGACAAGGCCACCCCCTATGCGCAGATGGCGCAGACCTCGCGGCCCGGCGTCTATGTCGCCGGTGCGGCCACCGGGCCCGAAACGATCGACGATGCCATCGCCCAGGGCCAGGCCGCCGCGCTGGCGGCGATGACGCGGGCCGGTGTCGGCCTGGCGCGGGCGGCCGAGTGATGTTCGGCTTCCGCCGCCCTGCGGTCGAAAGCCCGCCGGCAGGCCCGGTGCTGGAGCTGTCTGGCGACCGGCTGCGCCGGGCCCTTGCCGACCTGGCCGAGTCCGCCCGCCCCACCGGCGGGATCGAGCGCTATGTCACCGCCCTGCAACTGAAATCCGCCCTATTCGCCGAACTGCTGGGGCAGGGGGCCAATGCGCTTTCGGAACCGGAATTCCTGGACCTCGCCGCCTTCATGGCCCCGGTGCGCCGCCGCATCGCCCCGGTGCTGGCCAGCCGCGGGATCGACGGCCTGCGCGGGCCGATCCACCGGCTGCTGACCGCCGCGGACGGCATCGACAGCCGCCTCACCGCCTTTGCCGCTGCCTTTCCGCCGGGCGCCCAGATGCGCTGGGTCCGCGATCTTGGCTCGGAACTGCTGCACTTCACGGCGCCTGATGAGGTGCCGCTGATGACGCGCTGGATCTGGGACGCCCAGGTCGGAACCGGCGCCTTGCGCGAGATCTGGCATGCCGAGGACGTGGACCAGGCCAGGATCGCGGTGCCCGACGGCCTTGCGACCTTTGCCAGCCTGCGCGCGGAGCTGGATGGTTTCCTTGCCGGCGAAGGCGTGTTCCGCGACCGGACCTGGGTTGCCGACCTGCTGCTGGCGCATGTCTATGCCGCCTATATCAACGACCGCGGCAGCCAGTATCTGCGCAGCGACTTCACGGTCGAGGGCGACCCGATGCTGCACACCCGCCGCATGCTGGGCCTTGACGCGGTAAACACCCGGACCGGCCGCACCCGCCTGCGCCTGATCGACGGGCGTGCCCACGAATTCGGTGGCGGCGCGGCGCTTCGGCTGGCCCTGTCAGACCCTTCGACGCCGGACCCTACCGCGTCGGACCCTTCGACGACGGACCCTTCGACCGAGGACCGCCATGCCCATCCATGAGAAATCGCTGATCCGGCCGGAAAACCTGATCACCCATGACAGCTTGGTGATCGACGGGACCGATGTCTCGGGCCATTGGTCCACCTTCATCAAGTCGCGCACGATCACCGACTACAACGAGGCGATGCAGGACGAGATCGCCGCCCTTCCGGGGGGCGAATACATCCACCGCTGCTGGCAATGCGGGTCCTGCACCAACGCCTGCACCGTGAACGCGGTGAACCCCGACTTCAACCCGCGCTACTGGATCTACCTGATCCGCACCGGGATGGAGGAGGAGTTGCTGCGCGACAAGGACATCATCTGGCAATGCGTCAGTTGCAACAAATGCACCTACGCCTGCCCGCGCGACGTCTTCCCCGAAGGCGTGATGAAGGCCACCGCGCACTGGCTGGAACTGAAGGGCCACACCGCGGCCAGCCCCGCCACCCACTTCGACGCCACCTTCACCGAGCAGATCCTCGCGACCGGCCGGATGGAGGAAAGCCACACCCTGCGCAGCTTCTTCAAGCGCACCGGGCAGCCGCTGAACCAGCCCTGGCTGGTGGCCCTGGTCACCGGCATGGCCAAGCGGTTCCCGCTGTTCTTCATGATCCGCATGGGGCTGGCCGTGGTGTTCCGCCCCCGCACCCGGGGCTGGGCGCGGACCGAAGGCGTGCTGCGCGACTTTGTCAGCCAGCGCCGGGCCCGCAACGCCGCGGCGCTGGGACTCGACTCCAAGGAGGGCCACTGACATGGCGGGCGACCTGAAGAAAGTGGCCTATTACCCCGGCTGCGTGCTGGAAGGCACCGGCCACGCCTACAACCGTTCGACCAAAGAGGTCGGCAAGGTTCTGGGGCTGGACCTGGTCGAGGTGAAGAACTGGAACTGCTGCGGCGCGATGGAGGTCAAGAACACCGACCCCAAGCTGCAGACCTATCTTTCGGCCCGCAACCTGTCCATCGCCCAAGGCATGGGTTTCGACACCGTGATGGCGCCCTGCAACGGCTGCTACCACAACCTGAAGAAGGCCGAATACGACCTGAAGAACGATCCCGCCTCGGTCGAGATGAATGAGCGGGTCAGCACCAAGGCGGGCCACCCGGCCTATCGGGCGGGCAAGGTGGAAACCATCCACGCCATCGACTGGCTGAAGCGCGCCGTGGGCGAAGAGGAACTGGCGCGGCGGGTGACCAACAGCCTCAAGGGGCTGAAGGTCGCCAATTATTACGGCTGCATGTACACCCGGCCGCGGCACATCTTCCCCGAAAAGGACAAGGGGCCGGGCAGCGAATCCACCCTGCGCCCGCATTTCATGGATGACCTCCTCGCCGCCGCGGGGGCAGAAAACGTGGAATACCCGCTGAAGACCGCCTGTTGCGGCGGGGCGCATGCGCTGTCGGACTGCGACACCTCGACCACGCTGGTCCTCAACCTGCTGGAAACCGCCGAGGCCTGCGGCGCCGAGGTGATCGCCACCAACTGCCCGACCTGCCACACCGGGCTTGAGATGCACCAGGTGCGGGCCGACAAGGTTCTGGGCCGCAAGACCCGGGTGCGCATCCTGTATTTCACCCAGCTGATCGGCATGGCGCTGGGCCTGTCGGCCCGCAAGGTGGGCGTGCCCGAGAACATGTCCGACCCCTCGGATGTGCTGCAGGCCAAGGGGCTGGGATGACCGCGGCCATGCCCTTTCCGGCACTTCTGGCGCGGCTTGACCGCGCGCCCCGGGCCGACAGGCCGCTGGCGCAGGCCGACGCGCTGCTGGCCGAGGCCGAGACGGTGCTGGCAACCTGGCTGCGCGCCCATGGCAAGCGGCCCACCCGCGCGGCGGTCGAAGGTTTCCGGCTGCTTGCCCTGCACCGGCAGGGGGCCCGCGGCGATCCGTCCTTCAACGCCTGCCGCGAAACCTGCCGCGAACTGGTGTATCTTCGCAATGTCGTCGCGCAGCGGCGGGACGACGCCACCGAAGCGGGCCGCGTCCTGCGGCTGCAGGCGATGGTGCTCCGGCACCTCGCGCTGTTCGTCGGGGGCAAGCTGGAAAACGCCCGGCTGGGCGAGTTCTGCTGCGCGTCCCGGCCGCTGCGCGCCCAGGAAACCGAAGGCCGGCCGGGTGCGGCGGGCGGTCAAGACTGAAGGAGAACCGAAGATGCCGGTGGTCAAGGGCTGCAATCTTCCTGACGATCTGTTCTACGACGTGGGCAACAACCTTTGGTATCGCCCCGAGGCCGACGGCACCTACACGGTGGGCATGACGATGATCGCCACCGGCATGGCCGGCGCGCTGGTCGCCTTCACGCCCAAGAAGGTGGGCAAGACCATCGAGGCTGGCAAATCGGTCGCCACGGTGGAAAGCGGCAAATGGGTGGGTCCGGCGAAGATCGGCTTCGATGTCGAGATCGTCGCGGTGAACGACATCCTGAGCGAGACCCCCAAGCTGGCCAACAGCGACACCTATGGCCAGGGCTGGATGGTGCGGGTCAGGCCGGTCGATGGCGCAGCAGCGGCGGGCGTGCTGGTGCCCGGCTCGGCGGTGGCCGGGCCTTACGAGGCCAAGATGAATGCCGACAATTTCGCCGGCTGCGTGGCCTGAGGCGGGCCACGCAGCGGCCAGGGGACCTTGAGGGAGGGACGGATGCCGGACGAGACCAACGCCAAGGCGATGTCGATCATCGTGACCAAGGGCACGCTTGATTGGGCCTATCCGCCCTTCATCCTGGCCACCACGGCGGCGGCAATGGGGCTGGAGGTGACGATGTTCTTCACCTTCTACGGGCTGACCCTGCTGAAGAAGGACCTCAACCTCAAGATCAACCCCTTGGGCAATGCGGCGATGGAAATGCCGATGGGCGGCGGCCACATGTCGATGCCCAATATCCTGGCGGCAATGCCGGGGGCCACCGCGCTGACCTCGGCCATGATGAAGAACATGCTGCACAAGAAGGGCGTCGCCTCGATCCCCGAATTGCGCGAGATGGCGCAAGAGGCGGACGTCAACATGATCGCCTGCCAGATGACCATGGACCTGTTCGAATACAAGCGAGAGGACATGATCGACGGCATCAGCCTCGGCGGGGCCGCAACCTGGGTCGACGCGGCCACCCGCTGCCAGATCAACCTCTACATCTGAAAGGACGGATCATGGCCGACATGGTTCTTGACGCCAAGGGGCTGAGCTGCCCGCTGCCGATCCTGCGCGCGAAGAAGGCGCTGAAAGATCTGCCCACCGGCAAGACCCTGGAAATCCAGGCCACCGATCCCGGTTCGGTCAAGGATTTCGAGGCCTTCTGCCGCGCCACCGGCAACGAGATGGTGGAACATCACATCGACGGCGGCACGTATTACTTCACCATCCGCCACTCCGGCTGATCCGCCGGGGCAGGCCGCCGGACACCGCGCGGCCCGGCGGTCCACCCGGCAGCGCCTGCTGCGGGACGCCGGCGCCCGTCGGTTGACGGTCCGGCCCTCCGGACTGCGAACAGGCATCCCGCGACGGGCCGGTGCTGGCCTGCGGCGACGAGCTGGTTCAACCGCCGCCGTCGGCCGCGGTTTCGCGCAACTGGTCCAGAAAGCTGCGCGCCGCGATGGACAGCCGCTTGCCGCGCGGCCAGGTGACGTGCCAATGGCGGCGCAGCGGAAAGCCGGTGACGTCCAGTTCGACCAGGTGACCCTGCGCCAGTTCCAGAAGCGCCGTCGATCGGGACAGCACCGCGATCCCAAGCCCCGCGATCACCGCCTGCTTGATTGCCTCGTTCGCCCCCAGTTCCATCCGCACCGTCGGGGTCAGGTCATGGGTGGCAAAGAAACGCTCTGCCGCCATCCGCGTGCCGGACCCCCGCTCGCGCATGACGAACAGCGCCGCGCCCAGGTCCGCCGGCACCAACCTCTGCCGGCCTGCCAGCGGGTGGTCGGGCGGGGCCACCAGCACCAGCGGGTTCTCGGCAAAGGCGAAATGCTCGGCCTCCACCTCCTCGGGCGGGGTGCCCAGGATGTACAGGTCGTCCTCGTTGGCCGCAAAACGCTCGAGCAACTCGCGCCGATTGCCCACCTTCATGTCGACGTCGATGCCCGGATGGCGGCGGCAGAACTCGCCCAGCCGCGCCGGCGCGTCGTATTTCGCGGTCGAAATCACCGCCAGCCGCAGCCGCCCCCGCGCCAGGCCCTGCAACTCGGCCAGCCGCATCTGCATCCGCTCGATCTCGCCCAGCACCTCGCGCGCGCTGGCCTGCACCACTTCGCCCGCCGCGGTCAGGAACAGCCGCTTGCCGATGCGCTCGATCAGCGGTTGGCCCAACTGGTCCTCCAGCGTGCGCACCTGGGCAAAGACGGCCGGCTGCGTCAGGTGCAGCGCCTCGGCCGCGCGGGTGTAGGACAACGCCCGCGCCACCGCCTGAAAGATCTGCAATTGTCGCAGGCTGGCGGACATCAGAATAACCTTTTCTCTATTCTGTATCTAAAAACTATTCATTTTTTGATAGTCCTGCAAGCGCGTATCTTCCGGGCAACGAAAGCCGCGCCAGAGGCGCTCGAACCGGAAAGGGAGACCCGCGCATGACTGTGCAGCCGAAAAAGAAATACGACGCCGGGGTCAAGGAATACCGCTCGACCTATTGGGAGCCGGACTATGCGGTGAAAGAGACCGACATCCTGGCGGTGTTCAAGGTCATCCCGCAGGCCGGCGTGAGCCGTGAAGAGGCCGCCGCCGCGGTCGCCGCCGAAAGCTCGACCGGGACCTGGACCACGGTCTGGACCGACCTTCTGACCGACCTTGATCACTACAAGGGCCGCGCCTACCGGGTGGAAGACGTGCCCGGCGCCGACGATGCCTTCTACGCCTTCATCGCCTACCCGGCCGACCTGTTCGAGGAAGGCTCGGTCGTCAACGTCTTCACCTCGCTGGTCGGCAACGTGTTCGGCTTCAAGGCCGTGCGTTCGCTGCGGCTGGAAGACGTGCGCTTCCCGATCTGGTTCGTGAAGACCTGCTTCGGCCCCCCGCACGGCATCCAGGTCGAACGCGACAAGATGGACAAGTATGGCCGCCCCCTGCTGGGCTGCACCATCAAGCCGAAGCTGGGCCTTTCCGCCAAGAACTACGGCCGCGCCGTCTATGAATGCCTGCGCGGCGGGCTTGATTTCACCAAGGACGACGAGAACGTCAACAGCCAGCCCTTCATGCGCTGGCGCGACCGCTTCCTGTTCTGCCAGGAGGCCATCGAGAAATCCGAGGCCGAGACGGGTGAGCGCAAGGGTCACTACATGAACGTGACCGCGCCGACGATCGAGGAAATGTACAAGCGCGCCGAATTCGCCAAGGAACTGAAGACCCCGATCATCATGTCGGACTATCTCACCCTGGGCTGGGCCGCGCACAACTCGCTGTCCAAGTGGTGCCGGGACAACGGCATGCTCCTGCACGTCCACCGCGCCATGCACGCGGTGATGGACCGCAACCCCAACCACGGCATCAACTTCCGCGTGCTGGCGAAACTGCTGCGCCTCCTGGGCGGCGACCACCTGCACTCCGGCACCGTGGTCGGCAAGCTGGAAGGCGACCGCGCCGCCACGCTCGGCTGGATCGACCTGATGCGCGACCGTTACATCAAGGAAGACCGCGCCCGCGGCATCTTCTTCGACCAGGACTGGGGCAGCATGCCCGGCGTCTTCCCGGTCGCCTCGGGCGGCATCCATGTCTGGCACATGCCGGCGCTGGTGGCGATCTTCGGCAACGACTCGGTGCTGCAATTCGGCGGCGGCACGCTCGGCCACCCCTGGGGCAACGCCGCCGGTGCCGCCGCCAACCGCGTGGCACTCGAGGCCTGCGTCCAGGCCCGCAACGAAGGCCGCGAGCTGGAAAAGGAAGGCAAGGACATCCTGACCAAGGCCGCCGCCCACAGCCCCGAACTCAAGGTCGCCATGGAGACCTGGAAGGAAATCAAGTTCGAATTCGACACCGTCGACAAGCTCGACGTGCAGCACCGCTGATCCTTCCCCTTCATCTTGGCCCAAATACCCCGGGGGTCCGGGGGCAGCGCCCCCGGCCCCGGCCAGCCACAAAGGAACAACGCCATGAGCACCGTCCAGGACTACGCCTCGCGCCTTTCCGACCCCGCCAGCCGCAAGATGGGCACCTTCTCCTACCTGCCGCCGATGGATGACGCCCAGATCCGCAAGCAGGTGGAATGGATCGTCAAGCACGGCTGGAACCCGGCCATCGAACACACCGAGCCGAAATTCGCCAAGTCGAACTACTGGTACATGTGGAAGCTGCCGATGTTCGGCGAGACCGACGTCGACGCCATCCTGGCCGAGCTGAAGGCCTGCCACGAGGCCAACCCCGACCACCACGTCCGCCTCCTGGGCTACGACAACTTCACCCAGAGCCAGGGCGCCAACATGGTGATCTTCCGCGGCAAGCCGGTCTGAACCGCACCGGCCCGCCCGCACAGGGCGGGCCTTCCGAAGGAGCAAGGCATGAAGGACACCATCGAAGACCACCGCATCGCCGCCGAGCCCTGGTATCGTCCGGTCGCCGACGAGATTGCCCTTTACCAGGCCGCCTATGCCGCCCGCATGCCGGTGATGCTGAAAGGCCCCACCGGCTGCGGCAAGACCCGCTTCGTCGAACACATGGCCTGGCGCCTCGGCCGCCCCCTCGTCACCGTGGCCTGCAACGAGGACATGACCGCCTCCGACCTCGTCGGCCGCTTCCTTCTGGATGCCGACGGCACCCGCTGGCAGGACGGCCCCCTGACCTTCGCCGCCCGCCACGGCGCGATCTGCTATCTCGACGAAGTCGTCGAGGCCCGGCAGGACACCACCGTGGTGATCCACCCCCTCACCGACAACCGCCGCGTGCTGCCGCTGGAAAAGAAGGGCGAGCTCTTGCGCGCGCACCCGGATTTCCACCTCGTCATCAGCTACAACCCCGGCTACCAGTCGCTGATGAAGGACCTCAAGCAATCCACCAAGCAGCGCTTCGGCGCGCTGGATTTCACCTGGCCCGAAGCGACGGTGGAAACCGAGATCGTCGCGCATGAGGCCGGCGTGGACCCCGCCACCGCCGCAAAGCTGGTCGAGATCGGCGCCCGTGCCCGCAACCTGAAAGGCCACGGGCTGGATGAAGGCGTCTCCACCCGGATGCTGATCCACGCCGGCAAGCTGATCGCCCAGGGCGTGGCCCCCGTTCCCGCCTGCACCATGGCGATCACCCGGCCCATCACCGATGACGCGGACATGCGCGATGCCCTCGATGCCGCCGTCGCCACCTTCTTCTGACCCGCTGGACGGCCTGCCGCCCGAGCACGAGGGGCTGAACCGTCTGCCCCCCGCTGCCCGCGCGGCGCTGGCCGCCGAACTGCCCGACGCGCGGCGCAAGCTGTCGCCGCGCGGTCTGGACACCTGGCTGCGCGGCGTCGATGCGCTGCACCAGATGGGCCGCGGCGAAGGCGTGCTGCGGGCCTGGATCGCCGCCATGCCCCCCGTCGCCCGCGACCTGGGCGAGGACGTGCTGGCCGAGACCGCCACCGCCTGCCTGGGCTTCGCCTCGCGCACCTCCGGCGCGGTGATCGAGCGCATCCTCGACACCGCCCCCCTGGCCGCCCGCCGCCTGGGCGACCCGGCCGTGTATCTCTCCTACCTGCGGTTCCTGGAACACGTCCTGTCGCGCGCGCCCCGCGCGCTGCGGCCGATGCTCGACCATCTGTCCGACCTGCTGGACGTCCTTACCCTGGGCGGGTTGCGCCGCTGGGCCGACTGGGGGATCGAGGCGCACCGCACCGACTACCCTTCGCTGGACGCCTATTTCTCGCTGACCTCCGAGGCATCGCGGTCCGTCCTGCAGGCCGAACGCAAGGGCACGCTGCTGGTCGATGTCCAGCGCCGGCTGGCGATGTATCTGCGCGCGCTCTGGGGCCGCGATTTCATGCTGGTCCCCACCGCCGGCGATTTCGAATCCCGCGCCGGGCTGCGGCCTTATGTCGAAGGCTTCCTGCTGCACCTGCCCGATGCACTGGACGACTGGCAGGGCGCGCCGGGGCTGGACCTCTACCGCGCGCAGGCCGCGCATCTGGCCGCCCACCTTGCCGCGCTGCAGGCGCCGATCCTGGCCGAGGGCCTCAACGCCCTGCAGATGCAGGCCATCGGCCTGATCGAGGACGCCCGGGCCGAGGCCCTGGCCATCGCCCGCTTCCCCAACCTGCGCCAGCTCTGGGCGCGCTTCCATACCGAAACTGTCCCCGGCACCGCCGGCGCCTTCGACCGCATCGCCCGCGCCCTGCTGACCGGCACCGCCGAGGAAGACCTTTCCCGCTGGACGCTGCACTCCTTTGCGGCGCTGAACCTGTCCAACCCGGCCGAAGCCCGCGCCCTTGGCCTGGCCCTGGCCGCCCGCCTGCGCGACCTGCCGTATTCGCCGCACCGCGACGTGCCCTCCTGCCCCTACCACTGCGACAACCGCGTGCTGTGGGAGTACGAGGAAATCGACTGGTCGCAGTCCTCGGCCGCCGCCCCGGCGCAGGTCCGCAAGTATGTCTCGGTCCTCGACATGGTGAACGAGGTCGAGGTGGAAACCGCCGGCGACGACGCGCAGGAAATCTGGGTGCAGGCGGCGGAACTCTTCGACGACGACGGCCACAGTTTCAATGCGCGCGAGGGCAAGCCCCCGGTCAGCCCGCCGGTGCTGTACGAGGAATTCGACCACACCATCCAGATGCTGCGCCCCGCCTGGGCGACCCTGCGCGAGGTTCGCGCCCGCGCCGGAGACCCCGCGCAGGCCGACGCCATCCTCGCCGCCAACCGCAAGGTGACCGACCGACTGCGCCACCTTCTGGATGCCATGCGCCCGCAAGGCGCCATCCGCATCCGCAAGCTGGAGGACGGCGACGAGCTGGACCTGAACGCCGCCGTCTCGGCCGCCATCGACACCCGCCTGCGCCGACAGCCCGATCCCCGCGTGATGATGCGCGTCCTGCGCAAGACCCGCGACACCGCCGTGCTGGTCCTGCTGGACCTGTCGGAATCCACCAACGACCCCGCGGCGGGCGGCCAGACGGTGCTGTCCCTGACCCAGACCGCCTGCCTGATGCTGGCGGACGCGATCCACCGCGTCGGCGACCGCTTTGCCCTGCACGGCTTCTGCTCGGACGGCCGGTCCAACGTGTTCTACAGCCGGATCAAGGATTTCGACCAGCCCTGGGGGCCGGCCGCCAAGGCCCGCATCATGGGGGCCGAGGGCAAGCTGTCCACCCGCATGGGCACAGCCCTTCGCCACGCCACGGCGCACCTGGCGCGCATCAAGGCGGCGCGCAAGCTGCTCCTGGTCCTCACCGATGGCGCCCCCGCCGACATCGACGTGCGCGATCCGTTCTACCTGCGCGCCGATGCCCGCGCCGCGGTGGACGCCGCCCGGCGGCAGGGCGTCATCCCGTTCTGCCTGACGCTGGACCCCGGCGCCGATGCCTATGCGCAACGCATCTTCGGCCCGCGCAACGTGCAGGTGCTGGACCGGGTGGACCGCCTGCCCGAACGCCTGCCGCAGCTTTACGCCAGCCTCACGCGCTGACGGCGCCGCGGCATGGCTCGGGTCAGGCGGGCGGGCCGCGGCGATCGTCCTCGGTCAGATACACGACCTCGGCTCCGCGCCGGGCCGCCAGGGCACGGCCCTGCGCCTCGCCCAGAACCATGCAGGCGCTGGCCAGCGCATCGGCCTCGATGCAGCGCCCGGCCAGCACCGTGACCGAGGCCGGTCCCCCGATCAGCGGTGCGCCGCGGGCCGGGTCCATGGTGTGCGACAGCCGCCGCCCGCCGAGGTTGACCCAGTGCCGGTAGTCGCCCGAGGTGGCGATCGCGATGTCGCGCACCTCGAACATCGAATGGATCGCGCGGGCCGCGGGGTCGGGGCGTTCCAGCGCGACCGACCAGCCCCGACCGTCCGGCTGGCCACCCAGCGCGCGCACCTCACCGTCGATGGATGCCAGCGCATGCGCCAGGCCGCGGGCCTGCACCACCTCGATCAGCCGGTCCACGCCATGGCCCTTGGCAATGCCGCACAGGTCCAGCGTCATCTCGACATGCTTGCGGGCGCGGCCGCCGGCCTGGTCAAGCTCCAGCGTCAGGTGGCTGGGCTGCCGCTGCCGCGCCATCGCGGCGGCAATCGCCCGGGCGTCGGCGGGCAGCGGACCGAAGCCCCAGGCCCGCACCGCATCGCCCATGGCAATCTCGAAGGCCCCACCGCTGGCGCGCCCCAGGTCCAGCGCCGTCGCCAGCACCGTCATCAGAGGTTCGGGCAGCGCCACCCATTCCGCCACCGGCGCTGCGTTCAACCGCATCAGGTCGCTGTCCGGCTTCCAGGTCGACATCTGCGCATCGACCTCGTCCACGGCGGACTGCAGCGCGGCGCGCAGCGCCGCAAGGTCGAAACCCCGCGGCGTGTAAACCACCACCGACCAGCGCGTGCCCATCGTCGGGCCGTTCAGGCTGTGGCGGAAAAGCTCAGTAGACGTCTTCGGCATAGCGTCCCTCGGCCTTCAGACTGGCCGGGCTTTGCCCGACGCCAGAGAGGATTTCGGCCAGCGCCTCGCGGACCGAGGCCGCCATCTCGCGCCCGCCGCAGACCATCACCTGCGCGCCGGCCGCGATCAGCCGGGCCAACTGCGCGGCATCGGCGCGCAACTCGTCCTGCACATAGTGCCGGGCGCCGTGGCGCGAGAAGGCGGTGGTCAGCCGGGACAGCCGCCCGTCGCGCTGCCAATGCGCAAGGTCGGCCCCGTACAGCAGGTCGCTTTGCGGGCTGCGGGCGCCGAAATACAGGTGCATCGGCCGGCCGCGCCGATTGGCGCGGATAAAGCCCGCCAGCGGCCCGACCCCGGTGCCCGCGCCGATCAGGATCACCGGCGCGCTGCCCCGCGCAGGGCGGAAATCGGGATTGCGGCGCAGGAAGGCCTGCACGACGCCGCCCACCGCAAGCCCGGTCAGCATCCCAGAGCACAGCCCGCCCGGATGATGCCGCACGCAGATCTCGACAAAACCGTCGCCCGCGGCCGAGGCCAGCGAGTAGAACCGCGGCACGTCCGACCCTTCGGGCAGGATGCCCAACAGGTCGCCCGCCTCGAACCGGGCAAAGCCCTGTCCGGTCAGGCGCTGCCAAAGGCCCTGTCGGGGCAGGGCAAAGCGCAGGATGGCGGTCGGCGCCTGCACCTCGGCCCCGTAGTCGCGGCGCGAGATCAGCCGCAGGCCCTGGGTCTGCGGGCGCTCGGGCAGATGCGACAACTCAAGCGCGACCCCCAGAACCGTGCCCAGGTCGCGGCTCCAGCGGGCGAAATCCTGCACCGACTGGCGATCGACCGTCGCCATCGGCATCAGGTCCGCCCAGCCGATGGCGCGTGCGGTATCGGCCAGCGCGCGGGAAAACCCGCAGAAGTCCGGGAAAGAGCGGTCCCCGAAACCCAGCACGGCCACCGGGGCCAAGGGCGGCGCCGGCAGCCGGCGCAGCCCGTCCAGCACGCCGCGCGCGGCGATCGGCGCCTCACCGTCGCCATAGGTCGCGGCCAGGATCAGAAAACGACGGGCCTGGCCATAGCGGGCCGGATCGAAGGCGGTCAGCGCGCCGACATGCACGCTGTGCCCCGCCGCGGTCAGGCCCTGGTGCAGGGTGCGCGCGAAGCCCCAGGTCGTGCCCCCCTCCGAGGCGACCAGGACCACCGTTTCCGCCTGCCCCGGGGCGGCATTGCCGCGGATGCGCAGGCCCTGACGGCGCGCGGCCAGCCATTGCACCAGTCCGGTGATGCCCAGCGCCGGAACCGACAGCGACATCAGGCCCAGCAACAGGCCCAGCGCCGCCGCACCCTGCCCGGTGTGCAGCATCATCACGATCTCGGTGGCGCGTTCCCAGCCGCCCGGGGTCACAAAGGACAGCATCTCGCCGGTGCCCGGGTCGATCAGCGCCGTGCCGCCGTCGGTGGTCAGGGTATAGGTGTCCGCCGGATCGTCCGGCGAGGGGAAGGACAACTCCTTCAGCGCGCTCGCCGGGGTGCCAGACAGAAGCTCGATCTGCGCCAGCTCCATCCGCGGCAGGCCGGCGGTGGCCGTGGCGGGGGCCGGTTCCGGCGGCTCGTCGGGCAACAGCGAGAAGACCGAAGCCGTCAGCCACAGTGCGGTGGCCGATGACAGCACCAGCCCGCCGACCGCATAGCGCGCAAGATCCACGTGCAGCCGCCCCGCGAAAGGCCCGCGCGTGCGGTCGAACCAGCGCCGCCAGCCCCCCATGCGGCGGGCCACCAGCACGGCGCCCGACAGCGCCAGCACCAGCATCGCGGCCGCGCCTGCCGCGGTGACCAGCCGGCCGCTGTCGCCCAGAAACAGGGTCCGGTGCAGATCGGTCAGCCAGCGCAGGCCGGGCAGCGGGTCGGGGCTGCCCAGATCGGCGCCGGTCGCCGGGTCGATCACCGCAGCGCCGGGCTTGCCGGCGTCGAACCACCAGGCCACCACGCGCCCCGAAGGCGCGCGGCGGATCTGTTCCAGCCCGGGATGTGCCGCCGCCACCCGTGATGCAAGCTCTGCCACCGACAGCGTGCCCTCGGCCTGCGGCGTGCCCAGCCGTTCCAGCGCGGGATAGACCGACAGCGCCGCACCGCCCAGGGCCAGCACCAGAACAAGCAGCGCGGCGGCAAGGCCGGGCCAGCGGTGAATCGATCGCAGCACGGGCAAGGCCCTCCGGTTTACTTGGAAACGGTCACGCTCTGGACGTAGCGCCGCCCGACGACCGCCTGGCCAATCGTGGCCGAGGTGAGCGGGATGACCACGTCGTCGGCGCTGTCGGACATGTCCTCGACCGAGGCATCGACGTGCAGCACATAGCCCGCGTCGAACAAGGCGTCCTGCAGGTCCAGTGTGATCGACAGCGACCGGCCCGCACCGACCGAGGCGCCGGTGATGCCGTCCACCTGGCCGACATCGCCGCCGGTCGCGGCATACCAGCCGGGAAGGTGCTTGTAATACTTGGCCTTGCCCCCCGCCATCCACAGGCTGCCGGCATAGGCGCCGGCGGCATCGGTGACGTAGAAGGCCAGGTAGGCGCCGTCTCCGCCATAGGAATTCATCTGGGTGGTGAAGGTGACCGGCGTGGCCAGCGCCAGTCCCGGCGCGGTCAGGGCGGTGGTCAGGGCCAGCGTCGCGTTGAGCAGTTTCATCGGAATCTCCGGTTCAGTTCAGTTGCACTTGGGGCTTGGCGCCCGGCGTGAACAGCCCGTTCGCGGGCGGCTCGACCGTGCCGGCGGGGGCAGGGCTTGCAGCCCGACCGCAGCCGGTCTGGCCGGCCGGGCAGACGGTGGCACCCGCGCGGCCGTCGTCGTCGTCGTCATCATCATCGTCGTCATCGTCATCGTCGTCGTCATCATCGTGGCCGCCGCGATGGCCCCAGCCGCCAAAGCCCCAGGACTCGTCGTCATCATCATCATCGTGACCATCGGCCAGCAGGATGAACGGCGCGGATTGCGCCGCTTCGGCCGCCGCGGCGGCCCTGGCCTGCAGCGGCGCGTCGATGGGTGCGGCGGTCAACACGCCGAAAACCGAGGTCGACAGCGCGGCGGCAAGCGCAACAAGCGGAAAGGCAGGTTTCATCTCGTTTCCCTTTTCTGTGGGTTGGCCAATCGGTTCCCGGTCCCGGCGCTTGCAGCAAGCCTTCGGGATGGGCGGTTGCAGGGGTGAAACAGGCGCGGTGTGTCCCGGGCGTCGTCGCTGCGCCCTTGACCGGAAGGCCTTCTGTCAGTCGTCCTGGTCCTCGGACCCCTCGTCGTCCTCGTCGTCGTCGTCATCCCCATGGCGACCGTGGCCCGACCGCAGCACCGCAAGCGTTGCGGGGTCCAGCCGCAGCCGCACCCGCTGGCCGGAGGCATCGACGGCATCGACCTCGTAGCAGCCATCGTCGATCTTGATGCGCCGCACCGTCAGGCCCTTCTGGTCGGCCAGCGCCTGCACCGCCTCGCGCGGCTGCCACTCGGCCATCGGCACGGTGCAATGCGCCTCATGGGCCTGCGCCGCCGGCGCCTGGGCCAGCGCCACCAGCGCGGCCAGCACGAACGGCAGTCGGAACGAATCCGTCATGGTGTCCTCCGATCCGGTTGACCTCTCTCTGCACCCTGAATCTGACGTCAACCTGAAGCAGCCTGCAAACCTGCTTCAGCTTGCCGTCAGCTTCGGGCGCGATACGGTGTGGCGGTGACCTGCGGAGAACCGAATGCGCATCCTGATCGTGGAAGACGACGCCGTGCTGGGCGCCGCGGTGCGCGACCAGGTCGTGGCCGATGGCCATTCGGCCGACTGGGTGACCCGGCTCGACCTCGCGACCGAGGCGATCGCGGGCACCGTGCATGACCTGGTGCTGCTGGACCTGATGCTGCCCGACGGCCGCGGCCTCACCTTCCTGCGGGCCCTGCGCGCGCGCGGCAGCGTGACGCCGGTCATCATCCTGACCGCGCTGGACCAGGTGTCCGACCGGATCGAAGGGCTGAACGCCGGCGCCGACGATTACCTGGTCAAGCCCTTCGATCTGGCCGAGCTGACCGCCCGCATCGGCTCGGTCGCGCGGCGCTACACCGGCAACCCCAACCCGATGGTGACGCTGGGCGAACTCGAGATCGACCTTGCCGCGCGGCTGCTGCGGCGGGCGGGCCGGACAGTGCCGCTGACGGCGCGCGAATGGGCGCTGTTCGAACTGCTGCTCAGCCGGCCCGGCCAGCTGTTCCCCAAACGCGACCTCGAAGAGCGGCTCTATTCGTTTGACGACGAGATCGGGTCGAACACGCTTGAGGTTCACGTCAGCCGCCTGCGCAAGAAGCTGGGGGCCGCGGTGATCGAGACCGAGCGCGGCCTTGGCTACCGGCTGGTGCGCGGATGAGCGGGCCGCGCCCAAAGCCGCCGTGGTCGCTGCAATGGCGGCTTGGGGTCGCGGTCGGGGCACTGGTGACGGTGCTCTGGGCCGCCGGGGCGGTGCTGACCGCCGACCGGCTGCGCCACAAGATGGACCAGGTCTTCGATGCCTCGCTGCAAGAGACGGCGCAGCGCATCCTGCCTTTCGCGGTCAGCGAGATCCTCGATCGCGATGACATGGTCACCGGCACCCAGACCGTGCCCGCCGTGCGTGCCCATGACGAGGTGCTGATCTACGTGGTGCGCGACGCCAAGGGCCAGGTGCTGATGCTGTCGCACCAGGCCGACCCGGCGGACTTTCCGGCCTACGACGGCCCCGGTTTCCACACCACCGCCGACCTGCGGCTTTACAATGACGAGGCGCTGCGCGGCAGCGTGACCATTTCGGTGGCCGAGCCGCTGGTGCATCGCAAGCGCATGGCGTTCGAGGTGCAGATGGGGCTGCTGGCCCCGCTGGCCCTGGTGCTGCCGCTGTCGCTCTTGGGCATCGCCGGGCTGATGCGGCTTGGCTTTGCGCCGCTGCGCCGGTTCCGGGCGCGGCTGGCGAAACGCGGGGCGGCCGACCTGGCGCCGGTCGCCACCGGCGACCTGCCCGCCGAGGTGCAGCCGCTGGCCCAGACGCTGAACGCCCTGCTCGACCGCCTCGATGCCGCCTTCCAGGCCGAACGCAGCTTTGCCGCCAATGCCGCGCACGAATTGCGCACGCCGCTGGCCGGCGCCATCGCCCAGGTGCAACGGTTGCGGGTCGAGACCACAGAGCCGGCCATCGCCGCCCGTGCGACCGAGATCGAAACCGTGCTGAAGCGCCTCACCCGGCTGTCCGAGGGGCTGATGAGCCTGGCCCGCGCCGAGGGTGGCAAATTGCGCCGCGACGCCGCACAGGACCTGCGCCCGGTGCTGCGCCTTGTGGCGCAGGATGCGGCCCGGCTGGCCGGCGGGGCGGGCGGGGCAGGGGTCGATCTCGACCTGCCCGAGGCGCCGTTGCTTTCGGACCTCGATCCCGACCTGTTCGGCATCCTTGCCCGCAACCTGATCGCCAATGCGCTGCATCACGGCAGCGGCCAGGCGCCGGTGCGGGTTGCCCTGCGCGGTTCGGGGCTGCTGCGGGTGGAAAACGACTGCGCGCCGGTCCCCCCCGAGGTCCTGTCCCGCCTTGCAGGCCGCTTCGAACGCGCGCCCGGCACGGTCTGCGACGGCGCAGGTCTTGGCCTGGCCATTGCCCGCGCCATCCTGGATCGTGCCGGCGGCACGCTTGTGCTGACCTCGCCCTTGCCTGGCCAAACGCGCGGTTTTGCCGCCGAAGCCGCGTTCCCGCCCGGCCAGCCGGGCTGATCGGTCGCCGCCGCGCCCCTACCCGCCGGTGTCGCGAAGCCGGTCCAGCAGGGCGGCAAAGCCGGGCTGGCGCCGCAGCGCGTCAAAGGCAAGGTCCGATGCCAGCCACGCATCCAGGCGGATGCGCACGGTCCTGGGTGCCTCAACCAACCGCGCCAGCCGGGCCAGCGCCGCCGCCGCCTCGCCCAGCAGCGCGTAGGTGCGCGCAAGGTTGTAGTTGAACTGCACCAGGTTCTCGTCGTCGCCGATGACCAGCGCCCAACGGCACCATTCGCGGGCCCGGTCAAGGTTGCCCAACTCGGCATGCACGGCGGCACCGAAGGCCAGGGCATCGGTGTTGTCGGGATGCCGCTCGACGGCGGCATCCAGCCGTGCCGCCGCCTGTTCCAGGGCCGCCCGCATCTCTTCGCTCCGCCCCAACGCCTGCAACTCCTCGGCCAGCAGTCCGCAGGCCCGATAATCCTCGGGGCGAAGCTGCGCCGCCCTGGCGTAAAGCCGCGCCGCCTCGGCACGTTCGCCCCGCAGCCGGTGACTGCGGGCCAGAAAGAACGGCGGTTCGAACAGATCGGCGTCCAGCCGTCCGGCACTGGCAAGCTCGCGCTCGGCCTCGGCATAGCGGCCCTCGGCGTAATGGGCCAGCCCAAGCGCCGCCCGCGCCTCGGCAAGGTCGGGATCAAGGCTGATTGCCTTGCGGGCAAGCTCGGCGCAGGCTCTCGGGTCGGCCCGCGTCACGGCCGTCAGACGCATCGAGGTGTAGAACTCGCAGGTCGCCAGAAGGGCATAGGCCGCGGCATACCGCGGGTCCCGGTCGATGGCCTGCATCAGCAGCAGGCGCGCGGTGACCAGGCTGTGCCGGTCCAGCCCGCGCAGGTAGAAGGACCGCGCCTTGAGGTACAGCCGGTAGGCTTCGACATTCTGCGTGCCGCGGCCAGAGGGAAGGTAGTCCGGCGTCGCCAGCGCCCCCCGCAGCGCGGCGACGACGTTGCGCGCAAGGTCGTCCTGCAGCAGGAAGATGTCGGTCATCGGCCGGTCGAACCGGCTGGCCCAGATTTGCTGGCTCGCCTCTGCCGCGACCAGCCGCGCGGTGACCCGGACCGCTCCGGCCTCGGGCCGGACGCTGCCCTGCAAGACGTGGCTGACGCCCAGGATGCGCGCCGCATCGGCGGCGCCAAGGCTTCGCCCCTTCAGCGCGAAGGCGGCACTGCGGGCGACCACGCGGATGCCCTCGACCTTGCCGAGATCGGTGATGATGTCCTCGGTCAGCCCGTCGGCGAAATAGGCATTGGCCGGGTCGCCGCCGATGGTCGCAAAGGGCAGCACGGCGATCGAGCGAAGGTCGGCGTCCGGGACCTCGGCGACGCTTTCCCGGCCGGCACGCAGGTCCCGGATCTGCCGGGCAAGTTCGACGGTTTCCGGCTCCGGCTCAAGGTCCAGACCGCTGGCGATGCGGGTGCGGGCCTCTTCAAAGACCTGCAGCGCAAGCCGGCGCTGGCCGCGCGCCACATGCGCCCGCATCAGGCTGCGGACGGCCTCTTCGTTCCACGGATCGGCCGAAAGCTGCTGGCGGGCCAGCGTCACCAGGGCGGCGCTGCGTCCGGCGGCTTCGGCCCGGCCCATCAGGTGGCGGGCGATTTCGGCATAGGCCCGGTCCAGACCCGCGCGTTCGGCCAGCAGCCAGTCGCGGAACCCCGCATCGCCAACCTCAAGGCCGTCCAGAAACGGGCCGCGGCGCAGCGCCAGCACCGCCGCGGCCGCCGCATCATCGACCGGGCGAAACAGCGCCTCGGCATCGACCTGAACCATGGGGGCAAGGCCGACCGATTCCCGGTCCGTCACGATCAGCCCCTCGGCAGGCTCGCCGCCCAGCCGCCGCAGCCGCCGCAGCGCCTGCTTCAGGCTGTCGCGCGCGCGGGCCTGACTGCTGTCGCCCCACAACAGACCCGCCAGCCGCACCCGCGACGCCGTGCGCCCCCGTGACAGCGCCAGCACGCCAAGCAGCGCGCGGTCCTTTCGCGCCGGAATCGGCAGCAGCCGGTCGCCCTTCCGGATCTCCAGCGGGCCAAGCACGCTGAGACTGAACCGCTCGCCCGCCTTTGCGTCGGGCATCGTGCTCTCCGCAGAATTGTTTCCATGAGGGCTACATTCACGTTTTTTTCCCACACCCGTTCACGCTCTACAACCGCCGATTGGTGCAGGCTTGCCAAGCGGGCGGTCCGCCGCCGGCCCGCCAAGGCCTGAAAAGACATTTCACCGAAACCGGGGTGCCCGGCGCGCAGTCTCTGCCGCACGCGCCCGCATCATTTCGCCGCCGGCCATCGGACGATCCGTCGTCCGGCATCGCCGCGGCCTGAACAGGGACAGTCACCATGGGATTCGATCCGTTCATCTGGCTTGCCGACCTGGCCGAGGACCTTTGGAACGAAGTCGTCAACTCCGGCAAGATGCTGGCCGCCCGCGGCGGCGCGCTGAACATGGCGGAAGCCTATCACCTGGACGGCGACGACGAGGCGTTCCGCATCCTCTGGGCGCTGACCACCAAGGCCACCCTGGCCGAGTTGGGCCTGCATGCCGACGCCCAGGCCGAGGTCGGCCGCGCGCTCGGCCTGCTCCGGACGCTGGCCGACACCGCTCCGGCGACGGCCACCGGCTTTGGCAAGCCGATCACGGTCGTCGTGGACGACGGGTTCCTGACCACCCAGGTCGCGGCGACCGCGGGCCGCTACGTGGTCTTCTCGGATCACCACATGCTGTATCACGGCGCCCGGCAGAACTTCTTCAAGCACGGCTACCAGGCCCAGAACCAGTCCGGCGAGGCCGACAGCAACTATGACCTCTACCTGGAAATCCTCGGCAAATACTACGGCGTGGCCGATTACACCCTGGTCGAGAACGGCGACATCGAGGAACTGCTGATCTACGAGCCGGTGCTGGCCGAGATCAAGGATGCCGCAAGCTGGACCTGGGGCGAGATCCTTGCCTACCGCAACAGCAAGAAGCTGTCGCAGCTGGCCAGGATCGCGCGCGACAACCGCAGCTATTACCAAACCATCCAGACCCATTTCACCGATCGCAAGAAATACTTCCGCATCACCGGCAACCATGACCGCGACATGCGCAGCCAGGCTTTCGTGGACGTGGTCCGTGACGCGACCGCCACCGCCCTGCCGCTGGCCAGCGACGTGCTGTTGCTGCGCGGGGCCGGCGATGTCGATTACATCATCTGCCACGGCCACCAGTTCGACAGCTCCTGCACGCCGAAACACGCGGCCAAGCTGGGCGAGACCCTCACCCAGGGCGGGGCCTGGGCCTATCAGGGGCCCGACCGCGTCTGGCGCGAATCGAAGGACCCGATCGCCGACTGGCGCCGCGGCGGCCGGCCGGTGCAGAACGAACTCGTCACCGACCAGCCGACCGACTACCAGACCACGCTGGAAGCCCTGATCGGCGCGGTCGATCCGGTGACCGGCGAACTGATCGGCGACGCGGCGCAATTCCTGGTCGATGCGCTGGGCGTGGCGCTGGGCAGCCTGGACAGCGAACGCGGCTGGGAAACGATCTATGGCAAGAACATCGCC
Organism: Rhodobacter sp. Har01; assembly: GCF_020564565.1. Classification (GTDB taxonomy): domain Bacteria; phylum Pseudomonadota; class Alphaproteobacteria; order Rhodobacterales; family Rhodobacteraceae; genus Pseudogemmobacter. The sequence goes on from NZ_JAJCTD010000001.1 coordinate 124,307, forward strand.
TGGGAATACTTCGACAACGCCAATTCGCCCGAGCTGGCGATCCGCGACGAGGTCAAGACCGGCAAGCGCTGGTTCAAGTTCCGCCACATGAACGAATTCCGCATCGTCGCGGAACTCGACTCGCTGTTTGCCGGCAGGCCGACGCGCCTGATCCTGGGCCATTCGCACGAGCCGCGCTTCCGGCCCGGCAAAAGCCTGCCCGGCCAGCCGCACCGCACGGTGGACAGCTACCTGAACTGCGCCTCGGCCGGCCGGTTCCAGAACCTGATCTGGGGCATCGAACTGATCGACGGCGAGCCGTTCCTGGTCTCGTGGCACCGCGAGGACCGGCCCCCGGTGGGCAATGTCGCGGTACGGACGCTGTGGGAGAATGCCCTGGACGGGGCGACCTCGGTGCTCAGGCCGATCGCCTCGGCGACCATCGCCGAACTGCTTGGCGGCGCCACCGGCCTGCACGGCGACACCACCACGCTGCGCATCGCCGCCGATCACATCATCTAGACACCGGCGGGGATCGCCATGGACACGACAGCAGAACCTCCTTTCCCGGTCTGGCAGGGCTTCCGGCACAGCTGGACCTACAACCACCGCCTGAACCGGCTGGGCGACTGGCTGGCCACGACGGACCGCGCGGGTGACCGGCTGGTGGTCGAGGTTGCGCATGCGGCGGCCTCGGGCACCGGACGGGACCAAGCGACGTTCCAGGGCTTCCGCACCATCGCCCGCGCCGCCGGCATCAGTTACCGCGAGCTCTGGCGCAGCATCGAGATCACCGCGACCGAGGCCGCCAGCCGCGCCTTCGTCCGCGAGATCCGGCTGGCGCCCGACGAGGTGCCCGACGACTGCGACCGCTTCGCCGCGATCCTGTCCGGCTTCGACCTCTGCTCGGCCACGGATGCCGACAAGCTGGCCAGCTTCCACCTGGCGACCAGCCAGCCGCGGCGCGACGCCACGACCGGCGAGGTCGTGTTCCAGATCGTCGGCGCCCTGAACGTCGATTGCGACAGCGCCGAATGCGACGCGCATGACAGCACCGGCGGCATGATCGCCGCGGTGCTGGCCGGCGCGGCGGCGGGGTCGAACCTGGGGCTTCCGGGGCTGGTCGCGGGGGCGGTGTTCGGCGCCCTGTTCACCAAGCTGGACATCACCACCGACTACACGCTTCAGGTCCGCTGCGCCCTGATCGCCGGCCGCGCCGAGACCCTCTGCGTCACCGGCCATTCCGCGCAGCGGCTTTATGGCTGGGACACCCGCCGGGTCATCACGCGGCGGAACGAAGGCACGATCCGCGACTTCCAGATGACCGGCGACGACGCCCCGCACTGGTGCCTTTGCATCCCGGCAATCACCCAGCTGTCGCTGGAGGTGACGCGCAACCGCGGGATACTGCGCCCCGACACCGCGATGCATCTTCTGGAATGGGACATGGCGGTGCGGCCGGTCTCGTCGGATGGCCGCCGCTGCACGGCCGACCTTGAACTGTTCTTCCGCAACTGGCAGGCACAGCCGTCCAGCTTTCTCGATGCCCAGATCGACGTCTTCGAACCGATCGAGCCGCTGGACGATCTCAGCCAGGCCATCGCCTCGCACCGCGACGCGGGCTGGGCGTCGGTCTTCATCGGGCTCAGCCTGCTGCAGTTCGCCGCCGCCGATGCGGTCGGCCCGGACGGTTGGTCCGCAAGCCTGGTCTGGGACGGCCAGGGCGCAAGCGCCAAGTCCGAATCCGCCGTGCGCCGCGCCCGGCAAGGCCCCTACGACATTCCGTCGCCCACTGCCTGCGAACCGCCGCCATTCGACCGGACCGTTCTCAGGATCGCCGCCGACCTTGGCAACTGAACCTTGAAAGGAGTGTATTCATGGCACAACATCCCACCGCAGAACTCGACCGCCGGAAAAAGGGCGGCGGGGGCAAATCCTCCAACGGCGGGCAGGGCGCGCGCCGGCTGGCCACCCCGACCGAAGGCGGCGCCGGGCCCGACCTCGACGACCTCACCGCGCCGGACGGCGGTGCGCAGTCCCTGCTTTACGAGACGACGCGCGGGCGTGTCGCGGGCTATGGCGTCAACAGCGCCGGCCTGACCATCCACCTCGACTGTTCGGCGATCTCACGGATCGTGGCTTCGGTCGGGGCGGAGGAACCGCACTTCCGCTCGGCCGTGTCGATGGCCATGGTGGCGCTGAACAACCGGATCAGCCCGTCGACCTCGACCGGGATCGACCAGCAGTATCTCTGGGTCAGCCTTGAGAAAACCACCAAGGGCAGGACCATCCGGCCCGCCGCGGCGGTGGCCTTGTCGTCCAACACCGACAACGATCCGTTCGATCACGCGGGCTGGGCCTTCGCCCCCACGGCCTAGCGCCGCCGCGCCGAAGCGGGCAGCCATCCCGGCTGCCCGCCCCGCCGGCCCGCCCCGTCGTCCCTTGCCGAAGGCGCGGGGACAGCCCCCCGGATTGCGCCAGCTCAGCGGCGTCTTGTGCGCAGCGTGCCGATGCCCAGTTTCAGCTTGGTCGGGGCGGTGCCAAAGCGCCCGCGGAAGCTTTTCGAGAAATGCGACACCGAGGCAAAGCCGCAGGCGGTGGCGACCTCCTACAACGTCAACTCGGTGGTGCTCAGCAGGTTGCGGCCGCGGTCCAGCCGCAGGCCGCGATAGAACTCGCCCGGCGACTTGCCCGTCGCCTCGCGGAACAGCCGTTCCAGATGGCGGCGGGAATAGCCGGCGGCCTCGGCCAGGTCGTCCATCGACAGCGGCTCTTCGATGTGGCGGTTCATCAGGGTGACGCTGGCGATCAGCACCGGATTGCGCGACGACATCAGCGCCGCCAGCGAACTGCGCTGTTCGGGATCGACGCCCGGCATCACCGTGCGCAGGCACATCTCGGACACCATCGCGGCGAAGTCGGCGCCGTGCTCGTCGGCGATCACCGACAGCATCATGTCGGTCGAGGCGGCCCCGCCGCCGCAGGTCATCAGCCGGCCGTCGGTCTCGAACCGGCTGGCGGTGGGGGTCTGGTCGGGAAAGGTCTCCACAAAGCCGGGCTGGTTTTCCCAATGCAGGGTAAAGCGGCGGCCGGCGACCAGCCCCGCCTTGGCCAGCGCCACCGCGCCGGTGCAGATGCCGCCCACCACGCCGCCAAAGCGGTGATGCCGGGCCACCGCGGCCACCACGGCAGGGGCGGCGGCGGCCGACTGCGGGTTGCCGGCGCAGACAAAGACCCGGGCGTCGCGGTCGAAGGTCTCGATCGGGCCGTCCGCGCCGACGGCAATGCCCGAGGAACTGGCCACCGGGCCGCCGGTTTCGGACAGCACGCGCCAGCGGTAAAGGGGTTGCTGCGACAACTGGTTGGCAATCCGCAGCGGCTCGACCGCCGAGGCAAAGGCCAGCAGGGTGAAGCCGGGCACCAGGATGAAAGCATAGGTCCGCGTCGGCCCGGCCGAGCTGACGGCACAGAAGGCCGCCCCTTTCGGCACCAGTGAATCATGCCGTGTCACGTCGGTTTCCACCTGGTCCCCAAGGCGCGGAACGCCCCCCTGTCCGTCGGTCATGCATGGGCCTCTCGCGGGGTGCGGTCAAGCCGCGGGGCGGCGGCCGGCGCGGCCGGGCCTCCGGTCCGGGTCGCTTGCCGCTGCTCGGCCGGGTCAGGGCGGATCGCGACCTGCGGCATCGCCAGCCTTTCGGCGGCCAGATCAACGGCAAGCAGGGTCAGCCGCCCGCCACAGGGATTGGCGGCGGCGGGCATCGCAAGGGCGCGAAACCGGTCCGTTGCGGCGGCGGCGTCAGGCTTTGGCGACAAGGTGGCCATCCTCCGGCGCCCACCAGGCGAACAGGTGCTGTCCGATCTCCCGCGGCAGGTCGGCCAGATCCTCGTGGCCCTTCTGCACCCGGATTTCCCGGCCTTGCGCCGTTTCCAGATCCAGCGTCGCCATGGCGCCGACGAATTCCTCGCCGATCACGCGCACCGGCACCGCGTCCACCCGGCCGCAGCCGCCCGCACCCTGCCGCTGAAGATGTCGGACGAGCGCTGGAAATCGGCCAAGAAGCGGGTGCGCGGGGTGCGGCAGACCTGTTGCGGGGTGGCGATCTGCTCGATCACGCCTCGGCTCATGATCCCCACCCGGTCGGCCATCGAAAACGCCTCGGACTGGCTGTGGGTGACGTAGACGAAGGTGATGCCGGTCTCGCGCTGAAGGTTCTTCCGCACCGACCGCATCCGCACCTTCAAGGCCGCATCCGGCGCCGACAGCGGCTTGTCCGGAAGCAGGAATTCCGGCTCGACCACCAGCGACCGCGCCAGCGCCACCCGCTGCCGCTGGCCGCCCGAAAGCCGGGCGACGTTGCACTGGGCGACTTCGGTGATGTGCAGCCGGTCCGGCCATTGCTCGGCCCGCTTGCGGCGCTCGGCGCGGCCCAGGCCGCGCATCTTCAGCGCAGATTCCACATTCCCGCGCAGGTTCAGGAACGGAAACGGCGCCCGGCACTGCCAGACCATCGCGGTGTCGCGGGCCCAGGTCGGCAGGTCGTTGATCGGCTTGCCCGACAGGCGGATCACGCCTTCGCTGGGGGCCTCAAGCCCCGCCAGCATGCGCAACGTCGTGGTCTTTCCGCAGCCCGACGCCCCCATGGATGTGACAAAGACAAAGCTGCCGATGGCATTGATGCGCGGGCTGACCTGGCCCTGCAAAAAGCCCAGAACCTTGACCGGCAGGGTCTCATTCAGGCCCGAGACGAACCAGGCCACGGCGAATGCGTCGAAGGGGACACCGCCATGGTGATGAACAGCGCGCCCAGGATCGCGGGCTTGGTCAAGGGCGCGATGACATGCCGCATGGTCGCCCATTCCGACGCGCCCGGGTTCCAGGCGGCGGGTTCCAGTGCCGGGTCGATATGGCTGATCCGCAGCCGGATGATTGCTACGGCGAAGGGCGCGCAGACCACGACGTGGCTGATGAACACCGACAGCGCAGTGCCCGACAGGTTGATGCGGCTGCGACAGGCCAGCATCGCCAGGCCCAGGATGATGACCGGAATCGTCGGCGGCAGCAGCGCCAGCGCCAGGCAGACCTGCTTGCCGAAGGGCTTGTAGCGATTGTCGGTATAGGCCGCGCCAAAGCCCAGCGCGGTCGAGATCACCGCCGCCCCCACGCCCACCGGCAACGTGTTGCGAAACCCCTCCCAGACCAGCGGGTCGGAGGCCACCGCCCGGTACCATTCCAGCGAGAACCCGCCCAGCGGGAGGGATGGAAAGCGGTCCGCGTTGAACGAAAAGAAGAAGCTGGCCGCGATCGGGGCAAAGACAAAGCCATAGGCGGCCACGACAAAGGCCCTCTGCGCCCAGTCCACGGCCCGGCTGCGGTTGATGTCCTCTGCGCCGGTGCCGCTCATCTGGTGCGTCCCCTCATTTGGTGCGCCCCTTGCAGGCGAAACGGACGGCGGCAAAGGCCACCCACAGCAGCGTGCCGATCATGGTCAGCGCTGCGATGGCGGCGGCCAGGGCCAGGGTGGTGCCATAGGCCTGCCAGAACACCATGCGGCTGAACATCGTCACCCAGTTCACGCTGTCGAAGTCCGGCCGCATGGCAAGGTTCTTCACCGTCCAGAACGACAGCGCGGCGTCGCATGGCCGCAGCGCTCCGGCTTGGGGGAAAGGGGCCGGCGGGCATGCATGGCACCCGCCGGCGCGGGGGCGGTCAGGCGCCCTTGCAGTCCGACCAGACGTCGTTCCCGGTCTCAAGGTCCTGCTGGATCGGCGGCTGGCGAACCTGGATCTTGCCCGACCGGATCATGTCCATCCCGTTCGACTGGCCGGTCACCATGCCCTGGCGCGCGGCCTCGGCGGGGTTGTCAGAGTCCAGCACCTCCGCGCCCTTCTGGTTGGGGATCAGCGCCGGATAGGCCGCCATATTGGCCGATTTCGCCTGGCCTTGGCCGAGGCGACAAACTGGATCCATTTCTCCGCCAGGTCCGCCTTGGCCGCGCCCTTGCCGATGGAAAAGCTTTCCGTCCATTGCAGCCCGCCCTCGTCGGGGATGACCGAACGCACCTTGGCGCCGGTCTTTTCCAGCATGCCGGTGACCCAGTCGCCGATGCCCGCTAAGGCCAGCATCTGGCCGTCGTTCAGCGAAGAGAAGGTGCCGCAACGGTCGAAGAACCCGCCCACCTGCGGGCGCAGCGACAGGGTCTTTTCCTTCACCGCCTCCCAGGCGGCCTCGTCGATGTCATGGGGAATGGCATTGCCGTTCAGCTGGCTGATCTGGCCCAGGTTCGGCAGATGCCAGTCGCAAGGGCCGACCTTGCCGGTCAGCCTGGGGGGCCGGAACAGGTTGTAGCTGCGCGCCTCGGTCACGGCGTCGGGGTTGTAGGCGACGCCGAGAAAGCCGAAGCGGGTGATGACCGAATACAGATTGCCATCGGCCCCGTGGCCGGGGAACTGCTGGAACTCGGGGAAGAAGTCGGCCAAGGCACAGTCCGCCGGGTCCAGCTCCTCGATGTGGCCGGCGGCGTTCCGCTGCTGGACGTATTCGGCATCCGACAGGATCAGATCGAAGGTGCCGGGCGCTGTAACGCGCGGCTCAGGTCGCGGTGATTCTCCAGTTCAACCTCGGGGTGGCGCTGGATGAAGCCGGTCAGCGTGCCTTGCAGGACGCTGACGGCATCGCCGGTGTATAGGCCGATCCGCAGCACGCCGGACATGTCGGCGCGGTGGAAATGGGCCACCGCCTCGTCGTTGATGCGCACCATTTCCCGCGCAAAGCTGAGCAGCGCCTCGCCGGCCGGGGCGGGCTGGATCTTGCGGCCGTCCTGGGTCAGCAGCGGCGCGCGGATCAGGTCCTCCAGCCGCCCGAGCTGCAGCGAAATCGCCGGCTGGCTGCGGCCCAGCAAGGCGCCGGCCTTGGAATGCCCGCCCAGTTCCACCACCGCAATGAAGGTGCGCAACAGGTCGGCAGGTTGGTGATCGGCGCCATGCATTTGCCCCCCTGATGAAGCGGCACCCCCAAATCGCAGACCCCTGATGTCGCTGCACACTGCCTTTGCTTGCGAATTGACCTGGCCCGACCGTGACGGGGCGAAGCGGAACGGGCGAACGCCGATCCTGATCCCGTGCTCGATCAAGCAGCATGGCCACCACACGCCGCTGCAGGTCGATGTGCGGCTGCCCACCGAATTCGCCCGCCACGGCGCGCGCAGGATCTGCCCGGTGAACGGGCATTTCGAGAATTCCTGGTTCATCATCGAAGGCATCGACCTGGCCTTGCGCGCATTGCGCTGGGACGGCGTGACCGAGGTCAAGACCGTGGGGCGTCCTGCTGGGGCTTCGTCCACAAGGAGGCGATCGCCCAGCTTTGCCCGAACGGTTTCCCGGGCCGGGAAATCGAGCATGGTGGGGTGCTGGAAACCTCGCGGATGCTGGCGCCGCATCCGCACCTCGTGCATCTGGACCGCGCGCTGGACCTGGCCCCGGCCAGCTTTCCGCCCTATGGCGTCGACCCGGTCAAGCCGGGATGGACGCCCTGCTCGGGCACCCTGTCCTCGCCCCGGGAGGCCTCGGTCGAAAAGGGCCACATCCTGCTTGGGGTCTGCACCCAGGGCATCACCGCCGCCCAGCCGCCCAGCCGCCCCATGGCAGACGCGGGCGCCGGTGCGGATCAGCTTGTGCTCTTCGGCCGACTTGATCGACCGCATCACATCGAAGCTATAGCGATATCGACGACTTCCACGCCGGGCAGCGCCGCCTCAAGCGCCTTGCGGTCGTCGAGGCTCACGCGGTCGAACTCGATCCGCAGCCGCTTGACCCCCGGCGTCAGTTGCCGCACCGCGCGGTGGAAATTGTCGCGCCGCCAGTCGGTGTAGGTGATGTTACCGCCAAAGCTGCGCCGCCAGGGCTGGCCGCCGTCGATCCCGGCGGAAATGGGGGTGCCGTTCCCCTGCGGGATCACCATGCCGTAGTTCCGGCCGAAACAGCAGAAGAGCCAGCCCGAATGATAGGTGATGCCGTGGAACGAGGTGAGCAGCCCGGCATCGACCTCGTTCGCGGCCATCCAGCCGCGCAGGTCGTCCTGCCGCCGCTTCATCTCGGCCTCCGAGAACGGCGAGAGCGCCTTGTCGCCGTTGCGCCATTCCATGACGTGCAGCATGCCTTCGGTCATCTGTCTTGCCCGTCCTGCAGCGTCGGAAACCCTGCCTGAAGGCCAGCGCCCCGCCGGACGGCACAGAAATCTGTTCTGGAAATCGTGGGATTGGGAACGCTGCTGCAGCCGGATTCGGCGCGGCCATGCCGGCAGGGGCAGGCGTGCCCGGCCCGATGCCCGGGGCGCCGAAGCCCGCGGGCGATGGGCTAGATCTGGAACTCGGGATCGACCGGCACCTGCAGCGCATTGGCCAGGTGGTTGGTCTGCGCGGCCAGGCCGATGATCGCCAGCAATTCGGCGTGCTGCGCGTCGGTCATGCCCTTGGCGCGGGCGGCGGCGGTGTGGGAATGGACGCAGTAGGTGCAGGAATTGGCGGTCGAAACGGCGATGTAGATCATCTCCTGCATCGCCGGTCCCAGCGCGGTGGGCGCCGCCATCACAGCCTTGAGCTGGGTCCAGACCCGCTCAAGCTGCTCGGGGTGGTTCGCCAGCGCGCGCCAGAAGTTGTTGACGAAATCCGATTTCCGGGTGCTGCGGATGTCAGCGAAGACGCGCGCAACCACCGGATGCGCGGCGGCCTCTTCGTCGGTCCAGATCTTCACGGTCGCCATGGCATGCTCCTCAGGAATGCGCCCAGTCCCAATACAGGGCGCGGGCCTTGCGGGTGATCGGGCCATAGGGCAGGTCGCGGCCCTCGAATCCGATGCAGGGCACCACCTTCGAGATGTTGCCGGTGGAAAAGATCTCGTCGGCCTGATGGAAGTCCTCGACCGTCAGGGTGATCTCATGCACCGCCACGCCGGCGGCGCGCAACAGGCCGATCACCCGCTGCCGGGTGATGCCGTCCAGGAAGGTGCCGTTCGGGATGGGGGTGAAGACCTCGCCGCCGCGGACCAGAAAGACATTGGCGGTGGCCAGTTCCGCCACGTTGCCGTTGGCGTCGCAGACCAGCGCATTCATGTAGCCCCTGGCCTGCGCCTCGCGCACCATGCGGGCGTTGTTGGCGTAAAGCGCGGCCGCCTTGGCGTTGACCGGCATCACCTCCATGGTCGGGCGGCGGAACCGGCTGGTGGTCAGGCTAAAGCCCTTCGGCTCGGTCATCGGCATGGCCTCGAGGCACAGTGCAAAGTCGGTCGAGGCGGGGTCGGGGGGCAGCATGCCGGGGCCGCCCTCTTCGGCCCAGTACATCGGGCGGATATAGGCGTCGGTGCCGGGGGCGAACTTCGCCAGCCCCTCGCGCGTCAGCGCCTCGATGGCCTCGGCGGTCAGCGTCGGCTCCAGCAGCAAGGCCCTGGCCGAGGCGTTCACCCGCGCCGAATGCCGGTCCAGGTCGGGCGCCACGCCTTCGAACAGCCGCGCCCCGTCGAACACCAGGCTGCCCAGCCAGGTGCCGTGCGAGGCCGCACCCAGGATGCGCAGGTCGCCCTCGTGCCAGCGCCCGCGCCAGAACGTCCACATCTGTTTCATTGCCCGCCTCGCGATTGCACAGCGGCATACAGGACCATTTCCTCGCCCGGCTCAAGCGGGCATTGCGCGCAGATCCGGACGTGCCGGGCCAGCGACACGGGCTTGCGATCCGCCATCCCGCCGATCCTCGGCGCCGCCTGCCATGCGGGGTTGCCGCGCGCCACGGACCCTGGGTGGCCCGCCCCGGATCGCCGCCGCCCCGGCTATCCCTGGCGTCAGGCGTTTCCAGCCCGCCGACATCATCGAAGCGGTTCTGGTGGGCCCGGAGGGACTCGAACCCCCAACCAAGGCGTTATGAGCGCCCAGCTCTGACCATTGAGCTACAGGCCCACGCTGCGCAACGGGTAGCAGATGCGGCCGAAGGGTCAAGCTGCGCGGCGCCTCACTGCGCCTGCCAGCCCGCTGCCACTTCGGGCTGGTGGAACACGAAGCGCTGTGCCGGGGCAAAGTGCTGCGCATTGCCCGGGGCCGCCCAGCGGGTGACGGTGACGGTGCCTGCCTGCCAGTCGATCACGTTGAAATCGTTCTCCTCGCCCCGCAGCCGGGTCGACAGCGTTGTGCCCGCCTGCACGCAGAGCATCCGCCGGCCATTCTCTTCGATGGCATAGGGTGCGGCCGCCCACTGGTGCAGGTGACCGCACAGCACGACATCGGCCCCCGCCGCGGCCAGCGCGACGGTGGCCGCCCGCGCGCCGGTCATCGCGGCCTTGCCGGATTGCGGCGGCTGGTCCAGCGGATGGTGCATCGCCACCACCTGCAACTGCCCCGGCCGCGCCGCCTTCAGCCGGGCACAAGCCCGCACCAGCGAGGCCCGGCGCACCCTTCCCGCCTGCCAGACGAAGGGATCGGCGGTGTTCATCCCGATCACCTGCAGATCGGCGGTCTCGACCATCGGCTCCAGCTCCGGCCCGATCCAGCGCCGGAAGGCGGCAAACGGCCAGGCCAGCCGGGCGAGGGGGTTCCACAGCGGCAGGTCGTGGTTGCCCGGAATGCCGACGACCGCCCCCGGCAGGGCCGCGATCAGCCGCGCGGCGGCGGCATACTGGCCGCGCAGCGCCCGCTGCGTGAGGTCGCCCGAGATCACCGTGACCTGCGGCGCCAGATCGCGCACCTGCGCCGCCAGCGCCGAGGCCAGACCCGGCCGGTCGCGGCCGAAATGCAGATCCGACAGGTGAACGATCCGGCCCATCCGTCACGCCCCCCCGACCGGGACGATCACCTTCAGCGCCCCCGGCAGAACCCTGAAGCGAAACGGCGCCTGCATCTTCGCCCGCTCGCCGTCGCGGGCGATGGTGCGGCGCGGGGCGCGGGTCTCGATCACCATTTCCTCGCCGGCCTCCAGGGTGAAGTCGCGATAGGGCCGGGCGGTCCGCAGCGCCATCTTCAGGGCAAAGCCCAGCACCTGCCAGCGCCGCACCTCGGGCGCGACGTAGATCGCCAGCTTGCCCTGGCGAATCAGGTCCACCCCTTCCAGCAACCCGTATTGCTCCAGCTGGTAGGCATTCTGCGCGATAAAGACCATCGGGCTGCGCCAATGGTCGGTGCGGCCGTCCACCGTGATCCGCAGCCGGCTGGGCCGGTCGTAGCTGACCAGCGTCCGCACCGCCGACCAATAGGCCGCCAGCCGCGACCGGCCCCAGCGCGCATAGGCCGCCTCGCGCCGCTCCAGCAGCGCCGGATACAGCCCCAGGCTGGCGTTGTTCAGGAACAGCCGCCCGTTCACCTCGGCCGCCGCCACCCGCTGGACCCGGCCCGCAGCCAATTGCCGCGCCGCCTGGGCCGGGTCGTTCGACAGCCCCAGGCTGCGGGCAAAGAAGTTGAAGGTGCCCAGCGGCAGGATGCCCATTACGGTTTCGCTTCCTGCCAGCGCCTCGGCCACGCCGCAGACCGTGCCGTCGCCGCCGGCCGCGATCACCGTGGCAAAGCCGTCGCGCGCGCCTCGGGCGGCGGCGACCACGTCGGCGCCCTTGGGCAGGATGCGCAGCTCTGGCGCGATCCCGGCTGCCAGCAAAGGCGCCACCAGCCGCTCGACCCCGCCCTCCTGCTTGCCCGATCCCGCATTGGCCAAAAGGCAGACCGGACCCTGCATCACATCCCCCGCATGTTGCCGCACAAACGATACGCGCGAAGGCCGGTTCCGGTTTCCCGCTTTGTTGCGCCTTGGCGTCAAACCGCGTAAGGGGGCGTCGAACGGCAAGGCCAGAGGAGCGGGCGGAATGAGCAAGGGGCACAACGGGCTGACCTACGCCGACGCCGGCGTGGACATCGATGCCGGAAACCGCCTGGTCGACCGCATCAAGCCTGCCGCCAAGGCCACCAACCGGCCCGGCACCATGGGCGGGCTGGGCGGGTTTGGCGCGCTCTTCGACCTCAAGGCGGCGGGCTATCAGGACCCGGTGCTGGTGGCGGCGACCGACGGCGTCGGCACCAAGCTGCGCATCGCCATCGACACCGGCAATGTCGATACCATCGGCATCGACCTGGTGGCGATGTGCGTCAACGATCTGGTCTGCCAGGGCGCCGAGCCTTTGTTCTTTCTGGACTATTTCGCAACCGGCAAGCTTGAGGTGGACCAGGCGGCCCGCATCATCGAAGGCATCGCGAAAGGCTGTGCCGAAAGCGGCTGCGCCCTGATCGGCGGCGAGACGGCCGAGATGCCGGGCATGTACCACAAGGGCGATTTCGACCTGGCCGGCTTTGCCGTGGGCGCGATGGAGCGCGGCTGCGACCTGCCGCGCGAGGTGGGGGCCGGCGACGTGCTTCTCGGCCTGGCTTCCAGCGGCGTGCATTCCAACGGCTACAGCTTCGTGCGCAAGGTGGTGGAGCTTTCGGGCTTGGACTGGGACGCGCCCTCGCCCTTCTGCGAAGGCACCTTGGGCGAGGCGCTGCTGGCGCCGACGCGCCTCTATGTGAAACAGGCGCTGGCGGCGGTCCGCGCCGGCGGCGTGCATGGCCTGGCCCACATCACCGGCGGCGGCCTGACCGAGAACCCGCCCCGCGTGCTGCCCGAAGGGTTGGCCTGCGAGATCGACCTGTCGTCCTGGGCCTTGCCGCCGGTGTTCCGCTGGCTGGCGAGTACCGCGAACATGGCCGAGGCAGAGTTGCTCAAGACCTTCAACTGCGGCATCGGCCTGATCCTGGTGGTTGCCGAGGACCGCGCCGAGGCGCTGGCGGAAACCCTGCGCTCGGTGGGCGAGACCGTCACCCCCATCGGCCGCGTCGTGTCGGGGCAGGGGGTCGTCTACAAGGGCCGCCTGCTGTGACCGCAGCGCCCCGGCGCGTCGCGATCCTGATCTCGGGCGGCGGGTCGAACATGCTGCGCCTGGTGGAAAGCATGGTGGGCGACCACCCGGCCCGGCCAGTGCTGGTGCTGTCGAACGACCCCGCGGCGACGGGCCTTGAGAAGGCGCGCGCCCTGGGCGTGCCGACCGCCGCCGTCGACCACCGTCCCTTCGCCGGCGACCGCGCGGCGTTCGAGGCGGCACTGCTGCAACCGCTTCTGGCCGCGCGCCCCGATATCGTCTGCCTTGCCGGCTTCATGCGGGTGCTGACGCCCGATTTCGTGGCGCGCTTTGCGGGCCGCATGCTGAACATCCACCCCTCGCTCTTGCCGAAATACCCCGGCCTGCACACCCACCAGCGCGCGCTGGACGCCGGCGACGCGGAAGCGGGCTGCACCGTGCATGAGGTGACCGCCGACCTGGATGCCGGCCCGGCCTTGGGCCAGGCCCGCGTGCCCGTGCTGCCCGGCGACTCCGCCGACAGCCTGTCCGCCCGGGTGCTGGCGATGGAACACCGGCTTTACCCCGCCGTCCTGCGCCGCTTTGCGGCCGGGGACCGCACCCCCGTCTCTCTGCCCTGAGCCATCCGCCGGGAGCCGGAATCCGAAGTCGAATTCCGTCCCCGATTTCCGGCTTCGGAAATCGGCTCGCCGCCCGGCCGGCGCGCTTCCGCCCGGAAACGCCGCTTTTCTTTCACCGCGACCCGTCCTATAGCGGGTCCTGACCTGCGGGATGCCCCCGCGACCTGCGACAAGGACGGCCCATGCGCACGATCACCACGACCGAGGACCTCGCCACCTTCTGCGAGGCCGCAAAGGCCGAACCCTACGTCACCATCGACACCGAATTCCTGCGCGAACGCACCTACTGGTCGAAGCTGTGCCTTCTGCAGATGGCGCTGCCCGGCAAGGACGGCGACGCGGTGCTGGTCGATCCGATCGACGGCGACGCGATGAGCCTTGAGCCGCTCTACGACCTCTTCCGCCACGAGGCGACCGTGAAGGTCTTCCATGCCGCCCGGCAGGACCTGGAAATCTTCTTCGTCGAGGGCGGGGTCTTCCCCAGGCCCCTGTTCGACACCCAGATCGCCGCCATGGTCTGCGGCTTCGGCGAACAGGTCGGCTATGAGACCCTGGTGAAGAAAATCGCCAAGGCCGGCCTCGACAAGACCTCGCGCTTCACCGACTGGTCGCGCCGGCCGCTGTCCGAGGCGCAGAAGGACTATGCCATCGCCGACGTGACGCACCTGCGGGTGATCTACGAATGGCTGGCGGGCCAGCTCAAGAAGAACGGCCGCGGTCCCTGGGTCGAAGAGGAGCTTTCCATCCTCACCGACCCGGCCACCTACACCGTCCACCCCGAAGAGGCCTGGCAGCGCATCAAGACCCGCACCTCCTCGGGGCGGTTCCTGGCCATCGTCAAGGAACTGGCGCGCTTCCGCGAAAGCTATGCCCAAGGCCAGAACGTGCCGCGTTCGCGCGTGATGAAGGACGATGCGCTTCTGGAACTGGCCTCGACCCGGCCGCAAAGCATGGAGGAACTCGGCCGCTCGCGGCTCCTCTTGCGCGAAGGCCGCAAGCCCGAGATCGCCGAGGGCATCCTGGCCGCGGTGAAGCGCGGCCTCGAGATGCGCCCCGAGGACATGCCCAAGGTCGAAGCGAACGGCGACGCGCCGCAGGTGAACGGCGCGCTGGCCGACCTTCTGCGCGTGCTCCTCAAGGCCAAGGCCGAGATGCTGGGCGTGGCCCCCCGGCTGATCGCCTCCTCTGCCGACCTCGACAGCATCGCCGCCGGCGGGCGCGAGGTCGACGCCTTGCACGGCTGGCGCCGCGAAGCCTTCGGCGAAGATGCCCTGCGCCTGTGCAAGGGCGAAATCGCGCTCTCGGCCAAGGGCACCGAGGTCCGCGTCGTCGCGCTCTGACCGACGGGTTTCAGACCGACCGGCGGCAGATCTTTCGTCTCGCCCCCATCTCGCCCCCATCTCGCCTCTGCCGCGCGATGGCGCGCGTCACCCGGTGCGGCCCTTGCGCTCCGCGCGGGGGGTATTTGAGCCAAGATGAAACGGCATGCCTTCATCTTGGCATAAATACCCCGGGGGGTTTGGGGGGCTGGCCCCCCATCTGCCCAAGAAGGTGCGAAGACGACGACAAGACAAGAGGCCCGCGGCGCCCTCCGCGCCGGTCCGCTGGATCAGCGGCGGGCGGCGCGGGCGTTGGCGGCGCCTTGCACGACGATCTCGCGCACCGGATCGAGGACGATGTTCGACAGGTGGATCGCCGCGGTCACCTCGCGCGATTGCGGGGTGTTGATGTCGGTCCGCTCGATCGGCGGAAAGATGCGGAACTCCAGCACCAGCACGCCGTCCTCGGTCAGCGGCTGCTCGACCAGCTCGGCCTGCCACCAGCCCTGCGTCGGCGTCCGCCCGGTCGCCCGCACGATCGCCCCGGTGGGGATCTGCTCCACCGTCATCGACACCACCTCGGCCACCAGGTCGCGGGTGTCCTTCGGCCGTACCGGCAGCGCCACCGTCTCGCGCTCGCGCGACCGGCCGAACCAGTTGAACGGGTTGAGCTTGCTGTCCCGGACCCTCGCGCAGCCGGCCAGGCCCAGCGCAAGCGACGACAGCACGACGGTGCGGCGGTTCATGAACGTCTCCATCTTCTCCCTCTGGCTAGCGCATGCCGCGCGGCTTGAAAAGCGCCCCTTTTTACCGGGGCTGGACCTTGCCCGCCCGCAACGCTACCTGAAAGCAGCAAGGAGACGCCCATGGCCACCGCCGCCTTCGAAGACATCGCCGAGACGCTGGAATTCCTCGACGACTGGGAGGACCGATACCGTCACGTCATCGAACTGGGCCGCGCCATGCCGCCGATGGACCCCAGCTTCCACGTTCCCGCCTACAAGGTCGATGGCTGCGCCAGCCAGGTCTGGCTGCGCCCCGTCCTGGCCGAGGGTCGCTTCGACTTTCAGGGCGACAGCGACGCGCTGATCGTGCGCGGCCTGATCGCCATCCTGCATGCGCTTTACTCCGGCCTGCCGGTCGCCCAGGTGCCGGGCATCGACGCCGCTGCCGAACTTGGCCGGCTGGGCCTGAACGACCATCTTTCGGCGCAACGCTCGAACGGGCTGCGCGCCATGATCGAACGCATCCGCAAGGTCGCCGCCGAGGCCGCCTAAAGCGGCGCGCAGGCGGCCTCAAGCCAGGCCCGCGCCGGGGCCGAGACCCTTTGGCCAAGCTTCGCCCGGACCTCGGCCTGATAGCCGTCCAGCCAGGCCCGCTCCTCCGGCGACAGCATCGCCGCCACCACCAGCCGGCGGTCGAACGGCACCCAGGTCAGGGTTTCGAAGCACAACTGCTTGCGCTGTGCATCCGCGCCCGGGGTGGCCTCCTGCACCACGATCAGGTTCTCCAGCCGGATGCCGAACGCGCCCTCGCGGTAATACCCCGGCTCGTTCGACAGGATCATCCCCGGCTCCAACGTCACCTCCGAGATTCGGCTCAGCCGCTGCGGGCCTTCGTGGACGCTGAGGAACGCGCCCACGCCATGCCCCGTGCCATGGTCGAAATCCCGGCCCGAGACCCACAGCGGATAGCGCGCCAGGGGGTCGAGGTCGCGCCCGGCCAGCCCGACCGGCCAGCGCACCCGGGAAATCGCGATCAGCCCCTGCAGCACCCGGGTGTAGCAGTCGCGCGCCTCGTCCCCCGGGGTGCCCATCGCCACGGTGCGGGTGATGTCGGTGGTGCCGTCCAGATACTGCGCGCCCGAATCGACCAGCAGCAGATCGTCCCGGCCGACCCGGCGGCTGGTCTCCTCGGTCACCCGATAGTGCATGATCGCGCCATGCGGCCCGGCCCCGCAGATGGTGTCGAAACTGATGTCATGCAGCGCATTGGTCGCCCGGCGGTACCCCTCCAAGGCCCGCACGACCGAGATTTCCGTCAGGCTTTCCGGGTCCTGCGCGTCCAGCCAGCACAGGAATTCCACCATTGCAGCCCCGTCGCGCAGATGTGCCTCGCGCATCCCCTGCACCTCGGCCGCCGTCTTGCGCGCCTTGGGCAAGCGGCAGGGATCGTCGCCCCAGGCGACCTCGACGCCCGCCTCGGCCAGTTCCTGCGACACCGCCAGCGGCGCGGTCATCCTGTCCACCCGCACCGGCCCCTGCAGGGTATGCAGCGCCGGCACAAAGGCCGAAGGCGGCCGCAGCGTCACCTGCGGCCCCAGGTGGGCGCGGGTCGCTGCGTCGAACTTGGCCGCTTCGGCGAACAGCGTCACCCGCGCGTCGTCGTGCAGAATGGCATGACCATGCAGGATCGGGTTGCGCGGCACATCTGCGCCGCGGACGTTCAACAACCAGCAAACGGAGTCCGGCAAGGTGATCACCGCCGCCCGCTGCCCCGCCGCCCGCAGCCCCTCGGCCAGCCGCGCCCGCTTGTCGGTGCTCGACTCGCCCGCCAGCGCGTCGGGGTGCGCGAAGGCCAGTCCCAGCGGTGGCGCCGGCTGATCCGGCCAGATCAGATCGACGAAATTCTTTTCTGGGCGAAGGGATACGCCCGACCCTTCAAGCGCCGCCTCAAGCTTGGAAATCTCGTCGGCGGTGTGCAGCCAGGGGTCGAAACCGACCACGCCCGCCGCCAGATTCTCCAGCATCCAGGGCCCCGGCTTCACCTCGGGCCAGGGCACCGGGCTATAGGCTGCCAGATCCACCTGCGCCTTCACCTGCGTCCGGTAGCGCCCGTCGATGAAAACGCCCGCCACCGCCGGCAAGACCACGCAGAACCCGGCCGAGCCGGTGAACCCGGTCAGCCACTGCAACCGCTCGTCGCGCGCCGCGACATATTCGCCCTGATGCACATCGGCCCGCGGCACGATGAACCCCGCCAGCCCCTCAACCGCCAGCGCTGCCCGCAGGTCCGCCAAGCGTGACGGCCCCTGTTCCGGCGAAGCATGGCTCTCGAAACTCTGGAACATCCGCCGCCTCTTCATCTTGGTGAAAATACCCCGGGGGTCCGGGGGCTGGCCCCCGGCCTTCAGCCGGCCTTGCGCATCCCCACCCGGGCCCGCTTGCGCGGGTCCTTGTCGAACAGCCCCGCCAGTTGCTCGGTCATCGCGCCGGCCAGTTGCTCGACATCGGTGATGGTCACCGCGCGCTGGTAATAGCGCGTCACGTCATGGCCGATGCCGATGGCGATCAACTCCACCGCCTTGCGCCGTTCGACCAGCGCGATGACATCGCGCAGGTGCTTTTCCAGGAAGCTGGCCGGGTTCACGCTCAGGGTCGAATCATCCACCGGCGCGCCGTCGCTGATCACCATCATGATCTTGCGCGCCTCGGGCCGCGCCAGCATCCGCCGATGCGCCCATTCCAGCGCTTCGCCGTCGATGTTCTCCTTCAAGAGACCTTCCTTCATCATCAGCCCCAGGTTGGCCCGCGCCCGCCGCCAGGGCGCATCGGCCGACTTGTAGATGATGTGGCGCAAATCGTTCAGCCGGCCCGGCGCCTGCGGTCGCCCCTGCGCCAGCCACCGCTCGCGCGCCTGCCCGCCCTTCCAGGCCCGGGTGGTGAAGCCGAGGATTTCGACCTTGACGCTGCACCGCTCCAGCGTCCGCGCCAGCACGTCGGCGCAGATCGCCGCAATGGAAATCGGCCGGCCCCGCATCGACCCCGAGTTGTCCAGCAGCAGCGTCACCACCGTGTCGCGGAATTCGGTGTCCTTTTCCCACTTGAAGCTGAGGGGCGTGGTCGGGTTCGCCACCACCCGCGCCAGCCGCCCGGCATCCAGGATGCCTTCCTCAAGATCGAACAGCCAGCTGCGGTTCTGCTGCGCCTGCAAGCGGCGCTGCAACTTGTTCGCCAAGCGCCCCACGGCGCCCTTCAAGGGGTCAAGCTGCTGGTCCAGATAGGCCCGCAGCCGCTCCAGCTCGGCCGGCTCGGCCAGCTCTTCCGCCTTGATTTCCTCATCGAAATCGGTGGTATAGACGGTGTAGTTCGGGTCCGCGTCGGAATGCGGCGCGGGCGGCGGAGGCTCCAGCGGCGCCTCGCCTTCGGGCAGTTCCGCCTCGTCGCCCATCTCGGCCTCGGCGCTGTCCTCCATGCTGACCTGCGCCTGGGACTGGTCCTGCTGCTCGTCCTGGCTCCGCTCGGGGCTGGCCTCGCTGTCCTCGCCCTCCTGCTGCTCCTCGCCGGACGAATCCGGGTTGTCCTGGTCTTCCTCGGCCTCGTCGCCCATGTCCTCGTCTTCGGGGCGGTCCGGGTCGTCGCCCAACTGGTCGCCATAGCCAAGGTCGGAAATCACCTTGCGCGCGAGGCGCGCAAAGGCCGCCTGGTCGGCCAGCACGTGGTCAAGGTTCTCCAGCGTGCCGCCGGCCTGCTCCTCGATGAAACCGCGCCAGAGGTTCATCACGTTCTGCGCACCCGCCGGCAGGTCGCGGCCCGTGGCCAGGCTGCGCACCAGATAGCCCGCCGCGACGGACAGCGAGGCATCCTGCTGGTTGGTGATCTGGCCATAGCCCTTGCGGTCGGCCTCATGGCCGATCTTGGCGTCGATGTTGGTGGCCGTGCCCGGCATCTCGCGCGCGCCCATCGCCTCGCAGCGGGCCACTTCCATCGCGTCATAGATGTCGCGCGCCAGTTGCCCGGTGGGCGAATAGCGGTTGGAAACCCCGTCATCGTGGAACTTGCGCCGCAAGGCAAAGGCATCCGCCGTGCCGCGCGCCAAGAGCACCTCGTCCCGCGTCATCCGCCGAGACACTTGCGGCAGGCGGATGCCTTCCTTGTTCATCCCCGGCGGATCGACCGAGTAGGAGACGGTCATCTCCGGGTCATCCGCCATGGTGCGCGTGGCCTCGGCCAGCGCCTTCTTGAACGGGTCCGCGGGGTTGTCGGTGGGTTTGGTCATCTCACGCCCGCATCATCCTTCGGTGGGGCGGGGTTCGCCCCGCCGCCCGGATCACTTCATCGCCTGGCTCGCCGCGCTTTCCGGCAGTTCCTCGTTGAAGCAGCGCTGGTAGAATTCGGCCACGGTCTGCCGCTCCAGCTCGTCGCACTTGTTCAGGAAGGTCAGCCGGAAGGCATAGCCCAGGTTGCGGAAAATCTCCGCATTCTGCGCCCAGTTCAGCACCGTGCGCGGGCTCATCACCGTCGACAGGTCGCCGTTCATGAAAGCGGTGCGGGTCAGGTCCGCCACGGTGACCATCTGCGAAATGGTCTTGCGGCCCTTGTCGGTGTTGTAATGCGGGTTCTTGGCCAGCACGATCGCGGTTTCGGCGTCGTGGCTGAGGTAGTTCAGCGTCGCCACCAGGCTCCAGCGGTCCATCTGCGCCTGGTTGATCTGCTGCACGCCATGATAAAGCCCCGTTGTGTCGCCCAGGCCCACGGTGTTGGCCGTGGCGAACAGCCGGAAGCTGGGATGCGGGGTGATGATCTCGTTCTGGTCCAGAAGGGTCAGCTTGCCGTCATGCTCCAGCACCCGCTGGATCACGAACATCACGTCGGCGCGGCCCGCATCATACTCGTCGAAGACGATGGCCACCGGGTTGCGCAGCGCCCAGGGCAGGATGCCCTCGTGAAAGCGCGTGACCTGCTTGCCGTCTTCCAGCTTGATCGCATCCTTGCCGATCAGGTCGATCCGGCTGATGTGGCTGTCCAGGTTCACCCGCACGCATTGCCAGTTCAGCCGTGCCGCCACCTGCTCGATATGGGTCGACTTGCCGGTGCCGTGATAGCCCTGGATCATCACCCGGCGGTTGTAGGCAAAGCCCGCCAGGATGGCCAGCGTGGTGTCGGGGTCGAACTTGTAGGTCGGGTCGATCTCGGGCACGCGCTCGCCGCGCTCCTCGAAGGCCTTCACCTTCATCTCGGTGTCGATCCCGAAGACATCGC
This sequence comes from Rhodobacter sp. Har01, assembly GCF_020564565.1. Taxonomy (GTDB): domain Bacteria; phylum Pseudomonadota; class Alphaproteobacteria; order Rhodobacterales; family Rhodobacteraceae; genus Pseudogemmobacter. Next base: position 145,061 of record NZ_JAJCTD010000001.1, read on the forward strand.
GGACCGAGATTTCCTCGGTGGGTTTGATCGGCGTATTGGGCATCGTCGCGTTCCGGTGAGGGCTGTCGAAAGGTTCATGGAACATAACGCAAGGGGCCGCAAGGGGAAGCCCGGGGGAAGTCCGGAGTAAGCATTGGGGCGAAGCATTGGGGAAGTCCGGGGGCGATCCTCGCGCACACGCCGGATCGCATCTGCGTGAAGGCGGTAACCAGAGCGCCCGGTTGCGCGTATTGAAGGACAGGCCGACCGCAAGAGGAGAACCGCCGATGCACCGCCGCCTGTTCCTGGCCACCGCCGCCGCCCTGGGGCTGACCCGTCCCGCCCGGGCCGAAGACAGCTTCGAGGTCACCCTGTCCGAGGCGGATTGGCGCGCCCGGCTCAGCCCGGCGCAATACGCCGTGCTGCGCCAGGAAGACACCGAGCGCGCCGGTTCCAGCCCGCTGGACAAGGAATATGGCGCGGGCACCTACCACTGCGCCGGCTGCGACCTGCCGGTGTTTTCCTCCGACACCAAGTTCGACAGCGGCACCGGCTGGCCGTCGTTCTGGGACCCGCTGCCCGATGCGATCCGCACCCGCGAGGACACCTCGCTGTTCCTGGGCACAAGGACCGAGGTGCATTGCCGCCGCTGCGGCGGGCATTTCGGCCATGTCTTTCCGGACGGGCCGCCGCCGACCGGGTTGCGCTACTGCATGAACGGTCTGGCGCTGGTGTTCAAACCGGCGTGACCGTGGCGGAAAGGCCGACCGCTCAGTCCGCCGATTTCTCGTCGATGCAGGCCACGCGGATCACGCCGTTCTTGTCCGTGGTGGCACAGAGCTCAGTCCCGGTGCACTTTTCCGGATTGCCGGGCGCCAGCGGTATGGCCACGCCGCCAAGGCCTGCGCATTCCTGCGTGGTCAGTTCCTCGAAGGTTGTCGCATCTGCCGCAAGTCCGCCGCCCGAACCGGTCACCGCATCGACGGCCAGTCCGGCCCCTGCTGCCTTGCGCTTCGTGCCGCCGCCGTCCTCGGGCTTGACCTCGGCTTCCAGACAAACCCGATGGCGCTGGCCGTTTTCGTCGGTGGTCCCGCACAACTTGCCAGACTTGCAGAGGCCAAGGCCCTCTTCGAACACCGTCCCTCCCAAGCCCGTGCACTCGGACTGGGTTAGTTCGGTGATGGTCGCGCCGTCGATCTCAAGCGAGCCGATGGCTTCGTCGAGGACGCCGGTCGCGCGCTTGGGATTGGCGGCTTCCTGTGCCATGGCGGCAGGCCCGAAGGCCAGAAACAGGCCAAGAACAAGCGGTGCGGCCGGTCGAAGCCTGCGGCGATTGGGGGATGAACCTTCAAGGGCGAAAACCTGCGACATCGGCATCCCCATGGCAAACGCAATTCATGCAAATCGCAGTCAGGAAAGCACGGAAAACGGCTTTCGTCAATTTTCCGGGGCGGCGCCGCCTATTCCCGGAAGTAGCGGCTGTCCTTGAGCTGGTCCCAGGCCCAGACCACCTCTTGCAGGCGTTCCTCGTCGCGCCGGTCGCCGCCGTTCATGTCGGGGTGCAGGTCCTTGACCAGGCTCTTGTATTGCTTGCGGATGTCGGTCTTGGTCCAGGTGTCGCGGGCGTCCAGGATCTCCAGCGCCTTGCGCTCGGTCGGCGGCAGCTTGCGGGTGGCGCCCGAGGCGGGGGTGGGGCCGCGGTTCAGCGTGGCCTTCTCGCCCAGGATCTGCATCGGGTCGTCAACGCCCATGCGCGCCCAGGCATTGCCGTCGCCCTGGCGCGAAAAGGGCTTGGTCTCGCGGCCCCAGAGGCGGTCCTTCTCGACGAATTTCTGGAATTCCTCGTCGGTGGCGCCGTGGAAGAAGTTCCACTTCAGGTTGTAGTCGCGGATGTGGTCCTTGCAGAACCAGAAGAACTCGTCCAGCAGATCGGGGGATTTCGGCGCCCGGAAGGCGCCCGTGCCGGTGCAGCCGGGATAGTCGCAAGCCCGCCCCGCAGCCTCGGCAGAGGCCGCCGCAGCGCCGCGGCGTCCCGCGGCCTTGCGCTTTTTGTCGGCGCTGACGCGGATGTCGAATTCGAAGGGCGGCTTGGTGACCATGGGGCAGGGGCCTTTGAGAGCCTTTCCGACTCGGGCGGCCAAGTTTAGGGGTTTCGGCAGCGGATTGAAGGGGCAGGTGAAAAAAATGAACGTGAAGGATCAGATTGAGGCACGGTTGCACGCGGCGTTCCGGCCGGAAGAGCTGGAGGTGGAGAACGAAAGCCACCGGCACGCCGGGCATGCGGGCGATGATGGCACGGGCGAAAGCCACTTCCGGGTGCGCATCAGGGCGGCGGAACTGGCCGCGATGAGCCGGGTGGACCGCCACCGCGCCGTGACCCGGGCGCTGGGCGACCTTGTCCCCCGCATCCATGCGCTGGCCCTCGACATCGGATGATGCGGCGGAGCGTCAGCAAGCGGACGGGCGGTTCTTGCCTCGTCGTCACATGCGCCCCTCTCCAGACGTCGGGGGCGCTGCCCCCGCACCCCCGGGGTATTTCTGCCAAGATGAAGATCATGCCGCTTCATCTCGGTTCAAATACCCCCCGCGCGGAGCGCATCCTGTCTGGAGGTATCGGTCAGCCCGCCGCCTTGGCCTTCAGCCGCCAGGCGTGCAGCAGCGGTTCGGTATAGCCCGAGGGCTGCGTGCGGCCCTGGAAGACCAGATCGCAGGCGGCCTGGAAGGCGATGCCCTGGAAGGTCGGGGCCATCGGCCGGTAGCGGGGGTCGTCCTGGTTCTGGCGGTCGACCACGGCGGCCATCTTCCGCAGCGCCGCCATCACCTCGTCCGCGCTGACCACCCCGTGATGCAGCCAGTTGGCGATGTGCTGGGCCGAGATGCGGCAGGTCGCGCGGTCCTCCATCAGGCCGACATCGTTCACGTCCGGCACCTTGGAACAGCCCACCCCCTGGTCGATCCAGCGCACCACATAGCCCAGGATGCCCTGCGCGTTGTTCTCGACCTCGCGCGCCACCTGGGCCGGGGTCCAGGCGCGGAAGCTGGCCAGCGGGATCTCCAGGATGCCATCGACATGCGCCCTGCGGCCGCCCTTTGCCAGCCGCGCCTGCACCGCCGCCACGTCCACCTTGTGGTAATGCAGCGCGTGCAGCGTGGCGGCGGTGGGCGAGGGCACCCAGGCCGTGCTCGCCCCGGCCCGCGGATGGGCGATCTTTTCGTCCAGCATCGCCGCCATCAGGTCGGGCATCGCCCACATCCCCTTGCCGATCTGCGCCCGCCCGGAGAACCCGCATTCCAGCCCGATGTCCACGTTCAGCGCCTCATAGGCGGTGATCCAGGCCTTGCGCTTGATGAAGTCCTTGCGGCTGAACGGCCCGGCTTCCATGCTGGTGTGGATCTCGTCCCCGGTGCGGTCCAGAAAGCCGGTGTTGATGAAGGCCACCCGCGCCTTTGCCGCCCGGATGCATTCCTTCAGGTTCACCGATGTCCGCCGTTCCTCGTCCATGATCCCCAGCTTGACGGTGTTCGGCGCCAGCCCCAGCACCGCCTCGACCCGGCCCATCACGGCATCGGCGAAGGCCACCTCCTCCGGCCCGTGCATCTTGGGCTTGACCACATAGACCGAGCCCTGGACCGAGTTGCGCAAGCCTTCGGTCTTCTTCAGGTCATGCAGCGCCAGGGTCACCGTGACCATGGCATCCATCAGCCCCTCGGGGATCTCGCTGCCATCCGGCAGCAGGACGCCCGGGTTGGTCATCAGGTGGCCGACGTTTCGCACCCACATCAGCGCCCGGCCCTTCAGGGTGAAGGGGCTGCCCGAGGGATCAAGGTATTCGCGGTCCGGCGCCAGCCGCCGGTCGACCCGGCGCCCGGCCTTGTCGAAACTTTCGCTCAGGGTGCCCTTCATCAGGCCCAGCCAGTTGCGATAGGCGCCGACCTTGTCCTCGGCATCCACGCAGGCGACCGAATCCTCGCAATCCATGATCGCCGTCAGCGCGCTTTCCATCTGCACATCGGCCAGACCGGCCTGATCGCGGGCGCCGATGACATGCGCCCGGTCGAAGACCAGGTCCACATGCAGGCCGTGATTGCGCAACAGCACTGCGTCGGGCGCGCGCGGGTTGCCCCGGTAGCCGGCGAACTTTTCGGGCTGCACCAGCGGCAGGTCGTCCACCAGCAGCGCGCCGTCCCTGACGTGATAGCGCCGCGCGTCGGCGTGGCTGGTGCCGGCGATCGGAAACGCCTCGTCCAGGAACACCCGCGCCCGGGCGATCACGCGGGCGCCGCGGCCGCGCTCATAGCCCCCCGCGGGCGGCGGCGACCCCATCGCGTCGGTGCCGTAAAGGCAATCATACAGGCTGCCCCAGCGCGCGTTGGCCGCATTCAGCGCATAGCGGGCGTTGGTCACCGGCACCACCAGTTGCGGCCCGGCCACCCGGGCGACTTCGGGGTCGACGCCGGTTGTCTGAATGGTGAAATCCGGGCCTTCCGGCAACAGATAGCCGATTTCAGCGAGAAACGCCTTGTAGGCCGCATGATCATGCGGCTGGCCGCGCCGGGCGACGTGCCAGGCGTCGATCTGCGCCTGCACCGCCTCGCGCCGGGCCAGCAGCGCCCGGTTCTGCGGCGCGAAATCGCGCACCAGCCCGGCCAACCCGTCCCAGAACGCCGCAGGGGCAAGGCCGGTGCCTGGCAGCGCCTCGTCGTCCAGGAAACGGGCCAAGGCGGCGGCGACGCTCAGGCCGGACTTCTGGACACGGTCGGTCATCGGGGGGCCTTGCGATGGAAGCGGGGAGACTGCACGGCAGATTACCCGCAGGGGCGCCGGGGGCAAGACAAGAGCGTGGCGCCTGGCCCGGTCCGGCGGGGCCGAAATTCGTCCGAATTTCGGCCGCGATTTCCGCGCGGAAATCGTCTCCCGGCCGCCGGCGCGCCATCGGCGCAAAGGTCTTGAGGAATTGCCGCCGGCGTGTTACTTAGCTTTATGACTAAGCATGATCCCGACCTTACCGCGATCTTCCAGGCGCTCTCCGATCCGACCCGGCGGGGCATGATCCAGCGGCTGACCCTGGGCCCGGCGCCGGTGACGGAATTGGCGCAACCCTCCGGTTTGCGGCTGCCCACCATCCTGCGCCACCTTTCCGTCCTGGAAACCGCCGGCCTGGTGGAAACCAGAAAGGAAGGCCGCACCCGGGTGTGCCGCGCGCGCCCCGAGGCGATGCTCTCGGCGGAATCCTGGCTGTCCCAGGTGCGCAACGAATGGGAAGACCGGGCCGACCGTCTGTCGGCATTCCTGCGCAAGCTGAGGGACGACTGATGCTGATCGACCCCGAGACCGATCTGGACCTGATCCGTCACCTGGATGCCCCCCCGGCCAAGGTCTGGCGCTGCTGGACCGAGCCGAAGCTGCTAGAACAATGGTTCGCGCCAAAGCCGGTGGTGACGCGCGATGTGGTGATCGAGTTGGTGCCGGGCGGCAGTTTCAAGACCGTGATGGACGTGCCGGGCCAGGGCGAGATGCCGGGCCACGGCTGCATTCTTGAGGTGGTGCCGCAGCGGCGGTTGGTCTGGACCGACCTCATGCAGGGCGGCTGGCGCCCGAACGCCGAAAGCTTCGGCTTCACCGCCTTCATCCTGCTGGAACCCGAAGGCGACGGCACGCTTTACCGCGCCGTGGCGCTGCACCGCAGCCGGGGCCAGCGCGACGAACATGAGAAGATGGGTTTCCACGACGGCTGGGGCACCGCTACCGCGCAGCTGGGCGCGCTGGCGCTGACGCTCTGACCGCCGTGGTCGGGGCAAGGCGGGCGGTCGACGGCAACCGGGACCAGGTTTGACATCCCGACGCGCCCGACGTCGGTTCTTTGCGGCGATGGCGGCGTCGCAGGCGGGTGTTTCGTGCGGGGATGGCCGTCCCCGATCGTGGCAGGCCGGGGCCGCAGTTCTGCCGTCTTGCCGCCGATGCGCCGATGCCTGGGTTCACGGCCGCGCTCGCGCTGTCACGTGATGGCGGGCCACCGCCGGCCCGGCCCCGGCACGCCTCCCGCCCGCCCACCCCGGCGCGCCGGGGCCGGGCCGGCGCCTTGCGTCGGGACAGCGACAAGTTAAGAAAGTGTGAAATCTGTCTCGCAAGTCATTGAAAAGACTTGCGCCGATGTCTGTCCCATCATGGGACATCCGGTTTCAGTTGATCAGCGAGGCCTTGACCGGGTGGGTCACGTTCGACGGCAGCACGCCCAGCCGGCGCGCCAGTTCGCTGTGAACGTCGGCCATGGGGCCGGGGTCGGCCTGGGTGCCGTCGGCCCGCTCGATCACCCGCAGGTCCCACAGCCGCATCGAATCGGGGCTGATCTCGTCGGCCAGGATCAGCCGCATGAAGTCGCCCTCCCAGACCCGGCCCACCTCGATGCGAAAGTCGGCAAGGCGCACGCCCACCCCCAGCATGACGCCGGACAGGAAGTCGTTCACCCGCAGCGCCAGCGCGATGATGTCGTCGAGGTCCTGCTGGTTGGCCCAGCCGAAGGCGACGATGTGCTCTTCGGACACCAGCGGAGAACCCAGCTTGTCGTCCTTGAAGTAGTATTCCACGATCGGCCGCGGCAGCGGCGTGCCCTCGGGGATGCCCAGCCGGCTGCTGATGTCGCCGGCCGCGAAGTTGCGGACCACCACTTCCAGCGGGATGATCTCGACCATGCGGACCAGTTGCTCGCGCATGTTGAGCCGGCGGATGAAGTGGGTCGGCACGCCGATGGCGTTCAGCCCGGTCATGAAGAATTCCGACAACCGGTTGTTCAGCACGCCCTTGCCTTCGACCGCCGCGCTGATCTGGGCCACCGCGCCCGAGGTCTCGTCGTCCTTGAAGTACTGCACCAGCGTCCCAGGCTCGGGGCCCTCGAACAGGATCTTCGCCTTGCCTTCGTAGACCTTCTTGCGCCGTGCCATGCTTGCTCCGGAACCCAATGACGAAAGGGGCGGCCCAGCCACCCCTGCTTGCCCTTGGCCTATACGGCAAGGCCCCGTCCATCGCAAGGCGGGCGCCTTTGGTCTTGCAGGAGGCGGCCGGGGTGGGCATATGACAGCAAAAGATCGTGCAGCCGGGGAGAGCCATGACCACCTTCGAAGACCGCGAACACGCTTTCGAGGCCAAATTCGCCCATGACAGCGAGATGCAGTTCCGCACCGAGGCGCGCCGCAACAAGCTCTTGGGGCTCTGGGCCGCGGGGCTGATGGGCAAGACCGGCGAGGCGGCCAGCGCCTATGCGCTGGAAGTCGTCAGCGCCGACTTCCAGGAGTCGGGCAGCGAGGACGTGGTGCGCAAGGTCGTCGGCGACCTGGCCGGCAAGGTCAGTGCCGAAGAAGTGCGCGCCAAACTTGGCGAGTTGTTGTCAGTCGCCAAAGCCCAGATGATGGAAGAATTCTGAATCCTTCTTCGCGAAAGCTCAAAGCCGTGCGCCGGGCCGGACCCCGACGCGCGGCTTTTTCACGACTTCCGCCTGCCAACGCCGCCGCCCTTAACCAGTTGGCGAGGCCTGACCTGTAGCCCGGTGTCAACAGGGGCTTGGGACCGCAAGGGTGAAGATGGCAGATCGGATCAGGGCATTGGCCCGGGCGCTGAGGGCGGAACCCGCACTGGGGCAGGGCCTGCGCCCCTGGATCGGCCTCGCCGTTGCGCTGGGCTTGGCCGGGCTGCTGTCGGCCCGCCTGTCCGCGCTGGACACGCTGGCGCTGCGCCAGGCCTTCGCCGCCATCGCTCCGGGTGCCTGGCTGGCGGCCCTGGCCCTGACGGCGATCAGCTTTGCGGCGGTGGGCGGCCATGACGAGACCTTGCATCGCCACCTGGGAACCGGCGTTGGCGCGGCCACGGCGCGGCGGGCCGGCGTGGCAGCCATCGCCCTGTCGCAGATGGCCGGCTTCGGTCTGGTCACCGGCGCGCTGGTGCGCTGGCGGATGCTGCCGGGCCAAAGCCTGGCACAGGCCGGTCGGCTGACGCTGCTGGTCTCGCTGGCCTTTCTGGCCGGCTGGGGCGTGGTAGCCGCAGGCCTTATGCTGACGCTGGGGCCTGTCGCCCTGCGGCCCTGGGCCTGGGCCGGCCTGGCGGCGATGACTGCGATTGTGGCGCATTCGCTGTTCGGCCGGTCTCCGGCGCGGCCCAGCCTTCGGACGCTGTGCCGGGTGGTCGTGCTGGCGGCCGTCGACGTGCTGGCCGCGGCGCTGGCCTTCTGGGTGCTGCTGCCGGTGCCGCTTGCGCTGGACCAGGCGCTGCCGGCCATCGTTCTGGCCATCGGGGCCGGCTTGATCTCGGGCGCGCCCGGGGGCCTGGGTGCCTTTGAACTGACGCTGCTGGCGGCCCTGCCGGGCGTGCCCGAGGCGCCGGTGCTCGCGGCGGTCCTGGCCTGGCGGGCGGTCTATTTCGCCCTGCCAGCGCTGGCCGCGGCGGCGCTGGCGCTGCGCGGGCCGCAGGCGGGCGCAACGCTGACCGCGGTGCCCATGGCCCCGGCCGAGCCTGCCTTCGCCGAGGCCGGGCTGATGCGGCAGGGGGGCTTTCGCCCGCTCCGGACCGGCGGGCTGGTCTGGGCCGTTGCCGACCTGGGGCAGACCCGGGTGCATCTGCGTGCGCCGCTGGCCCGGCGGCTGCGGGGCCAGGAGCCGTTCCAGGCACTGGCGTCCGACGCGCGCGCGGCAGGGCGCGGCGCGGCGATTTACAAGGCCGATCCGGCGGTCGCTGCTGCCGCCCGCCGCGCCGGCTGGCGGGCGGTCGTCGTGGCGCGCGAGGCCTGGCTCGACCCGGGCTGCTTCCGCATCGAACGGCCCGCCTGCGCCGGCCTGCGCCGCAAGCTGCGGCATGCGGCGAAGGCCGAGGTGATGGCGCAGGCCGAGGCGCCGGTGGCTGCCGAACTGGCCCGGATCAACGTCGACTGGGTGGCCACACATGGCGCCGAGCGCGGCTTTTCCATGGGCCGGTTCGAGCCAGGCTATCTGGCCGGGCAACGTCTTTATGTCGCCCGCATCGGCGCGCAGGCGGTGGGCTTCGCCAGCTTTCACGTCAGCGACGGCGAATGGGCGCTGGACCTGCTGCGCCCGCATCCCGCCGCACCGGATGGCGTGGCTCATGCGCTGGTGGCCGCCGCCCTGGCCGATGCGCAGCGGGCCGGCGTGCCGCGTCTGTCGCTGGCCGCGGTGCCCGAGGCCGCCTTTGCCGATGGCCAGGGCATCGCCGCCCGTCTGGGGCGCCGGATCAAGGACAGCGGCACCGGCCTGTTGCAGTTCAAGGCCGCCTTCGCCCCGCGGTGGCAGCGGCTCTATCTCGTCGCGCCGGGCTGGCTGGCGCTGGGCCTTGCCGCCCTGGACATCCGCCGCGCGGTGCTGCGGCCGGTGCCGCTGGCCGCCCCGTCGCCGCCCCCGGCCGAGGGTCCGGAGAATGGATTTGCATCGCCAGGGGACGCATGGCAGAGGAAGGCGGGCTGAGACCCGATGTTTTGAAAGGCACTCCCCCATGGCGACCGACACGCTGAGCACGCTGCTTGCCACCCGCGACTGGCTGATGGCCGACGGGGCCACCGGGACCAACCTCTTCAACATGGGCCTCGCCTCGGGCGAGCCGCCGGAACTGTGGAACGTCGAGCAACCCGCGAACATCCGCAGACTCTATCGGGGCGCCGTCGAGGCCGGGTCGGACATCTTTCTCACCAATACCTTCGGCGGCAATGCAGCGCGGCTGAAGCTGCACAACGCCCAAGGCCGGGTGCGCGAATTGAACCGCGTCGGCGCCGAGCTTGGCCGCGAGATCGCCGACACGGCGGGGCGAAAGGTCGTGGTCGCCGGCTCGGTCGGCCCCACCGGCGAGATATTTCAGCCGATGGGAACCATGACCCATGCCCTGGCGGTGGAGATCTTTCACGAACAGGCCGAGGGGCTGAAAGACGGCGGCGCCGACGTGCTTTGGGTGGAAACCATCAGCGCCCCCGAGGAATACAAGGCCGCAGCCGAGGCGGCGGCGATGGCCGGCATGCCGTGGTGCGGCACCATGAGCTTTGACACCGCCGGGCGGACGATGATGGGCGTGACCTCGGCCGCCATGGCCGAGATGGTAGAAGCGCTGGCGAATCCGCCGCTTGCCTTCGGCGCCAACTGCGGCGTGGGGGCCAGCGACCTGATGCGCACCGTTATGGGGTTCCTGGCAACCGGGACGCATCGGCCGATCATCGCCAAGGGCAACGCCGGCATTCCGAAGTATCACGACGGCCACATCCACTATGACGGCACACCCGAGCTGATGGCGGAATACGCCGTGCTGGCGCGCGACGCCGGAGTTCGGATCATCGGCGGCTGCTGCGGCACCATGCCCGACCACCTGCGGGCCATGCGCGACGCGCTGGAAACCCGCCCGATAGGCCCGCGCCCGACGCTGGACGACATTGCGGCCAAACTCGGCGCCTTCTCCTCGGCCTCGGACGGCACCGGCGACGATGCCGGCCCGAAACGCGAACGCCGCGGGCGCCGCGGCTGATCGAAGGGCGTCCGAATTTTCGTCGAAAATTCGAGGCCCTCGGTCAGAACAGGCTGGGCTGATTGCCGCGCGCCAGCGGCGCCTCGAACAGGTCGCAGCGCAACGGCGGCAGGTCCTTGGCCAGCCCCAGCCGCGCGCAGGCCTTGTCGAAACGCTGGGCGATCAGCCGCGCCCAGAGCCCCTCTCCCCGCATCCGGCGTCCCCATGTGGCGTCATAGTCCTTGCCGCCATGCGCCTCGCGTACCCGGGCCATCACCTTGGCGGCCCGCGCCGGTGCGTGTTCGGCCAGCCAGTCGCAGAACAGGGCCGAGACCTCCTGCGGCAGGCGCAGCATGATCCAGCTGGCCCCCACGGCGCCGGCGTCGCGCGCGGCGCGCAGGATCGGCTCCAGTTCATGGTCGGTCAGCCCCGGGATCACCGGCGCCAGCATCACCCGCACCGGCACGCCCGCCGCGGTCAGCCGCCGGATCACCTCCAGCCGCCGCGCGGGCACCGCCGCCCGCGGCTCCAGCCGCCGCGCCAGGCCGGCGTCCAGAGTGGTGATCGACACCCCCACCCGCAGCAGCCCCTGCGCCGCCATCGGCGCCAGCAGGTCGAGGTCGCGCTCGATCAGCGTGCCCTTGGTGGTGATCGCCAGCGGATGGCGAAACGCGGCCAGGACCTCCAGCACCTCGCGCATCACCCGCCACTTTGCCTCGATCGGCTGATAGGGGTCGGTGTTGGTTCCCAGCGCCACCGGCGCCACCTTGTAGCCGCGGGCGCGCAGTTCCGTCTCCAGCACCGCGCCGATGCCCGGCCGGGCGATCAGCCGGGTCTCGAAGTCCAGCCCCGGCGACAGGTTCAGCCAGGCGTGGGTCGGCCGGGCAAAGCAGTAGATGCAGCCGTGCTCACACCCTCGGTAAGGATTCACGCTGCGGTCGAACGGCAGGTCGGGCGAGCGGTTCCAGCTCAGCGCCGAACGCGGTCGCTCCAGCCGCACCTCGGTGGCGACCAGCCGATCCTCCTCGGCCAGGTCCCAGCCGTCGTCCACCGCCTCGCGGCTTGCCCCCTCGTAGCGGCCGGCCGCATTCGATGTCGCCCCGCGGGCGCGGGCGCGTTGTCCGGGCAGAAGGGAAGGGTGGGTCGCGGGCATTGCATCAGACTAGAACGAAAAGTGAACGTTTGCCAACCCCCACCGCAACGGTTTCCCCTTGCTGTCGGCTTTCACCCGGGGCATGTCGCTAACTGAGAAGTGCGTGCGACACTTTCGCCCCATGCACGAAGCTGAACACGCCATCCCCGGAGCGCCCCATGGCCGACGACGAAGAAATCATCCTCTCCGAGCTTTCCGACGATGAGCTTGTCCTGCAGATGCACGACGACCTTTACGACGGACTGAAGGACGAGATCGAGGAAGGCACCAACATCCTGCTCGGCCGCGGCTGGACGCCCTATGACGTGCTGACCAAGGCGCTGGTCGCCGGCATGAAGATCGTCGGCGACGATTTCCGCGACGGCATCCTGTTCGTGCCCGAAGTGCTGCTGTCAGCCAACGCGATGAAATCCGGCATGTTCATCCTCAAGCCGCTGCTGGCCGAAACCGGCGCGCCGCGGATGGGCAAGATGGTGATCGGCACCGTCAAGGGCGACATCCACGACATCGGCAAGAACCTGGTCGCGATGATGATGGAAGGTGCCGGCTTCGAGGTGGTGGACCTTGGCATCAACAACGCCGTCGAGAAATACCTGGCCGCGCTGGACAGCGAGAAGCCCGACATTCTGGGCATGTCGGCGTTGCTGACCACGACCATGCCCTACATGAAGGTCGTGATCGACACGCTCAAGGAAAAGGGCATGCGCGAGGATTACATCGTGCTGGTCGGCGGTGCGCCCCTGAACGAGGAGTTCGGCCGCGCCATCGGTGCCGACGCCTATTGCCGCGATGCCGCAGTTGCGGTGGAAACCGCCAAGACGCTGGTCAGCCGCAAGCACAACCAACTGAGCGCCTGAGTTTCGGCTGTGACGTTGCGGCAGGCTCCGGAGACTCTCCGGGGCCTCTTTCATTCGTGACTTGGAATTTGTCGCGGGAAGGCCCAGATTGGAGACATGGAGGGCAAGACCATGCCGCTCACGCATTTTCTGGGACTTCTGGCACTGGTGATCCTGGCCGCGGGTCTGACGGTGCTGCTTCTGGTCTGGACCGAGGCGCCGCTGGCGGCGGTGGCTTTCGCGGCGCTGGTTGGCAGTCTGATCCTTGGGGTCCGTCAGTGGCGGTGACGCCGTCTGATGATGTGCTGACCGAAGAAGGACTGGCCGAAACCCGGCAGGGGCGGGTTCTGCTGGTCGCCTGTGGGGCCTTGGCGCGCGAAATCCTAGACCTGCGCGCTGCCAATCGCTGGACCCACCTTGACCTGCAATGCCTGCCTGCGAACCTGCACCTCTGGCCCGATCGGATCGTTGCGGTGGTTGAAGAAACCGTGCGGGCGCGGCGCGGCGACTACGAACAGATCTTCGTTGTCTATGCTGACTGCGGGACCGGTGGTCAATTGTTTGAAAAGTGCAAGGAATTGGGCGTCGAGATGGTCGAGGGCCCGCATTGCTATTCGTTTTTCGAAGGAAACGCGGCCTTCGCGGCCCATTCCGAGACCGAAATCACAGCCTTCTACCTGACCGATTTCCTGGTCCGCCAGTTTGATGCCTTTGTCTGGCGGCCGATGGGACTGGACCGCCACCCCGGCCTGCGGGACATGATGTTCGGCAATTACGAAAAGCTGGTCTATCAGGCCCAGACCGACGACCCGGCACTGGACGCCAAGGCCCGCGACTGCGCCGCAAGACTGGGCCTGGCCTATGAACGCCGCTTCACCGGCTATGGCGATCTTGCCGCCACGCTGGGGCGCGTGGCGGCCGATCCGGGCTGAAGCAGCCCTGCGCCGTCAGAACGTCATGCCCAGACGAAGGCCGAAGGTCGTGACATCCGCTTCAAAAGGATAGTCTCCGTCCATGCCGCGCTGCAGGATCTCGGCGCCAAGGAAAACCGAATCCGAGACGATCATGTCCGCACCCAGGCCGACCAGCAGACCATCGACGTCATAGGTGTCCGTCGGGTCGCCCTCTTCCCATTCCGACCAGCCATAGCCCAGCACGCCATAGATCAGCGCCTGGTTCACCGCATAGCCGCCACGCATCTTCACATCGAACGTGTGGTTGAAATTGTAGTCGGGAAACTCGTCCGTGCCATCGACTTCGCTGTAGTCGGTCTTGGCGTAGGAAAGTTCCACGCCATAGGCCCAGGCGCCGGTCGCCATCATGTAGCCGCCGAACACCCCATAGCCGTTGCCTTCGATGTCGTAGGTGGTGCCGCCGCCGTAGTCCTGCGATCCGTTGCCGATGCCGGCCTGAAGACCGACATAGGGGCCGGCCCAGGCGCTGGCATCCTGAGCTTGCGCTGCGGTGCCCGATGCCAGAAAGACGGCAAGCACACCGAGATGAATCTTTGAGGTCATGACGAAATTGCTCCTCGCTCTTCGTGCAGGAAGCGTGGATCAGCTTGTTCGTGCAATCAACCCTGCCGCAAAGAAGAATCCGCGCTGCGGACTTCCCGCAACACGAACACCCGGATCGCCGAGGCCAGGCCCACGTCGCCCTGCCGTGCGGCGTCGATGTCCGAGGCCAACAGGTTGACGGCGACCCCGCGCGCGGCGGCGATGCTGCGCAAGGCGTCCCAGAATTCGGGTTCCAGCGACACGCTGGTGCGGTGGCCGTGCAGGGTCAGCGAGTGCTTCTGCGGGCGAAGCGAAGGGGGCAGGGTCATGACGCGATGGTAGCCGGACCGGGGCGGCGGGGAAAGCCGGCGCGGGTACAGCCTGACGTTGCGTCAGATCGCCTTCAGGGGGAACACACGGTCTTGGTTCCCCCTATCTTTCGCACTGTCATCTGGCCATATTCGCCCGGTCCGGGATGCTGCCGCCCTTCCCGGTCCTGGGGGACTTCACCGATGATGAGCTTGGACTTTCTGGGTCTGGGTAAATGGCAAGGCCGAAAGGCCAAGGCTCCGTTTCGCATTGCCGTTCCGGCGTTCCGGATGCCCGAGCCGAAGGCGGTGCGCCAGGTGCCGAAGGGTCCGCTTTCACGCGAGGAAGTCACCGCCGTCTTCACCGACGTGCTGAGCCGCGAGTCGCTCTGGACCGCACGCGAGCGCGAAGAGCAGGCGCATGCCGCCCGCATCCGCGCCGCGATCTACTCCTGATCCTTCTCCGCGCTGTCGCGCAGATGACCATCCAGATCCCGGGCCGCCTTGGCGGCCCGCGCCGTTTCAAGCGCGCGCTCGGCCGTGCTGCGGCCGAACTTGGCGGCATTGGCGTCTGCGGTCGCGCGGGCGGCCTTGCGGGCCGCCTGCTTCTTGGCCGTGCGCAGGTTGACGATCTTGGCCATGTCAGCCTTTCGGGCTGATCATGTCTTCGGGGCGCACCACGCGGTCGAAGGTCTCGGCATCGACATAGCCCAGGGCGATGGCCTCTTCGCGCAGGGTGGTGCCGTTCTTGTGTGCGGTCTTGGCCACCTTGGTCGCGGCGTCATAGCCGATGGTGGGCGCCAGCGCAGTGACCAGCATCAGCGATTCCTTCATCAGCTTGTCGATCCGCGCGACGTTGGCTTTGGTGCCGACCACCATGTTGTCGGTGAAGCTGCCGGCCGCGTCGCCCAGAAGCTGGATCGATTGCAGCACGTTGTAGGCCATCATCGGGTTGTAGACGTTCAACTCGAAATGCCCCTGGCTGCCGGCAAAGCCGACCGCCGCGTCGTTGCCCATGACATGCGCGCAGACCATGGTCAGCGCCTCGGCCTGGGTCGGGTTCACCTTGCCCGGCATGATGCTGCTGCCGGGTTCGTTTTCCGGCAGGATCAGCTCGCCCAGACCCGAGCGGGGGCCGGAGCCCAGAAGCCGCAGGTCGTTGGCGATCTTGAACAGGCTCGCCGCCACCGTTTTCAACGCGCCCGAGAACATCACCATGGCGTCATGCGCCGCGAGGGCCTCGAACTTGTTCGGGGCGGTGACGAAGGGCAGGCCGGTGATCTCGGCAATCGCCGCCGCGACCCGCACATCCCAGCCGACCCGCGTGTTCAGCCCGGTGCCGACGGCGGTGCCGCCCTGCGCCAGTTCATAGATGTCGGGCAGGCAGGCCTTGACCCGGGCCAGCCCCTTGTCGACCTGGGTGGCGTAACCGGAGAACTCCTGCCCCAGCGTCAGGGGCGTGGCGTCCTGGGTGTGGGTCCGGCCGATCTTGATGATGTCCTTGAACTCGGCCGACTTGGCCCAAAGCGCCGACGCCAGCTTTTCCAGCCCCGGCAGCAGCACGTCGCGGGTGTGCATGCCGATGGCGACGTGCATCGCGGTGGGGAAGGTGTCGTTCGACGACTGGCCCATGTTCACATGGTCGTTCGGGTGGACGGGCTTCTTCGACCCCTTCACCCCGCCCAGCATCTCGATGGCGCGGTTGCTGATCACCTCGTTGGCGTTCATGTTCGACTGGGTGCCCGAGCCGGTCTGCCAGACCACCAGCGGGAAGTTGTCGTCGAAGCGGCCCGCGATCACCTCGGTCGCGGCGGCCGCGATGGCCTGACCCAACTCGGCCGAAATATCCCCCTGGGCGATGTTCACCAGGGCGCAGGCCTTCTTGATCACCCCCAGGGCGCGGATGATAGGCACCGGCTGGCGCTCCCAGCCGATCGGGAAGTTGATGATCGAGCGCTGCGTCTGCGCGCCCCAGTACTTGTCGGCGGGAACCTCCAGCGGGCCAAAGCTGTCGGTCTCGGTTCGGGTCACGGTCATCGGAGTCTCCTGCAAGCTCTCACCGCCCGCATAGCTGCGCCGCAGCGCGAAATCAATCGGTATGCGATGGTATGCCGAAGGCCGCCCTTCAGGCCCGGCGGAAGCGGTAGACCCGGGCCGGGGGCAGGTTGGCCCAGATCTGGTGGCCCTTGTTCACCCGCAACCCCAGCGCGGCAATGATGTCCGGCGGCAGTGGCGGGCGCGGCCCGTAGGTGAACTGCACATAGGTCCCGCGCGGGGCAAGGATGCGGAAGGCGGCGGCGACGATGGCCCGGCGCAGCGGTTCCGGCATCGACAGCAGCGGCAGGCCCGAAACCACGGTCTGCACCCCGGGCCACAGATATTCATGCGCCGCCTCGGCCCCCGCCTGCAGCACCGTTACCCCGGGGAAACGGGCGCGAAGATGCTGGATGAATTCTTCGTCCAGCTCGAACAGCGTCAGGTTCGCGGGCGGCACGCCGCGCGCCAGGATCGCCTCGGTGAACCGCCCGGTGCCGGGGCCGAACTCGACCACCCGACCCGAGGCCGGGCCAAGCCCCATGGTCATCGCCCGCGCCAGGGTGCGCGACGACGGCGCAATGGCCGACACCTGCCGCGGATTCTGCAACAGGCGGCGGCGGAACAGGTCCAGGTCGTCTGCCAAAGGGCTACTGCTTGCGAAAACGGTCGAGACGGACGATCTCGGCATCATGCGGCGGCGGGTCGTCATCGCCATCGTCGCTGTCCTCGGCGCTGTCCTCTTCGCCCTCATCCTCATCATGGCTTTCGAAGCGCAGGCCGAATTCGACTGACGGGTCGACGAAGGTGCGCACGGCATCGAAGGGAATCACCAGCGGCTCGGGCTGGTTGCCGAAGTTCAGCGTGACAGAGAAGCCGTCGTCGGTCACCTCGAGGTTCTCATACCAGTGCTGGATCACCACGGTCATTTCAGACGGATAGCGCGCCTTCAGCCAATCGGCGATGGCGACGTCGGGGTGAGTGGTGTCGAAGGTGATGAAGAAGTGGTGCGCGCCAGGCAAGCCGTTTTCGGCGACGTCCTGCAGGACGCTCTGGATCAGCCCGCGCATCGCCCGGTGCATGAGATTGCCATAGTCGATGCTGCGCACCATGCGATGCCCCTTCGTCCGTTGCGGCCAGCATAGGGGATTCGTTGCCCAAGGAAAGGGGGCCGAGGCGGCTGGATGCAACCTGCGCCTAAAGCACCCGGACGGCAGCCGACAGCGCCGCCGAAACCGCCAGAACGGCGACCAGCGGCCAGTGCCGGACCAACAGCAGAACCGCCGCCAGGCCGGCCAGACCGGCCGCAAGCGGGCGCAGCGAGGACGGGTCGGGCCACAAGAGCCGAAGCGGCCCAAGGGTCAGCGTCGAGACCTCGGCGAACAGGACGTGCAGGGCGAACCACAGCGACAGATTGGCGATGACGCCGACCACGGCGGCGGTGATGGCCGCCAGCGCTCCGGACAGCCGGGGGGTCCGGGTCAGCCGCTCGATGAAGGGGGCGCCGGCGAAGATGAACAGGAACGAGGGGACGAAGGTCATCCAGACCGCGATGGCGGCCCCGGCCAGACCCATCAGCCAGCCGCCGGCGGCGTGGGCAGCCAGGTAACCGACGAATTCGTTGACCAGGATCAGCGGGCCGGGCGTGGTTTCGGCCAGGCCCAGCCCATCCATCATCTGCGTCAGGCTGAGCCAGCCGCGGGTTTCCACCACCTCCTGCGCCATCCAGGCCAGCACCGCATAGGCGCCACCGAAGGTCAGGATGGCAAGCTTGGAAAAGAACAGGCCGATCTCTGCCAGCCGCGCGGGGGCAAAGGCCACCAGCAACGCCAGCGGGCCAAGCCAGGCCATCAGGCCGACCGCAGCGGCGCGCAGGGACCGCGCCAGGGCGGCTGGCGGCGGCGCGTCGGGTGCAGGGCCGGGGCGGGTGGTGAAGAACCCCCACAGGCCGGCGGCGATCAGGATCACCGGGAAGGGCAGGTTCAGCGCGAACAGCCCCAGGAAGGCGGCGACCGCGATCAGCAGCGCCCCGCGAGTCTTCAACGCACGTTTCGAGACGCGGATCAGCGCCTCGATTACAATGGCGATGACCGCGGCCTGCACGCCGGCGAACAGGGCGGCGACCAGCGGCAGCTGGCCGAAAGCGGCATAGACCATGCTCAGCGCCAGCACGACCAGCGCGCCGGGCAGCACGAACAGCCCGCCCGAGATCAGCCCGCCGGGCACGCCGTGCAGCCGCCAGCCGATCCAGGTGGCCAGCTGCATCGCCTCGGGGCCGGGCAGCAGCATGCAGAAGGACAGCGCGCGCAGGTAGTCACCTTCCGCCACCCATTTCTTCTCGTCCAGGATGATGCGGTGCATCAACGCGATCTGCGCCGCCGGACCGCCGAACGACAGGCAGCCGATGCGGGCGAAGGTCCGGGTCAGCTCGGCCAGTGCGACCGTCATTCGCGGCGCCCCGCCGGCCAGTCATGGCCTTCCTCGTGGCCGTCGCGGGCCCAGCGGTAGAGCGCGTCGTAGAGGGCGATGCCGGCGTCCAACTGGGCCAGGTCGTCGCGATACATCCGCGACAGCCCGACCGACAACGCCAGCAGCCCCGCCGCCTGCGGCGCAAGCTCGTGCCGGTCGGTGTCGGCGCCGCGGATGACCAGCGCCATCCGGTCCAGCGCCTCGGTATGCAGGTCGAAATCGTCGAGCAACGCATCGAACGTGCAGTGCGCGCCGCGGTGGCTGAAGGGCACGTCCTCGATATCGAACGGGATCGCGCCGAAGTGTTCGGCCACCGCCGGAACTTCGGCCGGGGTGACGAACAGGAAGCGGGCGGCGGGGTTGATGAAGCGGCGGATCAGCCAGGGGCAAGCGATGCGGTCGATCTTCGGCCGGTGGCGGGTGACCCAAGGCGTGCCGGGGGCGGGCAGGGCGGCAATGGGCAGCATCGGCAGCCCGGCCTCGGCCCAGGCCAGGGTGCCGCCGTGCAGCACCTCGGCCTGCCAGCCCATCGTGCGCAGCAGCGCCGCCGCGCCTTCCGAAAGCTTGCGGCCGCGGGTGCAGGCGACGATGGCGCGGCCCGGCGGCCCGGCCAGCGTGGCGATGGCGTCGTGCGCGACGCGCCGGGCGGTGGGCAGGGTGCGGGGCAGGGCGGCGATGTCTTCGGGCAGGCGCACGTCGAACACCGTCGGCGCGTCGGGCGTGCCGATCAGGCGAAAGGCCTGGGCGGGAAGGATCAGTCCGAATCCGGGCATGGGGGGCATCCTTGGCAAGGGGTCAGGGATGCGACGCTTGGGCCGGGGCCTCACGGGGTGTTCGCGGACCCCATGCGCAAAAGGGTTAGGCCGGGATGCCCGGGCGGTCAAGCGGCTGCGCCACGTCATGACGTTTGCCATGCGTCGTGCCGACGCGGGCCATACCAAATGGAAGGGGTTAAGGTGCAGGTTTCTGTTGCCAGGTACCTGCGAACCCCGCCCTACGCGGCTAAGCGCAGGGGCTTAAGTTTGATGTTGCGAGCCGCTTACGCGGCCAGCGCCATCGGAGCACGGTTGTCATTGGCAACTGTGATCTTGGACCGATAACGGTGGTACCTCACCGAGCGAAAGCTGGCCTCTTTGGTCGTTCGTCGATCCTATTTCGGCCCCACACGCCCGCAATGAACGGGAGGATTGGTGGAGCCGCCGGGTACCGCCCCCGGGTCCGAGCCGATTATTACAGGTGCGTTTATCGCCATAGTCCGGGTTGCCCCGGACAGGAAGAATATAGGCGCATCGCGCATGCGCCACAAGATGGGATCAGGCCACATTCGCGGGCGCCGGGTATTCCAGGAAGATGCGCTCTGCGGTCTCGAACAGCGGCTGCATGCCTTCGCGTTGGTAGAAGGCAAGCGCCCGGCTGTTGCTGCGGAGCACGGAAAGACGCAAGGCCAGCCCGGCAGCCCCGGCCTGCGATCTGGCCAGGGCAAGCAGGCGGCGCCCATGTCCCCGGCCCTGCCAGTCGGGGACAAGGTAAAGCTTCCGCAGACGCAGGTGGTCGGCGCCCGGTTCAACCACCAGATAGCCCGCTGCAAGCCCGCCGATCTCGTAGATGCGGGTGTTGCAAAGGTCGAAGGCGCTTGGCTCCGAAGGGAGAAATCGGCCCCAGAGGCTGACGGCGTGCTCTTCCATGACCTCGCGTTCGAGATCCTCAAGGAACCCCAGGTCTGAGGGACGGGCAGGGCGCAGCACGTTCATGCGCCGAATTGTGCGAGTCTTGCGAAACAGGAAAATGACAAAGGCCCGGGCCGGCGAATACCGGCCCGGGCCCTGGTTCTGGTCAGACGTCAGGCGGTCAGAAGCCCGATTTGATCAGTTCGAATTCCTCGATCATCTTGTCGCGGAATTCCTGGCTGGTGGGCGTCTGGGCGAACAGCGTGGTCGTCACCGGGTCGATGTAGCTGGCCTTCAGCGTCTCGGCCGGGATCTCGGCCATCGCGGCGTCATTCGACAGCGCATAGCCGATGGCATCCAGCAGCGGCTGGGCCGAACTGTGGGCCAGCAGCGAGTTGATGAAGTCGTAGGCCTTGTCTTCGCTGCCGGGCGCGTCCTTCATGTTGACGAAGCCGCAGAACCAGGTGGCCGCACCCTCGGCGGGCGCGCGGTTGAAGCCGACCGGGAAGTTCTCGGACAGCAGGATCGCCACCGGGTCGTTCCACGACCAGGCGATCTGCACCTCGCCCGAGGCCATCAGCTGCGACAGTTCCGACGGGTCGGCCCAGTAGCTGCGGACATTCGGATGCACCTTGCGCAGCCAGTCGGCGGCGGCCTGGAACTGCTCGTCGGTGACGCTGTCCCAGTTGGTCAGGCCGGTGGCGAGGAAGGCCAGCGACCAGATGTCGTCGGTGTTGTCGGGCAGCGAGATGCGGCCGGCGTATTTCGGGTCGGCAAAGACCTGAAGGGTGCCGACATCGGCCTCGGGCACCGTCTCCTTGTTGTAGGCGATGGCGGTGTAGGCATAGTCGGTGGGGATGAACCACTGGCCCGCGTCATCCTTGAAGGCCTCGGTCATGCGGGCCGGGATATTGGCGAACTCGGGGATCTTGGCGGGGTCCCAGGGCTCGATCAGCCCGGCGTCCTTGTAGCGCGGCACAGCGGCCGAGCAAGGGTGGACGACATCGGCCTTGAAGCCGGACGACACCTTCTGGAAGGCCTCGTCATCGTCGGCGTAGAAGACGTAGCTGGGCTTCTGGCCGTGCTTGTCGACATAGGGCTGCAGCATGCCGTCGATCTCCCACCCGGCCCAGTCGAGCACGGTGAATTCGGGGTCGGCGGCGCGGGCGGCGGTGGCAAGGACCAGCACCGAGGCGGCGGTGGTCAGGAGACGGAAGGATCGGGTCATCGGGACTCCTCTGTCGGCGGCCGGCGCTCTTCCCCAAGCGGCCGTCCATGGGTGGCGGAGCGACGCTATGACAGGGTTTCAGCTGTCACAAGCGCATTTTTGAATGTGGGAGGTCCGGTACCGTGCGGCAAGGACGCGGGGCATGCAATTGCCTGTGAAGCGGGCAGCAGGCAGGGTTGGGGAAAGGGATTCGGGAGGGGCGGCGATGTTTCGGGCAGTGCTGATGGAGAAGGCCGAGGACGGCGCGGCGGAGGCGCGGTTGGCAGATCTCGACGAAGCGGCGCTGCCGCCGGGCGAGGTGACGGTTGCGGTCGAGTATTCGACCGTCAACTACAAGGACGGGCTGTGCCTGTCGGCCAGTGGTGGTGGGCTGGTGCGGGTCTGGCCGCATGTGCCTGGGATTGATTTCGCCGGTCGGGTCGAGACATCGGATGACCCGCGCTGGAACCCCGGCGACCGGGTGATCCTGACCGGCTGGCGGGTGGGCGAGGCGCAGTGGGGCGGCTTTGCGCAAAAGGCCCGGGTGCGGGGCGACTGGCTGGTCGCGGTGCCGGCGGGCCTGACCACGCGGACGGCGATGGCGGTGGGCACGGCGGGGTTCACCGCGATGCAGGCGCTGATGGCGCTCGAGGACCACGGGCTGGCGCCCGGGCAGGGCGAGGTGCTGGTCACTGGCGCGGCCGGCGGTGTCGGCTCGATCGCGGTGGCGCTGCTGGCGCGGGCGGGGTTTCAGGTGGCGGCGGTGACCGGGCGGCCCGAGACCGAAAGCTATCTCCGCGGTCTGGGGGCGGCGCGGATCGTGCCGCGGGAAGAGATCGCCGAGACGGTGAAGCGGCCGCTCGAGGCCGAGACCTGGGCGGGCTGCATCGATGCCGTGGGGGGCGCGATGCTGGCCCGCGTGCTGGGGCAGTTGAAGGCAGGCGCCAGCGCGGCGGCGGTGGGCAATGCCGGCGGGCTGGCGCTGCCGGCGAGCATCATTCCCTTCCTGCTGCGCGGGGTGAACCTCCTGGGCATCAACTCGGTAACCGTGCCACAGGCGAAGCGGGTCGCGATCTGGGACCGCATCGCCCGCGACCTGGACCTGCGGTTGCTGGAGGGGATGATCCGCCCGGCGCGGCTGGACGAGGTGCCAGCCCTTGGCGCGGCAATCCTGAAGGGGGCGGTGCAGGGGCGCGTTGTGGTGGACGTGAACGCCTGATCGGCGGCGCGCAAGACGCGGGGGCCAGCCCCCGCACCCCCGGGATATTTTCGGACAGATGAAGGGCAGGCAAGCGCGGGTCTGTTCGGGGGTTGCGCGGGGTTTTTGGGGGCGATACTGCTTCTGGCGACGCCGGGGCCTGACCGGGGTCTGGCCCGGGAGAGATATCCCTTGGGTCTGGCTGGAAGACCACGCCCACGGACCGGGATTTCCCGCCTCTGCGGGTGGACCGGCCGCGCGGCCTGACCGAGAGGAGCCGCCCTTGGCGCTTGACCTTGATTTCGTCCGTTCGCAGTTTCCGGCGTTTTCCTCGCCGGTGTTGTCGTCGCATGCCTTCTTTGAAAACGCGGGCGGCAGCTATCCGTGCCGGCAGGTGGTGGACCGGCTGACCCGGTTCTACACCGACCGCAAGGTGCAGCCTTACGCGCCCTATCCCGGCGCGCAGGCTGGCGGGGCCGAGATGGACGAGGCGCGTGACCGGCTGGCCGCGATGATGGGCGTGGCGCGCGAGGAGGTTTCTTTCGGGCCTTCGACCAGCGCCAATACCTATGTTCTGGCGCAGGCGGTGCGGCAGTGGCTGTGCGGCACGGACGGCGCGGTGATGGTGACGAACCAGGACCACGAAGCGAATTCGGGGGTCTGGCGGCGGCTGGCGGACGAGGGCATCGAGGTGCGCGAGTGGCGGGTCGATCCGGGTACGGGGTCACTGGGCCCGGGCGGGCTGTCGGCGCTGTTGCAGGACGGAAAGGTCCGGTTGGTATGTTTTCCGCACTGCTCGAACGTCATTGCGGAAATCAATGATGTTGCTTCTATTTCAGCCATTTGCCGGGCCGCTGGCGCGCGGACGGTGGTCGATGGCGTGAGCTATGCGCCGCACGGGTTTCCGGATGTTCCGGCGCTGGGCTGTGACGTCTATCTGTTCTCGGCCTACAAGACCTTTGGCCCGCATCAGGGCATCATGGTGCTGCGCGAGGCCTTCGGGTTCGAACTGCCGGGGCAGGCGCATTTCTTCAACCAGGGCACGCTTTACAAGCGCCACACGCCGGCGGGGCCGGACCACGCCCAGATCGCGGCCTGTGCCGGCATGGCGGATTACGTCGATGCGCTGGCGGCGCGGCACGGCATCACCGGCAATGCGGCGGCGCGGAACCGTGGCGTGCATGACCTGATGCGGGCGCAGGAAGTTGCCGCCATCCAGCCTCTGCTGGACTACCTTGGCGGCCGCAACGACCTGCGGCTGATCGGGCCGAGGGACGCCGCCTTGCGGGCGCCGACGGTGGCTGTGGAACTGGCCGGGCCGGCCGAGCCGATGTCGGAAGAGCTGGGCCGGCGCGGGATCGCCTGCTGGGCCGGCGATTTCTACGCCGTCCGGCCGCTGGAGGCGCTGGGGATCGACCGCGACAAGGGTGTGTTGCGGATGTCGGCGGTGCATTACACCAGCGCCGAGGATGTGGCCCGCCTGATCGCCGCGCTGGACGCGGTGCTTTAGTCCCTTGCCGAGCTTGGGAGGCGCTGCCCCCCGCTGTCGCGGCTGCCCGGGTTGCTTTTGCATAGGGGAAGGCGGGGGGCCGGTGATCCGGGGCCGCCGCTGCCGCGTATCAGACGGCAAGAGAAGATGGATTCCCGATGACCGATACGCCGTTGATCCTGTGGTTCCGCCGCGACTTGCGGCTGGCGGACCATCCGATGCTGGCGGCGGCAGTGGCTTCGGGCCGGCCGTTGATTCCGGTTTTCCTGCTGGACCCCGAGACCGAAGGCCAGGGAGCGGCGCCGAAGTGGCGGCTGGGGCTGGGGGTGGAGCATTTCGCGGCGCGCCTGGGCGCCATGAGGTCGCGGCTGACGCTGCGGCGCGGGCCGGCACTGGACGCTTTGCAGCGCCTGATCGGGGAAACCGGGGCGGGCGGGGTCTGGTGGTCGCGGCTGTATGATCCGGCCTCGGTCGCGCGCGACGCGGGCGTGAAGGCGGCGCTGAAGGCGGCGGGGGTCGAGGCGCGGTCCTTCGCGGGGCATCTTCTGCATGAGCCCTGGGAGGTGGAGACCGGGCAGGGCGGCGCCTATCGCGTGTTCACGCCGTTCTGGAACGCGTTGCGCGGGCGGCCGGTGCCGGTGCCCGCCGCGGCGCCGGTGGCTCTGCGGGGGCCGACTTCCTGGCCCGCATCGGACCGGCTGGCGGATTGGCGGCTGGGGGCGGCGATGAACCGCGGCGCTGCGGTGGTGGCGGCGCATGTCCGGGTGGGCGAGGACAAGGCGCGGGCGCGGCTGGTCGAATTCCTGGACCGGATCGCTCCGCGCTATGCCGAGACGCGGGATCTGCCGGGGGTGGATGGCACCTCGCGGCTGTCCGAGCCGCTGACCTATGGCGAGATCGGCATTCGCGAGGTCTGGCATGCGGGCCATCGCGCGATGCAGGAAGGCGCGGCGGGGGCGGGCAGTTTCCTGCGCGAACTGGCCTGGCGCGAGTTCAGCTATCACCTGATGCACCACACGCCGCAGATCACCCAGGCCAACTGGAAGCCCGAGTGGGACGATTTCCCCTGGGCCGGCGACAGCCCCGCGGCCGAGCGGTGGCGCCGGGGCATGACGGGCGAGCCCTTTGTCGATGCCGCCATGCGCGAGATGTATGTCACCGGCACGATGCACAACCGCGCCCGGATGATTGCGGCCAGCTACCTGACCAAGCATCTGATGACGCATTGGATGCTGGGCCAGGCATGGTTTGCCGACTGCCTGACCGACTGGGACCCGGCCGCGAATGCGATGGGCTGGCAGTGGGTGGCCGGCAGCGGGCCGGATGCCGCGCCCTATTTCCGGGTGTTCAACCCGGCGGGCCAGGCCGCGAAGTTCGACGCCGACGGCGCCTATCGCCGCCGCTTCATCGCCGAAGGGCAGGGCGCCCGGGCCCCCGCTCAAGCGCGGGCCTACTTCGAGGCGGTTCCGCGGTCCTGGGGACTTGATCCGCAGGCGCCTTATCCGGCGCCGGTGGTCGATCTGGCGGAGGGCCGCTCGGTTGCCCTTGCGGCATACGGGGCACGAGAGACTTGAGCCAGAACACCACATCTGAAATCCTGAAATGACGACAAGACCCTTGGGGGGGTGAATGGAAATTCTGACCAGCACGGAGGGCCAGACCGGCCTGCCGCGATACTTCCGGCAGGTGTTTCACCTGGCGGCACGGCTGGCCGAGGGCCGGCTGGATTTCGCCTTGTCCGACGGGCGGCGGTTCCGCATCGAAGGCGCCAGGCCCGGGCCGGTGGCCGAGATGGACATCCACTCGGACGACTTGTTCGCCCGGATGATCCGCGAGGGGGAACTGGGGTTCTGCGACGCCTACCTGGAAGGCGACTGGACGACGCCGGACCTGCAGGCGTTCCTGGACCTGATCCAGTTGCCGGCGAACAACCACGTCAACGACGCCTTTCCCGGCATGGGCCTGGTGCGCGCCTTTGAACGGTTGCGGTTCTGGCTGCAGTCGAACAGCCGCAAGCAGGCCAAGAAGAACATCGCAGCGCATTACGACCTGGGCAACGATTTCTACCGGCTCTGGCTGGACGAGAGCATGACCTATTCCAGCGCGCTGTTTCGCACCGGGCAGGAAAGCCTGGAGCGCGCGCAGGAGGCGAAGTACGAAAGCATGGTGGATTGCATCGGGGCGCAGCCGGGCGACCATGTGCTGGAGATCGGCTGCGGCTGGGGCGGCTTTGCGGAATATGCCGCCGCCAAGCGGGGCCTGCGCGTCACCGGGCTGACCATCAGCCAGGCCCAGCACGACTATGCCGTGGAACGCATCCGCAAGGCCGGCCTCAGCGACCGGGTCGAGATCAAGCTGCAGGACTACCGCGACGAGCGCGGAGCCTACGACGGCATCGCCTCGATCGAGATGTTCGAGGCGGTGGGCGAGAGATACTGGCCGGTCTATTTCCGCAACGTCTTTGACCGGCTGAAGCCCGGCAGAAAGGCCACGTTGCAGGTGATCACCGTGGCCGAAGAGCGCTGGCCGGCCTATCGCCGCGGCGTCGACTTCATCCAGAAGTACATCTTCCCCGGCGGCATGCTGCCGTCGCCCGGAGTCCTGCGGGCCGAGGCCGCCCGGGCCGGGCTGCACACCACCGGCTCAATCGAGTTCGGCGACAGCTACAGCCAGACCCTGCGGCGCTGGCACGAGACCTTCAATGCCCGCTGGTCCGAGGTAAAGCGTCTGGGCTTCGACGACAGGTTCAAGCGGATGTGGGACTTTTACCTGACCTCTTGCGCCGGCGCCTTTCGCGGTGGAAACTGCGACGTGACCCAGATCACGCTCTTGCGACCGGACCCGTAGACATCATGCCCACCGCCGCCAAGCTTGTCGCCGCCCTGTGTTTCGCAGCCGTGGGGTGGCTGGCCGCGAATGCCCATGTGCCGGCCCTGGGTTCAAACGCCTCGGTGGGCGCGTTTCGCGAGATGACGGCGCTGATCGGGCTGTTGATCGGCTGGCGCGTGATGGGAAACCGGGTCGGCAAGGGCATGGCCGAGGCGGTCGGCTCGGGTCTCTTGACCTCGATGCTGCTGGTGTTCTTCGCACTCCTTCTGTTCTCGGGCTATCTGATGATCGACCGGTCGCTGACCTCGCAACCCTATGACGGCCCGATGGACGCGGTGCTGGGGGTGTTCGAGCTGATGATGGAACAGGGCCGCAAGATGCTGACGGTCGGTGTGCTGGGCGTGCTGATCCTGGGCGGCATGCTGGGAGGGGCGGCCGCCGAATGGGCGCGGGCGCGCTGGCGTTGACGCGCGAGGTCGGGCTGCCAGCGGATGCGCGGCTGGATGATGCGCGGCTTGGCGATCTGATTGCGGGCGCGGGCGGCGCGGGCGCAGCGCGATTGTCCTTATGGCGCGCGGCGACCGACGGGCTGCGGGCGCCCGATCCCGAAACCGAACTGCGCCTGGCCGAAGACATCCTGGCATGCATGGACCAGGTGCCGGCCGAGCGTCTGCTGGCCCGGCGCGGGTCGATGCTGGTTCGCGCGGCCTCGGCGGTTCGGGCCGCGGCGACCGCGGCGCCGGCTTCGCTTCGGCACGCTCCGCGGGAGGGCGACCTGACCATCACCGGCCGGCGAACCGACCATGCCGGCTTTTTCGCGCTGGAGACGCTGAGCCTTGCCCATCGTCGTTTCGACGGTGGCACCATGGATGCGGTCCGCCGCGAGGTTCTGGTTGCCTGCGATGCCGTCACCGTGCTGCCCTGGGATCCGTTGCGCGACCGGGTTCTGCTGGTCGAACAGCTGCGCGCCGGCCCGCTGGCGCGCGGCGACGCGAACCCCTGGCAGCTTGAGGCGGTGGCCGGCCGAATTGACGCTGACGAGACGCCGGAACAGGCCGCACGGCGCGAGGCAAAGGAAGAGGCGGGCCTGGTGCTGGACCGGCTGATCCCGGTCGCGGCCTATTATCCGACAACCGGAGCGGTCTCGGAATACATCTGGTCCTTCGTGGCCCCGGTCGATCTGCCCGACGGCAGCGCCGGCGTCCACGGCATCGCTGACGAAGCCGAAGATATCCGGGGCCACCTGATCGGCTTCGAGCAGGCCCTGGCCCTGATCGCCAGTGGCGAGATCGCCAATGCGCCGCTGATCCTGTCGCTATACTGGCTGGCGGGCCGGCGGGCGCAGCTTCCTGCCGCAGGGATTTGATCACATCTTGATTGTGCCGCCCGTCACGCCATAAAGGGCGCGCCAGAGTGAGGGGTGGTCATGGACGCCGACGGCCGCAAGATTCCGACCCACGAGGTGACCTACGCCCGCCTGCGCGACCTGATCCTCTATGGCCATCTCGCCCCGGGGCAGCCGGTGACGATCCAGGGCCTGATCGCCGACCTGGGCGCCGGCATGACCCCGGTGCGCGAGGCGATCCGACGGCTGACGGCAGAGGGCGCGCTTTTGCCGCAGGGCAACCGCCGGGTTGCGGTGCCGCGGATGACGGCGGCGATGCTGGACGAAGTGGCCTTTGCCCGGCTGGCAATCGAGCCTGATCTTGCCCGCCGTGCCGCCGCCCACCTCACGCCGGTGCTGATCGACCGCCTGGCCGCGATCGACGCGGTGGTGACGCGGGCCATCGAGGCCGGCAGCCTGCCCGACTATCTGACCGCGAACCACGCCTTCCACTTCGCGCTGTATGAGGTGGCCGGGGCGCCGGTTCTGCTGGACCTGGCCCAGTCGCTGTGGCTGCGGGCGGGGCCTTCGCTGCGGGCGGTGATCGGCCGTTACGGCCGCTCGGCCCTGCCCGACCGTCACCATGAGGCGCTGGCGGCAATGCGCGCGGGCGATGCGGCCGGCCTTTCGGCGGCCATCGCGCGCGACATCCAGCAAGGCGTGGACCATGTCCGCCAGGCCCTGGCCGAAGGCGGGTTGTGACCGGGCCGATCCTGCAAGGCGGCTGCAAGCTGCCGCAGGACCGATCTCTCTCCATCTCGGGCGGCGGGCAGATTTCGCCTCCCGCCCACCCAGAGGCCCGGATTCAGGCGTCGGCGATGCAGACCTGGCGCTGGCGGCCCAGGCCATCAATCCCCAGATCCACCACGTCGCCGGCCCGCAGATAGCGCGGCGGCTTCTTGCCCATGCCCACCCCCGGCGGCGTGCCGGTCGAAACCACATCGCCCGGATGCAGGGTAAAGAACTGCGACAGGTAGCTGACCAGATGGGCCACCGGGTAGACCATGGTCGCGGTAGACCCCTGCTGCATCGTCTCGCCGTTCACCGTCAGCCACATCTGCAGCGCTTGCGGATCGGGCACTTCGTCCCTTGTCACCAGCCAGGGGCCGATGGGGCCGAAGTTGTCCGAGGACTTGCCCTTCGACCACTGTCCGGCGCGCTCCATCTGATAGGCGCGCTCTGACACGTCGTTGCAGACGAAGTAGCCGGCGATGTGATCCATCGCCTGTGTCTCGGGGATGTACTTGCCGGGCTTGCCGATGACGAAGGCCAGTTCCACTTCCCAGTCGGTCCTTTCGCTGCCGCGGGGGATCAGGATCGGGTCGTCCGGGCCGCAGACGGCCGACGTGTATTTGGCAAAGATCGCCGGCTCTGACGGCACCGCCATGCCGCTCTCGGCGGCGTGGTCGGAATAGTTCAGGCCGATGCAGATGAACTTGCCGATGCCGCCGACGCAGGCGCCCAGACGCGGACTGCCCGGCACCAGGGGCAAGGTGGCGGGGTCGATTCCCTTCAGCGCATCAAGGTTCGCCAGCACCTCGCCGGCGAGGTCGGACACATGGGCCGAAAGGTCGCGCAGGGCGCCGTCCGCGTCGATCAGGCCGGGCTTCTCCGCGCCCCGCGTGCCATAGCGTACCAGTTTCATCGCGATTCCCCCGCTGCGCTGCCAAACACCTCAGCGATGCCACGATCCGCGTCCGCCGGAAAGGCCGCACAGGCGGTGGCCGGGCGGCCCCAGGCGAGGGGAGTCGAGGACGGCGAACAGGTTGCCCTGGTATGCGCCGGTCAGCCGACGGCGGCATTGACCGGCTGCGCCGCTGCCTTGCGGCCCGAGCGCCAGAGCGGCACGGCGACCAGCAATGCCGCGACCAGAAGCACGGCCTCAACCGTGAAGACCGCGACATAGGGCGAAGCGGCGTCGGCACCGCGGCTGCCGGAGGACAGCATCGCATCGCGCAGCACGCCACCCGCCGCGATGGCCAAGCCGGCCGAAGTGGTCTGCACCGCGCCCCAGACCCCCAGCGCCAGACCGATCTGCTGCTTCGGCGCAAGGCGGATGGTCATGGTCAGCGTTCCATGCCCGAACAGACCCGCCCCAAGGCCGGCGGCAAAGGTGGCGGCGGTGAACATCCACACACTCAGGGCCGAGGCAGAGACGATCACCGCGACAAAGGCTGGCGCCCCGACCAGCGCACCCGCGAAGGCCACGCCCAACGGCGCCCGCCCGTTCGCCAGCCAGCGCGACGCACCGACAAAGCCGACCAGCGTGCCAAGCGCCAGCACCACGGTCAGTTTGGTGGTCTGAGCGATCGACATCAGCAGGACCTGACCGCCGAACGGCTCCATCAGCACATCGGCCATGCCGAAGCCGGCGGTGCCGAGCGCGATCATGACCAGAAGCCAGCGAACGCCGCGCACGGCGACAAAGCTGGCCAGCGAACCCGAGAAATCGGCATTGGCTGCCGCCACCTTGGCCAGTCCGCGGGCGCGGTCGCGCGCTTCTTGCTTCCACATGGCGACGACATTCAGGATCATGGTGACCACGGCCGAACCCTGGATGACCTGAACCAGCCGCCCGGGCGAATAGTTCTCCAGCAGCACGCCATAAATCCAGGCACTGAAGATCATGCCCAGCAGCAGCATGACATACATCAGGCCAACAACCTTGGGCTGGTCCCTCTCGGGCACCAGGTCGGTTGCCAGCGCCAGGCCCACGGTCTGCACGATGTGCATGCCCGCACCGACCAGCAGAAAGGCCAGCGCAGCCGAACCGAGGCCCAGCCAGATCGGCGCTTCGGCCGCGTAGCCCTGGCGTGACAGCACCAGCAGCGCCCAGGGCATGATGGCAAAGCCGCCGAACTGCAGCATCGTGCCCTTCCAGATATAGGGCACGCGGCGCCAGCCAAGGGCGGTCTGAAGAACATCGGACCGGAACCCGATCAAGGCGCGGAAGGGGGCAAAGAGAAGCGGCAGGGCCAGCATCCCGCCGACCAGCGACGCGGGCACGTCCAGTTCGACAATCATCACTCGGTTCAGCGTGCCAGCCAGCAGCACCATGGCCATGCCGACGGTGACCTGGAACAGGGACAGGCGCAGCAGGCGGGAAAGGGGAATCTCTGCGGATGCGACTTCGGCGAACGGCATCCAGCTCAGGCTGACCGTCGCGAGTTTGTTCACCACACGCTGCTTGAGATTGCCCATTGACCCTGATCACCCGATCATTTCTGGGGGCACACGCTGACTGGCGCGGCACCAGCGTCGCCCGAACGTAAAGCGTGCCGGAGGACCGGGGCTCCTGCCCTAAAGAGGAGCGCGCTGCACCGAAGGGCGCAGCGCGCAAGGATCCGTTTCAGAACCTAAACGTCAGAGACTGTTGGCGGCAAGGCCGCCGGTCAGCTTCCGACCGCTACGCCGGCACCATTGGTGAGCGGCATGCCATTCCAGTACTCACCGAACCAGGTGGTCTGCGACAGGACGCCGAGATGCACCACGAGGGCGGTCACGGCAACAGCGGCCAGCATCACCGGAATACCGGTCGACGGTTTGACAACGAGCCAGACTTTCGGGAAGATCATGATTCAGCCCTCCCTCAACCAAGCCACGGCGTGGCAACGGCGGCCAGCGCGTGCGCGACGACGGCCAGGCCGCCAAACATACGAGTGCCGAGGATCAGTTGCTCATGCACTTCTTCGGCTTCTTTCAGGGTCAGCCCAGTCGGCCAGACCTTATCGGGATCGTCAGCCATGTGATTACTCTCCTTTTGCTTGGCCGTCTGATGTTTAACGAGAGTGATTGCCGAACTCTCGACGGTGCCTTCGGGCCGAGACCCTGAGTCCGTAGAAAGACCATGTCATGTTTTGTTGACACATTCAACTGTCACTAAATGCTTACATCAGACGCATGTTTGTTTTCGGGCCGAAACCCAGGCCGAGAGTCCTCCAGGCTCACCTCCCGGCCACGGCAGGGCTGGAGTCTTGCGAATAAAAGCTATAATAAACAACATGTTGCAATTCCGGTTTCCGACCTGCCCGCACCGTACCGCCGCTGCTGCGTCCTTCTGTCACTCTGCGCTGCGGGGCGGCGTGAAGGCGCAAACCGCCGTCGCATAAAGGTCTCGAGCCGCTGTGTCGGGCCAATCCCGGGCAGTCTGGGGCGCTGCCAGCCCTGGTCCGGGCGCAGGCCGATCACGGCCGCAATCCGCATACCATCGTGTACGGAATCGGGCGGCTCAGCAGATGCGGGGCAGTTGTTCGCCCACCAGCATGTCAACGATGCGGGCGCCACCAAAGGCCGTGCGCAGGCTGACGCGGCCCGGTGGGCCGGAAAGGGCCTGCCCGATCTGCACCGCACCCACGCCTTCGGGCAGGCTGCGCAGGGCAGCCAACGCGGTCGCGGCCTGTTCGGGCGGGCAGAACAGGACAAGGCGGCCCTCATTGGCCAGATAGAGCGGGTCGAGGCCCAGGATTTCACAGACCCCCACGACCTCGGGGCGCAGCGGCAAGCGGGTTTCGTCCAGTTCCACGGCGATGCTGGCCTCGGCCGCCATCTCGTTCAAGGCGCTGGCCAGCCCGCCCCGGGTGCAGTCGCGGGCGGCGGTGATCCCGGGCGCGGCCGCCAGTGCCGCCTGCATCAGGTGGCCCAGGCTGGCGCAGTCGCTGTCGAGGTCGCTCGAAAGCGCCAGGTCGCCGCGCGCGGCCAGAATGGCGGCACCATGGTCGCCCAGCACGCCGTTGACAATCACCGCATCGCCGGGGCGGATGCGGGCGGCGCCGATGTCCACGCCGGGCGGGATGACACCGATCCCGGCGGTGGTGATGAAGATGCCATCGGCCTTGCCGCGGTCAACCACCTTGGTGTCGCCGGTGACGATGCGGACGCCGGCCCTTGCGGCCTCGGCCGCCATGGTGGCGACGATGCGGCGCAGCAAGGCGATCTCGCAGCCTTCCTCGATGATGAAGGCGGCCGACAGCCACAAGGGACGCGCCCCACCGACCGCCAGGTCGTTGACAGTGCCGCAGACCGCCAGCTTGCCGATGTCGCCGCCGGGGAATTCCAGCGGCGTCACCACGAAGCTGTCGGTGGTGAAGGCCAGCCGGGCACCGGGCTGGCGCAGGGCCTCGTCCATCAGCCGCGCCTGGTCTTCGCTGCCCGGGGGGTGGAAGACGCCGGTGAATACCTCTTCGATCAGGTCGCGCATGGCACGGCCGCCGCCGCCATGGGCGAGCGTTACATGGGTGTCACGGAGCGCCATCGCCGATCCTTTCCCGGGATTCGAATTTTCGTCGAAAATTCGGTCACTCCGCTGCCACCCGCGCGCCGGCGTATTGCCAATAGGCGGCGCAGGCCCCTTCCGACGACACCATCAGCGCGCCCAGCGGCAAGTCCGGCGTGCAGCCCTTGCCGAATTGCGGGCAGCCGGTGGGTTTCAGCTTGCCGGTCATCACCGCACCGCAGGCGCAGCCCTCGACTTCGGGCACGTTGCGGCTGCCGGCGGCATAGCCAATGCCGAATTTCTCTTCGGCATCGAAGGCGGCATATCTGGAGCGGATGCGCAGCCCCGAGGCGTCGATTTCCCCAAGTCCCCGCCATTCGAAGCTGGCGCGGCGTTCGTAGACGTCGGCGATGGCGGCCAGCGAGACCGGGTTGCCGTGTTCCGGCACCACGCGGGCATACTGGTTTTCGATGGCCGCCCGGCCCTCGGCGATCTGGGTCACGACCATGAGAACGGATTGCAGAAGGTCGGTCGGCTCGAACCCGGCCACAACGATGGGTTTGCCATAGTCGCGGGCAATGAAGTCGTAGGGGTGGATGCCGATCACCATCGATACATGGCCGGGGCCGATGAAGCCGTCGAGGCACATGTCGGGATCGTCGAGCAGGGCCTTGATCGGCTCGGGCACGGTGATGTGGTTGCAGAACACCGAGAAGTTGGTGAGTCCTTCGCGGGCAGCCTGCTGAATGGACAGCGCTGTCGAGGGCGTGGTCGTCTCGAACCCCAGCCCGAAGAACACCACTTCGCGGCCGGGGTTGCGGCGGGCCAGTTCCAGCGCGTCCAGCGGCGAATAGACCATGCGGATGTCGGCGCCGGTGGATTTCGCCTGCAAGAGGCTCTTGCGGTGGCCCGGCACGCGCATGGCGTCGCCGAAGGTGGTGAAGATCACGCCCGGACGTTCGGCGATCTCGACGCATTCATCGACGCGGGCCATCGGCAGCACGCAGACCGGGCAGCCGGGGCCATGGATGAACTCGATCCCCTCGTGGATCAGCTTGTCCAGCCCGTAGCGAAAGATCGAATGGGTGTGGCCGCCGCAGATCTCCATGATGTGGACGGGGCGCGCGCGCGTCGCTCCGATCTCGTCCACCTTGCGGGCGATGGCGGACAGCAGGGCGCGGGCGGCGACGGGGTCGCGGAATTCCGAGGCGAACTTCATGCCCCAACCTCCACGGCCAAGGCCTCGTCCGACCGTGCCATCTGCTCCAGCGTCTCCTGTGCCTCGCCCAGGTCGCGCAGGGCGTCCAGCGTTTTCGCCGCCTCGTCTTCGTCGATCAGGCTCATGGCAAAACCGACGTGGATCAGGACCCATTGCCCGACCAGCGCGTCAAGGTCCGCCCCCGCCACACAGGCGACGTTGACCTCGCGCCGCACGCCCGACACCTCGGCCATGGCCATCAGGCGGGCGGCGTCGGTGATGGCGGTGATCCGGCCGGGAATTCCCAAACACATCGCCTAATCCTCCTCGTCTTCATGCACCCGGCCCGAGGGGTCGGCGATGCCGTAGCGGTCAAGCTTGGCACGCAGGCCCACCCGCGACAGGCCCAGTTCCACCGCAGCGCGGGACTTGTTCCAGCGGTGGCGGGTCAGCGTTTCGCGCAGGATGCGCATCTCGATCAGCTCGACCCGGTCCTTCAGCGTGCCGGCGGCGGTCAGCACGCCATCCGCCGTGCGGTCGGCGCCGGCGTCTGAGGGCGGGGCCTGCAGGATGGCGCGGCTGATCAGTTCGGCGCCCAGCACGGGGGACTGTGCGAAGATCAGCATCCGCGTCACTTCGTTCCTCAGGTCGCGAAGGTTGCCGGGCCAGTCGTAATTTTCAAGGAACTCCAGCGCGGCCGGGGTGAAACCGTGGGTCGGCTTGCCGTGCCGGGCCGACAGATCGGCCAGGAAGTCCTGCGCCAGGATCGCCACGTCGCCCCGCCGGGCGCGCAGCGGCGGGATGGCCAGTTCGGCCACCGAAAGGGCGAAGTAGAGGTCCGGCCGAAAGGCCCCGTCGGCGACGCGGGCCGCCAGGTCGACGCCCGCTCCCGCGATGAAGCGCAGGTTGGAGGTCAGCACCTCCTGCCCGCCCTGGGGGGTGAAGCTGCCCTCATCCACCAATCGCCAAAGCGCCAGTTGCAGCGCCGGGCTGGCGTGTTCTATGCCTTCCACGAACAGTGTGCCGCGGTCGGCCTTCTGCGCCAGGCCGATCTTGTTCACGCCCCCCGGCAGCACGCCGCGCTTGGCGCCGAAGAGTTCCACCAGCGCCAGATCTTCCGGCAGGCCGGCCAGGTTGATTGCGTGGAACGGCTTGTCCGACCGCAGGCTGCCGAAATGGATGGCGCGCGCCAGCCGCGCCCGGCCGGTGCCGGCTTCGCCCACCAGCAGCACCGGCACGTCGAAACTGGCATAGTGGCGGGCGGTGTCGATCAGCGCATTCATCGGGCTGGTAGGTGACCGCAGCAAGGTTTCGAACCCCATCCCATCGCGCAGGGCCGAACGGCGCTTTTCCAGCTTGGTCTGCGCGGTCGAGGCAAGGAAGCGCATCTCCAACGCCATGCGTTCGTTCTCGCGCGCGAGCGCGAAGAGCTTGGCGCCGTTGCGGGCGGCCATCAGCAGCTGGTCGGGATGCCAGGGCTTGGTCAGGAACTGGTGGATGCCGGCGTCGTTGATCGCCTGGGCCATGGCGGCAGGGTCGGTATAGCCGGTGATGACGATGCGCACCGCATCGGGCCAGCGTTCGCGGATATCGGTCAGAAGCTCGACCCCGGTCCGCCCCGGCATGCGCTGGTCGCAGATCACCACTTGCACCCATTCCTGTTCCATTCGGATCAGGGCGGCGTCGGCGTCGGGCGCGGTGACGCAGTCGAATTCGTCCTCCAGCGCCATCCGCATGGCTGAGATCGAATGCGGCTCGTCATCGACCAGCAGCACGGTGGGGCGCGGCGCGGTCATGCCTTTTCCGCCAGCCGGGCGCGCAGCCAGTCCAGCCAGGCCGCCATGCCGTCGCCGGTGCGGGTGGACAGCCGCAGGATCTCGATGCCCGGGTTCACCCGGCGCAGGTTGGCTTCGTAAAGCTCAAGGTCCACGTCGCAATGCGGCGCGAGGTCGGTCTTGGTCAGGATCGCCAGCCGCGATGCGGTGAACATGTCGGGGTATTTCAGCGGCTTGTCCTCGCCCTCGGTGACCGACAGGATCGCCACCTTGGCATCCTCGCCCAGATCGAACCCGGCCGGGCAGACCAGATTGCCGACGTTCTCGATGAACAGGAACGACTGCGGGCGGGGCCGCAGGTCGTCAATGGCGGCGCCCACCATCTGCGCATCCAGATGGCAGCCCTTGCCGGTGTTGATCTGGATCGCGCGGGCGCCCGTCGCACGGATGCGGTCGGCATCGGCCGAGGTCTGCTGGTCGCCCTCGATCACCGCCAGGGGGGCATCGCCCAAGGCTTCGATGGTCTTGCACAAGAGCGTGGTCTTGCCCGAGCCGGGCGAGGAGACCAGGTTCAGCGCCAGCACGCCCAGCGCATCCAGCACCCGGCGGTTGCCCTGCGCCAGCGCGTCGTTCTTGGCCAGGATCGAGGTTTCCACTTCGATCAGCCGGGCCTGCGTCAGGCCAGGGACCGAGACCCCTGCGGCGCCCTGGCCGTAGTGGTGGTGGTCGTGCCCGGCCTGGACATGCGGGAACGGCAGCGGCGCGGGCTGGAACGCCGGCGCGTGGCTGTGCGGCAGGCCCAGCCGGTGCGCCTCGTCATGGCTGATCACCCGGCCGTCGGCCGTGACCGTGTCGGAACATCCGCAGACCGTGCACATCCTATGCCACCTCCATGTCCTTGATCCGCATCTCGTCGCCGCCGTTGGGGATCAGCTTGCCGCCGCCGCACAGCGGGCAGGGCGCCAGCCGGTCGGCGATCTCGACCGTCTTCATGCAGTCGAAGCACAGCGCCTGGCCGGCCAGGTCGATCATCTCCAGCCGCGCACCTTCGGCCGGGCTGCCGCGCATCACCACGTCGAAGGCGAAGTCCAGCGCCGGCTTTTCCACCCCGGCGAAGCGGCCGATTTCCAGCCGCAGCACGGTGACACGGGAAAAGCCGTGCTTCGCCGCCTGGTCCTGGACGATGCTGCGGATGCCTTCGGCAAGGCTCATCTCATGCATGCTGCGCCTCGCAAAGGGTAACCGGGATGCAGGGATCGTGCAGGGCGATGACCTGCGGGGCAAGGGGGTGAAGGGCGGCGGGCAGGCTGGCAAGCGATTGCAGCAGCGCGCCGCCGGGGGCCAGCAGGTGGTCGGTGGGGGTGCGGCGGGTGATGCCGGTGATCAGGCCGCCCGCATGGGACAGCCGCAGCGCATAGGCGCCGCGCGCGGCCGGAACGGTAGCGATGCCGTCCCGGCAGGTCGGCGGCGGCAGCCGGCGGGCCAGCGCGGCCTCGAGATCGGCCAGCAGGCCCAGATAGCGCCACAGCGGGCCGCGACCGAACGCGGCCTCGACCTGGCGCAGCAGTGGGTGGTCCGCCTGCCGCCCGGCGGCCGAATTCTCGAAGGCCCCGGCGGCCAGCGGGTCTGCGGGCCGCGGCAGCGGCGGGCAGCAGGCCGCGCCGGGCGGGAACAGGGCGACGATGCGGCGGGCCAGCCCGGCGACGGGGGCGGGGCCGGCCAGCCAGTCGGCCAGACCGGCGCCGTCCTGCGGCAGGCGGCCCAGCAAGGCGGCGGGGTCCGCGGGCAGCGGCAGCGGGGCCATGTCGAAGGCGCGGCGCAGGGTGACGCAAAGGCGGGCCACATGGTCGCGGATCACCTCGGCCGCGGTGTCGGTGTCGCCCGCGGGCAGGCCCAGAGACAGCCGCGCCGCCAGCCCCTGCGCGTGCCGGCACAGATTGAACAGCCGCGGCAACAGATCGGCGGCCTCGGTCACCGGCTTGCCCAGAAGCAGCGCTTCAAGCGGCAGGGGAGGGGCTGCCGCGAGGCGCGGGCCCTGGGGGCCAAGCGTGACTGAGGCCGCCGAAAGGGTCATCCGCCAAGGCCTCCGGTCAGCAGGCTGCGGCGCGACGGTTCGGGGTCGGGTTGGGGCGGCGGCGCAAGCTCGGCCTCGCGCCGGGCGCGGATTTCGCCGGCGCGGTCGGTCTCGGCGCGGTTCTCCGGACGGAACAGTTCCTGCATGATCGCGCGGGCCACGTCCACCGCCTGAAGCTGCGAGGTGAAATCGCCCATCGGCGAGAACAGCGAGCAGGCCAGATAGGGGCCGACCATCGGCCGGCTGTTGTGCAGGAATTCATAGTCGCCCGAGGCGAAGGCGATGGTCTCCTTGGCGCCGGCGGGCAGCAAGGGCCAGACGTTCGGCGGCAGGAAGACCAGGTTCATGAACCAGGGCGCGACCAGAACGCCGAGAAAGCCGCCCTCCCAGGGCTGGAAGTCCACCGCCTGCACATGCAGGGCATGGTTCACCATCGGCACGTCGCGCATCTTGGCATGGAAGACCTCGCGGAAGTCCGCCACCAGCGCTTCGGTGCGGCGGTCGCGCTCGGCCAGCACCGAGGCATCCGGCGCGCCGGGGTCCTCGCGCACCAGGAACTGCGCCTTGGGGGCCTGGCAACCGGGGCAGGCCCAGTCGTCCGGCAGGTCGCGGAAGGCGGTGCCGGGCAGCACCTGGCGGGTGTCGTCGCCCTCGGCCGGGTCATAGGGCGTCCAGCAGATCTTGCATTCCATGATCGCCAGGG
This sequence comes from Rhodobacter sp. Har01, assembly GCF_020564565.1. Lineage (GTDB taxonomy): Bacteria > Pseudomonadota > Alphaproteobacteria > Rhodobacterales > Rhodobacteraceae > Pseudogemmobacter. The sequence continues at coordinate 184,555 of NZ_JAJCTD010000001.1, forward strand.
GGCTGATCCGGTCGGCCGCGCCCAGATAGCTGCCCTCGAAGCCCGAGGAACTCATCGGATCGCCTCGATCACGTCGCGGATGCGAAAGGCGCTGTCGGCCAGATCCTCGGCGGCGGCCAGCGCCACCTCGGGCATCTCCGAGACCTCGAAGGTATCCAGGATCAGCGTGTCCATCGAGTTGAAGAACTGCACCCGCCAGACCGCGGCCTGGGCGGTGGCGGTGATCCGGCAATTGCCGTAGCCGCGCGACAGGATGGTCACGGCGCCTTCGCCCAGGGCCTGATCCAGCCAGTCCAGGTCTTCCGGCGTGTGCGGCAGCAGCGTCAGGTTGACCACATGCGCCATCTCGCCGGGGCGATAGTCTTGCGACCGGTCCAGAAGCTCGGTCAGCACGGCGGGGGCGTTGGCAAGGCCCGGGACGGGGCGGGGCGGTTTCCCCAGCGCGGGGCGGTGGGGAACATGGGCGCGCGACAGCGCCGGCGCCGGGACGGCACCGATCTCGACGCGGTCCAGGCCCTCGGCCAGCAGCATCCAGACGCCGGCGAAGACGCTTTCCTGCACCGCAATGGCGGGCCGGCCGCGCAGCTTCATCGACACCTCGCCCTGGCCCAGGGCATCGGCCAGAACCTTCCGCGCGCCGGGGGACAGGCGGCCAAGGTCGAACACCGCCCCCGGCCCGCCCTGCGCGGCGATCTCGCAGGCCGCCGCCATTTCCGCCAGCAGCGCCAGCGCCTCGGCGGTGCCGGCGGGGTCCACCGGGTCGGGGATGTGCGGGGCATAGGTCCGCATCCCCGAAGGCAGCGCCAGGTATTGCAGCCCGCCCTCCGGGTCGGGCTGCGAGCCGGGGCCGAAGCCGGCGGGGGGCAGGGTGAAGGGCGATACCATGGCGGGCCTCAGGCGGGTTGCAGCGACAGGATGTGGGTGACGCGGGCCAGATAGTCCGACCAGTCGCGCACCTTCTCGATGGCGCCCAGGAAGGCGCCGTCGCGGAAGAACAGGAAGCCCGGCGTCTTCAGCGCGCGGGTCTGTTCGCGCAGGCTGGCTTCGATGGCGTCATCGACGACGGCGCAGTCGAAGGCGCCCTGGAAGGCCTGGCGAAGTTCCGGCAGGATCACCGCGGCATCGACGGTTTCCAGGTTGCGGCGCGGGTCGCCGGGCACGAACAGGCAATGCGCGCCGGGACGGGACAGGATTTCGGCCAGGTCATGCGCGCTGTGCAGGCGGGGATAGCCGAAGTCGGTCTCCAGCCGGGCGATCAGCGGGTGGATCGCGGCAGGGCCGGGGTCATCGGGGGCATGGTCGTGCATCGGGTCACCCTTGGGTCTGGCCCGCGTCCAGCGCGGATTGAAGATGCGGCGGCAGCTGCGGCGGACGGTCGAGGTCGGCGAAAGCCTCGCCCAGGCCGCCGCCCTGCATCAGAGAGGACAGGCCAGCCAGCGCGGCGCGAATCTTTTGCGCCTCGGCTTCGGCCAGGATCGCCCGGGCGGTGCCCAGGAAGCCCAGCACCCAGTCGCCGGGGCGGGCTTCGGGCACCAGCGACAGGTCCAACGTCTCGGTGCGGTCGCCGTCGGTTGCGCAGGCCGCGATGCCGTCGATTGCAGTGATGCGCAGCGGGATACCGACGCACATCACACGGCCTCGGGAAAGAAACGGGCGTCGCCGATGCGGCAGGCTTCGGCTTCCGAGGGGCGGCCGGCTTCGTAGGCGTCGCGTCGGATGGACGGGTCGGCCAGCAGCGGCGCCTCGGTGCGGCCCTGGGCGACGGGCACGCCCCAGCCGGCCAGGATGTCGCGGGCGATGCGCAGGGCCTCGGGGATGCGGGCGGCGACCTCGGGGCGCAACCCGCCGCCGTAGTCTTCCAACTCGACCGGCTGGCAGCCGATCAGCGCCAGGTCCGGCGGGCAGCGGCCCAGCAGTCGGGCGGTGGCGATCACGTCCTGGAACCCGGTCTGGTGCAGGCTCATCTTCTTGGCGCCCAGGAAGGCCGGCACCTCGTCGCCCTCGATCCGCTTCAGCGTGCCGGAGGGCAGGCCGTAGTCGATGGCATCGAACACCAAGAGCGCGTCGGCCTCTTCCAGGAACGGCAGCAGGTACAGCCCCTGGGTGCCGCCATCCATCAGGCGCACGTTGCCCGGCAGGGCGTGGCATTCGGCCATGGCCTCGACACAGCGCACCCCAAAGCCTTCGTCGGCCCAGAGCACGTTGCCGATGCCAAGAATCAGCACTCGCTTCGACACCGGCTCCTCCCTCGTGGCTGGTCGAACGGCTTTCACCTTGGTCATCAAGTGAAAGCATGGTTTGCAGGGCAGGCAGAAAGCGAAATGTCAAAGCAAGGAAAAATCGCATAGAACTTTGAAGATACGCTGCAAATTCGGCGATCAGTGGCTTCTGGGCGGCGCTAATTCTGGAAGGAAGTCTGACAGTTCTGGCGTCGATCTGGAAGATGGGTTTCCAGTCACGGATCAGGCCCGACCGCCTGGGGGCGCTGCGGATTTCTCTTCCCCAACCGCCGGGCCGCTTCTAGCATTCCCCTATGGCATCCCAGACCGGCCTGACAGGCCCCGAGCGGCCCCCGCATTTCACCGACGACGCCTGGATCGAGGTCCTGTCGGCGGTGGACCGGACCTATGCCGATCTGGTGGTCTATCAGGAACAGTTGGAACGCCAGAACGCCGAACTGGAAGAGATGCGCACCTTCCTGACGGCGATCCTGTCCTCGGTCTCGGACGTGCTGATCGTTGCCGACCGCGCCGGCCGCGTCGCCCGGATCAGCCGGTCGGTCATGGCCCTGACCGGCTGCACCGAGGCCACTGCGCTGGGCCGCCCGCTGGCCGAGATGTTCGAGACCGGTGAGCGTGCGGTGCTGGGCGGCCTGCTGCAGATGGTACGCGACCGTCGCCGCAGTACCGGGCTTGAGGCGAACCTGCTGACGGCGACCGGGGTCGAACCGCTGGACGTCTCGATCGCACCGCGGCTCGACGACCGCGGCCGGGTCGATGGCTTCGTGCTGACCGGCCGGCCGATGGGCGCACTGCGCAAGGCTTATGCCGAGCTGACCGACAGCCACGACGCGCTGAAGACGGCGCAGGCGCAACTGGTGCGCAACGAGAAGCTGGCCTCGCTGGGCCGCCTTCTGGCCGGCGTGGCGCATGAGTTGAACAACCCGATCAGCTTCGTCTACGCCAATGCCCATGCGCTGGAACGCTATGCCGGCAAGTTCGAGACCTACTTCGCCCGAGTGCAGGAAGGTGCCGGTCGCGAAGAGCTGATCGCCCTGCGGCAAAGCCTGCGGCTGGACCGCGAAATGGCCAACCTGCGCGAGGCGATCCAGGGCGCCCGCGACGGCGCCGAACGGGTGCGCGACATTGTGGAAGATCTGCGCCGCCTGTCCTCGGACGGCTCGGGCGAGAAAACCGTCTTTGACCTGGCCGAGACCGTGCGGATCGCGGCAAGCTGGGTGATGCGGGGCATGAAGCAACCGGTCGCGCTGGTGATGGAGCCGCTGGTGCCCGCCAAGGTGCTGGGCCGGATGGGGCATGTCCAGCAGGTGGTGATGAACCTGGTGCAGAACTCGGTCGATGCGCTGGAGGGGCGCGAGAGCGGGGAAATCCGGATCTCCATCCAGACCGAAGGCCAGCAGGTGGTGCTGACGGTGGCCGACAACGGCCCGGGCGTGCCCGACGAGATGCGGACCTCGGTCTTCGATCCCTTCTTCACCACCAAGCCGGTGGGACGTGGCACCGGGCTGGGCCTGTCGATCAGCCACAAGATCGCGCAGGAACATGGCGGCAGTCTGTCGCTCGCCGAAGGCGGGCCGGGGGCAACGTTCCGGCTGGAGCTGCCTTTGGCGGAGGGGGCAGGATGACCACGCTGCTCTGGCTGCAGGCCTCGGGCTGCGGCGGCTGCACCATGTCGCTGCTCTGCGCCGAAAGCCCCGGCGCGCTGGAGATGCTGGCCGATGCCGGCATCCGGCTGCTGTGGCATCCGGCGCTGTCGGTCGAGACCGGGGCCGAAGCGCGGGCGATCCTTGAGGATGTGGCGACCGGTCGGAAGTGCCTGGACATCCTGTGTGTCGAGGGCGCGATTGCGCGAGGGCCGGCGGGGACGGGGCGGTTCCAGATGCTGTCGGGCACCGGGCAAAGCCTGATGCACTGGGCTGGCCGGCTGGCGGCGCGGGCGCGGCATGTGGTGGCGGTGGGGTCCTGTGCGGCCTATGGCGGGGTCACCGCGGCGGGCGGCAACCCGACCGATGCGGTGGGGTTGCAGAATGATGGCGCGCATGCGGGCGGGCTGTTGCCGGCGGACTGGAGATCAGGCTCAGGAGCCCCGGTCATCAACGTGGCGGGCTGCCCGACGCATCCGGGTTGGGTGACGGAAACCCTGATGCTGCTGGCGGCGGGCGAGGTGCCGGCGCTGGACGGCTACGCCCGGCCGCGGTTCTTTGCCGACCATCTGGTGCATCACGGCTGCCCGAAGAACGAGTTCTACGAATACAAGGCTTCTGCGCGCGAGCTGTCGGAAATCGGCTGCATGATGGAAAACCTCGGGTGCATCGGCACGCAAGCCGTGGGCGACTGCAACATCCGGCCCTGGAATGGCGAAGGCAGTTGCACCCGCGGCGGCTATCCGTGCATCAACTGCACCGCGCCGCAGTTCGAAGACCCGGCGCATGCCTTCGTCGACACGCCCAAGATCGCCGGCATTCCGGTCGGGCTGCCGACCGACATGCCGAAGGCCTGGTTCATGGCGCTTGCGTCGCTGTCGAAGGCGGCGACGCCGGTGCGGATCGATGCAAACGCCCATGCCGACCGGGTGGTGGTGCCGCCGACGCTGCGGAAACCGCGATGACGCGGCTGGTTCTGGGGCCGTTCAACCGGGTCGAGGGCGACCTGGAGGTGACCCTGGACGTCGTCGACGGCCGCGTCGCGCGGGCGCAGGTGAATGCGCCCCTTTATCGCGGATTCGAGCGGATGCTGGAGGGCCGCGATCCGCGCGACGCGCTGGTGATCACGCCGCGGATCTGCGGCATCTGCTCGATCAGCCAGTCGGCGGCGGCGGCGCGCGCGCTGGGCGATGCGATGGGGCTTTCCCCCACGCCACAGGGTGCGGCGATGGCGGCGCTGATCCATGCCGCCGAGAACGTGGCCGACCACCTGACGCATTTCCACCTGTTCTTCCTGCCCGATTTCGCTCGGCCCGACTATGCCGGGCGGCCCTGGCATGGCCGGGCGGTAGAACGATTCACCGCGATGGAGGGCAGCGCACAGCGGGCGGCGGTCGCGGCGCGGGCCGAGTTGCTGCACGTCATGGGTCTTCTGGCCGGGAAATGGCCGCACACCCTGGCGATTCAGCCCGGCGGCGTGACCCGCGCGCCCGGTCTGCGCGAAAAGGCGCGGTTGCAGGCCACCTTGCGGGCCTTTCGCCGCTATCTGGAAAACGTTGTGTTCGGCGGGGCGCTGGAGGACTTTGCGGCGCTGGAGACGGTCGTGGGGCTGATGGCTTGGGGCCGCGGCGACGTGGGACTTTTCCTGGAAATCGCCGCCGACCTGGGGCTTGACGACCTGGGTCGGGGCAGCGGGCGGTATCTGTCCTATGGGGCCTATGCGCTGGACACGGGGCCGGTCTTCGCGCGCGGGGTCTGGAACGGCGGGCCGGGGGTGTTTGACCCCGCGCAGATCCGCGAGGATCTGAGCCATGCCTGGATGCGGGGCGAGGTGGCGCATCCCTTCGAGGGGATGACCGAGCCGGACGAGGGCATGGCCGCGCCCGGCTATTCCTGGTGCAAGGCGCCGCGGCTGGCGGGCCTGGGCTACGAGGTGGGCGCGCTGGCGCGGCAAGTGGTGGACGGGCATCCGCTGGCGCGGGCCTTGGCCGGCGGCGGGGTGCTGGCGCGGGTGGCCGGGCGACTCCTGGAACTGGCACGGACGCAAGCGGTGATGGAGGCGCTGGTGGCCGGGATCGTGCCGGGTGCCGGTTTCATGGCGCGCGGGCGGTTGCCGCGGCAGGGCGCGGGGGGCGGGCTGGTCGAGGCGGCGCGGGGCGCCCTGGGGCACTGGCTGCGGATCGAGAATGGCCGAATTGCCGGCTACCAGATCATCGCGCCGACGACCTGGAACTTCTCGCCCCGCGATGCGGCGGGGGTGCCCGGGCCGCTGGAGGCGGCGCTGGAGGGAGTAGAGGTGGGGGCATCGGGGCTGTCGGTGCAGCATGTGGTGCGCAGCTTCGACCCTTGCATGGTCTGCACGGTGCACTAGGGGGACAGGGCGGACCGGGGGCCAGCCCCCGGACCCCCGGGATATTTTTTGGACAGATGAAAGAGGCGCAGGGGTTCATTCGGGTGCGGGGGCAGGTGCAGGGGGTCGGGTTCCGGCCCTTTGTCTGGCAGTTGGCGCGCGAGATGGGGCTGCGGGGGCGGGTCTGGAACGACGCGGAAGGGGTGGCGATCGAGGCCTGGGGAGAGGGGCTGGACCGGTTTGCCGTGGCGCTGCGGTCGCGGGCGCCGCTGTTGGCGCGGGTGGATGCGGTGGAGGTGTCGGCCTTGGCGGGGGAGGCTCCGGCCGGGTTCGAGATCGTCGAAACCCGGGGGCGGGGGGCCGAGACGCGGGTCACGCCGGATGCGGCGACCTGCCCGGACTGCGCGGCCGAGGTGCGGGGGCAGGGGCGGCGTGCGGGGTACGCGTTCACCAACTGCACGCATTGCGGGCCGCGGTTCAGCATCCTGCGCGGGCTGCCCTACGACCGGGCGCAGACCACCATGTCGGCGTTTGCGATCTGCGCCGATTGTGCGGCGGAATATGCCGATCCGGGCGACCGGCGCTTCCATGCCCAGCCGATTGCCTGCCCGACCTGCGGGCCTCGGCTGTGGTACGAAGTGGGGGAAGCAGAGGTTGAAGGCGACCCGATCGCGCTGGCGGTGGCCGAATTGCGGCGCGGCGGGGTGGTGGCGGTCAAGGGCTTGGGCGGGGTTCACCTGGCTTGCGATGCGGCGAATCCGGCGGCACTGGCGCTGCTGCGGGGGCGGAAGCGGCGGCCCTCCAAGCCCTTTGCCCTGATGGGGTGCGAGGCAGATCTGGCGCGGGTGGCGGTGCTGGTCGAGGCCGACCTTGTGCTGCTGCGCGATCCGGCGGCGCCGGTGGTACTGGTGGCGTCTCGGGGCGTGTTGCCCGAAGGGGTGGCGCCAGGGATGGCCAGCCTCGGGGTGATGCTGCCCTATACGCCCTTGCACCACTTGCTACTGGAGGCCTTTGGCAGCGTCCTGGTGATGACCTCGGGCAACCTTTCCGGCGAGCCGCAGGTGGTGGACAATGCCGAGGCGCGCGACAAGCTGGCCGGCTTTGCCGACGGCTTCCTGATGCATGACCGCGACATCGCCCGGCGGCTGGACGACAGCGTGGAGCGGGCGGTGCCGCGCATGGTTCTGCGCCGCGCGCGCGGCCGGGTGCCGGGGGTGCTGCCGCTGCCGCCGGGCTTTCCGGCGCGGCCGGTGCTGGCGGTGGGCGGCCAGATGAAGGGGGCGGTCTGCCTGGTGAAGCAGGGCCAGGCGCTGCTGGGGCATCATCTGGGCGACCTGACCGATGCGCTGTCGGTGGAAGAGTTCCACAGAGCCCTGGCCGATTACGCGGCGCTGTTCGACCACCGGCCTGCGGTGGTGGCCTGCGACCTGCACCCCGGCTATGCCGCCACCCGGGCGGCCGAGGCGATGGGGTTGCCGGTCATGCGGGTGCAGCACCACCATGCCCATCTCGCTGCCTGCCTGGGCGACAACCTCTGGCCGCTGGACGGAGGGCCGGTGGCGGCGATCGTGCTGGACGGGCTGGGGCTGGGGTCGGACGGCACGATATGGGGCGGCGAGGTGCTGCTGGGCGACTATCGCGGGGCCGAGCGGGTGGCGCATCTGGCCCCGGCGCCGCTGCCGGGAGGCGATGCCGCCAGCCGCCAGCCTTGGCGCAATGCGGTCATGCGGCTGGACCAGGCGGGGCTGCCGGCGCTGGCCGACCGGCTGTTTGCCGGGCATCCCCTGGCACCCTTGCGGGCGGCGGCGGCAAAGGGGGTGAACGCGCCCTTGTCCAGTTCGGCCGGGCGGCTGTTCGATGCGGTGGCGGCCTGCCTGGGGCTGGTGACGGGGGCGCAAAGCTATGAAGGCGAGGCGGCGATGCGGCTCGAGGCCCTGGCGGGACCCGAGGGGCCGGGCTACGCCTTCGGACCCGGGCTGGACCCGGCACCGATGTTTTGCGCGCTGAGCGCGGACCTTGCGGCCGGCGTGCCGGCCGCGGTGATCTCGGCCCGCTTCCACGACGGGCTGGCGCAGGCCTTCGCGGACGTCGCGCTCGGGCTGGTCGGGCAGGGCCGGGCCAAGGCCGTGGCGCTGTCGGGAGGCTGCCTGCAAAACGCCCGGCTGCACCGGGCGCTGGTCGCGGCGCTGGACGGGGTCCCGGTGTTGCTGCACCGGCAGGTGCCGGCCAATGACGGCGGGCTGGCGCTGGGTCAGGCGCTGGTGGCGCTGGCCCGCGAATCGGCCGAAGCCGCGCCGCGAGGCCTGGAAACGTGCTGACCACCGCTGCCGGAAACTGGTCATGCCAAGACCGGCAATACGCCCGGGCGTCCCACTCATCCACCTGAAAAACATGCCTTTTCCAGAATGGGCGCCGTGCGGTCTTTGGTCGCGACCGGCACCCTGCTCCTGGCACACACTGGCACACAATGGCCGAAGTCCGTCTGCCGGCCCGAGGGAGGACACATGACGCAGATCGAAACCTTCTATGAGGTCATGCGCCGCCAGGGGATCACCCGGCGCAGCTTCATGAAATACTGCTCGCTGACGGCATCGGCGCTGGGCCTGGGGCCGGCCTTCGTGCCGAAGATCGCGCATGCGATGGAAACCAAGCCGCGCACGCCGGTGATCTGGGTCAACGGGCTGGAATGCACCTGCTGCTCGGAAAGCTTCATCCGGGGCGCGCATCCCCTGGCCAAGGACGTGGTCCTGTCGATGATCTCGCTGGACTACTCCCACACCCTGATGGCCAGCGCGGGCCATGCCGCCGAGGCGGCGCTGGAAGACACCATCCAGAAATACAAGGGCAACTACATCCTGGCCGTCGAAGGCAACCCGCCGCTGAACGAGGACGGGATGTTCTGCATCGTCGGCGGCAAGCCCTTCGTGAAACAGCTGCGCCACGTCGCCAAGGACGCCAAAGCGATCATCTCCTGGGGCGCCTGCGCCTCTTACGGCTGCGTCCAGGCCGCCGCGCCGAACCCCACCCGCGCGACACCCGTCCACAAGGTCATCACCGACAAGCCGATCATCAAGGTGCCGGGCTGCCCGCCGATCGCCGAGGTGATGACCGGCGTCATCACCTACATGCTGACCTTCGACCGTCTCCCTGAGCTGGACCGTCAGGGGCGGCCGGCGATGTTCTACGGCCAGCGTATCCATGACAAGTGCTATCGCCGGCCGCATTTCGATGCCGGCCAGTTCGTCGAGGCCTGGGACGACGACAACGCCCGCAAGGGCTATTGCCTCTACAAGATGGGCTGCAAGGGCCCGACCACCTACAACGCCTGTTCCACGATCCGCTGGAACGAGGGCACCAGCTTCCCCATCCAGTCCGGCCACGGCTGCATCGGCTGCTCGGAAGACGGGTTCTGGGACCAGGGCGGTTTCTACGACCGGGTGACCAACCTCAAGGCCTTCGGGGTGGAAGCGAATGCCGACAAGGTGGGGATGACGGCCGCCGGCGTGGTGGGCGGGTCGATTGCCGTCCATGCGGCGGTCTCGGCGCTGAAACGGGCGCAGAAGAAGCAAGAAAAGGCGGAGGGATAAGCCATGGGAGTGACAACGCCGAACGGCTTCACCCTGGATACAGCGGGCCAGCGGGTGGTCGTCGATCCGGTCAGCCGGATCGAGGGCCACATGCGCTGCGAGGTGAACGTGGACGCGGATGGCTTCATCCGCAACGCTGTGTCCACCGGCACCATGTGGCGCGGGCTTGAGGTGATCCTCAAGGGCCGCGACCCGCGCGACGCCTGGGCCTTTACCGAGCGCATCTGTGGGGTCTGCACCGGCACACATGCGCTGACCTCGGTGCGCGCGGTCGAGGATGCGCTGGGGATCACCATCCCCGACAACGCCAACTCGATCCGCAACATCATGCAACTGAACCTCCAGGTGCATGATCACATCGTCCACTTCTACCACCTGCACGCGCTGGATTGGGTCAATCCTGTCAATGCCTTGCGGGCCGATCCGAAGGCCACGTCGGAACTGCAGCAGACGGTCAGCCCGTCGCATCCGATGTCCAGCCCGGGCTATTTCCGCGACGTGCAGAATCGGCTGAAGGCCTTTGTCGAAAGCGGCCAGCTGGGCATCTTCAAGAACGGCTACTGGGACAACCCGGCCTATCTGTTGCCGCCCGAAGCCGACCTGATGGCCACCACGCACTATCTCGAGGCCTTGGATCTGCAAAAGGACATCGTGAAGATCCACACCATCTTCGGCGGCAAGAACCCGCATCCGAACTGGCTGGTGGGCGGCGTGCCTTGCCCGATCAACCTGCATTCCACCGGCGCCGTCGGCGCGATCAACATGACGCTTCTGAACCAGGTCTCGTCGATCATCGACATGTGCCAGACCTTCATCAAGAACGTCTACCTGCCCGACCTGGTGGCCATCGGCGGCTTCTACAAGTCCTGGCTCTATGGCGGCGGGCTGTCGGGCAAGTCGGTGCTGGCCTATGGTGATATTCCGGAAAACGCCAATGATTTCAGCGCCGAGCAACTGCATCTTCCGCGCGGCGCGATCATCAACGGCAACCTGAACGAGGTGCAGGATGTCGATGTCCGCGACCCCGAGCAGATCCAGGAATTCGTCGATCACTCCTGGTACGAGTACGGCGAGCCGGGCAAGGGCCTGCACCCCTGGGACGGCGTGACCCAGCCCAAGTTCGAACTGGGCGCGGCGACCAAGGGCAGCAAGACCAACATCGAACAGCTGGACGAGGCGGCGAAATACAGCTGGATCAAGGCGCCGCGCTGGAAGGGCCACGCGATGGAGGTGGGGCCGCTGGCCCGCTATGTCGTCGGCTACGCCAAGGGGCACGAGGACATCAAGAACCAGGTCGAGGGCCTGTTGCGGACGATGAACCTGCCGGTCAGCGCGCTGTTCTCGACCCTGGGCCGCACCGCGGCGCGGGCACTGGAGGCGGAATACTGCGGTCGGCTGCAGAAGCACTTCTTCGACAAGCTGGTGGCCAACATCAAGGCCGGCGATCAAAGCACGGCAAACGTTGCGAAATGGGACCCGTCGACCTGGCCGAAGGAAGCCAAGGGCGTGGGCATGACCGAGGCCCCGCGCGGCGCGCTGGGGCACTGGGTCAAGATCAAGGACGGCCGCATCGACAACTACCAATGCGTCGTGCCGACCACCTGGAACGGCAGCCCGCGCGACAGCGCCGGCAACATCGGCGCCTTCGAGGCCAGCCTGATGGACACCAAGATGGAACGCCCCGAAGAGCCGGTCGAAATCCTGCGCACCCTGCACAGCTTCGATCCCTGCCTGGCATGTTCGACGCATGTGATGTCGCCCGAAGGTCAGGAACTGACCTCGGTCAAGGTCCGCTGAAGGAGACAATACGATGAAGAAGCTTTCGATTGCCGCCCTTGCTGCCATGACCGCCGCGCCCGCAATGGCCCATACCGGCCACGGTGACGCGTCGGGCCTCCTCCACGGACTGCAGCACCCCGTCTTCGGGATGGACCACCTTCTGGCCATGCTGACGGTGGGCCTGTGGTCCGGCTTCGTCCTGCCCACCCGGTTCTGGGCGGGGGCGGTCGCCTTCCTGGCCGCCATGGCCGCCGGGGCCGGCCTCAGCTGGGCCGGGCTCGGGATTCCGATGGTGGAAACCTGGATCACGCTTTCGGTGGCGGTGTTCGGCGTCCTGACCCTGGTCGGCCGTCGCGACCAGGCCGCGGGGTTGACCCAGGCCTCGCTGCTGGCCATCGCACTGTTCGCGCTGTGCCACGGCCATGCCCATGCCTCCGAGGCGACCGGCGAAGCCGTGCCCTACCTGGCCGGCTTCCTGATCGCGACCGCCACGCTGCACCTGGCGGGCATCGGCATCGCCCGCGCGGTGGCGCGTCGCGCGATCGTGCAGCGGGCACTGGGCTTGGGCGTCACCGCCTCGGGCCTGCTGATGCTGGCGGGGTGAGGCCATGACCGATCTCACCCCCCCGCATCTGCGCAGTTTCGAGGCCTCGGTCCTGACCGGCGATGCCACGCCCGAGGACCTGGAAACCCTGCGCAAGCGCAGCTCGGTCTATGTCTACGAATCCCCGGTGCGGCTATGGCACTGGGTGAACGCGCTGGCGATCACCGTTCTGGCGGTGACCGGCTACCTGATCGGGAAACCTCTGCCCAGCATGCAGATCAGCGAGGCGACGCACCAGTTTGTCATGGGCTACATCCGCTTTGCCCATTTCGCCGCCGGGATGATCCTGACCGTCGGCTTCTTCGGCCGCATCTACTGGGCCTTCATGGGCAACAGTCACGCCCGGCAGATGTTCATTCTGCCGATCACCAACCGGCGCTGGTGGTATGAGGTGTTCTACGAATTGCGCTGGTACATGTTCCTGGTGCCCGAGCCGAAGAAGTATGTCGGCCACAACCCACTGGCGCATGCCGCCATGTTCTTCTTCATGACCCTGGGCATCACCTTCATGATGTTGACCGGCTGGGCGCTTTACGCCGAAGGCGCCGGGCAGGGCAGCCTGCCGGACACCTTCATGGGCTGGCTGCTGGGCCTGATCGGCAACAGCCAGATCCTGCACATGCTGCACCGCTTTGGCATGTGGTCGATGGTGATCTTCGTGCTGATCCACGTCTATGCGGCGATCCGCGAAGACATCATGTCCCGGCAATCCACGGTCTCGACCATGCTTTCGGGCCATCGCACCTTCAAGGACGACCGACCGGACTGAACGGCAGGCAGCCTCAGGCAGCACAGGCGGGGCCTGGTCGGCGTGACCGGGCCCTTCGCTTGCGGCCTTGCGACCGGACGGCACATTGACTTCGCGCCGGCGCGGGGAAGACTTGCGCCAGGCGCCGCGGAAATTCCTGCCGCGGAGGCCAGACACATTTGCTGGGACAGATCATGCCAGCCCAAGGATCGGTGCGGCTTGTCAAAGCCCTGATCGTCGTCGCGGCCGCTGCCTTTGCGGCCAAGGCCCATTCCGAAACCGTCGATCCCCAGGCCCTGCTGGCCGCGCTGTCGCCCGCCCTGGGCGGCGATTGCGCGCTGGCCGATCCGCCGCCGAAGGGGGCCGAGGTGTTGGCGATGATGGGCGCCCCTGCCGCCTGGGGCGCGCTGTGCCCGGCCGAGGGGCGGGCGGTCTTTGCCGCCGCCCTGCCGGCCGAAGCGGCCGCGGGGCGCTGGCTGGACACGCTGGCGATGCAGCTTCTGCTGACCAACGACGGACGGCCGGTCAGCTTGGCTGACCTGACCGGGCAGGTGTTGATCTCGGTCGCCGCGGGGCAGGGCGGGGCACTTGCGATCGACCGCGCGCCGCTGCCCGATCCCGCCAAGCTGCCGGGGCTGCTGTTTTCGGGACAGGAAAGCGCCGACTGGCTGCCCATCGCCTATGCCGGCGGCAGCTTCGAGGAATTCGCCCGCTATGACAGCGATGCCTTCCTGGCCGATGTGCCGACCGGTCACGGCTGGGGCAATACCGGTATCTATTCCGCCGCTCCCGTGGTGCCGGTGCCCGACTTCGGCCAGGGCAAGGCCGTGCGTCTGCGGCTGCAGATGGACCCCGCAGCCACCACCGGCGCCATCTTCGCGCTGATCCCGGCCGAACGGGCGGGCCAGGAGGAGTGGGGCGCGCATGTCCTGCGGCTGGGCTATGTCGAACCGGAAGGTGCCGCGAACGAGCTGGTTCTGTGGGAGCGGCAGCAGGAGCTGGGCCGCTTCACTGTCACCGACAAGGCGGTGCTCAAGGACCTGTCGCTGTGGCTGCGGCCGGACGGTTCCCTTACGGTCTCCGATGCCTCGGGCGCGGTGTTGATCCAGGCGCCAATGACCCATCTGACGGCGGGCAGCCTGCTGCACCTTTACGCCCTGGCCTCGGCGCCCAATCCCGAAGAGGCGGTGGCGCTGCGGCTGACCGGCCTGCGGCTGGAGGTGGTGGATCTGGACACCGGCCCAGATCCCGCCGCGGCCCTTGGCGATGCGCCCGAGACGGCGGTGCTGTTCGACGGCACGCTTTCCGCCCCGCATTTCGCCCGGATCTGGGCGCATGGCGGCGACTTTGCCCGCGATGCCCGCATCATGGACGGCGCGCTGCGCGTTGCCGTGGCCGAGGGGAACGCCTGGGGCAAGGCGGGTTTCTACTCGCCCGAACCGCTGGTCTGGCTGGACCGGTTCACCGATGGGGCCGAGGCGCGGCTGGCCTTCGACTTTGACGCGGCCGAAACCACCGGATTCATGATCGCGCTGTCCGGCACCACAACGATGAACGGCAACGACCCCTCGCTGCCACGCTTCATCCTGGCCTGGCGCAAGGGGGCCGACGGAATTGTCCGCGCGCTGCGCCACCTGGACTATGACCAGGACCTGCTTGAGGTCGAGGTGCCGCAAGGCATGCCCGCCCGCGTGGAACTGGTGCTGACGCCGATGGGCATCCAGGTGCAGGCCCCCGGCTTTCCAGACGAGGTGCTGCCCTGGCCGCTGCTGGCCGAAGGCCGCGGCCTGCGGCTGAGCATCTATTCCCACCCCGCGGCGGAGAACCTGCCGGTGTCGATGGTGCTGAAGCGCATCGAACTGACCCGCACCCCCGGCCGCGATCCGGGCGAGCCGATCCCCGGCGTCGGCGCCGAGCCCTTGCCCGAGATCACCCTGTTCGACGGCAAGCCAGACCCGGCCTGGGTGCCGTTCTCGCTGGTCTATGACAAGACCTTCGACGACCTGACCGAATATCGCGACGGCTGGCTGGTGGCCGAGGTGCCGGCGATCGGCGGCTGGGGCCGCACCGGCCTGTTGTCCGACAAGCCGCTGATGACCTTCGACCGCCGGCTGCAGATCACGCCCTACCGGCTGCGCTATACGCTCGACCCCGACCGCACCGACGGCTTTGCCACCCTGGTCTCGACCGTCCGGGCCGAGGACATGTGGGGCCAGCGCAACCTGCATATCGACCTGACCCGGATGATCCGCGGCCCGCGCGCCGGGCAGTGGAAGCTGACGGTGAACAGCAGCAATGGCGACTGGACGCGCTATTTCAGCCCGGCCTGGATGGCGGCGCATTGGGATGGCCGGCTGGAGGTGGAGTTCGGCGACGGATGGGCGCGGGCGGTGCTGCCCGGAGCGGTGTCGATCCGCGGCACGGCCCCGATCTACGTCTTCGGCGAGTTTCACGTTCTGATGCAGTCGGTTGCCGCCGGCGACTATGACGGCGCCCGGATGGCGGTGGCGCGGCTGACCGGCGGCTGGGTCACGCCCCGGCTGATGGACCCGATCCAGCGCATGCAGCTTCTGGACGACGCCGATTTCGACCCCGCCGCCTTTCTCGACCTGCTGGGCGCCGACCTTTCGGAGGACCTGCCATGACCCTGCGTTCGGCTGTCACTCTGGCGGCGGCTCTGGCGCTGGCCCTGGGCAGCGCTTCGACGGCCCAGGACAAGGCGCGTTCGGACCGCGAGCAGAAGGCCATCGCGGCGATGCTGGCGATGGGCCACAAGCGCCATCTTGACCTGATGAAGGAACTGGGGATCAAGCCCGAGGACGGCTATTTCGACTGCGTCTGCCAAAGCGCCGGCTATGGCAGCAGCACCACTGCGCAATTCTACCACCCCGACACCATCGGCGAATTCAACAAGATGTATTCCTGCAGCCAGCCGGGAGAACCCTGCGTCGTCTCGGGGTTCGGCTGCACTCGCCACCCGCTGCCGACCGATCCGAAGATCTGGGACAGCTGTGCCAAAGGCCTGTCGCCGCTGGACGCGCTGATCAAGAGCCTGAAGGGGCGCGGCGACAAGTCGGCGGTGGATTACCGGCGCGAACTGGCGCAATGCCGCGCCAACTGGAACGCCGGCATCCTGGGCAACCCGGCGCTTGAGGCGCAGCAGGGCTACAAGTATCTGGCGCAGAACGGCGTGCCGGTGCTGGCGCCGCCGCCGGCGATGGCGGCCAAGATGAAGAAGGCCATTGAGGACGAGCGCGGCCGTCTGGCCGAGAAGATGAAGAAGGCCCAGAAGGAAGCCGAGGACGACTGGAAGAAGTTCCTCGCCAAGACCTATTTCGACAAGGTGATGAAGAACCCCGACACCTACATCGCCGCCGCCACCTTCGCCGAAGAGCTGATGAAGGCCGAACTGGCGGTGATGGAGGAAGACCTGGGCGTGGTGGCCAAGGAGTGGGAGGCCGTCCGCCGCATGGATCTGCCGCTGGACAAGCAGCGCGCGGCGCACGAGCGGTTCCGTACCAAAGAGGCCGAGGTGGCCGAGCGGCGCCGCCAGAACGACCTGCACCAGAAGGGTCTGGACCGCTACAAGGCCTGGGCCGAGGTGGGCGGCGACATCTACAAGATGGGCGAGAACTACAACAAGTTCTCGTCGGCCGAGATGCGCGACAAGGTCGAGATCGTCACCGACGTCACCGAGACGATGACCAAGTACTTCGGCAAATACCGCGACATGAAGGCCGAGGCGGTCGAGGAGCTGATGGAAAAGTGGCGCCCGGCGTCGAAGACCGTTGGCCTCTCGCCCAAGCGCATGG
Source organism: Rhodobacter sp. Har01 (assembly GCF_020564565.1). Classification (GTDB taxonomy): domain Bacteria; phylum Pseudomonadota; class Alphaproteobacteria; order Rhodobacterales; family Rhodobacteraceae; genus Pseudogemmobacter. Next base: position 201,318 of record NZ_JAJCTD010000001.1, read on the forward strand.
AGATGTACGAGAAGCTGGTCCAGCGCGGCGAGGCGCTGGACGCAGTGAACGACGCGATGAACGAGACGGTGAAGTTCGGCAAATGGGGCGTCGCCGCCTATGACGGCTACAAGAAGTTCGAAACCCACATGGGGATGGTCGAAAAGCTGGCCGCCTCGGGCCGCTATACCGAGGCGCAGCGCTGGATGCTGACGGGCTTCAACGCCATGAGCGAGGTCACCAAGGCCGGCAAGGACTATCTGCCGCCCGGCATCTCCGACATGATGGGCTATTATGCCGACGCGATGGAGACCCCGGCCAAGTTCGACGCGCTGATCCGCGACATCGCCAACCGCGCCGACACCAATGCCGAAATCAAGGGCGACCAGGCCAATACTCCGGCGATGAAGGCTTATCTGAACGACCACGGCAACGTCAGCCTGGACCGCGACGACTATCTGTTCCGCCAGGCGGGGCTGTCGGTCTACAAGATGGACCGCGCGGACAAGGGCCATGAATTTGTGCTGCTGCCCAAGGCCGAGGGGCCGCCGATCTATCTGAACGGCGGCAACTACAAGCTTCTGGCCGAGGCGGCCTATCTCTGGCCCATCGTTCATGATGGCAGCCGGATGACCGATCTGGACATGTACCAGATGACCTATGCCCTGGCCGAAGGCGGCAAGCTGAAGATCGACGATCTGCGGAACAAGGCCGAGGCCAAGCTGAAGGCAGCTGCGGCGGATCAGAAGATCGCCGACATGTACGGCAAGAAGAAGCTGGAAGAGGGCGACGCAAGTCGCTGGTATGACTTCGTTCGGGCGATGAACGCCGCGTTGCCGGGGAAATGCACGCTGGACGCCAAGACGCAGAAGGCGCTGTTCGGCCGCTATCTTCAGGAGACCGAGCGCGGCGCGGTGCTGGATTGGCTTACCAAACGCGGCACGGCCCTAAAGCTGGCCGAAAGCGGGGCGGGCGACAAGTGAAGGAGCCGTGGGCGATGCGGATCAGGCAGGCGATCCTTTCCGGGCTTGGTGCGGCGGTCTGCGCCACGGGCGCGCTGGCCGAGGTGCCCGAAGGCTGGATCAGCTTTGACATGGCCGGCGTGGTCTACGCCCTGCCGCCCGACTGGGCGCAGGTCGAAGACGGTGACCGGCTGGACGGGTTCATGAAGGGCGATCCCTCGGTGCCCTCGGGTCTGGGCTTCGGCATCGGGCTGGACGACGACGGACAGGAGTATCTGGACGAGGTCACCGCGACCCCGGCCGCGGTCGTCACGCTGGACGGGGTGGCTTTCGACCGTTGGACCTTTACCGCCGACAGCGACGGGATGAAGGGTGAGGGCGAGGTCTATGTCTCGACCGACCCGCTGGACGACGGCGACCGGCTGGTGCTGCTGCTGTCGGCGCTGAACACGCCCTTTGCCGAGGGGGCCACCGACTACGCCGCGATTCTGGCCACGCTGGACCTGCCGGAAGCCGGCCGCGCGGAACCCGCGCCAGAGACGGGTGCAGCCGATCCGGCGCCGGCGACGGCGACCGAGGCAGGCGCTGCGCTGGGCGGGGTGCTGGCGGTCAGCCTGCCTGAAGGCTGGTACCGGCTGGGCGACGATGTGGCCGAGCAGCTCGTGCTGATGCCGGTCTCGGCGCAGGGCACGGTTACGCTGGCGCGCGGGCAAGCGGCGCAGGCTCTGGCGACCGAGGCCCCCGCCGGCGCCACCGCTTTCGACGGCGAACTCCTGGGCCAGAAGGCCCGGGTGACAAGCTGGGACGGCAGCCTGGCCGAATTCAGCGATGGGGTGACCTTCCGCCCCGGCAGCTACCGGCTGTACCAGCTGGCGACCTGCCTGCCGGGCGACGAGCCGCTGGCGGTGCTGGTCGGCGGGGTCGAAGCGTTCCACAATGGCACCGAGTTGAAAGCCGTCCTGGCCGGCCTGACGCTGACGCTGCCTTCGGGGTCGGCGGCCTGTCCGGCTGCCGCAGCGGCGCCGAAGACGGCCGCTGCCAAACCCGCAGCGGTGGCCGAGCCCGCCCCCGAACCTGCCCCCGAACTGGCCCCCGAGCCAGCGGCCGAACCGCAGCCGGTTGCGGAAGCACCCGCTCCGGCGCTGGGCACGCCGCCTCCGCCGCCACCGGACCAGGGCGAACCGGCCTGGGCCGAAGACAGCATCACCGCCTCGTCCGAGGGCTGGTCTTTGTATCAGAACGGCCGCTACGGCACCTTCATCGAGTATCCTTCCAGCTATTTCACCCCCGACGCCCTGCCGACCAATGGCGACGGGCGCAGCTTTGCCTCGGTCGACGGCCAGGCCCGGTTCTACGTCTTTGCGCAATGGAACGTGCTGGCGCTGGACGAGGCCGGGCTGATCGCCGAGGACAAGAAGCTGATGCCCGATGCGCAGATCACCTATGAACGCGCCGGGCCGGGCTGGTATGTGCTGTCGGGCCTGAAGGGGGCGGACATCTTCTATCGCCGGGTGCTGGTGGAATGGCCCGACGGCCTGGTCCGGGTGTTCGAGATCAGCTACCCGCAGGCCCGTGCCGCCGAATTCGATGCCACTGTCACCTACATGTCGCAAAGCTTCGGCCCCGGAACCAGCCCCGGCAGCCCGATGGACGACGGTGCCGCCGGCAGCGTGTCCGGCGGCGTGACCTTGGGTGAGCTCTTCACCCCGCCGCGCGGCACCGCCGACCGTTCGGCCATTCTGGACGCAGCCCGGGTGCCGGTCGAATCCCTGCTGGGTCGGAAGGTGCTGTTCCAGATTTCGGTGCTGCGGACCGATGGCGCCTGGGCCTATCTGCAGGCGACGCCGCTGGCGCCCGGCGGCGGACCGTTCGACTGGTCGCGCACGCCCTATGCACAGGACTGGGCCAACGACATGATGAGTGACGTCATCATGGTTCTGCTGACCAACGACGGCAGCGGCTGGGTGGCGCTGGACACCATCGTCGGCCCGACCGACGTGGCCTGGTACGGCTGGACCGACAGCTACGGCCTGCCCGAGGCTCTGTTCCTGCCCTGAGCGGCGCAGCGACGGAGCTGAGGCATAGACCGGGCGCAAGGATGGCGCGATGGAGCGTCAGGCCATGCCGCGGATTGCGGACCGGCCGGCCGCGGTGGCATGGCCGGGGCGCCGTGGTCCGCGTTGTCCCCCTGGTGCCCGCCGGGCCATCCGGGCGCGCGATCGGGTCGAGCGGGGCCAGGCGGTCCTGAGCGGTTGCTGTGTGAAGACCAGGGCATCGAACGCCCAGCCGCCTGCCGGGAATCCGCGCTCTGAACCGGCCCGGCAGAATTGGCCGTTTTGCCTCCATTCGAACCGCAATCAGCATGGGCGGAAATGATTTCGGGAACCGAATTGTCCGACGCTGCGTTGTTCCCGCAGTCCGAGGCAGAATTCGCATCGGCCCAAATCATGCAGGAAACGCAAAATGAACAAGCTCTTGATCGCTCTTTTCGCCACCTCCGCCCTTTCCGGCGCGGCTTTCGCGCAGGACATGCCGATGGTGAAGGAAATCGACGTGACCATCGACATGACGGCGATCACCAACGCCAAGGCGGCGGACTACTGGAAGGCGGTCGAGACCGATCTCGAGGCCGCGATCCTGTCGCGCGTGACTGACCGCATGGCCGAAGACGGCTCGACCATCCTGGTCGATCTCAGCGAGGTCGAACTGGCGAACGGCTTCACCGAGGCAGCGGGCCTTGAGGATTCGGTCCTGAAAGGCATGGTTCACCAGCAGCCGGACACCGACAACAGCAAGTACGAAAGCTATGAGCTGACGGTGGACTACAAGCTGGCTGCGCCGCTGCTGGGCGAGGGGTTCGATCCGGCCGCCAGCGCCGAAGACGCCAAACGCGCCTATGTCGCGCTGGTCGACACCTTTGCTGACCAGGTGGTCGCAAATCTGAAGTGACGGGCCGACCGGTCAAGAACGTGAAGCGTGATGCGCTCGCCGAAAGGCGGGCGCATATTCCGGTCTTGAACGTCTGATTGAATGGGCAGGGGCGGGCCGCAAACAATTCGGCAGCCTACCGGAATCAAGACGCGAATTGCGCCGGAAATACACCCTGAAATCACAAGAAGGCAGCGACGGTCGCAGCAAAGCGCTTCCGTCTATTCCCCCCCGGTTCCCGAAGTCGTGCCCCAGGCCTTGGCCACCGGAGGCGCCAGGCGCAACAGATCGACGGCACGGGCGGCGATCTGCGCGGTGATCTCGGCGGTGGTGGCGGGCTTCAGGTAGAAGGCCGGCACCGGCGGCAGCACGATCGCCCCCATCTCGGTGACGCTTGTCATGTTGCGCAGGTGCGCCAGCGTCAACGGCGCCTCGCGCGCCAGCAGGACCAGCGGGCGGCGTTCCTTCAGTTGCACCCCGGCGGCGCGCGTCAGCAGGTTGTCGTCCAGGCCCGCCGCAATGGCCGCAAGGCTGCGCATCGAACAGGGCACGACGATCATCCCCGCCACCGGACAGGACCCCGATGCGATGGCCGCGCCGAGGTTGCCGATGGCGTGGACGCGCGTCGCCAGGGCGCGCAGCGCGTCCTGCGCGGCGGCCCCGCATTCCAGCGCCAGCGTCTTCTCGGCCATGGGCGACAGCACCAGGTCGATCTCGACCCCCAGCCCGTGCAGGATGGCGGCGCAATCTACCGCCAGCGCCGCGCCCGACGCGCCCGAGACGCCAAGCACCACGCGCGCAGAAGTCTTGGGGGCGGTCATTTCAGGATGCCTTTCAGCAACTCGGCCGCCCGCGCCTCATGAGCCGGGTCAAGGTGCATCACCGTGCCCCAGTCGCGCGTGGTCTCGGTGCCGATCTTGGTGGTGGCGTCGATGCCCAGCTTGCCCGCCAGCCCCTCGATGGGTGAGGCGAAGTCCAGATAGTCCATCGGCGTCCCCTCCAGCACCATCAGGTCGCGGCCCGGGTCCATCCTTGTGGCCAGCGCCCACAGCACGTCATCCCAGTTGCGGGCGTCGATGTCGCTGTCCACCACCACGATGATCTTGGTATAGCTGAACTGCGGCAGCATCCCCCACAGCGCCATCATCACCCGCCGGGCCTGCCCGGGATAGCGCTTGGCGATCTTGACCACCGCCATGCGGTAGGAACAGGCGGCGGGGGGCAGGTACAGGTCCTGCACCTCGGGGATCTGCTGGCGGATCACCGGCAGCGCCAGGTCGTTGAACACCTCGGCGATGACCGAGGGTTCGTCCGGCGGGCGGCCGGTGACGGTGGTCAGGTAGAGCGGATCGCGGCGGCAGGTGATCCGGCTGACCCGCATCACCGGAAAGGGTTCGGCCGCGTTGTAATATCCGGTGTGGTCGCCGAACGGGCCCTCGGGCGCGGTCTCGCCGGGGTGGACCCAGCCTTCGATGATGATCTCGGCATTGGCGGGCACCATCAGCGGCACCGTCTGCGCCTTGACGATTTCCGTCCGCGCGCCGCGCAGCACGCCCGAGAAGGTCATCTCCGACACGGTTTCCGGCAGCGGCAGCGCGGCCGACAGCAGCATCGCCGGATCGCAGCCCAGCGCAATGGCCACCGGCATCGGCGCGCCGGCGCGGTCCCAGGTCCGGTGGTGCGCCGCACCGCCGCGGTGGGCCAGCCAGCGCAGGATCAGCCGGTCGGGGCCGATGACCTGCGCGCGGTAGACTCCCAGGTTGTAGCGGGCCACGTCGTCCACATCGCCGCCATGCGGCCGGGTCACTACCACCGGCCAGGTGATCAGCGGTCCGGCGTCGCCCGGCCAGGGGGTCTGCACGGGAATCGCGCCAAGGTCGGGCAGGGTGGTTTCCTGGCACACCGCCCGGCGGACGGGTTTCGGCCGGGTCGAAAGCGCCGCCTTCAGCATCGGCCAGCGCGACAAGGCGTCGCGCATGCCGTCCACCGGCGGCGGGCTGCGCAGGGCCGCAAGGAATTCGCCCAAGGCCGGAACCTCGTCCAACGCCAGGCCCAGGCCTGCCGCCACCCGGTCCCTGGTGCCGAACAGGTTCGCCACCACCGGCATCGCCGCCCGCGCGCCGTCAGCCCCGGTGGCGTGGTCAAACCGCAGGATCGGCCCGGATTTCTGCAGGCAGGCCAGTTCGACCGCGGTCATTTCGTGCCGGATCGACACCGGTTGCGCGAGGCGCGCCAGATCGCCCGCGCCTTCGGCCCAAGCCAGGAACGCGCGCAGATCGGCAAAGACGGGCAGACTTCGCATGGGGGGCTTTCCGGCTGTCCACCCCGTCTAGCAGCGCGCCGGCGAAGCGAGATTGATTTGTGTCAATCAAACCTGACAGGGGGATGCGTATAAGCCCTCCATGATGCGCATTCTCTCCGATCCGTCGGTCAAGCTGCTTGGCCGATCCATCCCGCTTCCGACCCCGCCGCTGACTCCGCTGTCGATGCTGTTCTCGCGGCTGATGCGGCATGTGCTGTCGCGTCACCCGTCGATCCTGCGCCGGATGGGGGCCACGGCCGGTTCGCGCTTCCTGATCCAGGTCACGGACATGCCGTTCCCGATCCTGCTTGAACCGTCGCTGCGGCGGCTGACCGTAGTCCCGCGCCGTGCCAAGCCGGCGCATGACACGGAAATCCGCGGCAGTCTCAAGGCCTTCCTGGCCATGCTTCATGCCGAGGAAGACGGCGACGCGCTGTTCTTCTCCGGCCAGCTTGAAATTTCGGGCGACACCTCTTCAGTGGTTGCTCTGCGCAATGCGCTGGATGATGCCGAGATTGACCTGACCGAAGAGATCGCCTCGCTGGCCGGTCCGGCCGGCCCCGCCCTGCGCCGGATGTCGGCGCTTCTGGAACGCCGCACCGGCCTGTCGCTGTCGCGGCGCCGGCTGGGCGAAGACCCCGAGGATCACTCCCGATGATGGAACTTGTCTGTCCCGCCGGCACCCCCGCCGCCCTGCGCGCCGCGGTCGAGGCCGGGGCTCATGCCGTCTATTGCGGCTTCAACGACGAGACCAACGCCCGCAACTTTCCGGGCCTGAACTTCAACCGCGAGGAAATGGCCGAAGGCGTGGCGCATGCCCACGCCCGCGGCGCCAAGGTGCTGGTCGCGATCAACACCTTCCCCCGCGCGGGTGACCAGGGCCTGTGGCACCGCGCCGTGGCTGATGCCGGTGCCGCCGGGGCGGATGCGGTGATCCTGGCCGACATCGGCCTGCTGGCCCATGCTGCCGAGAAACACCCGGGCCTGCGGCTGCACCTGTCGGTGCAGGCGGCCGCAGCGAATCCCGACGCGATCAATCTCTATGCCGAAAGCTTCGGTGTGAAGCGTGTGGTCCTGCCGCGCGTGCTGACGGTGGACGAGATCGCCGCCATCAACCGCGAGATCGACGTCGAGACCGAAGTCTTCGTCTTCGGCGGCCTCTGTGTGATGGCCGAGGGGCGCTGCGCGCTGTCGTCCTATGCCACCGGCAAGTCGCCCAACATGAACGGGGTCTGCTCGCCTGCCAGCCACGTCGCCTATGCCGAGGTGAACGGTGCGCAAGAGGCGCGGCTGGGCGAATTCCTGATCCACCGCACGCCGAAGGGTGCGACCGCGCCTTACCCGACGCTGTGCAAGGGCTGCTTCTCTTCGCCCGATGCCAAGGGCAATGATCAGGTCGGCCACATCTTCGAGGATCCGGCCAGCCTGGATGCGACCCATCTGATCCCGGCCCTGCAGAAGGCCGGCGTCTCGGCGCTGAAGATCGAGGGCCGGCAGCGCAGCCGGGCCTATGTGGCGCAGGTCGTGCGCGCCTTCCGCGCGGCGGTCGAGGCAGCGGATCGCGGTCTGCCGATGCCCGAAAGCCTGCTGGCCAAGCTGACCGAAGGCCAGGCCTCGACCACCGGCGCCTATGCCAAGATCTGGAGGTAAGGCGATGGACCTGACCGTCGGACCGAACGCCTTTTTCTGGACCCCGGACAACCTGCGCGCCTTTTACGCCGGACTGGCCGAGACACCCGTCGCCCGCGTGGTGATCGGCGAATGGGTCTGCTCGAAGCGCCTGCCGTTCTGGCAGGACGAAATCCCCGGCGCCGTTGCGGCGCTGCAGGCGGCCGGCAAGGAGGTGGCCGTCACCTCGCTGGCGCTGATCACCCTGAAGCGTGAACGCAAGCAGACCGACGATCTGGTCGCCATGGGCCTGCCGGTCGAGGTGAACGACCTGTCCGCCTTGCGCCACATCCCGGAAGGCACGCCGTTCTGGGTCGGGCCGATGGTGAACGTCTATAACGAGGGCACGCTGATGTGGCTGGCCCGCCGCGGCGCGACGCGGGTCTGCCTGCCGCCCGAACTGCCGCTGTCCGCCATCGCCGCGCTGGCCAAGGCGGGGTCCGAGGCCGGGGTGGCCGTCGAGGTCTGGGCGCATGGCCGCGCGCCGCTGGCGATTTCGGGCCGCTGCTACCATGCCCGCCTGACCGACCGCGCCAAGGACAGCTGCCAGTTCGTCTGCGCCGACGATCCCGACGGCCGCGACGTCGACACGCTGGACGGCCGCGCCTTCCTGAGTGTGAACGGCGTGCAGACCCTGGCGCGGGCGGTCACCACCGCCGCCCATCAGATCGCCGCCCTGCGCGAGGCCGGGGTCGCCGCTCTGCGCCTGTCGCCCCACACCGGCAATTTCGCGGCTGTGGCGGCGGCCTATGCCGAGAGCCTGGGGTCATCGGCCGGGCAGGGTGAGGCGCTGGTGGCCGAACTCAAGCGGCTGATGCCGGGGGCCGAGTTCTGCGACGGCTTCCTGCGCGGCGAGGTGGGCAGAAGTCTCAGCGGCGCCAGCGCGGCCTGAGCGGGCGTCCCATCATGGGACACGTCGGACAGCAAGCGATTCCAAGGGCTTGCGAATCTGTCTTAGGGATTTGTTAAGACTCTGGCCGGTCAGACCCCCGGCTAGGTCCCGAAGGTGCGGCGCAACAGCGCGAGCCAGTTGCCGTGCGCGATCTTCTCCAGCAGCGGCCGGTCGTAGCCATGGTCGGCCAGCGCCTGCAGCAGACGTGGCAGTCCGGTGACGTCGCCGATCACCGCCGGCGTGGTGGCGCCGTCGTAGTCGGAACCGAAGCCCAGATGGTCTTCGCCCAGCGCCTTGAGCAGGTGATCCATGTGGCGCAGCACCGGGTCCCAGCCGCAGCCGTCGTCCTTGCGGCCGTCGGGCCGCAGGAAGCCCACTGCGAAGTTCAGCCCCACCATGCCGCCGGTCTCGCGGATCATCGCCAGCTGCCGGTCGGTCAGGTTGCGCGACGAGGCGCAGAGCGCATGCGCGTTGGAATGCGTCGCCACCAGCGGCGCATCGGACAGCCGCGCCACATCATCGAAGCCCTTCTCGTTGATGTGGGAAAGGTCGATCATGATCTTCAGCCGGTTGCATTCGGCCACCAGCCGTTTGCCGGCCTCGGTCAGCCCCGGCCCGGTGTCGGGGCTGGAGGGAAAGGCGAAGGGCACGCCGTGACCGAAGATCGTCGGCCGGCTCCAGACCGGCCCGATGGACCGCAGCCCGGCAGCATGGAACAGATGCAGCGCGTCCAGGCTTTCGTCGATCGCCTCGGCACCCTCCATGTGCATGATCGCGGCGATGGTGCCGGTCTTCAGGCACTCGGCCACCTCGGCAGCGGTCCGGCAAAGCTTCAACGCGCCGGCGCTGGCGCGTTCCATCCACAGAAGATGCCCGGCGGCCTGCACCGCCGGCAGGATCGCCGCGTCGAAGCCGATCAGATCGGAAAGCGGCAGCGCATAGGGCGGCTTTTCCATCTGCGCCTCGATCTCGGGATCGTCATGCGCGGCGGGCGAGGGCAGGTAGATGGCGAAGAAGCCGCCGGCAAAGCCGCCCGCCTGCATCCGCGGCAGGTCGAGGTGGCCCTTGCCCTCGCCGGTCAGGAAGATCTCGGCGCGCCGGGCCGGGTCGTCCAGAAGCCGCAGGAGCAGGTCGTTGTGACCATCAAACACAGGGATCATGGGGCCTCCTTGGCGGGGTCGAGCATCCGGTCGGCGCTGGCGTCGAACAGGCTGCGGGCATAGTCGGTTGTCATGCGCGCGCCGGCCAGGGCGGCGCGGGTCAGTTCCTCGACCGCACGGCCGTTCTGCATCACCAGCACCCGGTCGGTCATGTGGTCGATCACCGCCAGGTCGTGGCTGACCATCAGGAAGGTCAGGCCACGCTCGTCGCGCAGCCGGTCCAGCAGGTTCAGCACCTCGGCCTGGACCGAGGCATCCAGCGCGGAGGTGGGTTCATCCAGCAGCAGGATTTCCGGTTCCAGCATCAACGCGCGGGCGATGGCGACGCGCTGGCGCTGACCGCCCGACAACTGGTGCGGAAAGCGAAAGCGGAAGGCGGCCGGCAGGCCGACGTCTTCCAGCGCCTTGACCACCCTGGCGTCCGAGCCGGAAAGGCCGTGGATCGCCAAGGGTTCCGACAACGTGCGGTCGATGGTGTGGCGCGGATGCAGACTGGCGTAGGGGTCCTGGAACACCATCTGCACCCGGGCCGCAAAGGCCCGCCCGCGTGGCGTGGCGACCGGCACCCCGCCGATGCGGATGCTGCCACCGCTGATCGGCGCCAGCCCGCAGATCGCCCGCAGGATGGTGGACTTGCCCGATCCGCTTTCGCCCACCAGCCCGTAGCTTTCCCTTGCCGCCACGGTCAGACTCACGGCTTCCACCGCGCGCACCTCGCGGCCCTTGGCGCGGAAGGTGACAGACAGGTTGTCGATCTCGATCAGGCTCATGGCGCCGCTTTCCCATGCCGCCGGCCCGGCGGAACCCGGGGCCTCCGGCGGGGGTATTTGGACCAAGATGAAGCAGCACGGACTTCATCTTGGCCCAAATACCCTGGGGTCCGGGGCGAAGCCCCGGCCGGGTTCGGGAAAGGGCCCAGGACGGTCACGGGGTGCCCTCCTGCGTCCAGGCCCCCGTGCGGTCAAGGCCCGGCAAGGGCGCCCGCGACCCGCCGATGCGCGGCAGGCAGTTGAGCAGACCTTGCGTATAGGGGTGCCTTGCCGCCAGCAGGTTCTTCGCCTCGACCTCTTCCACCACGCGGCCCTTGTACATCACCAGAACCCGGTCGCAGAACCGCGCCACCAGACGCAGGTCGTGGCTGATGAAGATCAGCCCCATGCCGCGGTCGCGCACCAGCGCATCCAGAATCGACAGCACCTCGGCCTGCACGGTGACATCCAGCGCCGATGTGGGTTCATCCGCGATCAAGAGGTCAGGTTCCGGGATCAGCATCATCGCGATCATCACCCGCTGGCCCATGCCGCCCGAAAGTTCGTGCGGATAGGCCTCCATCACCCGCTCGGGGTCGCGGATCTGCACCGCCTCCAGCGCCGCGATGGCCTTGGCGCGGGCATCTGCCCGGCCAAAGCCGTCGCGCAGGCGCAGGCCCTCGGTCAGTTGCGCGCCGACGTTCATCACCGGGTTCAGGCTGTATTTCGGGTCCTGCATCACCATGCCGATGCGCTGGCCGCGCAAGGCGCGCATCTCGCGTTCGGAGGCGGCGATCAGGTCCTGGCCGTCGAACACCATCCGGTCGGCCTCGACCCGCCCCGGCGGGCGGATCAGGCGCAGCACCGCACGGCCGGTCATGGTCTTGCCGCTGCCGCTTTCGCCGACGATCCCCAGCCGTTCGCGCCCCAGGCTGAAGGACACGCCCCGCACCGCCTCGACCGGCCCGGTCTCGGTGTCGAAGGTCACGCGCAGGTTCTGCACCTCGAGAAGCGGGCTCATTTCGGCGCACTCCGCGGGTCCAGCACATCGCGCAAGCCGTCGCCCAAGAGGTTGAAGCCCAGCGAGACGATGAAGATGGCCAGGCCCGGCATGGTGGCCACCCACCACTGTTCGAACAGGAACTTGCGGCCGGAGCTGATCATCAGCCCCCATTCCGGCAGCGGCGGCTGCACGCCCAGGCCCAGGAAACCCAGGCCGGCGGCGATCAGGATCACCCCGGCCATGTCCAGGGTGACCCGGATGATGACCGAGGACAGGCACATCGGCACGATATGCCCGGCGATGATGCGGGCAGAGCCGGCGCCTTGCAGGCGAACGGCGGCGATGTAGTCGGAGTTGCGCACGGTGAGGGTTTCGGCCCGCGCCACCCGGGCATAGGGCGGCCAGGCGGTCAGCGCGATGGCCAGCACGGCGTTCTCGATGCCGGGCCCCAGCACGGCGACCAGGGCGAGGGCCAGGATCAGCCGCGGGAAGGCCAGGAAGATATCGGTCAGGCGCATCAGCACGGCATCGACCCAGCCGCCGAAATAGCCCGCCACGGTGCCGATCAGCAGGCCCAGCACCGGCGCCGTCAGCGCCACCAGGCCGATGATGTACAGCGTGATGCGGGCGCCATGGATGATCCGGCTCAGGATGTCGCGGCCGAAATCGTCGGTGCCCAGCCAGTTGCCCGGCGTGCCGGGTGGCAGCAGACGGCGCGACAGGTCCTGCACCAGCGGATCGTGCGGGGCGATCAAGGGCGCGAAGGCCGCGACCAGCACCAGGATCGAGACGATTGCCAGCCCCGCCATGGCCAGGCTGTTGCGGCGGATGCGCAGCCAGGCCAGCCACAATTGCCCCAGCCGGGCCTGCCGGCGCGACGAGGGGCTGGGGTCGGTCAGCCAGGCACGCAGGGCGGTCATGCCCGCGCCCTCGGGTCGACCAGCCGGTAGACGATGTCGCTGACCATGTTCAGCGTCACGAAGACCACGCCCACCACCACCGTCCCGCCCAGCACGGCCGGCATGTCGGCGGCGAAGAGGGCATCGGTGATGTAGCTGCCAAGGCCCGGCCAGGCGAAGATCGTCTCGGTCAGCACCGAGCCTTCCAGCAGGTAGGCGTAAGACAGCGCGATCACGGTGATCAGCGGCACCATGACGTTGCGCATGGCATGCACCCAGATCACCCGCCACTCGGGCATGCCCTTGACCCGGGCCGTGGTGATGTATTCCTGCCCCAGTTCGTTCATCATGAAGCTGCGGGTCATCCGGCTGATGTAGGCCATCGAGACATAGCCCAGCAATCCCGCCGGCAGGATGATGTGGCTGATCGCGTTGCGGAACACGTCCCAGGCGCCGTTCAGCGCGGAATCGATCAGGATCATGCCGGTATAGGTGGTGAGGGTGAATTGCATCATCATGTCATAGCTGGGGTCCAGCCGGCCCGGACCGGCGACCCAGTCGAGCTTGCCGTAGAACACCAGAAGGCCGATCAGCCCCAGCCAGAACACCGGCATCGAATAGCCCATCAGCCCGACCAGCCGCACCACCTGGTCGGCCAGGCTGCCGGGCCGGGTGGCCGCCAGCACGCCTGCCGGCACGCCCACAAGGGTGCCGATCAGCGTGCCCAGGGTGGCCAGTTCCAGCGTGGCGGGGAAATAGCGGGCGATCTCGGACACGATGGCGTCGCCGGTGCGGATCGACCGGCCCAGGTCGCCCTGCAGCGCATCGCCGACATAGATCGCAAACTGCTGCCACAGCGGCAGGTCCAGCCCCAGCGCATCGCGCACGGCCTGCATCTGCGCCTGAGTCGCGCGCTCGCCCACGATCGACAGCACCGGGTCGATCGGCACCACCCGGCCGATGATGAAGGTGATCAGCAAGAGGCCCAGCAGGGTAATGGCCAGCGTGAACAGCCCCGTGCCGACCTGCACCAGCAGGCGGACAAGGCGCCGGTCCTGCGGCGAGGGGGAAAGATCGGTCATCGGGAAAGCGGGCCGCCGCGCCCGCGGACGCGGCGGCCCTGTCTCTTACTTGGTCACCGTCCAGTAGGCGGCCGAGTCGGTGGCGCCGCCGGCATAGAACCCGGTCACATTGGCGTGCATGCCGTCCTGACGGGCCTGCTGGAACATCAGGATGAAGGCCGAGCTGTCGCGCACCTTGCGCTGGATATCGGCATACATCGCCTCACGCTTGGCGGTGTCCATCTCTTCGACCGCCGCCGCCGTCTCGGCGTTCAACTCACCCGGATCCCAGGCGGTGCGCCAGGCCAGGTAGCCGGTGGCCTTGACCTCATCGCTGTTGTCGGGGTTCATCGCGAAGGTCGAGGCGTTGGTGTGCGGATCGGGATAGTCCGGGCCCCAGGTCTGCACGGTGATGTCATGCTGGCGGCCGCGATATTTCTCCAGCACCTGCGCGCCGTCGCCCACGTCCAGCACCAGGTTGATGCCGATCTGCGCAAAGGTGTTCTGCACCGATTGCGCGATGTCCATCCGTTCCTGGTTGTTGCGGACGGTGAAGCCCACCTCCAGCGGCAGGGTCAGGCCGGATTCCGCCATCAGCGCCTTGGCCTTCTCGACATCCAGGCTGTAGGGATTTTCGTCCAGCGCGCCCAGGAAGCCCTTGGGCAGGAAGTTCTGGTGCACCACCCACTGGCCCTTGAGGATGGTCTCGGTCATGCCGGTATAGTCGATGGCCCAGCGCATCGCTTCTTGCACCTTCGGGTTGGCCAGTTCGGCCTTTTTCTGGTTCAGCGCCAGATAGTAGACCTGCCCGCCCACGTCGTTCTGGATCTTGACGTCGGCGTTGCCGGCAAGGCCGTCCACGTCGGTGGGCGTCAGCTCGCGGGCAATGTCGATATCGCCCTTTTCCAACAGCAGGCGCTGCGTCGCGCCTTCCGGGATGTGCTGCATGAACACGTTCTTCAGCTTGGCATCGCCGCGCCAGTGGCCGGCGCGGGCCTCAAGCACATAGCCTTCGTTCGGCTTGTAGCTTTTCAGCACATAGGCCCCGGTGCCGGCGCTGTTCTCCTTGAGCCAGGCGTTGCCCATGTCTCCCTCGACCTCATGCTCCATCACCGTCTTCATGTCGACGATGTTGGCCACGCCGGCGGTCAGGCAGTTGTAGACGAAGGACGGCGCATAGACCTTGTCGGTCTTGAGCGTGACGGTGTCGCCTTCGAAGCTGACCATCTGGTCCACGTTTTCGGCGGTCAGGCCGAACTGGGTCAGGATGAAGGCCGGGGTCTTGTTCATCTTGACCACCCGGCGCAGCGAATAGGCCGCGTCCTCGGCGGTGACCGGGTTGCCGCTGCTGAAGGTGATGCCCGCCTTCATCTTGAAGGTATAGGTCATGCCGTCCTCGGCCACGGCCCAGCTTTCCGCCAGGCCCGGAACCAGTTCGCCCGGCTTGGCGGAATCCGTTTCGATCAGCGTGTCGTAGGTGTTGTTGTTCAGGTCCACGCCCGAGAATTCGAAGGCCTCACCCGGGTCGATCGAGACGATGTCGTCGATGGCATCGGCCACGACCAGGGTGTCGGCCGGGGTTTCGGCGAACAGCGCCACCGGCGCCGTGCCTGCCATCAGGATGGCGACGGCCGTGGCACGGCCGAATCCATGCGTCAGCTTCATTCTGAACTCCCTGTGATTGTTTTTCCGGTCCCGGATGCGGGCCGGTTCATTGATCAATTGGACAAATCCCCGGCGCCGCTGTCAATGGGAGAACGCGCGCTGCCGTCCGGCACCCTGGCAGACCGCGCGGGCCGGCCCGCGACTGGGCATTTGACCGAGCCCCGGGCGCGTGCATAGTACAGGTAGGGACAGGTTCCCTGGGGGGCTGCAGATGTCGGCGCCGGTCGGCCTTGCAAAGTCGGAACAGGTGGCCCGGACGCTGGAACGCGACATCCGCGAGGGCCGGCTGGGCAACGGCGCGCTGTTGCAAAGTGAAGTCGGGCTGATGCGGCGTTTCGAGGTCAGCCGCAACACGGTGCGCCGCGGGCTGGAAATCCTGGCCCGGCAGGGGCTGATCACCACCCGCACGGGCATCGGATCGTTCGTCACCTATGACGGCATTGCCATCGACAGCAGCCTGGGCTGGACGGTGGCCCTGTCGCAGGGCGACGGCGCGGTCGAGACGCGGCTTCTGGCCATCAGCGCCGGGTCCAGCCGCCGCGCCGACGCCCGGCTGGGCGGGTCGCGGATCTATCTGCGCATCGACCGGTTGCGGTTCTGCCTGCGCAGCGGGCAGGGCATCTCGCTGGAGCGCAGCCGGCTGCCCTGGCGCGACGGCTTTGCGCCGGTGCTGGAGGCCGGGCTGAAGGACGGCTCGCTGAACGCCACCCTGGCCGAGCACGGTCTGGCCGTGGCGGCGGGCGAAGAGGTGGTGGGGGTCGTGCCGGCGCTGTCGCCGGTCGATGCCGGGATCATGCAGCGCGCGGCCGGTGCGCCGATGCTGCGGCTGGAACGGGTGACCCGAATCGCTTCGGGCGAGGTGCTGGAATATGTCGACAGCATCCTTGATCCGGGCCGGTTCGGCCTGCGGATTGCCTTCTGATGCCGGGGCAGGGCAGCCTTGACCGCGCCCTGGGCGCGCTCTTGGGCGGGGCGCTGGGCGATGCGCTGGGGATGCCCTCGCAGACGCTGGACCGCGCCGCCATTGCTGCCCGCTATGGCCGGATCGCCGGTTTTCTGGCGCCGTTTCCCGGTCACCCGGTGTCGCACGGGTTGCCGGCAGGGGCGGTCACCGACGACACCGAGCAGACGCTGCTGCTGGCCCGCCTGCTGATCGACGGCGGCGGCGTGCTGGACGACTGCGCCTGGGCACAGGCGCTGATCGGCTGGGAGGCGGGCGTGCGCGCCCGCGGGCTGCGCGATCTGCTGGGCCCGTCGACCCGGCGCGCGCTGGACGCGCTGCTGGCCGGCACGCCGGTCGGGGAAACCGGCCGCACCGGCACCACCAATGGCGCCGCCATGCGGATTGCGCCGGTCGGCATCGCCACCTCGGCCAACGACCTGCCGCGGCTGGT
This sequence comes from Rhodobacter sp. Har01, assembly GCF_020564565.1. GTDB lineage: Bacteria > Pseudomonadota > Alphaproteobacteria > Rhodobacterales > Rhodobacteraceae > Pseudogemmobacter. The sequence goes on from NZ_JAJCTD010000001.1 coordinate 217,980, forward strand.
CACCCGCGTCGCGGCCGCCTGCCGCGTCACCCACGCGACGCGCGAGGCCATCGCCGCCGCCGCCGCGGTGGCGGCGGTGGTCAGCCAGGGCATCGACGGCGCCACCTTCGACGCGGCGCTGCCCGCCGCGCTGGAGGCCGCCCGCCTGGGCGCCGCGCTGGGCGCGGCGGTGGGTGAGCCGGACATGGCCGGCCGCATCGCCCTGGCGCTGGACATCGCGCGCGGCGGCGACGAGGCCCGGCTGGCGTGCGAGATCGGCACCTCGGTCGCCAGCCGCTGCTCGGTCGCGGCGGCCTTCGGCGTGGTGCGGCTGGCCGGCGGCGACGCCTGGCGCGCGGCCCAGATCGCGGCCAACATCGGCGACGACACCGATACCATCGGCGCCATCGCCGGGGCCATGGCGGGGGCCTGCTCGGGCGCCTCGGCCCTGCCGGCCGACAAGGTGGCGCTGGTGGTCGCGGTGAACCGGCTGGAGCTTGCGCCGCTGGCGCAGGGATTGCTGGCCTTGCGGGGGGCCGCGCGATGACCCGGTCGCGGCTGATCCAGTTGTCCGGCGTGATCGTGGACCTGCTTTACCGCGTCGAAGCCGTGCCGGCGCCGGGCACCGAGGCGCAGGTGCGGGGCGGCTGCCGGATGACCGCCGGCGGCGGCTTCAACGCCATGGTCGCGGCCCGGCGTTTCGGGGTGCGGGTCGGCTATGCCGGCAGCCTGGGCACCGGTCCGCTGGCCGACGTGGTATCGGCGGCGCTGGCCGCGGAGGGCATCGACATCCTGCGCCCGCGCCTGGCCGGCCAGGACCAGGGCTGCTGCACCGTCCTGGTGGATGACAGCGGCGAGCGCACCTTCATCGCCGCCGAGGGTGCCGACGGCCAGATCGCCGAGGCCGACCTTGCCGCGCTGACCCCGGCGCCGGAGGACTGGTTCCTGCTCTCGGGCTATGCGCTGAGCTATGCCGGCAGCCAGGAGGCCCTGACCGCCTGGCTGGAGGCCCGTCCGCAGGGTCTGCCGCTGCTGTTCGACCCTTGCCCGCAGGTGGCCGCCATCCCGACCCGGGCGCTGGCGGCCGCGCTGCGGTGCGCGCGCTGGATCAGCGCCAATGCCGCCGAGGCCGAGGCCCTGACCGGGCGCTCGGACCCCACCACCGCTGCGCGGGCGCTGGCCGCCACCCGCCCGGCCGGCGGCGGCGCGCTGGTGCGCGTCGGCGCCGAGGGTTGCCACCTGGCCCGCCCCGACGGCAGCGTCACCTGCCTGCCCGGCCATCCGGTCCGGGCCATCGACACCAATGGCGCGGGCGATGCCCATGTCGGTGCCTTCCTCGCCCTGTTGGCGCAAGGCGCGCCGCCGCTGCGCGCGGCGGCCCTTGCCAATGTCGCCGCCGCCCTTTCCACCACACAAGAAGGGCCGGCCACGGCCCCGGACCTGAAGACCGTCCTGGCCGCGCTGGCCGAAGCCCCCGCTGCCCGAACGCCATCCCCCAGAACGCCATCCCCCCGACCGCAATCCCACTGACACGGAGGACCCGATGAGAACGATCCTGCTGACTTCCGCCCTGGCGCTGGCCACCGCCGGCGCCGCCACCGCGGACGAGATCCGCGTGCTCAACTGGCAGGGCTATGGCACCGACCTGGACTGGGCCATCGCCGATTTCACCGCGGCCACCGGCCATACCGTGGTGCATGAATACTTCACCTCGGAACAGGAGATGCTGACCAAGCTGCGCACCAATCCGGGCGCCTATGACGTGGTGCTGATCAACTCGGCCTATACCGCCCAGGCCCAGGCCGAAGGGCTGATCGCGCCCATCGACCCGGCCAAGATCGCCAACTTCGCCGACCTTGACCCGGGCCTGACCGCCAACGCCGACCTCAACCCCGCCGGCGCCCTGCATGGCGTGCCCTGGACCTGGGGCCTGACCGCGCTTGCGGTCAACACCACCGACTTCCCCGCGCCGCCCACCTCGATCGCCGTGCTGTGGGACCCGGCCTGGAAAGGCCGCGTCTCGGTGCGCGACGACGGGCTTGAGGCGGTCCAGCTTGCAGCCCTGGCCACCGGCCAGAACATCAACGACATCAAGGATATGGACGCGGTCAAGGCCAAGCTTGTGGAGCTGCTGCCGCAGATCACCACCTTCTGGGGGTCTGAAAACGACTGGAACCAGTTCATGGCCGCCGGCGATTTCGCCGTCGCCACCTACTGGTCCGGCTCGGCCGCGCGGTCCATCGGCAAGGGCCTGCCCATTGCCTTTGTCGTGCCCGACGAAGGCGCCATCGGCTGGCTTGACGGGCTGTCGATCCCGGCCACCTCGACCCACCCCGATGCCGCCCATGCCTTCATCGACTGGATGGTCGATCCCGATTTCTACGTGAAATGGGATGCCGAGGGCGCGCCGGCCACCTCGAACAGCAAGGCCGCGGCGGCGCTGCCGGAAACCAGCTTCAACCGCTCGATCCTGGGCGATCCGGCGGTGGTGGCGCGGGTGCAGTTCATGCGCCCGGTGTCGGACGAAAACCGCGAGGCCTATCTGAAGCTCTGGCAAGACCTCAAGGCCGCGCAATAGGGCCGCGCAACGGGACAGGGCCATGGCGGGCAGCCTGGAACGGGCAGACCGGCGGCGTGCGGCATTGATGCTGTCGCCGGCCTATCTGTGGCTGACAGCGGCGGTGTTCCTGCCGCTGTCAGCCATGGCCTTTTTCAGCCTTCTGACCGACGTGCCCTTCGGCGGGCGCGACTGGGCCTTCACGCTGCAGAACTATCGCGACTTCTTCGAGACGGGCACCTATGCGCTGCTGTTGTGGAAGTCGCTGAAGCTGGGCCTGATCGTCACCGCGCTGTGCGTGCTGATCGGCTTTCCCTTCGCGCTGGTGCTGGCCAAGGCGATCAAGGGCCGTGCGCGCGAGGCGCTGTTCCTGCTGGTGATCCTGCCGTTCTGGTCAAACTCGCTGGTCCGCATCTTTTCCTGGGCCATCGTGCTGCGCGGCAACGGCGTGCTGGATGCCGCCGTCAACGCCATCCTGCCTTGGGAGGTGCGGGTGAACCTGATGTTCAGCCAAAGCGCCATCGTGATCGGGCTGGTGCATTCCTACCTGCCTTATGTCATTCTCACCGCCTACCTTGCCCTGCAGGCCATCGACGACAGCCTGATCGAGGCCGCTCGCAGCTTGGGCGCCCCGCGCCGGACCATCCTCTTGCGCATCCTTCTGCCGCTGTCCGCCCCCGGCCTGATCGCCGGGGCGGTGCTGATCTTCGTCCCCGTCGTCGGCAGCTTTATGGAGCCGCGCCTGCTGGGCGGCCGCGTCGGCACCTATTACGGCACCGCCATCGAGGATCAGTTCGTTGCCGTCTTCAACTGGCCCCTCGGGGCGGCGCTGTCGTTCATCCTGCTGGCGGTGGTGCTGGTGATCCTGGCGCTGGCCACACCGGCCTTGCGAAAGGCGCCGACATGACCAACCGCCTGCTGGCCCGGCTGGGGCACCTCTACCTCGGGCTGATCCTGGTCTTTCTCTACGCGCCGATCCTGGTGATGGCCGCGATGTCCTTCAACCGGTCCGAGTTCTACCAGCTGCCCTTCGACTTCACCACCGACTGGTATGCAAAGCTTTGGCACAACGGCGAAATCCTGGCGGCCGCCGGCCGCTCGGTCTGGATCGCCGGCACCGTCACGGCGATTGCCACCGTGCTGGGCACCGCCGCCTCGATCGCGCTTTACCGGCACAGCTTTCCCGGCAAGGCGCTGCTGCGGGCGCTCTTGTTCCCGCCCATCGCCATTCCCTGGCTGATCACCGGCACGGCGATGCTGGTGTTCTTCTTCGGCATCGGGCTGGACCGCGGCACGCCTGCCGTGATCATCGGTCACGTCGCGCTGGCGCTGCCTTACGTCATCGTCGTGGTCTCGTCACGCCTGGCCACCTTGGACCCCGCTCTGGAGGAGGCCGCCCGTTCCTTGGGCGCGCGGCCCTGGACGGTGACCCGCGCCGTGACCATCCCCTGGATCCTGCCCGGCATCATCGCCGGCGCGCTGTTCGCCTTTGCCGTCAGCTTCGATCAGTTCGTGGTGTCCTACTTCCTGTCCGAACCCGGCGACAGCACGCTGCCGGTGCTGATCTACACCTCGATCCGCAAGGGATTCACCCCCGAGATCAACGCCGTCTCGACCCTCATCATCGCGGTCTCCATGGCGCTGATGCTGCTTGCCGCCCGCCGCGTCCGGTTCGGAGGCGAGGACTGATGGCCGAGGTCCGCGTCGAACGGCTGGTAAAATCCTACGGCGCCGCCCGCGCGCTGGACGAGGTGACGCTGGATTTCCCCGATGGCGGCTTTTTCGGCCTGCTCGGGCCATCGGGCAGCGGCAAGACCACGCTTTTGCGCGCCATCGCCGGCTTCGTTGCCCCCGATGCCGGCCATGTCTTCATCGCCGGCCGGCCGGTGGAAGACGTGCCGGTCGAGGCGCGCGAGATCGGCATGGTGTTCCAGAGCTACGCCCTGTTCCCCAACATGACGGTGGCCGAGAACGTCGGCTTCGGGTTGGCGGTGCGAAAGATCTCCGGGGCGGAGCGTGCCCGCCGCGTGGCCGAGGTGCTGGAGCTGGTCCAGCTTGGCCCCTATGGCGCCCGCAAGCCGCAGCAACTGTCCGGCGGCCAGCGCCAGCGGGTCGCCATGGCCCGCGCCATTGTCACCCGCCCGCGCGTGCTGTTGCTGGACGAACCGCTGTCGGCGCTGGACAAGGCCCTGCGGGTGGACATGCAGATCGAATTGAAGCGCATCCAGCGCGAGGTCGGCATCACCACCATCTTCGTCACCCATGACCAGGAAGAGGCGCTGTCGCTGTCCGACCGCATCGGCATCCTGCGCGACGGAAGGCTGATCCGCACCGGCACCCCGCGCGAGGTCTACAGCGCCCCCGGCGACGCCTTCACTGCCCGCTTCCTGGGCGAGGCGAACATCCTGCGCGGCAGCGTCGAACCCGCCGGCCTGCGGCTGGCCGACGGCACGCTGCTGCCCGGGCGTGCCACCGCCTGCATGGCCGTCCGCCCCGAACACCTGCGCCTCACCGCCGCCGAACCCGCAACCTCGCACCGCCTGCGCCTGCGCCTTGTGCAGCGCATCTTCGGCGGCGCCTCGGGCACGGCGGTGCTGGATTGGCAGGGCCAAAGGCTCAAGGCCACCGGCCCGGACGACACCTTCGCCGACCTTGCCGAGGGGCAGGAGGTCTGGGCCAGCTGGACACCGGACCGCGCGCTGCCGCTGACGGATTAGCCCCACGCCGCTAGAACGCCGCGTGCTCGCCGAGGTCGACCGAAGCCTCGCCGCGGATCAGGCGCTCATAGAAATCGAACAGTGTCTCTGTGCCGGTTTCCGGCGTCGCATCCGCGTCATAGCGGCCGGTCTTCGGGTTCCACACCAGCATCGACTCGGTCGCGTAATAGCGCCCGATCTTCGCAAACTCGGCCTTCGCCGCCAGCTTCGGCACCAGCTTCCCGGCCAGGCTCAGCCCCGCGATGATGGCGTCCATCATCGCCACCGGCACCTGGCGGAACTTCGGCTCAATCCCCAGCCTTTGGAACAGCCACTCGCCCTGTTCGCGCGGGGTGATCGCCGGCCCCGGCCCGCCGATCGGCAGGATGCGGTTCTGCAGCAAAAGGTCGGTCAGGCACTCGGCCAGATAGGCGCCCAGATCGGCATCGCTGATCGGCTTGCAGGCGGTCAGCCGCCCGTCGCCGAACAGCAGGAACGGCTTGCCCGCCTGCACCCGCGCCACCTGTCCCGACAGCGACTTGAAGAACGCCGTCGGCCGCACGATGGAATAGGTCAGCCCCGAGGCAATGACCTCGGCCTCGAAGGCCAGCTTCGCCTGCTGGAAGGCCAGCAGCGGCCGTTGCACGCAGATCGCCGACAGCACCACCACCCGGGACGCCCCCGCCGCCTGCGCCGCCTTCAGCGCCGCAAGGCTGGCCGCATGGTCAATCGCCCAGGCATCCTGCGGCGCGCCCGTGCGCGAGGCAAGGCAGGTCACCAGCGCATCGAACCGCTCGCCGCGAAAGCCCTCCGACGCCAGTGCGGCCGGATCGGTCACCTCACAGGCGCGGACCTCCGCCCCCGCAGGCAGGCCGCGGCGGGGGTCGACACCGGGCTTTGGGCGGACAAGGCACACCACCTGATGCCCGCGCGCCACCAGCGCCGCGGCGGTGGCGCGGCCGATGGTGCCCGTGGCGCCCAGCAGGACCACGCGCAAAGGGGCAGGGGGGGTGTCGATCATGCGGCGGGGCCTTCGCATTGGATTGCGCTGCAATAACCTAGCCCCACTGCCGCCCGGCCTGAAGGGGACAGAAGGGCGCGGGCAAAGGCCACTTCGTGGCCAAGGCCCAGAATCCAGCCTTCCTCGGCCGCTGCGGGCGGCACGCTGTCCAGCGCCGCGCCCAGCCCGCCCTCGGCCTGCAACCCGGCCAGGGCCGCCGCCAGCAGGCGCACCTGTGCGGCGTCCTTGACCTCGTCCCGCCCCATACCCGCCGCGATCTCGCGCGCCAGCAGCGACGGCCAGACCTCGGCCAGCACGATCCCCGCCCCGGCCCAAGGCTGGAACGGCCAGACCGCCAGATCGGCCCCGAACCGTGCCCGCAGCCGCGCCAGCGCCGCCTGGCCCGTCATCGCCTGCGAGCCGACCGCGCCCGCACCCCCCATCTGCCAGCAGGTGAAAGCGCCCTTCGCCTGGTGTTCGGCCAGCCGTCTTTCTTCCATCGCGTGCCCCTGCCGCGCCCGTCCCTTGCGCGGCAGACCCGGCGCCTCGTCCCGCCGGCCGTTGAACCAGAACGGCCCGATGCCGGGAAACAGCCCGTTCAACCGCCCCGCCAGCGCAAAGCGGCACGGCTCGCCAGCCGCCCCGCGCCCCGGCGGCAGTTCGGCGGCAAAGAAATCCCACAGCGCCAGCGGATCGGGCCGCCCCACCACCCGCGCGGCAAAGCCCGCCGGGTAGCCGAAGGGAAAGTCGAAGGCGGCGAGGACCCGTCGGCCATTGGCACGCTCGGCGGTCAGGGTCCGGGCCAGCCAGTCCTCGGCCGCAATCCTGTTGCGAAGGTAGACGGGCGGAAAGGCCGGCCTTTCGGCGCGCGCCAGTGCGGCCCAGATCGCATCCTTCACCGGCCGCGGCCCGCGGTCGGCGCCGCCTGACCAGTCCACCACAAGGATGCTGTCGAAGCTCATCCCCGCAACAGCGCTTCGGCCGCCGTCAGGTCCTGCGGCGTGTTGAGGTTCAGGAACGGGTCCGGCACCGCCGCCGGAAATACTGCCACCGCCGCCCCCCGGGCCTGCGCCCACTGGCCGATCCGCCGCTCGCCCGCCGCCAGCGCCGCCGCCAGCGCAGGCCGCAGCGCCACCGGCCACAGCCCGCAGACCGGGTGCAGGCGCGGTCCCGCCTCGGTGGCCCCCGCCGCCACCGCGAAAGGCCCTGCCGCGGCCAGCCGGGCCACCAGGTCCAGCGGCAGGAACGGTGTGTCCGAGGCCACTGTCACCACCTCGGTCGCCCCCAGCCCCGCGGCCCAGTCCATCGCCGCCAGCACGCCCCCCAGCGGACCGGGGCTGTCTTCCACCCCCGCCGGCAGTACGTCCGGCAGCACCGGCAGGCCAAGCCCCGCAAACCGCGCCGGATCGCCGTTCGCGTTCAGCGCCAGCCGCCGGCATTGCCCCGCCAGCCGGTCGCGCACATGCGCCAGCACGGGCCGCCCGGCCAGCAGAAGCAGCCCCTTGTCGCCGCCGCCCATGCGCCGCGACTGCCCGCCGGCCAGGATCACGCCGGGCCAGTCGTCAGCCATGGCCGGAGCTTGACAGGATCGTGGGCGGGGGGGCGGACAGAGGGACCGGCGTCATGCCGGCGATGATGCAACGCCGGCGACCGTGCCGCAAGGCACCCGGACCGGCGGCGCCGGCCTAGCGGTCCAGGCGGAAGGTCAGTTTCCGGCGGCTCAGGGTGGCCTCGATGTTGCGGATCAGCTTCGCCGGTCTTGCGGCGGGCAGGGCGGTCCAGTCCGCCGCCTGGGCCACGAAGCCCGTCTCTGCCAGGCGCTGGCCGACCGCCGCGAAATCGACTTCGCCAAACGAGAAGTTGTCCACCCGCTTGCGGTCTGACCGGATCCAGTTGCCGAGGATGGCGTCGATGACGAGAGGCTTGGTTCCGGTGAAATCGGCAAGCTGCTGCAGGATGCCGTTGGCGCCGGGGCCAAGCCTGCGCCGGATGACCGCGACCCGCAGGTCGGGCCGTGCGACCATCGCCAGAAGGTGCAGCGCCGAGCCGTCCGGGGCCACGACCAGCCGCGCCGCCTTGTAGCACGCAATCTGCTCGGTCAGGCTCTGCAACTGGGGGTGGAAGATGGCGTAGCCGGCCTGCTCAAGGTAGGTCTGCAGCCGCTTTTCGCCCAGGATGCCGCCGAAATCGGCGCCAAGCTTCGCGCGCGAAATATACAGACGCTGGGGACCGTCCGGCGCGACCGAACGGGCAAACCGGTTGCGGATGAAGGCGCGGAAGGGGGCCGTGCCGCCGGCCAGAGGGCCGATGCCGAAGCCCTGGCCCGGCACCTCGAGATGCTCGAACCGGGTCGGCCGGTCCAGCACCCGGACCGGCACCCGCAGGTCGAGCAGATCGAGGAAGGCGCGCTGAAAGCCGGTGAGTTCCGGTGCGCCGGCGGCCGGGTCAAGGGGTGCGCCGGGCAGGAACACGATGCCGTCGATGTCCTTCTCCAACCGCTCAAGCGCCCAGAGGCGGCCGGTGCTTTCGGTCAGGAAGTGGCCGAAATGGGCGTGCAGGGGGCCGGCCCACATCCAGCGGCCGGGCTGATAGGCCGGCGTCTCGGGCAGCGGCGGCGGCACCATCAGCGGCCGCCCGCGCCACAGCACCGCCTCGTGGACATAGCGACCGCTGGCGTCGAAAACCCCTGAGGGATGAACCAGATAGCCTGCCTGGACATGGTTGACGACGGCGTCCGGCACCGACCGGATCGTCGTCGACCAGCCGCCAAGCGGATCGGGGGCCTGGGTCGCGTCCATCGGGTCGGCGGCGGCGCGGGATGCGCCGGGCCGGGCCTGGGGTCGCCCCGGGGGGGCGGACGGTGGGGTCAATGGCTTGCCTCCCCCGGCTGCGGCACGGTGAAGAAGAAGTCGGGCGGAAGGTCCGGGTTCAGGGCGATCTCGTCGGGAATCACCTGCGGCCCGGCGCTGAACACGGCCGAGCCGAAGTGCTGCTGCATGCGGCACAGCCGGTTCATCCGCGCGCCGGTCAGTTCGGCGAACAGCGCCTGGGAATCCGCGCGCGCCATCAGTTCGGCGATCTTCTCGCGATGTCTGGCGACGCTGAGGTCATGCGCGGCGCGAATCTCGGGATCGGCCAGCAGGCGGTCCATCTCGGCCTGCAGCGGCGCCAGCATGCGCTGGACCGAGTGGTCCGCTTCGGCGTTGTGGCTCATCCTGAACCAGTAGTTGCGGCCCTGGTCGCGGTCGATGTGGTTCACCCGGCCGCGGTCGCGCTTGACCAGGAAGCTTTCCACCGATCGCACCGCGTAATGATTGAGCTGCACCCAGTCATAGCCATAGGTCGCCAGCGTCGAGCGCCAGCCGTTGCGCAGCATCTCGTTCGGCATCGGCCGGCCCGAGCCGTTCAGCCAGTGGATGCGGTCCCAGTGGTCGGGCTTGAGGCCCTTGGGGCGATGCACGCCGAACTTGCGGAAGATCTCGATGTTGCGAAACAGCGTCTTGAAGCCCCAGGCTTGGTGCGGCTTGCGCACGATTTCCGGGGCGCAGCGGTCGAACTGCGCCAGGACCGGGCGATCCTCGTAGCGGACCACATCGGAATGGCCGAACAGCCGCCAGGTCAGGCTGATCATGTTGGCCTCGCCCATCGCGGTAAACAGCCCGGGCAGGGTGCCGTCGCCGATCTTGACGTTGATGTATTCGTCCACGTCCATGCAGATCAGCCAGTCGGCGGCCTGCATGACCGGCTCGGCCTCGGCGGCTTGCAGGGCGGCATACTGCGGGCTGGCGCTGCCGCCGGGCCGCCAGGGGTTCTCGCGGTGCTGGCACAGGCCCTTGGCTTGCAGCAGCGCAAGAAAGCTGTCGGTGCCGTCGGTGCAGTCGTTGGTATAGACCAGAAAGCCGGTGACCCCGAGGACGCGATGATAGGCGATCCATTCCAGCAGGAAGGGGCCTTCGTTCTTCATCGTGGTCACGATCACGGTGTCAAGCTGCCCCACATCCTTGGCCGCCGCCGGACGGATGGCCGTCTTCGGCGGGCGCGCCGGGTTGTGGCCGAAATGATCTGTCGCCAGGGCCAGGAGCATCGGGTCTTCGATGATCGACGTCTTGGGCACCAGCCGGGCGGTCGGTTCGTCCGGGATGCGGATGGCCATCGCGCGAAAGAACGGAACCGCCGGCAGCGTCTGCGGCGCGGTCTCGGCGATGCGGACCAGCCGCCAGATTCGGCCAAGGCCCGCCCGCCGGGGCGACACCCCCCAGCGCGTCAGCCGGGACACCGGCGCGAAGGGCCGGCAGATGTGGTCGCCGAAGCGCGCCGGCTGGCCGGGCTTGACGCGCCAGGGATAGGCCGGCGTCCCGGTCAGCGCGATGCAGCCGCCCGCCGCCTGCCGGCAAAGCTCGAACGGGTTGGGTGCGTCGGGTGCAAGCACGTCGGTGACGTCAAGCGCCAGCACCGCCCGCGCCTGAGACAGAAAGGCCCATTTGGCGGCCTCATAGAGCAGCGGCTCGCCCAGCGCGGCACGCCAGCGATCCGGCGCCGGCCTTTCGATCCGCGCCAGACCCGGTGCCCCGGGCGCCTGGGTGACATGGGTCTGCGCCGGCGTGTCCGGCTTGCCCAGCGGCAGGGTGCAGCCCAAGAGCACGACGGTCATGTCGATGCCGGCCAGGGCAAGACGCAGCGCGGCGTCGAAATCGGGGTCGGCGTCGGGCGCGCGGTCGATGATGAGCGCGCCCGAAGCGCCGAAGCTGCGGGCATGATAGATCAGGTGGTCGGCAACCTGCGCCGCGGTCTCGCCGATCCGGCAGCCCAGCAGGGTGTTGCGGTCGGCCAGAAGCCCGGGTTCGGCCCGCAGCGCCGGGGCATCGAGGCGACCGCCGTCGGCCAGGGCCAGCGGTCCCGGGCCGCGCGCGGTGACGAGGGTCGAGCCGGCCACTTCGACCAGGCTTTCGACGACGGCATGGCCCAGCGATGGCGCCGCTTCGAAGGCGGTGGCGCGGGTGCCGGACCCGAAGACGAAGCGGCGGCGCTCATCCTCGGTCTCGATGCAGGCAATCAGCCGGCTGAGGCCCGGCGCGCCGATGTCCCGGCCCGGCAACAGGCGGCGCAGGACGGTGGCCCGCACCGCGGCCACGGCACCGGCCTTGCCCGCCGGTTTCCTGCGACGGCTGGCCGGCAGGGCGTCTTCGGCTGTGTCGCCCAATGGCTCAGGCCTCTTTCCCCGCACGCCGGCGTTCCCTGCGTTCCTGCCGCTGCGCCCGGCGGTCCTTGCGGTCTTCGCGGTTCTGGTCCCCGGCTTCCGATTCCGATTCCGATTCCGATTCCGGTTCCGGCGCTGGCCCCGCGTCGGACGAGCCGTCTTCGAGATGCGCCCGGGTGAACACCGCCATGACGCGCGCCACGCCTTCATCGGTGACGCTGCGCAGGTTCGGTTCGAAATAAGACGCCCCGGCCTTGGTCGAGGTCACGATCTCGTAGGACGGGAAATAGTCGATCTCGGGGAAATCGGCGGCAAGCTCGCCGGCGCAGGCCCGCAGCACCGATTTGGAATAGCTCGTGGCCGGCAGCACATGGTCGCCCGACGCGGTGGCAGTCAGGGGCACCGGCGACACTGTCAGCAGGACACGCAGGCCCGGGTTCAGCGCCTTGAGGCGGGCAAGGGCGGCCAGCAGGTCGGCCCGCACCTCGGCCAGCCGGAAGTTGACAAAGCCGTGCAGCGCTTCGTCGAAGCTGCCGGCAATGGTCCCCGGTGCCGTGGGATAGACCTGGCCCGTCGGCTTGTGCATCCAGGCCTCGGTCAGGCCCAGGGTGAAGACGAAGACATCGGCCTGCGAGAACACCTCGCGCACCTTGGCCAGGTGCAGCAGCCGCGCCTGCCGCAGCGTGGCTTCGTCGGGGAAGCCATCGGGTTCGATGTTGGGGCGCAGGGCGTCGTAGCAGCGGCCGTCCTTGTGCCAGATCGCGTCGAAGTCGGGCGCGATGTCCCAGGCTTCTTCCAGAAGCTGGCGCAACTGGCGGGCGGTGTAGATGTTGCCATAGCGCGCCGAATACAGGCCATAGCCATAGCGGCTGACCTGATCGGCCGGAATCCGGTCGGGCGCCGGTTCGCCGTCCAGCACGTTGAAGCCGTTGCGCCGCAGGGCGCGCCCGACGTGCTGGGCGAAACAGGAGCCGGCCGTGACGATCCGGTCGGTCTTTGCCAGGCGCCATTTCGGCTGGTAGATCCCGGCCGGGGGATAGGGCGTTTCGGCCAGGCCGGTGCGCCAGTAGGCCCGCGCGGCCAGGCCCTGATACGGTGAGTTACCCTGCATTCCGCCATCCTTGCCGGGGCCGGACCCAACCCGACGGCCTCTGGCTGCGACGTTGCGCCATGGTCGGGGCGGATTCAACCCCCCGGGTGCGCCGGTGCGTCGGTTCGGCCGATCCGCCGGGGGGCGTGGTCAGGCCGCCGCAACGCTGGTTTCGGATTGCAGCGCCTGGCGCAGCAGTGGCCAGAGCGCGGCCCCGAAGGCGCCGTTCATATGGGCCGCGTCGGTGCCGCCGCCATCGCCGCTGATCAGCCGCGAGGCATCCTTGTTGTATGGCGCGGCCGTCAGGATGCCGTCTTCGACGGTCTGTGGCGGCTGCGGCACGAAGCTCGCATGGGGCGCCAGGGCCGCGGTCACCGTGCTGCGGAACATCCCGGCCAGGGCTGCGGCATCGCCCGCGCTGATTGCCTTGTCCCAGCCATAGTCGGGCTTGGCGTCACGCTCGGCGCGGACCCAGGACGCCCAGAACGGTTCGGCCAGGGCGACGATGGGGGCGCTGACGGCGCCGCGCAGCAGGGCCGCGGTCTGCACCAGCAGGGTCGAGCCATAGCGCTCGGTCAGGAAGTCGGTGGCGACGCCGCTGTGCAGCAGGGTCTTGCGCGGGTCGTCGGCCAGGCCATACCAGAGGTGGGTCCGGTACAGCCGCAGGATGCGCTTGATCGAGACGTTCAGCCCGACCAGCACGAAGCCGTCATAGTCGCCGAGGCGGATGCGGGTCTGGCCGCCCGACATCAGTGCGAATTGCTCGCCGATGTCCTTGCGCGCCGGAACGATGCAGCCGTCGTCCAGACGGACCTGGCGCATCCCGTCGCGCGGGGCGCCGAAGAACACCGGAGTGACCTTGGCCCAGGCCGGATCGCCGGCCCGCGACAGCGCGTCCCAGCCCAGCTTGAGTGCGGCCAGATGCGAATTGCCGATCACGCACAGGCGCATCAGGAGAACGCCTCCAGCAATTCGTCCTCGCAGACGACGCGGGCGTCCGGACCGGCGCGCTTCTTGCGCTTGGCCCGCGCCTCGCGCCGTGCGCGGCGGTCGGCCGGCGTGGTCGCCGGCGCTTCGGTCGGGTCGGTCCTGGGTGGGGCGGCGGCGTCCACCAGGGCGGCGGCCACATCCTCGGCCGCGAACAGGCGCGCCAGCAACGGGCCAAGGCGCGGGTCGGCGTCCGGCGCGGCCAGTCGCCCGATCAGGGCGTCGAGGATGGTGTCATGGCGCACGCCGTGCAGGCGGCCGGCCCAGTCCGCAGCCAGCGTCTGCAGGGTGATCCGCGCCGCCAGCGCCTCGGGGGCGGGCTGCGGCGGGGCCAGCACGACCAGATGCAGCCGAAGTCCGGGCCGCAGCGCCGTCAGGCAGGCATGCAAGGCCTGGAAATCCGCCTCGAGGTCGGCCAGCGAATGGGCCGCCAGCACAAGCTTGCAGCCGCGCGGCAGGCGGGCGCCGGGCACCGGCCCCGGATAGACGGTGCCATCCGCCGCGTCGAAGACGCCGGCGGTGCGGCAGAGCGGAAGCACCAGGTCGTCAAGCTGCGCCAGCAGCCCGCCCAGGGCAGCAAGATGGGCCCGGCGGCAGCTTTCCACCTCGGCCCGGTCGGCGCTGGCGGGGTCCAGACCCGGTCTGAGGCCGTCGAAGAACCGACCGGCCGCGTCTTTCCAGACCCAGTGCCGGGGCTGGCGTTCGCCGGTCGCCTCCTGCACCAGTTGCAGCAGGTGCCGGACATCGCCCAAGCGGCCGGCCCGCACCGAGGCGGCGGCAAACCCGAACCGGGCCAGTTGCGCATCGTTCATCTGCTTCGGCGGCGGTTCGGCATCGGCGACGTCCAGACCGGCCCGGCGCAGCGCCGCGGCGACCGAAAGCTGCGGGTCACCGCCCAATACGCCGATCCGGCGGTTGGACATCTGCACGCGCGTTGCCGAAGGGTCCATCACATGCCTGCTGCTGCTGCCTTGGTCGTTTTCGCCAGTCTAGGGCCGGAACGGGCGGTCCGGAAGCGTTTATTGACGGCCGCGCCGGGGTGTTTCACCGGCCCCGGCTCTGGTTGACACTCTGACCGATCCGACCGCAATGTGCCCGGGCATCTGCGCCTGCGGCCGCGGCGGACAAGCGGTTTCGGCGGTCTGGCAGGCAGGGGATGGTGCAAGGAGTTGCGGCATGCACCCGACCGATCTTGACGACCCGAGCCTGGCCCCCAGCCCCCTGGGCGGCTGGTCGTGCCGCATCAGGCCGGTGCCGGATGCCGTCATCGCCACCACGCTGTCGCAAGAGACCGTCCAGCCGATTGGCGTTTTCGATGCCGGGCGCGGCTACGTGCACGAAGCGGTGCTGTGGCGTGGCGGGCCGCTGATGGTAGAGCCCGACTATGTCGCGCCGCAGGACTGCCTGCCCGGACGCTGGCTTTGGGGCGGGGTGCTGCTGAATCATTTCGGCCATTTCCTGACCGAGACCACCGGCCGGCTGTGGGCGCTGGATGCGGTGCAGGGGCCGGTGGACGGCATCGTCTTCGTGTCCAAGCGCAGCGGCGACGAGGCCAACGGCCCGCTTGAACTGCATGCCTTCCAGCGCCTGTTCTTCGATCTGCTCGGGCTGGACCTGCCGATCCGGATCGTCACCCGCCCCACCCGCGTCGACCTTCTCGAGGTGCCCGGCCAGGGCTTTGGCATCGGCCCGCTGGGCGGCGGAACCCCGGCATTCCGCGACTTCATGCTGCGCCGCTTTGCCAGGTCGGTCGCCCCCCAGGGCGGCGCAAGGCTATACATCTCGCGGTCCGGCCTCAGCGCCGCGCGCGGCGGCATTCTGGAAGAGGCGCGTCTGGAGCAGCTTCTGGCGGCCGAGGGCTATGAGATCTACCACCCGCAGAAGCATTCGCTGACCGAGCAGATCGCCCGCTACAAGGCGGGGCGGCAGATCGTGGCGCTGGACGGATCGGCGCTGCACCTGCTGGCGATGGCGGGCGCGCGCGACCAGCAGGTCGCCGTCATCAAGCGCCGCGACAGCCATGCTTCGGACAGCATCATCCAGCACCTGACCTCGTTCCTGGGCAACCGGCCGCAGGTCATCGACGTGATCCGGCAGGACTGGGTCCGCTCGGACCGCAAGCGCGCCGACCGCTTCTCGATCGGGGAACTGGATTTCGCGGCCCTGGGCCAGGCGCTGGCCGCGGCCGGATTCGTCCCGCAGGGCACCGCCTGGGCCAGCCTGACCGAGGCCGAAGCCAGGGCGGCGATCCGCGAGGCCGAAGCCCGTCTCAAGCGTGGCAAGCTGACGTTCAGCCCGCTTCCCAGCCGGTCCTTCGCCCGGCGCCACGCGACGAGTGCAGAGGTGGCCGGCGCCGGCGAGACCGTCGCCGCGGGGCCTGAGCCCGACGGTCTGACCCGGCGCGAACGGCGCAAGCTGACCTCGGCCCTGCGCGCCGAGGCGGACCGGGCCAAGGGCGGCGCGCCGGGGGCCTGATGCCGCGGGGCGGGGGCGGGCCGGGCCCGCCGATCGCCGTTCAGGGCGCGGCGCGGGCCTCGATCCGGGCGCCCTCGCTGATCCGGTTGCCGGGATAGGCGATGACCAGATCGCCTTCGGCCAGACCGGACAGCACCTCGGCCATGCCGCCCTGCGATTGCCCGATGCTGACCGGGGCCAGGACGGCCCGGCCTGCGACGGCCTTGAACACCGCCCAGTCGGTGCCCTGCCGGAACAGCGCGCTTTGCGGCACCTGCAGGATGGCATCGGCCTGCCAGACCGCGACACGGACGAACACCCGGTAGCCATCGCCCAGGCCCGCCCGGGCCGCGGGCGGGGTGACGAAGTCCATGTGGACCAGCACTCGCTGCTCTTCGATTCCCAGCGCCGAGACCTTGGTGAAGCCGGTCGGGTCGATCCGTTCGACCCGCGCCTCCAGCGTGCCGGCCCCGCCCCAGCGTTCGACATGCACCGGCGCGCCAGGGGTCACCCGCACGGCGTCCGACGACAAGAGGTCGGCCTCGATCTGCAGGTCCTGCAGGTCGGCGATGGTGACAAGCAGGTCGCCCTGCTGCACCGGGCGGGCATTCAGGTCGGTGACCAGAAGCACGGTGCCGGATTGCGGCGCGCGCAGGCGCAGGCAGCATTCGCCGTCGGCAATGCCGGTCTTGGCGGTTTCGGGGCCGGAAAGCTGGGCTTGCATTCGCGCCAGGGTGGCGCGGTGCAGGTCCAGTTCGGCGCGCGCCGAATCCAACGCGGCGGCGGCGGCGCTGGCCTTCTGTTCGGCATCTTCCAGCGCGCGCTGCGGAATGATGCCGCGCCGCGCCAGTTCGACGTTGCGGTCCAGCTGGGCGCGGGCCAGCGCCTCGTCAGTCTGGGCCTGCGCCAGCACCACCTCGGCCTGCCGGACGGCCGCCTGTGCCTCGGTCACGGCGGCCTCGGCCTGGGCGCGCGCGCGGGCGTCCAGCAAGGGCGGGTCGGCCGGACGGATCAGCGCCACCTCGGTTTCGTCGCGCACCACGGCATCGCCCTCGCGCACGGGCGAGCGGGCGACGGTGCCGGCGATCGGCGCGGTCACCGACCAGGTCTCGCGCACCCGGGTCACGCCTTCGGCCTCGACCGTCACCTCCATCGGCCCGCGTGTCACCGCCACCAGGTCCACCAGCAGCGGGTCGGGGCGCAGCGACCAGACCGCGGCCGCCACCAGTGCCAGCCCCGCCATTCCCGACATCACCAGCTTGATCCCCTGCATCGCGCTATTCCCTTTGCTTCAGGGCCTGGACCAGATCGACCCGATCCAGCCCGCGCCGCACCCACAGCGCCGCCACCAGTGCCGCCACGCCGACCATCAGCGCCGCCAGCCCGTAGGTGCGGCGGGTGATCTGGAACGGCAGGCTGACGACATCGGTGGAAAACCCCTGGTGCACCAGAGCGGCGAAACCGTAGCCCAGGCCCCAGCCGGCCGGAATGGCCAGCAGCGCCAGGAGCATCATCTCGCCCACCAGCACAAAGCCGACCTCGGCGCGGGAAAACCCCAGCACCCGCAGCGAGGCCAGTTCATGCGCCCGTTCGGCCAGCTGGATGCGGGCGGCGTTGTAGACCACCCCCAACGCGATCAGCACGCCCAGGGCCGAGAAGATCAGCGTCACCGACTTCATGGATCGGTCGGTCGAGGCCTCGACCTCGGCCTCGACGTCGGTCCAGGAGGTCAGCCCGGCGATGGCCGGTGTCGCCTTGACGCGGGCGTTCAGCGCCGGCAGGGCGGCCGGATCGACACTGAGATGGATCATGTTCACCTGCGGCGGCTGGCGCATCCGGCGGAACACCGCCGCGCGCGCCATGTGAACCTCTTCGCCCAGGCTTTGCCGGATCAGACCGGTCACCTCGACCTGCCAGGTTTCGCGCGGGGGAACCAGCAGCTCCACCTGCACCCGGTCGCCGGGCTGCACGCCCAGCCGCCCGGCCAGCCGTTCGGGCAGCACCAGCCCGTCGCCGGGCAGGGCGATGGCGTGGCCCTCGGGGTCCAGAAGCCGGGTCAGTTCGGCGCCGTCCGCGCGGGCCTGCAAGGTGGTCAGCCGGCTGGTCGCGCCGAAGGACAGCCGGACGGGCAGGGCAAAGCCGCCCTCGGCCAGCCGCACCCCGGGCAACCCCTGCGCGTCGGTGACGGCGATGTCGTTGCGGGCATCGGCCAGGATCAGTGTCACGTCCTGGCGGTTCGCCTGCACGAACAGCTCGTCCATCATCAGGTCCATGGCGTCGAACATGAAAAAGCAGCCGACCAGAACCGCGACCGAGGCAGCGACACCGAAAAAGGTGACGGCGGCGCGGCCCGGCCAGCGGGTGACCGAGCGCAGGATCATCATGCTGGATTGCCGCAGCGCGAGAAGGCGGCCGACGCCGTCCACCCAGCCGCGGTGAAACGTGGGCGGAGCCGGCGGCGACATGGCGACGGCAGGCGCCAGCCGGGCCGAGGACCAGACTGCCCGCAAGGCCCCCAGCACCACCGCCGCCATCCCCAGCGCCGCCGACAGGGTCAGCGCGCGCGGGCCGGGGTCGTAGATCAGCCAGGGAAAGCGGAAGTATTCGGCGTAGAGCCCGGTCATCCACTGCCCCGCGCGCCAGCCGGCCGCCAGGCCCATCGCCACGCCGCCGATGCCGATGCCGACGCTCATCTTCAGGTAGTGCCCGGCGATCTGGCCGGTGCCGTAGCCCAGCGCCTTCAGAAGGCCGATCTGGCTGCGCTCGAGCGCGATCAGCCGGCCCAGCACCATGTTCACCAGGAAGGCCGAGACGATCAGGAACACCGGCGGAATGGTGACCGAGATCGTCGTCAGCTGCTGGAATTCGCTGTTCAGGAAGACGTGGCTGACCTGCCGGTCGCGGCCTTGGGCGCCGGTGCCGCCATAGGGCGCCAGCAGCCGGTCCAGCGCGGCGATCACCGCCGCCTCGCTGGCGCCGCGGGCCAGACCCAGCGTCAGATCGTTGAAGGCGCCGTCCAGGTCGGCGGCGGCGGCGAGCGGGGCCTCGTTCATCCAGATCAGGCCGAAGTGGCGGTCGTCGGGCATGATCGTGCCGGGGCCGATGGTGTAGATGAACTCGGGCGACAGGATCACCCCCGCCACCACCAGGTCGCGCCGCTGGCCCTTGAGCGTGATGCGGAAGCGGTCGCCGGGGTGCAGGGCGTTCTTCTCGGCAAAGGGCTCGTTGACCAGCACCTCGGCTTCGCGCAGCGGGTCGGGCATCCGGCCCGCACGCAGCAAGGGCAGGTTCAGCGCCGGCGTGCCGGACGCGGGCAGCGACAGCACCCGCGCGGTGGCGGGTTCGGCCATGCCGTCCAGGTCCAGCACGGCCGGCAGCACGATCCGCGCCTCGGCCTGGGCCACGCCGTCGATGGCGGCGACCTGATCCAGCAGGCTGCGGGGCGCGCGGGTCACCCCGGCGAAGACATCGGCAAAGCGGTGCCGGTCGTAATAGGCGGCGCGGGTTTCCGACAGCGACCGCAACGTGCCGTCGGCCATCACCAGCACCATGATCCCGCAGGCCAGCACCAGCGCGATGGCCAGGCTTTGCGCCCAGATCCGGCGCAGGTCGCGCAAGAGCTTGCGGTCCAGCGCGCGCATCACCAGCTGACCTGCGCCGGGCGCAGCGGCACGGCGTTGCGGCTGTCGCCGGCGATGCGGCCGTCTGCCATGGTGATGACCCGGTCGGCGATGGCCTGGATCGCGGCATTGTGGGTGATCAGCACCGTCGCCGCCCCCAGATCGCGGTTCACCTCGACCAGTGCCTCAAGCACGGTGATGCCGGTCGCGCTGTCCAGCGCCCCGGTGGGTTCGTCGCACAACAGCAGCCCAGGCCGCTTGGCGATGGCCCGGGCGATGGCGACGCGCTGCTGCTCGCCCCCCGACAGTTCCGCCGGAAAGTGGTTCAGCCGCGCGCCCAGGCCCACCCGATCCAATGCCTCTTCGGGGCGCATCGGCGCCGTGGCGATCTCGGTCACCAGCGCCACGTTTTCGCGCGCGGTCAGCGAAGGAACGAGGTTGTAGAACTGGAAGACGAAGCCCACATGCGCCCGCCGGTAGAGGGTCAATTCCGAATCCGACAGCGTGGTCAGGTTCTGCTCGCGAAACCAGACCTGCCCCTCGGTCGGCCGGTCCAACCCGCCCAGGATGTTCAGAAGCGTCGATTTCCCCGACCCCGAAGCCCCCAGAAGCACCACCAGATCGCCCTCGGCCAGCGCCAGGCTGACCCCGCGCAGCGCTTGTACGGCCACCGCCCCGGTCCGGTAAACCTTGGTGATCGCCTCAGTCCGCAGAACGGCCGGCGCATCCGCTTCAGCCGAGGTCATCGATCTGCCCTTTGTGCGCGGGGGGGCCGCGGGCCGAACGCCGGCAAACCCCCGGGCCATATCAAGCCACGAAGCGGCCATGCCTGACAAGCCGTTGCCGCGTCAGAGCCGCTGGCGCCAGAACAGTCACACAGGTCTTACAATCCGCTGCTATGCTGCCGGTCAGGTCGCAGCCGGACGGCCCGCCGACAACCTGCAGGACGACCTTGACCGACACGACCCCGGCCTCGCCTTCCGACCTTGGCTGTGAAGCGACGTTTCGCGGCATCGTGGGGGATTGTGCCATTGCCATCGACGCCGCTCTGGCCATCTTTCTTGGCAGCGACGACGAAACCGGGCCGCACAAGGCCCGCGTCGCATTGCGGCGCCTGACCACCTGCCTGGACGCCTTTGCCCCGATCCTGCGCCGAAAGCAGGCCGCGCGGCTGCGCAAGGTGGCCAAGACCATCTTCCGCGACCTGGGCCAGGTGCGTGACAGCGACGTCTATGTCACAGGGCGCAAGGGCGAAGCCGGCGAAGAAGACCGCCGCCGCCGCAACGCCCGACTGCGCGACGCGATGCGCAAGCGGCTGCGCCGGGACAAGGCGGTGGCCTTCCCGCCTCGGCTGCAGGCCCAGGTGCAGCCCGGCGGCGCGCTGTTCCGGCGCGGCAAGGTTGCCGTCGCGGCGCGGCAAGGGCCGGTTCTTGCCGTCGCGGCACAGGCGCTGGACCGCGCCTGGCAGCGCTGTCTCCGCTATGGCGCCTCGGTCGCGGCGATCCCCGAGCGCGACCGCCACGAGTTCCGCAAGGACATGAAAAGCCTGCGCTACCTGGCCGAATTCTTCGCCGACCTTTACCCCGGTCTGGACGCCGAGCCGTTCCGCAGCGACTTTCGCCGCATCCAGGATGCGCTGGGTGTGTTGAACGATTACGCCGTGCTGCTTGCGCTGGACAAGCGCAAGCGCCCCGACCGCCTGCCGCCGGACCAGACCGAGGCCCTGGCCGAGGCCGAAGCGACCTGGCAGCGGCTATTCGCCAGCCGCCTGCCCTGGCGCGCCGAGGCGTGACGCCGCTGCCGCAGGCGCCCGGAGTGGGCGGCGAGAGAGCCTTCGGTCAGGGCGCCAGAGCGCGGGCGAGCAGCATATGTTCGGCGCCCGCCCCTTGACCCCTGGCCGACCTGTCGGTGACTGCTCCCAAGGTGAGCGCGCCGCCATCTGCCAGAGCGACGCCCGGCGCATCTGGCCAATCGCGCTCTGACCGCCCCGAGGACGGAATTCGAAGTCGAATTCCGTGCACGATTTCCGGCTTCGGAAATCGATTCCCGGCCAATTGTCGCGACTCCGCTTGATCGACCGGCCCGGCTGGGGTTCCTTACCAACAGGTAAAAACTGCCGGGCCTGATTCCACGGGTCGCAAGGGCAGGGGGGTGACATGCTGGATATCCTGGTGCGGGCGGCGCGGCTGCCCGATGCAAAGCTGCCCGCGGACATCGCCATCCGCGACGGCCGCATCGTCGAGATCGCCCCCCGGATCGAGGCGCAAGCTGCCCGCGTGATCGACGCCGCCGGCCAGCTTGTCGCGCCGCCCTTCGTCGACCCGCATTTCCACATGGACGCCACGCTCAGCCTGGGCCTGCCGCGGCTCAACCGCTCGGGCACTCTGCTGGAAGGCATCGCGCTCTGGGGCGAACTGAAACCGCTCCTGACCCCCGAGGCGGTGATGGAACGCGCGCTGCGCTACTGCGATCTGGCCGTGTCGCAGGGCCTCTTGGCCATCCGTAGCCATGTCGATGTCTGCGACGACCGCCTGACCGCGACCGAAGCCCTGCTCGAAGTCCGCCGCCGCGTCGCGCCGTACATCGACCTGCAACTGGTCGCCTTCCCGCAGGACGGCCTTTACCGCAGCCCGAACGCCGAGAAGAACCTGCTGCGCGCCTTGGACATGGGCGTCGACGTGGTCGGCGGCATCCCGCATTTCGAACGCACCATGCAGGCCGGCACCGACTCGGTCCGCCGGCTGTGCGAGATCGCCGCCGACCGGGGCCTGCCGGTCGACCTGCATTGCGACGAATCCGACGACCCGCTGTCGCGCCATATCGAGACCCTCGCGGCCGAGACCCTCCGCCTGGGCCTGCAGGGCCGCGCCACCGGCTCGCACTGCACCTCGATGCATTCGATGGACAACTACTATGCCTCGAAGCTGATCCCGCTGATCGCCGAGGCCGGGCTGCACATCATCCCCAACCCCTTGATCAACATCACCCTTCAGGGCCGCTCCGACACCTACCCCCGCCGCCGAGGCCTGACCCGCATCGCCGAACTGCGCGCCGCCGGGGTGAACGTCGCCCTCGGCCAGGATTGCACCATGGACCCCTGGTATCCGCTCGGCTCCGCCGACATGCTCGAGGTCGCCCACATGGGCATCCACGCCGTTCCCATGACCTCGCGCGAGGCGATGGCCTGGGCCTTCCGCTCGGTCACTCAAGGCGGCGCCGCGGCCATGGGCCTGCCCGACCCAACCCTGCGCGTCGGCGGCCCGGCCAGCCTGGTTATCCTGCAGGCGCGCGACCCGATCGAGGCCATCCGCCTGCGCGCCACCCGCCTCTACGTCCTGCGCGAGGGCCGCATCCTTGCGGAAACCGCCCCGCGCCAGGCCCGCCTGTCGCTGCCCGGCCGGCCCGAAACGCTGGACCCCGCCGCCTATGCGCCGATTGCCGAAGACTGAACCCCTTGAGCAAAGGACCGCTGCCATGACCCTGACCCCGACCCGCCGCCAGCTTCTGATCGGCACCGCCGCCACCTTGGCGCTGCCCGCCTACCTGCGCCGCGCCCAGGCGCAGACCGCGATCAAGGTCGCCGGCGTGCACGCCTCGCCGGTGGAGAACGCCTGGAACTCGCGCATCCATTCCGCCATGCAGGCCGCCGCCGCCGACGGGCTGATCACCTACGACTTCTCCGAAGGCGTCGCCGCCACCGACTATGCCCGCGCCATGCGCGAATACGCCGAAGGCGGGGCCCAGCTTGTCTGGGGTGAATCCTACGCCGTGGAAGACGAGGCCCGCGCCGTCGCCGCCGACTACCCGGACACCGCCTTCCTGATGGGCTCGTCCGGCGGGCCGTCCGGCGACAACTTCGGCGTCTTCGGCACCCGCAACCACGAGGCCGCCTATCTGGCCGGCATGCTGGCCGGCAAGATGTCGAAGACCGGCACCTTCGGCTCGGTCGGCGGCTACCCGATCCCCGAGGTGAACCTGCTGATCAACGCCTACCGGATGGGCGTGAAAGAGGTGAACCCGGACGCGAAATTCCTCAACGGCTTCATCGGCGCCTGGTTCGACCCGGCCAAGGCGAAAGAGGCGGCGGTGGCCCAGATCGACGGCGGCGCCGACATCCTCTTCGGCGAACGCATCGGCACCGCCGATGGCGCGCAGGAACGCGGCGTCAAGGCCATCGGCTCGCTGATCGACTACACCCCGCGCTACCCCGGCACCGTCTTCGCCAACGCGATCTGGAACTACCGCCCCACCGTCGAGGCCATCGTCGCCGACATCGCGGCGGGCAAGCCGGTTGGCCGGGACTATACTGAATACTCGTTCATGAAATACGGCGGCAACGAGCTGATCTTCGTCGCCGAAGAGGTTCCGGCCGATGCCGTCCCGGCGATGGAGGAGAAGAAGGCCGCCATCGCCGCCGGCACCTTCGAGGTGCCGATCGACGCGAACGAGCCCGCCTGACGGTGCAGGACGCCACCTCGCTTGCGGAGGCCATCGCTGCAGGCCGGGTCAGCCCGGCGCAGGTGATGGAGGCCGCGCTCAGGGCCGCAGAAGACCGCGCCAGCCTGGGCGCGGTCTGCCTGCTGGACCCCGACCTTGGCCGCGCCGGCGCTGCCGCCGCGCGGCCGGGGCAGGGGCCTTTCGCCGGCGTGCCGTTCCTCGGCAAGGACCTCGGCTCGGCCGCCGCCGGCCTGCCCGTCGCGGCCGGCAACGCCGCCCTGCGCCGCCGCGCCGTCCCCGGCGAAGACAGCACGCTTTTCAACCGCTTCCGCCGCGCGGGCCTTGTGCCCTTCGGCCTGACCACGGTGCCGGAATTCGGCCTTGCCCTCACCTCCGGCCCCGCCCGCAACCCCTTCGACCCGGCCCTGTCGCCCGGCGGCTCCTCCGGCGGCGCCGCAGCAGCCGTTGCCGCCGGTATCGTCGCCATCGCCCACGCCACCGACGCCGCCGGGTCCATCCGCGTGCCTGCCGCCGCCTGCGGGCTGGTCGGGCTGAAACCGTCCCGAGGCGCCATCCCGCAAGGCCCCGACTTCGGCAATCACCTGATGGGCCTCGCCTCGGAACTGGTCCTCGCCCGCTCCGTCCGCGACGTCGCCACCGCCTTCGACGCCGCCTCCGGCACGGCCCATGGCCCCACCGCCGACCCCGCCGACCTGCATTTCCGAACCTCCGTTCGCATATCGATCGCCATCCCCTCCCGCACCGGCCCCGAACAGGCCGCTGCCGCCCGCACCGCCGCCCTAGCACTGGCCGATCTCGGCTGCATCGTCACCGAGATCCCCGCGCCCGACATCCTCGGCCTGCGCGCCGGCGCCGTGGCGCGCTGCATCCTCACCGCCTCGCTGGCCGAGTGGACCGCCGCCCTCGGCCTCGCCGAGCCCGACCTTTCGCCCCTTGTCGCCGCCATCGCTGCCGAAGGCGCCGCGATGCCCGCTCCCGCACTGTTTGCCGCCAGCCGCGACCTCGCCCGGATCGCCCACGATACCTGGAAAGTCTTTTCAGACACCGACGCGCTCTTGATGCCCGTCCTCTCCGGCCCCCCGCCGGCCCCCGACGCCTTCGATTTCACCGCCCGCGATCCCGACGCTCATTTCACCGCGATGTACGCCGCCGCCCCCAACGCCGCCCTGGCCAACGTCTCGGGCTGCCCGGCCCTCGCCCTGCCGTTCGGCACCGACACCGCAGGCCGCCCCCTTGGCATCCAGCTCATGGCCCCCATCGGCAGCGACCGCGCGCTTCTGGACCTCGGCGCCCGCCTGCGGGCCAGCCAACCCCCCGTCGGCTACCCATACCCCATCGCAGGCCACCCATGACCGAGCCGATCCTGGAACTTGACGGCATCACCAAGCGGTTCGGGGCGCTGACCGCCAACGACGCCATTTCGCTGCGCCTGCGCCAGGGCGAAATCCTCGCCCTCCTGGGCGAGAACGGCGCCGGCAAGACCACGCTGATGAACATCCTCTTCGGCCACTACGCCGCCGACGCCGGCGAGGTGCGGGTGCATGGCCGCCCGCTGCCGCCCGGTCAGCCCCGCGCCGCCATCGCCGCCGGCGTCGGCATGGTGCACCAGCACTTCACCCTGGCCGGCAACCTGACGGTGACGGAAAACATCACCCTCGGCACCGAACCGCTCTTGCGGCTCGACAGCCGCCGCGCCGAGGCCAAGGCCCGCATCCGCAACTTGTCCGAGACCTTCGGCCTGCCGGTCGACCCCGACGCGCGGGTGGCCGACCTGTCGGTGGGCGAACGGCAAAGGGTGGAAATCCTCAAGGCGCTGTATCGCAACGCCCGCATCCTGATCCTGGACGAACCCACCGCCGTCCTTGCCGCGCCCGAAGCCGAACAACTGTTCCGCATCCTGCGCGGGATGACCGCGACCGGCCTGTCGATCATCTTCATCAGCCACAAGCTGCACGAGGTGATGGCGGCCTCGGACCGCGTCACCGTGCTGCGTGGCGGCCGCGTCGTGGCCGAACGGCGCACCGCTGACACCAGCCCGGCCGAACTGGCCGAACTGATGGTCGGCCGCAGCGTCACCCGGCCCCGGCGCGCCGCCCATCCCGTCGGCGCGCCGGTGCTGGTCGCCCGTGGCCTGACCGTTCGCGAAGGCCACGGCACGCCCCTCGACGCCATCGACTTCGACGTCGCCCAGGGCGAGATCCTGGGCATCGTCGGCGTCTCCGGCAACGGCCAGGCCACCCTGGGCCGTGTCCTTTCGGGCCTAGCCAGACCCTTAGCCGGCACGCTCACCTTTGACGGCCGCGACATCACCCGCCTGACCCCGAGGCAGGCGGTGCAACTGGGCCTTGGGCGCATCCCCGAAGACCGCCATGCCGAGGGCACGGTGGGCGACCTGACGGTCTGGGAAAACGCCGTGCTGGAACGCCTGCGCGAGCCCGCCTTCTCGACCCGCGGCTTCGTGCGCCGCGCCGCCGCCCGCAGCTTTGCCGCCGAGTTGATCCGCCGTTTCGACATCCGCGGCGCGGGGCCGGACACCCGCACCCGCCTGCTGTCGGGGGGCAACATGCAAAAGCTGATCCTGGGCCGCAACATTGCCGCCCGCCCGCGCTTCCTCTTGGCCAACCAGCCCACCCGCGGCCTGGACGAAGGCGCCATCGCCGCCGTCCATGCCGAACTTCTGGCCGCAAGGGCCGAGGGCGCGGCGATCCTGCTGGTCTCGGAAGACCTTGAGGAGGCCGTCGGCCTGTCCGACCGCATCCAGGCCATCGTCAAGGGCCGGCTTTCCGCCCCGGTCACCGCCGAAGCGGCCGATGCCCGCACGCTGGGCCTGATGATGGCCGGAATCTGGGAGACGCGCCATGCGGGTTGAACGGCGCGAGGACATCTCGCTGACCGCCCTGCTGATCGCCCCCTTTGCGGCCATCGCCGTGGCGCTGGCGCTTTGCGCCGGGCTGATCGCCATGGCCGGCGTCAACCCCGCCGCCGCCTATGCCGAGATGCTGCGCGGCGCCTTCGGCTCGCGCCTCGCCGTCACCGAGACGCTGACCCGCGCGGTCCCGCTGATCTTCACCGGCCTCGCTGCTGCCGTGGCCTTTCGCGCCCGGCTGTGGAACATCGGCGCCGAAGGGCAGTTCTACATCGGCGCGCTGGTCGCGGCGGGCCTGGGCCACAGCCTGCTGTCGGGCCTGCCCGCGCCGCTGGCCATCGCGCTGGTGATGCTGGCCAGCATGGCCGGGGGTGCCGCCCTGCTGGTCGGCCCGGCGCTGATGCGGCTGCGCTTCGGCGTCGACGAGGTGGTGACGACTCTGCTTTTGAACTTCATCGTGATCCTGTTCGTCGGACTGATGGTGGAAGGCCCGCTCAGGGACCCGATGGCCTTCGGCTGGCCGCAATCGGTGCCGGTCGCGGCCGACCTGCGGCTGCCCGACCTGGTGCCGCGGTCGCGCCTGCACATCGGCCTGATCCTGGCGCTGGCGGTCGCGGCGCTGGTCTGGCTGGTGCAGTCGCGCACCGTCTTCGGCGCCGAGACCCGCGCCGCCGGCCTGAACCCCCGCGCCGCCGCCTTCGCCGGGGTGCCGCTGACCGCCACGCTGGTCAAGGTCGCCCTCCTGTCGGGCGGCCTGGCCGGTCTGGCCGGCGCCGTGGAAGTGCTGGGCCCCGCCGGCAAGGTCACCACCACGATGTCCCCTGGCTTCGGCTATGCCGGCATCGTCGTCGCCATGCTGGCCGCGCTGCACCCGATGGGGGTCGTCGCGGCGGCGGTCTTTGTCGCCACCGTCTTCGTCGGCGCCGATGCGATGAGCCGTGCCACCGGCGTGCCCTCGTTCATTGCCGACGTCATCATGTCGGTCTCGCTGCTGGCCATGCTGACGGCCCTTCTCTTCACCACATACAGGCTGCGCCGATGACCGAGGCCTTCGACATCCTCTTGAACGCCAGCCTCTGGGCCGCCGTCCTGCGCATCGCCACGCCGCTGATCTTCGGCGTCCTCGGCGCGCTGGTCTGCGAACGCGCGGGCGTGCTGAACCTCGGGATCGAGGGGATCATGACCATGGGCGCCATGGCAGGCTGGCTGACCGTCTACTGGGGCGGCGACCTCTGGACCGGCCTTCTGGTGGCGGCGCTGGCCGGGCTGCTGCTGGGCCTTCTGCACGCCGTCCTGACCGTGGTCCTGGGCCTGTCGCAGCACGTCTCGGGCCTCGGGATCACGCTCTTCGGCGCCTCGCTGTCCTATTACCTCTATCGCCTCTGGGTGCAGGTCGGCGACCTGCCGCCCACGATCGAGCCGTTCCAGCCGCTGCACATCCCCGGCCTGTCGGACCTGCCCTTCCTGGGCGAGGCCGTCTTCAGCCAGACCGCCCCCACCTACCTTGCCCTGCTGCTGGTCGCCGTCACCGCCTGGGTGCTGGCCCGCACGCCGCTGGGACTGGCGCTGCGGATGACCGGCGAGAACCCGCATGCGGTCGAGGCGCAGGGTCTGAACCCGGTGGCCATCCGCATCGGCGCGGTGATGGCGGGCTCGGCGCTGATGGCGCTGGGCGGGGCTTTCCTCACGCTGGCGGCCTTCAACAGCTTCTTCCCGACCATGGTGCAGGGCCGCGGCTGGATCTGCATCGCGCTGGTGGTCTTCGCCTCGTGGCGGCCCGGCAAGGCGCTTCTGGGCGCGCTTCTCTTCGCCCTGTTCGACGCTTTCCAGCTGCGGCTACAGACCACCGTCGAGGGCGTGCCCTACCAGCTGTTCCTGATGGCGCCCTATGTGCTGTCGATCCTGGCGCTGGTGCTGGTCGCCCGCCGCGCCCGCGTGCCCGAGGCGCTGATGCAGCCCTATCGAAGAGGCGAACGCTGAAGCCCCGGGACCGGAATTCGAAGTCGAATTCCGTGCACGATTTCCGACTTCGGAAATCGCCTTACGACCCCAGCGCCACCAGGTGGTTGTCCCACTGCGGCCCGCCCTGGGCCAGCGGCGCGATCCCTTCGACCGTCACCCGCAGCAAAGCCCCGGCGCCATCGCTGGCGAGAAAGCCGTCGCCCGCCGACGCAATTCCGCAGACATCGGCGCGGCGGTGCGTTGCCAGCGGCGTGCCGTCCAGTCCGAACAGCATCACCACGCCGCCCCTGGGCGAGGTGATCGCAAGGGCATCCTGCGTGGCCGCAATCGACCCGGCATAGCCCTGCATCGCGAACATCTCCGCCTCGAGCGGCGGGCACAGGCGCGGCGCGCTGCCGGGCGTCCACAGCCCCAGTTGCGGCACCGGCTCGGCCGGGTCGCCTTCCCATTGCATCGCGAAGGCCACGCCCTCACCGACCAGCGCCAGATGGCGGATCGAGTTCCGGTGCATCTCCGGCGCCAGTTCCTCCCGGTCCAGCACCGCGCCCTCCTGCGACAACAGCGTCAGGTTCGGTCGCATTGCCTTCAGATTGAGCTTGGTCCGGTCGCCCGGATCGGTCTTGATGCCGCCATTGGCCACAATCAACCTGCCATCGGCCAGCCGCTTCATGTCATGCGGCCCGATCCCGCCGCTGTCCCATTCGCCGATCCGGGCATAGGTCGCGCCATCCCACAGCCCGATCCGCCCCGCCGACCCTTCGGCCACCACTTCCGAGGTCATCAGCACCGCGCCATCGGCGGAAAACACGCCGTGGCCGTTGAACTGGCGGCCCTCGGGCGGGGTCATCCGGTGGCGCACCGCACCCGTGGCGCAGTCCAGCACCAGCGCGAACACCCCCGGGCGGCGGGCAAAGGCCACGGCTTCGGCCCGCAGCGGATGTGCCGCCGCGGCGTGGCCGCGGGCGGGCAGCGGCTGGCGGAAGACGATCCCGCCCGTAGCGGAAAGCCCGCACAACTCATGCGCTTCGCCGCGCTTGCCGGCGGCCAGGAAGGCCGGGCTGCCGGCTGCCGCCCACCCCGGTTTCGGCACGGCCGCGGCGGCAAGGCCGGCCAGAAAGGCGCGGCGGCTGGTCATGCGGTCAGTCTCCGTCCGCCGCGTTGAAGCCCAGGTCCACGTCCAACTCGCGCGCCAGTTCCACCGCCGCCGTGTCGCGCAGCGCGCGCACCGCCTGCTGCAGGATTTCCACCTTCAACCGCCCGCCCGGCGTGGCCACCCCGGCGAAGACCGGGTCCGCCAAGGCCTCGGCCAGACCAAGCGCATGGTCGAAAGCGGCCAGCGTCAGCGGCGCGTCGGGCGTCAGGCTTTCGGTCAGCGCCCGCAGGCCCTGCAACTCCAGCACCACGTTGCTCAAAGACCGGCCCGAGGCGCGGGCCTGCGCCAGTTCGGGGCGCGGCTTGTCGAAGCTGCCCAGCGGGCGGCCCAACTGCTGGTCGGCGATCTGCTCCAGCCCTGCGTGGATCAGGGTGAAGATCGCCTGACGCACCTCGGGGCCGCTGAGGAATTCCGCGTTCCCTTCGGTGCCCGCGCTCAGCATCGCCTGAGCAAAGCCGGTGTCGCCTTGCCAGCCGTCGCGCAAGTCCGCCGCCATCCGCGCCAGGTCGGCCGCCGTGGCACGGACCAGCGGGCAGGGGTCGGCGGGCAGCGGCTCGGCGGGCCACAGCAGCCGTTCCAGCCCCAACAGACCGCGCGCCGCGACCGAGGCCTGTGCCAGCCCCTCGGGCGTCAGCGCCGCCGGTTCGCCCGCCAGCAGGGCCGCCTGGGCCTTGGCCCCCAACCCCTTCGGATCGGGCCAGAACAGGATCGCCAGCGCGCGGCCGTCTTCCTCGGCCGGGCCGATGCGCAGGGGTGCCACCGCCATCCAGGCATCGAACGCGGTGTGGAAGGCCGGTTCCAGCGCCTGCGCCTCGCAGGACGCCTGGGCGGCCGTGTCCAGCGCGGCAGCGGCCTCGGCGAAGGCGGCGTATCCGGGCAGGATCACGTCGCGGATCGCTTCGGGGTAGTCGGCACGGGCCGGGGCGGCCAGGGCCAGGGCGGCCATCAGCGCAAGCAGGACGGGGGGGCGGGGCATGGCCTACAGACTTTCCAGGAAAGCCAGGATCGCGGCGCGGTCCTGGGCGGAGAGCCCGACAAAGCCGTCCCGCGCGTCCTGGGCTTCGCCGCCATGCCAGAGGATGGCCTCGGTCAGGCTGCGGGCGCGGCCGTCGTGCAGGAACTGGGTATGGCCGCTGACCTGCGCCGTCAAGCCGATGCCCCAGAGCGGCGGCGTCTTCCATTCGGTTCCCGAGGCGCGGCCTTCGGGGCGGCCATCGGCCAGCCCCGGCCCCATGTCGTGCAAGAGCAGGTCGGTGTAGGGCCAGATCAGCTGGAAGCTTTGCTCGGGCTGGCCGTCCAGCCGATGGGTGACGAACTTCGGCACATGGCAGCCGGCGCAGCCCAGATCATGGAACACCGCCTTGCCGCGCAGCACTGCCGGGTCGTCCACGCCGCGCCGCTCCGGCACGCCCAGATTGCGGCTGTAGAAGGTGACAAGCTCAAGGCTTTCGCCATCCACCTCCAGCCCGTCGCGCTGCCCTGCCTCTTGCCCATGCGGGGCGGCGCGGCAACCGGCCTGCACCGTCGAGCAATCGCCCCAGGGGTCGGGGTGCAGCGGGCTGGATAGCCCCATGTCGCCTGCGAACGCCCCCGCCGATTGTTCCTTGACCGTCGGCGCGCCGGCCTTCCAGCCGAACCGCCCCAGCATCGGCGCGCCGAATTCCACCGAGGGCACGATCTGCGCCCGGCCCGAGATGCCGTCGGCGTTGGCATCCTCCGGGTCGGCCAGCGTCAGGATGTCGCCCGCGGGGATCGCCTCCAGCAGCCCCAGCCCGATCATCTGCGGCGCCACCCGCGGCGACAGCATCGCCCCCGCCGCCAGAGCGCCGAAGGCCGGGTCGCCCACTGCATAGGACGGCGCACGCAAGGGAACGACGGTTCCGTCAGCCAGCCTCACCGGCACTTCGTCGTAGGAAATCTCCATCCGGCCCTCGGCCGCATGGCCCGGCGCCGCCAGGTCCTGCAACTGGCCGCCATAGGTCGGCTCGGGTCGGGTCGTCCGCCATTCGACAATGCCATCTGGCACAGGCCCGCCGGGCACCGACAGGCGCAGGAACATCGACACCCGGCTGTCGTCCGGCCCCTCGGGCACATGCCCCCGGCCGTCCTTGAGGTGGCAATCCTGGCAGGCCCGCGCGTTGTACAGCGGACCCAGCCCGTCGGAGGCCTTGGTCGAAGCCGGCGCCGCCACCCAGGTCTTGCGAAACAGCGCATTGCCCAGCTTGAAGCGCATCTCGTCTTCGAACGGCATGTTGGCCGAGAACTGGCTGAAGGCATCCGCCGTGCCGGTGTCGCGCACCGTCGCCGCCCCGGCGGACTTTGCCTCGAAGGCCTCGGGTGCGGCGAAACCGGTTGGCGCGGCCAGCACGGCGGCCACCTTCGCCGCCTCGGCCTTGGTGCGCGGCAGCACCGCCAGATGCGGGTCGTCCAGCGCCTGCGCCAGCACCGGGCCGGCGATCAGCAAGAGCAGCGGCAGAACCGGGTGAAACCTCATGCCACCAGCCTCACTGGAAGACGGCGTTGGGGTTGTCCAGGCTGTCCGAGCCTTCGAACTTGAGCTTCGACAGGCCCAGCGCGGTCACGGCCCGCTCGATCGACCTGGTCTGGGTCACCAGCGCATCGACGGCCGCCAGGATCAGCGCTTCGCCCGTGGCATTGCCCGGCGCCAGCATCTGGTCATAGGCCATACCGCCCTCGGCCGCCGTCACGATGGCCTGCAAGGCCCCGACCGAGGCATCCAGTTCCGTCCTGAGCTGCGCATCAACCCCGGCGTCGCTTGCAGCCACCAGGTTCGACAGCGACGGTCCCGCGACAACCGACCCGTCCACCCGGTTGTAAGCCCCGAGATAGACGTTGCGGATGCCCAGGCCATCATAGAAATGGCTCATGTGGGTGTTGTCGGAAAAGCAGTCATGCTCTTCCTCGGGGTCGTTCAGCATCAGCCCCAGCTTCATCCGCTCGCCCGCCTGCTCGCCATAGGACAGGCTGCCCATCCCGGTCAGGATCGCCATCAGACCGGCCTCGGGGTCCGCCGCCACCGCCGCCCGCGCGGCCCCGCCCTCGGCCCATTGCCCTGCCATGTAGTCCAGATCGGCCACCAGCAGATCGGTCGCCGCCACCAGATAGGTCGCCCGGCGGTCGCAACTGCCGCCGGTGCAATCCGCGCCCTGCAGGAAATCCGTATGGGGCCGCGCGCCCGCCCCCGGCCCGGTGCCGTTCAGATCCTGGCCCCAGAGCAGGAACTCGATGGCATGGTAGCCGCTGGCGACATTGGCCTCGATCCCGTCGGCCTCGTGCAGGGTCTTTGCGATCAGCGCCGGGGTGAGGACGGTGGCGTCGATCTGCCGGCCCGAGAGGGTGAAGGTCGGATGGGCGATGACGTTCAGCCCGGCCTGCGGGTTTTCCTCGTTGGTTGCGGTGCCTGCGGCGACATAGTCGATCAGGCCCTCGTCCAGCGGCCAGGCGTTCACCCGGCCCTCCCAATCGTCCACGATCGGGTTGCCGAAGCGGAAGACCTCGGTCTGCTGGTAGGGCACGCGGGCGGCGACCCAGGCGGCGCGGGCGGCCTGCAGGGTTGCGTCCGACGGCGCCGCGACCAGCGCCGCGACGGCCGCCTGCAGCGCCTGCGCGGTCGTCAGGCTGTCGCCATAGGCGGCCTCGGCGATGTCGGCATAGGTGTCCAGCACGGCGGCGGGGTCGGCGGCCAGCGCGGGGCTTGCCAGCGCGGAAGACAGAAGAAGGGCGGTCAGGCGCATGGTCGCTCCGGTCATTTGGTGAGGATCAGCTTGCCCTGCCGGGTGATCCGCAGGGTGTAGTGCTGCCGGTTCAGCACGATCATCGCCGTGGCGCCGCCCCGGGTCAGGTCCTGGGCATCGTGGCAGGGCGGAGTGCCCGGCGCTGGCGCCAGGTCGGTGCCAAGGGTAGCGGGGGTGGTCATCGCGGTGCCCCCTGGCCCCGCAGCGGGCAGGCTTCGTTCCGGCATGTCATCCGTCTTTCCCTTGGGATCGCTTTGACAGGCTGGCTTGCCCAGACACGCAACGAACCGCCGGGCTGGCTCTTGCGGTCTTTATTCCGACAGAAATTGTCAGGTGTAAAGACGGAATCTGCATGAGATGTCTGATCGGGCGAGAAACCTGGCAAGGGCAGGTGCCCGGCGCGACCGGCCAGATGGTCCGGACGCGCCGAGTGCAGCCGCCTGCCGGCGGCGCTAGAAGCTGAGGCGGATGGCGGTTTCCTTCAGTTCGGCCACCAGCCGGCGGCTTTGGCTGTGCAGCTCTTCCGGCACCAGGGCGAAATGCACCTGCGCCGCGCCGATCTCGGCCGGGGGATGGCGCTCGGTCAGAATCTCCCACAGCGCCGGGTCGATCTTCAGCCGCGCCGCCTCGGCCTGCATCAGCCATCCGGTGTCGCCGCGCTCGATCCGCACCTTGCCGCCATAGGCCATCGCCGATTCCAGACATTGCAGCAGCAGGAACGCCAGCTTGACCTCGCGCCGTGACAACTCGCTGGGGCTTTGCCAGTCCACCGTCAGCCGGCCGCCCCGGGTCATGTCGTTCAGGATCGACACCACCTCGCCCCGGGCGATGCGCTGGTCGCCGGCGGCCGACCCGAAGGCGACGCGGAAATACCGGATCCGGGCGTTGGCATTGGCCACGCTTTCGGCGATCAGCGCAAGTTCCGGGCTGGCCGCGGCACTGCGGTCCATCATCAGAAGCTCTACGCCGTTGCCGATGGCCCCGATCGGGCTGATAAGGTCATGGCAGATGCGCGAGCCGATCAGCGCGGCCAGGTCGGGTTTGTCCTGCATGTCTTGGAGGCCTCTGTCAGGGAACGATTCGATGAACTCGCTTTTGCAGCCAGGCATGTTCGTGCGCCACCCCAACCGGCCCGATTGGGGCCTTGGTCAGGTTCAGTCGAACATCGGCGGGCGCGTGACGGTGAATTTCGAACATGCCGGGAAGATTGTGATCGACAGCAGGCATGTGGAGCTTCGCCTTGATTTCGACGCCGGACACGCATAGTGGGCATTCCGTTCGCGAATGCAACCTTAGATGGGCGCACGCCTGCAACGCCCCCAAACTGGCTGCAGTCTGGCTCCAGTCGGCTGCAGGCAAGACCAGGGCGACGGTTGCATTGCGGCCCCGGCCTGTCTAAGTCCTGAGCGGCCGTCCTGCGGAACACCAATGCTCTCCGACGACCCGATCTATCTTCAGCGCCTTGCAACCGACGCGGCAGACCTGCGCGCGGCGCAGCGCCTGCGCTACCGGGTCTTCGTGCAGGAGTTGGGGGCGGACGGGCCGCTGGTGGACCACGACCAGGGCCTTGAGCGCGACGAATTCGACCCGCTGTTCGACCATCTCTTGCTGATCGACCGCCGGGTGGACCCGGCCAGCGGCGACCACGTGGTCGGGGCCTACCGGCTGCTGCCGTCGGATCGGGTCGGGGCAGGGGGGCGCTACTATTCCGAGGCCGAATATGATCTTGGGCCGCTGCGGGCCTCTGGCCGGCGGCTGGTCGAACTGGGCCGGTCCTGCGTTCACCCCGACCACCGCGGCGGAACCGGGATGTTCCACCTGTGGAACGGGCTGGCCGAATACGTGCTGGAACGCGGCATCGAGGTGCTGTTCGGCGTGGCCTCGTTCCACGGCACCGACGTCGCGGCGCTTGCCCCGCAACTGGCCTGGCTTTACCACCACCATCTGGCGCCGCCCGATATGCGCGTCGTCGCGCGGCCACCGGGGCGGGTCGCGATGGACCTTGTGCCGGCCGACCAGCTGGACCGCAAGGCGGCCATGGCGGCGATGCCGGCGCTGATCAAGGCCTACCTGCGGCTTGGCGGCTTCGTCGGCGACGGCGCCTTCCTCGACCTTCCGTTCAACACCACCGATGTCTGCCTGGTCATGGACACCGGCCGGATGTCGGCCAAGCACCGCGACTTCTACATCCGCAAGAAGGGTCCGGCGTGAACACCGACTGGATGAACGCCCCGGTCCCGCCGCTACGAATCGGACCGGCGGGTTGGCTGCGGGTGGTCTGGAAAGGTGCGGTGCTGGGTCTGGTCACCTTCGGCTGTCTCGGGCTGCTGCTGCTGGTGCGGCTGGTCGAGGCGCCGCTGTTCGGCCCGGCCCGGCCCTGGACGCCCTGGATCACCCAGTTCGTCTGCCGGTCGGCCTTTGTCATCCTCGGGCTGCGTCGCGACGTGCGCGGCGAGCCGATGCACGAGAAAGGGGCGGTGGTGGCCAACCACTCGTCCTGGCTGGACATCTTTACCCTGAACGCCAGCCAGCGCATCTACTTCGTCGCCAAGGCCGAGGTGGCGGACTGGCCGGCGATCGGCTGGCTGGCGCGGGCAACCGGGACGGTGTTCATCGCGCGCAAGGGGGCCGAGGCCAAGCAGCAGCAGCAGGTGTTCGAAGACCGTCTGCGGGCGGGCC
The DNA here is from genome assembly GCF_020564565.1 of Rhodobacter sp. Har01. Classification (GTDB taxonomy): domain Bacteria; phylum Pseudomonadota; class Alphaproteobacteria; order Rhodobacterales; family Rhodobacteraceae; genus Pseudogemmobacter. Next base: position 254,433 of record NZ_JAJCTD010000001.1, read on the forward strand.
ACCAGCTGTTGTTCTTTCCCGAAGGAACCAGCACCGATGCGATCCGAGTGCTGCCCTTCAAGTCGACGCTGTTCCAGGCCTTCTACACCCACGGGCTGGATCGGGTGATGCACATCCAGCCGGTGACGGTGATCTACCATGCCCCGCCGGGCGAGGACCCGCGTCACTATGGCTGGTGGGGCGACATGGGCTTTGCCCCGCACCTGCTGGCGGCGCTTGCGGCCCCCCGGCACGGCCGGGTCGAGGTGATCTACCACCCGCCGGTTCCGGTCGATGCCTTCCCCGGCCGCAAGGAACTGGCGGCCTACTGCGAACGGGTGATCCGCACCGCCCACAGCCTGGCCGAAGCCTGACCGCCACCGGGGATCCAAAGGCGCGGCATGCGCCGCAAGTCATTTGCCTCGTCGTTGCGGTTCCCGCTCCTCCTCGACGGCGGGGGCCAGCCCCCGCACCCCCGGGGTATTTGTGCCAAGATGAAGGGCATGGATTTCATCTTGGCTGAAATACCCCCGCCGGAGGCATCCGCGGCCAATGCCGGAAGCGCCGCCGCAGAACAAGCGTCGCGCCGGGGCCGGGGCTCCGAGCCGGTTGCGCGCTTGCGCGCAGAGGCGAGATGCAAGCTTGCGGCCGCCTCTTGCGGCCGCTCCGCCGGATTCCCGCTGTCAGCCGTTGCTGCGCTGCGCGAACCGTCCCGCGTCTTCTGCCGCGCGGCGCAGGGCGTTGGATTTGTTGACGGATTCCTGGTACTCGGCTTCCGGGTCGCTGTCATAGACCACGCCGCCCCCGGCCTGGATATACAGCGTCTCGTCCTTCAGCACCGCGGTGCGCAGCGCGATGCAGAAATCCATCTCGCCATTGGCCGCGAAATAGCCCACGCCGCCGCCATAGACGCCACGCTTTTCCGGCTCCAGCTCGTCGATGATCTGCATCGCCCGCACCTTGGGCGCCCCTGACACGGTGCCCGCCGGCAGCCCCGCCAGCAGCGCCGACAGCGCGTCCTCGCCGTCGCGGATCTCGCCCACCACGTTCGACACGATGTGCATGACGTGGCTGTAGCGCTCGATGATGAACTTCTCGGTCGGCCGCACCGTGCCTACCCTGGCGACCCGGCCCACGTCGTTGCGACCGAGGTCCAACAGCATCAGGTGTTCGGCCCGTTCCTTCTGGTCGGCCAGCAGGTCGGCCTCGAGCGCGCGATCCTCGTCCTCGGTTGCGCCGCGCTTGCGGGTGCCGGCGATGGGGCGGATCGTCACCTGCCCGTCGCGCAGCCGCACCAGGATTTCCGGGCTGGCGCCCACCACCTGGAAGCCGCCGAAATTGAAGAAGAACATGAAGGGCGAGGGGTTGGTGCGTCGCAGGCTGCGATACAGCGCAAAGGGCGGCAGCGCGAAATCCATCGCCCAGCGCTGGCTGGGCACCACCTGGAAGATGTCGCCGGCGCGGATGTAGTCCTTGGCCTTCTCGACCGCGGCCTTGTAGCCGTCATGGCTGAAGTTCGACCGCAGGTTTCCGACCTTGGCCGCCTCGCCCAGGTCGCGCATCGCGCCGGCCGGCGCGCGGTCGAGGTCGCGCAGCGCGTCCATCACCCGCTCGGCCGCCTGGGCATAGGCCGCCCGCGCCGAAAGCCCCGATCCCGCCCAGGCAGGTGCCACCAGCGTCACGTCGCCCTTGACCCCGTCCAGCACCGCAATGACCGAAGGCCGCATCAGCACCGCATCGGGCAGGCCGATGGGATCGGGGTTCACGTCCGGCAGGTGTTCCACCAGCCGGATCATGTCATAGCCGAGATACCCGAACAGGCCGGCCGAGACCGCCGGCAGCCCCTCTGGCATCTCGATCCGGCTTTCCGCGATCAACGCGCGCAGCGTGTCCAGCGGTGCGCCCTCCAGCGGCCGGAAGGCCGCCGGGTCGAAGCGGGCCTCGCGGTTGATCTCGCTGACCGCGCCGCGGCAGCGCCAGATCAGGTCCGGCTTCATGCCGACGATCGAATAGCGGCCGCGCACCTCGCCGCCGGTGACCGATTCCAGCATGAAGGTGTCAGCCCGGGCGTCCCCGAGTTTCAGCATCAGGCTGACCGGGGTGTCCAGGTCGGCGGCAAGCCGGGTCCAGACCAGCTGGTTCCTGCCTTCGGCCCAACCCTTTTCGAAGGCCTCGAAGGCGGGGAGCATGGTCATTGCAGTCTCGCGTTCACGGCGTTGATGGCGGCCTGGTCCAGCCGGATGCCGGCCTCGGCCAAGACCGCGGTGGCAAAGGCGTTGAAGGCGTCGTCCGAGATCGCCTGCTGGATCTGGGCCTCCAGAGCCGCGCGAAGGGCCTTGGCCTCGTCGCCCTCGGTCGCGGCGGGCATCACCTTTTCCAGCTGGACGAGGGCGACGAAATCGCCCTCCTCGATCACCCGGACCTCACCCTCGGCCATCGTGAAGATGGCCGGCAGCAAGCTCTGCGGCGCCGCTTCGACAAAGCCGTCGCGGGCGATCTCGGGCGTGCGGTCCACCAGACCAAGGCTGCCGATGTCGGCGCCGCCCTCGACCGCGGCCTTGAAGGCCGCCGCCTGCGTGGCCAGCGCGGCTTTCAACGCCGCCGTGTGCCAGCTTTCGGCGACTTTCTCTTTCGCCTCATCGAAGGGGATCGGTGCCGCCGGCACCGTCTCGACGAATTCCATTGCCACCACGCCGCCGTCTTCCAGCACCACCGCCTCGGAGAAATCGCCTTGCTTCACCGCATCGGCTGCGTTGCGGAAGGCCTGATACCCCTCCAGCGGCGCAGCACCCTGCTGGCCGATGACATGGTCCAGGGTGGAAAACTCCATGCCCATCTCGCGGGCGAGGTCCTCCAGCGAGGCGCCGCCCGCGAGAAGATCGTCGATCGCCTCGATCCGGTCCGAGATCGCTCGCCGCGCGGCGTCCATGCGCAGCTCTTCCGACAGGCCCTCCCTGGCCGCCTCGAAACTGGTCTCCTCGCCGGCGAGGATGCCGTTGACGCGGAACAGCGCCGGCCCAAGATCGCTGTCCGCGGCCACTATGCTGCCTTCGGCGGCGGCGAACACCGCTTCGCCGGCCGCCCCGAGATCGGCCTTGGAGACGTCTCCCAGATCGACGGCGTCCAGTGTCAGGCCACGTTCGATGACCAGCGTGTCGAATGGCGTGCCGGCCTCGGCCCGGGCCTTGGCGGCGTCTGCGGTGGCCTGGTCCGGAAACACCAGCCGCTCGACCAGCCGGCGTTCGGGCACCACGAATTCGGTGATGCGCTCGTCGTAAAGCTGACGCACGGCGGCTTCGTCCACCGGCTGGTCCTTGGCGATCATCTCGGGCAGCAGCGCGGCATAGGCGATGCGCTTGGCCTCGGCCTTGGTGAACTCAGCGATGTTGGTATCGTAATGCGCTTTCAGCTCGTCGTCGGTCGGGGCCGGGATCGGGGTGGCGAGGCTGGCCTCGCTCAGCCGGATCATCGCAAAGCCGCGGCGTTCGGCGACCCATTTGTAGAAGGCGTCGGTGACCGCTGCCGGGGCGACGAAGCCGCCAGAAACGGCGCCTTGCAGCAGCGTGCGGGCGGTTTCGGCACGAATGCTGTTCTCATATTCGATTTCGGTCAGACCCTCACGTTGCAGGATTTGACGGTAGGCTTCGCGGTCAAACCCCGAGGTGCCCTGGAAGGCCTTGATCTTCATGACCTCCGCCGCGACGGTCTGGTCGCCGACCGAAAGCCCCAGCTTGCCGGCCGCATCGTCCAGGGCGGCGCGGGTGACCAGTCCCTGCAGGGCCTGGCGGTCAAGCCCGAAGGACAGCGCTTCGGCGATGCCGATCTGGGCGCCGACCTGTGCCGAGAAGGCGGCAGTCTCCTGCTGCACGGCACGGGCGTAATCGTCGATGGTCAGGGTCACGTCGCCAACGCTGCCGATCGAGGTGGTGGTGCCGCCGAAGTTGGTGACGCCAAAGCCGCCCAGGCCCAGGATCAGCAGACCGGTCAACACCCAGGCCGCGGTTTTCTGGCCGCGGCTGACGGGTTTCTTTGCGTCGTCGTCGGGGGTCTTGGCCATGAGGTCCGCCTGTGGCATCCGCTTTGCCCGCCTGTCTAGAGGGAAGGGGGACGCGGGGCAAGATGGCCGGGCAGGGGTCTCAGGGCCGGAAGGCCGCAAGCCGGCGGAACATCTCGGCGATGCCGGCCGCGTCGACATTGGCAAAGGCGATGCGGATCTGCCGGCGGCCCACCGCGCTGCCCTCGGGCTGGAACATGGTGCCGGGCAGCATCAGGATCGCGCAGTCCTCCACCAGCCGCTTGCAGAGCGCGTCACTGGCCATGTCGAACGGGTGCTCGACATAGGCGAAATAGGCGCCGCAGCCCAAGAGCTTCCAGCCCGGCAGGGCGTGGAATCCGTCCGTCATCGCGCGGCGGCGGGCCAGGATCTCGTCGCGCTCGCCCGCCACCCATTGGGCCAGGTTGCGCATGCCCCAAAGGGCCGCGATCTGGCCCAGCTGGCTGGGGCAGATCGCCACGGTGTCGAGGAATTTCTCGACCTCGGCCAGCCGCGCCTCGCTGGCGACGATGGCGCCGACCCGGTGCCCGGTCAGCCGGTAGGCCTTGGAAAAGCTGTAAAGCTGGACGAAGCTGCGGTCCCAGCCTTCGTCGACGAACAACTCGTGCGGCCGCCCCGACCGGCTGTCGAAATCACGATAAGTCTCGTCCACGATCAGCGCCAGGCCATGGGCGCGGGCGAGGTCGCGGAAGGCGGCCAGGGTTTCGGCCGGATATTCCACCCCGCCCGGGTTGTTGGGGCTGACCAGCACGATGGCGCGGGTGCGGGGCGTGATCAGCGCCTCGGCGGCCCTGGCGTCGGGGATCAGCGTCTCGCCGCTGTCCAGCGGCACCGTGGAGACCGAGGCCATGTCCAGCCACATCTTGTGATTGAAATACCACGGGGTGGGCAGGATCACCTCATCCCCCGGCCCGGCAAGGGTGGCCATGACGGCGGTGAAGGCCTGGTTGCAGCCCTGGGTGATGGCCACCTGTTCGGCCCGGATGGTGCCACCATAGGCGGCCGACCATTGCGTCGCGATTTCCGCCCGCAGGGCAGGCAGGCCCAGCACCGGGCCGTACAGATGCGCGGCCGGGTCGTTCAGCGCGGCCTCGGCAATCGCCTGCCGCAGCGCCAGCGGCGGGCTGTCCACCGGCGCCGCCTGGCTGACGTTGATCAGCGGCCGGTCGGCGGAAAAGCTCTTGCCGGCGATCCAGCGGCGGGCTTCCATCACCGGCGGTGGCTCGGTGGCGGCGAAGGCGGGATTGAGCGGCGTGATCGGGGGCTGGGGCATCGTCGACTCCGTCGAGCGGTTGGCGTGCGGTGGGTGTGCAGGTGGACCCGTCGGCGGGGGCTTTCCGCCCCCGCACCCCCGGAGGGTATTTTTGCCAAGATGAAGACAAAGGTCTCAGGTCTTCATCTTGGCAAAAATACCCGCGGGGGTGAATTGCGCGGCACGCGCAAGAGGGGGCGGCAGGCCCCCTGCCTTGGGTGTCAATCGGCGCCGCGGTAGGGTTGCACGTATTGCAGCGCCATGTCCCAGGGAAAGAAGATCCAGGTGTCCTGGCTGACCTCGGTCACGTAGGTATCGACCTGCGGCTTGCCCAGCGGCTTGGCATAGACCGTGGCGAACTGCGCCGCCGGATACAGCCGGCGCACCAGTTCCAGCGTCTTGCCGCTGTCGACCAGGTCGTCGACCACCAGGATGCCGGTGCCGTCGCCCATCAGGTCGGCTTGCGGCGCCTTGATGACGCGGGCCTCGGTTTGCGACTGGTGGCTGTAGGAGCGCACGCTGATGGTGTCGATCACCCGGATGTCCAGCTCGCGCGCGACGATCATCGCCGGCACCAGGCCACCGCGGGTGATGGCGACCACCGCGCGCCACGCCCCGCCTTCGCCCGGCCCCTTGCCGTCCAGCCGCCAGGCCAGCGCGCGCGCGTCGCGATGGATCTGGTCCCAACTGACGTGAAAGCCCTTTTCATGCGGCAGGCGATCGGCGGACATGGGTTCCCCTTTCAGGTGGCGGCGATCTTCACCCCCAGAAGCGCCAGCGCGCCCCCGAAAGTGCGGTCGATGACGGTCTTCAGGCTGATATATCTCGCGCGCGTCCGGTCAAGCGAGAAGATGCGGGCAACCAGGCTGTTCCACAGCGTCTCGGCGGTGAAGATCACCGCCAGAAGGGCGGCCAGCATCCAGATCGGGGTGCCCGGCTGCAGCGTGCCCAGGAAGATCGACGAGAACATCACCGCCGCCTTCGGGTTGGCCAGGTTGGTCCACAGCCCCAGCCGGAACGCCGCGAAGGGCGAGCGGGGAACGGGCCGGCTGTCCTCGGTGACAAAGGGGGTGGCGGCATCGCGCCACAGGTGCCAGGCCATCCACAGCAGATAGGCCGCGCCACCCAGCTTGAGCGCCCACAGGGCCGCGGGGGCGGCGGCGAAGACCAGGCCCAGCCCGAACATCGCCGCCAGCGCCCAGATCACCGCGCCGGTGCCGATGCCCATCGCCAGCATGACACCGGTGCGAAAGCCCTCGGTCAGCCCGGTGCGCGCGCTCATCAGCACGGCGGGGCCGGGCGAGATTGCGGCAAAGATCACCAGCCCGGCAAAGGCCAGGAAAGCCGCAAGGCTCACTGGCCGTTCTCTTTCCTGCCGGTCACAAGGTCGATGTCGGGGGCGTCGATCGCCTTCATGCCGACGACATGATAGCCGGCATCGACGTGCAGGTTCTCGCCGGTGGTGCCGGACCCCAGGTCGGACAGCAGGAACAGCGCGGCCTTGCCCACCTCGTCCTGCGTGACATTGCGGCGCAGCGGGCTGTTCAACTCGTTCCAGCGCATGATGTAGCGGAAATCGCCGATGCCGCTGGCGGCAAGGGTCTTGATCGGCCCGGCCGAGATGGCGTTGACGCGGATGCCGTCCTTGCCCAGGTCTTCGGCGATGTATTTCACCGATGCCTCCAGCGCGGCCTTGCACAGGCCCATCACATTGTAGTGTGGCATCACCTTTTCGGCGCCGTAGTAGGTCAGCGTCAGAAGGCTGCCGCCGGGCCCCATGATCGCCGCGGCCCGCTGGCAGACGGCGGTGAAGCTGTAGACCGAAATATCCATCGACATCAGGAAGTTAGGCCGCGTGGTGTCAACGTAGCGGCCGCGCAGTTCGGACTTGTCGGAGAAGCCGATGGCATGGACGACGAAATCCAGATGCCCCCACTCGGCCTTCAGCGCGGCGAACAGCGCGTCCAGGCTTTCCTCGCTGGCGACGTCGCATTCGAACAGGATCGGCTTGCCCAATTCGGCGGCCAGCGGCTCGACCCGTTTCTTCAAGGCCTCGCCCTGATAGGAAAATGCCAGTTCAGCGCCCTGCGCGGCCACCGCCTGGGCAATCCCCCAGGCAATCGACTTGTCGTTGGCGAGGCCCATGATAAGGCCGCGCTTCCCTGCCATCAGTCCGGTTGACATCCGCCGCTCCTCGCCCACCCTTGCGGTTCGTTGCCGAAGACGTGTAGGCGGAAAGCAACATTGCCGCAAGGGCAGGCCAAGCCGGCAGCTCAGGCAGGCGGGCAAGCGGACAGAACAAGCGGGCGGGGCAGGAAGAAGGCCATGGACAGGACGGCGGACCGGACCGGCATCTTTGCGGGCGACGATCCCTTCGTGATCGCTCAACGCTGGCTGGCCGAGGCCGAGCCGGTCGAGCCGAACGATCCCAATGCCATCGCGCTGGCCACCGTCGATCCGGACGGCCTGCCGAACGTGCGCATGGTCCTGCTGAAGGAAATCGAGTCCTTCGGGCTGATCGACGGGGTCCCGGACGGGGCCTTCGTCTTCTACACCAACTATGGCTCGGCCAAGGGGCGCGAGATCGACGGCTCTGGCAAGGCGGCCTTCGTGCTGCACTGGAAATCGTTGCGCCGGCAGATCCGCGTCCGCGGCCTGACCGAACGCGAGGACGGGCCGCAGGCCGATGCCTATTTCGCGTCCCGCAGCCTCAAGTCGCGGCTGGGCGCCTGGGCGAGCCGGCAGTCCGAACCGCTGTCCTCCCGAGAGGCGCTCATGGCCGAAGTGGCCAAGGTCACGCTGACCCAGGGACCGCTTCCGAAGCGCCCGCCGTTCTGGGGGGGAATCAGGCTGCGGCCGGTCGAGATCGAATTCTGGGCAGACGGCGCTTTCCGGTTGCATGACCGCTTTCGCTTTACGCGAACTTCCCTTAGGTCAGGGTGGACCTGTGATCGCCTAAGCCCCTGACGGGGCGCGAATGTGTTAATGTTCGGTGGCGACAGTAACGATTTCTCTTGAACCTTAGCCCGCTTAGGCCGCATTTGTGGCGCAGGGCATATTCTGGGGAGATGGCTCTAGGAATGACTGAAGAAGACAAGGCCGTGCAGGTGGTGCAGGGCCGGGTGAAGTGGTTTGATCCGGCTAAGGGCTTTGGCTTCATCGTCTCTGACAGCACCGACGCCGATATCCTTCTTCACGCCAACGTGCTTCGCAACTTCGGGCAAAGTTCGGTGGCCGACGGGGCGGGTATCTCGGTCCGGATCCAGACCACCCAGCGCGGCGTTCAGGCCATCGAGGTTCTCAAGATCGAACCGCCCGAGGGGGGCATCATCCCCCTTGGCGAGGATGCCGGTGTGCATTCTCCCGAGGAGCTGCTGGCGCTACCGCTGGAGCCTGCCCGGGTGAAGTGGTTCGACAAGACCAAGGGGTTCGGCTTCGCCAACGTGTTCGGGCGGCCCGAGGATGTGTTCATCCATGTCGAGGTGCTGCGGGTCTCGGGCTTTGCCGACCTGGCCTCGGGCGAAGCGGTGGTGCTGCGCGTGGCCGAAGGCCGCCGCGGCCGGATGGCGGTGCAGGTTCTCAGCTGGGAAACCGCCATGCGCGATGCAGGCGACGGGCAGGAATGACCGCGGGGCCGGGCAGGTACCGATCGCTGCGTGCCGTCCTCGCGACGGTGGGCGGGCTTGCGGGTCTTGCGGCGATCCTGCCAGCCGCCGAGCTGCGGGCCGAGGCGGCCTGTTCGCCGGGCCGCGTCGATCTGCGCTGGCCGGGCGGCAGGCAGAGCTTTGTCGTCGAAGTCGCCGACGACACGGCCGAACGGGCGCTGGGGCTGATGGCGCGCGAGACGCTTTCACCCGATGCCGGCATGCTGTTCGTCTACGAAGCGCCGCGGGCGGCGCAGTTCTGGATGAAGGACACGTTGATCCCGCTGGACATGATCTTCGCCGATGCGGCCGGCGTGGTGACGCGGGTGCATGGCAACGCCGTGCCGCTGGACCTGACGCCGATCGACGGCGGGTCGGACGTGCAGTTCGTGCTTGAGGTCAACGGCGGCCTGGCCGAACGGCTGGGCATCGTCCCGGGGGCCGTCCTGCGGCACCCCGCCATTGGCGACGCGGCCGCCTGGCCTTGCAAGTGAACCGCGGCGACCGGTTCGGCAATCCGCTTCCCCTTGACGGCGATCCGCGCTATCTGGTCGCGCGGAACGGGGCGTAGCGCAGGCTGGTAGCGCGACGGTTTTGGGAACCGTAGGTCGCAGGTTCGAATCCTGTCGCCCCGACCATCCTGCACAGCGCCCATCCCGCACAGCGCCCCGGGAACTGGCCGGGACCTGGCCCTTCCGGCCGGGTAATGCGCGCGCGGCGCTTGTCGCGGGGCACCCTGACCCCCTATCTCTGATCCATGATTCTCAGATTTGACAATTCCTGGGTCCGTGACCTGCCGGGCACCTTTCTGCGGCTCGACCCTGATCCCGCACCGTCGCCGGCGCTGGTCTTTCTCAACCGGCCGCTGGCGGTCGGGTTGGGCCTGGACCCGGACCTGCTGGCGGACAAGGGCGCCGGCTGGTTCTCTGGCGCCGAGGTGCCGCCGGGGGCCGAGCCCATCGCCCTGGCCTATGCCGGCCACCAGTTCGGCGGTTTCTCTCCCAGCTTGGGCGATGGCCGGGCGCATCTTCTGGGCGAGGTGATCGGGCCTGACGGGCGCCGCTGGGACCTGCAACTGAAGGGCTCGGGGCGCACGCCCTTTTCGCGCGGCGGCGACGGCAAGGCGGTGCTGGGCCCGATGCTGCGCGAGGTGCTGGTGTCCGAGGCCATGGCCGCCCTTGGCGTGCCCACCACCCGCGCCCTGGCGGTGGCCACCACCGGCGAGGCGGTCTGGCGCGAGGGCCGCCAGCCCGGCGCGGTGCTGGCCCGGGTGGCGGCCAGCCACCTCCGGGTCGGCACGTTCCAGTTCTTCGCCGCCCGCGGCGAGACCGAGAAACTGGCGGCCCTGACCGCCCATGCGCTGGCCCGCCACTTTCCCGAAGCCGCCGGCGCCGCGACCCCCGCGCTGGCCCTGTTCGATGCCGTCACCGCCCGCCAGTGCCGCCTGATCGCACAGTGGATGGGCCTGGGCTTCATCCACGGCGTGATGAACACCGACAACATGGCGATCTCGGGCGAGACGCTGGACTATGGCCCCTGCGCCTTCATGGAAGGCTTTGCGCCGGGCACGGTGTTTTCCTCGATCGACCGGCAGGGGCGCTATGCCTGGGCGAACCAGCCCGCGATCCTGGGCTGGAACCTGGCCCGGCTGGCCGAGGCGCTGGTGCCGCTGATCGACCCCGACGGCGAACGCGCCGTCGCGGTGGCGAATGACCGGCTGGGTGGCATCGCGGCACTCTACCGGGCCGAATGGCTGGCCGTGATGCGGGGCAAGCTGGGGCTGTTGGGCGAGGCGGCTGAAGATGCGGCACTGGTCGATGACCTGCTGGCCGCGATCGAGGGGGCGGACTGGACGCTGACCTTCCGCCGCCTGGCCGGGGCCGCCGAGGGCGACCTGTCGGCCCTGCGCCCCTTGTTCGACAGTTTCGCCGCGATGGAGGCCTGGCTGCCGCGCTGGCAGGCCCGGCTGTCCCCTGGGGCGGCCGCGCGCATCCGGGCCGCAAACCCGGCGGTGATCCCGCGCAACCACCGGGTCGAAGAGGCCCTGGAGGCCGCGACGGCGGGCGACCTGGCGCCCTTCGAGGCCCTGCTGCAGGCCGTGCGAGAGCCGTTTGTCGAGCGCGAGCCCTACATGCTGCCCGCGCCCTCGGGGTTTGGCCCCTATGTCACCTTCTGCGGCACCTGACCCCGCCTTGCCCCGGCACGACGCATCGGCGTGCCGGGGCAAGGCGGGGCGTTGCGTCGGGGGCAGGGGCGCAGGATCACCCTGGTTGATTTCGCGCGCCGGGGCGGGCAGGTTGGCGGCATGAGCGCGCGTTCCGACATTCACGACCGGCTGGCGCAATCGCTGCGCGAGGCGCGCAAGGCGCGCGGCCTCAGCCTGGATGCGGTGGCCAAGCTGTCGGGCGTGTCGCGCAGCATGGTCAGCCAGATCGAACGGGCCGAATCCTCGCCCACGGTCGCCACGCTGTGGAACCTGACCCAGGCCCTGCAGGTGGACTTCGCAGGGTTGCTTGAGGGCAAGCCGCGGCCCGGGATCGAGGTGACCCGGGCGGGCGCCGCCCCGGTGATCGACCGCGGCGGCGTGCGCATCCGCATCCTGTCGCCGGCCGAGGCGGTGGGCGAGAACGAGGTTTACGAGCTGGACTTCGACCCCGGCGCGCGGCTGGTCTCGGACCCGCATTCGCCGGGCTGCCGCGAGCATCTGACGGTGATCGACGGTCAGGTGTCAGTGCAGTCGGGGGATGAGGTCGAGCGGCTGGGGCCGGGCGACGTGGCGCGCTATGCGGCCGACCGCGGGCATGAGATTGCCGCGACAGGCGTCGGGGCGGCGCGCGTCATTCTGATCGTGCAGGGCAGTTGAGGCCGGGCGCCGGGGGTTTTCCACCCCCGGACCCCCGGAGGGTATTTGGGCCAAGATGAAGGCAGGAATTCCGCTTTGACGGATAAGTATCCGTCATGTTGACATCGCGCGGAGTTCTGGCATGATCCGCCAAAAAGAAGGGCATCTGTGATGACGGATTCTGCGGGCGCGGCGTTTCTGGGGCATCTGGGCGAGGTGCTTGCGGGCATCCGGGCCGAGGGGCTGTGGAAGACCGAGCACGCGATCGAGGGGCCGCAGGGGACTTGGGTCACCCTGGCCGGGCGGCGGATGCTGAACCTTTGTGCCAACAATTACATTGGCTTGGCCGACGATCCTCGACTGGTCGCAGCGGCGGGGGCAGCGATGGCCGAGGCGGGCTATGGCATGGCCTCGGTCCGCTTCATCTGCGGCACGCATGTGCTGCACCGGCAGTTGGAGGCGCGGCTGGCGGGGTTCCTGGGGATGGAGGACGCGATCCTCTTCGCGGCCTGTTTCGATGCCAACGGGGCGGTGTTCGAGCCGCTGCTGGGGGCCGAGGATGCGGTGGTCTCGGACAGTCTGAACCATGCCAGCCTGATCGACGGCATAAGGCTTTCGAAGGCGCGGCGGTATCGCTATGCGAACGGCGACATGGCCGATCTTGAGGCGCAGTTGCGGGCCGCGCGGGCCGAGGGGGCGCGGCATGTGCTGGTGGCCACCGATGGCGTGTTTTCCATGGACGGCCATTTCGCGCCTTTGGCGGACATCCGGCGGCTGGCGGATGCCCATGGCGCGCTGGTGCTGGTGGACGACTGCCATGCCACTGGCTTCGTGGGCGAGCGGGGCGCCGGGACGCCGTCGCGCGCCGGGGTGCGGGTGGACATCCTGACCGGCACCCTGGGCAAGGCCCTGGGGGGCGCCTTGGGCGGCTATGTCGCCGGGCCGCGCGTGGTGGTCGATCTGCTGCGGCAGCGCGGGCGGCCCTATCTGTTTTCCAACGCCCTGCCGCCGGCGGTGGTGGCGGCGGGGCTGGCGGCGCTGGACATCGTCGAGGGCGCCGACGACCTGCGGGCGCGGCTGTTCGAGAATGCGAGGCATTGGCGGGCGGGGTTGGAGGGCCTGGGATTCCGGCTGTCGCCGGGCGAGCATCCCATCGTGCCGGTGATGCTGGGCGATGCCGGTCTGGCGCAGCGGATGGCGGCGGCCCTGGGCGAGCGGGGCGTGCATGTGGCGGGGTTCTTCTTCCCGGTGGTGCCGAAGGGGCAGGCGCGCATCCGCACGCAGATGAATGCCCGGCTGACCCGGGGCGATCTGGATTTCGCGCTTGCCGCCTTTGCCGGGGCAGGAAAGGAACTGGGGGTGATCTGATGCGCTGTCTGGTGAAGGCGAAGGCCGAGGAAGGGCTGTGGCTTGAGGAACGGCCGGTGCCGCAGATCGGGCCGGATGACGTGCTGATCAAGGTTCGCAAGACCGGCATCTGCGGCACCGATGTGCACATCTGGAACTGGGACGCCTGGGCGCAGAAGACGGTGCCGGTGGGGCTGGTGACGGGTCATGAGTTCGCCGGCGAGATCGTGGCGCTGGGGCGCGACGTGACCGACCTCAAGGTCGGGCAGCGGTGCAGCGGCGAAGGGCATCTGATCGGGACGCACTCGCGCCAGTCGCGGTCGGGGCGGTTTCACCTGGACCCGGAGACGCGCGGCATCGGGGTGAACGAGCCGGGGGCCTTTGCCGAGTTCCTGCGGCTGCCCGCGTTCAATGTGGTGCCCCTGCCAGAGGGCATCGACGACGAGGTGGGGGCGATCCTCGATCCCTTGGGCAACGCGGTGCATACGGCCTTGAGCTTCGATCTGGTGGGCGAGGACGTGCTGATCACCGGCGCGGGGCCGATCGGGATCATGGCGGGGGCGGTGGCGCGGCATGTGGGCGCGCGGCATGTGGTGATCACCGACGTGAACCCGGACCGGCTGGCGCTGGCGGCGCGGGTGGCCGACGTGGTGCCGGTGAACGTCGCCCGCGAGGACCTGCGCGAGGTGATGGGGCGGCTGCGGCTGGTGCAGGGCTTTGACGTGGGGATGGAGATGTCGGGCAGTCCCGCCGCCCTGGACCAGATGGTCGAGGCGATGGTGATGGGCGGGCGGATCGCGATGCTGGGCATCCCGCCGGGCAGGACGGCGGTGGACTGGTCGCGGATCGTGTTCAAGGCGCTGACCATCAAGGGGGTTTACGGGCGGGAAATCTTCGAGACCTGGTACAAGATGATCGCCATGCTGGAGAACGGGCTGGAGATCCGGGGGGTCATCACCCACCGCTTCCCGGCCGCCCGGTTCGAAGACGGGTTCGCGGCCATGCGGTCGGGCCTCAGCGGCAAGGTGGTGCTGGACTGGACTTGAGGCGTCCCATGATGGGACACGTCTTGCCGCAAGGGATTCCAATGGGTTATGAGGCGACTTTAAGACTTTCTTAAGGGTTGCCTTGGGTGGGGTCTGTGTGCGGGGCGGCCGAAAGCCCGCCGAAAGCCCGCCGAAAGCTTGCAGACAGGTCGCCGAAAGCTGGCCGGATGTCGCGAGAGTGCCGGTTTTCAGGGGCAAGACCCGGGCATGGGAGTCAGCGGCGACAGACGATTTCCGCGCGGAAATCGCGGCCGGACGTCGCGCGAGTTCCGGAACCGACGGGCGCCGCCGCACGCGACTCGCCCACCGCCACATGCTGCGCATGCAGTGTGCGGTTTCGGCGTCAAGTGGTCGAAAATCGGGCAGATCGGCGGGAACTTGCTGGAATCGTCTCGTAAGCCTGCCAAATCACGTTCTTTTCAGACCAAACCGCATTGAAGCTTTGACCGCGCGGGGCTATCCGGGCGCCCAGGAATCATGCTGCGATTGCAGTATCTGCGGTTCAACAAACGAGTGTGACGGCGGCCTGTCCCGGCCAGCGCCCTGCAGGCCCGGGACCGGCACCAGACAGGAATGACGGTGGCGGACGTGAGCGCAAGCCCCGCGGCGATGGCGACGGCGACGGACACGGCGAAGAAACCGCGCGACCTGCGACTGGATTTCTTTCGCGGCGTGGCGATGATCGTCATCCTTGTCGCCCATATCACCGACAATCCCTTTGCCTTGTGGATTCCCGGTCGCTTCGGCTTTTCGGATTCCGCCGAGATCTTCGTCTTCTGCTCGGGCATGGCCTCGGCCCTGGCCTTCGGGCCGGTCTTCCTGCGCAGCGGCTGGGCGATCGGCGCGGCGCGCGTGTTCTACCGCGTCTGGCAGGTCTACTGGGTGCATATCGGCGTCTTCCTTGTGACGCTGGCGCTGATGCTGAGCCTGCAGGCCACCGGTCTGTTTCCGCGCGACGTGGTCTCGGGGCTGAACCTCAAGCCGTTCCTGAACGAGACCGGGCCGAATCTTCTGGGCCTGCTGACGCTGACCTATGTGCCGAACTATTTCGACATCCTGCCGATGTATATCGTGATCCTGGCGCTGCTGCCCGGTTTCATGGCGCTGGCGCGGATCGACCGGCGGCTGGCGATGGCGGCAAGCCTGGCGCTGTGGGCCTATGCCACGATGGGCGGGCTTGGCCTGCCGGCGGAAGCGTGGTTCGAGAACGGCTCGACCCGGGAATGGTTCTTCAACCCCTTCGCCTGGCAATTGGTCTTTGTCTCGGGTTTTGCCCTGATGGCGGGCTGGGTGCCGGCGCCGCCGGTGCGGCGCGACCTGGTCTGGCTGGCGCTGGCGGTGGTGGTGCTGACGGTGCCCTTCGCCTGGCACGTGACGCTGGGCGCATCGGAAGCCCTGCGCGAGTGGCGCCGCGACTGGCTGGTGCTGCACGACAAGACCCACCTGGGCGCGCTGCGCTATGTGCATTTCCTGGCGCTGGCCTATCTGGCCTGGGTCGCCGTGGGGCCCAGGGGCCAGCGGCTGACACAAGGCCAGCGGCGGGTGCCGCTGGTGCAGGCGGTGGCGCTGATCGGGCGGCAGTCGCTGGCGGTCTTTGCGGTGTCGATGGTGATCGCGCGCGGGCTGGGCGCGCTGCTTGACCTGTCGGGGCGGGACTTCCTGCCGACGCTGGCGGTCAATCTGCTTGGCCTGGCGATTCTTTATGCCACGGCCTGGCTGGTGGGCTGGATCAAGTCCGGCCCCTGGGCCGCGACGGCAAAGCCTGTGTCGGGGGCGACGGCGGCGCCGCGGGCGAAGGTCCGGCCAGAGGCCGCGGCGTCAGTCGGGCCAGTGACCAAACCGGAGGTGTGGGGATGACGGTTCCGAACAAAGCTGGGCCGGACATGACCAGGCGAGGGCTGCTGGCCGCGCTGGCGGCGCTGGGGCTGCTGCCGCAGGCCGCCTGGGCCGAAGGCGAGGCCGGGGCTGGGGTCGGGGCAGGCGTCGGGGCAGGCGTTGGGCCTGGCGCCGATGCTGCCGCGCCGGCGACCGAGGTTTTTGGCGTGACGCTGGGCGATCCGGTGCCGTTCAACCGCGAGGCGCTGGTCGCGCGGGCCAAGGCGCTGGCGGCTGCCGACTATGTGGCGCCGCCCGAGATCGCCGAGGAATGGCGCGACCTGACCTATGACCAGTTCCGCGAGATCTGGTTCGACACCCGGCATGCGCTGTATCGCGGCACCGAGGGCGCCGTGGTGGCCGACCTGTTCGTGGCGGGCCTTTACCAGACCCATCCGGTCGAGGTGCATGCGGTCGAGGGCGGCATGGCCCGGCCGGTGGCCTTCGAGTTGCGGCTGTTCGACACCACCGACCGCTTTCCAAAGCTGGACCCGGCCGGCACCGGCTTTTCCGGCCTGCGCCTCTTGGGCGAGATGGAAAAGCCGACGGTGTTTCAGGAATATGCGGTGTTCCAGGGCGCGACCTATTTCCGCGCCATCGGCAAGGGCCAGTCCTATGGCCTGTCGGCGCGGGGCCTGGCGTTGCGGACCACAGGGGCGGAAGGCCCCGAGGAGTTTCCGCTGTTCCGCGCCTATTGGGTCGAGGCCGCAACCCCCGGCGCCGAAGAGGCGGTGGTGCATGCGCTGATGGACGGGCCTTCGGCTTCGGGCGCCTATACCTTCCGCATCCGCAAGGGCCTGCCGACGGTGATCGAGGTCGAGGCCTCGGTGTTTCCGCGGATCGAGCTGAAGGATGTGGGGATCGCGCCGGAAACCTCGATGTTCCTGTTCAACGATCTGAACCGCATCCGGTTCGATGATTTCCGCGAAGGCGTGCATGACAGCGACGGGCTGCAGATCGCCAATGGCGCGGGGGAAATCCTGTGGCGGCCGTTGCGCAACCCGGACCGGGTCGAGATCAGCGGGTTCTACGACAGCGGATTGCGCGGCTTCGGGCTGATGCAGCGGGCGCGCGACCCCGGCGCATATCTGGATTTCGAAGCGAAATACGAGCGCCGCCCCAGCCTGTGGGTGGAACCGCTGGGCGACTGGGGCAAGGGCCGCGTGGCGCTGATGGAAATCCCCGCGGACAAGGAAATCTACGACAACATCGTTGCCTTCTGGCAGCCCGAGGCGCCAATGCCCGCGGGCAGCGAGCAGCGCTTCGGCTACCGGCTGTACTGGGGCGAGGAGGCCCCGGTGGACGGGCTGGTGGCGCAGGTCCAGGCGACGCGGACCGGCGAGCGGGTGTTCGAGGACGGCCGCATCTTCACCATCGACTACGCGCCGCATCCGGCGCTGGGCGAGGACGTCGGTGCGCTGGAGGCGCGGGTGACGACCACCGCCGGCGAGGTGAGAAGCGTGCAGGTGAAGCCGAACCCGGCGACGGGAGGCGTCCGGGTCGCGGCGACGGTGCTGTTGCCCGAGGGCAGCCCGGCCGAGTTGCGCGCCGAATTGTGGCGCGACGACGTGCGGGTCGGCGAGGTGTGGCTTTACAGGTGGTTTGGCAGATGACTCAGATCCTTCGTCCGCTGACGGGGTTCCAGCCTGTCGGCCAACCGGCAAGCCTGGCCATGCCGGACCAGCGGCTGGACCTGCCGTTCCACGATCCGGCCGCCCCGGCGACCGGGCCGCGCCGGACGCATGCGCGCCGGGTGCGGGTGGCCGTGCTGGGCCTGCCGCCGCTGGTGGCGCTGGCCTTCGGGCTGGCCACGGCGCATGTGCTGGCCTTTGACGGCCGGCTGGCCGTGACCGATGTGGCGCTGGCGGCGCTGTCGGGCTTTGCGATCTACTGGCTGGCGCTGTCGACCGTCACCGCCGCGATCGGCCTGTTCCGCCGGCCGCGCCCGCAGGCCCATGCCGCCGCCCCCGGCCTGCGCATCGCCATCCTGCTGCCGATGTATGGCGAGGACCCGGGTGACACCATCAGCCGCGCCACCGACCTTCTGGCCGCGCTGAAGGGGCCGGGCCACGCCCACCGCTTCTCGCTGCATGTCCTGTCGGACACCCGCGACAGCGCCGCCGTGCTGGCCGAGGCCGCGACGGTGGCCGCGCTGAGCGAGGCCCACCCGGGCCTGTTCATCCGCTACCGCCACCGGCTGAAGAACCGCGACTACAAGCAGGGCAACATCCGCGACTGGATCATGCGCCAGGGCTCGGCCTATGACGCCGCGCTGATCCTGGATGCCGACAGCAAGATGGGCCGCCGCACCGTGCTGACGCTGGCCGACGCGCTGGTCGCCGATCCGGGCTGCGCGCTGGTGCAGACGCTGGCCATGGTCGCGCCGGGCGACACCGTCTGGCAACGCCTGCAATCCTTTGCCAGCCGGGTCTATGGCGGGCCGCTGGGCCGCGGCTATGCCGCCTGGACCGGCTCGGACGGCAACTTCATGGGCCACAACGCCATTGTGCGCATCCGCGCCTTTGCCACCTGCACCGGCCTGCCGCATCTGAGCGGCCCGCGCCCGCTGGGCGGGGTGATCCTGAGCCACGACTTTGTCGAGGCCGCGCTGCTGCGCCGTGCCGGCTGGGGTGTGCGCATCCTGCCCGAGGCCGCCGACAGCCACGAGGACGCCCCCGGCTCGCTGGTCGGCCATATCCGCCGCGATGCGCGCTGGTGCCAGGGCAACCTGCAGCACCTGCGCCTGATCCGCACCCCCGGGCTGACCGCGGTGTCGCGGTTTCACCTGTTCTCGGGCGCGATGGCCTATCTGGGCGCCGTGGTCTGGGCCAGCATCCTGACGCTTTGGGCCGTGGCGGGCAGCCAGGAGGTCTGGTTCGTGCTGGGCGGCGACAGCGGCGCCGGCTGGCTGATGGCCACCGTCCTGACGCTGCTGTTCGCCCCCAAGCTGATGGGCATTGCCGACCACATCGCCCGCGTCGGCGTGCCGCGCGGCCGCCGGCTGGGATTTGCCGGCATGGTGCTGGCCGAGACGGCGGTTTCAACCCTGGTCGCCCCGGTGATGATGGTGCAGCACCTGAAGATCATCGGCCGCGCGCTGGCCGGCGTCGATACCGGCTGGCCGCAGCACGGGCACGGCCGGATCCCGCTGCGCGAGCTGGCCCGCTTTCACGCCGCAGAGACCGCGCTGGGCGTGGCGCTGCTGGCGGCGATGGGCTTTGGCGTCCTCAGCCTCTGGGCCTTGCCGCTGGGGCTGGGACTGGTGCTGGCGGTGCCGGTCTCGGCACTGGCCGGACTGGACGGCAGCCGGTTGCCGCAGGCCGCGACCGGCCGCCTCCGCTGAGGCTGCCCCGCCCGCCTGCTTGCCCCGCCAGACCCGGCTGCGATCAGCCGGCCTGTCCGAAGGAGGTGGGACCGAATTCGGCCACAGAGCCGGTCCAGGCGATCCGGTGGTTGTCCAGAACGACCACCCGGTCGGCCAGCGTCAGCGCCTCGTCGCGGTCATGGGTGACGACCAGAGTGGTCAGGCCGGAGCGCTGGTGAACCGCGCGCAGCACCTGCCAAAGCTCGGCGCGCACCTGGGCGTCCAGCGCGCTGAAGGGTTCATCGCAAAGCAGAAGGTCCGGCTCGACCACCAGCGCCCGGGCCAGCGCCACCCGCTGCCGCATGCCGCCGGACAACTGCCGCGGCAGCTTGTCGGCATCGCCCGGCGCCAGGCCGACGGTGGCCAGCATGGCGCGCGCGCAGGCGCGGCGCCGGGCGCGCGGCAGGCCCTGGGCGATCAGCGCGAAGGCGACGTTGTCGAGGGCGGTCTTCCACGGCAGCAGTGCTGCGTCCTGGAACACCACGGCAAGTCTGCGGCAGCGCCGCTGCACCCGCCCGGCATCCGGTTCAAGAAGGCCGGCGGCAAGCGCCAGCAGCGTGCTTTTGCCGCTGCCCGAGGGACCCATCAGCGCGGTGACGGTTCCGGCCGGCAAGTGCAGGTCGATCCCGGTCAGCACCGGCCCGCCGTCATGGGCGAAATCCACCCCCTGCAGGCACAGCATGGGCTGGGTCGCGGGTTGGGTCATCGGTTGGGTCATGGCGCGCTGCCCCGCCCGTCGTCGCGCCAGAGCATCAGGCGCCGGTGCAGAGGCTGCAGGATTGCGACATCAACCGCGATCAGCACGGTGACGACGACCACGACCCAGGCCATGGTCGCGGCGGTATCGACCTGCGCGCGGGACTTGGCCAGGCCGTCGCCGATGCCGCCGGCGCCGGCCAAGAGCTCGGCCATGACGGCAACCTTCCACGACATCGCCAGCGCGGTGGCCAGGGCGGGGAACAGATGGCTGAGCATGTGCGGCCCGTGCATGTTGACCAGCCGCGCCGCCAGCGGCACGCGAAACACCCGCGCCATGCGGATCAGCGCGCCGTCCAGACTGCGCGCGCCCTCGGCGGCGGCGGCATAGACCAGCGGGCCGGTGGCGACGGCGACGGTAAAGACCACCGCCCAGTGCCCGCCGAACCACAACAGCGCCAGCACGACCCAGGCGATCGCCGGAATGCCCAGGAAGATGATGGCGACCGGTTGCAGGGCGCGCTGCACCTCAAGGCGCAAGCCGGCCAGGGTTCCGGCGGCGACCCCGACCAGCGCCCCGGCCAGCCAGCCCAGCCCGGCATTCGTGGCGGTCCGGGCCAGCGCCGGACCGACGGTGCCATCGCCGATCATCCGCAGCAGGGTGGCCGCCGTTTCGTCCAGTCCGGGCAGGACCAGAGGGCCATAGGCGCGATGCCCCGCCTGCCACAGCGCCAGCAGCAGGGCGATGCCGACCAGGCCATAGGCCCGCGAGACCCGAGGGGTTTTGCGTGCCACCGGCCCGTCTAGCCCCAGTAGAAGCCGGCCTCGGGCAGCTTGCCGCCGACGATGCCGGGGTCCAGCTGCATGAGGTTCTGGAAATAGGCCTCGATGTCGTCCTGTGCCGCCCGCGCCGAGACCACGTCGAGATGCACATGCGGCAGCGAGCGGGCGATGACCGGCGCCGGCAGGTCCAGCAGCGGGCCGGCCAGCGCCCCGGCGGCCTCTGGCTGGGCCAGTGCCCAGGCCGCGGCCTCGATGCAGGCGGCATGGGCGGCGGCAACCACCTCGGGCCGGCTGTCCAGGAGTTCGGCGCTGACGGCAAGGCCGACTTGCGGGATGCGGGCGCCGCGGCCAGTGTGCTGGCCATAGGCCTGGGTCACGTCCAGCGCCCGGAACAGCGGCAGGCCCTCGGTCGCGGCCTTGATCAGGGCGACGGTGGCGGCGGGTTCGTGCAGCACCGCGATGTCGGCGCGCCCCGACAGGAACAGCGGCACCGCCTCGCCCGGAGTGCCGACATATTCCAGCGTGACGTCGCGGTCGGGGTCCAGGCCGGCCCAGCGCAGGACCATGCGGAACAGCAGGTCCGGCGCCTCGTTCTTGTTGGACAAGAGCACGGTCTTGCCGGCCAGGTCCTCGATCCGGGTGACGGTTTCGTCGCGCGCCATGACGTAAAGCACGCCCCAGGTGACGACATTGACCATCCGCGTCCCGGCGCCACGGTTGAAGAAGTTGGCGGCGGCATAGGTCGAGCTGGCGAACAGCTGGAAATCGCCCGAGGCGACGCCGGCACGCATCTGGTCGGTGCTTTTCCAGATCGCGAAGCGGGTGCCGGGGGCGACGGCCTGCAGGCCCGGCGCGGCGGCGGCGCGGGCAAACACCGCCGAGGGTGTCGCCGGAATGCCCCAGAGCGTCAGCGGTTCGGCCGCGGCGGCCGGGCGCGCGCCGGGCAGGAGCGCCGCCGCGGCCAGCCCGCCAAGCAGGCTGCGCCGGTCAAGGAGGGGGCCTTGGGTCGGGGTCATGGGGCAGTCCTTCGAAACGGATCGGGGCGGATCGGATCGGGGCGGGCGCGGGTCCGCTCAGTAGAGCATGGTGCTGGCGGTGATGTCGTCCCAGATTTCCTTGACGGTGTGCTGCAGGTCGCGCCGGCGGTCTTCGTAATAGGTGTGCAGCAGGTGATGCGCCTTGTCCGAGTTCGGCGCGCCCAGGAAATCGCGATACAGCGCTTGGACCTGCGGGTTGTTGTGCGACTGGCGCACCTTGGCGGCGCGGTCGACGTTGTAGATCGTCTCGCGCCGTTTCTGCGCCAGCGGCAGGTAGGATTTCTTCGACCGCAGCGAGCCGCCGCCGTCGACGCAGCCGCCGGGGCAGGCCATGACCTCGATGAAGTCGTAGTCGGTCTCGCCGCGCAGCACCTTCTCGACCAGCGCGCGGGTGTCGCCCAGGCCGTGCACCATGGCGACCTTGACCGTGCCGACCTTGCCGCCCAGATCGACCGTCGCCTCGCGGATGCCTTCGAAGCCGCGCAACTGGTGCAACTCGATCCGGTCCATTTCATGCCCGTTGACCACGGCGTAGATGGTGCGCACGGCCGCCTCCATCACCCCGCCGGTGGTGCCGAAGATGGCGCCGGCGCCCGAGGACGCGCTCATGTGCGGGTTGTCGAAGGTTGAGGGTTCCAGGGTCTTGAGGTCGATCCCTTCGCGCCGCAGCAGGCGGGCGAATTCGCGGGTGGTCAGCACCACGTCGGTGTCGGGGCGGCCGTCCTGCGTCAGTTGCGGCCGCACCGCCTCGTCCTTCTTGGCCACGCAGGGCATGATCGAGATCACCCTTACGCGATCAGGCGAAATGCCCATCTTCTCGGGCAGGTAGGTCTTGGCCACGCGCGACAGCACCTGCTGCGGCGAGCGGGTCGAGGACAGGAACGGCAGGATCTCGGGGTAGTGGATTTCCGCGAAGTTGATCCAGGCCGGGCAGCATGAGGTGAAGGTGGGCCGCTTGCCCTGGCCCAGCCGCGACAGAAGCTCGGCGCCCTCTTCCATGATCACCACGTCGGCACCGAAGTTGGTGTCCAGCACCACGTCGATGCCGATCTTGCGGCAGGCGGCGACGATGTGGCCTTCGACGTTGGTCCCCGCCGGCATGCCGAATTCCTCGCCGAAGGCCACCCGGACGGCAGGGGCGAACTGCACCACGGTCACCAGATCGGGGTCGCAGATGAATTCCAGCGCCCGGTCGGTTTCGTCCAGCTCACCCAAAGCGCCGGTGGGGCAGACCAGCACGCATTGCCCGCAAGAGACGCACAGCGAGTTGGGGTAATCCTCGGCGTGGCGCAGCGCCACGCGGCGGTTCAGCCCGCTGCCTTCCATCACCAGCGCATCGACCTGCTGGTGGTAGCGGCAGATCGCCACGCAGCGCTGGCAGCGCACGCAGCGCGTCATGTCGCGCACCATCGCCGGCGAGGTCAGGTCGATCGGCCGCGCCTCGGTCTGGGCGCGGTCGAAGAAGCGGTTCTCCTTCAGGCCGACGAACTGCGCCAGATCCTGCAATTCGCAATTGCCGTGGCGGATGCAGGTGGCGCAATCCTGCAGGTGGTCGGCCATCAGCAACTCGACCTGCAGCCGCTGCATGTCGCGGGCCTTTTTCGAGCGGGTCTGCACCTCCATGCCGTCGCGCACCGGGGTGTTGCAGGAGGTGACGATCTGCGGCTTGTCCTTGCCCGCCTGCTGGATTTCGACCACGCAGACCCGGCAGGTGCCGGGCGCGTGGTCGATGTCGTCCATCTCGCACAGCGTTGGGACATAGACATCATGCCGGCGCGCGCAGGACAGGATGGTCTCGTTCGGAAAGGCGGTGCAGGGCTTGCCGTTGAGCGAAAGCGTGACGGTGGCCTGGGCCGGGTCGCGGGCGGCAAGGCTGGCGAGATCGGGCGTGCACATGGCTCAGACCGCTCCTTCCGGGATGGGGTGGCGGGTGATGACGGTGTAGACTCGGTAGCAGCGCATGCAGCGCTGCGCCTCGGCATAGGCAGCCTGGGCGCTGATGGTCTGTTCCACCTCTTCGAACATGTGCTTGCGCAGGTCGGGGTCAAGTTCGGGGTTGTGCACGCGATAGGCGTTGCGCACCGGGGTTTCCACCACGTCATTGGCCAGGAAGCGGTTGTCCGAGATCAGCTTGCGCATCCGCGCCCGCTTGAAGAACCGGACCGAGCCGCGCTGCACCCAGTCGTCGATGTTTCGCGCCGCGTTCTGCCCGGCGGCCATGGCATAGATCAGCGTCGAGGGACCGGTCACGCAGTCGCCGCCGGCAAAGACGCCGGGGCGCGAGGTGGCGAGGGTGTCGTCGGTCGCCACGCATTGCCAGCGGTTGAGCGCGACGCCGTCGCCTTCGACCAGCGCGCCGTCTTCGACCTGCTGGCCGATCGCCGCAATCATCGAATCGCAGGGCAGGGTGAATTCGCTGCCCGCAATCGGGCGCACCTTGCGGCGACCGCTTTCGTCGGGTTCGGTCTGCTCCATCCGCACCAGTTCGACCCCGGTTACCTTGCCGTTTTCGGTCAGGATGCGGGTCGGGTTGCACAGGGTGTGGAACTGGATGCCTTCGGCCTCGGCGGCGGCGACCTCTTCATGGTCGGCCGGCATGTCGCCCAGCGCCCGGCGATAGACGACATGCACCTTGCTGGCGCCCAGCCGCAACGCCGAGCGGACGCAGTCCATCGCGACGTTGCCGCCGCCGACCACCACCACCTCGCCGCGCAGCGCCAGGGGGGCGATGCCGTCGACGTGGTCATGCACCTTGAGCAGGAAGTCGATGCCGCGGAAATAGCCGTCGCGCGCACCGTCTTCGCCGGTGACGCCCAGCTTGGTGCCTTCCTGGCAGCCAAGGCCCAGGAAAACCGCCTTGTAGCCCTGCTCGAACAGATCCTCGATGGTGAAATCGTGGCCAAGCTGCTGGCCGAACAGGAACCGCCCGCCGAGATCGACGATGATGTCGGTCTCCATCGCCAGGGTGTCCTTCGGCAGCCGGTAGGACGGAATGCCGATCTGTGCCATGCCGCCGGCCTGGTTCGATTTCTCGAAGACGTCGACGTGATAGCCGTTCAAGAGCAGGTGGTAGGCGCAGGCAATGCCCGCGGGGCCGGCCCCGACCACCGCCACCTTCATGCCTTCGGCCAGCGGCTTGCGGTTCATGTCGCGGGTGAATTTCAGCGCGTTCGGGCCGCTTTGCTGGTCGGCGACATAGCGCTTGAGGGTCTTGATCCCCACCGCCTCGTCCACGAACTTGCGCCGGCAGGCCTGTTCGCAATAGCGCACGCAGACCCGGCCGCAGGTCGCCGCCATCGGATATTGCTGCAGCAGCACGCCCAAGGAGTTCTCGGGCTTGCCATCGCGGATGTAGTCGATGTAGCGCGGCACGTTCACCTTGGACGGGCAGGCCTCGATGCAGGGCGCGGTGACATGGGCCATGCCATGCTGCGCCTTGATCGGCTTTTTCGGCGCCAGTTCCTCTTCGATGCGGTCGCGGAAGTGGTCCAGCGCGCCCAAGAGAGCCACGGCGCAGGTCTGGCCGAGGTTGCACAGCGAGGTCTGCCGCATCTGCTCGCCCAGGATGGTGATCTCGTCCAGGCCCAGGGTCTGGTCGAGGCCGCGGCGCAACCTGTCAAGCGCGTCGCGCACCAGGACGGTGCCCATCCGGCAGGGCGTGCAGGCCCCGCAGGACTGCGCGGCCGACTTCTTCATGTAGTGATACAGGGCGTCCACCAGGCTGACGGTGTCATCCAGGACGAAGAAACCGCGGTCGCCGAAGAAGGCGCGGATCGGGTTGCCGTCGTCGAAATCCTCGAAGTTGCGCAGCGCGTATTCCGGCGTTTGCGCATGGGTCGAACCCGGCCGCGTGTCATAGACGACCCCGTCCCAGACCCCGTAGGCGACTTGTGTCATGCTGGCTTGGCTCCTTGCAGGCAGAGACCGCGGGCATCGGCAGCGGATGCCAGGCCCGGGGCAACGGCCAAGGTCGCAAGTCGGGGCGCGCCCGGCAATGATCCAGCGCAACCCCGAAGCCAGCAAGGGGGGCGGCATTTTGGCCGGGACGGGCAAGGGGGCGGCCGCATCGTCCGGCACGGCCGGGGCCTTCGGCCCGGTGCGGAAGGCAGGCCAGGCTGTGCCGGTGCGAAAAGCCGCCGCCCGGCTGAACATGTCGCGGGAATCTGGAGGCGGGTACCGGAATCGAACCGGTCTTCACGGATTTGCAATCCGCTGCGTAACCTCTCCGCCAACCCGCCGCCGAGGGTGCATCGGGGATAGCGGAAAGGGTTGGAGGCCGCAAGGGGGCCGGAATGGGGGTGGTGTGGAGGAGCACGAACGCCGCTGGCGCTGCGGCGGTTATTCGAAGATGCGCCCCTCGGACAGGCCGAATTGCAGGTAGTGCTGGTAGGGCTCTGCCTTTGCCTTGGCGACATCCGGGTTCAGCGCCAGATAGGCCTCCGGGTTGAACCGGTTGCCGATCGAGGTTTGCGGGTCGATGAGCGAGATGAAATAGCGCGCGACCAGCAGGCCGGGGTCGGACGGCAGACGGGCGGCGTTGAACTCGGTGGCAAGCCGGTCTTGCAGCGTCGAGACGAAGGTCTGGTCGGGCGTGCTGAGGAACCGGTCCAGCGCCTCGGGGTCGAACCTGGGTGCGGCTTGCGGAACCAGCGCGCGGTAGTCGATGCCGCAGGTCGCGTGCAGCCAGTCGACATCCGCAGGCTCGATCAGGCCGGCGATCAGCTCGGCCGGCGCTTCGAAACGCCCCGGGAAAACCGCCGCCATGCGCGACACGAAGGCCCGCCGCGCCAGGGCGATCATGCGTGTCTCGCCGAAGGCCGAGATGACCGTGTTGAGCAGGTGAATCGCCTGGACCGCGCGGGTCGAGAGGGATTCGTTGGAACGGGTCGGGGCGCCCGGCGGCGTGCAGCCGATCACCGAGACGATATCGGCGATGATGTCGCCATCCTTGAGGCTCTGGCGGCGGTAGTCCCGGACGACGACGTTCTCACGGCCGAAGGCGCGGATGAATTTCTCGATCCGCATCCGGTATTGCGGCCCGGACGGGGTGTCCGCGGCGATGTCGGACTTGATCGTTTCCTGCAGATCGCTGGACAGGAAAGACAGCGGATCGCGCACATAGACGATGATCTTCGTGGCATTGCCATGAAGCGCCAAGGCCTGCTGGATGGCGACCACGGCGGTTTCGGGAAGTATCGAGATGTCTTCGCCGGAAAAGACCAGGTCGCGCTCGGGCCGGGTGGCGAAGGCGGCCAGGATGCGATCTGTCGCCGCGGTCTTCCGGTTTTCGATCTGTTGTGGCGTCAGGCCCGCCGCCTTCCAGATGTGGTAGGACTGATGCTGGCCGGAAAACGCCGTGTAGAACGGGATGGAATGGTTTTCCGCCCCCAGATCGGCATAGGCGAAGCGGCCGTCATCGAACCCGTTGAAGGCGGACTGAATGGCGGTCGATCCGGTCTTGTGAAGGCCGATGTGAAGATAGACGGTCCGCATGTCGTCATCCGGCGGTTCAGAGCGCGGGGCGGGATGCTAGGTCTGCGCCCCCGCCGTGGCAACCCCCCGGTCCGGCTGGAGCCGCCGGGGTTGCCGGGGGGGCTGCGCCGGGATGCAAGGGCAAATGGTGCTGGCTTTGGTGAATGCGGTCGGTTCGCCGGCGCCAGGCCGGGGGTGGATCAGCCGCATCGTGGCGGCGCGGACCACAAAGCCCCCGCAATGCCCGATGTGGCCCTGGCGGCTGATCCAGATCAAAGGCGCAAGGCAGATGCCGGTTTAAGCCTTGCCGAAGCGGGCTCTGGGCGTCAGGAGGCAACATGCGGCTGACCATGCGGGCGAACCTGGCGATGCGCGTGCTGATGCAATGCGCGGTGAACCATCCCGGCGTGATCCGGGCCTCGGATGTGGCGGGGGCCTGCAATGCGTCGGCCAATCACGTGGCCCAGGTGGTCAGCCAGCTGGCGGCAGCGGGCTATCTGCGCACCCTGCGCGGGCGCGGAGGCGGCATCGCGCTGGGCCGCCCGGCAGAGGACATTCCGGTCGGCCAGGTCCTGCGGCTGATCGAGCGCGAAGTGCCCTTCGCCGAATGCATGGACGGCGACCAGAACACCTGCCCGCTGTCGGCGGTCTGCCGGCTGAAGGGCGCGCTCTGCCGGGCCCTGGATGCCTTCTTTGCCGAACTGGAGACGGTGTCGCTGGCCGATCTGGTGCGCGAAAACACCGGCCTTGCCGACATCCTGTCCTGCCGTCTGGCGCCGGCCTGATCTGGAACAACCCGGCTAGAACAGCACGATATCCGGTGCGACGGGCCGCGGCGGCGCGGGCGGCTGCCGGGGCGTTTCGTCCACGACGGTGTTCGGGATCAGGAGCTGGCGGGCGCGGCCGGTGACCGGCTCGAACGTCACCCGGCGGGCCTGGGTGCCGCCCAGGCTTTCGGCCAGACAGGGGATGGTTTCGGTCTGCAGGAACTGGCGGGCGAAGTCGGCGTTCGAGGCGCCGATGTCGCGCAGGTTCGCGGCGATCTTCGCCCCGCCGAACAGCTTGGCGCGCAACCGGTCACGCCGGGCGCCGGCCCGCAGAAGCGCGTTGATCAGCACCTCCATCGCATGCACGCCATAGCGGATGTCGCCCGCCCCGGAGTGGCCCTGGGCCTGGGCGAGCAGGAAGTGGTTCATCCCGCCGATGCCCCGCTCGGCGTCCCAAAGGCAGGCCGCGACGCAAGAGCCGAGGACAGTGGACAGCACGGTGCCGGGCCGGTCCGAAACCATGAACTCGCCCTGAACGACCTGGATTGCCT
Organism: Rhodobacter sp. Har01; assembly: GCF_020564565.1. GTDB lineage: Bacteria > Pseudomonadota > Alphaproteobacteria > Rhodobacterales > Rhodobacteraceae > Pseudogemmobacter. The sequence goes on from NZ_JAJCTD010000001.1 coordinate 283,142, forward strand.
GTTGCGGGGCCGGGATCGGGGTCATCTGCGCAGGGCCTCGATCCCGCGTTCGCTGCAGCGGGCCAGAAGGTCGGCGGCGATCCTGGGCAGGGGCAGCACCGCGGCGGCGGCCCCGGATTCGACCGCGGCGCGCGGCATGCCGTAGATGACCGATGTTTCGGCATCCTGCGCGATGGTGTGGGCGCCAGCCCGGCGCAGCGCCAGCAACCCGCGCGCGCCGTCGCGGCCCATGCCGGTCAGCAAGGCGGCAACCACCTTGCGGCCAAGACCGGTGGCGCTTTCGAACAGCGCATCGACCGAAGGCAGGTGCCCCGAGATCGCCGGACCGGGCGTGACCTCGGTTCGCGGCGGGGTGTCGCCGGTGAGCCGCAAATGGCCGGGACAGCCGGCGGCCACCACGACGGTGCCGGGGAGCATCGCGATGCCGCCTTCCGCCGCAACGACGCGCGCCGCCGAGCAGCGCGAAAACAGCCGGATCAGGCTGTCGGAAAAGGCCGCGCCGGTGTGCTGGACGATCGCGGTCGGCGGGCAGTCGGCCGGAAAGGCCGAGAGGATGGTCAGCAGGGCGTCAATGCCCCCGGTCGAGGCGCCGATCAGGATCAGCCGATCTTGCCGGAACCGGCTGCCGCCGGCCTCAACCGGGGCGGCAGAGCGGGCCGGGAAAGCCGGGCGCTGGGGCCGCAGCGCCGCGACGCGAGACCAGAGGTCGGTCTCTTCGACCTGGGGGCCGGAGGGGAGCGGAACCTCGACCCAGGCGATGCCGACGACGCGGAACAGCGAGACAAGCCCCTCGAAATCGGGGTGATCCGCCAGGTCGCGCGCGACCAGCACCACGTCGGGCGCTTCGCGTTCGGCCAGGATATAGGTCGAGGAGGGGTCGCTGCTGCGGCCGACGACGGAGATGCCGGGATGCGTCGCCGCTTCGCGGGCCAGCCGGGCGGCCAGGACAGGGTCCGGACAGGCGAGCAGGATGCGGGTCATGCCGGTGTCTTCCTCTGTTCGCAGCGAAGCGGCGGTCCGGACCGCTGCGCTGCAAGGTCCGGCATGGTCGGCGGAGCCGCATGGCCCGGTCTGGGCGGCGGGGCCGCAAGGCCCGGTTTGGGCGGCGGAGCCGCAAGGCCCGGACGGCGCGGCGGGGCAGCGCGGGCCGGGCGAATGGCCCGCCCGCCTTGCCAACCCGGAGTGCCTGGTGTCGCCATCGCCCGCGCCCCCCGGTCAGAACAGTTCGGTCCGCGGGTCGGCGGCGCCGGCCCCGTCGCGCCCCGCCAGCGCATGGCGCAGATCTGCCAGGCGCAAGTCGTCAAGCCGGGGCAGCGCCGCCGCGGGCAGGTACAGCGCTTCGGCCGACCGCGCCAGCGCGGCGACCCAGTCCGACAGGTCGGCCAGGCGCTGGTCCAGGAGGTCGATCGCCTGCAGGTCGGCGCCAAGCCGGGTGTCGCGGATCGCGCCATCGTCCACCAGGCCATGCACCGCGACCTCGATCCGCAGCACGATGTCGCGACAGCGCCGCAACTCTTGCGCGGTGCGCGACAGCAAGGGGGAAAGCCCGGTCTCGGTGTCGAGGATCACAGCGGCCCCACCACACGTTCGATGCTGGCCTTGACGGTGGCCGTGGTGAACGGCTTGCGGATCAGGTTGTTCAACCCGAGTTGCTGGCCGCGCTGCATGATTTCGGGCGTCGGCGTGCCAGTGATCAGGATGAAGCCGATGCGCTGGGTGGTCTTGCTTTGACGCAGCGCACCCAGCAGGTCCAGCCCGGAGAGGCCGGGCATGTTCATGTCGGAAATCACCAGGTGCACCGGGTTCGCCGCCAGCTTGCCCAGGGCGGTGCGGCTGTCGGATTCGGTGGCGAAGTGCTTGATCCCGATCTCTTCCAGAGATTGCGAGATCAGGGCGCGGCTGACCGACATGTCGTCCACGACCATGACGCGCAGGGATTCCCTGAGACTCATCTTTTCGTCCTTTCGCTGCGCTGCAAGATGTCGCCGGCGCGCCGGTAGGCGGTGATTCCGGCACTGGATAGAAGGTCGGCTGCCGGGCCGTGCAGCCGTTCGGAATGGCCGATGCAGAGCAGGCCGCCGGGGGAAAGAAGGCTTGCCAGGCGCTGCCAGAGCCGCTCTTGCGTCGGCTTGTCGAAGTAGATTGCCACGTTGCGGCAGAAGATCGCGTCGAACGGGCCACGCACCGGCCAGTCGGCCATCAGGTTCAGGGCCGCGAAATGCACTAGGCCGGAGGTGCGCGCGGCGATCCGGTGCTGGCCCGGGCCGGCCGGTTCCAGATGGCCGCGGCGCAGCGGTTCGGGGATCGAGCGGACCTCGTCGTCGGAGTAGACGGCCGCCCGGGCGCGGGTCAGGATCGCCGGGTCGATGTCGGTGGCCAGGATGCGGACGTCAAGGCGCGGCGCCTCGGGCAGGAGGTTGAGGACGGTCATCGCCATCGAATAGGGCTCTGGCCCGGCCGAGCAGCCGGCCGACCAGATCCGCAGCCGCCGGCCGGCCCGCAGCGCCGGCAGGACCGGCGTCAGGCAGACCTCTTCGAGCAGCCGGAAATGGTGTTCTTCGCGGAAGAAATGGGTGACGTTGGTGGTCAGTGCCGACACCAGTTCCGCCCGTTCGGCCGCACCGTCCGGGCCGCTGATCATGTCGCAATAGAGGCTGAAGTCGGGGCAGCGGATCGCCCGCAGCCGGCGCATCAGCCGCGACTGCACCAGTTCCTTCTTGCTGGACTGCAGGTGCAGCCCGAATTCGCGATAGGCGATCTCGGCGATGCGCGCGAAATCGCGGTCGTGCAGCACCAGGTCGGAGCCGGGAGCGGGGCCGGGAGCAGGGCCGGGGGAGGGGCCGGTCGCGCGCTCGGCTGCCGCCGGAAGGCTGCCGCCCGCTCGGGGAGGTGCCGAAGGAAGGGGCAGGGCTGTCATGCCGCCTGCCGCCCCTTGGCCTGGATCACCGCGGCCAGGTCGATGACGCGGGTCATGCCCTCGTCGATCGGGATGACGCCGGTGATGCTTTGCCGCGTGGTGTCGGAGCGGATGTCGGGCGTGTCCTGGATCTGCGCCCGCTGGACCGAGAGGATTTCCGACACCGCCTCGACCAGAAGGCCGACGGTCTGGTTCTCGATCATCGCGACCACCACCACATTGCGCGGGTTTTCCGGCGTCGGCCCAAGGCCGAAGCGCGCGGAGAGGTCGTAGATCGGGATCACCGAGCCGCGCAGGTTCATCACCCCCAGCACCTCTTTCGGGGCGTGCGGCAGCGGCGTCACGGCCGTCCAGCGGCGGATTTCGCGGACATGGGTGATGTCGAGCGAAAAGCTTTGCCCGCCCGCAAAGAAGGTGACGAATTCGACGTCCGAGCGATTGGTTTCAGAGGCTTGCATGGCTGGCTCCTGCAGGGTGGGGGACCGGGCGGCTGAGCGGCATGTCGCCCAGGCCGCGGTTCGAGGTCAGCGCCTCGGCATCGAGGATCAGCGCGATCTGGCCGTCGCCCAGAACGGTGGCGGCCGAAACGCCGGGGATCGCGCCGTAGTTCGATTCAAGGCCCTTGATCACGACCTGGCGCTGGTCCAGCACGGCGTCGACGACCAGGGCGCATTGCGACTGGTTTTCGGTTTCCACCAGCAAGAGCAGCGGCGCCTCGCCGGTGGCGCGGGCCGGCAGGCCCAGGCACTGGGCGACGTCGATCATCGGCAGGAAGCGGCCGCGGATCGACAGCACCTTTTCCTGGGTGCCCAGCACATGCAGGTCGCCCGGACCGGGGCGGATGGTCTCGATCACCGAGGCGACCGGGATCACCATGGTCTGGCCGGCGACCGAGATCACCATGCCGTCCATCACCGCCAGCGTCAGCGGCAGCGAGATGGTGAACTCGGTGCCCTCGCCCGGAACCGAAGCGATCGATACCCGACCGCCCAGCGCGGCGACGGCATTCTTCACCACGTCCAGCCCGACCCCCCGCCCGGACAGGTTCGAGACCTTGTCGGCGGTGGAAAAGCCGGGCAGGAACAGCAGGTTGTCGACTTCGCTGTCGGTCAGGTCGGCTTCGGCCGTGATCAGGCCCTTGGCCACCGCCTTGTCGCGGATCTTGGCCCGGTTCAGCCCGGCACCATCGTCGCGGACGGTGATGATGACGCTGCCCGAGCGGTGCGCGGCCAACAGCCGGATCGTGCCCTCCGGGTCCTTGCCGGCGGCGATCCGGGCGGCCTGGGGTTCCAGCCCGTGGTCCACCGCGTTGCGGATCATGTGGGTCAGCGGGTCGGCCAGGCGTTCGATCACCGTCTTGTCGACTTCGGTCCCTTCACCGCTGGTCACCAGCCGGGCCGCCTTGCCGGTGGCCTCGGCCGCCTCGCGCACGATCCGGCTCATCCGCTGGAACAGCGGTTTCACCGGCTGCGCGCGGATCGCCATCACCGCTTCCTGCAGGTCGCGGGCGAGCAGGCGATAGTCCTCGACATGGGTGATGATCTCGGCATCCGAGTTCAGCGACAGGTCGAGCACGCTTTGCTCGATCATCGCCTGGTTGATGATGAGTTCGCCCACCGCGTTGATCAGCCGGTCCACCCGGTCGAGATCGACGCGCAGCGTGGGTTTCGGGCCGCCATTGCCGCCGTCTTCGTCGGCCGGCCGCGCCTCGCGCTTGGCGCGGGGCGCAGCAGCGGGGGCCGGCGAAGGAACCGGTTCGGCCAGAGCTTCCGCGGCGGGCGTGGGCGGCGCTGCAACCGGCACCTCGGCCGGCAGCGGGCCGGCCGAGGCCGGCACGGCTTCGCCGGCAGCGGCTGCCGGAAGGTGCGGCTCTGCCGGTTCGGCGGCTTCGGGGCCGATGTCCAGCACACAGAGCCCCTCGACGAATTCGAAGGCCTCATGCAGCAGGGTCTCGGGCTCGGCGGTGGCCAGCCGGATGGTCCAGGACAGATAGGCATCGGCCGGGTCGAAGGCCGCCCAGTCGGGCAGGGCCGACGTGTCGAGCCGCACCTCCAGCGTGCCCAGATCGGCCAGCGCCGAGAACAGCAGCGCCGGGTCATGGCCGTTGGCATAAAGCGCCGGCAGCGGGCGGAAGCGGATCAGGTAGCCGGTCGTCGCGGCTGCGGCATCGGTCGCAGGCGAAGGCGCCGCGAGGTCGGGCAGGCCGGTCAGGTCCGGCAGGTCGATCGGCGCGGCGTCATCCCCGAGATCGCCGAAATCCAGCGTGACGGCGGCGAAACCGAAGCAGGGGTCATCGTCCCCGGGACCGGGGCTGGCGGGCGCATCCTCGCCCAGAACGGCATTGAGGTTGGCCAGGAAGCCATCGGTCGTCTCGGGGTCGATCACACGCTCTTCGCGCGCCGCCTCGACCTGGTCGGCCAGATGGTCGGCCGAGCGCAGCAGGGTGTGCATCACCTCGGGTGTCAACTCGATCCGGTCCGAGCGGATGCCGTCGAGCACCGTCTCGAACCGGTGGGCGAAGGCCACCAGCGCATTCAGCGCAAAGGCCCCGGCACCGCCCTTGATCGAATGCACCGCGCGAAACACGGCGTTCAGCGTTTCGCTGTCCTGGGCGCCGGCGTCCATGCTGGACAGTCCCTCGGCCAGGGCTTCGAGCAGCTCTTCGCATTCCTCGTAGAACGTATCGCGGATCGAATTCATCGTTGCCATCTGCCTGCCCCCCCTCAGCCTCTTGCGCCCGTTACCCGGCGCACGACCGAGACGATGGCGGTGTCCTCGAACGGCTTGACGATCCAGCCGGTGGCGCCGGCCCGGCGGGCGCGGGCCTTCAGCTCTTCTGCCGATTCGGTGGTGAGCACGAGGATCGGCACGGTGCGGTTGTGGCTTTGGCCACGGATCGCGTCGATCACGCCGAAACCGTCCATCCGCGGCATGTTGATGTCGGTGATCACCACGTCGGGATCGACCTCGGCAAAGCGTTCGACTCCGTCGATGCCGTCGTCGGCGGTGGTGACGGTGAACCCTGCCTCCTCCATCGCGCGGCGCACGAGGTTGCGGATCGTCCGGCTGTCGTCGATGGCGAGGACGCGGATGGTCATTCGGCCAGCTCCATCGGCAGCACGGCGGTGGTTACCCCCAACGCGGCCAGCTGGTCGGCCTGCGCCGAGGAAAGGCCCGTCAGGACGAAGTCGATGCCGCGGCGGCGGCGGTCGGCGGCGGCGGCCAGCAGGGTCTGCACCAGCGGCGTGTCCAGCCGGCGCAAACGGTTGGCATGGATGCGCAAGGGCGCGTCCGGATGCTGCCGCAGGAAGGGCACAAGGGCGTTGTCTCCGGCCACGGAAACACGCTCGGGAAGGTCGAAGTCGATCATGCTGGTCATGCCTTGGCAAACCTCGTGTCTGGCCGGCCGAGCCCGTGTCGCGCCGCAATCCGGTTTCAGGAATAGGCCGCTGAGGTTTAAGGAATCGTTGTCCGCGCTGGCCCGGCGGCAGCGAATTTCCTCAACCTGTCGCAATCGGTCGCGGGCTTGACGTGCCCCGGAGGCCGGCCCAAGGTCGCCGCGACGACAGGCGGGGAGCCGGAATGCGCAAGGCCTTCATCACCGGAACCGCGGGGTTCATCGGCTTTCACCTGGCGCGGCACCTGCTGGCCCATGGCTGGCAGGTGGCGGGCTATGACGGGATGACCGACTACTACGACGTCGCGCTGAAGCGGAAACGCCACGCGATCCTGCTGCAGACGCCGGGGTTTGCCGCGACCGAGGCAATGCTGGAGGATGTGGCGGCGCTGGATGCGGCGGTGGACGCCTTCCGGCCGGACGTCATCATCCACCTCGCGGCCCAGGCGGGCGTGCGCTATTCGCTGGAAAACCCGCGCTCCTATGTCAGCGCCAATGTGGTGGGCACCTTCAACGTGATGGAGGCGGCGCGGCGGCTGGCGGTCGGCCACCTGCTGATGGCGTCCACCAGCAGCATCTACGGCGCCAACGAGGACATGCCGTTCCGCGAGACGGACAAGGCCGATGGCCAGCTGACGATCTATGCCGCCACCAAGAAGGCGACGGAATCGATGGGCCACGCCTATGCCCATCTGTGGAACCTGCCGACGACGATGTTTCGGTTCTTCACCGTCTACGGCACCTGGGGCCGCCCCGACCTTGCCTATTTCAAGTTCGTCGACGCGATCCTGAACGACCGGCCCATCGACATCTACAACCACGGCGAGATGTGGCGCGACTTCACCTGCGTCGATGATCTGGTCGAGGCGATTCGCCTGCTGATCGACGCGGCGCCGGTGCGGCCCGCCCCGGGCGAGGCGATCCCCGAGGGCGACAGCCTGTCGAAGGACGCGCCGTTCCGCATCGTCAACATCGGCAATTCCGACAAGGTCAAGCTTCTCGATTTCGTCGCGGCGATCGAGGAGGTGCTGGGCCGCAAGGCCATCCGCACCTACCTGCCGATGCAGAAGGGCGACGTGCCCGCCACCTGGGCCGATGCCAGCCTGCTGAAACGGCTGACCGGCTATGCCCCGAAGACCGACCTGCGCGACGGGATGCGGGACTTCGTGGCCTGGTATCGCGACTATTACGGCACGTGATCTGGCCTTAGGCGGGCGTGCGGTCTGGCGATAATGCCGGGCCGCGTTTTCCGCGATGATGGGGCATCAAGGAAATTCCGGCAGGAAGGGAACCGCCATGCAAGGCATCTCCGGCATGAACGACATGAGCCGCGTGGTCGAGGCCGACCGCGCCCATGTCTGGCACCATCTGATCAACCACAAGCAGTTCGAGACCATCGACCCCCGCGTGATCGTGGAAGGCAAGGGGATGCGGGTCTGGGATGCCAAGGGCCGCGAATACATCGACGCGGTGTCCGGCGCGGTCTGGACGGTGAACGTGGGCTATGGCCGCGAAAGCATCGCCAACGTCGTCCGCGACCAGCTGATCAAGATGAACTACTTCGCCGGCGTCGGTGGGTCCGTCCCCGGCGCGCTGTTCGCCGAAAAGCTGATCTCGAAGATGCCGGGGATGAGCCGGGTCTATTATTCCAACTCGGGGTCGGAAGCGAACGAGAAGGTCTACAAGATGGTGCGCCAGCTGTCACACCGGGTGCACGGCGGCAAGAAATGGAAGATCCTGTACCGCGAGCGCGACTATCACGGCACCACCATCGGCGCGCTGGCCACCTCGGGCCAGGCCGAACGGGCGATGCAGTACGGCCCCTATCCCGACGGTTTCGTCATGGTCCCGCACTGCCTGGAATACCGCAAGCAGTGGGACGTGGAAAACTACGGTGAACGGGCGGCGGATGCCATCGAAGAGGTGATCCTGCGCGAAGGCCCGGATTCGGTGGGTGCCATCGTGCTGGAGCCGGTGACGGCGGGCGGCGGCGTGATCGTGCCGCCGAAAGGGTATTGGGAGCGGGTGCAGGAAATCTGCACCAAATACAACATCCTCTTGCACATCGACGAGGTCGTCTGCGGCGTGGGGCGGACCGGGCTGTGGTTCGGCTACCAGAACTACGGCATCAAGCCCGATTTCGTCACCATGGCCAAGGGCGTCGCCTCGGGCTACGCGGCGATTTCCTGCACGGTGACGACCGAGGCCGTCTTCGACATGTTCAAGAACGACGCCGCCGACCCGCTGAGCTATTTCCGCGACATCTCGACCTTCGGCGGCTGCACCAGCGGCCCGGCGGCGGCGCTGGAAAACATGCGCATCATCGAGGACGAAGGGTTGCTCGACAACACGCTGCGCATGGGCAAACGGACCACCGACAACCTTTGGGCCTTGATGGAAAAGCACAAAGTGATCGGCGACGTGCGCGGGGCGGGGCTGTTCTGCGGCGCCGAACTGGTGGCCGACCGCAAGACCAAGGAACCGATGGACGAAAAGAAGGTCGCCGCCGTGGTGGCCGACTGCAACGCCCAAGGCGTGATCATCGGCATGACCAACCGCTCGCTGCCGGGGCTGAACAACACGCTCTGCCTGTCGCCCGCCCTGATCGCCACCGCCGACGACATCGACGAGATCACCGGCGCCATCGACAAGGCGCTGACCAAGGTCTTCGGCTGAACCTTTCGCGGCGTGATCTGACGGAGCGGCCGCGCCCAAGGGCGCGGCCGCACGCCTTTCCTCTCGCCTCTGCGCGCAGGCGCGCAACCGGCTCGGCCGCCCGGCCCCGGCGCGACGCTTGCCTTGCGCCCTGCCTCCCGGCCTCGGCCGCGCAGGCCTCCGGCGGGGGTATTTGAAACCAAGATGAAGCTGCACGGGCTTCATCTTGGCAAAAATACCCCCAGGGGGTTTGGGGGCAGGATGCCCCCATCGCCTGAACCCCATCGCCAGAAGAAGAGCGCGTCCGCGCGACGCCGAGGCAAAAGGCTTGCAGCGCATGCCGCGCTGCTTGACAACCGCCGGTGCTGGCCGCTTCATGCATCCAGATTGAGCGCGTGATGAGGCCAGAATGGCGATCCCTGTCGAAGCCTTCTTCCTGGCCAGCGGCGGCGCCGGCACCCTGCAGAGCCGCATCCGCGCCATGGTGACCGACGGCATTCTGGCCGGGCGCTTCCGGCCCGGGCAGAAGATGCCGTCCTCGCGCGGGCTGGCCTCGCACCTGGGCGTCAGCCGGATCACCGTGACGCTGGCCTATGCCGACCTGGTCTCGTCGGATTACCTGACCGCCCGCGGCCGGTCTGGCTACTTCGTCAGCGACAACGCTCCCCGGGCGCCCGAGTTTCCCGCCGCCTCGCGGCCGCAGGAGGAGGTGGACTACGGCACCCTTTCGGCGCGGCGTTATACCCGTGCCATGGCCGGGGTGGACCGGCCCGAGGACTGGGAGAAATACCCCTATCCCTTCATCTACGGGCAGGCCGACCCGACGCTGTTCGACCACCAGAACTGGCGCGCCTGCGCCCTGCGGGCTTTGGGCCGGCGGGACTTTGCCTCGCTCACCAGCGATTTCTACGAACGCGACGACCCACTTCTGATCGAGCAGATCCTGCGGGTCATCCTGCCGCGCCGGGGCATCGCCGCCCGCGGCGACGAGGTGCTGCTGACCCTGGGCGCGCAGAACGCGCTGTGGCTGGCGGCGACGGTGCTGCTGGGGCCGGGGCGGCAGGCGGTGGTGGAAAACCCCTGCTACCCGGGCCTGCGCCGCATCCTGCAGACCAGCGGCGCGGGCGTGGCCAGCGTGGACGTCGACGAGGCCGGCCTGCCGCCCCGCCTGCCGCCGGCCGACGTGGTGTTCACCACCGCCAGCCACCAGTGCCCGACCAACGCCACCATGCCGCTGGACCGCAGGCTGCAACTGCTGGACGCCGCCAGCCGCAACGATTTCGTGGTGGTCGAGGACGACTACGAATTCGAGATGAGCTTCCTCAAGCCGGTCTCGCCGGCGCTCAAGTCGCTCGACAAGGCGGGGCGGGTGATCTACGCGGGCAGCTTCTCGAAATCCATCTTTCCGGGCATGCGGCTGGGCTATCTGGTCGGCCCGCCGGCGTTCATCGCCGAGGCCCGCGCGCTGCGGTCGATGGTGCTGAAGCACCCCCCCGGGCACATTCAGCGCACCGTGGCCTACTTCCTGGCCGAAGGGCACTATGACGCGCTGATCAACCGGATGCGCACCGCCTTTCGCCGCCGTCGGCAGGTGATGGAGGATGCCATCGCCGAACACGGGCTGACCGTGGCGGGGCAGGGCGGCTTTGGCGGCTCCAGCTTCTGGATGGCCGCGCCCGCGGGCGTGGACACCGACCCCCTGGCGCGTGCGCTGCGCGAGGATGGCGTGCTGATCGAGCCCGGCCGCGGCTTTTTCGACCCGGCGCGGGAAGACCGGCGGTTCTATCGGCTGGCCTATTCCTCGATCGCCCCGGCCCGCATTCCCGACGGCATCGCCCGCATCGCGAAGGCGCTGGCGCGGGGCGGCTGACCCGCCGATCCGGCGCCGATCTGGCCTTGCCATGGCGGCGGTGCTGGCCCTACTTGGACCTATCGCGCCTTGTGTAGCATGGGCGCCGAGCGACTGACCCCCTGGAGACCCGCGCCATGAAGATGACGACCGAAGAAGCCTTCGTCAAAGTGCTGCAGATGCACGGCATCGCGCATGCCTTTGGCATCATCGGATCGGCCTTCATGCCGATTTCCGACCTGTTCCCCCGCGCCGGCATCACCTTCTGGGACTGTGCGCATGAAGGGTCGGGCGGGATGATGGCCGATGGCTATACGCGGGCCTCCGGCAAGATGTGCATGATGATCGCGCAGAACGGGCCGGGCATCACCAACTTCGTCACCGCGGTCAAGACCGCCTACTGGAATCATACGCCGCTGCTTCTGGTCACGCCACAGGCGGCGAACAAGACCATCGGGCAGGGCGGGTTCCAGGAAGTGGAACAGATGGCGCTGTTCAAGGACATGGTCGCCTATCAGGAAGAGGTGCGCGACCCCAGCCGCATCGCCGAAGTGCTGAACCGCGTCATCATCAACGCCCGTCGTGCCGGGGCGCCGGCGCAGATCAACCTGCCGCGCGACATGTTCACCCAGGTGATCGACATCGAGCTGCCGCGGATCGTGGAATTCGAGCGCCCCGCGGGCGGTGCGGATGCCGTCGAGGAGGCGGCGGAGTTGCTGTCCAAGGCCCGCTTCCCGGTCATCCTGAACGGCGCCGGCGTGGTGCTGGGCGGCGCGATCCCGGCCAGCATGAAACTGGCCGAGCGGCTGGATGCCCCGGTCTGCGTCGGCTACCAGCACAACGACGCCTTTCCCGGCAGCCACCCGCTGTTCGCGGGGCCGCTGGGCTATAACGGCAGCAAGGCGGCGATGGAGCTGATCGGCAAGGCCGACGTGGTGCTGGCGCTGGGCTCAAGGCTGAACCCGTTCTCCACCCTGCCGGGCTATGGCATCGACTACTGGCCGAAAGAGGCCACCCTCATTCAGGTCGACATCAACCCGTCGCGGATCGGGCTGACCAAGAAGGTCAGCGTCGGCATCGTGGGCGATGCCCGGAAGGTGGCCGAGGGGATATTGGCGCGGCTGTCGGTCGACGCGGGCGACGACGGGCGCGCGGCGCGCCGGGCGCTGATCGCCACCACGAAAAGCCGCTGGGCGCAGGAACTGGCCAGCATGGACCACGAAGAGGACGATCCCGGCACCACCTGGAACCAGCGCGCCCGCGCGGCCAAGCCGGACTGGATGAGCCCGCGGATGGCCTGGCGCGCGATTTCAAGCGCGCTGCCGAAGGACGCGATCATCTCGTCCGACATCGGCAACAACTGCGCCATCGGCAACGCCTATCCCACCTTCGAGGCGGGTCGCAAATACCTGGCGCCGGGGCTGTTCGGGCCTTGCGGCTATGGCCTGCCCTCGATCGTGGGGGCCAAGATCGCCTGCCCGGAGACGCCCGTCGTGGGTTTTTCCGGCGACGGCGCCTTTGGCATCGCGGTGACGGAACTGACCGCCATCGGCCGGCCGGAATGGCCTGCCGTGACCATGGTCGTCTTCCGCAACTACCAGTGGGGGGCGGAAAAGCGCAACTCGACGCTGTGGTTCGATGACAACTTCGTCGGCACCGAACTGGACACCGAGGTCAGCTATGCCGGCATCGCCCGGGCCTGCGGCTTGCAGGGCGTGGTCGCCCGCACGATGGACGATCTGCGCGCGGCGCTGACCCAGGCGCTGGCCGACCAGAAGGCGGGCAAGACCACCCTGATCGAGGCGCTGATCAACCAGGAACTGGGTGAGCCCTTCCGCCGCGACGCGATGAAGAAGCCGGTCGAGGTGGCGGGTATTCGCGCCGAGGACATGCGGCCGCAGGTCGTCTGATGCCCTTCGACCTGGGGCTGGGGGCTTCGCTGTGGATGGGGGTCGCGGTTCTGGTCGCCGCCTTCATCCGGGGCTATTCCGGCTTTGGCTATTCGGCGCTGGTGATCTCGGCTTCGGGTCTGGTGACCAACCCGCTGAACCTGGTCGCCGTGGTGGTGGTGCTGGAAATGGTCATGTCGGCCCAGGCCTGGAAGGGGGCGGGGCACGCGGTGGACTGGCACCGGGTGGGCTGGCTGATGGCAGGCGCCGTGATCGGCCTGCCCTTGGGCCTTTGGGCGCTGACGGCGATTTCCGAAGACGCGGCGCGGGCGGTGATCGCTGCTTACGTGCTGGTGATGTGCGGCGTGCTGATGGCCGGCTGGCGGATGCGGTCCGAGGTGCGGGGGCCGGTGAATGGCGCGATGGGCGTGATCTCGGGCGTGGCGAATGCACCGGGCATGGCCGGCCTGCCGGTGGTGGCCTTCTTCGCCGCCCAGCCGATGCAGCCGGCGGTGTTCCGCGCCACGCTGATTGCCTATTTCCCGATCCTGGACCTGTATTCCGCGCCGCTTTACTGGATCTACGGCCTGGTCAGCTGGGACACGCTGAAGGCCGCAGCGGTGGCGCTGCCGCTGACGGTGTTGGGCAACTGGCTGGGCGGGCGGCATTTCTTTGGCACCGACCCGCAAGAGTTCCGCCGCTTTGCCATCCTGCTGCTGGCCGGGCTGGCGGCCTTGGGCCTGGGCAAGGCGCTGCTCTGATGTGGCTGGTGGTCAACACCGGGTCTTCCTCGGTCAAGCTGGTCGCCTTTGACGCCGACCTGGCCGAAGCCGCGAGGGTGATGATCGACCGGATCGGCACCGGCGGGCCGGCGGACCATGCCGCGGCGATGGCCGAGGGGCTGGGCCGGATGGGGCTGTCGGCCGGGTCGCTGGTGGCGGCGGCGCATCGGGTGGTGCATGGCGGCGCGCGCTATACCGCGCCGCAACGGGTGACCGCCGAGGTGCTGGCGGGGATCGAGGCCTGCGTGCCGCTGGCGCCGCTGCACAACCCCGGCAACCTGACCGGCATCCGCGCGGTGTCGGCCCTGGTGCCGGACCTGCCGCAATATGCGTCCTTCGATACCGCGTTCCATGCCAGCCAGGCCCCGGAGGCGGTGACCTACTCCCTGCCGGCCGCCGAACGGGCGCGCGGCCTGCGGCGCTATGGCTTTCACGGCCTGTCCTACGCGGCAATAGTTCGAATTATGCAAGGAATGTTCGATAATAGTCAGTTCGAAAGGCTGCTTGTGTTCCATTTGGGCAATGGGGTTTCGGCCTGCGCCATCCGTTCCGGACGCTCGGTCGCCACCACCATGGGCTGGTCGCCGACCGACGGGCTGACCATGGGCACCCGCTCTGGCAGCATCGACCCGATGGCAGTGCTGGACCTGGCCGAACGCCACGGCATCGATGGCGCGCGGCGCATCCTGAACCGGGAAAGCGGGCTTCTGGGCCTGGGCGGGCACAGCGACATGCGGGCGCTGCAGGCGGCCGGCACCCGCGAGGCGGCCTTTGCGGTGGACCACTTCTGCCATTGGGCCATCCGCCACGCCGGCAGTCTGATCGCCGCCATGGAGGGCCTGGATGCCATCGTCTTTACCGGCGGCATCGGCGAGAACGACGCCACGATCCGCGCTCGCATCCTGGACGGGCTGTCCTGGACCGGAGCGGTCTGCCGGCCCGAGGCGAACCGGCACAACGCGCGGATGCTGCATGAAACACATTCGCATGTCATGATATGCATTGTGCCGGCCGACGAGGAACGGCAGATTGCCCTTGAGGCGCGCGCGGTGAGGGAGAGCGAGGCGTGACGGCAGAGCCGCGGATCGAGAGGTCGCCGCCCGTCTCGGATGAGGTGCGCAAGACCACCTGCTACATGTGCGCCTGCCGCTGCGGGATCAACGTCCACCTCAAGGACGGCAGGGTCAGCTATATCGACGGCAACCGCGACCATCCCATCAACAAGGGCGTGCTTTGTGCCAAGGGGGCCAGCGGGATCATGCAGGTCACTGCGCCGTCGCGGCTGCGGGCGCCGTTGCGCCGCGTCGGGCCGCGCGGGTCAGGCGCGTTCGAGGAGATCACCTGGGAGGAGGCGCTGGAGACGGCGGTTTCCTGGCTGAGGCCGCTGCGCGAGACGGCCCCCGAAAGGCTGGCCTTCTTTACCGGTCGCGACCAGAGCCAGTCGCTGACCGGCTGGTGGGCGCAGGCCTTCGGCACGCCGAACTATGCCGCGCACGGCGGCTTTTGTTCGGTGAACATGGCCGCCGCCGGCATCTACACCATGGGCGGCGCCTTCTGGGAATTCGGCCAGCCCGACTGGGCGCGGACCGAGTTGTTCGTGCTGTTCGGCGTCGCCGAGGATCACGACAGCAACCCGATCAAGATCGGCATCGGCAAGCTCAAGGCACGCGGCGTGCGGGTCATTTCCGTCAACCCGGTGCGCACCGGCTACTCCGCCGTGGCCGACGACTGGTATGGCATCACCCCGGGCACCGACGGACTCTTGATCCTGAGCCTGATCCATTGCCTGCTGGAGGCGGGCAAGGTGGACCTGGACTATCTGGCCCGCTGGACCAACGCGGGCTTTCTGGTGAACGGCACCGAAGGCCCGGAGAAGGGTCTGTTCGTGAAGAACGCCGAAAGCCAGCCCTTCGTGATCGACCGCCGCAACGGGCAGCCGGCACCCTGGGACGGGCGCGACACCGAACCCGATCTTGGCGCGGTGTGGGACGGCCAGCGCACCGTCTTTCAGCTGATGGCCGAAGAATACCTCAGGCCGGACCACGCCCCCGAGGCCGTGGCCGAACGGTGCGGCATCCCTGCCGCGCGCATCCGCGGCCTGGCCGCCGAACTGGCGCAGGCGGCCTTTGACAAGGCCTTTCTGCACCCGCAGCCCTGGACCGATTTCCGCGGCAACCGGCACGAGACGATGCAGGGCCGGCCGGTATCATTCCATGCCATGCGGGGGATTTCGGCGCATTCCAACGGCTTCCAGACCGCCCGCGCGCTGCACCTGCTGCAAATCCTGCTGGGCAGCGTCGAGGCCCCCGGCGGCTATCGGCTGAAGCCGCCCTACCCGAAGCCGGTCGAAGCCCACCCGACGCCGCATTTCGTCGCCACCCCCGGCAAGCCGCTGACCGGCCCGCACCTGGGCTATGTCCGCAGCCCGGCCGACCTGGCGCTGCGACAGGATGGCAGCCCCGCCCGCATCGACAAGGCGTTTTCGTGGGACGCGCCGCTGTCGGCGCACGGGCTGATGCACATGGTCATCCCGAACGCGGTGGCGGGCGACCCCTACCGGATCGACACGCTGTTTCTCTACATGGCCAACATGGCCTGGAACTCGTCGATGAACACCGCCCAGGTCATCGAGATGCTGACCGCGAAAGAGGGCGACGCCTACGTCATCCCGCGCATCATCTATTCCGACGCCTATGCCAGCGAGACGGTGGCCTATGCCGACCTGATCCTGCCCGACACGACCTATCTGGAGCGGCACGACTGCATCAGCCTGCTGGACCGGCCGATTTCCGAACCCGACGCGGCGGGGGATTCGATCCGCTGGCCGGTGGTGGAGCCGGACCGGGACGTGCGCGGCTTCCAGTCGGTGCTGCTGGACCTGGGCGCCCGGCTGGGGCTGCCGGGGATGGTCGATGACGCGGGCCGCCCGAAATTCCGCGACTACGCCGATTACATGGCGAACCATCAGCGCCGGCCCGGGGTGGGGCCGCTGATGGGGTTCCGCGGGGCCGATGGCTCGGCGACGGGGCGGGGGGCGCCGAACCCGGATCAACTGGACCGCTACATCGCGGCGGGCGGCTTCCATCAGGCCCACCTGCCGTCCGAGGCGGCCTACATGAAGCCATGGAACGCGGCCTACCAGGACTGGGCCGTGGACCTGGGGCTGTATGATACGCCGCAGCCCTATCTGTTCAACATCTGGTCCGAGACGTTGCGGCGGTTCCAATTGGCCGCCGAAGGCCACGGGCCGCGCCAGCCGCCGGACCACCTGCGCGAAAGGCTGAGGGTCGCGATGGCGCCGCTGCCGGTGTGGTATCCGCCGATGGGCGAGGCCGAGGGATACCCGGTCCACGCCCTGACCCAGCGGCCGATGGACATGTATCACAGCTGGGGCAGCCAGAACGCCTGGCTGCGGCAGATCCGCGGCAAGAACGCCCTCTATCTGCCGACGGCGATCTGGGAAGCTCAGGGATTCGCCGAGGGCGACTATGCCCGGGTGACCAGCCCGACCGGCGAGATCGTGGTGCCAGTGGCGCATATGGCGGCGCTGAATCCGCACACGGTCTGGACCTGGAACGCCATCGGCAAGCGGCGCGGCGCCTGGGCGCTGGATCCGGAGGCCCCAGAGGCCGTCGAGGGGTTCTTGCTGAACCACCTGATTTCCGAGGTGCTGCCGGGCGCGCACCGGATTTCGAATTCCGATCCGGTGACAGGTCAGGCGGCCTGGTTCGACCAGAAGGTGCGGATCGAACGGGTGGGGCCACGCGCCCTGGCCGAGCCGCAGTTCCCGGTGCTGCCCGACCCGCCGCGCGCGGGTGCGGGGCGGGGGGCGAATTTTCGACGAAAATTCGGGCGCGGGGGGGCAGCGTGACCGCCTTGCCGGAAACCACCGCAAGAAAGCTGGGCCTGGTCATCGACCTGGACACATGCGTCGGCTGTCAGGCCTGTGTGACCGCCTGCAAGGGCTGGAACGACCAGGGCTACGGCGTGCCCTTGTCGGACCAGGACCCCTATGGGGCGGACCCTTCGGGGGTCTTCCTGAACCGGGTGCATGCCTATCAGATGCAGCCGCCCGAGGGGGCGTCGGTGGTGGTGAACTTCCCCCGGTCCTGCCTGCATTGCGAGGTGGCGCCTTGCGTCACCGTCTGCCCGACCGGCGCCAGCTTCAAGCGGGCCGAAGACGGGATCGTGCTGGTGAACGAAGACGCCTGCATCGGCTGCGGGCTGTGCGCCTGGGCCTGCCCCTATGGCGCGCGCGAGATGGATGCGGCGGCAGGGGTGATGAAGAAATGCACCCTTTGCGTCGACCGGATCTACAATGACAACCTGGCGCCCGAGGACCGGTTGCCCGCCTGTGTGCGCACCTGCCCGACCGGTGCGCGGCATTTCGGCGACCTCTCCGACCCCGGCAGTGCGGTGTCGCGGCTGGTGGCCGAGCGCGAGGGCTATGCGCTGATGCCCGAGATGGAGACGAAACCGGTCAACCGCTACCTGCCGCCGCGCCGGAAAGGGGCGGCCGGAGTCGCGCCGCTGGTGCCGCTGGTCGATGTGCAGGCCACCGGCCTGGCCGGCTGGCTGGACCGGATGCTGGGGAAGATCTGATGCACCCTGCGCCCTCGGTCATCCTGTTCACGGTGCTGTCGGGGTTGGGCTTCGGGGTGCTGGCAGTGCTGGGGCTGGGTGCGCTGCCGCTGGCCGGCTGGGCGGCCGCCTTCGCCTGGGGCCTGGGCTATGCGCTGGCGGTGGGCGGTCTTGGCGCATCGACCTTCCACCTGGGCAATCCGCAGCGGGCCTGGCGGGCCTTCAGCCAATGGCGCACCAGCTGGCTGAGCCGCGAGGCCTGGGCCTCGGTTGCGGCGCTGCTGGTGCTGGCGCCGACGGCGATGTCGGATGTCTTCGGCTGGGGCCTGCCCAGGATCCTCGGCGGCCTGGGGGCTGCGCTGGCCGCGCTGGCGGTGCTGTGCACCGGCATGATCTATGCCCAGTTGAGGACGGTGCCGCGCTGGAACCACTGGATCACGCCGGCGCTGTTTCTGGCCTTTGCGGCCCTGGGCGGCGCGATCGTGACGGTGCGGCTGCCCTGGGCCCTGGGCCTGTGCGCCATTCTGGCCGGGCTGCTGGTTGCGGCGTTCCAGCGCGGCGACGGGGCCTTTGCGGCGCGCGGTGCGACGCTGGGCAGCGCCACGGGGTTGGACCGGCTGGGAGCGCCCGCGGTCTTTGAACTGCCGCACAGCGGGCCGAACTACCTGACGCGGGAAATGATCTTCGTTGTCGGCCGCCGCCATGCCGCCAAGTTGCGGGTTCTTGCGGTGGTGCTGGCCTGCCTGTTGCCGGCGGCGATTCTGGCGGCGCTGCCCGCGCCGGTGGCTGCGGTTCTGGCCACGGCCGTGCACCTGGCGGGCGCCTTCGCCGCGCGTTGGCTGTTCTTCGCCGAGGCCGAGCATGTCGTCGGCCTGTACTACGGACGGCGCTGAGGCGCGGTCAGTGCCGGGTGTGCGGGGTTTCGGCCGGCATCTGGCGCTGGATCGGCCAGCCGGGCCGGGGGCTGCGCAGCGGCGCCAGCGGCGTCAGCAGAAGCTGCGCCGAAAGCGCCACCTCGCGCGAGCGAAGGCGGGCGATCTGGGCGCGAACATCGGCAAGCTCATCGGCGGGGGCCGCGACGAAGGTCAGGGGGCGCATCGGTTTCCTCCAGGGCAGGGAACAGGCTGCGAGGAGACTGGCCGAAGTCGCTTAACGGGCGGTTACCGTGCGGTGCCGCAGGAAAATGCAAACGCCGCCCCAGAGCCAAGCCCGGGGCGGCGATTGATGGTGCAGGCCGTCGCGGAAGACCGGTCGATCAGTTCGACGGTGCGGCGGCGGCGTCGGCGGCCGGCGCGGGGGCCGGGGCGAGCGAGGTCAGGAAGGCCCAGACGTCCTTGGCTTCCTGTTCCTTCGGCAGCTTGAAGGTCATCTTGGTCTTGGCCTTGGTGTCGCCCGACTTTTCCTTCAGGAACTTGGCCGGGTCGGCGGTGTAGACGATGAAATCGGCTTCGGTCCAGACCAGACCGGTGGCGCCGACGGCCAGGATGCCGTCGCCATAGGCGAAGTCCGGATAGGTGGCGACTGCCCGGCCATTGATGCCATAGAGATTCGGGCCGGTCTTGCCGGCCTTGCCAGCCAGCACGGTGCCATCGGGCGCCACGACCATGTGGCATGTCTGGCATTTGTTGAAGACCTTGGCGCCAGCTTCAACATCCTGGGCCAGCGAAGGGCCGGCGGCGAAGGCGAAGCCAAGGGCAAGGGCGGTAACGGTCAGTCTCATGGGGTCCTCCAGGTTCTTGACGAATGAAGCAATGACCTTTGCCCGGAAAAAGGCAAGGGGTCAGAATGGCGCGGATTGGTCATTTTTCGCCGATTCCAGGGCTGATCCGATCCCTGGTCGGGACCGCGCTGTGCGAAAGCGCCCACCGAAGGCCCGAACACGTCCCGGGGACGGCCCGAGGACGGTATCGTCGCCCTGGGCGGGCCGAGAGACAGGCACCGACAGGCATCTGGTCAGTTCCTTGCGGTGGGAACGGCATCGGCTGTCTTGCCCGCGGTGGCGGGCGACGACCGGCTCTTGCGGGCCTTGGGCACCGCCTCGGGCAGCATCCAGCGCCACAGCTTCTGGTCGGGCAGCGGCACCACCATGAACCAGTGCTCGAGCAGCGCCAGCGCCGTCAGGGTGGACAGCAGCATGTAGCCAACCACGCCGGCCTCGGTTTCGGCCGAGATCGCGCGTTCCAGCCAGCAGGCAATGGCGAAGCTGAGCGCGGTGATCGAGACCGGGAAGACCCAGTTCATCGTGGCATGGCGGAAGTGGCTGGCAAGATGCGACAGCGGCCGCGGCAGGAACTCGGTATGGATGCGCGGCACGCCGAAGAACAGGTTCAGCTTGGCCGAGATGCGGGCGAAGAACAGGATGACAAAGGTCCAGAGCCCGTATTCGTTGACGGCGCCCCAGGCGACGAGGCTGATCGCCACCAGCGTCAGGATCAGTGCCAGTTCGTGCCACAGGATGGTGCCGGTGGCGCGCAGGAACCGCTCCCACATCGCGGTGAAGGGCGGACAGGGCTGGGTGTTCGGGCCGGTGATCACGCCCGACAGGAAGGCCACCTCGAACCAGCCCCAGACCGACAGCGCCGACAGGAAGGCGACGTAAGCGCCGGTGACCGAGGTGTCGTCGAGCGACACATGCAGGCCGTAGAAGCCGGCGATCAGCAGCGGCAGGGCAAAGAACACCGAAAGCAGATGGGCCTCATGGCCCAGCCGGTCGGCATGGCGCACGCGCCACAGGATCGCGCCGGTCGAGAACCACCAGACGAAGATGGTGGTCAGGACCACGATCGTTGGATTGGTCATGTGCGGCCCCCCCGGAAGGAGGGGCCGCACTGGCCGACGGGACGCGCCCATCCCGCACGACCACCCGCTGCCGGAACAGCGGTATCAGGACACCGGGTCAATACGACGGCTCCAGCCGGACCGAAGCCGGCGGAGTGGTGCGAATGACCGGGATGAAGTAGAGCGCCGCGAAGGCGCGCGCCGCCTTGATCGCGGCAAGCTTGCCGACGACCCAGCCGCCGAAGCCGCCTTGCTTGCGGCCTTGATCCATGGCGATGAAGGCCTCGTTCATCCGCCGCAGGTTGGGAATCCAGCGCGGATGGTCGATGTCGATCTCGACCGGGAAGACCTGCCGCGCGATGGCGCTGGTCTTGCGGTAGACCTCCTGGTCATACCAGTCGATGTCGACGCCAAGGGCGCGATGGAAGTCCTTGCGGGCATGGTCGCGCACCCACATGGTGGAATAGACGGCCACCAGGAAGAAGCGGATCCACATCCGCGCCGCCCAGGTCTCGGTGATCTTGGGATCGGTGCGCATCAGCAGGGCAAAGGCCTCGCCATGGCTGAACTCGTCGTTGCACCATTCCTTGAACCACTTGAAGATCGGGTGGAAGCGGTGCTGCGGGTTGGCCTCCAGGTGGCGGAAGATGGTGATATAGCGGGCGTAGCCGATCTTTTCGCTCAGGTAGGTGGCGTAGTAGATGAACTTCGGCCGGAAGTAGGTGTATTTCTTGGCCTTGGTCAGGAAGCCCAGGTTCACCGCCACGCCTGCCTCGCGCAGCGCGTCGTTGATGAAACCGGCGTGGCGCGCCTCGTCCCGGCTCATGTAGCTGAACAGCTCGCAGATGTCGGGGTTGTTGCCGCGCCGCTTCATTTCCTTGTAGAGCACGCAGCCCGAGAATTCGGCGGTGCAGGAGCTGACCAGGAAGTCGATGAATTCCGCCCGCAGGTGCGGGTCCATCCCGTCCCAATCGACCTGGTCCCAGTCGGCCGTCTTCTTGAAGTGGCCCCGGTTCGGGTCCGACTTCATCTGCGCGATCAGCGCGTCCCAGTCCTTGCGGACCGGGGTCACGTCGATGCGGTCCATCTCGTCGAAATCGGTGGTATAGAACCGCGGGTTCAGCAACGTGGTTTCGGTCGCCATCGCAGTGGTGTCGAAGTTGCCCGAAAGCTCGGCGTGCAGTTCTCCGTGCGATGTGTCGTGGGACGTGTCTCTCATACCGTCACCTCATCCGAGAAGGAGAATTCGCAGAGTTCCATGAATTCCAGATCTCCGGTCGCCCTGGTCCACCAGCGCCCGATGGTCGAGGCGCGGGTGATCGTGGCGATGCGGTCTTCGACGACGAGTTGACCATAGGCGGCCACAACCGGCGCGCCATGGACAAGAACCTCGTCCCCCGGATGCACGACCGCGCCATTGTTGAAGCGGACGTGCGCGTGCAGACTTTCGAAGCGGTGCGAGACTTCGACGGTGCAGGGCACCCGTTCGATTTCCCTGGTGAACAGACCCATGACCCGGTGCCCCCTACATGCCCAGAAGTTTGCGAAAGGCGGCCTCGTTGTCGATGCCGAAGGCGTAGAGCTCGACGCTCCAGCCGGTTTCCGGGTCTTCGGCGACCAGCCGGTGGTTGGCATATTCGACGATGCGGACAGGTTTCAGCGGGTCGATGCCGTGCTTGCGGCGCTCGGTGTTCAGCCCGGCCTGGATGACGGTGACGAAACCCCCGTCGGGCAGGTCCTGAAGCAGGGTCCCATCGGCGTCGCGCACGACGACATGCTGGGCATCCTTGCCTTCCAGCACGATCCATTTTTCCTGCAGCACGGCGGCGGCTTCGGGTTGGCCAACAGGCTCGCGACCGGTGAACACGGCCCAGGAGACGATCACCAGCGTGAACAGGACCATCCCGAACATCAGGCGCACCAGGAAGGTGGGAATCATCTCCTTGTTCTTGGCGGGCTGCTTGGCAGGGGCCACGACAGGACGGGAAAAGTCAGCTTTGGTTTCCATGACGGTGCCCCCTTATCCCGCCGCGACTTCGGCAGTGGCCGACGCAGCGGAGACGTCCTCGCGACGCGAGATCACCGGCCGCGCCATGCGGGTTTCCGCCGCCTCGGCCAGCATCCTGGCCACCGCGGCGGCCTCGGGGATGCAGCGCATCGCCGGTTGCGGCGACCGCAGGTAGCCGGGCCGGACATGCGGCCAAAGCGTCAGGTAGCCCATGCGCCGCTGGCTGGTCAGTTCCAGCGCGATGGTGCCGGTGCCGTCGCGGCGCTGGGCCAGATGCGCGGCCGTCACCTGCGCGAAGGGGAAGTTGAAGGTCACCGGCAAGGCCGCGCCGATGCGCATCACCACGCGGGCGGTGGTCAGCGTGTAGACGGCCGTGCGGGCCTGGGCAAAGGCCACAAGCCAGAGCAGGCCCAGCGAGCAGACGCCGAGCACGGCATAGGGAATTCCGATCGCCAGCGCCTTCATGGCGCCGCCGTCGCCCCAGGCCACGGTGCCGCGCCACAAGACCACGATCACGAAGTAGAAGGCGATCCAGTGCAGTTTGTAGGCGTCTCGCAACAAGGCATAGGTCGCAGGGTGACCCTGCCAGAGGATTTCTTCGCCGACCGGGGGCCGTTCCGGCAACCCCCTGATAGGCTCGACAGCAAAGTCGTCGTGGTCTGACATGCAGACCTCCTGTTTACTTGGGGTGAAAGGCGCGGCCCCGGGCGCTGGGCCGCGTCCGTCAGGGTATTCAGGCCGTCAGAACGGACCCTTGCGCTTTTCGGCGTCGTAGAGCCAGCCGCCGGCCACATAGGCCGAGACCTTGTCTTCTTCCAGCTTGGTGATCTCGGTCGAGGATTTCAGCGCCGGGATGTTCTCGAAGCTGTCCGAGGCGATGCCCATGACGCGCACGCGGTCGGCCCAGATCCGGGCCAGCGTGAGCGGCACGATCTTCTTCTTGCCCGAGTTCAGTTCGATTTCCAGGTAGCGCACCATCTGTTCCGGCACGTCCACCCAAAGCTCGGTCACGCGGCCCACGACTTCCATGTCGGCGGCCTGCACCGGCAGCCCGCGCGGGTCACGCCCGGCGGTGACGTTGAAGCCCTTGGCCAGCGCCATCGGCACGATCTTGTTGTGGCCGTGCGCGTCCAGTTCCGGCTCATCCCGGCGCGGAACCCAGGACGCGGGGCCGACGCCATCAACCAGCGGATTGCCGGTCGGGGCATGCGGGAAGCCCTCCGAGACCGCGGTGCGCGCCAGCGCCAGATCGGTGCGGCGGTGGGCAGCCTCGTTCTCTTCCGACGGCACGGTCAGGTTGCCGCGGCCGTTCGGCAGCTTGAAGGTTTTCGGCGAGGGCACCGGGAACATGCCCTGGTTCGGAGCGACGGTGCCGTCCTCCATTTCCAGCGGGTAGCCTTCGCGCATGTTCTCGGTCTGCAGATAGTAGACCAGAAGGGCGAAGAAGCCCCAGAACGACCAGATGGCCAGTGCCGCCAGATCGAAGTCGCCAAAGAAGTTTACGCCAACCATTTCGTCCTCCGGGTTTCAGGTTGGGAATTCGGCGAGGCGAAGCGTGCCTGCGTCGGATACCGGTTTGGTGGTGGGAAGGGGTGCCAGCCGGACCAGCGGTCCGAGAATGGCGAGGGTGATGAAGAGAAGACCGATCTCGGCATGATAGACGAAGGAATAGCCGAGGGAGGGGTCTTCAAGGCCAGTGCCAAAGCCGCCGGCCATGGCAAAGTGGGAGACGACGTCACGCAGGGTGCCGCCGATGAAGATCGCAAGGCCTGCCGCGGAGGCCTGGGCCGCGCCCCAGGCACCAAGAGCGATGCCCGAGCTGACGGATTGGCTGTGCAGCGCCATGGCTGCGGTCAGGGTGGCGATGCCGAAGAGGCCGCCGCCGAAGCCGATGCCGACGGCGCCGGTGTAGAACAGCGCCGCGCTGTGGGTGGGGGCGGCGAAGACCACCGCCGAGAAGGCTGCGATGCCGATCAGCACGCCGCGCGCGGCCAGCCGGAACGGATCAAGCCCGCGCATCAGCGAGCGTGCCGAGAGAATGAAGCCGACCAGCGCACCCGACGCCCAGGCAGCGGTCAAGAGCGTGGTCTGGCTGACCGAAAGGCCAAGGATCTCGCCGCCATAGGGTTCCAGCAGGACGTCCTGCATGTTGAAGCCCAGGGTGCCCAGCACCACCACGGCCAGAAGCCGGCCCGCAGTGCCGCCCGCCATCAGGTCGGCCCAGGCGTCGGCGAAGCGCGGCCGCGGCTCGGCCCGCTCGGCCTTGGTCATCGGCCGGACCTTTTCCTGCTTCCACAGCGCGATGACGTTCAGCACCAGGGTTGCCGCACCACAGCCCTGCACCACCTTGACCAGGGTGAGCGGGTCATAGTCGCGCAGCAGCCAGCCGACGATGATGGCCGAGATGCCCATGCCCAGAAGATACATGATGTACAACAGAGCGACCACGCGGGGTCGTGTCGCATCATCCGCGCGGTCCGAGGCCAGCGCCAGACCGGCAGTCTGGGTCATGTGCATGCCCAGGCCGGTCATCAGGAACGCCAGCGCGGCAAGGACTTCGCCCGCCCAGAGCGGGCCGAGGGTCTGGTCGCCGGACAGCACGATCAGCGCGAAGGGCATGATCGCAAGGCCGCCCATCTGCCACAGCGAGCCGAACCACAGATAGGGAATGCGCTTCCAGCCGATCGCCGAGCGGTGGGTGTCCGAGCGGTGGCCCAGAAGGGCGCGGAACGGCGCCACCAGCACCGGGATGGCGATCATCGCGGCCACCAGCATGGCCGGGATGCTGAGTTCGACGATCATCACCCGGTTCAGCGTGCCCAGCATCAGAACCTGTGCCATGCCGACGGAAACCTGGAACAGGCCCAGCCGCACGAGCTGGCTGGCCGGCAGCCCTTCGGACGCCGCATCCGCAAAGGGCATCCAACCTGCGCCCAGCGTCTGGATCTGTTTCCGGCCCAGGATCATGGCCGATACTCCAGGCATTCGCTGATGTAGAAGCCGCGGCTGACCCGCTCCACCCGTGTCAGGCTGTCGCCGGCGTGGCGCGCCAGCGTCGGGAAGGAATGCGGGATCATCACCGGCGAGCGGTCGGTGCGCGGGAAGGCCTTGCCCAGCGTCCAGAACGCCATCAGGAACGGTGTGCGCGGGGCGACGGTGAAGACGATGGCCTGGCCGGTGCGGCGGCCAAGGCGGGTCAGGATCTGGCCGATGTCGGGGGCGCGATAGTAGATCAGGCTGTCCATCGCCACGACATAGTCGAAACGGCCCAGCCGGTCGTCGGTCATGTCGCCGGCGTGGAAGGTCACCTGCGGGCGATGCGCGCCGGAGAGCCGGTCCTCGGCAATGGCAATCAGTTGCGGCGAGATGTCCACCGCCACCACATCGGCGCCACGCGCCGCCAGTTCCTGCGTCATCAGCCCGGTGCCGCAGCCGGCATCCAGCACCCGCGCGCCGGTCAGGTCTTCGGGCAGTCGCGCCAGCATGATCGCGCGCATCCGGTCGCGGCCTTCGCGAACGGTCTGGCGGATCCGGCTGACCTTGGCGTCCGAGGTCAGCCGCTCCCACACCTTGGTGGCGGAACGGTCGAAGTATTCTTCAACCCTTTGCCGTGTGGTGGAGTAGTCGGTCATCGCTCAGTCAAAACCCAGGAGTTCGAAGATTTCACGGTCGGGCAGCGAGGCGGGCAGCATCGGCGGTTCGTTCACGGACCGCCACAGCGTTTCGGCCAGGCGGATGTATTCGGCACGCGCCAGGACGATGTCTTCCTCGTCCGGCATCTCGAAGAGGGTCTTCTTCTTCAGGCGGCTGCGGCGGATCGCGTCCACGTCGGGCATGTGCGCCAGCCGCTTGAAGCCGACGCGGTCGCAGTAGCGGTCGACCTCGTTGGTCTCGC
Organism: Rhodobacter sp. Har01; assembly: GCF_020564565.1. Lineage (GTDB taxonomy): Bacteria > Pseudomonadota > Alphaproteobacteria > Rhodobacterales > Rhodobacteraceae > Pseudogemmobacter. Next base: position 309,893 of record NZ_JAJCTD010000001.1, read on the forward strand.
GCGAACGGTTCGCCACGCAGCCGGCCAGCCGCACCTTGTAGTTGTTCGACTTGGCCTGCACGGCCGCGATGATGCGGTTCATCGCATAGATCGAATCGAAGTCGTTGGCGGTGACGATCACTGCGCGGTCGGCGTGTTGCAGCGGGGCCGCAAAGCCGCCGCAGACCACGTCGCCCAGCACGTCGAAGATCACCACGTCGGTGTCTTCCAGCAGGTGGTGCTGTTTCAACAGCTTGACCGTCTGGCCCACGACATAGCCGCCGCAGCCGGTGCCCGCCGGGGGGCCGCCCGCCTCGACGCACATCACGCCGTTGAAGCCGGTGGTGACAAAGTCCTCGGGGCGCAGTTCCTCGGCGTGGAAATCGACCGACTTGAGGATGTCGATCACGGTTTCCTGCAGCCGCCCGGTCAGGGTGAAGGTGCTGTCGTGCTTGGGATCGCAGCCGATCTGCAGCACGCGCTTGCCCAGCATGGAAAACGCGGCCGACAGGTTCGACGAGGTCGTCGACTTGCCGATGCCGCCCTTGCCATAGACGGAAAAGACCTTGGCGCCCTCGATCTTGACGCTGGGGTCCTGTTGCACCTGCACCGAGCCTTCACCATCAAGGCCGTTCAGGTCGGGGATTTCATCGCGTGGGCTCATGCTTGGGGCCCTTTCGGTTTGCGTTTCATTCGGCAGCAATCCCTTCAAGGCGGTCTTCCAGCTCATCCGCGGCCTTCTGCAGGGCGGCAAGCGTGTCGGCATCGGGCTGCCAGTAGTTGCGGTCCGAGGCCTCAAGCAGTTTCTGCGCCATCCGCGACGAGGCTTCGGGGTTCAGGTTGGCCAGCCGGCGGCGCATCGCCTCGTCCAGCACGAAGGTTTCCGACAGGCGCTGATAGACCCAAGGCTCGACATGGCCGGTGGTGGCCGACCAGCCGAAGGTGTTGGTCACCTGGGCCTCGATCTGCCGCACGCCTTCGGCGCCGTGCTTCAGCAGGCCCTCGAAATACTTGGGGTTCAGGCTGCGCGAGCGGGTTTCCAGCGCGATCTGGTCCTTGAGCGTGCGGACGGTTCCGCCGCCGCGGGTCTGGTCGCCGATATAGACCGGCGTCTCTTCGCCGCCGCGTGCGCGTTTGACCGCCCGGGCGATGCCGCCCAGCGTGTCGAAGTAATGGTCCACCGTGGTCACACCCAGTTCGACCGACTCAAGGTTCTGGTATGCCAGATCGACGGTCGAAAGGGCTTGTTTCAGAAGGTCGCAGTTCTGAGTGGGCTTGCCGTTCACGCCATAGGCAAAGGACTTGCGGGCCTGATAGGCATCGGCCAGCTCGTCCTCGTCGCCGAAGGCCGAGTTGCCGACCAGGTTGTTGACGTTCGAGCCATAGGCGCCCTCGGCGTTCGAGAACACCCGCAGTGCGGCGGTTTCCATGCCGACATTCATCTGACGGGCGAAGGCCAGCGAATGGGCGCGGATGAAGTTCTGCGACTCCGGTTCGTCCGCGGTGGCGGCCTTCCAGGCGGCCTCGGCCAGCATCCGGGTCTGCAGGGGCAGAAGATCGCGGAAGATGCCCGACAGCGTCATCACCACGTCGATCCGCGGCCGGCCCAGGTCCGACAGCGGGATCAGGTCGGCGCCGGCGAGGCGGCCATAATGGTCGAACCGGGGCTTGGCGCCGATCAGCGCCAGCGCCTGGGCGATCGGGCCGCCGTCGGACTTGATGTTGTCGCTGCCCCAGAGCACCAGCGCCACCGTGCGCGGCAGGCGCGGGTGGGCGGCCAGCAGCCGCGCCGCCTGCTTGGCGCCGTCCTGCAAGGCAAAGGCGGTGGGCATGCGGAACGGGTCGAAGGCATGGATGTTGCGACCCGTGGGCAGGATTTCCGGGCTGCGGATCAGGTCGCCCCCCGGCACCGGCGCAATGAAGCGGCCCGAAAGGGCCCGCAGCAGGGCCGGAATTTCATGGTCTTCCTGCATCAGCCGGTCGGCCAGGCCCTTGTCGGCGGTGGCCGGCATCAGGTCCAGCATCGCCTGCCGGTTCACATCGGTCATCTTGCGACCGACGACGTGGAAGCCATCGGTGATCAGCGCGCCCTCGGTCTCCAGCAGTTTGACCCAGAGCGTGGCCATGTCCGAGGCGTCGAGGTCCACCGACTTCGCCTGTTCGCGGATCAGTTCGGCCAGATCGTCCCGGTCGGGCGCATCGGGCGCCAGCGTGCGATAGCGCGACAGGCTGTCCTTCAGGTCGGCCAGGCCCTTGTAAAGCCCCGACTGCGCCAGCGGCGGCGTCAGGTGGGTGACGATCACCGCGTTCGACCGGCGCTTGGCCAGCGTCGCCTCGGAGGGGTTGTTTGCGGCGTAGAGATAGACATTCGGCAGGTTGCCGATCAGCCGGTCGGGCCAGCAGCCCTCGCCTACGCCGGCCTGCTTGCCGGGCATGAATTCCAGCGCGCCATGCATGCCGAAGTGCAGCAGCACATCGGCGCCGAAATCCTCGCGCAGCCAGCGGTAGAAGGTGGTGAAGGCATGGGTCGGGGCAAAGCCCTTCTCGAACAGCAACCGCATCGGGTCGCCTTCATAGCCGAAGACCGGCTGCAACCCGATGAAGATGCGGCCCATCTGCCGGCCCAGCACAAAGACGGCGCGGCCGTCGGTCTGCATCCGGCCGGGGGCGGGGCCCCAGGCAGATTCCACGTCCTTCAGCCAGGGCGTGCGCGAGACAACCTCGGCCGCCGGGATCATCGCCGCCACGTTGGCGGGCTGGCCATAGGCGGCCGCGTTGCCGCCCAGCACGGCGTCACGCAGTTCGGCCACCGTCTCGGGCGGATCGACGGTGTAGCCTTCGGCCTTCATCGCGTGCAGCACGTTGAACAGGCTTTCGAACACCGACAGATAGGCCGCCGTGCCCGCCGCCCCCGCATTCGGCGGGAAGCCGTAGAGCACGATGCCGACCTTGCGCCTGGCCACTTCGCTGCGGCGCAGAAGGGCCAGCCGCCGGGTCTTGTCGGCCAGCGCCGCAATCCGTTCGGTGCAAGGGGCCATGGCGCGGGTGGACAGCGCCTCGGCGCAAGGCGCGGGGCAGCCGCGCGGGCAGCCCTGGCAGCCGTTGGCGTCATGCCGGCCGGCAAACACGGTGGGATTTGTCGCGCCGTCGATTTCCGGCAGCGCGATCAGCATGGTGGTTTCCACCGGGCCAAGCCCGCCGCCACTGGTGCCCCATTGGCCCAAGGTCTGGAATTCCAGCGGGTGGGCAGCGACATAGGGCACGTCCAGCGCCTTCAGCACCTCGACTGCGGCGGAACTGTCGTTGTAGGCCGGGCCGCCGACCAGCGAAAAGCCGGTCAGCGAGACCATGGCGTCGATCTTGCCGCGGAAATAGGCGTCGATGGCGGGCCGCCCGTCCAGACCGCCGGCAAAGGCCGGCAGGACGGCGATGCCGCGCGACTCGAAGGCGCGGATCACCCCGTCATAATGCGCGGTGTCCGAGGCCAGGATGTAGCTGCGCAGCATCAGCAGGCCGACGGTCGCCTTGACCTCGGCCGGCCGGGGCAGGGCGCCCGCGTCGGTGGTGATGCGGCCGGGCAGGTCAGGGTGGTAGAGGCCGACATCCGGATAGTCGATCGGCGCCGCGGCCTTGACCTTCGACCAGTCGCGGTTGCCGGAATAGCGGCTGACCAGGTAGCGGATCATCGCTTCGAGGTTGTCGTCGGACCCGCCAAGCCAGTATTGCATCGACAGGAACCAGGACCGCAGGTCCTGCGCCTTGCCGGGCAGGAAGCGCAGCATCTTCGGCAGCCGCCGCAGCATCGCCATCTGCTTTTCGCCCGACGAGGCCGAGGGTTCCTTGTTGCCGCGAATCTTCTTCAGCAGCTGCATCAGCGGCGAGGCCGGCTTCGACATGTCCAGGTCGCCCAGCTTGGTCAGCTTGACGACGGACGGATCGGCCACGATGCCGACAAAGGCATCGGCGCGCTCGCGGGCGGCCTGCAGTTCGGGCAGGATGGCGGTGATGTGTTCTTCGATGAACAGCAGGTTCGCCACCACCAGGTCGGCCGCGTTCACCGCCTGCTTGGCGGCGGCCAGGGCGGCGGGGTTCTCGGACCATTCCGCCGCAGCGTGGACCGAGATCTCGATGCCGGGGAAATCCTGCGCCAGACGCGGCGCGATGCGCACGGCGGGGCCGGCGGCATGGGCGTCAAGGGTGACGATCACAAAGCGATAGGCCCCGTCGCCGGATCGCGGCGGGGTCATGCCGGGCGATGGGTAGACTTCATCGCGCATAATGGGCCTTGGCCTCATAGAGGGTGTCGATGCTGATATTGGTCACGCCCCGTTCCGCGGCGTACTTCTCGGTGTTGCGCTTGGCCTTGCCGCGGACGAAGAAGGGGATCTTCTTCAACTCGCGCTCGGCATCCGCGGTCCAGACCGGCTCTCCGGGCTGGGCGGGGGCCGAGGGGGCCGCCGTGTCGACGTGCGCCGCAGATACCACCGTTTCGGCAGGGGGCACATTGATCTCGCGCAGATCGGCCTTGCCGCCGTGATGGCTGGCGCCGGCCTCGTCGTGAAACTCGAAATCCTCGCGGAACATGGTCAGAAGGTGTTCTTCCAGGCCCATGACCAGCGGATGAATCCAGCTGTCGAAGATGACGTTGGCGCCTTCAAAGCCCATCTGGGGGCTGTAGCGGGCGGGGAAGTCCTGCACATGCACCGGCGCGGAGATCACGGCGCAGGGGATGCCCAGACGCTTGCCGATGTGGCGTTCCATCTGGGTGCCAAGGATCATCTCCGGCGCGGCGGCGGCGATGGCGTGCTCGACCTCGAGGTAATCGTCGGTGATCAGCGCCTCTAGCCCGTAGGCCTTGGCGGCGGCGCGCATCGGCCGGGCGAATTCGCGGTTGAAGCAGCCCAGACCCACCACCTCGAAGCCGATCTCGGTGGCGGCGATGCGGGCGGCGGCGATGGCGTGGGTGGCATCGCCGAAGATGAACACGCGCTTGCCGGTCAGATAGGTGCTGTCCACGCTGGCCGACCACCACGGCAGCCGCAGCCCGGTTTCATCGACCTTCGGAGAAACGCCTGCCAAACCCGCGACTTCATGGATGAAATCGCGCGTGGCGCCCACCCCGATGGGGACCACCTTGGTCCAGGGCTGGCCGCAGTGCTTTTCCAGATAGCGCGCCGCGCCTTCGCCGGTTTCGGGGTAGAGCAGCACGTTGAAATGCGCCTGCCCCATGCGGGCGATGTCGGCGGGCGAGGCGCCCAGCGGCGCCGCCACGTTCACCTTGATGCCCATCAGCGCCAGAAGCCGCGTCACCTCGGTCACGTCGTCGCGGTGCCGGAAGCCAAGGCCGGTGGCGCCCAGGAGGTTCGCCGTCACCTCGGCGGTGCGCGGCATCGGCTTGGTCAGCGCCCGCACCAGTTGATGAAAGGTCTCGTCCGCGCCGAAGTTTTCCTTGCGGCTGTAGGACGGCAGTTCCAGCGGAATGACCGGGCAGGGCAGGTCCAGCGCCTCGGCCAGGCCGCCGGGATCGTCCTGGATCAGTTCGGCCGTGCAGGACGACCCCACCAGCATCGCCTGCGGCTTGAACCGCTCATGCGCCTCGCGCGCGGTGGCCTTGAACAGATCGGCCGTATCGGCACCCAGGTCGCGGGCCTGAAAGCTGGTATAGCTGACCGGCGGGCGGTGATTGCGCCGCTCGATCATGGTGAACAGAAGGTCGGCGTAGGTGTCGCCCTGCGGCGCGTGCAGCACGTAGTGCAGCCCCTTCATGCCGGTGGCGACGCGCATCGCGCCCACATGCGGCGGGCCCTCATAGGTCCAGAGCGTCAGCTTCATGCCGCGCCCCCGATCTGCCCGCCGGCCCGGAGAATGGCCTTGCGGCGGACGGGGCGGCTGAACAGGCCGGCCAGATCGCCCGCCTGTTCATAGAAATGCACCGGAGTGAACACCAGCTCGATCGCCCACTTGGTGGTAAAGCCTTTGGCTTCCAGCGGGTTGGCCAGGCCCAGGCCACACACGGTCAGGTCCGGCGCGGCGGCGTTCTGGCGGTCAAGCTGCAACTCGACGTCCTGGCCTTCGCTGATGACGGGGCCTTCGGGCAGCAGGTCCAGGTCGGGGCCGACCAGATCCTTGTGCAGATAGGGCGTGCCCACCTCGATCGGCCGCATGCCGCATTCGCGGGCCAGGAACCGGGCGAGCGGAATTTCCAGCTGGCTGTCGGGGAAGAAGAACACCGACTTGCCGCGCAGGGTTTCGGCATGCACGGCCACCGCCTTTTGCGCGCGGGCGCGCGGGGCGGCGGTGACGGCTTCGAAATGCGCGCGGTCGACGCCGAATTCCTCGGCGATGGCGCGCAGCCAGGCGGTGGTGCCTTCCTCGCCGAACGGAAACGGCGCCGGAATGGCGCGCGCGCCGCGGCGGATCAGCGCGGCATGGGTGTCACCCAGGAAGGGTTGCAGCAGGGCAAAGACGGTGTTCGGCCCCACCGCCGGCGTCTCGGCAAAGCGATGCGCGGGCAGGATGCGCAGCGGGCCGATTCCCAGCTTGGTCAAGAGGTCGACCATCTGGTCCTCGACCACGTCCGGCAGGGCGCCGACCAGCAGCAACTCGCGCGCCTGGGTTGCCGGCAGGGCGGGAACCATGGCCGCAAGGCAGGCGTCTTCCCCTTGCGTGAAGGTGGTCTCGATGCCCGAGCCGGTGAAGTTCAGCACCCGCACATGCGGCGCATGGATCGCCGACAGGCGTTCCGCAGCGCGGTGCAGGTCCAGCTTGATCACCTCGGACGGGCAGGAGCCGACCAGGAACAGCTGCCGGATGTCGGGGCGGCGTTCCAGCAGGCGGGCGACTTCGCGGTCAAGCTCGGTGTTGGCGTCGGCCAGACCGGCGAGATCTTTTTCCTCAAGGATCGCGGTGCCGAAGCGGGGTTCGGCGAAGATCATCACGCCGGCGGCGGCCTGCAGGAGGTGCGCGCAGGTGCGGCTGCCGACGACCAGGAAGAAGGCGTCCTGCATCTTGCGGTGCAGCCAGACGATGCTGGTCAGGCCGCAGAACACCTCGCGCTGGCCGCGTTCCTTGAGGACCGGCGTCTCGCGGCAGCCCTTGGCGGGAAGGTCGAGGCTCATGCCGGCACCCCCCCGGAGGTGCCGCTGCGGATCTCGGCCTCGGCGTCCTTGCGGGCCATGCGCAGCTTCCACAGGAACTGGCCGGCATTGATGACATAGGTGGTGTAGGCCGCCAGCGCGACGAACATCTGCACATTGGCCGGCTGGCCGGTGAACAGCGCCCAGAGATAGGCGGTGTGCAGCGCGATCACGCCAAAGCTGAACACGTCTTCCCAGAAGAAGGCGGGGGCGAACAGGTACTGGCCGAACACGACCTTTTCCCAGATCGCGCCGGTGACCATGATGACATAGAGAAACCCGGTCTTGACCAGGATCGACACGGTCGCCGCCGTGTAGCCGTCGCCCGTCCACAGGAATCGCAGCACCAGCGCCAGCGAAATGCCAAAGGCAAGGAACTGCAGGGGGGCCAGAATCCCCTGCACGAGTGTCCACCTCGTGGCATCGCGGCGCGCCCGCTGTTCTTCCGTGTAAAGGCGCTTGCGGGATGGTTTTTTCGGCAGAGCCGAGTCCACAGCAGCTGTCCCCTTTGTTGGTCTTGATGCAAAGGGTAAGCCCGTGGTCGGGAGTGTCAATCAAAACTTACATCGCTGTGATTGACAAAGGGTGCGGCTTTTTCCCGCTGTCGCCGCCCCGGCCGGGCGAAAATGCCCCAAACCAGTGAAAATGGCACATATCTTTAGCTGCGGGCCGGGGAGCGACCGGCATTTCTGCGCGCATCTGTCAATTTTCTTTGACAACTGCGGCGCGTTCGGAAACACTATTGACGGGAGATGTTCCGGAGCAGGACGGCATGGGGACCGCTACCGCCTTGACGGAGTCTTCTCAGTCGTGGCGCGGTCGCATCTCTGGGAGTGGCACCCGTGGACGCGAGCCGTCATAAGAGCCTGGCTCAATGCGCCGATCCTGCCGTGGGCGAGGTCAAACGGTTTGCGGCCGATGTGGTCGCGCGTCTGGTTGCGAAAGAAGCGGAAGTGGGCGCGGACGTCAGGCGGAGATTCTTCGACACCTTCGTGGCGGCAGTGACAAGCTGCGATCCTGTGTCGTTCGACTCGCTGAAGGTTGACCTGAAGCGCGCCCGGATCACCCCGGAAATGCTTGCCGACGATCTGATCCCGGCCGTCGCGCGCCATCTGGGCGAGGCCTGGCACCAGGACCGCATGTCCTTCACCGAAGTCAGTGTCGGAACCGCGCGGCTGCAGGCGCTGCTGCGTGAAATCGGCGACCGCTGGCATGCCGACTCGGTGCGCGGGCCGGCGGCGGGGACGGTGCTTCTGGTATTGCCCGAGGGCGAGCAGCACACACTGGGCGCCTGCGTGCTGGCCGGGCAGTTGCGGCGCCGCGGGATTTCGGTCTGCGTCTGCCTGGGGCCGACCGTGGGCGACCTGCGCAACCTGGTTCGGCGCCGCCGCTTCGACGGTGTGATGCTGTCGCTGGGGTCGCAGGACAATCTCGATGTCTGCCACAATCTGGTCAAGACGATCCGGGAAGGTGTGGGAGAGGGGGTCCGCATCGCCATCGGCGGCGCGATCCTGGAAAGAGAGCGGGATCTGGCCGCCAGGCTGGGCGCGGACATCGCAACCAATGATGCCGCATCTGCGCTTGCGGCCCTTGGACTGGACGGCGATGCCGGGCTGGCATCGTCGGGTGTTTGAATGAAGCCCGACCCTGACCACATGAGGCGGATGGGGTAGCGGGATGGAGTTGATGTGACCACGGACGGTCGCCATCTGATGAACGCAGGAAAGATCCCGCTGATCGCGCCGGATCTGCTGACGGATATTCTTGCCACGGCCTCGGACGTTGCTTTGCTGGTGTCTCCGCAACGCCGGATTCTGTCGGTTCTGGTCAACCCCATGCATCGCGCCTTCGGCCAGTTGGCCGACTGGGAGGGCCTGCCGCTGGCCGAAGTGCTGGCGTCGGAAAGCCTTGCCAAGTACGAGGCGCGGCTGCCGGACGTGGGCAATGTCCTGCACCAGCCGGTGGCAATGGAGTTGAACCATCGCGACCGCGAAAACTGGCCCTACCCGGTGCGCTACACGCTGCACCGCGTCTCGCACGACGATTCGGTGCTGATGCTGGGGCACGACCTGCGCCCGGTGGCCGAAGTGCAGCAGCAGCTTGTCGCGGCCCAGCTGGCGCTGGAGCGGGACTATGAATCGCAGCGCGAAATGGACACGCGCTATCGCGTGCTGATGGAGATCAGCCGCGACCCGGTGGTGATGGTCAGCATGTCCACCGGCCGGATCGCGGACCTGAACCCGGCCGCAGCGCTGGTGTTGGGCGCGCCGCGCGCCGAGTTGCTGGGCGCGGCCATTGCGCAGGAATTCGAGGGCCGCCGTCGCGGAGAGTTTCTTGAGGCGCTGAGCAGCCTGGCGGTCTCGGAACGCGCCGCGCCGATCGAGTTGATGGCCCGCCGGTCGCAGCGCCGGCTGATCCTGATACCGACCGTGTTCCGCGCCGCGGGCGAGCGGATCGTGGTGTGCCAGCTGGACGTCGGCGACAAGGCCGCGTTGACCGACGATCTGAGCGATTCGATGGGCCGGCTGTATCACGAGGGGGTGGATGGCATCGTCTTCACCGATGGCGAGGGCGTCATCCGGTCTGCCAACGAGGCCTTCCTGAACCTGATCGACGCGGCCAACATCGCCACGGTGCGCGGCCGTTCGGTGGCCGACTATCTGGTGCGCGGCTCGGTTGATCTGCGGGTGCTTCTGGACACTGTCAAGCGCACCGGGCATCTGCGGATGTATTCCACCCGCCTGGCCACCGATTTCTCGGGCCAGATCGCAGCGGAAATCTCGGCCAGCTGGCTGAACGACCGCCCCAACCCGGTGCTGGCCCTGGTGATCCGCGATGCCAGCCGGGTGGAATCGATGCGCCGCCCGCCCACCGGCATGACCGGCGAGGACGGGTCCCGCAACGTGATGGAACTGGTCGGCGCCTCGACCTTGAAGGAAATCGTCGCCGAGACCACCGATGTGATCGAGCGGATGTGCATCGAGACGGCGCTTGAGCTGACCCGCAACAACCGCGTCGCTGCGGCCGACATGCTGAGCCTGTCGCGGCAGTCGCTTTACGTGAAGCTGCGGAAATACGGACTGATCAACAAGGACGGCGAATAGCCCTCCGTGCGCTTCGGTCGCAGCCGCACACTGCAGAAGGGGCGGGCCAAGGCCGCGCTTCTGCTGTACTTTTCGGCCAACCGCAGAGTCCGGCCGAAATCCCTGCGATAGTTCGTCGCGCTTGATCTCTGTCAAATCAATATGTCACATATATTGTCAACTTCGGTTGACACTTCAGGAGGCATCCGATGAGAATCGTCTTCGTTCATCCCAACTATCACTCCGGCGGAGCCGAAATCGCGGGCAACTGGCCACCGGCCTGGGTTGCCTATCTGGCCGGCTCGCTGAAAACGGCGGGATTCGACGACATCCATTTCATCGATGCGATGACGATGCACGTCGGGCATGACGAGTTGCGCGCCCGGCTCAAGGAGCTGCAGCCCGACCTGATCGGCGTCACCTCGATCACGCCGTCGATCTACGAGGCCGAAGAGACGCTGAAGATCGCCAAGGAAGTGGTGCCGAACGCGGTGCGCGTCCTGGGCGGGGTGCATGCGACCTTCATGTTCCGCCAGGTGCTGACCGAGGCGCCATGGATCGACGTGATCGTTCGCGGCGAAGGCGAAGAGATCATGACCGCGCTGGCCGAAGCCGTGCGCGACGGCCGCTGGCCCGAGGACCGCAAGGCGATCAAGGGTCTGGCCTTCATCGACGGCGACGAGATCGTCGCCACCCAGGCCGCGCCCACGGTCAAGGACCTGGACGCGATCAAGCCCGACTGGACGCTGATCCAGTGGGACAAGTACATCTACATCCCGCTGGGGGTGAAGGTCGCGATCCCGAACATGGCGCGCGGCTGCCCGTTCACCTGCTCGTTCTGCTCGCAATGGAAGTTCTGGCGCGACTACCGCGTCCGCGATCCCAAGGCGGTGGTGGACGAGATCCAGGATCTGGTCGAGAACCACGGCGTCGGCTTCTTCATCCTGGCCGACGAGGAACCGACGATCAACAAGAAGAAGTTCGTCGAATTCTGCCAGGAAATGATCGACCGCGGCCTGAACCACAAGATCAAGTGGGGCATCAACACCCGCGTCACCGACATCTACCGCGACCGCGACCTCTTGAAGTTCTACCGCGAGGCGGGCCTTGTGCACATCTCGCTGGGCACCGAAGCCGCGGCGCAGTTGAAGCTGGACCTCTTCAACAAGGAAACCACCGTCGCCGAGAACAAGGAGGCGATCCGCCTCCTGCGCGAGGCCGACATCTTCACCGAGGCGCAGTTCATCGTCGGCCTCGACAACGAGACCAAGGAAACGCTGGAAGAGACCTTCCAGATGGCTTGGGACTGGCAGCCCGACCTGGCCAACTGGTCGATGTACACGCCCTGGCCGTTCACGCCCTTGTTCCAGGAAATCAAGGACCAGGTCGAGGTCTTCGACTTCTCGAAATACAACTTCGTGACGCCGATCATGAAGCCGGCGGCGCTGACCCGCGGCGAATTGCTGGACGGCGTGATGAAGAACTACCGCCGCTTCTACATGCGCAAGGCGCTGTTCCACTATCCGTGGCGCGGCACCGGGTTCCGGCGCAAGTATCTGCTGGGCTGTCTCAAGGCCTTCCTCAAGGCCGGGGTGGGGCGCACCTTCTATGACCTTGGCAAGGCCGGCTATTGGGGCCCGCAGACCAAGGGCACGGTCGATTTCCACTTCGACGAGACGCGCAAGATCGCCGAGGCGCAGGTCGCCGACTGGGAAGCCGCCGCCGACCGCTCGCGCAAGCACAAGGAACGCCAGGCGGCGATCAAGGCCCAGATGAAGGACCGCGCCGCCGAACGCTCGGCCGCCAACTTCGTGATGCCGGCCGATGCCGAAGACGAGTTCGACCTTTCCGCCGAGGCGCACGAGGCCCGCAGCGCCGAACACAGCACAGTTGCGCCAAGGGCCGAGGGTCCGATGGCCTGCGGCGGCGGCAAGGAGCAGATGGTGGACGCTGCCGAGTAGGGTGCGCTTGCGTGTGAGGAATGACGGACATGGATGGCAGTCGGGTTTTCGAACCGCGGGATGGATCAGCCCGGATCGGCCCGAATGCCATTCTGCAAACCATCGCGGTCCTCGACCATTGCGAGGGCCGCGCCATCCGTGACCGGGTGATGGCGGTGGCGGATGTCGCGGTGCCGCCGCCGGATGCGGGGATGCTGCCGGAAGCCGACTGTCGCGCCGTGCACGAGGCCGTGCGCAGCGTGACCGGCGACCGGGCAGAGGGCCTGCTCAGGCTGGCCGGTCTGGCCACCGGCGATTACATCCTGCAAAACCGAATCCCGGCGCCGGCCCGGGCACTGATCCGGGTGCTGCCCGGATACATCGGGGCCTGGGTTCTGGCCAAGGCCATTGCCAAGCATTCCTGGACCTTCGCCGGTTCGGGCAAGTTCCGTATCGCAAGCCACCTGCCGGTGGTGTTCGAGTTGGAAAACAACCCCCTCGCCCCGGTCTTCTCGGACCATCCGGCCTGCACCTGGCATGTCGCGGTGTTCGAGCGGCTGTTCGCCCGGCTGGTCTGGCCCTCGGTCGTGGTCGAGGAAGCCGATTGCGCGGCGATGGGTGCCAGGGTCTGCCGGTTCGTGCTGCACCCCTATGGCATGAGCCGCCGCGGCCGCGCCGCCGGCGACTGATCCGCTGCCCCGGCCCCGGCAAAGGTATCCCGGGGCTGCGTCCATTTTGCGCAAGCGGTGTCAGGATGGATTGACACTCTGTGCTTGCCTGACCCTGCTTCGTCCTGAATACTCGGCCCATGAACACCAGTGTTTCCTATGCGCCCCGGCGCCTGCCCGAACCGGCCGCCATGCTGCGGCTGATCAAGCCTGTGACCTGGTTCCCGCCGATCTGGGCCTATCTCTGTGGCGCCGTCAGTTCCGGCGTGCCGCTGGGGCAGAACTGGACCATGGTGGCGCTGGGCATGATCCTGGCTGGCCCGATCGTCTGTGGCATGAGCCAGGCCGCCAACGACTGGTGCGACCGCCATGTCGATGCGGTGAACGAACCCGACCGCCCCATCCCCTCGGGCCGCATCCCCGGCCGCTGGGGGTTGTGGATCGCGCTGGCGATGTCGGCGCTGGCGCTGGGGGTGGGCTGGTTCCTGGGCCCCTGGGGTTTTGGCGCCACCGTGGTCGGCGTGCTGGCCGCCTGGGCCTATTCGGCCGAGCCGGTGCGGCTGAAACGTTCGGGCTGGTGGGGGCCGGGGCTGGTGGGCCTGTCGTACGAGGGCCTGCCCTGGTTTACCGGGGCGGCCGTGCTGCTGGGCACCGCGCCGTCGTTCGAGATCGTGACGGTGGCCTTCCTTTATGCCTTCGGCGCGCATGGCATCATGACACTGAACGATTTCAAGGCCCTGGAGGGCGACCGCCTGCACGGTGTGCGGTCTCTGCCGGTGGTGCTGGGGCCTGAAGTCGCCGCCAAGGTGGCCTGCACGGTGATGGCGCTGGCGCAGATGCTGGTGATCGCGCTTCTGCTGGTCTGGTCCAAGCCCTGGCACGCGCTGGCGGTGACCGTGCTGCTGCTGGCGCAGTTCGCCGCGATGCGGGTGCTTTTCCGCGACCCCAAGGGCAAGGCGCCCTGGTACAACGGGACCGGCGTGGTGCTGTATGTCTCGGGGATGATGATTTCGGCCTTTGCCCTGCGGGGGCTTTGATGGCATGCGGCTGAGCTGGGTCCAGATCTTCCGCCTTGGCCTGGTGCAGATGTGCATCGGCGCCGTGGTGGTGCTGACGACCTCGACGCTGAACCGGTTGATGGTGGTGGAACTGGCACTGCCGGCGCTGGTGCCGGGCGCGCTGGTGGCGCTGCACTATGGCATCCAGATCACCCGGCCGTCCTGGGGCTTTCGCTCTGACACCAAGGGCAACCGCACCGCCTTTGTCATCGGCGGCATCGTCGCATTGGCGCTGGGGGCGTTCCTCGCCGCCGTCGGCGTGGTGATCATGCCCGAGTCGCAGACCGGGGGCCTGCTCCTCAGTGTCTTCGCCTATGCCCTGATCGGCCTTGGCGCCGGGGCCTCGGGCACCTCGCTGCTGGCCCTGCTGGCCACCGCCACCGACCCGCGCCGCCGCGCCGCCGCCGCCACCATCACCTGGCTGATGATGATCTTCGGCATCGCCGCGACCGCAGGCACGGTGGGCACCCTGCTGCAACCCTATTCGCCGGCGCTGCTGCTGAAGATCGTCGGCGCGGTCACCGCGGGCGCCGTGCTGCTGACCAGCGCCGCGATCTGGGGCATCGAGCGCCGCGTCATTGCCGACCGCGAGCCCCAGCCCGCCCCTTTCCGCGAAGGCCTGGCGGAAATCTGGGCAGAGCCGCGCGCGCGCGCCTTCACCGCCTTCATCTTCCTGTCGATGACCGCCTATTTCCTGCAGGAGCTGATCCTTGAGCCCTTTGCCGGCCTGGTCTTCGGCTTCAACCCCGGCCAGTCGACCCAGCTTTCGGGCGCGCAGAACGGCGGCGTCTTTGCCGGCATGCTGGCGGTGGGCGTCGCTTCCACCGGTCTGCGCATCGGCAGCCTGCGGACCTGGGTGATTGTCGGCTGCCTCGGCTCGGCCGCGGCGCTGGCGGTGATCGCCGGGCTGGGCATGGCCGGCGCGGGCGGGCTGGTGCCGGCGGTGGTGGCGATGGGGTTTTTCAACGGCGTCTTCGCGGTGGCCGCCATCGGTTCGATGATGGCCCTTGCCGGCGCCGGCCGCGAGGCGCGCGAGGGCACCCGGATGGGCCTGTGGGGCGCGGCGCAGGCTGTCGCCGCGGGTTTCGGCGGGCTGCTGGGCGCCGGCGCGGCGGACGTGATGCGCACGGTCCTGTCCGACCCCGCCGCCTTCGGCGTGGTCTTCCTGGCCGAGGCCGGGCTGTTCGTGATTTCGGCGGTCGTGGCCGCATCGGTGGTGGAGGGGCCCGAAGCGCGCCGCCGCACCAAACCAAACTACGTTCCCGGAGAGTGAGATGACCCAGACGCAAGCCTTCGACGTGTTCGTGGTGGGGGGCGGGCCTTCCGGCTCGACCGCGGCAAATGATCTGGCCCGCAACGGCGTGAAGGTCGCGCTTCTGGACCGCGCGGGGCGGATCAAGCCCTGCGGTGGCGCGGTGCCGCCCCGGATGATCCGCGACTTCGACATCCCCGACAGCCAGGTCGTGGCGAAGATCACCTGTGCAAGAATGATCTCTCCGACCGGTCGCAAGGTGGACATGCACATCAACGGCGGTTTCGTCGGCATGGTCGACCGCGACAGGTTCGACGAATTCCTGCGCGAACGGGCGGCGAAATCGGGCGCGGTGCGGCTGACCGGCACCTATGTCCGCCTTGAGCGTGACGACGCGGGCACCCATGTCGTCTGGCGCGACAAGGCCAGCGGCGAAGAGATGCGCACCACCGCGAAACTGGTGATCGGCGCCGATGGCGCCCGCAGTCAGGTCGCGCGCGAGAACGTGCCGGGCGGCGACACCATTCCCTACGTCATCGCCTATCACGAGATCATCAAGGCACCGGAAGGGAAGTCCGGCATCGACTATGACCCCACCCGCTGCGACGTGATCTACGACGGCCGCATCTCGCCCGACTTCTACGGCTGGGTCTTTCCGCACGGGGCGCATGCCTCGGTGGGCATGGGCACCGGGCACAGCGACTTTGACCTCAAGGACGCGACGGCGGCACTGCGCAAAGCCTCGGGGCTGGAGGGCTGCGAGACGATCCGCAAGGAAGGCGCACCGATTCCGCTGCAGCCGCTGGACCGCTGGGACAATGGCCGCGATGTGGTGCTGGCCGGCGATGCCGCCGGGGTGGTTGCGCCCTCGTCGGGCGAGGGCATCTATTACGCGATGGTCGGCGGCGAGGTGGCGGCCAAGGCGGCGCAGGCCTTCCTGAAAAGCCGCAGCGCGGCCGACCTTGGGATGGCGCGCAAGCTATTCATGGCCGACCACAAGGGCGTCTTCCGTGCCCTGCGGTCCATGCAGGACGCCTATTACAAGAGCGACATGCGCCGCGAACGCTTTGTCAGCCTGTGCCACGACAAGGACGTGCAGTCGCTGACCTTCGAGGCCTATATGAACAAGAAGCTGGTCTCGAAACGGCCGCTGGCGCATCTGAAGATCGGGCTTAAGAATGTTGCGCATCTGATGGGGCTGGTTCGACCGGAATGGACATGAAGACCAACGCGGCGGCATCGCTGGAAGAGATGATCCCGGCCTGGGTGGACGGCAGGCTGGTGCCGGTCGGCAAGCTTGAGGTTCACCAGAAGGGCCTGCGCCACAAGGCGGTGTCGGTCTTCGTGGTGGATGGCGGCCGCGTGCTGATCCAGCGCCGGGCGGCGGGCAAGTATCACACGCCGCTTCTGTGGGCCAACACCTGCTGCACCCACCCGCGCTGGGATGAAGACCCCGCCGCCTGCGCCGTGCGGCGATTGCGCGAGGAGTTGGGCATCGTCGGCGTCTTCCCGACCTTTGCCGACCAGGTGGAATACCGGGCCGATGTCGGCAGCGGTCTGACCGAGCATGAGGTGGTCGATATCTTCGTGGCTGCGGCGACGCCGGGCATGAAGGTCGAGCCGAACCCGGACGAGGTGGCCGAGGTGCGCTGGATCGATCTTTACGACCTTGCGGCCGAGGTGCAGCGCAGCCCGGAGCGGTTCACGCCCTGGATGCGGATCTACATGACCGAGCATATCGACCGGATCTTCGGGTCAGGCGCGGTCGGGGCTGGCTGACGCCGCAAGGACGCCGGACTTCTTCAGGGCGCTGTCCGAGATGTGCCGGGGCTTGCCGTCGGGCACCGTCTGGCGGCGGTTCAGGACAGCCTTGCCTTCAGCCAGGGCAGCAGAACAGTCGCCATCTCGGGCGCGGCCTCTTCATGCGCCAGGTGCCCCAGCCGCAGGAGTTCGACGTACTGCGCGGCCGGCATCCGGCCGGCACAGGCGCGCGAGATTCGCGCCGGCACGGTGCGGTCGCCGGTCGTCGCGATCAGCAGCGTCGGCACCGCGATCTGCGACAGCCGCGACAGCAGCGGTTCCAGTTTCCAGGCGGCCATCATGCCAAGCGTCCCGTCCACATGTGCCCGGTCCCGCACCAGCCGCAGGTATTGCCCCAGGCCCTCGGCATCCAGCCGCGATCCGGTCGAGGAGATCAACCGCTCGACCGTGGCCGGGTTGCCCCACAGGCGGGTGACGATGTCGGGCACGAAGGGAGTGGCCGCCAGCACCCGGGCGAAGACCGGGAACAGCACCCCGGCCGCGCCCTCGAAGGTGCCAAGCGCCGCGTTCAGCCCTACCACGGCCCGAAGCGGCACGATCTCGGACAGCCGCAGCGCCAGCGCCGCCCCGGCGGAATGCCCGATCACGGCCTGCGGGCGCCAGCCGGCCTGGGCGATCAGCCGGGCCAGATCCTCGGCCTCGGCATCGATGCCCAGCCGCGCGCGATTGCCCGCCCGGGTGCAGCCCTGTCCGGGGTGATCGACGGCCAGCACGCGATAGCCGGCAAGCAGCGGGATCAGCGCCCGGTAACTGTGCGCCGAGCCGCCGGCGCCGTGCAGCAGCAACAGGTCAGGGCCTTCGCCGATGTCCAACACAGCCCAGTCGTTCGGCGCGCAGGCGATGCGCCGGATCCGGTCGCGGTACGGCCAGTCGCGGGGCAGGCGGGCAAGCTCCATCGGACGACTACCCCCCGAGGGCGGCTTCGAGAACGTTCGACAGCCGGTGCGCATCGGCGCGGGGCAGCGCAAGGTAGGTGCCGAGCATCGCCTTTGACAGCAGTTGCAGCGATGGCTGCGGCCGGTTCGCGGTGTCGATGATCAGCGTCGGCACCAGCGTCGCCCGGATCGCCTGCGCCGCCTTCAGCGCATCGGCTTCGGCCTTGGGGCGGTCGGCGGTGCCGTCCAGCGCAATGTTGCCGCGGCCGTCGGTCAGGATGGCGATGGTCGGCGTCAGCCCGCGCTTGCGGGCGTGGTCGGCGGTGTGCATCGCCAGCGTCAGCCCCGAGGCCAAGGGCGTGCCGCCGCCGCCGGGCAGCGCGCAGAGCCGCCGCTTGGTCTGCACCAGGCTGCGGGTGGGCGGCAGGATCAGTTCGGCCGTCACCCCGCGGAACGCCAGCAGCGCGACATGGTCGCGGCGGGCATAGGCCTGGCCCAGCAGCAACTCGATCGCGCCCTTGGCTTCGGCCAGCCGGGCAAAGGCCGATGAGCCGGAGGCATCGACGGCAAAGATCAACACGCGGTCCGACATCTCCTTGAACCGCTTGAGCCGCAGGTCCGACCCGCGCACCAGCAGCACCGCTTCGGGGCGGTTCGCCTCGCGCCGGCGCAGCGGTTGCCAGGGGGCGGCGGCCCGCAAGGTCGCCACCAGGTCGATATGCGCGCCGGGCACCAGCCGGCCGGGCCGCGACGGCAGCGGCCGGCCGCGCCGGTTGCCCTGCTTTTCGTCGCCGGTGCCCGAGGCGCCCTTGGCCACCCGCGCAGCGCGGCCGGCGGCCAGGTGTTCCAGCAGGCCCTCGGGCAGGGCGGCGCGCACCGCCTCGACCAGCATCTCCTCGGGGATCGAGGTGTCGTCCTGCTGGTTCTCGGACGGGCCCTGGTCGTGCTGGTCCTCGGGCGGCGGTGGGGGCGGCGGCTGGTCGGGGTCCTGCGATTGTTCGGGCATCGGCAGGGCGCGGTGGGCATAGGTCAGGTCGGCCGCGACCTTCAGATCGTCCTCGGTCACCACCGGGCGGCCCATCAGCGCGGCATGGGCGCGGGCGGCGGCGATCGCCAGCAGCGGCGCGCGCATCGACTGGATGCCCAACTGTGCCGCAGCGCGTGTCAGCAGTGTGGCAGCGTCCTCGGTCACGCGCACGGCTGGCAGGCGGGCGCGGGCTTCGGCCAGCGTCGTCGGGTCCAGCGCCAGCGGATCGGTGTCCGACCAGACGATGCCCTCCAGCGAGACGAAGAACCCCAGCCGGTCGGCCAGCGCCGACGGCAGGGTCTCGTCGGGATCAGCCGCTTCGTCCAGCGCGATGAGGCAGTGCCGCGGCTCGTCCAGCGCGGTGGCCAGCCGGGCGGCCAGACCGGGCGGCGTGCGCTCGGCCATGGTCAGCACCAGCGCGGTGGGGTCGGCCAGAAGGCCGCGCGTCATCACCGGACGGCCCGCGGCCAGCGTGGACGACAGGTCAAGCCCGCCATACAGCGCATCGTCCGCCACCGTCGGGTGCAATCGGCGCAACGGCAGCGGTATGGCCTGGAGGGCCTCGGTCACCCGGTCGCGCAGCGCACCCGCGCGGGCACGCAACCACAGCCCCTTCAACCCGGCCGGATCGATGGCCAGCAGGGAGAGGGCGGTTTCCGCCCGTTGCAGGGGCGGAATCAGGGTAGGACCTCGGTCAAGGACCGCGCCACGCGGGCGCCCGAGCCGGCCTCGTCCAGCGGATCGCGGCGCAGGCGGTGCGACAGCGCCATCGGCGCCACGGCGCGCAGATGCGCCCGGGTGACCGCCGGCGAGGCCTCGAAGGCGGCCAGCGCCCGGCCGGCACGCAGCAGCGTTAACTCGCCCCGCAGCCCGTCGGACCCCAGCGCGATGCAGAGCGCGGCGCAATCGTGCAGGGTGGTGTTCGGGGTTTCCAGCTTGGGCAGCGCCTCGCGCGCGGCGAGGATCTGGTTGCGCAAGCCCGCGTCCATGGGGCGCCAGAGCGACATGAACGTCTCGTAGTCGTTCTCATAGGCATCGCGGCGCTTGATCACCTCGATCCGGGTTTCGATGTCGCGCGGCGAAGTGACTTCGACCGACAGGCCGAAGCGGTCGAGGAGTTGCGGCCTGAGCTCGCCCTCTTCCGGGTTGCCCGAGCCGACCAGCACGAACCGCGCCGGGTGGCGGATCGACAGGCCCTCGCGTTCCACCACGTTCTCGCCCGACTGGGCGACGTCCAGCAAGAGATCGACGATGTGGTCCTCCAGCAGGTTCACTTCGTCGATATAGAGATAGCCGCGGTTGGCCCGCGCCAAGAGGCCCGGCTCGAACGCCTTTTCGCCCCGCGTCAGCGCGCGCTCGATGTCCAGCGCGCCCACCACGCGGTCTTCGGTCACCCCCAGCGGCAGGTCGACCACCGGTGTCGGCTTGGTGACGATCCTGTCCGATCCGATCTGCGCCCATTCTGGGCACAGCTCGCGCCGGGCCGAGTTCACCGGGCAGCCTTCCACCGCCTCGATCGGCGGCAGCAGGGCGGCCAGCGCGCGGACGGCGGTCGATTTGCCGGTGCCGCGGTCGCCGAACACCAGCACGCCGCCGATGCCGGGGTCGATGGCGGTCAGGACCATGGCCGTCTTCATGGCATCCTGGCCGACGATCGCCGAGAAGGGGAAGGGCTGGCGCATCCTTCGGTCTCCTGATTTCAGTAGTGCGAGCGCGCTTTCGCGCGTTCGCGGGCGCCGACGCTGGCCCGCTCGGCCGACAGCGCCGCGGCCTTGGGAGAAACGCCCGGCTTCGCCGGGGTCAGCAGGCTGGCAAGCGACTTGCCGCCCCAGCTGCCGGTCGCGCCCAGCAGGCGGAAGCGGGCGTAAAGCTCTTCGACGAACCACCTCTCGTCGCGCACCGACTTGATGGCCTGGCCGTGCACGGTGTTGCCGCGGGCGAAATTGGACATGGTGGTGGTGTCGGGCCAGACCGAGAAGGTGGACTGGAACAGCAGCGGCATCTCGCCGAGGCCGATCTTGAACATCACGTTCGGATCGGCGCCGATCCGGCGCGAGATCTCGGGCTCACGCGACCAGAACGAGTTGAAATGCTTGAGCTTGATCTGGGCGCGGGTCAGCGCGACCATCGGGCCCTTGCCGGTGTCGGGCATCGGCGTGAACGGGTTCACCCGGCCCCAGCTCCCGCGCGAGGCGATCGGGCTGAGGAAGAGATCGCCCGACTCGATCGTGCGGCTGCGCCAGCGGCGCCAGACGGTGCCCTTCTCGGTGCGGGCGCGGGCGGTGGCCTCGTCCGGCCAGACGGCCCAGATGCCCCAGACATCCCAGTTCGGCCGCGGGGTGAACCCCTCGCCGGTACCGGAGCCGCAGAGCTTGAAGAACTGCAGGTCGTCTTCCTTGCGAAGGGCAAAGCGGGCCATCGCCATCTGGCCGATCATCCAGAGGCGATTCTGCGCCCCCTTGATGCGGAAAAGGGAAAGGCTTGCAACGGGCATCGGGGCGTTTCCTAGATTGTCAGATGAGTGTGACAGCTACTCCAGGTGAGCGGAAGGTTAAATGACATACGTCAGTGCGGCAGGGCGACATATTGTCAATCTGCATTGACAGTCTATCATGGCGCGCATGACCCAATCCCCTCGCTCCGGCCCCGCCTTCGTCCCGTCCAGAAACCCTCTTCCCAAGCCTGACCCGGTCGCCGCCATCGTTGTCGGCGCCGGTCTGGGCGGTCTTGCCGCCGCCATGCGGCTGGGTGCCAAGGGCTATCGCGTCACCGTCATCGACAAGTTGGACAAGCCTGGCGGCCGTGCCTCTTCGATCAGCAAGGGCGGCCACCGCTTCGATCTGGGCCCGACCATCGTCACCGTGCCGCAAGGTCTGCGCGATCTCTGGGCCGTCTGCGGCCGCAGCTTCGACCGCGACGTCAAGCTGGTGCCGATGGATCCTTTCTACGAGATCCGCTTCAAGGACGGCGAGACATTCACCATGCGGCAGAGCGAGGCCGCGATGCGGGACGAGGTCGCCCGCATCTCGCCCGGCGACTTGGGGGGCTACGAGAAGTTCCTGAACGATGCCGAGAAACGCTATGATTTCGGCTATGAGGACCTGGGCCGCCGCCCGATGAACAAGCTGTGGGAGCTGATCAAGGTCCTGCCCCGTTTTGCCGTTCTGCGCGCCGACAAGTCGGTCTATGCCCATGCCGCGAGCCGGGTGAAGGATGACCACCTGCGCTTTGCCCTGTCGTTCCATCCGCTGTTCATCGGCGGCGACCCGTTCCATGTGACCTCGATGTACATCCTGGTCAGCCATCTGGAGAAAGCCTTCGGCGTTCATTACGCGATGGGCGGCATCCAGGCCATCGCCAGTGCCATGGTCAAGGTGATCGAGGAACAGGGAGGCAAGGTCCGTCTGCGCGAGGAGGTCGACGAGATCCTGGCCGAGAACAACCGTGTCAGCGGGGTGCGGCTGGCCAGCGGCGAGGTGCTGCCGGCGGCTGTGGTGGTGTCGAACGCCGATGCGGGCCACACTTACGACCGACTTCTGCGCAACCGCTTCAAGTGGCGCTGGACACCCGAGGCGCTGAAGCGCCGGCGCTGGTCGATGGGCCTTTTCGTCTGGCATTTCGGCACCAAGGGCACCGCCAAGATGTGGCAGGACGTCGGCCACCATACGGTCGTCGTCGGCCCGCGCTACAAGGGCCATGTGCACGACATCTTCATGCGCGGCCACCTGGCCAAGGACATGAGCCTGTATGTCCACCGCCCCAGCGTCACCGACCCTTCGGTCGCGCCGCGCGGCGATGACACCTTCTACGCGCTGTCGCCGGTGCCCCACCTGGGGCATGAGGGCGTGGACTGGTCGGTCGAGGCCGACCGCTACCGCGACCGGGTGGCCGAAGTGCTGGAGCAGCGGCTGATCCCCGGTTTCCGCGAGAAGCTGACCGAAAGCGTGGTCTTCACGCCGGAAACCTTCCGCGACCGCTATCTGTCGCCCTATGGCTCGGGCTTCTCGATCGAGCCGCGCATCCTGCAATCGGCCTGGTTCCGGCCGCACAACGTGTCTGAGGAACTGCCGGGCCTGTATCTGGCGGGCGCGGGCACGCACCCGGGCGCGGGCGTGCCGGGGGTGCTGGGCACCGCCGAGGTGCTGGCACAGCTTGTGCCGGATGCCCCGAAGGCGATGGCGCAGACGGCCAAGCAAAGGATGGCCGCGGAATGATCGCACAAGCCGATCTCGAAGCCTGCACGGCAGCAATCCGGACCGGGTCGCTGTCGTTTCACGCAGCGTCAAGGTTGTTGCCGAAATCGGTGCGCGATCCGGCGCTGGCGCTGTATGCCTTCTGCCGGTTGTCCGACGATGCCGTGGACGAAGGCTCCGACAAGACCGCCGCCGTCCTGCACCTGCGCGACCGGCTGGACCGGGTCTATGCCGGCCGCCCCTTCGATGCACCGGCGGACCGGGCCTTTGCGGCGGTGGTCGAGGACTACGAGATGCCTCGCGCGCTGCCCGATGCCTTGCTTGAGGGCATGGCCTGGGACGCGGTCGGGCGGCGCTACAACACCTTCTCGGGCGTGATGGACTATTCCGCGCGGGTGGCGGCGGCGGTGGGCGCCATGATGTGCGTGCTGATGCGGGTGCGCGACGCCGACGCGCTGGCGCGGGCCTGCGACCTGGGCCTGGCAATGCAATTGACCAACATCGCCCGCGACGTGGGCGAGGATGCCCGCGCCGGCCGGGTCTATCTGCCGCTGGACTGGCTGGCCGAAGAGGGCATCACGCCCGAGGCGCTGTTTGCCGCCGAGGGGGCGTCGCAGGGGCTGCGGCGGGTGGTGCGGCGGCTCTTGGCGCAGGCGCGGCGGCTGTATTGGCGGTCGGAATCGGGGATTTCGGCATTGCCCTTCGCCAGCCGGCCCGGCATCTGGGCGGCACGGCTGATCTATGATGGGATCGGCGGCCAGGTGGAACGCAACGGCTGTGACAGCATGCGGACGCGGGCGCATACCTCGGGCAGGCGCAAGGCGCTGTGGCTGGGGGAATCGGCGCTGCGGTCGGTGATTTGTTCGGTGATGCCGCAGCCCGCGATGCTGCATGCCCGGCCCGAGGCGGAGGTGGCCTTCCTGGTCGAGGCCGCCGCGCGCTCAAAGCCGGCGCGCGGCCGCAGCGAGGCGCTGATCTCGGTTCTGGCACAACTGGAGGCAAACGACCGCCGCCGCCGGGCCGCCGGGAACCAGACGCGGCGTGCAGGCGTTGGGGTGTAACCCGTCCGGAGGGAACCGATGGACCTGTCGATCTTTCTGACTTACCTCGCCGCCTGTGGCGCGGCGGCGGCGACGGGGGCGATGTTCTCGCCCGGCGAATGGTATGACGGGCTGAAGAAACCGGATTGGACGCCGCCGCGATGGGTGTTCCCCACCGCTTGGACCACGCTTTACCTGCTGAGCGCGGTGGCCGCGGCGCGGCTGTCGGCGGTCGAGGGCAATGCCCAGGTGATGGCCTTCTGGGCTGCACAGATCGCTTTCAACACGCTGTGGTCGCCGGTGTTCTTCGGCCTGCGCAAGATCAAGGCGGCGCTGGTGCCGATGGCCGGGCTGTGGCTGTCGGTGGTGCTGCTGACGCTCTGGGCCTTCCCGTTGGACATCTGGTCGGGGCTGATGCTGGTGCCCTATGTGATCTGGGTCTCGGCCGCCGGGGCGCTGAACCTGTCGGTGGTGCGACTGAACCCCGGGGAATCAGGCTGAGATCTGGTCCAGGATGCGGCTGGCCTCGGCGCGCGGATCGGCCAGCCGGGCGCGGTCCTCGCCGGGGTGGAATCGGGCGCGCAACGCGGTCGGCATCGGCGCAGGTGTGGCGATGACGACGCGGGGGGCGGTTTTCTGCGTCTCGGTCGCCCAGGCGCGGACCAGTGCCATCTGCCCCGCCTTCGAGGCGCCATAGCTGGCCGAGAAGGCGCTGCCGGGCATCGGATCATCGAAGAACAGCGCTGTGCCCTGGCCCAGCCGCAGCAGCGGGTCCACTGCGGTGATCAGGAAAGCAGCGGCCCGCAGGTTGACGGCCAGCGACGTGTCGAGATCCTTCATGTCGACCGACGGTGCTGGCGCCAGCGACTCGGCCCGGATCGCGGTATGCGCCCAGAGTTGCAGCCCGCCCCAGCGATCGTGGATGGACCGGCACAGATGGCGCATGGCGTCGTCGTCGGTCACGTCCATCGGTGCCAGGGTCAGCCCGCCGGCCCCGGGCATGGCCGCCGCCTTGACCCTGTCGTCCAGCGCTTCAAGCCCGCCCACGGTGCGGGCGACGGCGACGACGTGCCAGCCGCGCAGGGCCAGCTGTTCGGCCAAGGCAAGACCGAGGCCGCGCGAGGCTCCGGTGACGAGGGCGATCTTCTGGGTCATGGCGGGTCTTGTCCTTGGGCCGGGGAACCGGGGGCTTCGCGCCCCCGGACCCCCGCGGGGTATTTCAGCCAAGATGAAGGGGCAAGAGGAGAGTCAGCGCCCATTTGCCGCGATCTCGGCCTGGCGGGCGCGGAGGATGGCCTCGATCAGAGCCTCGGGCAGCGGCTGGGCCGGGGTGAACAGGATGCCGGATTTCGAGGTCTTGAAGGGCCGGCAGTCGATCTGCGGGATGACGTTGCCGGAATGCGGGTAAAGGCCCAGGTGGCGGGCGAAGGCGGCGAAACCGGCGACCATGCGGCCCTTCGGCCCGGGCTGGCGAAAGCCGGGCATGGCATAGGACATGACTTCCAGGTGGCCGGGCAGCAGGCGGACCAGAGTGGCCCGCAGCCCACGCAGGGCGGCCTGCTGGTCGGCCGGCAGGGCAGCGAGGTAGGTTTCGACGACGTCGGACATGGGCGGAACCTGCGCGGCCGGGATCATCGGCATCCTGTCCGATCGCCGCCGGGCTGTCGAGGCACGCGCGGCGGCCAGGGGGTGCGGGCCTATTCGGCGGCCTTCATCTGGAAGCCTTCGGCAATCTTGTCCGAAGGCGCGACGGGATAATCGCCCGAGAAGCAGGCGTCGCAGAAGCGGGGGCTGCGCGGGTCGCGTCCGCTGGGCACGCCGGCGGCGCGGTAGAGGCCGTCGAGCGAGACGAATTTCAGGCTGTCGACGCCGATCCAGTCGCGCATCTCGTCCTCGCTCATGGTGGCGGCCAGCAGCTTGGAGCGTTCCGGCGTGTCGACGCCGTAGAAGCAGGGCCAGGCGGTGGGGGGCGAGGCGATGCGGAAGTGCACCTCGGCGGCGCCGGCGTCGAGGATCATGTCCTTGATCTTGCGGCTGGTGGTGCCGCGGACGACCGAATCGTCGACCAGGATCACCCGCTTGCCGCGGATCAGCGCGCGGTTGACGTTCAGCTTGAGCCGCACGCCCATGTTGCGGATGTGCTCGGTCGGCTCGATGAAGGTGCGGCCCATGTACTGGTTGCGGATGATCCCCATGCCGTAGGGAATGCCGGACTCGAAGGCATAGCCGATGGCGGCCGGGGTGCCGCTGTCGGGCACCGGGCAGACCAGGTCGGCCTCGACCGGCGCCTCGCGCGCCAGTTCCACGCCGATCTGGCGCCGGGTCTCATAGACCGAGCGGCCGCCGATGATGCTGTCGGGGCGCGAGAAATAGACCTGCTCGAAGATGCAGAAGCGGGACGCCGCCTGGACGAAGGGCCGCGACGAGGTGAGGGCGCCTGCTTCGATCACGACCATCTCGCCGGGTTCGACATCGCGGACGTATTCCGCCCCGATGATGTCCAGCGCGCAGGTTTCCGACGACAGCACCCAGCCTTCGGCGAGGCGGCCGATGACCAGCGGCCGAACGCCCAAGGGATCGCGCACGCCGATCAGCTTGGTTCGCGTCATGGCGATGACGCTGAAGGCGCCTTCCACGGCGCGCAGCGCGTCCTTGATGCGCTCGGCCAGGGTCTTCTGCATCGACCGCGCCATCAGATGGATGATGCATTCGCTGTCCGACGACGACTGGAAGATCGCCCCGCGTTCGATCAGCTGGCGGCGCAGCTGGGTGGCGTTGGTCAGGTTGCCGTTGTGGGCGATGGCGCAGCCGCCGATGGCGAATTCGCCGAAGAACGGCTGCACGTCGCGGATGGCGGTATGGCCTTTCGACCCGGCGGTGGAATAGCGGACATGGCCGATGGCCAGATCGCCCGGCAGGGTGGCCATCACGTCGGGCTTGGTGAAATTGTCGCGGACATAGCCGAAACGGCGGGCCGAGTTGAAGCCATCGGTCGGATCGTAGCTGACGATGCCGCCGGCTTCCTGGCCGCGGTGCTGCAGTGCGTGCAGGCCCAGGGCCACGAAGTTTGCCGCATCGGCCAGCCCGATCACGCCGTAGATCCCGCACTCCTCCTTGAGCTTGTCGTCATCGAAGGGATGGGAAAGGAACGGGCGCATGGGGCCTACCGAATCCGGGGATGGGATGGGCTTCATCTAGTCGTTACACGACCGGCTGTCCACGGCCCGCGCTCTGCACCGCAGCGCAGGCCCTGGGCGTGATCAGGGCGCGACGGGGGCCGGTTCGGCCGCGGGGACGGTGGCGGCTTCGGGGGTGCAGACCGTGGTCAGGTCGTTGTAGCGGGCGACGATCCAGCCCGGCGCGTCGGTGGGGATCGAGGCGTCGATGGCCGATTGGAAGTTGGCAAAGACCTTGGCGGTGCGCGAGTTGTCGATGACCGGAATCGAGGCACTCGACAGCGCGCGGTCGTAGACGATGAAGGCCACCGCGATCAGCAGCACGCCGCGCAGGACGCCGAACAGGAAGCCGAGGCCCTGGTCGATGCCACCCAGCGACGAGCGCTGGACGACCGACGAAAACAGCGGCGTGAACAGCGCCGCAAGGATCAGGCCGATGGCGAAGACACCGGCGAATGCGGCGACCACCGACAATTCGCAGCTGTCGGCCAGGAAGCCGCCGACGCCGGGAATTTCCTTGACCAGCGGCGTTGCGGTCGGGGCAAACAGGAAGGCGAGGATCGCCGCGCCCACCCAGCCAAGGATGGCCATCAGTTCGCGCACTAGGCCGCGGGAATAGGCCAGGATGGCCGAGAGCAGGATGATGATCGCGGCACCACCGTCGACCCAGGTAAAGTTGTCCATCGTTCACCCTTAGGGCCTGTCGCGTCAGCCCGCTCCGAACATTTCCCCGGTGAAGGCCGTCAGATCGGCCAGTTCCCGCAGCCGCATCCCGGCATCCGCCCCGTGCTTGGAGCGGGCCGGCAGGGCCGCCTGTGTGAAACCAAGTTTCGCCGCTTCTTTCAACCTGTTTTCCGTCTGGCTGACGGGGCGCAGCGCGCCCGACAGGCTGATTTCGCCAAAAAGCACCATGTCAGGGGGGATCGCCACGTCTTCGCGGGCGGAAAGCAGCGCGGCGGCGACGGCCAGGTCGGCGGCCGGCTCGCTGACCCGCAGGCCGCCGGCGACGTTGAGGAACACGTCCAACCCGGTGAACGGAATGCCGACGCGGCTGTCCAGCACCGCAAGGATGGTCGACAACCGGCCGGCATCAAGGCCCACCACGGTGCGGCGCGGCGTGCCCAGCGTCGAGGGCGCCACCAGCGCCTGGATCTCGGTCAGCACCGGCCTTGTGCCCTCGATGCCCGCGAAAACCGCCGATCCGGAGGCAGGGGCGTCGCGCGCCGACAGGAACAGCGCCGAGGGATTCAGCACCTCGGCCAGCCCGGCGCCTGTCATCTCGAAAACCCCGATCTCATCGGCCGGGCCGAAGCGGTTCTTCACCGCGCGCAGGATGCGGAACTGGTGGCCGCGCTCGCCCTCGAAGTAAAGCACGGTGTCGACCATGTGCTCGACCACCCGCGGCCCGGCGATCTGGCCGTCCTTGGTGACATGGCCGACCAGGATGACAGCAGTGCCGCGGCGCTTGGCGAAGGTCACCAGTTCGTGCACCGAGGCGCGAACCTGGCTGACGCTGCCGGGGGCTGCCTCGACGCTGTCCAGCCACAAGGTCTGGATCGAATCGATGATGGCCAGGCCGGGGCGCTCGGTATCCAGGGTGGTCAGGATGTCGCGCAGCGCGGTCTCGGCACCCAGCTTCACCGGGGCCTCGGTCAGGCCAAGGCGCTGCGCGCGCATGCGCACCTGGGCGGCGGCCTCTTCGCCGGAAATGTAGATGACCTTCAGACCGTTGCGGGCGAAACTTGCAGCGGCCTGCAAGAGCAGGGTCGATTTGCCGATGCCCGGATCACCGCCCACCAGGATGGCTGAGGCCGGCACCAGCCCGCCGCCCAGAACCCGGTCGAACTCGGCGATGCCGCTGGCGGCACGGGGCGGCGGCGCTTCTTCGGTGGCAAGGTCCGAAAGCGGCACCACACGGCCGCGCGGGGTGGCGCCTTTCGGACCGGCGGACAGCGGCGCCTCTTCGACGATGGAATTCCACGCCCCGCAGGATTCGCAGCGGCCGGCCCATTTGTGGGTGGCAGCGCCGCAGGCGGTGCAGGTGAAGGTGGGCGCGGCCTTGCTCATGCCCTCTGCCTAGCCGGTTCCGGGCCGCCACTCAATGCGGCTGCCGCCAGCCCAGGAACAGCGAGGTCAGGATGCAGGCCGAGAACAGATACAGCCCCCAGGCGGTTTCCACCGTGACCATGCCGAACCCCTTGGCCAGCACGATATACAGCGCGACCAGAAAGACATCGGCCATCGCCAGCTTGCCCAGCACATGCAGCGCCGGCATCACCCGCGGCGCCAGCAGGCCGAACTGCACCAGCGCCAGCCCGATCACCTTGGCATAGGGCGCAAAGACCGCCAGGAAGGTGACCAGCAGCGCCAGCACCGCATCGCTTTGCCACAGCGATTGCAGCCCGGTGATCACGCTGATCTCGTCCATGCCAAAGATCGGCAGCAGGGCCGCCCGCATCAGCGGCGCGAACCAGGCGATGGGGAAAAGGACCAGAAGGCAGAGGTTCAGCCAGCGCATGATCCCGGCCTGCCAGTGCCGTGCCGCGCGGTCAAGTGCCGCCATCGCCGGTCAGCGTCGGGGCAGGGGCCGTTCGGGGCGGACCGGCGCCCGATGGCGTGCCGTCAGCGCCCGGTCGGCCAGGCGGATGACATTGTCCGCCGTGCCGTCGTCAGCGGTCTCGCCGACCGGCAGCCCGTCGTCCCTGCGGCCTTCGGCAAGCAGTCGCAGGCGGTGGCGCAGGTCCCGTTCCCCTGCCTCGATCTCGTCCAGCCTTTGCCGCAGGTCGTCGCAGGTGCGCTGTGCCTGATCCAGTTCCTCGGCCAGCGATTCGACCGCGGCCTGCTGACGCTGCAGGAATACACGCGCCCGCACTGTTCTAGGATCGATCCGATGATCGCCCCGGGGATCGGCGTCCGGTCCGGGCGCATGGGCGAAAAGTGCCGCGCGCTCGCCATCAGGGCGCATCCGGCGCGCCCGGATCACGTCCTCGATCGCCACGGCAAAGCTGCGCTGGCCGGTTTCCAGCCGCGCCATCCGCAGGTGTGCCGAAAGCCCGTAGGCCAGCGCCACCGCCATCAGCGTCAGGCCAAGCTGCAGCCACATGCCGGCACTTGCCTCGGGGCCAGCCGCCGTCTGCGGGGTCAGCATCAGCCAGGGCAGGGTGCCGATCAGGGCCAGTCCCGTCGCGACCAGCAGCCCCAGCGTGAACAGGCCGAACACGGCAACGGCGAAGGCCCGGAGAAGGTCCGAAAACCGCCGCGGTCCGCCGTTTCCACCTGCCAACATGCAAACACTCCACCCTTGCCAGACAGCCAAGACCCGCGCCGGGGATTCGGCAAGGATTATTGCGAGGTCCCGTGCATTTCGGAGCAGGATTCGTATGAAGCAGAGCAATTGTTTCCGGATA
The DNA here is from genome assembly GCF_020564565.1 of Rhodobacter sp. Har01. Taxonomy (GTDB): domain Bacteria; phylum Pseudomonadota; class Alphaproteobacteria; order Rhodobacterales; family Rhodobacteraceae; genus Pseudogemmobacter. Next base: position 340,548 of record NZ_JAJCTD010000001.1, read on the forward strand.
CGAAACGCCGTTTCCATCGTCGCAGGCCCCCCTTCCGCAGTCGATCCGCCGGTTCAGGTCATCGCCCGGACCAGGGCCACGACGGACGCGATGGCGATGGCAGACAGATGGAAAACCACCGCGGCATGCGCCCAGACCGGGCTGGGCCAATAGGTCCAGACATGCCGCGCCCAAAAGCCGACCATGCCGGCCCAGGCCAGGACCGTAGCCAGGGACGAGACCCCGGCGGCGACCGGATCGGCAAAGCGAGGCGCGACGAACAGCCAGAGCGCCAGGCCGATGGCCCAAAGCGACAGGCGGCGGTTTCCCGCCCCGCCCTCGGCCGCGCCGAAAAGGCCCGGCACCGCGACCGTGACCGGCAACAGCACAAGCAGCCAGTGCATGACCGGCGACGGGGTGGTGAGTCGGATCAGGAAATCGCCCTCCATCAGCGCACCGAAGGGATCGGTCCTTCCGCCCGGCCGTGGATGAATTGCTGCACGTAAGGGTCTGGCGTGGTGTCCATTTCCGCGACCGTCCCGGTCCAGCGGATCAGCCCGCCGTGCAGCATGGCCACCCGGTCGGCAATGGCCCGGACCGAGGTCATGTCATGGGTGATGGTCATCGCGGTGGCGCCCATCTCGGTGACGATCTCGCGGATCAACTCGTTGATCACCCCGGCCATGATCGGGTCAAGGCCGGTGGTCGGCTCATCGAAGAAGATGATCTCGGGGCTGGCGGCGATGGCGCGGGCCAGGCCCACGCGCTTTTGCATGCCCCCCGACAGTTCGGCGGGGTAGAGGTCGGCCACCTCGGGCGCCAGGCCGACGCGGCGCAGCTTCTCGATGGCGATTTCGCGCGCCTCGGTCTTGGGACGCTTCAGCGCCCCGTGCATCAGCCGGAAGGCGACATTTTCCCAGACCCGCAGGCTGTCGAACAGCGCGCCGCCCTGGAACAGCATGCCGAAGCGGGCAAGGAAGGGGTCGCGATCGGCCTTGGTGACATCTTGCCCGTTCAGCAGGATCTTGCCGGTGTCGTGCCGCACAAGGCCCAGGATGCATTTCAGCAGCACCGACTTGCCGGTACCCGAGCCGCCGATGATGACCATGCTCTGGCCGCCCGGAATCGTCAGGTCCACGCCCTGCAACACGCGGTTCCTGCCGAAAGCCTTGTGGACGCCGATGAGTTCGATCATGCCGAGAAGAACAGTTCGGTCAGCACGTAGTTGAAGCCAAGGATCAGCACCGAGGCCGCGACCACCGCGGCCTTGGTGGCGGCGCCCACGCCTTGTGCGCCGCGGGCCGAGTTCATGCCGTGGTAGCAGCCCATCAGCGCGACCAGAAAGCCGAACACCGCGCCCTTGACCAGGCCCGAGCCGATATCCCAGAACTCGAGGAATTCGACGGTGTTCTTCAGGTAGGTGGCCGAGTTGAAGTCCAGCCGCGTGATGCCGACCAGCCAGCCACCCATGATGCCGATGGCATCTCCGGTGGCGACCAGCGCGGGCACCGTCAGGGTGGCCGCCAGCAGGCGCGGAACGACCAGGTATTTCATCGGGTTGGTCGACAGGGTGACAAGGGCGTCGATCTGTTCGGTCACCTTCATCGTGCCGATCTCGGCGGCGATGCTGGAGGCCACCCGGGCGGCGACCATGAGACCGCCCAGGACGGGGCCAAGTTCCCGCGCCATGCCGATGGCGACGATCTGGGGCACCACCGCCTCGGCATTGAAGCGGCTTCCGCCGGCATAGATCTGCAGCGCCAGGGCGCCGCCGGTGAAGATCGCGGTCATGCCGACCACGGGCAGCGAGTTCCAGCCGATCTGCATCACCGAATGCAGGAATTCACGGGTATAGAACGGCGGCCGCAGCAGGTGGCCCAGGGCCAGGGCCGCGTAAAGCACCACCCGGCCCACCGCGGCCAGCGCAGCCAGCACCGGGCGTCCCAGCGCCGCCAGGGCGCCCGGCGGCGACAAGGTCATCCGCGCCGCTCCTGGTAGCGGCGGGCGTAGCGGGGGCCAAGCGAGGTGAGGATTTCGTAGCCGATGGTGCCGGCGGCGTCCGCCAGATCGTCAACGGTCTGGTGCGGCCCCAGAATGTCCAGCGACCTTGGCATTTCGGACAGGTGAGTCACATCGACGGTGATCAGGTCCATCGAGACGCGCCCGACCAGCGGGCAGGGGGTGTCTCCGTCCCAGAGCACGGCGTTGTTCGACAGCGTTCGCGGCAAGCCGTCGGCGTAGCCCGCGGCGACGGTGGCGATCAGGGCGGGGGCCTCTGCCTCCCAGCTGCAGGCATAGCCGACCGGCTCGCCCGGGGCGACTTCGCGAGTCTGGATCACCGGCAAGGACAGGGTGACGCTGCGGTGGGCGGTATCGAAGGGCCGGCCGCCGTATAGGCCGATGCCGGGGCGCGTCAGGTCGAAGTGGTATTGCGGGCCCAGCAGGATGCCTCCGGTCGCGGCAAAGCTGCGCGGAATGCCGGTGCCGTCGGTCATTTCGTGAAAGGCGTCCAGCTGGCGCAGGTTCAGCGGGTGGTCCGGCTCATCGGCGCAGGCCAGATGGCTCATCAGCATCACCGGACCGGCTTCGACCAGGATCGGCGCCACCGCCTGCCATTCCGGCATCTCCAGCCCCAGCCGGTTCATGCCGGTGTCCAGCTGCACGCCGAAGGGCAGCCCGGGCAGGGCCTCGAGATGCCGGGTGATCTGCTCGAGACTGTTCAGCATCGGCGTCAGGTCGAGGTCGCTGATCATCTCGGTGTCGCCGGGCATGTGGCCCGACAGCACGTTGATCTGCGGCCCCGGCCCCAGCGCCTGACGCAGGGCCGCGCCTTCCTCGGCCAGCGCCACGAAGAACCGCCGCGCCCCGGCCTGCGCCAGCGCGCGGGCAACCCGCGCCACGCCCAGGCCATAGGCATCTGCCTTGACCACGGCTGCCGTCTGCACCTCGGGCCCGGACAAGCGGTCAAGCGCGCGCCAGTTTGCGGCGATGGCGTCAAGGTCGATGGTCAGGGTCGCGGTGGCCATGGGGGCCTTTGTTGTCAGCCCAAGGCCCGCGGTCAAGCGGAAAGGGCTGTCAGCGTTCGCTTAGAAAGGGGGGGGCGCGCGAAAATGTCACTTGTGTCAGGCTGCCGGCAGCGCCACTGAAGGGCATGTCCACAACCGTCGTCCACAGCCAGTCGCAATTGCCGCAAGAGCACGGGTCCGAGGCGAATGCGGACGTGATCCTGACCGGCCTGACGGTCGCCGGATTGGCTGTTGCCATCTTCGACGCCTTCGCGATGCCGCTGCCACCGGCGGCAGTGCTGGCAGCGCTGGCCGTGGCCTATCTGGCCGGCGGTCTGCCGCCCCTGGCCAACGCGCTCAAAGAGCTGTTCGGCAAGGGCGTGCTGGACATCGACCTGCTGATGGTTGTGGCCGCGGTGGCGGCCGCGGTGGTGGGGGCGGCGATGGAAGGGGCGGTGCTGCTGGCGCTGTTCTCGATCGCCGGCACGCTGGAGCATCGCGCCATGGGCCGCGCCCGCCATGCCGTCGAGGCGCTGATGCAGCTGCGCCCCGACACCGCGCTGCGGCTGGGGCCGGATGGTGCAGTGACCGAGGTCGCGGTGGCCAACCTGGTGCCCGGCGACCGGGTCGTCCTGCGCCCCGGCGCGCGGGTGCCGGTCGATGGCAAGGTGGTTGATGGCGAGGGCCGGCTGGACGAAGCCACCGTTACCGGCGAATCGCATCCGATGAAAAAGGGCCCGGGGGCTGCGGTGTTCGAGGCCTGCGTGAACCTGGACAGCGTGCTGACCATCGAGGTGACGCGCGGGCTAAACGACAGCACGGTCGCCCGGATGATCCGACTGGTGACCGAAGCGCAGGCCGCCAAGGCGCCGTCCGAGCGGTTTTCGGACTGGTTCGGCCAGACCTATACCGTGGCGGTGCTGGTCGGCGCGATCCTGGCCTACTTCGGCTTCCGCCTGTTCGATTATGAGCCGGAACATGCCTTGTATCACGCCGCGACGCTGCTGGTCGCGGCCAGCCCCTGCGCGGTGGTGATCTCGGTGCCGGCGGCGATTCTGTCGGCCCTGTCGGCGGCGGCGCGCGGCGGCGTGCTGTTCAAGGGCGGGGCGGCGCTGGAACGGCTGGCGGCGGTCAAGTCCTTTGCCTTCGACAAGACCGGCACGCTGACCACCGGCCGGGCCGAGGTGACGGGCCTGCAGGTGGCGGATGGCGACGAGCACGGCTTTATCGCCCTGCTGGCGGGGCTTGAGGCGCATTCCGAACACCCCATCGCCGACGCGATCCGCCGCGCCGCGCTGGCGCGCGATCTGGTCCCGGTGCTGGTGACGGGCGTGCGGGCGCTGCCCTCGGAAGGCATCGTCGGCAGCGATGCCCTGGGAGAGGTCTGGGCCGGCAACGACCGGCTGGTGCAGCGGATGGGGGCCACCGAGGCCGCACAGGCGCTGGCCGCGGACCACGGCGAGGATACGATGGTCTGGCTGGGGCGCGGCGCGCAGGTGCTGGGCGCCGTGCGGGTGGCCGATGCGGCGCGTGAGACCTCGGCCCAGGCGCTGGCCTCGCTGCGCAAGGGGGGGGTCCGGCAGATCGTGATGATGACCGGCGACCGCCGCGCCGTGGCGCTGCGGATCGGCCGCGATCTGGGGTTTGCCGATGACGACATCGCCTCGGACCTGATGGCGGCCGACAAGGTGAAGCTGGTCGAGAAGCTGTCGGCCGAGGGCGCGGTGGCCTTTGTCGGCGACGGTGTGAACGATGCCGCGGCGCTGGCGCGGGCCGACGTGGGCATCGCCATGGGCGCGGCGGGCTCAGAAGTGGCATTGCAGGCGGCGGACGTGGCGCTGATGGCCGAGGACATGGGCCAGTTGGCCGACGCCCACCGGCTGTCGCGCAAGGCGGCGGCGATCATCAAGCAGAACCTGGCCTTCGCGCTGGGCGCGATGCTGGTGCTGGTGACCGGCGGGCTGTTCTTCGAACTGCCGCTGCCTCTGGCGGTGATCGGGCATGAGGGTGGCACCCTTCTGGTGGTGCTGAACGGTCTGCGCCTTCTGGCCGATCCGATCCGCAAGGGTTAGGGGCGGTGGGTGAACCGTGGCCTCGCGGCCGCGGAAACCACCCACTCTACGGGACACGATGCCCGGTCGTGAAGGACCGGGCCGCCCGCCACGAACAGCCACCCGTCGGAGCTATGGCGGACGTCTTCCTCAGCGGGAACACCGCGCAGGGGCGAGCTCCTGGGCCGGCGGGCGTCCGCTGGCCCCGGGGGATGCTGTCCAGCCCGGTTCATGCCCCGGCGCCATCCTCCTGGCCGGGATCACCGCAGTCACGCGGACCCTGGATGCCCCCGGCGCCGCCCGGTCCGGCGTCAACCCTCGCAGCGCCGGCCTTGCGGCTACACAGGCCGAGATGCGAGCCTGCCCGGTCAGCGCGTTCCCGGACCTGTGTCTTCAGGGGCGCCTGTCGCGGCCTTGAGCTCTTCGGCCAGCAGATGCGCCAGCGTGCAGAAAGTGCGGCCGTTGCCGGTCTGGCGAGGCTCGAAACGTCTCTGCGCCTGCCTCAAGCCCGCAACCGGCAACCGGGGGCCGCCTCGGGGGGCATCGAGCCCCCGCTCGGCGGCGCTGCCGCGGAAGAGCCGGGGGCCACAGCCCTTGGCGGCGTCGCGGGTGCCTCCGGCGGGAGTATTTGGCAAAGGGCAAGCTTCACAGGGCCTGCTTGCGCTTGCCCTTTGCCAATACTCCGACAGGCCGGGGACGTCCGGGTGCTGGCCCCCGGATCCGGGGGCAGGGGTGTCAGAACCCCACGTCCGGCCCGCCGTCGCCTTGCCAGGCCCGCGCCAGGTTGCCGAAACGGGTGAAGCGGCCCTCGAACGACAGCTCCACCGTGCCGATGGGGCCGTGGCGCTGCTTGCCGATGATCACTTCGGCCTTGCCATGGACCTGTTCCATGATCTGCTGCCAGGCCGCCATCTTGTCCAGCTCGTGGTCGGCCGGCTTCTCCCGCTCGCGGTAGTATTCCTCGCGGAACACGAACATCACCACGTCGGCATCCTGTTCGATCGACCCCGATTCCCGCAGGTCGCTGAGTTGCGGCCGCTTGTCTTCGCGGTTCTCGACCTGGCGGCTGAGCTGGCTCAGCGCGATCACCGGCACGTTCAGTTCCTTGGCAATGGCCTTCAGCCCCTGGGTGATCTCGCTTACCTCCTGCACCCGGTTGTCGCCGGTGCGGGACGACCCCTTGACCAATTGCAGGTAGTCGATGATCAGCACGTCCAGTCCGTGCGTCCGCTTCAGCCGGCGGGCTCGGGCCGCAAGCTGGGAAATCGGCAGCGCCGGGGTGTCGTCGATGTAGAGAGGGCAGGCTTCCAGGTCCTTGGCCGCATCGACGAAGCGGCGGAACTCGCCCTCGGTCATGTCGCCGCGGCGGATCTGGTCGGAGGGAACCTCCGAGGCCTCGGACAGGATGCGCGCCGCCAGCTGTTCGGCACTCATTTCCAGGCTGAAGAAGCCGACCACGCCGCCGTCCACCGCGCCCTCGCTGCCGTCCGGCTTGCGGCCGCGACGAAAGGCGCGGGCGATGTTGAAGGCGATGTTGGTGGCCAGCGAGGTCTTGCCCATCGACGGCCGCCCGGCCAGGATGATCAGGTCGCTTTCGTGCAGGCCCCCCAGCTTCTTGTCCAGGTCCACCAGCCCGGTCGAGATGCCGGCCAGCCCGCCGCCGCGCTGGTAGGCTGCGTTCGCAACGTTCACTGCGTCGGTCACCGCCTTGAGAAAGCTCTGGAATCCCCGCTCGGTCGCGCCTTGTTCGGCCAGCTTGTAGAGGCGCTGCTCGGCCTCGGTGATCTGCTCGCGCGGCTCGCTGTCGACTTCGACCTTGGCGGCGCGGTCCGAGATGTCGCGACCGAGCTGGATCAGTTCCCGCCGCACCGCGAGGTCATAGATCATCTGCGCGTAGTCACGCGCGGCGAAGGCGCTGATCGCCGCACCGGCCATCCGAACAAGGTAGGCCGGGCCGCCCAGTTCCTTGAGACCGGAATCGTCTTCGAGAAAGGCCTTGAGCGTGACCGGCGAGGCCAGCGCGTTCTTCTGGATGCGCGCCGAGGCGATCTCGAAGATGCGGGCATGGACGGGATCGAAGAAATGCTCGGACCGGATCAGGCTGGCGATGCGGTCGTAGATGTCGTTATTGACCAGGATCGCGCCCAGCAATTGCTGTTCGGCTTCGATGTTGTGCGGAAGGGCCTCGGTTCCGGCCTCTCCGGCGCGGGCCGGAACTGCGGCGCGCAGCGTGGCGATCTCACTCATGCTCTAACCCCTCATCCCGCGCGTCTGATGCGCGCTTCAGGCCATGCTCGGCAAGTCTGCACATGTCGGTGGACAAACCTGTGGACCACGTCGATCCGTCGACTCGCCATCCGTGTCTTCTACCACATCTGGCGGTTGGTTCCTGGGCAATCGCTAACGGGCGACGGGGAATCGGCAGTTATCCAGATTCCACCCCCAGCGCCGCCCCCCGGAATCCGAATCGGGTGACCTTGGGTCACGCGCCTTTTCGCGCATCTTGCCAGGCGCGCGGCGCGCTCAGGAACTCTTCCACCCCGGCGAGGGTCTCGGCGTCGAAGGTGCCGCTGGCGCGGGCCTCGGCCAGCATGTCCCACCAGGTGCAGAGGTGAATCAGTTTCACGCCGTGGTCGGCGAGCCGGGCTTCGGTCTCCGGGAAGATCCCGTAATGAAAGATAACCGCCGTGTGGCCGCAGGTGGCGCCGGTGTCGCGGATGGCATCCACGAACGACAGCTTCGAGCCGCCGTCGGTGGTCAGGTCCTCGACCAAAAGCACCCGCTGGCCTTCGGTCATCGCGCCCTCGATGCGGGCGTTGCGGCCATAGCCCTTGGGCTTCTTCCGTACATAGGTCATCGGCAGCGCCAGCCGCTCGGCCACCAGCGCGGCGAAGGGGATGCCGGCGGTCTCGCCGCCGGCGATGTTGTCGAAGGCTTCGAAGCCGGCCTCGCGGACCACCGTCAGGGCAAGGAAATCCATCAGCATCGAACGGATGCGCGGGTAGCTGATCAGCTTGCGGCAGTCGATGTAGGTGGGCGAGGGCAGGCCCGAGGCCAGGGTAAAGGGCTCGCGCGCGTTGAAATGCACGGCGCCGATTTCCAGGAATGCCCGCGCGGTCAGACGGGCGATTTCCGGTTTCGGGGGGAAGCTGGCAGAGATCATGGGCATCCTTTCCGGGCGTCTCGCCGGCGCAAGCAAGGAGGCCCGTCAGGGCCGATGGGCAGCGGGTCAGGCCTCGACATGCCAGTGCACGGGGAAGCCGGGGTTGAAGACGGTGATCGGGCCGGCCTCGGTGAAGATCTTTTCCGGAAAGGCGTGGGGCTGATCGCGCTTCACCAGGCGCAGCGTTCCGTCGTTCAACGGCAGCCCGTAGAATGCGGGGCCATGCAGGCTGGCAAAGCCCTCCAGCCGGTCCAGCGCGCCGTCTTCCTCGAAGACATGGGCCAGAAGGGCCATCGTGTTCGTGGCGGTGAAGCAACCGGCGCAGCCGCAGGCGTGTTCCTTCAAGGCGTCCACATGCGGGGCGCTGTCGGTGCCCAGGAAATACCGCGGGTTGCCCGAGGTTGCGGCGCGGCGCAGGGCCAGGCGGTGATGTTCGCGCTTGGCCACCGGCAGGCAGTAGTAATGCGGCTTGATCCCGCCCACGAGGATGTTGTTGCGGTTCAGGATCAGGTGGTGGGTGGTGATCGTGGCGGCCAGGCCCTCGCCGGCCTCGGCGGCATAGGCCACGCCTTGCTCGGTCGTGATGTGCTCCATCACCACGCGCAAGGACGGCAGGCGGCGGCGCAGCGGGTCGAGAACCGTGTCGATGAACACCGCCTCGCGGTCGAAGATGTCAACCTCGGGCGTGGTGACCTCGCCATGGGTGCAGAGCGGCAGGCCGATCTCGGCCATGGTTTCCAGCACCGGCATCACGCGGTCCAGGTCGCGCACGCCGGACTGGGAATTCGTCGTTGCCCCCGCGGGATAGAGCTTCACCGCCTTGACCAGACCCGAAGCCGCGGCGGCCGCCACATCGGCCGGCTCGGTGCCTTCGGTCAGATAAAGCGTCATCAGGGGTTCGAAGGTCGCGCCCTCGGGCAGGGCGGCCAGGATACGGTCACGGTAGGCGCCGGCCTGCGCCGCAGTCACCACCGGCGGCACCAGGTTCGGCATCACGATGGCGCGGGCGAAATGCCGCGCGGTTTCAGGCAGCACGCCCTTCAGCACCGCGCCGTCGCGCAGGTGCAGGTGCCAGTCGTCGGGGCGGCGGATCACGATCTCTTGCATGGGGTTCCGGTAGCTTATTCCGACGCGCAAGGCCAGATGCCGCGTGTCGCCGCCGATGCGCCAAAGGGGCGGTTTTCCCCTCTTGGCCGGGGTCGCGCAACCGGCCAGACTGGCGGCAAGCCCAAGGAGTCCTCCATGCGTCCGCTGCTGCTGTGCCTTGCCCTTTTCGCCCTGCCCGCCGCCGCGCAGGACATCGACTGCGCCAATGCCATGGCCCAGCAAGAGCTGAACTGGTGCGCCGAGCAGGACTGGCAACGCGCCGATGCCGCGTTGAATGCGGCCTACAAGGCGGCACTGGCGCTGTTGCAGCGGTGGGACGCCGATCTGCCCGAGGCCGAGCGCGGCGGGGCGCAGGCGCTGCGCGAGGCACAGCGCGCCTGGATCACCTTCCGCGACAAGGCCTGCGAGGCCGAGGGCTTTGCCATGCGCGGCGGCAGCGCCGAGCCTCTGCTGGTCTATGGCTGCATGGCAGGGCTGACGGAAGATCGGGCCGCGCAACTGCGCGCGCTGGTAGACAGCTACGCCGACCTCTAGGCGGTCTGCGCCCGCGTCAGCCCTTGCCGCCGGTCAGTCCGGCCAGCCGCGCCTGCAGCCGCGGGGCGTTCATCCGGCGGGTGACAGAGCGGCAGATCAGAGTTTCCATCCAGGGCCGCTTGCGCGCCACGGCTTCGGTCAGGATTGCCCGCAGGTAGGCCGGGTTCGACCGCCGCGTGCGCCACAGCCGGGCAAAGCCCGCTGGCGTCAGACGGCCTTCGGTCGCGGCAACAAGCGCCCGATCCAGCACGCCGGTCGCGGCCAGGACGGCTTCGGTCGCCTCGCCGGTGCGCCGGGCGTTCAGCACCGTCAGCCAGGGCCGGCGGAACAGCGCGGCATGGGCGGCGTCGGGGCCGTGCAGCGGATCATGCACCAGCCAGACCCGGTCAGCCCCGCCGGTCATGTCCGGAGCATAGCCATAGCGGCGGGTGAAATCGAGGCGCCGCGCCGCGCGGTGGCGGCGGTCCCAGCCGGCAATGGCAGGGTCCATCGTCGCCCGCGGCGCGATCAGAAGCGCACGCGCCCCCGGTGCAGCCACCATGTAGGCCGCCGCGGCATAGCCTGCCGGCCCGGCGCCATAGAACACCACCCGATCGAAATCGTCGAAAAAGGCGTCATCCACCAAGCGGTCGAAATAGCCCCAGACCGCCGGGTCGCGCCAGAAGGTCTCACCTTCGGCCAGGACGGTCAGGATCGACCAGCGCTGCGCCCGCGCCAAGTCATATTGCGCCGGCATCCGGCTGTCTCGCGCGCGGACCGCCTCGGCCCGCTCGAAGGTGACCAGAAGCGTCGTGCCCTGTTCGGCGAAGAAGGCCCAGTGCCGCTTGCCCAGCCGTTCGAGATAGCCGTCGTCCTCTGCCACCAGGTCCATGGCAGACATCCAGTCCTGATCGGACCGGGCCATCGGTTCGGCAAGTTCGGACATCGGTCCTGTTCCCCAGGGCAGAGGTGAAAGGCAAGCAGCAACTCGAACGGCACCGACTGCGGCCATTGTCACGTTCCGGCCCGCGCGGTCAATCGGTTGCGACAGCGGCCGATGGGACGCAACGGCAAACAGTCAGTTGCGATTGTTTCAGCCGCGCCCGGGGGGAGGTGGCGCAGGCGCCGACCCCCAGACCAGCCGTGCAACCTCGGGTGGCAAGACGCGGGTTGGCGGGCACATCAAGAGCCGCCCGAACAGCGCGCGCCAGGGTTCCTGCGCCATCAGCGTGCGAAACCGGTTGCGGCGCCAGTCCAGACCGGCTTGGTGCAGCCGCCCCAGCCTGGCGTCGGCCCGAAGGTCGGCCCGAAGCGCCCGGCTGTCCAGCGCCAGGATCGAATCGTCCGCTGCGGCGCTGAAATTGCGCTCGACCCAATAGCCGACATCGGCCACCGAACTGTCGCGGTTGGCGCGGCCGCGGTCGGCCTTGACCAGGAAGCTCTCCATGGACCCCAGCGCGTAGTGGTTCAGCTGCACCAGGCGATAGTGGTCGCGGCCCAGATCCGAAAAGATGCGCGCGGTTCGGAAGGCTTCGGGCAGTTCCTCGCCCGATCCGTCGAACCAGCGCGCCTGCGGCAGCCGCTCGGGGTCGGGCGCGCGGGGGCGGTGAACGCCAAGCCGGCCATAGCTGCCGTCATTGCGAAACAGCGTCTTGAACAGCATTGCCCGCCAGGGCCAATGCAGCACGGCAGGTGCGGCGCGCGTGAAGGTTTCGGTCACCGCACGGCCGTCGCAGGCCACCACCCCGGCATTGCCGAACAGCCGCCAGGTCAGTGGAATTGCCGTCGCCTGCGGCAGCGCGTCCAGCAGGGCCGGCACGGTGCGGTCGCCGACATGGACGTTGACGAATTCGTCGATGTCCAGCACCAGAATCCAGTCGGCCGCCGCCACCAGCGGGTGCCGCGAGGCCGATTTGAGCGCCGCCCATTGCGGCCCTTCGTCATGCGGCCCGTCGTTCGGCACATGGGTCAGCCAGCCCATTTCCGCCAGCCGGTCCAGCATCGCATCGGTGCCGTCGGTGCAGTCGTTCGAGAACACCAGGAAATCGGTAAATCCGCAGGCGCGGTGATGGGCCAGCCATTCCAGCAGGAACGACGCCTCGTTGCGCAGTGTCGTCACCGCAAGGATGCGCTGCCCGGCACGACCGGGGCGGGGCTGCACAGTGGGGGGCGTGCTGTCCATGGGACCCGATTAGCACGCGGGCCGCCAAGACGATAGCCGGGCGCGCCCGTTCGACGAATGGACGCGCCCCGTCGTCCGAAGCCGGCAGGTGGGAGCGGTCAGCCGCCTCAGAAAAACGCCTGCAACCCGGTGATCGCCCTGCCCAGGATCAGCGCATGGACGTCATGCGTGCCCTCGTAGGTATTCACCGTCTCAAGGTTGACCATGTGGCGGATCACCTGGAAGTCTTCCTGAATGCCGTTGCCGCCGTGCATGTCGCGCGACCAGCGGGCAATATCCAGCGCCTTGCCGCAGTTGTTGCGCTTGATGATGGAAATCATCTCGGGCGCCGCGTTGGCCTCGTCCAGCAGCCGGCCGACCCGCAGGCAGCCCTGCAGGCCGAGGCTGATTTCGGTCATCATGTTGGCCAGTTTCAGCTGGAACAGTTGGGTCTGCGCGATCGGCTTGCCGAACTGCTTGCGGTCCAGCCCGTAGTTCCGCGCCGCCGTCATGCAGAACTCGGCCGCCCCCATCACCCCCCAGGCAATGCCGTAGCGGGCACGGTTCAGGCAGCCGAACGGCCCCTTCAGCCCTTCCACGTTGGGCAGCAGCGCGTCCTCGCCCACCTCGACATTGTCCATGACGATCTCGCCGGTGATCGATGCGCGCAAGGAAATCTTGCCGCCGACCTTCGGCGCGGTCAGCCCCTTGGTGCCCTTGTCGAGCACAAAGCCCTTGATCTTGCCGCCATGCGCCTCGGATTTGGCCCAGACCACGAAGACATCCGCGATCGGCGCGTTCGAGATCCACATCTTGGACCCGTTCAGGACGTAGCCGCCCGCCGTCTTCTTCGCCGTGGTCTTCATGCCGGCCGGATCAGACCCCGCGTCCGGCTCGGTCAGCCCGAAACAGCCGATCCATTCGCCGCTGGCCAGCTTGGGCAGATACTTCTTCCGCTGCTCTTCGGTGCCGTAGGCATAGATCGGATACATCACCAACGACGACTGCACAGACATCATGCTGCGGTAGCCGCTGTCGACCCGCTCGACCTCGCGCGCGATCAGTCCATAGGCCACGTAGGATGACCCCAGCCCGCCGTATTCCTCGGGCACCGTCACGCCCAGAAGGCCCATCTCGCCCATCTCGCGGAAGATGCCTGGGTCGGTCTTTTCCTCGCGGAAGGCGGCGATGACGCGCGGCTGCAGCTTTTCCTGCGCATAGGCCCGCGCGCCGTCGCGCAGCATCCGCTCTTCCTCGGTCAGCTGGTCGTCCAGGCGGAAGGGGTCTTCCCAATGGAACTGGCCCAGGTCGGGGGCGTCCTTGGGCTTGAGCTTGGGCTTGGCGGTCATGCGCGGGGCGTCCTGTCGATGATGGAGATTTCGGCAATCCTTGCATGTGCGGCACTGGAAAGCTATCGAAACGAAGTCCGAAGATATTGAGGAAACCTCATATGCTTCCCCGCCGCTACCTGCCCTCGGTCGCCTCTCTCCTGGCCCTTGAAGCGCTGGACCGCCACTGCACCGCCGCCGCCGCCGCGACCGAGTTGTCGTTGACCCAAGGCGCCATCTCGCGCCAGTTGCAGGTGCTGGAAGGCCAACTCGGCGTGGCGCTGATCAGCCGCGAAAAACACCGCCTCCGGTTGACCCCGGCCGCGCAAGACTATGTGGCCGAGGTTCGCAAGGCCCTGAAGATCATGGCAGATGCTTCGCTTACGTTGCGCGCCAACCCTTCCGGCGGGGCGCTCAATCTGGCCATCCTGCCGGCTTTTGGCATGCACTGGCTGGCGCCGCGCCTCGCCCGTTTTGCCACCGCCCACCCCGAGGTCACGGTGAACCTCTCCACCCGCCTGCGCCCGTTCGACTTTGCCGCCACCGCCTTTGACGCCGCCATCCACTACGGTCGGCAGGATTGGCCGGGTGTTTCATTCCATAAACTCATGGACGAAGAGCTTCTCGCCGTCGCGTCGCCGGGCCTTCTGCCCACCCCTTTGGCGACCGCCGAACAGGTCCTTACCCTGCCGCTCCTGCAACTGGAAAGCCGCACCGGCGACTGGGGCCGCTGGCTGGCGCACCATGGCGTGGCCGGTCAGCGCCCGCCCGCGATGCTGTTCGACCAGTTCGGAACCGTTGCCCAGGCCGCCATGCACGGCCTGGGCCTGGCCCTCCTGCCCACCTTCCTGATCGAGGCCGACCTGGCCGCCGGACGCCTGATCCCCGCCTTCGGCCCCCCGGTGCGCGCGCTTGGCGCCTATTACCTGGTCTGGCCCGCCAGCCGCCCCGAACGCCAGCCGCTGGCCAGCTTCCGCCGCTGGCTGGCGGATGAGACCGGGCCCCACCTTGGTCGCATCCCCGCCGACGCCCCTTGACCGCCCGGCCCCGCCGCCCCAGCATCCGCCCCTGAGGGAGAACTGCATGACCCGGCTGCCCGACACCATCGACGCCACCCAGGCGCTGCTCGACACGCAGGGCTATGTCGCCTCGCTCGCGCTGGCGACCGTGGTCTTCCTGGCCCTGAAACTGGGCAAACCGCTGTTCCTGGAAGGCGAGGCCGGAGTCGGCAAGACCGAAATCGCCAAGACCCTTGCCGCCGCCCTGGGCCGCCGGCTGATCCGGCTGCAGTGCTACGAAGGCCTCGACGCGGCCTCGGCCGTGGCGGAATGGAACTTCGCCGCCCAGATGATCGCCATCCGCACCGCCGAGGCGCAGGGCGGCGCCGACCGCGACGCGCTGAAGACCGAGCTTTTCACCGAAGATTACCTGATCGCCCGCCCCCTGCTGGAAGCCATGCGCCCGCAGCCCGGCGGTGCTCCGGTCCTGCTGATCGACGAACTCGACCGCACCGATGAGCCGTTCGAGGCCTTCCTCCTCGAAGCCCTCTCCGACTTCCAGGTCACCATCCCCGAACTCGGCACCATCAAGGCCCCGGAACCGCCCATCGTCATCCTGACCTCGAACCGCACACGCGAGGTGCATGACGCGCTGAAACGCCGCTGCCTCTACCATTGGGTCGACTACCCCACCTTCGACCGCGAGCTGCAAATCCTGCACGCCCGCGCCCCCGAAGCGAAGGACACCCTCAGCCGCGAGATCGTCGCCTTCGTGCAGAAACTGCGCACCGAGGACCTGTTCAAGAAACCCGGCGTCGCCGAAACCATCGACTGGGCGAAATGCCTGCTCGCCCTCGACGTCATCTCGCTCAGCCCCGAGGTGATCTCCGACACCCTCGCCGCCATCCTGAAATACCAGGATGACATCCAGAAACTGCAAGGCTCGGAAGCCAAGCGCCTGCTGGACGAGGTCCGGCGCGACCTGACCCCTGCATGATTTGCCCTTTGGCAAATACTCCACGGGGGGGCCGGGGGGCGTGAAGCCCCCCGGGGGTGCCGCATGGCCACTTACCCCGACCTTCCCCTTCCCGAAGACGGCAAGCTGGCCGAGAACATCGCCCATTTCGCCCGCGCCTTGCGCAAATCCGGCCTGCCCGTCGGCCCCGGCCGGGTGATCGACGCGATCCGCGCGGTGGAAGCCGCCGGCTTCACCCGGCGCGAGGATTTCTTCCACACCCTGCAGGCGGTCTTCGTCAGCCGCCCCGAGGAACGCATCGTCTTCGCCCAGATCTTCCGGCTGTTCTGGCGCGACCCGCGTTATCTGGAACACATGATGAGCCTGATGCTGCCGCAGGTCCGCGGCGTGCAGGAAGACCGCGCCGCGCAAGCCGCCGAGAAGCGCGCGGCCGAGGCCCTGCTGGGTGACGCCCCCCGCCCCGAACCGCCGGAGGGCCCGCCCGACGACGGCCCCGAAACGGTCGAGGTCGACGCCTCTTCCACCTTCTCGGCCGAGGAACGGCTGAAGACCCTCGACTTCGAACAGATGTCCACCGCCGAAATCGCCGCCGCCAAACGGATGTTGGCCACCCTGTCGCTGCCGGTCAAACCGCTGCCCACCCGCCGCAGCCAGGCCGCCAGCACCGGCGCCCGCATCGACCTGCGCCGCACCTTGCGGGCCAGCCTGCGCCGCGGCGGCGAGATCGCCACCCTTGCCCGCAAAGAGCCGCGCGAGCGCTGGCCGAACCTGATCGTGCTGTGCGACATCTCCGGCTCGATGGCCGACTACAGCCGCATGGTGCTGCACTTCGTCCACGCCGTCGCCAACCGCAAGGGCCAGGGCTGGGCGCGTGTCCATGCCTTTACCTTCGGCACAAGGCTGACCAACATCACCCGCCACCTGCGCGCCCGTGACGTGGACGCCGCCCTGCAAGCCGCCGGCGCCCAGGCGCAGGACTGGTCGGGCGGCACCCGCATCGGCAGCAGCCTGCACGCCTTCAACCGCGACTGGAGCCGCCGCGTGCTGGGGCAGGGGGCGGTTGTCCTCCTCATCACCGACGGGCTGGACCGCGACGATACCGGCCAGCTTGCGCGGGAAATCGAGCGGCTGCACCTGTCGTGCCGCCGCCTCATCTGGATCAACCCGCTGTTGCGCTGGACCGGCTTTGCACCCAGGGCGACCGGCATCCGCGCGATGCTGCCGCATGTCGATTGCTTTCGCGCCGGCCACTCCATCGCCTCGCTCGAGGCGCTGGGTCGCGCCGTCTCGACCGCCGGCGACAGCGGCGAGAAGCAGCGCCTGTTGCGGCTGATGGCGCCCTGAAATCGGCAAAGACCGGCACGCCGATTGGGAACCCGCCTTGGGTTTAGCCGTTGTTATGGCATAACAGAGCCCAAGGCCCTTATTTCGGGTCCGACACTGCCGGTCAGGCCTCGGCGCGGGAATCGGCCCGTGTCTGCCCCACCGGCCCATGAGGATGAAGAATGCGCAAGCTTCTGACCTGCACGACGGCCCTTTCGCTGGCCCTCAGCCCGCTTTCCGGCATGCCCGCCCGCGCCCAGACCCTGGCCGACGACGGCTCGGTCCTTGGACCGGACGGCAGTATCCTGTGCACGCCCTCGGATGGTGTGGCCTGTGATGTGGATGCGATCCGCGCGCAACTGACCGCCGAGGCGGAAGCTGCCGCGGCAGCCCAGGCGGCTGCAGAGGCGGAAGCCGCGGCGCAGGCCGAGGCCGCCGCCGCGGCCCAGGCCGCTGCGGAAGCCGAAGCCGCCGCGCAGGCCGCCGCCGCTGCCGAGGCGGAAGCCGCCGCCCGTGCCGCGGCTGAAGCCGCCGCTGCGGAAGCTGCCGCCCAAGCCGAAGCCGCCGCGCAGGCGGCCGCCGCCGCCCAGGCCGAAGCCGAAGCCGCTGCCCAGGCTGAGGCGGACGCCGCCGCCAAGGCCGCCGCCGACGCCGCCGCCATTGCCGAAGCCGAAGCCCAGGCCGCTGCAGCGGCATCCGCAGCGGCCGATGCAGAGGCCGCTGCCCAGGCCGAAGCCGAAGCCGCCGCCCGCGCCGCCGAAGAGGCCGCCGCCGCAGCGGCTGCCCAGGCCGAAGCCGATTCGCAGGCCGCCGCAGACACCTCGGTCGAGGCGGACGCCGCCGCCGAGGCCGCGACCCAGGCGGTCGAGGAACCCGCCGCCGAGCCGATCGCCGAACCGGTTGCCGAAGAGCCTGCGGCCGAGCCCGCCGGCGAACCCGTGGCAGAGCCTGCGCCGGAAGCGCCCGCCGTCGAGGAGCCTGCCGTCGAGCCGGCCACGGAAGAACCCGCGGTCGAGCCGACCGTGGAACCGGCCCCCGAGGTTGCCGTCGAACCCACCCCCGAAACCGCCCCCGAGGCTGCTGTCGAACCGACGCCCGAGCCCGTGGTCGAGCCGGCGCCCGACGCCGTGACCGAAGCGCCCGCCGAAGCGCCGGCCGATGCCGCCGTGGTCGAGCCGGTGCTTGAGCCGGTTCCCGAACCGCTGCCGACGCCCGTTGCCGAGGCCGTCACCGGGCCGGTCGACATTCCCGAGGTCACGACCGAGGCCTCGGACAGCCTGGCCGACATTCTGGCCATTCCGCCCGCCGCAGAAGGTGTCGCCGAGGAAGAGGGCCTTGCCGCCTCGGCCGCCGCGGCTGCGGCCGCCGCGGTGATCGACCCCGAGACTCTGCTGCCGATCGTGCCGACCGAGGGCAGCACGGACGCCGCCACCGACGGCACCGACACGGCACCGACGCCGACCGAGCCGGTCTCGGTCGCGACCGAGGTGATTTCGGAACTGACCACCCGCGCCTCGTCCGAGGAATTCGCCGCCGCACCGGTGGCGGCGTCCAGCGGCAAGAAGTCGGGCCTGTCGGACCTTGAGAAGGTGGGCCTGCTGGCCCTGGGCGCGCTGGTGGTGGGCGCCATCATCAACGAAGGCAAGAAGGACCAGCGCGAAGTGGTCGAGGCGACCGGCGACCGCGTGGTGGTGCTGAACCCCGATGGCACCTATGACGTCTACAAGGACGACGACGCCGTGCTGCGCCGCCCCGGCGTGACCACGCGGACCGAGACCTACCGCGACGGCTCGACCCGGACCATCGTGCAGCGCCCCGACGGCACCCAGGTGGTGACGGTGCGCGATGCCTCGGGCCGCGTGCTGCGGCGGTCGGTCTATGACCGGTCGGGCATCGAGACGGTGCTGATCGACGACCTTTATGCCGAAGAGCCGATCATCATTTCCGAACTGCCCCGGCCCAAGCCCGGCCGGGTGACGATCTCGACTTCGGACAACGATGCCGCGCTGAAGGCCGAACTGGCCGCCCTTGAGGCCGAGGACATCGGCCGCAAGTTCAGCCTGCGCCAGATCCGCGACATCCCCGAGGTGCGGGCGCTGGCGGCGACGATCGAGGTCGATTCGATCACCTTCAACAGCGGGTCGGCGGTCATCGACGCCACCGAGGCGCGCAAGCTGGCTGACCTGGGCCGGCTGATGGGCCAGTTGCTGGAAGACAACCCGGGCCATGTGTTCCTGATCGAGGGCCACACCGATGCCGTCGGCTCGGCCGCGTCGAACCTGCTGCTGTCGGACCGCCGGGCGGAATCGCTGGCGTTGGCGCTGACCGAATACTTCGAGATCCCGCCGGAAAACATGGTCATCCAGGGCTATGGTGAAAGCGAGCTGAAGGTGGCCAGCCAAAGCGATGAGCGGGCGAACCGCCGCGTGCTGGTGCGGCTGATCACGCCGCTGATGCGCACCGCCGCGCTGCGCTGAGGCCACCCGGGGAAACGATTTCCGAAGTCGGAAATCGTGGACGGAATTCGACTTCGAATTCCGTTTCCCGGTCGGGACGAAGGTCGACCATTGGGCGGGCCGCAAGGGACTTGTGATCCTTGCGGCCCGTCCTACTCTGGGCGCTGGAGGACAGACCCATGACCGACGCCGCGCCCGAGGCATTCCATGACCGGATTCCCGAAATCGCGCTGGACTGGCACCGTGCCGGCAAGGGCGCGGCGCTGGCGACGGTGGTCGACACCTGGGGTTCGGCGCCGCGGCAGGCCGGCAGCCAGCTGGCGATCTCGGGCGCGGGCGAGATCATGGGTTCGGTCTCGGGCGGCTGCGTCGAGGGCGCTGTGGTGACCGAGGCGCTGGAGGCCCTGCAGGATGGCACCCCGCGGCTCTTGACCTTTGGCGTCAGTGACGAGACGGCCTTTGCCGTGGGCCTGGCCTGCGGTGGCACCATCCGGGTGATGGTGGAACCGGTGGGCGAGGCGCCGCAAGCCCTGCCCGAAGCCTTGCTGGCGGACCTGGTCGCCGCCCGCGCCGCGTCGCGTGCCGTGGCCTATGAGGTGCGGCCCGACGCTTGGGCGCGCCAGCTGCTGGCGCCGGGCCAGGATGCCGCGGCGGATGCGCGGTTCCGCAGCGACCGGTCCGGCAGCGAAGAGGACGGCCGCTTCCTGGCCATCCACAACCCGCCCTTGCGGCTGATCGTCGTCGGCGCCGTGCATATCGCGCAGCCGCTGCTGTCGATCGCGCGGCTTTGCGGCTACGCCCCCACCCTGATCGACCCGCGCGGCGCCTTTGGCAGCGCCGCCCGGTTTCCCGGCGAGACGATCCTTGAGGACTGGCCCGACGAGGCCCTGGCCAGCCTCAAGCCCGACGCCCGCACCGCCATTGTCACCCTGACCCACGACCCCAAGCTGGACGACCCCGCGATCCGCATCGCGCTACGCGCGCCGGTATTCTACCTCGGCTGCCTGGGGTCGAAGAAGACCCATGCGAAACGGGTCGAGCGGCTGGCGGCAGCAGGCTTCACGCCAGACGACATCGCCCGCATCCACGCCCCGGTCGGCCTGGACATCGGCGCCAAATCCCCGGCCGAGATCGCGGTTTCCGTCATGGCCCAGGTCACCGCGGCCCTGAGGCAGGGCTGATGCAGTTCGGCCCGGTCCCGCTGGCACAGGCGAGGGGTGCTATTCTGGCCCATTCCGTGCCCTTGGAACAGGGGCGGCTGCGCAAGGGGCTTGTGCTGGACGCCGATGCTCTGGCGCAGCTTGCCGCGGCTGGGCTGACCGAGGTCACGGTCGCCCGGCTGGGCCCGGACGATCTGCACGAGGATGCCGCCGCGCTGACCCTGGCGCAGGCGCTGGTGCCAGATCCGGCGGCGGCGGGGCTGTCGCTGCGCGCCGTCGGCACGGGGCGCGTCAACATCCACGCCGAAGCCGCCGGTCTGGCCGAGGTCGACGCCGCCCGGGTCGCCGCGCTGAACGCGGTCGACCCGATGCTGACGCTGGCCACTCTGCCGCCCTGGCAGCGGGTGGCGGCGGGCGAGATGGTCGCGACGGTGAAGGTCATTTCCTACGGCGTGGACCGGGCCGCCCTGCAAGAGGCCTGTGCTGAGGGGCAGGGCGCCTTGCGGCTGCGGCGGCCCCGGCTGGGCCGGGCGGTGCTGATCGAAACCTGCGTCGGCCCGGACCCAACGCCGGACAAAGGACGACAGGCCATCGAGACCCGGCTGCGGGCCCTGGGCGTGTCACTGGCTGCGCCCGTGCGGGTGCCGCACCGGCTGGACGCCCTGACAAATGCCATCGCCGCACAGGACAGCGATCTGATCCTTATTCTCACCGCCTCGGCCACCTCGGACCCGCGCGACGTGGCGCCGCAGGCGCTGCGCCAGGCGGGGGGCACGGTGGACCGCTTCGGCATGCCGGTCGATCCGGGGAACCTGCTGTTCCTGGGCCACCTTGGCG
The DNA here is from genome assembly GCF_020564565.1 of Rhodobacter sp. Har01. Classification (GTDB taxonomy): domain Bacteria; phylum Pseudomonadota; class Alphaproteobacteria; order Rhodobacterales; family Rhodobacteraceae; genus Pseudogemmobacter. Next base: position 361,605 of record NZ_JAJCTD010000001.1, read on the forward strand.
CCACCCCGGTCATCGGCCTGCCGGGCTGCGCGAAAAGCCCCGCGCTGAACGGTGCCGACTGGGTGATGCAGCGGGTGATCTGCGGCCTTGCCGTCACCGCCCAGGACATCGCCGCCATGGGTGTGGGCGGGCTGCTCAAGGAAAGCCCGGCCCGCGGTCGCCCGCGCGAGGCCCGCGCCGAATGACAACGGGGGCCGCAACGGCCCCCGCGCAATCCCTCCTGCCGGCCGGTTACTTCGGCGCGACCATCATCACCATCTGGCGGCCTTCCAGCCGGGGCATGCTTTCGATCTTGCCCTTCTCGGCCACATCCGCGGCAACGCGGTTCAGCAACTCAAGCCCCAGCTCCTGGTGCGCCATCTCGCGGCCGCGAAAGCGCAGGGTGACCTTCACCTTGTCGCCTTCGTCCAGGAACTTCAGCACCGAGCGCATCTTGACATCGTAATCGTGGTCATCCGTGCCCGGGCGGAACTTGATTTCCTTGATCTCGATGATCTTCTGCTTTTTCCGCGCCTCGGCCTCGCGCTTCTGCGTCTCGTACTTGAACTTGCCGAAGTCCATGATCTTGCAGACCGGCGGTTCCGCGTTCGGAGAAATCTCGACCAGATCCAGCCCGGCCTCCTCGGCCAGCACCATGGCGCGCGCCGGAGTCACAACGCCGACATTCTCGCCATCGGCGCCGATAAGCCGTATTTCCGGCGAACGGATTCGGTCATTGATCCGCGGACCGGTGTCGCGTTGCGGCGGGGCGTTGTGGGGACGGCGTCCTATGGCGGTATTCCTTTTGCGGTTATGGCTGCGTGCGCGAATTTATCTGCCCTTTTGCGACCTTTCAACCCAGCCCTGCGCGGAATTCCTCGCGCTGCGACCGGGATGCGGCGGTCCGGACTTTTCAATCCCCTCGCGAACTGCCATATCGCGTGCATCCGGACAGTGAGCCGGAAACGGGAGTACCTCACATGAACAAGAGCGTGATCATCGGCGCCATCGTCGTCCTGCTGGCGGCGGGTGGCTATTACCAATTCAGCTACAAGCCGGCGCAAGAAGCTGCCGAAAAGGCCGCTGCTGACGCTGCTGCCGGCATGTCGGGCATGGAAGGCATGTCTGGCATGGAAGGCATGGAAGGCATGGAAGGCATGTCTGGCATGGAAGGCATGTCTGGCATGGAAGGCATGGAAGGCATGTCTGGCATGGAAGGCATGGAGGGCATGTCGGGCATGGAAGGCATGGCCGGCATGGAAGGCATGGAAGGCATGGAAGGCATGGCTGCGGACGCCGCCGCCGCGCTGGACCCGGCCAACTTCAACGCCGACAGCGTGATCGCGCTGATCGACGGTTCGGCATTGGACGATGCCACCAAGACCACGCTCAAGACCGCGGTCGAGGCGGCCAAGGCCAACCCGGCCCTGGTGGCGGACACGGTCGCCCAGGTCAAGGCCGCGCTCGGCATGTAAGCTGAGCGTCCTTCGGGACCAAGGCAAAGGCCGCAAGGGAAATCCCTTGCGGCCTTTCCTATTGCCTGGCCGGATGAGCGGCCCGAAAGCCGCCTAGATGCCGTCGCCGACGAAGGCCTTTTCCACCACGAATTCCATCGGCTCGGAATTCGCGCCCTCGCGCAGGCCGAAACCCTCGAGGATCGCCTTCACGTCGATGTTGAAGGCCAGGCTGCCGCAGATCATGGCTCGATCATGTTCCGCATCCATCGGCGGCAAGCCAAGGTCGGCGAAGACCTTGCCGGACGACAGGTTGTCGGTCACCCGGCCCATGTGATGGAAGGGTTCGCGCGTGGTGGTGGGGTAATAGAGCAGCTTGTCGCCGACCAACTCGCCAATCAGCGGATCGTCCTTCAGGCTTTCCACCAGCTGGCGGCCATATTCCAGCTCGGCCACCTCGCGGCAGGTGTGCATCATGATGACTTGGTCGAACTTCTCATAGGTCTCGGGGTCGCGCATCAGGCTGGCGAAGGGCGCGATCCCGGTGCCGGTGGCCAGGAACCACAGCCGGTTGCCCGGCAAGAGCGCGTCCAGCACCAGTGTGCCCACGGGTTTCGGGCGCAGGATGATCTCGTCGCCGACCTGGATGTGCTGCAGCCGGCTGGTCAGCGGGCCGTCCGGCACCTTGATCGAGTAGAACTCCAGTTCCTCGTCCCAAGACGGCGAGGCGATGGAATAGGCCCGCAGCAGCGGTTTGCCGGCATCGTCCATCAGCCCGATCATCACGAATTCGCCCGAGCGGAAGCGCAGGGATTGCGGCCGCGTCACCCGGAACGAGAACAGCCGCTCGGTCCAGTGCCGGACAAAGGTCACGGTCTGGGCGTCGGGCAGGTGCGGTTTCACGCGCAGCGAAGGGTCGGGCGAGTTCATCTGGACCATCTCCGTCATCGAACGCCCCCTCTTAGTGGAATGCAGGACTACAGAAAAGCCTGCGGGGGTGCGGCGAATTTCGTATGTGTACTTACAACTTTCCGGCGGCAAGGTCCAGCGGATCAGGCCTTCAGCCGGGCCTGATAGTCATGCGCCTGCCAGTCGGCCCGGGCGCGCCACTGCGCCTCGGGCTGACGGGCGGCGATCTCGTCGGGGATTTCCACCCCGTCGAACCCCACCCGTCGGCACATGGCGTATTGGTCAGCAATCACCGGACCATGCGCCAGAAGCTGGCCGGTGTATCCCAGCATCCGCAGCCGCCGCGCAATGGTGAAGGCGCGGCCGTCGTTGAAGGCGGGAAAGGCCACGCGGATCAGCCGCAGGTGGTCAAGATGACCCTCCAGCGCCGCCGGATCGTCGGTGTTGGCCAGATCGACGGCGGTCGTCTCGGGCGTCAGCCGCGCCAGCGGCACGATGTCGCGCGCAGGGGCAGGGGCAAAGCCCTGGTCGGTGACGATCACGCTCATGCCGCGGTCTCCTTGGGGGCGCGCACGGCCTTGCCGTCGACGAAATGGATGCCGCATTCGGTTTTCGCGCTGCCCCGCCAGCGCCCGGCGCGCGGGTCTTCGCCGGGCCTCACCGGGCTGGTGCAGGGCGCGCAGCCGATGGACGGATAGCCTCTGGACACCAGCGGATGCCGGGGAAGGCGGTTTTCGACGATGTATTCCTCAAGATCCTCACGGCCCCAATGGGCCAGGGGGTTCACCTTGATGCGGAAATCGCCCTCATTCTCGAAGAAGTCGATGCTGCCCCGGTCGCTGTTCTGAAACCGCTTGCGGCCGGTGATCCAGCCGTCAAAGCCCCTGAGCGCGCGTTCCAGGGGCTCGATCTTGCGCAGGTCGCAGCAGGCATCGGTGTTGAACTGGTGCAGCGTGCCGTCGGGGTCTTCCGCGCCGACGCGGGACGGATGCGCCCGGATGGTGCGGATGTCGCACAGCGTCAGGCTGTCGGCCAACGCGCGCTGGTAGTCCAGCGTCTCGGCAAACAGCATCCTGGTGTCGACAAAGATCACCGGCGTTTCCGGCGCGATCACGCTGACCATGTGCAGCAAAACCACCGATTCCGCCCCGAATGAACTGACCAGCGCGACGCGGCCCAGATCGTGGTCGCGCAGCGCCAGTTCCATCACGTCGGTCGCCGAATGGTGCTTGTAGCGCGCATTCAGTGCCGCCACCCGGTCCGCCACCGTGCCGGGATGCAGGTCACGCGGCATCGCGCTCGGCCTCACCGTAAAGCGCCACCTTGAAGGGTTCGATCCCGACGCGGCGGAAGGCCTGCAAGAAGGTCTCTCCCGGCCCGGTCCGCAGGTCCAGATAGGCCCGCACGATCCGCTCGACCGCGTCGGTGACCTGGTCATAGGCGAAGCCGGGGCCGGTCTTGTCACCCACCACCATGTCCTCGGTGCCGTCGCCACCCAGCGTGATCTGGTAGTTCTCCACCCCCGCCCGGTCGAGGCCCAGAATGCCGATGTGGCCGACATGGTGGTGCCCGCAGGCGTTGATGCAGCCGGAGATCTTGATCTTCAGCGGCCCGACTTCGTGTTCCAGGTCCAGCGCCTGGAAGCGCAGCGCGATTTCCTGCGCGACCGGGATCGCGCGGGCGGTGGCCAGGCTGCAATAATCCATGCCCGGGCAGGCGATGATGTCGCTGGCCAGCCCGACGTTGGCGGTGGCCAGGCCGGCGGTCATCAGGGCCGCGTGGATGGTGGGCAGATCCGCCTTGTGGACATGCGGCAGGATCAGGTTCTGCTCGTGGCTGACGCGGATGTCACCATGGCCGAACTTCTCGGCCAGATCGGCGATCAGGCGCATCTGGTCGCTTGTCGCATCGCCCGGGGTCGCACCATGGGCCTTCAGGCTGAGGGTGACGATGGCGTAGTGCGGGTTGCGGTGCGGCGCGACGTTGGTGTCGACAAAGGACCGGAACGCCGCGTCAGCCTGGTAGAACTGGTCGAAAGCCGTGATGGGCGCATCGAGATACTCCGGTCCCGCGAAGGCCGCGTCGATGTCGCGGAACAGCGCCTGGTCGGCGCCGCCGAACAGCGGGCGCAACTCGGCGAAACGCTCTTCGATCATCCGGGAAATCTCAGTCTTTCCCGTCTCATGCAGGGTGATCTTGATGCGCGCCTTGTACTTGTTGTCGCGCCGCCCCAGCGTGTTGTAGACGCTGAGCACCGCCTCGACATAGGGCAGCAGGTCCGCTTCGGGAAGGAAGTCGCGCACCACCATGGCGACCATCGGCGTGCGGCCCAGGCCTCCGCCGACCAACACCTTGAAGCCGATCTCGCCGGCGTCGTTGCGCACGATCCGCAGCCCGATGTCATGTGCCGCCGTCACCGCCCGGTCGGCGGTGGCGCCGGTGATGGCGATCTTGAGCTTGCGCGGCAGGAACTGGAACTCCGGGTGATCGGTGGACCACTGCCGCAAGAGTTCGGCATAGGGACGGGGGTCGGCGACTTCGTCTGCCGCGGCGCCGGCGAAGTGGTCGGCGGTGACGTTCCTCACGCAGTTGCCGCTGGTCTGGATGGCGTGCATCCCCACATCGGCCAGCGCGGTCAGAATCGCCGGAACATCCGGCAGCTTCGGCCAGTTGAACTGGATGTTCTGCCGGGTGGTGAAGTGGCCGTAGCCCTTGTCATAGGTGTCGGCGATCATCGCCAACTGCCGCAGTTGCCGGGGCGACAGCGTGCCGTAGGGAATCGCGACCCGCAGCATGTAGGCATGCAATTGCAGGTACAGCCCGTTCATCAGCCGCAGTGGGCGGAATTCGTCCTCGGTCAGGCTGCCGTCCAGCCGGCGGTTCACCTGATCGGTGAACTGCGCGACACGGGCGCGGACGAAGGCCTCGTCGAAGTCGCTGTAGTCATACATGGGCCAGGTCCGCCTGCTTGCCATGGTCATAGTTCGACGGCCCGCGGGTGCGGAATTCCTCGCGGAAATGCACCGGCTCGGGTCCGTTCGGGCCAGCCTTTGCATCGGCGAGATAGGCGCCGACCACAAGATTTTTCTGCGATGCAGCAAAAAGCAGGCGCATCTGCGCGTGGGCCTCGTCCTCGATCAACTCGGCCTCATGGTGCAGCAGCGACCAGCGGTCGTCGGCGGCCAGATAGACCACATCGCCTTCGCGCAGGCGGTTGGCGGTGACGACCTTGGGGGTAAAGCGGCGGGTCATCTGCGGGCCTCGTTCAAGAGCGGAAGGGAAAGGGCGGCTTCGCGCGGGGCAAGACCGTAGAGCAGAAGGGCGGGGCCGGCAGCCCGGGCCACGGTGGCGGGCAAAGTGGCAAGGGTCGCGGCCAGGATGCGCTGGTCGGGGCGGCTGACGCTTTCCACCACGGTCACGGGCGTATCGGGCAAGGCGCCGTGCATGATCAGTCGACCCTGGATGAAGCGGGCGGATTTCTTGCCCATGTAGACCGCTGCGACCTCGCCCGCGCGGGCCAGACCGCGCCAGTCCTGCTCGGCAAAGCCTTCCATGTCATGGCCGGTGACGATGCGCAGGCTGCCGTTGCGGCCGCGCTTGGTCAGCGACTGGCCAAGGGCCGCGGCGGCGGCGCTGGCCGTGGTCACGCCGGGCAGGATGCGGAAGGCCAGGCCCGCCGCTTGCAGCGCCTCGATTTCTTCGTCCAGCCGGCCGAAGATGCCCGGATCGCCGCCCTTGAGCCGCACCACCCGCCGCCCGGCCAGTGCCTGCGCCACCAGGGCTGCATTGATCGCGGCCTGCGCGGTCGAGGGGCCGAACCCTTCCTTGCCGACGTCCAGCCGCTCGACCCCGGCCGGAATCAGCGCCAGCACCTCGTCGCCGACCAGCCGGTCGTGGATCACCACCTCGGCGGCTTGCAGGGCCTGGAGCGCGCCCAGTGTCAGATGCTCGGCCGCACCGGGGCCGGCGCCGACAAAGACGACGGGCGAGGGGGGCGGAAGGGAAAGGCGGGTGTTGGTCATGGCGGGCCCTTTGGTACTGCGCTCAATATAGAAGATTTTCCCGGATTCCCGCCAGATGCCCTTGCAGATAAGGACACCTGTTCCGATACTGCCCCGGCGCGGAACCCCTGTTCCGCCGTTCAAGGGAATTCAGGAATGGCCGCCCCACTGGACGATCTGGACCGGAAAATCCTGTCCGAACTGCAGACCGACGCCGAGCAGAGCCTGGACGAAATCGCCCGCAAGGTGGGCTCATCGAAGACCCCGGTCTGGAACCGCATCCGACGGATGAAGGACCAGGGTGTGATCACCCGGACAACAGCGATCCTGGATGCCGAGGCGCTGGGGCTTGAGGCCTGTTTCTTCGTGCTGATCCGCACCAGCGAGCATGAGGCCGACTGGCAGCGCCGGTTCCTGAAGGCGCTGAAAGAGCGCCCCGAGGTTCTGGAGGCGCATCGGCTGGCGGGTGACATCGACTATATCCTGAAGGTGCGGGTCAGGAACGCCCGCGCCTACGACCAGTTCTACCAGGCTCTGATCTCGGAAGTGCGCATCTACAACGTCACCGCGCTGCTGAGCATGGAAGAGATCAAGTCCACCACCGTCCTGCCGCTTTGACCGGGGCCAGCCACACGAAGGCGTTCGCGCGGGCCGTTACACTGGATCATCCCGTGTTCACCCTGTGGTCACCCTGTGCGACCCGAAAGCTGGCGGACAAGGATGCGCGTCAGCCGTCTGTGCAGCCGGGCGGTCCGGTTTCTCAGGTGCATGGTGGCATAGACCGGCTGGCTGAGCACGGGCGCGTCATCGACCATCCGGAAGCGCCCGGTCTGGGTCATGGCCTGGGCCGTGGTATCCAGGACATAGCCCGCCCCTCCCATTGCTTCCAGAAGCGAAACCACCGCCGCGGTCTGGCCGACCGACAGCGGTGCTTCGGAGAGGTTGGGCAAGGCTTCGCGATGCGCGCGCTCGAAGGCCGGAGAGACATGCGCGAAGATCATCCGTGCAACCGCGATCTGGTCGATCCGCGCAGAGTCGGAACTGATCAGGCGATAGGTCAGTTCGCCGACCGACTGGAAGTGCAGGTCCGGATGCGGCTTTGGCGAGAACAGGACGGCGAAGTCCAGCGCACCGGTGACCAGATCGGCGCACATCTGCGTCGAATAGTCCGGCTCGACGTACAGGGCCGTCTGTGGCAGCACCCGGCGGATTTCGGCCACCAGCGGCCCCAGATAGGCGGTGGTCAGGTCGTTCTGTATCCCCAGGCGAAGGGTCATTGCCGCCTCGCCTGATGCCGCGACCGCACGGCGCGCGGCCGTCCATTCCTGGCGCAGCAGCCGGGCATGGGTCTCGAACCTCAGGCCCTCGGTGGTAAGGTCGGTCCCCGCCCGCGACCGGCGAAACAGCCGCGCGCCCAGCATCTGTTCCAGCGACTTGACCCGCGCCGAGACGGTGGACTGCGTGACGCCGGTCCGGTCGGCCGTCCGGTTGAAGCTCTTGGTCTCGACCAGGTCCAGAAACGTGTCGATCAACTCGATCTGCATGGCGCCTCCCTGATCGGAATATCCGATCAATAGTCCGGGCAGCTGCGAATTGAAAGCACCGGAGGTTCCCCGCTAACCTGTCGCCGGAACCAGGGGAGGCGGGGATGGCGGAATTCGCAAGCGCGCGGGTGGCGATCATCGGCGGCGGCGCGGTCGGGGTCTCGGCCTTGTATCATCTGGCCAAGGCCGGGTGGACCGACTGCATCCTTCTGGAAAAGAACGAATTGACCGCCGGGTCGACCTGGCATGCGGCGGGCAACGTGCCGACGTTCTCGTCGAGCTGGTCGATCATGAACATGCAGCGCTATTCGGCCGAGCTGTATCGGGGGTTGGGCGAGGCGGTCGGCTATCCGATGAACTACCATGTCACCGGCAGCGTCCGGCTGGGGCATACGGCCGAGCGCTTGCTGGAGTTCAAGCGGGTGGTCGGGATGGGGCGCTATCAGGGGATGGACCTTGAGGTGCTGGCGCCGGGCGAGATCCGGTCGAAGTATCCCTTCGTGGAAACCCACGACCTGAGCGGGGCGCTGTATGACCCCTATGACGGCGACATCGACCCCGCGCAGCTGACGCAGGCGCTGGCGACGGGGGCGCGGGGCTTGGGGGCGCGGGTCGAGCGGTTCTGCCCGGTGACCTCGGCCCGCTGGACCGGGGCCGAGTGGGTGCTGTCGACGCCCAAGGGCGAGGTGCGGGCGGAGTTCGTGGTGAACGCGGGCGGGTATTACGCGGCGCAGGTGGGGGCGATGTTCGGCCGCCGGGTGCCGATGATGGTGATGAGCCATCAGTATCTGCTGTTCGACACCATTCCCGAGCTGGAGGTCTGGTCGCGCGAGGTGGGTCACAAGCTGCCGCTGCTGCGGGATGTGGATTCCAGCTATTACCTGCGCCAGGAGAAGCATGGCTTCAACCTGGGGCCTTACGAGAACCCCTGCCGGGCGCATTGGGCCACCCCCGACGACCCGATGCCCGAGGATTTCAGTTTCCAGCTGTTCCCCGACGATCTGGAGCGGCTGGAGTGGCACATCAACGATGCCATGGCCCGGGTGCCGCTTCTGGAGCAGGCGAAGCTCAGCAAGGTGATCAACGGCCCGATCCCCTATACGCCGGACGGCAACCCCTTGCTGGGGCCGATGCCGGGGGTGCCGAATGCCTTCGAGGCCTGCGTCTTCACCTTCGGCATCTGTCAGGCCGGCGGCGCCGGCAAGGTGCTGGCGGAATGGGTGACCGAGGGCGCGACCGAGTGGGACATGTGGTCTTGCGACCCGCGGCGGTTCACCGGCTGGGAGGATCACGCCTACTGCGTGGCCAAGGGCAAGGAGGTTTACGGCCACGAATATGCCGTGCAGTTCCCGCGGTTTGCCTGGCCCGAGGGGCGGATGCAGCGGCTGTCGGCGGTGCATGACCGGACCGCGGCGCTGGGGGCGCAGTTCGGTCCTTACAACGGCTATGAGCGGGCGCTGTGGTATGCGCGGCCGGGGGATGATGTGTCGGAGGCGGCGCAGAAGACCTGGCGCCGCGAGGGGCCGTGGTTCGGCGCGGTGGCGGCGGAATGCGCGGCGGTGCGCGATGCCTGCGGCATGCTGGACCTGCCGGGGTTCTCGCGCTTCCGGCTGACCGGGCCGGGGGCAGCGGAGTGGTTGGCCGAGCAGATCACTGGCAAGGTGCCGGGGGTGGGGCGGCTGGGGCTGGCCTATTTCGCCGACGACAAGGGCCGGATCGTCACCGAGATGTCGGTGGCCCGGATCGGGCCGGAGGAGCTGCTGCTGATCACCGCCGCCACGGCGCAAGTGCATGACCGGGCCTGGCTGGAGACGCATCTGGCGCCGGGGCTGCGGCTGGTGGATGAAAGCGCCGCCTGGTCGTGCCAGATCCTGACCGGGCCAAAGGCGCGCGCGGTGTTGCAGGCGGCGGGAGCGGAGGCGGACCTGTCGGCGCCATGGCTGTCGCACCAGTGGGGGCGGATCGCCGGGCGGCCGGTCTGGCTGGCGCGGGTGTCCTTTGCGGGCGAGCTGGGCTGGGAACTGCACAGCGGGCTGGCGGATACCGGGGCGGTCTGGGATGCGGTGATGGCGGCGGGGGCGCCCCTGGGGCTGCGGCCCTTCGGCATGTTCGCGCTGAATGCCTTGCGGGTGGAAAAGGGCTACCGGGCCTGGAAGGGGGATCTGTCCACCGATTACTCGGTGCTGCAGGGGGGCCTTGAGCGGTTTGTCGACTGGGCGAAGCCGGCGTTCCGGGGGCGGGCGGCCTTGGCGGCGGAGAAGCAGCGCGGGGTGGAGAAGCGGTTCTGCACGCTGCTGATCGAGGCGGGCGAGCACGACCCGCCCTATATGTCGACGATCTGGAAGGACGGCCGGGTGGTGGGCGAGGTGACCAGCGGGGACTGGGGGCACCGGGTGGGGGCCTGCATTGGCCTGGGGATGCTGCGGGCCGAGGTCAACGTGCCCGGGACCGCGGTCGAGGTGGAAATCTTCGGTGTGCGGGTGCCTGCCGTGGTGCAGGCGGATGCGCCGCTGTGGGACGCGAAGAACGAGCGCTTGCGCGCGTGACCGGCCGCCGGGGGGCTTTCTGCCCCCCGGACCCCCCGAGGATATTTTCAGACAGATGAAAGACGGAAGAGATGGCTGAGATTCCGACGAAGGCGCAGGCGGTGGTGATCGGGGGCGGGGTCTCGGGCTGTTCGGTGGCCTATCACCTGGCCCGGGCGGGCTGGGAGGTGGTGCTGCTGGAGCGCAAGCGGCTGACGTGTGGCACCACCTGGCATGCGGCGGGGCTGATCGGGCAGTTGCGGGCGAACCAGAACATGACGCGGTTGGCGAAGTATTCGGCCGAGTTGTATTACCGGCTGGAGGCCGAGACCGGGGTTGCGACGGGCATGAAGCGCGTCGGCTCGATGACCGTGGCGCTGACCGAGGACCGGATGCAGGAGATCCTGCGGCAGGCCACGGTGGCCAAGATCTTCGGCATCGAGGTGAACCGGTTGTCGCCGGCCGAGGTGAAGGCCTTGTATCCGCTGCTGAACACCGACGGCGTGGTCGGCGGGGTGCATATTCCCAATGACGGGCAATGCGATCCGGCCAACATCACCATGGCGCTGGCCAAGGGCGCGCGGATGGCGGGCGCGCGGGTCATCGAGGGCGTCAAGGTGACCGGGGTGACGGAAGGCGCCGCGCCGGGCGGGCAGCGGCGGGTGACCGGGGTGAACTATGTCGGGCCGGACGGGCCGGGGCGGATCGAGGCCGTTGTGGTGGTGAACTGCGGCGGCATGTGGGGGCGCGACCTGGCGGCCGCGAGCGGCGTGACGGTGCCCTTGCACGCCGCCGAGCATTTCTACCTGGTGACCGAGCCGGTGCCGGGTCTGGGCGACATGCCTGTGCTGCGGCTGGTGGACGAATGCGCCTATTACAAGTCGGACGCCGGCAAGATGATGATCGGGGCCTTCGAGCCGAAGGCCAAGCCCTGGGGCATGGGCGGCATCCGCGAGGATTTCGAGTTCGACACGCTGCCCGAGGACTGGGACCACTTCTCGCCCATTCTGGAAATGGCGATGAACCGGATGCCGCTGTTCCAGACCACCGGCATTCACACCTTCTTCAATGGCCCGGAAAGTTTCACCCCCGACGACCGCTATTACCTTGGCCCGGCGCCGGAATTGGGCGGGTACTGGGTGGCGGCGGGCTACAACTCGATCGGGATCATCTCGTCCGGCGGGGCGGGGATGGCGCTGGCCGAGTGGATCACCGAGGGCGAGCCGCCGTTCGACCTCTGGGACGTGGACATCCGCCGGGCGCAGCCGTTCCAGAGGAACCGGAAGTACCTGCAGGAGCGGGTGAGCGAGACGCTGGGCCTGCTCTACGCCGACCACTACCCCTATCGGCAGGTGGAAACCTCGCGCGGGGTGCGGCGGACGCCGCTGCACGAGGCGCTGAAGGCGCGCGGCGCGGTGTTCGGCGAGGTGGCGGGCTGGGAGCGGGCGAACTGGTTCGCCGAGCCGGGGCAGGAGCGGGCGTATCGCTATGCCTGGGGCCGGCAGAACTGGTTTGCCAACCAGAAGGCCGAGCACATGGCGGTGCGGACGGGCGTGGGCCTGTTCGACATGACCAGCTTCGGCAAGATCCGGGTCGAGGGGCGCGATGCCTGCGCCTTCCTCAACCGGGTCTGTTCGGCCGAGATGGACGTGGCCCCGGGGCGCATCGTCTACACCATGATGCTGAACGGCCGCGGCGGCATCGAGGCCGACCTGACGGTGACGCGACTGAGCGAGCGGGCCTATCTGCTGGTGGTGCCGGGGGCGACCCTGCAGCGCAACCTGGCCTGGCTGCGCGGGCATCTGGCCGAGGATTTCGCCGTGGTGACCGATGTCACCGCCGGGGAGGCGGTGCTGTGCGTGATGGGGCCGAAGTCGCGCGAGGTGATGCAGGCGGTGTCGCCCGACGAATTCTCGAACGCGGCGCATCCCTTTGGGACGGCGCGGGAAATCGAGATCGGCATGGGGCTGGCCCGGGCGCATCGGGTGACCTACGTGGGCGAGCTGGGCTGGGAAATCTACCCCTCGGCCGACCAGGCGGCGCATGTGTTCGAGACGCTGATGGCGGCGGGCGAGGGGCTGGGGCTGAAGCTGTGCGGGCTGCACGCGCTGGATTCCTGCCGGATCGAGAAGGCCTACCGGCACTGGGGCCATGACATCACCGACGAGGACCATGTGCTGGAGGCGGGCCTGGGGTTCACGGTCAGCCGGAAGAAGACCGGCTTCCTGGGCCGCGAGGCGGTGCTGCGGAAGGCCGAGGCGGGGTTGTCGCGGCGGCTGCTGCAGTTCCGGCTGACCGACCCGGAGCCGCTGTTGTTCCACAACGAGGCCCTGGTGCGGGATGGGCGCATCGTTGGGCCGGTGACCTCTGGCAACTACGGGCATTTCCTTGGGGGGGCGATCGGGATGGGCTATGTGCCCTGTGCCGGCGAGAGCGAGGCCGAGGTGCTGGGATCGGTCTACGAGATCGAGGTGGCCGGGGTGCGGCATGCGGCCGAGGCGAGCCTGGCGCCGATGTACGATCCGAAATCGGAACGGGTGAAGGCATGACCCTGGCAGCGCGCCACCAGGCCTTTCACGACTTGCACCAAAGCGGGTGTTTCGTCATTCCGAACCCATGGGATGCCGGCTCGGCCCGGATGATGGCGGCACTTGGCGCGCGTGCTCTGGCGACGTCTTCCGCGGCACATGCCTTCACGCTGGGGCGCGCGGACGGGGGTGTCACGCGGGACGAAGCGCTGGCCCATGCGGCCGACCTGCTGGCGGCGACGCCGCTGCCGGTGTCGGGCGACTTCGAGGACGGGTTCGGCGAGGCGCCGGAGGACGTGGCCGCGACGGTGCGGCTGGCCGGCGAGGTGGGACTGTCGGGCTGTTCCATCGAGGATACCACGAACCGGGACGGGTTTTCGGCCTATGGCTTCGAGCAGGCCGTCGAGCGGGTACGTGCCGGGGCGGCGGCGGCGCGGGCGCTGGGGCGGCCCTTCGTCTTTTGCGCCCGGGCGGACGGGGTGATGAACGGGCTTTACGACCTAGCCGAGGGCATCCGCCGGTTGCAGGCCTTCGAGGCGGCGGGGGCGGACCTGCTGTACCTGCCGGTGCCGCCGGGGCGGGCCGAACTGGCGCAGGTGCTGGCCTCGGTCACCAGGCCGGTGAACGCGCTGGCGGCCGGGCCGCTGAAGGCGCTGACGGTTGCGGACCTGGCGGCAATGGGGGTGCGACGCATCTCGACCGGCAGCCAGATCGCGCGGGCCACGCATGCGGTGATCCGCGACTCGGTGGTGGCGATGCTGGGGGCGGGGTCGTTCGCGCCGCTGGCGGCGGCGGCGTCCGGAGACGAAATCGACGCGCTGCTGCGGCAGGGGGCCGGACAATGAGCGAAGGGAAACCGCAGATGAACGATCTGGGCGAGGCTTGCGAACCGGCACGAGCGCGGCGGTCGGGGGGGCGGTCGGCGCGGGTGGCGCTGCGGGCGGCGCCACTGGCTGACGACGTGCGGCCGGTGCGGCCGGGGATGCCGGGCGGGCGGTATCGGCCGCTGGACCCGGCCGGGGTGGAGCGGATTCACCAATCGGCGCTGCAGGCACTGGAGGAGATCGGGCTTTCCAACGCTCCGGCAAGCGGGGTGGAGATTCTGACCGGGGCGGGGGCCATCCAGGGCGACGACGGGCGGATAAGGTTTCCGCGCGCACTTGTCGAGGACATGCTGGCGGTGGCGGGGCGCAACATCACGCTGCACGCGCGCGATCCGAAGTTCGACCTGCAGCTGTCGGGGACCAACGTGCATTTCGGCACCGCAGGGGCGGCGGTGCATGTGGTGGACCTGGAGCGGAACGAATACCGCGACAGCACCGCGCAAGACCTGCATGACGCGGCACGGATCGTGCAGAACCTTGACAACGTTCACTTCTACCAGCGGACCATGGTCTGCCGGGATGTGGTGGACAACAAGGAGATGGACCTCAACACGCTTTATGCCTGCCTTGCCGGCACCACCAAGCACGTCGGCACCAGCATCTTCGACCCCGACCATGTGGCCGATTGCTTCGAGATGCTGCACATGGTGGCGGGGGGCGAGGCGGCCTGGCGCGATCGGCCCTTCGTCAGCAACTCGAACTGCTTTGTCGTGCCGCCGATGAAGTTCGCCGAGGAATCCTGCAAGGTGATGGAGGATTGCATCCGCCGCGGCATGCCGATGCTGCTGTTGTCGGCGGGGCAGGCCGGGGCCACCGCGCCGGCGCCGATCGCGCTGGCCATCGTGCAGGCGGTGGCGGAATGCCTCGCGGGCGTGGTCTACGTCAACGCCATCCGGCCCGGCGCTCCGGCGATCTTCGGCACCTGGCCATTTGTCAGCGACCTGCGGACCGGGGCCATGTCGGGCGGATCGGCCGAGCAAGCGCTGCTGACCGTGGGCTGTGCGCAGATGCACCGGTTCTATGACCTGCCGGGGGGGGCGGCGAGCGGCATTTCCGACAGCAAGCTGCCCGACATGCAGGCGGGCTGGGAGCAGGCGATCACCAACACCCTTGCCGGCCTGTCGGGGCTGAACATGTGCTATGAGGCGGTGGGGATGCATGCCTCGCTGCTGGGCTTTTCCCTGGAAAGCCTTGTGCTGGGCGACGATATCCTGGGCCAGGTGATGCGGTTGGTGCGCGGCATCGACGTGACCGAGGATTCCACCAGCATCGAGGCGATGAAGCAGGTTTGCCTGGGCGGGCCGGGGCATTATCTGGGCAGCGACCAGACCCTGCGGCTGATGCAGACGGAATACATCTACCCCACGCTTGGCAACCGGATGAGCCCGAAGGAATGGGTCGAGGCCGGCAAGCCGCAACTGTTGGACCGTGCCATCGCGCGCAAGAACGAAATCCTTGCCAAGGCGGGGTGCATGGTGGACGCTGAAATCGACCGCGCCATCCGTGAAAAGTTCAATATCTACTTCAAGTGAGGCTCCGATGACCCCGAAAAACATGACAAAATTCTATATTGGAGGGGCCTGGGTCGAGCCGCTGTCGGATGCCCGGATGGATGTGGAGAACCCGGCGACCGAGGAAATCGTCTGCGAAGTGGCGATGGGCAACGCGGCCGATGCCGACCGCGCCATCGCCGCGGCCCGCGCCGCCTTTGATGCCTGGACGGTAACGCCGCTTGCCGACCGCATCGCCCTGGTGAAGCGTATCCTTGAGGTCTACAACGCGAAGTACGAGGAACTCGCCCAGGTCATGTCGACCGAGATGGGCGCGCCGATCACCTGGGCGCGCGAGGCGCAGGCCTGGGCCGGGCAGGTGCATATCGAAAGCACCATCAAGGCCGCCGAGCAGATGACCTGGGAATACATGCGCGGCGACACCCGCATCGTGCACGAAGGCATCGGCGTCTGCGCCCTGATCACGCCCTGGAACTGGCCGATGAACCAGATCGCGTGCAAGGTTGCTCCGGCCCTGATCGCGGGCTGCACCGTAGTGCTGAAACCTTCGGAAATCGCGCCCTTGTCGGGGGTTCTTTTCGCGGAAATCTGCCATGACGCGGGTGTTCCGGCTGGCGTTTTCAACCTGGTGAACGGCACCGGGCCTGAGGTTGGGACCCGTCTGTCGGCACACCCCGAGGTGGACATGGTCAGCTTCACCGGCTCGACCCGGGCCGGGACGGCGGTCGCGGCGGCGGCGGCGCCGACGGTCAAGCGGGTGGCACAGGAACTGGGCGGCAAGTCGCCCAACATCATCCTGGCCTCGGCCGACCTTCTGGCGGCGGTGAAGGGGGGCGTCGAGGGCTGCTTCGGCAATACCGGACAAAGCTGCGATGCGCCAACCCGGATGTTCGTGCATCGCAGCCAGCACGATCAGGCCCTGGTCCATGCCAGGGCGGCGGCCGAGGCTGTGGTCGTGGGCGACCCGCGCGACACCGCAACCACCATGGGGCCGCTGGTCTCGAAGCTGCAGTTCGACAAGGTGCAGCGGCTGATCCAGGCGGGGATCGACGAGGGCGCGACGCTGGTCTGCGGCGGGATCGGGCGTCCGGCGGGGATGAACCGCGGCTGGTTCGTGCGGCCGACGATCTTTGGCAACGTCACCAACGAGATGACCGTCTCGCGTGAGGAAATCTTCGGGCCGGTGCTGGCGATCCTTCCGTATGACTCGCTGGATGAGGCGGTGGCGATGGCCAATGACACGCCCTATGGCCTGGCCGCCTATATCGCCGGCCCGGTCGAGGAGGCACGGCCGCTGGCGCGGCGGCTGCGGGCAGGGACGGTGAACCTGAACTACCCGGCCTGGGATACCTTTGCGCCCTTCGGCGGCTACAAGCAGTCGGGCAACGGTCGCGAGTATGCCGACTGGGGCATCCATGACTTCTGCGAGGTCAAGGGCATCGTCGGCTGGGGGGCCTAGGCGAAATCCGCAGGGATGGCGCGATTTCCAGGTTGGCAATCGGCAGGGGAGGAACGCGATGAACTATGGCTACATCGGCCTTGGCAACCTGGGCGGGCATCTTGCGGCCAGCCTGATCCGCGCGGGCCACCAGGTCACGGTCTATGACCGCAACCCTGCGCTGGCCGCCCGCCATCGCGACATGGGGGCGGCGGTGGCCCGGTCGGTCAGCGAGTTGGCGGCGGCGGTGGACCATGTCTTCACCTGCCTGCCGAAGCCGGCAGCGTCCGAGGCGGTGCTGGCCGAACTGATGACCGGGTTGAAGCCGGGTGCGACCTGGATCGAGAACTCGACCCTGGGCCGCGATGACGTGCTGCGGCTGGCCGGGCTGGCGCGGGTGGGCGGCGTACGGATGCTGGAGGCGCCGGTCACCGGCGGCGTGCATCTGGCGGCGCGGGGCGAGATCACGGTGCTGGCGGGGGGCGAGCAGGAATTGTTCGACCTGCACCGCCCGACGCTGGAGGCGATGGGGAAGAAGATCTTCCACATGGGGCCCTTGGGCAGTGCCGCGGTGATCAAGGTCATCACCAACATGCTGGCCTTCATCCACCTGGTCGCGGATGGCGAGGCCTTGATGCTGGCCAAGCGGGGCGGGCTGGACCTGAAGACGGCGTGGGAGGCGATTGCGGCCTCATCGGGGACCAGTTTCGTGCATGAGACCGAGGGGCAGCTGATCCTGAACGGGTCCTATGACATCGCCTTCACCATGGACCTGGCGCTGAAGGACCTGGGCTTTGCCATGGGCTTCGGGCGCGAGTTCGGGGTGCCGCTGGATCTGGCTTCGATGACGGCGCAGACCTTCCTCAAGGGCAAGGCGGTCTATGGCGGCGAGGCGCAGTCGACCCAGATCGTCAAGCTGCTGGAGGATGCCCTGGGAACCGACCTGCGGGCGGCGGGGTTTCCGGCCCGGCTGGAATGAGTGTCCCATGATGGGACAGGATTCGGCGCAAGCGAAATCAAAGGGTTGGCGAGCCAACTTAACGATCTGTTAAGGGTTGCGCCGGTTTGCGGGGCGGGGAAGACTCGGGCCGCAAGGGCTTTGCCAAAGGTGCCGCCATGACCGATTCGCCCGAGGCCCGCGTCGCGCGGATGCTGCATCACCGCAAGGCGGCGTTGCAGCAGGGCGATCCGGTGGTGCCGCCGATCACGGCATCGGCCACCTTCCACCTGCCGCATGTGCAGGCGGGCGGGCAGGTCTATGGTCGCAACGGCAACCCCAGCTGGGAAGCGGTCGAGGCGCAACTGGCGATCCTGGAAGACGCCGAGACGGTCGGTTTTCCCAGCGGCATGGCGGCCATCGCGGCAGCGCTGTTCGCCACGCTGCGGGCCGGGGACCGGCTGGTGATCCCCTCGGACGGCTACTACGTCACCCGAGTGCTGTCGCAGGGGTTCCTGAAGCCGCTTGGGGTCGAGGTGATTGGCCTGCCGACGCGGGCCTATGACAGCTCGGATTTCGCCGGGGCTGCGGTGGTCTATCTGGAGACGCCATCCAATCCGGGCCTTGACGTGGTGGACATCGCGGCGGTCGCAGCGCGGGCCAGGGCCGCGGGGGCGGTGGTCATTGCCGACAACACCACGATGACGCCGCTCCTGCAAAGGCCGCTGGACCTGGGCGCCGATCTGGTGGTGGCGGCCGACACCAAGGCGCCCTCGGGGCATTCGGACGTGCTCTTCGGCCATGTCGCCGGGCGGGATGCGGCGCGGATGGCGCGGGTGCGCGACTGGCGGCGGATGGCCGGGGCGATTCCGGGGCCGTTCGAGGCCTTTCTGGTGCACCGGGGGCTGGAGACTCTGGAGCTGCGGCTGGAGCGGATGTGCGCCAGCGCCCAGAGGATTGCCGAGCGGCTGGCGGCGCATCCGGCGGTGCGCGGGGTGCGGTTCCCCGGTCTGCCGGGGGATGAGTCCTTTGCGGTTGCGCGGGCGCAGATGGCAGCGTCGGGGTTCCTGATCGGCTTCGAGCTGGCCGATGCAGGTGCGGCGGAGGGATTTCTGGCGCGCTGCCCGTTGATCGAGCAGACCACCAGCTTTGGCGCCACCCATACTTCGGGCGAGCGGCGGGCGCGCTGGGGCGATTCGGTTTCCGAGGGGTTCGTGCGGCTGTCGGTCGGGATCGAGCCGGTCGAGGTGCTGTGGGCGGCGATGGCCGAGGCGCTGGCGGGGTAGGGGAAGGCGATTTCCGAAGTCGGAAATCGCGCACGGAATTCGACTTCGAATTCCGGTTCCCTGCCGTCAGCCGGGGTGCGTCCAGCCCGACCGTCGCGGCACCCGCACCGCGATCATCGGCTTGATCCAGGGTGAGCGGAAGCGGTCCAGGTCCAGCGCCTCATGCACGCCGGTCGTCTCTTCGCCGAACAGTCGCGTCGTCACCTGCGATCGGCAGTAGAACGGCGCATCCAGCATCGGCGCAGCCTGGCGGGGCATATGGCCGTCGTCCGAACGGGTTTCCCGCCGCACCCGCCAGGCCGAGGGTTTGAACCGGGTGAGCGGCGGCGGGTCGATCTGGTTGACACGGCCATCGGGCAGCACCTCGACCCCCAGTTCCAGCGTGGTGCCGTCGCGTCGGGTGGCGTCGTAGAAACACAGGGCGCGATCCTTCATCGGGAAGCGGCCCCAGGTCCAGAAGTTGAAATCGGCCTCCAGCGCCGCCGCGCCGAAGTTGGCGTCGAAATAGCCGTGGCCTTCCCAGCGGTGGCCGGGCGAGATGTCGACCTTGATCCGCGCGGTGGGGGCAAAGGGGCGCCAGGTGTGGCGGCCGTCTGGCGTCAGCAGGACTTCGGTCGAAGTCACCGCCTCGGGGATGAGTGTGATGGTGCCTCGCACCGGGCCAAGCCGGGGCAGGGCGCCCATTTCGTTCACCTCGACCACCAGTTCGGTGCCGGTCCAGGTGACGGACGAGGGGCCGACGGTCAGCCGGTCATGGGTCTGCCGCAGCGCCGCGCGGCCGCGGTCGGTCATGGTGAAGCGACCGTCCGGGCCATAGGTGGCGACGTTGATGCAGACGTGGTTCTGCGGCGAGGCGCGTCCCGCCCAGGCGTACCAGGGCGAGAACACAGAGCCGATGAAGGCGATTACCGAGACCGATCGGTTCCCGTCGTCGGAGATCCCGTCGAGGTACCACCAGGCGTAGCCGTCCGGTTGGACGTAGACCGAGAACCAAGGTCCCGCACCATCGCTTCGGCCGCGAACTTCCCGGAGCGGGTTGCCATCGGCACCCCCGCCCCCGGATGCGCCCCGCCCCCGCAGAGGTAGAGTCCCCGCAACTGGCTGCGCGCCTGCGGCTTGGCGAAGGCTGCCAGCGTTCCTTCCGGGCTGCGGCCGTAGATTGCCCCCTGCGACGCCGGGAACAGCTCTTCCAGCGTCGTCGGCGTGGTCAGCATGTTCGGTCCCGGTGGCGGATCGAAGGTCAGGCCCATCGCCGCCAGTTTCGGGAAGGTTCTCAGCGCGCATGCCTTGGCCTCATCGGGTTCGACGTGCCCTGCCGGGGCGTTGACAATGATCTCGAACCGTTCCAGCGCCCTTGGCGGCTTGCCGATCGCCCGGTCTTCGGCGCAGACGTAAAGCGTCGGGTCGTCCTGCGGCTTGCCGGACAGCAGCGGGTCGAACTCGGCCTCGGGGCGCCTGGAGAAGAACAGGTTGTGGTGGCCCAGCTTGGCGGCCAACGGGCCCTTCGGCGTGGCCGCGAAGGCCCAGACCTGGGCCGACAGGCTGCGCGGGCCGACGGCCTGCGGCGAGACGGCGTTCTTGGCGGTCGGGCCAAGGTAGCCCTGCGACAGGGCCGCCGGGTCGCCGTTGAAGATCACCGCCTTGCCTTCCAGCACCCGGCCGTCTTCCAGCGACACCGACATGGTGCCATCCGTCGCGCGGCCGATGTTGCGGGCCTTGACGCCGTAGTGGAAGGTCACGCCGTTGCGGACAGCCAGTGTCGCCAGCGCCTTGGCCAGCGCCGACATGCCGCCGTCGATGCCCCAGACGCCCGCCGCTTCGGCCTGCCAGATCAGCGCCATCACGGCCGGGGTCTTCGAGGGCCGGCCGCCGACGTAAGTGGCATAGCGGCCGAACAGCTGGATCAGCCGCGGGTCCTTGAAATGCGCCTTCAAGAGCGAGGGCAGCGAGCGGCCGGGCAGCAGCGCGGGCCAGAGCTTGGGCGATTTCATCGCGGCCTTGGCGACCGAGGGGATCTCGGGGCTGGAGGACTGCATGACCGGAGCGCGGAAGGTCTTGTAGAGGCCCGAGGTCAGGTCATAGAACTTGCGGAACCCCGAGGCCTCGTCCTCGCCGGCGAACTTCATGATCGCCTTCTCGGTCAGCCGCGGGTCGGCGAAGATGTCCAGCGACGAGCCGTCAGGCCAGAAGTGACGCGCCAGGATGGATTGCGGGACAAGCCGCACATGGTTGTCGAGCTTCTCGCCGAATCGCTCGAAGAGCGAATCGAACTCGGAGCGGAAGGTCAGGACGGTGGGTCCGGTATCGACCGGGCCTGCCACGGTGCGCAGGGTGCGGGCTTTGCCGCCGGGGGAATCGGCCGCCTCGACGACGGTCACGTTCCATCCCGAAGCGCGCGCGGAAAGGGCGGCGGAGAGGCCCCCGAAACCGGCGCCGATGATGATGACGCGAGGAGTGTTTTCCATGGGCGCGAGTCTAGGCAAGGCCTCGGCGTTGTCCATAGCGAATTACATGTTTGTGTAAGTTTTGATTTACACTTCAGCGCCATGCGTGCAAACTGCGCGGCATTCGGCCGATGCGTCTGAAGGGGTGAGCACGATGGATCTTTCCGCGCGGATCGAGGCGGCGGTGACGGCCGCCGTAAGGCTGGGGCAGGGCGGCTCCGAAGCCCCTGTCCGGCTTGCGCAAGCCTTGGAATATGCTGTGACTCCTGGCGGCGCGCGGATCCGCCCGACGCTGTGCCTGTCGGTCGCGTTGGCCTGTGGCGACGACCGCCCGGCGCTGTCCGACGCGGCCGCGGCGAGCCTGGAACTGATCCATTGCGGCAGCCTGGTGCACGACGACTTGCCCTGCTTTGACGACGCCGACATCCGCCGCGGCAAAGCGACGCTGCACCGCGCCTACAGCGAGCCGCTGGCGGTTCTGGCGGGCGACAGCCTGATCACGCTGGGCTTCGAAGTGCTGGCCCGCGCGGCGGGCGACCGACCCGACCGCGCGCTGCGGCTGGTGACCGAACTGGCGCAGCGCACCGGCATGCCGGGCGGCATCTGCGCCGGGCAGGGCTGGGAATCCGAACCCAAGGTCGATCTGGCCGCCTATCACCGCGCCAAGACCGGTGCGCTGTTCATCGCGGCCACGCGCATGGGCGCGATCGCCAGCGGCCAGGACCCCGACGCCTGGGAAGAGCTGGGCGACCGAATCGGTGCCGCCTTCCAGGTGGCCGACGATCTGAAGGACGCGCTGGACAGCCCCGAGACCATCGGCAAGCCGGCCGGCCAGGACGTTGCCCACGGCCGCCCCAACGCGGTTACCGAAATGGGCGTGCCGGGGGCCATCGTACATCTGAAGGACATCCTTGCCGGCGCCATCTCGTCGATCCCGGCCTGCCCGGGCGAAGCGATGCTTGCCCGCATGGTGCGCGCCTATGCCGAGCGCATGACGCCCGTTCACCACGCGACGGCCGCCCAGTGAGCGCCCTGTGAGCCGCACCGCCGTGCCGACCGACGGGCCCGCGGACCTGTCCGCGGCGCAGGACCACAGCGAGAAGGCGCCGCTGGCGCTAAGCACCCGGCTGGGGCTGTCGGCCGAGTTTCATCGGCTGGCCGGGCGCGTGCCTGGCCTCAGGCAGATCGCCCGTGCCGAAGGCCGGGCGCTGTTCGACATCGTGCAGGGCTTCGTCGCCAGTCAGGTGCTGGTCGCGCTGGTTGAAACCGGGCTGTTGCGCGCCCTGGCCGAGTCTCCGGCGGATGCGCCGCGGCTGGCCCGGCTGGGAGGCCTGCCGCTGGAGCGGGCCGAAGTGCTGCTGAAGGCCGGCGCCGGGCTGAAGCTGATTCACCGCCGCGCCGGGCGCTGGCATCTGTCCACCCGGGGCGCCGCGCTGCAGGCGGTTCCGGGCCTTGAGGCGATGGTCCGCCACCACGGCGTCCTGTATCGCGACCTGGCCGACCCGGTGGCCTTTTTCCGCGGCGAGACCACGCCGGAACTGGCCGGGTTCTGGCCCTATGTCTTCGGCGCGGGGGCCGCAAAGGACCCGGGCCTGGCCGAGCGCTATTCCGAACTGATGGCCGACAGCCAGGGTCTGGTCGCGGAAGACACACTGAAGCTGGTGGATTTCAAGGGCATCACCGAACTGATGGACGTCGGCGGCGGCTCTGGCGCCTTCCTGGCGGCGGTGGGCGCGGCCTATCCGGCCCTGAAGATGGTGCTGTTCGATCTGCCCGCCGTGGTGCCCGCCGCCGAAGCGCGGTTCCGCGACCCCGGCATGGCGGGCCGGGTCCGCATCCTGCCCGGTTCGTTCCGCGACGACCCGCTGCCCAGGGGCGCCGATGCGATCAGTCTGGTCCGGGTGCTGTTCGACCATGCCGACGCCACCGTGGCCGCGCTGCTGACGTCGGTCCATGCGGCGCTGCCCCCCGGCGGGCGGCTGATCGTGTCGGAACCGATGGGCGGTGGAGCCTCGCCAGATCGGCATACCGACGTGTACTATGGGGTTTACACTCTGGCCATGCAGACGGGGCGTTCCCGCGCCCCGGAAGAGATCGCCGGGCTGTGTTCTGCGGCCGGATTCGTCGATGTGAAAATCCGCAAGGGATTCAGGACCTTCGTAACCTCGGTTGTCGAGGCGCGCCGGCCCTGATCCTGCGACAAAGATACTTGTCCATTCCGTTTGACACCGCCGAATGTAAGTTTAGACTTACACCTAAGCAGAATCCGACCCGCCCCCGACTCTGTCGGGGCTGAGCCGGGCAGAGAGGGAACCGTTGTGAGAACCACTGCCGTCATCCTTGAGGGACCGCGCAAGCTGGGGCTTGAAAGCCTTGGCCTGGTGACGCCCGGGCCGGCGGACCTGGTGGTCGAGGTTTCTCATTCCGGAATCTCCACCGGCACCGAAAAGCTGTTCTATACCGGCACCATGCCGCCCTTCCCCGGCATGGGGTATCCGCTGGTTCCCGGCTATGAATCGGCGGGCGAGGTGGTCGAGGCCGGCCCCGACACCGGGTTCCGGATCGGCGAACGGGTCTTCGTGCCCGGCGCAAACTGTTTCACCGGCGACGTGAAGGGCCTGTTCGGGGGCGCCAGCCGCCGGCTGGTCACCAAGGCGTCGCGCGTCTCGAGAATCGATCCGGCGCTGGGCGCCGAGGGTGCGCTGCTGGCGCTGGCCGCGACCGCGCGGCATGCGCTGGCCGGGTTCAACACCGCGCTGCCCGACCTGATCGTGGGTCATGGCACGCTGGGCCGGCTGCTGGCGCGGCTGACGATTGCCGCGGGCGCCCCGGCGCCGACGGTCTGGGACATCAATCCCGCCCGCCGCGACGGCGCCGAAGGTTATTCGGTCATCGCCCCCGAGGATGATCCGCGCCGCGACTACCGCTCGGTCTATGATGCGTCGGGCGCCAAGGGGATGCTGGACCAGTTGGTGATGCGCATCGCCAAGGGCGGCGAGGTGGTGCTGGTCGGGTTCTACACCGAGCCGGTGGCCTTTGCCTTTCCGCCGGCCTTCATGAAGGAAGCCCGCTTCCGGATTGCCAGCGAATGGCAGCCGGACGATCTGGTCGCCACGCGGGCGCTGATCGAATCCGGTGCGCTGAGCCTGAAGGGGCTGATCACGCACACCCGTCCTGCCGCCCAGGCGGCCGAGGCCTATGAGACCGCCTTTGGCGACCCGGCCTGCCTGAAGATGATCCTCGACTGGAGTGGCACCGCATGACCCTGGACGTCCCCAACATCAAGGACTACGACGCCGGTCTGCGCGCCGAGGCGGCAGAAGAGCCGACGCTGGAAATCCCGCAATCGGAGCCGACCAAGAAGACGCAGATCATCGCGATCTACGGCAAGGGCGGCATCGGGAAATCGTTCACCCTGGCCAACCTCAGCCACATGATGGCCGAGATGGGCAAGCGGGTGCTGCTGATCGGCTGCGATCCGAAGTCGGATACCACCAGCCTGCTGTTCGGCGGCAAGGCCTGTCCGACCATCATCGAGACCTCGACCAAGAAGAAGCTGGCGGGCGAAGAGGTGAAGGTCGGCGACGTCTGCTTCAAGCGCGGCGGTGTCTATGCGATGGAGCTGGGCGGGCCGGAAGTCGGCCGCGGCTGCGGCGGTCGCGGTATCATCCACGGCTTCGAGACGCTGGAGAAGCTGGGCTTCCACGACTGGGATTTCGACTACGTGCTCTTGGACTTCCTGGGCGACGTGGTCTGCGGCGGCTTCGGCCTGCCGATCGCCCGCGACATGGCGCAGAAGGTGATCGTGGTCGGCTCGAACGACCTGCAGTCGCTGTATGTGGCCAACAACGTCTGCTCGGCGGTGGAGTATTTCCGCAAGCTGGGCGGCAATGTCGGCGTGGCGGGCCTTGTGATCAACAAGGATGACGGCACCGGAGAGGCTGCCGCCTTTGCCGAGGCGGTGGGCATTCCGATCCTGGCCAGCATCCCGGCGGATGAGGATCTGCGGCGGAAATCGGCGAATTACCTGATCGTCGGCAGCCATGCCACGCAATGGGGCGCGCTGTTCGAGGAACTGGCGATCAACGTGGATGTGGCACCGCCGCTGCGTCCCAAGCCCTTGAGCCAGGATGGCCTTCTGGCGCTGTTCTCGGCCGAGACCACGGGGGCCGGCTTCGTGCTGGACCCGGCCACCGACGAAGACATGCGCGGCAAGTATGCGGGCCAGAAGGTCTCGCTTGAAGTGGTGTACGACAATGCTTGATCTCGAGGCCCTGAGCCGTCTGGAAGAAGCCCTGAAGATGCTGGGATCGCGGGGAGTGCGGAAGTGACCGAACTGCGCACCCAATTGGTGGCCGATGCGCCCGACCTGAACGGGGAGGCAAGCGCTTCCCTGTCCGGGGACGGCCTTGGCTGCCATGCCGGTGCGGAGATGGCCGCCGCCGCCAAGGCCGCAGGGAACGCCGGACTGCTGGAGCAGTTTGCCGCGGATTACCCGAAGGGCCCGCACGAAAAGCCGCAAAGCATGTGCCCGGCCTTTGGCAGCTTGCGCGTCGGGTTGCGGATGCGCCGGGTGGCGACGGTGCTGTCGGGCAGCGCCTGCTGCGTGTACGGGCTGAGCTTCATCTCGCATTTCTACGGCGCCCGCCGCTCGGTCGGCTATGTGCCGTTCTCCAGCGAGACGCTGGTCACCGGCAAGCTGTTCGAGGACATCCGCGATGCGGTGCACGAACTGGCCGATCCCGACCGCTATGACGCGATCGTGGTGACCAACCTTTGCGTGCCCACCGCCAGCGGCGTGCCGCTGCGGCTGCTGCCCAGCGAGATCAACGGCGTCCGCATCGTCGGCATCGACGTGCCGGGGTTCGGCGTGCCGACCCATGCCGAGGCCAAGGACGTGCTGGCCGGCGCGATGCTGAAATACGCCCGCCACGAGATCATGGCCGGCCCGGTGCCGGCCCCCGTCTCGGGCCGCGGCGACCGGCCGACCGTGACCCTGCTGGGCGAGATGTTCCCGGCCGACCCGATGATGATCGGCGCGATGCTGGCCCCGATGGGTCTGGCCGTCGGCCCCACCGTTCCCTGCCGCGAATGGCGCGAGCTTTACGCCGCGCTGGACAGCAAGGTGGTCGCCGCGATCCACCCGTTCTATTCCGCCTCGATCCGCGAGTTCCAGGCCGCCGGCCGCGCCGTCGTCGGCAGCGCTCCGGTGGGCCATGACGGCACGATGGACTGGCTGGCTGCCATCGGCGAGGCTTACGGTGTGGCCGCCGACAAGATCGCCGCCGCGCAGAATGCCTTTGGCCCGGCCATCAAGGCCGCGCTGGCCAAGGCGCCCATCAAGGGCCGCATCACGCTGTCGGGCTATGAGGGCAGCGAGCTGCTGGTGGCCCGCCTGCTGATCGAAAGCGGCGCGGATGTGCCTTACGTCGGCACCGCCTGCGGCAAGACCGAATGGAGTGCGGCCGACCGCGCCTGGCTGGAAGCCCGCGACGTGGTGGTGAAATACCGCGCCTCGCTGGAAGACGACCTGGCGGCGATGGAAGCGTTCAAGCCCGATCTCGCCATCGGCACCACGCCGGTGGTGCAGAAGGCCAAGGAACTGGGCGTTCCGGCCCTTTACTTCACCAACCTGATCTCGGCCCGCCCGCTGATGGGCCCGGCCGGGGCGGGAAGCCTGGCGCAGGTTGTCACCGCCGCGATGGCGGGCAAGGCCCGGATGGACCAGATGCGCACCTTCTTCGAAGGCGTGGGAACCGGCGACACCGCCGGCATCTGGGAAGGCGCGCCGAACCTGCGGCCGGACTATCGCGCGCTGCATCAGAAGAAACTCGACAAGGCCGCCCGCGCGGCCAAGTCCGAGGAGATGATCTGATGCTGGTGCTGGACCACGATCGGGCAGGGGGCTACTGGGGCGCGGTCTACGCGTTCTGCGCCGTCAAGGGCCTGCAGGTGGTGATCGACGGCCCGGTGGGCTGCGAGAACCTGCCGGTCACCAGCATCCTGCACTACACCGACGCGCTGCCGCCGCATGAACTGCCCATCGTCGTCACCGGCCTGGGCGAGGAAGAGCTGGGCCGCGAAGGCACCGAAGGCGCGATGAAGCGGGCCTGGAAGACCCTGGACCCGGCGCTGCCGGCGGTGGTGGTCACCGGCTCGATCGCCGAGATGATCGGCGGCGGCGTCACCCCGCAAGGCACCAACATCCAGCGCTTCCTGCCGCGCACCATCGACGAAGACCAGTGGCAAGCGGCCGACCGGGCAATGACCTGGATCTTCACCGAATTCGGCATGACCAAGGGCCGGATGCCCCCCGAGGCCGACCGCCCCGAAGGCGCGCGCCCGCGGGTGAACATCCTGGGGCCGATGTACGGCACCTTCAACATGGCGAGCGACCTGCACGAGATCCGCCGCTTGGTCGAAGGCATCGGCGCCGAGGTCAACATGGTGATGCCGCTGGGCGCCCATCTGGCCGAGATGCGAAATCTGGTGAATGCCGACGCCAATGTGGTGATGTACCGCGAGTTCGGCCGCGGCCTGGCCGAGGTCTTGGGCAAGCCCTACCTGCAGGCGCCGATCGGGCTTGAGTCGACCACGCTGTTCCTGCGCAAGCTGGGCGAGATGCTGGGGCTGGACCCGGAGCCGTTCATCGCCCGCGAAAAGCATTCGACGCTGAAGCCTCTGTGGGACCTTTGGCGTTCGGTCACCCAGGACTTCTACGCAACGGCAAGCTTCGGCATCGTGGCGAACGAGACCTATGCCCGCGGCATCCGGAACTATCTTGAGGGCGATCTGGGCTTTCCCTGTGCCTTCGCGGTGGCCCGAAAGGCCGGGCAAAAGACCAACAACCAGGAAGTTCGGGCGCTGTTGCAGCAGCACCGGCCGCTGGTGGTGATGGGGTCGATCAACGAGAAGATGTATCTTGCCGAAATGAAGGCCGGGCATGGACCTGCGCCCAGTTTCATTCCGGCCAGCTTTCCCGGTGCGGCGATCCGGCGCGCGACGGGGACGCCCTTCATGGGATATGCTGGCGCCGTCTACCTGTTGCAGGAAGTTTGCAATGGCTTGTTCGATGCCTTGTTCCATATCCTGCCGCTCGCTTCCGAAATGGACAGCGCTGCGGCGACGCCCACGACGCTGCGCCGCGACATGCCCTGGGACGTCGATGCCCAGGCCGCGCTTGACCGCATCGTCGCTGAGCATCCGGTCTTGACCCGCATTTCGGCGGCCAAGTCCCTGCGCGATGCGGCCGAGAAGGCCGCGCTGGACCAGGGCGCCGAGCGGGTGGTGTTAGAAGTCGTCGAGGCCCTTCGCGGCGGTGCCGCGGGCCAAGGCAGCAAGAACAAACAGAGCAAGGGGGACCCGGCATGAGTGACCAGACCGCCAGCGAAACCGCCGTCCAGCATGCGCAACGCACGCCGAAAACCGAGTTCTACATCTACTTCGCCCTGATCTTCGTCGTCGCGATTCCGATTGCGATGGTGAACTGGGTGTTCCGGCTGATCGTCGACCGCCGCCTGCCGGTGCACGGGCCGCTTGCCCGGGCCTGGCGCGAAGCCGGTTCGATCACCCCGGCGATCTTCCGGCCCTGAGCCGGATGTCTTCTGTCCCCGGCCCGGAGGCCGGGACGGAAGCGTGACCTTCCCCGGCCATTGCGCCCAAGGCCGGGGTCAATCTCTCGCCGTATCCCGGGGCAACCCGGGGTGCGGGGAAACTCGGGGAAGCATCCTGCCGAACCGTGAACCCAGCCGCAGGGCATGCGGTGTCAGTCTGACCATCCGGAGGATAGAATGGCTGATAAATCCGACCTGAGCTTCACAGGTCTTTCCGACGAGCAGGCGCAAGAACTGCACTCCGTGTATATGAGCGGGCTCTGGCTCTTTGTGACCGTCGCCGTCATCGCCCATATCGCCGTGTACATCTGGCGTCCGTGGCTCTGAGGAGAACCTAGCAATGTCCAAATTCTACAAAATCTGGCAAATCTTCGATCCCCGTCGCGTCTTCGTGGCGCAGGGCGTCTTCCTCTTCCTGCTGGCGGTGATGATCCATCTCGTGCTGCTCAGCAAGCCTGACTACAACTGGCTTGACATCGCGACGGCGGCGAAGCGCGCGCCGGCCGCGGCCGCTGCCCCGTAAGGGAACGGCCCCTGTTGCGGGCGGCAGCGCTTTCGGCCTGCCGCCCGCGACGATACGCGGGATTTCACTCGGAGAGACTGCTTCCAGCGCCAGGAGGCAGCCGAATCCGGCAAAAGCGGAGAGGGAAGCATGGCACTGCTCAGCTTCGAACGAAAATACCGCGTGCCGGGAGGCACGCTGGTCGGCGGGAATCTGTTCGACTTCTGGGTCGGCCCTTTCTACGTCGGCTTCTTCGGCGTCACGACATTCTTTTTCGCGGCGCTTGGCACACTCCTGATCCTCTATGGAACGTCCATGGAGGGGGTCTGGAACCCGCAGCTGATTTCGATCGAACCGCCGCCGATCGAGAACGGGCTGGCCTTTGCGCCGCTGGCGCAAGGGGGACTTTGGCAACTGATCACGATCTGCGCTTTGGGTGCCTTCATCAGCTGGGCCCTGCGCGAGGTCGAGATCTGCCGCAAGCTTGGCATCGGGTTCCACATCCCGGTGGCCTTCAGTTTCGCGATCATCGCCTATGCGACGCTTGTCGTGTTCCGGCCGATCCTGATGGGTTCGTGGGGCTACGGCTTCCCCTACGGGATCTGGACGCACCTCGATTGGGTGTCCAACACGGGCTACACCTACGGCAACTTCCACTACAACCCGGCGCACATGTTGGGGATCACCTTCTTCTTCACCACCGCCCTGGCGCTGGCGCTGCATGGCGCCCTTGTCCTGTCGGCGGCGAACCCCGAAAGGGGTCAGGAGATGAAGACGGCGGACCACGAAGACACCTTCTTCCGTGATCTCGTCGGCTATTCGATCGGCACGCTGGGCATCCACCGTCTGGGCCTTTTCCTGGCTCTGGCAGCCGTGTCCTTCTCGATCGTCTGCATGATTATCACCGGCACCATCTGGTTCGACCAGTGGGTTACCTGGTGGGACTGGTGGCTTGAGCTGCCCTGGTGGTCCGACATTCCGGGAGGCGTCAATGGCTGAGTATCAGAACATCTTCACTCAAGTCCAAGTCAGCGGCGCGCCCGAACTGGGCCTGGCCGAGGGCGTGGACCTGGGAAGCCGAACCAAGGGGACGACCAACTGGTCCATCCTTGGCTGGTTCGGCAACGCCCAGATCGGCCCGGTCTATCTGGGCGGCTGGGGTACGCTTTCGCTGTTCGCAGGCGCCATGTGGCTCTTCACCATCGGTGCCTGGTTCTGGTACGAAGCGGGCTTCAACCCGGCGGTCTTCCTGCGCGACCTGTTCTGGCTGTCGCTGGACCCGCCGGCGCCGGAATACGGCCTTGGCCTGCCGCAGGACGCCGAGGGCATCATGTACATGATCGCCTCGTTCTTCATGCTGGTTGCGGTCTGGGCCTGGTGGTTCCGCACCTACAACCGGGCTGCGGCCCTGGGAATGGGCAAGCACACCGCCTGGGCGTTCCTTGCGGCCATGTGGCTCTGGATGGTGCTGGGCTTCTTCCGCCCGATCCTGATGGGCAGCTGGTCGGAAGCGGTGCCCTACGGCATCTTCACCCACCTCGACTGGACCAACAACTTCAGCCTTGTTCACGGCAACCTGTTCTACAACCCCTTCCACGGCCTGAGCATCGCCTTCCTTTACGGGTCGGCCCTGCTGTTCGCCATGCACGGGGCGACCATCCTTGCGGTGACCCGCTTCGGCGGCGACCGCGAGTTGGAGCAGATCGTGGACCGCGGCACTGCGGCCGAACGTGCGGCGCTGTTCTGGCGCTGGACGATGGGCTTCAACGCCACGTTCGAAGGCATCCACCGTTGGGCGTGGTGGTTCGCGTGCCTGGTGACGATCACCGGCGGTATCGGCATCCTGCTGAGCGGCACCGTGGTCGACAACTGGTACGTCTGGGCGCAACAGCACGGCTACGCGCCGGTGCAGTGAGAGGACAAAGCCATGGCTGAGTACAACTACTCTCACGACCCGAAGTCGGTGACCCACCTGCGCTCTTGGGTTCTTGGGCAAATGAGCCGGGGAGCCTTCGTGGCCATGTTCTGGGTGATCCTGGTGGCCTGCTGGCTGGGCGTGACCTGGGTGATCGGCGCGCTTCTGCCCCCAGAAAGCAAGCTGGCACCTTCGCCCTACGGCGCGCTTGAGGTCGTCCAGACCATCGACGTCGCCTGACGAAATCCGCGGAGGGCGGCGCAAACCTTCGGGACGCCGCCCTTTGCAATCGCCGTTCGGGCCATTTCGCCGGCCCGGATCCGGGGCGCAACCACAGCCCGGTTCCCTTCCTGTTGGCGACAGGGACTGGTGCCGTGTGGAGCCTTCCACACGGCACTTTTTTTCATTCCGGCCCCGCAGACGGGGCGGCTCATCGGAGGACGCAGCCATGAGCGAGGCAGTATCATCGAAGCCGATCCTTGACCGGGTCGGCAGCCCCGGCGATCTGAAATCAATGACCGACGGCGAGCTTGCCCGCCTGGCCGACGAACTGCGGCGCGAGACCGTCGAGGTGGTCAGCCAGACCGGAGGCCACCTTGGATCGTCGCTGGGCGTGGTCGAACTGACCGTGGCGATCCACGCCGTCTTCGACACCCCGCGCGACAAGCTGATCTGGGATGTCGGCCACCAGTGCTATCCGCACAAGATTCTGACCGGCCGCCGCGACCGCATGCTGACCTTGCGGCAGGCGGGGGGGCTGTCCGGTTTCACGAAGCGGTCGGAATCGGAATACGATCCCTTCGGCGCGGCGCATTCCTCGACCTCGATCAGCGCAGCGCTGGGCTTTGCCGTGGGCCGCGAGCTGGGAATGCCGGTGGGCGACACCATCGCAGTCATCGGCGACGGCTCGATCACCGCCGGCATGGCCTATGAGGCGCTGAACCACGCCGGCCACCTGAAGACCCGGATGTTCGTGATCCTGAACGACAACGACATGTCGATCGCCCCGCCGGTGGGCGCGCTGTCGCGCTATCTGAACGACATCGCGGCCAAGGGGCCGTTTGCCATGCTCAAGGCCGCGGCCGAGGGGTTCGAGGCGCATCTGCCGGGGCCGGTGCGCGAAGGGGCGCGCCGCGCCCGCCAGATGGTGACCGGGATGCCCGGCGGCGGCACCCTGTTCGAGGAATTCGGCTTCGAATACGTCGGCCCGGTCGATGGCCACGACATGGGCCAGTTGCTGACCACCCTGCGCGCCGCCCGGGCGCGGGCGCGCGGGCCGGTGCTGATTCATGCCGTTACCACCAAGGGCAAGGGCTATGCCCCGGCTGAAGGCGCCGACGACAAGTATCATGGCGTGGGCAAGTTCGACATCGTCACCGGCGCGCAGGTGAAGTCGAAGTCGAACGCACCGTCCTATACCACGGTGTTCGGCAACACCCTGACCGAAGAGGCCGCGCGCGACCCGCGCATCGTGGCGATCACCGCCGCCATGCCGGGCGGCACCGGCCTGGACATCATGGCCAGCCGGTTTCCGGCCCGGGTGTTCGATGTGGGCATCGCCGAGCAGCACGGCGTGACCTTCGCCGCCGGGCTGGCGGCCGCCGGGATGCGGCCGTTCTGCGCGATCTATTCCAGTTTCCTGCAGCGCGGCTATGACCAGATCGTGCATGATGTGGCCTTGCAGAACCTGCCGGTGCGCTTTGCCATCGACCGGGCCGGGCTGGTGGGCCAGGACGGCGCCACCCATGCCGGCGCCTTCGATACCGCGATGCTGGCGAACCTGCCGAACATGGTGGTGATGGCCTGCGGCGACGAGGCGGAACTGGTCCACATGGTGGCCACCGCGGTCGAGTTCGACGCCGGCCCGATCGCCTTTCGCTATCCGCGGGGCGAGGGCGCGGGTGTCGAGATGCCGGCCCGCGGCGTGCCGCTTGAGATCGGCAAGGGGCGGGTGGTGCGCGAAGGCACCGATGCGGCGATCCTGTCCTTCGGCGCGCATCTTGGCGAGGCGCTGGCCGCCGCCGAGGTGCTGGCGGCCGAGGGCATCTCGGTCACGGTGGCCGATGCGCGCTTTGCCAAGCCGCTGGACCAGGCGCTGATCGAGCAGTTGATGGAGCACCACGCCGCGCTGTTCACGCTGGAGCAGGGATCTTCCGGCGGCTTCGGGGCGCAGGTTCTGCATCACCTGGCCGCGACCGGCGGGCTGGACCGCGGCCGCGTCGTGCGCACGCTGATGCTGCCGGACCGGTTCATCGACCAGGCCAGCCCGGCGCAGATGTATGCTTGGGCGGGCCTGACGGCGGCCGACATTGCCGAAGCCGTGCGCGGCGCTCTGACCAAGGGCAAGGTGGCGCGGATGCCGGCGCGGCCGCGGCTGGTGTAACGGCCGCGGCGACGGAACCGGATGCACCGGCGGCCCGGTCCCTGCGGCACGGGGGCCGGGGATTCTGTGTGAAACGGCCTTGGGGGCTGGCATATCCCTGCGGTCTGCGTCAGAAAGGCCCAGGATCGCTGTTGCCCCGCGGGCGGGGATATGGCAATACATTCAACAGGCACAATCTAAACCGAAGGGTTCAGAATGACCGATTACGAGAACCGGCGCGTGCTGATGGTGGATACTCAGGTCCGGCCGTCGGATGTGACCAAGTTCCCGATCATCGAGGCGATGCTTGCGGTCCCGCGCGAGGTCTATGTGCCGGGCGACCGGCGCGAGGCGGCCTATGCCGGCACCAATGTCGAGATCGCCCCCGGCCGCGTGGTGCTGGACCCGCGGACGCTGGCCAAGATGCTGGATGCGCTGGACATCCAGCCTGACGAGCTGGTCTTGGACCTGGGCTGCGGCCTGGGCTATTCGGCGGCGGTCATTGCCCGGCTGGCCGAGACGGTGGTCGCGGTCGAAGACGACGAGGCGCTGGCGGCCGAGGCGCAGCGGCTTTTGTCCGAGGAAGGCGTGGACAACGCGGTGGTGGTGACGGCGCCGCTGGCGCAGGGCGCGGCGAAACACGGCCCCTATGACGTGATCACGCTGCAGGGCGGGGTCGAGGCCTTGCCTGCGGCGGTGGCCGGGCAGCTCAAGGACGGCGGCCGCATCGCGGCGGTCTTCGTCGAGGGCGCCCTGGGCACCGTGCGGATCGGTCACAAGCGCGACGGCCACCTGGTCTGGCGCGATGCCTTCAATGCGACGGCGCCGGTCCTGTCCGGTTTTGCCGCGCGGCGGGAATTCGTTTTGTAAGACGTCCCTCAGGGGGCGGCACGGCAGAAGGACGGTCGGAATGCGGATGTGGCTGAAGGCGATGATCCTGGGCGCGGCGGCGGTCACGGCGGCAGTCTCGGCGGCGGTGCCGGCAAGGGCCGAAACCCTGACCGACGCGCTGATCGCGGCCTACCGCAACTCGCATCTCCTGGACCAGAACGAGGCGCTGTTGCGAGCCGCGGACGAGGATGTGGCCGTCGCCGTTTCGGCCTTGCGACCGGTGATCGGCTTCGTGGTCAACTGGGGCCGCAGCTTCGCGCAGGACAATTCCGGCGCGGTGCGGGTCAAGACCGACACGCTGGACACCTCGATTTCGCTTTCGGCCGAGCTGATGCTGATCGACTTCGGTCGCACCGGTTTGCAGATCGACATCGCCGAAGAGTCGGTCAAGGCCACCCGGCAGGCCCTGGTCGGCATCGAGCAGGACGTGCTGCTGGCCGCGGTGCAGGCCTATGTCGATGTCAAGCTGGCCGCAGAGATCGTCGCGCTGCGGCAGTCGAACACGCGGCTGATCTCGCAGGAGCTGGGCGCCGCGCAGGACCGGTTCGACGTCGGCGAGATCACCCGGACCGACGTGTCCATCGCCGAGGCGCGGCTGGCGGCCGCCCGGTCGTCGCTGGCCGCGGCGGAGGGCGATCTGATGATCGCGCGCGAGGCCTACAAGGCCGCGACGGGCGCCTATCCGGGCCGTCTGGCCGCGCTGCCTCCCAGCCCGAAGATCGGCAAGACGATCGACGAGGCGCGCGCGGTGGCGATGAAGACCCACCCCGCGATCCGCCAGGCGCAGCATCAGGTCACGGTGGCCGATCTTGCCGTCAAGCTGGCCGAGGCGGCGATGAAGCCGACGCTGGGCCTTGGCGTCAGCCTGGGCAATTCCTTTTCGCAAGAGCGGCTGAGCGGCCAGGTGGGCCTGTCGCTGAAACAGACGATCTACGCCGGCGGCAAGCTGTCCGCGCTGTATCGCAAGGCGCTGGCGCAGCACGAAGCCGCGCGCGCGGGGCTGCGCCAGAGCGTTGTCCTGATCGAGCAGAACCTGGGCATCGCCTGGGCCAACCTGGCGGTCTTCGGCGCCTCGATCGAGGCCTCGGACCGACAGATCCGGGCTGCGCAATCGGCCTTTGACGGCATCCGCGAAGAGGCCAACCTGGGCGCCCGTACCACACTGGACGTGCTGGACGCCGAGCAGGAACTGCTGGACGCCCGCGCCGCCCGGCTGGAGGCCGAGGCCGGCCGCTACGTGGCGGTTTACCGGGTGTTGTCGGCCATGGGCCTGCTGACCGTCGATCACCTGAAGCTGGGCATTCCGACCTATGACCCCGAGGCCTATTACGACGCGGTGAGAAACGCGCCGGCGACCTCGGCCCAGGGCCGCAAGCTGGACGAAATCCTGAAGAAGATCGGCAACTGACCCGGCCCGCAATTCCGGCGTCGCCCGGAGCGAAATTCACTATTTCTTAACGGCTGTTGCGCCAATTTCTTGTATGGGCATCTGGTTAAGACTAAACTGCCCGGAAAGTCGCAGAGCAGCATGAACGGGCAGCAGAACATGGCGGGTTCCCTGACTTCGCACGAGATCGAGGACGTGCTGTCCTCTATCCGTCGGCTGGTGTCCGAGGATTTCCGCATCACCCCGCGCGCCGCCGCCGCCCCGGCGCGCCCGGCAAAGCGACCGGAGCCTGACCCTGCGGAAAAGCTGATCCTGACCCCGTCTCAGCGTGTCCCCGAGGCTGAGGACGACGCCGGGTCGGCCCCGTCCGGCTTGCCCGATGCCGCGCTGACGGGCGAAGTGGTCGCCCCGCCCGAGGCCGAGCCAACCGCCTGGGACGAAGTCTTTGCCGCGGCGGATGAGGCCGAATGGTCGGCCCCCGGCGCGCCGGACCCCGCCTATGTCGAGGACCTGGAAACCGCACCCGCGTCGCCGCCGCCGGCAGCGGTGCGCGGCCACTGGACCGCCCAGACGATGCCCGAGGTCGCCTGGCTGGAGACGGAAGAGGATTGGGCGCCGGAAGCGCCGGTTCCGTTCGTCGCCCATCGCCGGCATTCGGTCGCGCCCGCACCCGCCGCCATGCCCGAGGCCGCCGCGACCGCGCCCGCGCCCGCGCCTGAGGTTGCAGGGCCGGCAGCCGTGCCGGCGCCCGAACCCGAACCCGAACCCGATCACCTGTCGCGGTCTTCCGCGCTTGCAGAGACGGCGCTGGCCGCGCCCGAACCGGTCGTCAAAATGGTCGCCGAGCCGGTGGCCGAACCAGTCGCCGAGCCGTTGGCCGAGCCGGTGGCCGAGCCGTTCCCTGATGCCGCCGACGCCCTGTCCGAGGCGGGCCTCGGTCAGATCGTGGAAGCGGCCATCGCGGCGAGTGTGGTCGAGTCGATTGCCGCCTCTGGCGCCGCCGTCGAAGCGGACACCCGCAACGATGAGGTTGCGGGCGTCACGGCAGAGCCGGCCTCGGCGGCTGCGCCGGTGCAGGTGGATGAGGATCAGCTGCGCGACATGGTGCGTCAGATCATCCGCGCGGAACTGGCGGGCACCCTGGGGGAACGGATCACCCGAAATGTCCGCAAGCTGGTGCGGATCGAAGTGAACCGCGCGCTGGCGTCTCGCGAATTCGAATAGGCGACCTGGCCGGACGAAATAGCCCGATGCCCGCCCCCGGGTGAGACAGGCCGCAGCCTGCCCCCGGGTGAAACGGCCCCGATGCCTGCGCCCGGGTGAGACTGGCCGCAGCCCGCCCCGGGATGAAACGGCCCGATGCCCGTCCCCGGGTGAAACGGCCAATGCGCGCCCCCGGGTGAAACAGGCCGATGCCGCCCCGATGCGCGCCTCCGCGATTCCGGAAAAGAAAAAGGCGCGCCCGCGGGCGCGCCTTGACCTTGTGGCCTGACCTGAGCTTCAGGCCGCTTCGGCTTGCTCGGCTTCCAGCGCGGCGCGGCGCTCGGATTCCTCGCGGCTGAGCGCGACAGAGGTGCGCACGCCCTTGGAGACGAAATCCATCAGCCCCTTCACGACACGTTCGTTGGGGTCGATCCCGGCGCAGGACAAGACTTCGCGCCCGTCGCGCGAGCGCGCCCAGCGGGCAATCTGTTCCGGTCCGTTGCCATATTTCTTGTCGTCGGCGATCGCATCGTCCAGGGCCGCAAGCACCACCGCCGCAAAAAGCTTGCGGGTGCGCGTCCCCTGTTCGAAGTTGAAGGCCGTGCTGTCGATCGAATCCAGCATCACAGGTTCCTTGAATTCCGGTCTTGGTCTTGTTTTTCCCCGCGCCCTGCGCTTGTAACGTTTTGGTCACGATTCGGGGTTTCCGGTTTGGAATAACAGCCATGCAATCCAAGCATGGCAGTCCCGGGTCACCACAGTATCTAGTCGTTACGGGAAGGCAGGAAATGCCACATATGGGGC
The DNA here is from genome assembly GCF_020564565.1 of Rhodobacter sp. Har01. Lineage (GTDB taxonomy): Bacteria > Pseudomonadota > Alphaproteobacteria > Rhodobacterales > Rhodobacteraceae > Pseudogemmobacter. The sequence continues at coordinate 399,722 of NZ_JAJCTD010000001.1, forward strand.
TGGGGCCCCACCTGTCAACCATTTGGAAACGATTTCCGCGTTTTTGCAGGTGGCACCGGCGCGGGGGGCTGCGCGCGTCAGGTCCTGCGGAGCCGCGCGGTTCCGGCGACAAGCGGTGCGTCGATCCGGTCGAAGCGCAGATGCGCCAGCGCCCGGCTGCCGGACACGGTGCCCAGCCGCCCGGCCTCGCGCCCGTCCTCAAGCGTGATCGGCGTTCCGGGCAGGGCGGTTCCGTCCAGGGCCAGCCGCACCAGGCCCTTCTTCAACTCGGTCTTGTGCTTCATCCGGGCGGTGACTTCCTGGCCGACATAGCAGCCCTTGCGGAAATCGACGCCGTGCAGGCGTTCGAACCCCATTTCAAGGATGTAGCTGTCGTCGGGCACCAGGTCGGCGGGAAATTCCGGCACCAGATGTTCGACGCGCAGCGCATCCCAGTCGGTCTGCACCGGGCCACCTGCCCGGGCGCCGTAGAGGCGCCAGCCCAGTGCGGGATGGCGCGGGTCGGGAAAGGCCCCGGCAGGGGGAGCGGCCAGGCCGCGGGTGACGCACAGGGGGGCCGGCGCGATCTGTACCTCGGCGCGCAGACGATACAGCATCAGGCGCCGGAGCGTCGGTTCCGCCAGGGCGGCAGGCAGGTCGAGAAGGTAGTGCCCCTCGGGGTCCTCGGCGCGGCGGGCCAGGAAGAAATCGGCCAGATACTTGCCTTGCGGCGTCAGCAGCGCGGCCCAGACCAGGCCGGGGCCGCGACCCAGCGGCAGGACGTCGTTCGAGACCAGGCCCTGCAGGAAGGGCAGCACGTCCTTGCCGGTCAGCTGCCAGATCATCCGGCCCGGGGTTTCCTCGGCGGTCATGCGGCACTCCTTTGGCCCCGATAGTGGGCTTGCGCTTCGCGGAAGGAAAGGGTCAGTCGCGGAATTGCAGGGCGTGCAGGCGGGCGTAAAGGCCGCCCCGGGCCAGCAGCTCGTCGTGGGTGCCCTCCTCGGCCACCCGGCCGGCGTCCAGCACGACGATCCGGTCGGCGTCGCGCACGGTGGCCAGGCGGTGGGCGATGACCAGGGTGGTGCGACCGGCGCGGGCGTGGTCCAGCGCATTGGTGACCGCGGTTTCCGAAGCCGCGTCCAGCGCCGAGGTCGCCTCGTCCAGCAACAGCACCGGCGCCTCGGCCAGCAGCGCGCGGGCGATGGCGATGCGCTGGCGCTGCCCGCCCGACAGCGCCGAGCCGCGCGGGCCGGCGGGAGTGTCCAGTCCGGCCGGCAGGCGGACCAGGAATTCGACCGCGTTGGCATCGGCCAGCGCGCGGTCCAGCCGGACCGGGTCGATGCCGCGGCGGCCGAAGATCAGGTTTTCGCGCAGGGTCTCGTCGAACAGGGCCGAATCCTGGGTGACGGCGGCAAACAGCCGGCGCTGGTCGGCCAGCGCAAGATCGGTGGCCGGCACGCCACCAATCAGGATGCGCCCTTCGGCCGGGTCCGCCAGGCCGGCAAGCAGGTGGAACACCGTGGACTTGCCCGCCCCGGAGGCACCGACCAGCGCGGTGACCTTGCCCGCCTCGGCCCGGAACGACAGCCCGCGCAGGACCGGCGAGCCGTCGTCATAGCCGAAGCGGACATCCTGGAAGACGATCTCGGGGGGCAGGCGGTCGGGCTTGGCGCGGCTGGTGTCGGGGCGCTGGGTCACCGGCCGGATGTCGAAAAGCTCGTAGAGCCGCTCGAGCGAGGCGCGGGCGATCTGCCAGACGCCGGCCATGTCCGACAGCCGACGGATCGGCTGGAAGGTCAGCGCCATGGCGGTGAAGAAGGACATGAATTCGCCGGTCGTGCGCTCGCCGGCCACGACCTGTGCGCCGCCCAGCATCAGCACGGCGAAAAAGCCGATGCCGGTGACGATGTCGACCAGCGCCGGGATGGCGGCGCGGCCGGTGGCCGACTTCACCTCGGCCCGCACGATGCGCTCGACGATGCGGTCGTAGCGGCCGGCCTGGTAATCCTCCATCTGGTTCAGCTTGACCTGCTGGATGCCGTGAAAGATCTCGTCCAGCCGGGTGGCCCGCAGGCCGGCCTGTTCGCGCGTCTGCAGCGTCTTGCGGCGGATGTAGCGCCGCAGGGCCGCGGCCGGCAGGATCAGCAGCGGTGCGCCCACCAGCGCGGCGAGCGTCCAGCGCGGGTCGATCGACAGTGCCACCGCGAACAGGCCGACAAGCGCCACGAGGTCGCGGGCGACACCGGTGATCACCACCTGGGCGCCGCCCTGGGCAGCGACGGTATCGCCCTGCACCCGCTCGATCAGCGTGCCGGGCGGGTTCAGCTGGAAGAAGGCGCCGTCCAGGGTCAGCAGGTGGCGCAGCATCGCCGACTGCATGGCCGCCGCGGTGGACAGGTTCACCCGCGCCAACAGCCAGCGCCCCAGGATCGAGGTCAGGCCGCGGACCGCGAACAGCATCAGGATGCCCAGGCCCACCCAGAGCAGAAGCCCGCCCGACCGCTGCGTGAAGACCTGATCGAACAGCGGTTCCAGAAGCCAGGACAAAGCCCCCAGCGTCGAGCCTTCGACGACCGAGACCAGCATCGCCAGCACCAGCATCCCGGACCGCGGCCGCAGGAATTCGCGCCAGTAGCGGCGAAAGAGGTGCGGCGGCGATGGGTCGAGTGTGGCCAAGGCGGGTGTCCGGCTGGGGTTCGGGGGGGTGTAGCCCATGCAGAGCCTCGGCTCAAGCATGGGGCGTCCACGCGGCCAGGCGTCCGCGGGTGGGTGTTCGCTGGGGCTTTCGCAGGGAGGGCGTTGACGGGACGGTGTTGACAGGGGGGAGGCGGTTACGAGGGGGGCTTTTATGCGGTGGCTTTGATGTGGGGGCATTGATGCGGGGGGCTTGATGTGGGGGCTTGATAGGGAGGGGGCTTGGGGGGCTTGAAAGGGGGGGCGTTGACGGGGGTGTTGAGGGGGCGCTGACAAAGGGGGACGCTGACACCGGACGTTGACGGGGGGGGACCGGGGGGCTAGCCATGGCAGGCCTTTGCGACGACGGAGCCCATCGCATGTCACTTGCCCACGGCCACCCCTACCTGGCGATCCCCGGCCCTTCGGTCATGCCCGAGCGGGTGCTGCGCGCCATGCATCGGGGCAGCCCGAACATCTACGAAGGGCCTCTGGTCGAGATGGTGGCGGGCCTGTGGCCCGACCTGCGGGCGGTGGCGGGCACCACGGCGCATGTGGCGGCCTATATCGGCAACGGCCATGCCGGATGGGAGGCGGCGAATGCCAACCTGTTCTCGCGCGGCGAGCGGGCGCTGGTGCTGGCAACCGGCCAGTTCGGGCTGTCCTGGGCCAACCATGCCCGGCAGATGGGGATCGAGGTCGAGGTTCTGGACTTCGGCCGCGCGGCGCCGGCGGACCCGGGCCGGCTGGAAACGGCGCTGCGGGCCGACCGGGAAGGCCGGATCAAGGCGGTGCTGACGACACATGTCGATACCGCGACGACCGTGCGCAACGACATTCCGGCGCTGCGCGCGGCGATGGATGCCGCGGGGCACCCGGCGCTGCTGGCGGTGGATTGCATCGCCTCGCTGGCCTGTGACGAATACCGGATGGACGACTGGGGCGCGGATGTCACCGTGGCGGCCAGCCAGAAAGGGCTGATGACGCCACCGGGCCTGGCCTTCGTCTGGTTCAGCGAGGCGGCGCGGCTGCGCTGCGGCGAGGGCGACCTGGCGACGCCCTATTGGCGTTGGGGGCCGCGGGCCGAGCCCGCCGAGTTCTGGCAATACTGGGACGGCACCGCGCCGACGCATCACCTTTACGGCCTGCGCGAGGCGCTGACGATGCTGGTGCACGAGGAAGGCCTGGCACAGGCCTGGGCGCGGCACGAGGCGCTGGCGCGGGTGGTCTGGGCGGCCTTCGAGGCCTGGGGCACAGGCAATCCGGCGATTGCGATGAACGTCCCGCGGCCCGAGTGGCGCGGGCGGTCGGTCACCGCGGCCCGGCTGGGTGCGCCGGATGCGGCGCGGCTGCGCGCCTGGTGCGAACGCCACGCCGGGGTGACGCTGGGCATCGGCCTCGGCGCGGCCACGCCCGAGGACCCGAAGGCCGAGGGGGCGCTGCGGGTGGCGCATATGGGACATGTGAACGCGCATATGACGCTGGGCGTGCTGGCGGTGATGGAGGCCGGGCTGAAAGCTTTGGGGATAGCGCATGGCGATGGCGCGCTGGAGGCGGCGGCCCAGGTGGTTGCGGACCGTGCCTGACGCCAGGGCGCCGGAAATCGAAGTCGATTTCCGTCCACGATTTTCGACTTCGAAAATCGTTCTGGTCAGAACGCCCCGGTGATGACGAAGATCGCCGATTTCAGCAGCGCGTAGCCCAGACCGCCGACATAGATCAGCGCCCCTGCCGCGGCCAGCATGCCCAGGATGATCCAGAGCCCGTCGCGTTCCAGCACGCCCAGCCCGATCAGGCAGATCGCCACCGAAGGCGCCATGTTCGCGAAGGGGATCGGCAGCGCCAGGGCGATGGACAGCACCAGGCACAAGGCGCCGATCAGCCGCTGCGACGCCGGCCAGGCCAGCGGCTGGAGCCGGGCTTTCAACAACCGTTCGGCCCGCTCGAGCCAGGGGTTGATCCGCTGCACCATGCCCGCGAAGGTTGCCCGCGGCATGGATCGTCGGGCGATGAAGTCGGGCAGCCAGGGCGACTTGCCCAGCATCATCTGGGTGGACAGAAAGATCAGCGGCAGGCCCAGCACGCCGGCAAGCCCCGGCGGCGACGGCAGGATGTTGGGAAAGGCGAAGATCAGCAGCAGCGCCCCGAAGGCACGCGAGCGCATCGTCTCGAGCATGTCGGCGATGGCCACCCGCTCGCGGCCCGGCTCCTCGGCCAAGGCGGTCAGGATCTCGGTCAGCCGCGGCGGGCGCGGGCGCGGGGTGCCGGCGTCTTCGGCCGCGTGGCCGTCGGGCGTGGACCACAGCGCATCCGGAATCACCGGCTGTCCGGGCGGAGCGACCGGTTCGCCGGCGGTGTCTTGGTCCTTCGGGTCTTGCATCTTGGTCCTGCGCCGTGGCCGTTCAGGGATGCGGCAGTCCTGCCGCCGGTCCGGTCCCGTCTACATAGGGCTTCGTGGCGCGTCTTTCACGCCAGGAAATGCTGACCGCCGAAGCGATCAGGATGACGACCCCGGCAAAGGTCCAGGCATCGGGCCAGTCGTCGAAGAACCACCATCCCAGGGCGGTGGCCATGACGATCTCGGCAAAGGCCAGCGGTGCCAGCAGCGAGGCCTCGGCGTGTTCATAGGCGCGGGTGATCAACAGGTGCCCGACCGTGGCGATGATGCCGATCGCGGCCAGCATCAGCCATTGGCCGGAATCCGGCCTCTGCCAGGCCAGCGGCAGGATGAGGGTCAGCAGCAGGGCGCCAAGCGCATTGGTCTGGAAGGTCAGCACCGAGGCCTCGGCCTTGCCGGCAATGGCGCGGGTCATCACGAAATAGCTGCCCAGCATGAAACCCGCGGCCAGCGCCAGCAGCGTGCCCGGGTTCACCTCGACGAGGCCGGGGCGGATGATGACCAGCGTGCCAAGAAAGCCCGTGGCGACGGCGGCCCAGCGGCGCGGTCCGACCTTTTCGCCCAGCACCAGCGCGGACAGCAGCGTCACCACCAGTGGGTTGACGAAGAAGATCGCCAGCGCATCGGCGATGGGCAGGTATTTCAGCGCCTCGAAAAAGCAGAAGGTGGCGCCGAACAGCAAGAGCGCGCGGCCCAGGTGGTGCAGCGGCGCCTGCGGGCGGAAGACCGCCGGGCCGGCGGCGCGCAGGGCAAAGGGCAGGGTGGCAAGCGAGCCGAACACCGCCCGCGCCCAGACCACGATGACAATGGGCAGTCCCGCCTGGCCAAGGACCTTGGCCAGGACGTCGATGAAGGGCAGGATGGCCATGGCGGCAAGCATCAGGCCGATGCCGATCAGGGGGCGGGGTTCGCTCATGCGGCCGGACCCTAGGCGGGCCGGCCGGGCCATGCCAGTCTGAAAGCGACGCAATGGGGGGGCAGGATGTGGTTTCGCTGGAATGCGGTGGCCCCCGGCGTCTGGCGTGGCGAAGAGCCGGCGGTGGACCCGATGTTCCGCGCTGCTTTCGTTTCGGTGACAGGCCGCGACGCCGACCTGCAGTACGACTTCGGCTGCGGGCTGGTGCCCTTGCGCCCCGCGCTGCCGCTGTCGGGCGGGCCGGTGATCGCGGTCGCCAGTCACGCCCATGTCGACCACATCGGCGGCTTTCACGAATTCGCCGATCGCCGCGGCCATGCCTCCGAGGCGGTGGGCTTCGCCGGCCTGCCCGGCTGTCCGACCTTCGCAGAGGAGTTCCGCACCTGGCCGGGCGGGCCGGCTGAGGCGGTCTCGGTGGAAGGCTGGACCCTGCGGCCCGCCGCCCTGACGGCGACCCTCGCTGAGGGCGACCGGATCGACCTGGGTGACCGGGTCTTCACCGTGCTGCATCTGCCCGGCCATTCGCCCGGCGGCATCGGGCTTCTGGACCCGGCCGACGGGCTGTTGCTGTCGGGCGACGCGATCTATGACGACGTGATCTTGGACGATCTGCCCGGGGCCTCGATTGAGGACTATTTCGCCACGATGGAGCGGCTGCGCCGCCTGGACTGCCGGCTGGTCATCGGCGGGCACGGGCCGCCGATGGGCCGGGCGCGGATGGTCGCGGTGGCCGAGGCCTGGCTGAAGGCCCGCAGCTGAACCCTCAGTTGCCGTGAGTTGCCAGCCATTCGGTCATCCAGGCAATCTCGGCCTCTTGCGCGGCAATCACGCCTTCGGCCAGCTTGCGCACTTCGGGATCGGCGCCGTGGTCCAGCACCACCCGGGCCATGTCGATGGCGCCCTGGTGATGCGGGATCATCCCGCGCACGAAATCGACATCGGCGTCGCCGGTGAAGGCGATGTCCATGCCGGTGTGCATCTTCATGTTGGCCTCCATGTAGGCCAGGGTCGAGGCGGATTCGGCGCCGGTCATCATGTGGCCGCTGTGGTCCATCGTGCCTTCGGCCAGAAGCGGCAGGGCGGCCAGGCCAAGGACGGCGGCGGCAAGGGCGAGGCGGGGCTTCGGGATCATCGGGGTTACCTTCCGGGTTTACCTTCCAGTCTGCCCGGACAGGATCGCACTCTCCGGTAACTGGAAGGAAAGTCACGGTTGGGTGAGCGTCCGCACTTTCGCAAGGCAAGAGACAGGCTGTGCGCGGCTTGGCTCTTCACCGGCGCGGTCAAGGGGCGTATCCTTCGACCAAATCGGGCTTTCCGGAAATGCGGGCATGTCCTGTCTCACCTGCCGCCGTCCAGTCGTCGGGATCATCGGCAACGCTTATGCGTTGAACGACCGCTATCCGGTGCATGCCGGGGGCACGATGAATTCGGAAGCCGTGGCCGATGTGGCGGGCTGCCTGCCGCTGATCATTCCATCCGACCCGCGCTACGTCTCGGTCGAGGAACTGTTGGCGCTGTGTGACGGGTTCCTGCTGACCGGAGGGCGGCCGAACGTGCATCCCAGCGCCTATGGCGAGCAGGAAACGCCCGCGCATGGCGCTTTTGACCGCAGCCGCGATGCGATCACGCTGCCCTTGATCCGGGCCTGCGTCGAGCGTGGCCAGCCGTTCTTCGGCATCTGCCGCGGGTTCCAGGAACTGAACGTGGCCATGGGCGGCAGTCTGCACCCTGAAATCCGCGAGTTGCCGGGGCGGATGAACCACCGGATGCCGCCCGAGGCCAGTCTGGAGGAACAGTTCGCCCTTCGCCATCCGGTGCGGTTCACGCCCGGGGGGGTGTTCCACCGGCTGATGGGGGCGGATGAGGTGATGACCAACACCTTGCACGGCCAGGGGATCGCCCGGGCGGGGGCGCGGATCGTGGTTGACGGGGTGGCCGAGGATGGCACGCCCGAGGCGATCTATGTCCGGGACGCGCCAGGGTTCACGCTGTCGGTGCAGTGGCACCCCGAGTGGCGCGCGGGCGAGGACCCGGTGTCGCGGCCGCTGTTTCAGGCCTTTGGTGCGGCCTGTGCCGACTGGGCGGCAGGCCAGCGCGCGCGGGCGATGGTCGCCGAATAGGCATAACGTTTCGTTAACGATGCTGCGGCAGGCTGGCGGCATGACCTCAGCCCTGCACGCCACGCCACAGCAGTTCTATTCCGAGCTTTTCGGATCGCGCGCTGCGCGCAACGGCGAGGTCATTCGCCGCAAGATTCGGGATGTTGAGCGCATTGTCGGTCGCGAAGCATTTCTTCAAGAGATGCAGCGGCGCGGCTACGCGGTCGTCGAGAATGCCGGTCAGTATGTGATCTTCTGCAACCGAGATCCCATTCGCCGCCTGGCGTGACCCGATTTCCGAAGTCGGAAATCGTGGACGGAATTCGACTTCGAATTCCGGCGCCCGGTGACATCTGGCGGGAAATGCCGTCAAATGGTCGCGCCAGTCAGGGAGGGCGGCGCATGAAACGGTCCCGCATCAACGCGATCATGTCAGCCGCGGACGAGATGATCCGCCGGCACGGCTTCGTTCTGCCGCCCTTCGCCTTCTGGTCTCCGGACCAGTTCCGCGCCCGTCGCGACACCGCCCGACGGGTGATCGAGGCCCGCTGCGGTTGGGACATCACCGACTACGGCCAGGGCCGGTTCGACGAGATGGGGTTGTTCCTGTTCACCCTGCGCAACGGCAGCTTGGCCGACCTGCAGCGCGGTGGCGGCATGTGCTATGCCGAAAAGCTGCTGATCAGCCGGCAGGACCAGCTTTCCCCCATGCACACCCATATCCTGAAGGCCGAGGACATCATCAACCGGGGCGGCGCCACCCTTGTGGTGCAGCTATACGGCAGTGACGACGCCGGCCGCTTTGCCGAAGACCGCGGCGGTCGGGTGCGCTGCGACGGCATCGACCGCGCCTATGGCCCGGGCGAGAAGCTGCGCCTTGCCCCCGGAGAAAGCGTCACCCTGATGCCCGGCGACTGGCATGCCTTCTGGGGCGAAGGCGGCGACGTGCTGATCGGCGAGGTCTCGACCGTCAACGACGACCTGACCGACAACATCTTCCGCGAGCCTATCGGCCGCTTTGCCGACGTCGAGGAGGACGAGCCGCCGACCCATCTTCTGGTCAGCGACTACGACCGCTGGCTGGCCTGACTCCGGCGCGCAACTGGTCGATGAAGCGGCGCAGAAGCGCCACGCGGCGGGGGCGGAAGCTGTCTTCGGCAAGCCGGACTTCGGACATTTCCGACAGGTGAAACCGCCGGAAATCCTGGCGCAGGCAGCACCAGGCCAGGCACATCAGCGCGCTGTCCAGATAGACCAGCGCCAGGGGCCAGATCCGGCGGCGGGTCAGGCTGCCGTCCCGGTCGCGGTAGGCGATGTCCAGAGCGCGCTCGTCCCAGGCGGCTTGGCGCACCAGGGCCATGTGTGGCGGTGCCGGCGGCCGGGTCTCGCCGCGATAGACCTGGTGGGTGGCGTGGATCGCCTGCCGCTGGACGCGCTCGGGCAGGGTGGCGACGATCTTGGCCAGCGCCAGATCGGCTGCCCGGGCCAGCTCGGCATCGCCGGCCAGCCGCACTTCGGCAAGGCCCATCACCAGCGCCTCGACCTCGAGCCGTGTGAACATCTGCGGCGGCAGGGCCGGGTCTTCGGCCAGGGTATAGCCCAGACCCGCCGCCCCTTCGATCCGCGCCCCTCCGGCGCGCAGCGCGTCGATGTCGCGATAGAGGGTCCGCAGGCTGACCGAGGTTTCTGCGGCCAGGCGCGCGGCCGTCACCGGCTGCGGCAGGCGACGCAGCACATCGAGAAGGCGGAACAGGCGGTCGGCACGGGCCATGGCTGCTGACAGATTCTGACAGGAGACCGGCAGTATACCGGGGCAGGGCCGGATCGCAACGACCGGGCCAGGCCAAGAGGAGACCGCCCATGCTGACCTTCTTTCATGCCCCGAACAGCCGCTCGACCCGCGTCCTGGCGCTGCTGCGCGAGATGGACGCGACCGACGCGGTGGACATCCGCCTGACCGACATCCCGCGGCGGGACGGCACCGGCCACCGCGACCCCGGCAATCCGCACCCCGAAGGCAAGGTGCCGGCGCTGCTGCATGACGGGACCCTGGTCACCGAGACTGCCGCGGTGATGCTGTATCTGACCACGCTGTTTCCCGACCGGGGACTGGCGCCGGTGCCGGGCGATCCGGCCCATGGCGCCTGTCTGGGCTGGCTGTTCTGGTATGGCAACGTGATGGAGCCGGTGCTGATCCATGAAGCCGCGGACCTGTCGCACCCCTTCCTCGACGCCACCTTCCGCGGCCCGGCCGAGGTCGCGGCGCGCATCTCGGCCGCGCTGGAACGGGGGCCCTGGCTGTTGGGCCAGCGGTTCTCGGCGGCGGACCTGCTGGTGCATTCGGCCTATGCCTGGTTCCGCGAGACGATGCCGCAGGATGCGCGCATCCGTGACTGGGTGGACCGCTGCGTCGACCGCCCGGCGCTGCGCTGGGCGGCCGAGCAGGATGCGGCCTGGGCGGCTGCGGCAGCCGCCTGACTGCAGCAAGGGCCGCCCGATGGGCGGCCCTTGCCAGGACAGGGTTGCGATGCGCCGGATCAGTTCGACGGGCAGGCGCCGTTGACCAGAGGCACCGCGCAGGCCGGGGCCGGCGCGACCGCCGGAGCCGGGGCCGCCGGAGCCGGGGCCGCCGGAGCGGCCGGAGCGGCGGCGGGCACCACCGGGGCAGCGGGGGCCGGCGCAGCGCCGGTCACGATCGAGGGCGGCGGCAGGACATTCAGCGTCGGCATCGCCGGGGCGGCCACGACCGCTGCGGCGGGCTTTTTCGACACCGCCGGCGGTTTCGGGATCGACAGGCCCTTCGGCATCTCGCCCGAGGCGGTGAGCACGATCACCTTTTCGCCGCCCTTGACCCGCTCGAACAGGTCCATCACGTCCTGGTTGATCATCCGGATGCAGCCGGACGAGGCATTCCGGCCGATCGACTGCCATTCCGGGGTGCCGTGGATGCGGTAGCCGTAATCCACCCCGCCCGAGGTCAGGTAGATGGCACGCGCGCCCAAGGGGTTGGTCGGACCGCCGGGCTGGCCGTTTTCCCACTTCGACAGTTCCGGCTTGCGGGCGATCATCTCTTTCGGCGGCGTCCAGGTCGGCCAGTGCTTCTTTTCGGCCACGATGGCCGTGCCCGACCACTGGAAGCCGGCCTTGCCGACGGCGATGCCGTAGCGCAGGGCCTTGTTGCGGCCCATGATGTAGTAAAGCACCTTTTGCCGCGGGTCGATGATGATCGTCCCCGGGGCTTCGTTGCTGGTGTATTCGACGACCTGGCGGCGGAAGGCGGCGGGGATCTGCTCGACCGGCAGGGCCGGGACCGTATAGACGCCGTCCGATTTGGCGACATAGACGTTGTCGTCGGCCTTGGGCAGCGCGGGCGCGTTCGAGGTGCTGCCAACCGGCTGGCCGGTCATCGGATCGACGCAGGCGGCAAGAAGGCTTGCGGCCAGAATGGCCACGACGGGGGTTTTCAGCAGGGCGGGCACACCGGACAATCGCATCGCTTGGCTCATCTGTTTATGTCCCGGGAACGGAGGTTCCCGGAAACGGTTGCCGCGACCCTAGAGGATGCCTGCCTCAGCGTCAAACCGCGCATCGATCCCGATGATGACAGGATTGTGAAAATCCGTCGGTGTTGTGAGAATCCGTCGGTCTTGCCGGCGTCGCAGCTCAGGTCACGCCGGCGCGGGTCTTGAATTCCGGACGGTCCCAGGTGCCCTTGGCCATGATGGCTGCAAGGATCGCGGCCGCGCGGTCGATGTCGGCCTCGTCGATGTAGAGCGGCGTCACACCGAAGCGCAGGATGTCGGGGGCACGGAAGTCGCCGATCACGCCTTCGGCGATCAGGGCCTGCATGATGGCATAGCCTTCGGGGTGGCGGAAGCTGACCTGGCTGCCGCGGCTTTCGTGGTCGCGGGGGGTGGCCAGGGTCAGGGCGGGGCAGGCGGCTTCGACCGCGGCGATGAAGCGGTCCTGCAGCGCCAGCGCGCGGGCGCGCAGGTCGTTCAGGTCCACGGCGTCCCAGACGTCCAGCGCGGCATCGAGGGCGGCAAGTTGCAGGATGGGGGGCGTGCCGACGCGCATCCGCTCGATGCCCTGGCCGGGGCGATAGTCCAGGTCGAAGGCGAAGGGCGCCGCATGCCCCAGCCAGCCCGAAAGCGCGGGGCGGGCGGCGTCCTGATGGCGCGGCGCGACGTAGATGAAGGCCGGGCCGCCGGGGCCGGAGTTCAGGTACTTGTAGCTGCAGCCCACGGCAAAGTCGGCGCCGTCGCGGGCCAGGTGCACCGGAAAGGCGCCAGCGGAATGCGCCAGGTCCCAGACCACCAGCGCGCCGTGCGCATGCGCCTTCCGGATCAGTCGCGCCATGTCGTGGCGGCGTCCGGTGCGGTAGTCGACCTCGGTCAGCATCAGGACGGCGACGGTGCCGTCGATGGCCTCTTCCACCGCCTCGGGGGCGACGGTGCGCAGGGCATAGCCCTGGCCCAGGGTGCGCACCAGCCCGTCGGCCATATACAGGTCGGACGGGAAGTTGCCGGTGTCGGACAGGATCACCCGGCGGCCGGGGTTCATTTCCACCGCCGAGGCCAGCGCCTGGTAGACCTTGATCGACAGCGTGTCGCCCATCACCACGCTGCCGGGTTCCGCGCCAACCAGTCGGGCGATGCGGTTGCCGACGCGGGCCGGCATCTCCATCCAGCCGGCCGCGTTCCAGCCGCGGATCAGCATCCGGCCCCATTCGGCGGTGACTGTGGTCTGCAGGCGCTGTTCCACCCCGCGCGGCAGCGGACCCAGCGAGTTGCCGTCAAGGTAGATCACCCCTTGGGGCAACAGGAACTGGCGCTTGGTGGCGGCGAAATCGGTGGACATGCGAGGACCCTTTTTCTGCTGGTCCGGTCATGCCTCAGGGCCGGCGGAATGCCAAGGTCCAAGTTCCCTTGGCGCGGCATGCTGGCGGCTTGCCATTCCGCGGCAGGACCCCGAAGCTGGTGCCACAAGAAGGGGATGCAGGATGCGCGAACTCAAGGAACTTGACTATCCGCCGGTCTGGACGGCGATGGCGGTGCTGGTCGCCTGGCAACTGGGGCGGCTGTGGCCCTGGGGTTTTCTGGGAGTGGTCGGGTCGTTTCTGGGCCTGGCGCTGGCGATCTTCGGCGCGATTCTGATGGTCTTCGCGTCGGGGCAGATGTTCCTGGCCCGCACCACGGTCATTCCGCACAAGACCCCGACCACGATCGTGCGAAGCGGGCTTTACGCCGTCACCCGCAACCCGATCTATCTGGGCGATCTGCTGATCTTTGCCGGCGCGCTGGTGTATTTCGGGGCGCTCTGGGCGCTGCCGCTGCTGGTGCCGTTCGTCTGGATCATCGAGACCCGGTTCATCCTGAGCGAGGAAGCGCGGTTGCGGGCCGCCTTCCCGGCCGAGTTCGACGCCTGGTCGCAGCGCACGCAGCGCTGGATCAACTGGCTGCCCTTCGGCAACGGCCTGCGGCGATGATGCATCTGCAGCACGCGCAATTCGGGATTGAAAGAAAGTTGCGCGCCGCGTAGGGACGCGGTGGTGAAATCGGCCGGCACGGGAGGTGAGGGCGGTGAAGATCGGTGCTTTGACGGAAGTGTTCGCAGGCGAGAACCGGGTGGCGATGACGCCCGAATCGGCGCTGGCCATCCAGAAGCTGGGGCACAGCTGCTGCATCCAGGCGGGCGCGGGCGAAAAGGCGGGCTTCACCGACGCGGCCTATGCCGCGGCCGGGGTCGAGGTGCTGGCGGATGCCGCGGCGGTGCTGAAGGCCGCCGAGGTGGTGGTCAAGGTGCGCGGGCCGGATGCGGATGAGGCCAAGGCCCTGGGCAAGGGCCAGACGCTGATCAGCTTCTTCTGGCCGGCGCAGAACCCGGAATTGCTGGAAACCGTCAAGGACCGCGGCGCCACCGTTGTCGCCATGGACATGGTGCCCCGCATCAGCCGGGCGCAGAAGATGGATGCGCTGTCGTCGATGGCCAACCTCGCCGGCTACCGCGCGGTGATCGAGGCGGCGAACAACTTCGGCCGCTTCTTCACCGGGCAGGTGACGGCCGCCGGCAAGATCCCCCCGGCCAAGGTGCTGGTGGTGGGGGCGGGCGTGGCCGGTCTGGCGGCGATCGGCGCCAGCGTCAGCCTGGGCGCCGTGACCTATGCCTTCGACGTGCGCCCCGAAGTGGCCGAGCAGATCGAATCGATGGGGGCCGAGTTCGTTTTCCTCGACTTCGAGGAAAAGCAGGACGGCGCGGCGACGGGCGGCTATGCGGCCCCCTCGTCCCCTGAATTCCGCGAAAAGCAGCTGGCCAAGTTCCGCGAACTGGCGCCCGAGATGGACATCGTCATCACCACGGCGCTGATCCCCGGCCGCCCGGCGCCCAAGCTGTGGACCGAGGACATGGTCCGCGCGATGAAGCGCGGCAGCGTGATCGTCGATCTGGCGGCCGAGCGGGGCGGCAACTGCGACCTGACGGTGCCGGATGAAAAGATCGTCACCGACAATGGCGTGACCATCGTCGGCTACTCCGACTTCCCCAGCCGGATGGCGGCCCAGGCCAGCAGCCTTTATTCCAACAATATCCGCCACATGCTGACCGACCTGACGCCCAAGAAGGATGGCGTCATCCACCACAACATGGAGGATGACGTGATCCGCGGCGCCACCGTGGCGCATGACGGTGCGGTCACCTATCCGCCGCCGCCGCCCAAGGTGCAGGCCATTGCCGCCGCGAAACCCAAGGAAAAGGCCAAGGAACTGACCCCCGAGGAACGCAAGGCCAAGGAACTGGCTGCGTTCAAGAAGCAGACCCAGACCCAGGTGGGCATGCTGGCGGGCGGCGGGTTGCTGCTGGCACTGGTCGGGCTTTACGCGCCCGCCAGTTTCATGAGCCACTTCATCGTCTTTGCCCTGGCCTGCTTCGTGGGCTTCCAGGTGATCTGGAACGTCTCGCATTCGCTGCACACGCCCTTGATGGCGATCACCAACGCGATTTCCGGCATCATCGTGCTGGGGGCCCTGTTGCAGATCGGCTCGGGCAACTTCTTCGTGCTGATCTTCGCCACCGTCTCGGTGCTGATCGCAACCATCAACATCGTCGGCGGCTTCCTGGTCACGCGCCGGATGTTGGCCATGTTCCAGAAGTCGTGAGGGCCGCGCCATGAGCATCGGATTGACCCAGGGCGCCTATATCGCGGCTGCTGTTCTGTTCATCCTCGCGCTGGGGGGGCTTTCGGGCCAGGAAAGCGCCAAGCGGGCCGTCTGGTACGGCATCGTCGGCATGGGCATCGCGGTTGTCGCCACGATCTTCGGGCCGGAAGTGTCGCTTGGCTTCTTCAGCGGCCTGTTCCTGATCGCCGCGCTGGCTGGGGGCGCGTTCCTCGGCTGGAAGGCCGCGACCATGGTGCAGATGACCGAGATGCCGCAGATGGTGGCGGCGCTGCACAGCTTCGTCGGCCTGGCGGCGGTGTTCATCGGCCTGAACGCGCATATCGAGGCCGCCCGGGTGCTGGGCATGGACGAAGCGGCGCGGCAGGCCCTCGCCGGGTTCGGCGCCGTTCTGGCGCACAAGACGCCGGTCGAGTTCAACATCCTGCGGGTTGAGGTGTTCCTGGGCATCTTCATCGGCGCGGTGACCTTCACCGGCTCGGTGGTGGCCTTCGGCAAGCTGGCCGGCAAGATCGACGGCAAGGCCAAGCAATTGCAGGGCGGGCACCTGTTGAACGCTGGCGCGGCGCTGCTGTCGGTGCTGATGCTGGTGTTCTACCTGCAATCCGCCTCGATCTTCCCGCTGTTCCTGATGACGGCGCTGGCCTTCTTCATCGGCTATCACCTGATCATGGGCATCGGCGGCGCCGACATGCCGGTGGTGGTGTCGATGCTGAACAGCTACTCGGGCTGGGCCGCGGCGGCGATCGGCTTTACCCTGGGCAACGACCTGCTGATCGTGACCGGCGCGCTGGTGGGCTCCTCGGGGGCGATCCTGAGCTACATCATGTGCAAGGCGATGAACCGCAGCTTCATCAGCGTGATCCTCGGGGGCTTCGGCAACACCACCGGCCCGGCGATGGAGATCGCCGGCGAGCAGATCGCCATCGACGCCGACGGCGTGGCGGCGGCGCTGAACGACGCTGACAGCGTGATCATCGTGCCGGGCTACGGCATGGCGGTGGCGCAGGCGCAGCAGTCGGTCAGCGAATTGACCCGCAAGCTGCGCGCGCGCGGCAAGACCGTGCGCTTTGCCATCCACCCGGTGGCGGGCCGTCTGCCGGGCCACATGAACGTGCTTCTGGCCGAGGCGAAGGTGCCCTATGACATCGTGCTGGAGATGGACGAGATCAACGACGATTTCCCCTCGACCGACGTCGCCATCGTCATCGGGTCGAACGACATCGTGAACCCGGCGGCGCAGGAAGACCCCAACAGCCCGATCGCCGGCATGCCGGTGCTGGAGGTCTGGAAGGCCAAGCAGGTGTTCGTCTCCAAGCGCGGCCAGGGCACCGGCTATTCCGGCATCGAGAACCCGCTGTTCTACAAGGACAACACGCGGATGTTCTACGGCGACGCCAAGAAAAGCCTGGATGCGCTGATCCCGATGATCGACTGATCCCGGGTCTGCAATCGACGACCGGCAAAGGGGGCTTCGGCCCCCTTTTTCATCCGCACGGCGGCCGGCAAGCGCGGCGCCGGGGCCACTTGCCCGCCTGGGTTGAGAAACCCCTTCCGCCCGACAAAATTCCGGCTGCGGGCCGTGCCCGGCGTGCGAGGTGCGTTGACAGCCAGGGGGGCGGCTGGCCTATGCTGCGACGCGCAGGGTTCCGTCAGGCCAGGCCACAATCTGATTGTTACCGGAAGGTGCAAGAAGGCGGTCGCCGGCGGAACCCGACCCAACGACGGCGGGACCACCCGCCGCGCAACTGAAAGACGTCAACCAGGGAGTACGACCTTGACCATGAAATCCACTCTGAACCGCCGCCGGTTCCTGAAGGCCTCGGCGGCTGGCGCGGGCCTTCTGGCCGCGCCCTCGATCATCTCGGCGCAGACGACCTCTTCTTCGGGCGTCATCAACTTTGTCGGCTGGGCGGGCTATCCCGCGCTGACCGAAACGGTGTTCCCGGCCTTCGAGAAGGCCACCGGCATCAAGGTGAACTTCAAGGAACTGCCCGACCAGGACACCATGTTCGCCGAAGCCAAGGTGGCACTGGAAGCCGGCGGCATCGACATCATCGAACCGACCATCGACCGCTGGGGCGGCTGGAACTCGAACGGCCTGCTGCAGCCCTTCGACGAGGCGAAGCTGGCGATGGACAACTATCTGCCGGGCCTGGCCGACGGTTCGGCCGGCGAACGCAGCCGGGCCGACGGCAAGCTGTTTTACGTGCCGTCGAACTGGGGCACCGAGTCGCTGGTGGTGAACGAAGCCGAGGCCAAGCTCAGCTCTCCGCCCAGCCTGGGCGACCTGTTCAACCCGGCGAACTCGGCGGTGCTGCGCCCGCATTCGACGCTGGCCGCGATGGGCCGCTGGCTGGACGCGCAGGGCAAGCTGCCGCGGCCGTGGATGGACGGCTACACCGACATGGCCGCCATGGTCGAGCTGTGGGACATCGCGCTGGCCGAGGCGACCAAGCTGAAGGGCAACGTCGTGCAATGGTGGTCGGGCGAGAACGAGGCCAACGCCGGCTTCACCGCCAATGGTGCCACCATCGGCCTGTGCTGGGATTCGACCGGCTTCAACCTGCGCAACGACGGCTACAAGTATGTGGCCCCGGTCGAGGGCGCCTTCGCCTGGCATCAGGGCTTTGTGCTGATGAAGAACGCCGCCAACATCGAACAGGCGCATGAGTTCGTCAAATACGTCTCGACGGCCGAAGGCGCTTCGGGATGGGCCTCGGCCTTCTCGTCGAACCCGGTCGGCAAGGGTGCGGCCGAACTGATGAACCCCGATGTGTCGACCTACTACAACGGCACCTTCAACGACGAGGCGCTGTCCAAGCTGTGGTGGTGGCCCGACCAGTCGGCCGAATTCATCGCCAAGCGCACCGAATACGCCGACAAGTACAAGGCGTCCTGATCCGGCGCCGACCCGAGACGACGCGCCGGGCCCTTCTTGGGGCCCGGCGTGCCTGTTTTCGGCGCGGGACGGTCGCTTTGGGCGCAAGCCCGCATCGCCGTCCGGCGATACCCATTGCGCGCGCGGCGCGGCCTGCTTAGCCTTGCGCCAAACAAAGAAAACACGACAGGGGGACCACGCGCGATGAGCGCCGGAATCGATCTGGAAAACGTCTGCTGCGACTTCGGAAGCTTCCGCGCGGTGGATCATGCGAATGTCTCGGTGCGCCCGGGCGAATTCTTCTCGTTCCTCGGCCCTTCGGGCTGCGGCAAGACCACCATCCTGCGCATGGTCTCGGGCTTCATCGAGCCGTCGCGGGGCGTGATCCGGATCGGCGGCAAGGACGTGCGCGGCCAGCGCCCGAACCAGCGCCCGACGGCGCTGATCTTCCAGAACCTGGCGCTGTTCCCGCTGATGCCGATCTGGGAGAACATCACCTTCGGGCTTGAGGTGCGCGGGGTGGACAAGACCACCCGGCGGGCCAAGGCCGACGAGTTGTTGAGGCTGGTGGACCTGCCGGGCGCCGCCGACAAGATGGTCAGCCAGCTTTCGGGCGGCCAGAAGCAGCGCGTCGCCATCGCCCGCGCGCTGGCGGTCGAGCCGCAGGTGATGCTGCTGGACGAGCCGCTTTCGGCGCTGGACCTCAAGCTGCGCCAGCACATGCGGGCGGAACTGCGGGCGATCCAGAAGCGCACCGGCGTCACCTTCATCTACATCACCCACGACCAGGGCGAGGCTCTGGCGATGTCGGACCGGGTGGGCGTCATGTCCCAGGGCCGTATCCAGCAGATCGCCGACCCGCGCGACATCTACAACAATCCGGTGAACGGATTCGTCGCCGCTTTCGTGGGGGAAAACAACGTCTTCACCGGCGATGTTCAGAACCCGTCGCAAGGCATGGCCAGCTTTGCCACGCCGCATGGCACGTTTCGCGCCCGGCTGGGCGACATCGCCGGCCAGACCAACGTCAAGCTTTACGTCCGGCCCGAGCACACCGCGCTGACCAAGGCGCCGGGTCCCGAGAACTCGATCCCCGTGACCATCACCGAGGTGTCCTTCGAGGGCAACTTCATCTCGGTCCTGGCGCTGTCGGACAGCGGCGCCCGGCTGACGGCCGAGATCCGCAACGACGGCGCCGCGACGGTGCCGGAGATGGGCGCGAAGATGCACATGAGCTTTGACGCCGCGCGCGCCTCTATCCTGCCCGACGCCGACGTGCGGAGCTGACGCCATGCATGACATGATGCGCCGCTATGGCCCGGGGTTGACGCTGCTGATCTGCCTTCTGGTGGCGTTCTGGCTGCTGATGCTGGTGATCGTGCCGAACATCACGCTGTTCGAGCAGAGCTTCCGCCCCTACCTGCCGGTGGTCGAAGTGGGCGGGCCGAAGGATTTCTACTCGTTCGACAACTACATGAAGGTGTTCGACGGCAACGTCGAGAAATCCCTGTTCGGCATGTCCTTCGAGATTCCGGTGCATGTCTACACCTTCTTCCTGACCATCCTCTATTCCATGCTGGTCACGCTGGTCTGCTTTGCGATGGCCTACCCGCTGGCCTATTACATGGCCAAGATCGTCAATCCGACGACGCTGCCGACGCTCTTGCTGATGCTGTTCATTCCGCTTTGGGTCAGCGAGGTGCTGCGCGCCTTTGCCTGGTGGATCATCCTGGCCTTCAAGGGCCCGCTGAACGCGCTGCTGCAGGGCATCGGCCTGATCGAGGACCCGATCCGCTGGACCAACATGGGCTATACCGGCGTGGTGATCGGGCTGATCTACACCTACGTCCTGTTCATGCTGTTCCCGATCTACAACGCGATCCAGTCGCTGGACACCAACCAGATCGAGGCGGCCGAGGACCTGGGCGCGCCGTGGTGGAAGACGCACTGGCGCATCGTGCTGCCGCATGCCAAGCCCGGCATCGCCAGCGGGTCGGTCATGGTCTTCATGCTGTCGGCGGGCTCGCTTCTGGTGCCGTCCATCCTGGGCTCGACCACCTCGCAATGGTTCACCCAGACCATCGACCAGTGGTTCAAGGACGCGCTGGACTGGAACACCGCCAGCGCCTACGCCTTCATCCTGCTTTTCCTGTGCACCGTCTTTGTCAGCCTGGCGCTGTGGGTGTTCAAGGTCAAGCTGTCCGACATCGCGAAGTAGGGGGCGGACCGATGCACAAGCTGCGGCTGAACCTTTCCCACCTCTACGCGCTGCTGTTCCTGGTCTATCTGATCGCACCGCTGGTGGTGATGTCGGGGGCGGCCTTCAACGACAACAAGCTGCCGTCGATCGTGCCCTGGAAGGGTTGGACCGGGCGCTGGTTCGTCGATCTCTGGCACGACGAGCGGATGCTTCTGGCCTTTGCCAACACGCTGTGGGTTGCGGCGGCGGTGGCGGTGATCTCGGTCGTCGTCGGCACGGCGGCGGCAATCCTGATCAACTCGATCTCGGGCCGGGTGCGCACCGTGCTTTACGGCATGATGATCGCGACGATCCTGATCCCCGGCGTGGTGATCGGCATCTCGACGATGATCATGTGGACCAAGCTGGGCGGCGTCCTGTTCGGCGTGGACAAGCCGTTCCCGTTCATCCCCGGCCTGCATCTCAGCGTTCTGGGCCAGGTCAGCTACATCGCCGCGATGGTGATGCTTCTGGTGCTGGCGCGGCTGCAAAGCTTTGATGCCGGGTTGGAGGAGGCGGCGCTGGACCTGGGTGCAAGCCACGGCCAGGTGATGCGGCGCATCTTGCTGCCGCATCTGTATCCGGCCATCGGGGCGGGCGCGGCGGTGGCCTTCTTCCAGTCGATCGAGAACTTCAACGTCACCCAGTTTACCCGCGGCGGTGCCGATACGCTGACGGTCTATGTGTTCTCGAAAGTGCGATCCGGGATCACCCCCACGATCAATGCCCTGGCCTTCCTGCTGATCTGTTTCACGCTGTTGCTGGCCGCGGCCTACGAGATCAACCGGCGCCGGCTGGCCCGGATCGAGGCCACCCGGCAGGCCGAGGCGCGACGGGCCGAAGAGATGGCGGAAGTCACCGGTCTGGCCTGAGTGTGGCCTGAGCTTGGCGTGAGCCTGGCTCCGGAAGGCGCAGGGACCGCGCGGCGCCGTTTCGGGGCGGCGTCTTTGGGTTACCGCCCGATCAGGGTCGCGACCAGGTCCGAGCCGGGATCGGCCAGCGCGTCGATGACGTCGAAATGGTGCCGGTCCGGCGCGACGGTCCAGGGGCAGGCCCATTCCTCGGCCAGCACCCGCGCCTGCCACAGGAAGGCGGGCCGCTCGGCCGCGCCGACCCAGACATGGGCCGAGGTTCCGGGCCGCAGGGCCAGCCGCGCCGGGCTTTCCGCGGCCGCCTCGGCCGGATCGATCCGCAGCGTTGCGTTCATCCGGGTGGCCATCAGCGGGCCAAGCTCTGCCAGTGGCGAGATCGGCACCACCCGCGCCACCGGCGCGGCGATATCGGCGCAGCCCATGCGGGCGGCCAGATGCCCGCCGGCGGAATGCCCGGCCACCACCAGTGGCCCTGGCACCAGAGCCGCAACCGCCCGGCAGGCCGCGGCGATTTCCAGCGTGATCGCGGAAATCCGGGCCTGGGGCGCCAGCGTGTAAGACGGCAGCGCCACCGCCCAGCCCCGCGCCAGCGGCCCGGCCGCCAGATGCGACCAGACTTCGCGGCCGAAGGCCATCCAGTAGCCGCCATGGACAAACACCACGCAGCCCTGCGGGGCACCCTCGGGCAGGAACAGGTCGAACCGCTGCCGATCATCCGGGCCATGTGGCAGGCCCAGCCGCGCGCGGGTCGCAACGGCAGCGCGGAAGGCTGCGGCTTCTGCGGCCCAGCGGGCCGGATAGGCCTCGCCCCCGGCAATGAAGGCGCCGTTGGCATAGTCGCGGTCCGGGTCGGGCCAGGCATAGGGCGGGCGGGTCACGTCACTGCTCCGGACATTCGGGGCGGCACTTGGGCGCAAGAGCGCATCCGGGGCAGGCTGCGCAGTCCCGGGGAGAGGCCCTGCACCGGGTGTCCGGCGGGCAGGTTGCCAGGCACGATCACTGCCTTGTCGCGCGGCTGCAGGCGGCTGGTGCCCTTGGCCATGTCGTCCCCGGATTCCTTGACAGGCTGCCCCCTCGGCCTAACATGTTAGTATGCTACATGAACGCGAAGGCCGGCCACAAGTGGAACCCGTCGATCAGCGGCTTCGGCCGCTGGGCAACTTTTCCGGCTCGCTGGGGCAGCGGGTCTATCAGTCGTTGCGCGAGGCGATTCTGCGGCTGAGCTTCAGGCCCGGCGATGCCCTGCGCAAGCCGGAAATCTGCAAGACGCTGGGGGTCAGTCGCAGTCCGGTCGCGGATGCCGTGGCGCGGCTTTCGGCGGAAGGCCTGGTTGACGTGGTGCCCCAGGCCGGCAGCTATGTCGCCCGCTTTTCGATGGCAGAGATCCGCGAGGGCGCGTTCCTGCGCGAGGCGATCGAACTGGCGGCGATCGAGCGCGTTTCGGGCAGTGTCACCGAAGCCCAGCTTGGCCTGCTGCGCCGCAATCTGAGGCTGCAGGCAGCCCTGGTGGCCGAGGGCGACGTCGCCGGTTTCTACCTGGCCGATGCCGAGATGCACGAGCTGATCCTGTCGTTCACCGGGTTTCGCCACCTGGCCCAGGTCAGCCAGACCGCCTGGCTGCATGTGAACCGTGCGCGCCAACTGGTGCTGCCGGTGTCGGGGCGGATGGAACAGACCCTCGCCGAGCACCAGGCAATTCTGGCGGCCCTTGAGGCGCACGATCCGCGGGCGGCCCGGATGGCGGTCAAGCTGCACCTGAGCCAGCTTGTGCGGTTTCTCGAACCGCTGGAACGCGACCACCCCGAGCTGTTCAACCCCGGCAAGGATGCCGGCTGATCGGCTTGCGCCGGGCCTTTCCGGCCCTGCGCTTTCGCGCTAGCGTCGGGCCGTCAGGAAAGGCGCGACCCATGACCTACACCCTGGGCATCGACATCGGGACCTTCGAGTCGAAGGGCGTCCTTGTCGATGGCGACGGGCGGATCGCAGCCCAGGCCAGCAGACCGCACCGGATGCTGGTGCCGCGTCCCGGCTGGGCCGAGCATCGCGCAGACGAGGACTGGTGGGGCGACTTCGTGGCGATCACCAGGGACCTGGTCGCAACCTCGGGCGTGGCGCCTTCGACCATCCGGGGCGTTGCGGCCAGCGCCATCGGCCCTTGCATGCTGCCGGTGGATGCGACCGGCAAGCCGTTGATGAACGGCGTGCTTTACGGCGTCGATACCCGCGCGACGGCCCAGATCGCCCGGCTGAATGCGGCCATCGGCGAAGACCGCATTCTGGAGCATTGCGGCAATGCGCTGACCTCGCAGGCGGTGGGGCCGAAAATCCTGTGGCTGAAAGAGACCCACCCCGAGCTGTTCGCCCGGACGGCGAAGGTGCTGACCTCGACCAGCTACATCACCTGGAAGCTGACCGGGGAGCACGTCATCGACCACTACACGGCGGCGAACTTCTCGCCGTTCTATGACGTCAACCGGCTGCGCTGGACGGCCGAACTGGCCGATTTCATCGGCCCGGACCGGTTGCCGCGGCTGATGTGGTCCACCGACATTGCCGGGGCGGTCACCGCAGCGGCGGCGGCCGAAACCGGGCTGGCCGAGGGCACGCCGGTCACCTGCGGCACCATCGACGCGGCGGCCGAGGCGGTCAGCGTCGGCGTGCAGCATCCCGGCGAGATGATGCTGATGTATGGCTCGACCATCTTCATCATCCAGGTCACCGACCGGCCGGTGCGCGATGCGCGGCTGTGGTATGCGCCCTGGCTGTTTCCGGGCATGCATGCCTCGATGGCGGGGCTGGCCACCAGCGGCACGCTGACCCACTGGTTCCGCGATTGCCTTGCGCCGGGGCTGGACTTCGCCGATCTGACGGCCGAGGCGGCGGCCAGTCCCAAGGGGGCCAAGGGGTTGCTCTGCCTGCCCTATTTCTCGGGCGAGCGAACCCCGATCCATGACCCGAAGGCAAAGGGCTGTTTCTTCGGACTGGACCTGACCCACACCCGCGGAGACCTGTATCGGGCGGTGCTGGAAGGGATCGCGGCCGGCACGGCGCATGTCCTTGACACCTGCCGCGAAGTGGGCGCGACGCCCGCCCGCGTGCTGGCCGTCGGTGGCGGGACGAACAACGCGGTCTGGATGCAGGCGACCTCGGACCTGGCGGGGGTGCCGCAACTGGTTTGCGAGAAGACCATGGGCGCAAGCTATGGCAACGCCTTTCTGGCGGCGGTGGCGACGGGCGCGGTCATGCCGGACGAGATCGGACGATGGAACCGGGTGATGCGCACGGTCGAGCCGCAGGCGGTGGCGGCCTACGGGCGGCAGTATCCGCTGTGGAAGGCGCTGTACCGCCAGACCCGGGACATCGCCCACGCCCTGGCCGAGGGCTGACCCCGGCCGCTGGCCCGTTGCAGGCCCGCCGGCGGTCAGGGATTGACGACCGGCGGGTTCAGTTGCGGGCCGCCCAGGTTCGGCACGGGGATCGCCGGTGCGGCCGGTTCGGGGGCGGGTGCGGGGGCGGGCGGCTCGGCGGTGCCGAAGCTGGGCGCGCCAAGCGCCGGTGCGCCGGGCAGGGCAGGTGCGGGCGCGGGCGCGGGCGCGGGCGCGGGGGCCGTGCCTTCGGTTCCGAAGCTGGGGGCGCCAAGGGCGGGCGGCGCCGTGCCGCCGCCGGTGCCGAAGTTCGGCACGCCGAGGCCGGGTGCTCCAAGGCCGGGTGCGCCCAGGCTGGGCGTTCCGGGGGCCGGGGCGGTGCTGCCGCCGGGGGCCAGCGGGACAAGGCCGGGCATCTTGATCTCGACCGAGGTCGGGTCCACCGTGGGGGCCTTGTAGTGCATCACCATGCCCGGGAAGCCAATGGTCACCCCGATCATCACCACCTGGATCACCACGAAGGGAATTGCGCCCCAGTAGATCTGCCCGGTCGAGACGCCGGCCAGCCGCTCGCCCGTCACCTTGTCGGTATAGGGCGACTTGGGCGCCACCGAGCGCAGGTAGAACAGCGAGAACCCGAACGGCGGGTGCATGAACGAGGTCTGCATGTTCACCGCCAGGATCACCCCGAACCAGATCAGGTCGATCCCCAGCGCCTCGGCCGGGGCGACCAGCAGCGGCACGATGATGAACGCGAGTTCGAAGAAATCCAGGAAGAAGGCCAGCAGGAACACCAGGATCGAGACGATGATCAGGAACCCGGTCTGGCCGCCCGGCAGGCCGACCAGCAGGTGTTCCACCCAGACATGGCCGTTCACGCCGTAGAAGGTCAGCGAGAATACCCGCGCGCCGATCAGGATGAAGATCACGAAGGCCGACAGCCGCGTGGTCGAGGCCAGCGCCTGCGAGATCACGCCATAGTTCAGCCGGTTCTTCATCGCCGCCAGGACCATGGCACCCATGGCGCCCATGGCACCGCCCTCGGTGGGGGTGGCGATGCCAAGGAAGATGGTTCCCAGCACCAGGAAGATCAGCGCCAGCGGCGGGATCAGCACGCGGATCACCTGGCTGGCCAGCCGGGACAGCAGGTTCAGTCCCAGCGCCCCGTCAATCAGGGCATAGACATAGATCACGACGATGCCGATGGCGGCGCCGTAAAGGTCGGCGTCGGCGCCAAGGGTCGGATACAGCGTCACATGCGCCGCATAGCCGATCGCCATGCAGGCGGCCAGCGCGACCAGCAGCGAGGTGATGCCATGGCCCAGCGTGCGCGCCTCGGACGGCAGGGCAGGCATCCAGGCCGGCCGGATGATCGACACCAGGAAGACGTAGGCCATGTAAAGCCCGGTCAGCACCAGGCCCGGCACCAGCGCGCCGGCATACATGTCGCCGACCGACTTGCCCAGTTGGTCGGCCAGCACGATCAGCACCAGCGAGGGCGGGATGATCTGCGCCAGCGTGCCTGATGCGGCGATCACCCCCGAGGCCACCCGCCGGTCATAGCCGTAGCGCAGCATGATCGGCAGCGAGATCAGCCCCATCGCGATCACCGAGGCCGCCACGACTCCGGTGGTGGCCGCCAGCAGCGCGCCGACGATGATGACGGCATAGGCCAGGCCACCGCGGATCGGGCCGAACAGCTGGCCGACGGTGTCGAGCAGGTCTTCGGCCATGCCGGATCGTTCAAGCACGATGCCCATGAAGGTGAAGAATGGAATGGCCAGTAACGTCTCGTTCGACATCACCCCCCAGATGCGCTGCGGCATGCTGAACAGAAGTGGCCAGTCAAGCGTGATGGTGCCTTCGGAATAGGGCGCCAGCCAGACGCCGATGGCAAAGAACACCAGGCCGTTGGCGGCCAGTGAAAACGCGACCGGATAGCCCAGCAGCAGAAAGATCACCAGTGAGGCGAACATGATCGGCGCCATGCTGATGGCGATGAATTCGATCATTTGCGGGCCTCCTCGGTGCGGCGGGCGGCTTCCGCCAGCCGCGCCACTTCGGCAGCCAGCTCGGCGCCTTCCAGTTCGGCCGCCTCATGCGCCGAGACGAACGGGTGCGGGTCCTCCATGACGCCTCGCATCACCGCGATCTTCTTGATGATTTCCGAAATCGCCTGGGCGATCAGCAGAATGAAGCCAGCCGCCAGAAGGGCGCGTGCAGGCCAGATGATCAGGCCCCCGGCATTGGTCGAGATCTGGCCGATCTTCCAGGCCTGGTAGGCGTAGGGAACAAACATCCAGCTCATCAGCACCACGAAGGGCAGCAGAAAGAACACGTGGCCGAACAGGTCGATCCAGTGCTGGGTGCGGCGGGTGCGGGTGCCGTAGAAGATGTCGATGCGGATGTGCTCGTTCTGTTGCAGCGTGTAGGCGGCGGCGCCCATGAAGGCGGCACCGAACAGATACCATTGCAGTTCGAGAAGCGAGTTCGAGGACCAGTTGATCGCCTTGCGCATGATGGCATTGCCGGCGCTGACCAGGACGGCGATGAAGATCAGCCACATCACGCCCCGGCCGACCAGGGCCGTCATGCGGTCGATCAGGCGCGCCAGCGCCAGAAGTGGTTGCATCGGGCTCCCCCCTTGCGTTCGTTCACGCGCGGACCCGGCGGACTGCCGCCGCCTTCGGGCCGGTTTGTGCCACATAGTCAGCCAAATCGGGGAGCGTCAATCTCGACCTTGCGGGAGGGCGAAGCAGTCGCGGCCCTAGGTCGCAGTCGGGTCGGGGCCGCGGTCGGCTCTGCGGGCGGACGGCGCGGCGGTTGCGCCTTGCTGCGGCGTTCCGGTCAGGGTCAGTCGCGGGTCAACCGCGCCTCGGGCAGCGCGATGCGGGCGACCTGCTCGGCGATGGGATCGACCGACAGCGGGTGCAGTTCGGCGCCGTGAGCCGAGACCTCGCCGATCGGTTGCCACTGGCCGGTCTTGTAGATCTCAAGGGCCGAGAAGCCCGCCTTGTAGCCCATCTTGCGGCTGCCGGGCACCCAATAGCCGAGATAGACGAAAGGCAGGCCCGCTTCGCGCGCGATGGCGATGTGGTCGAGGATCACGTAGGTGCCCAGCGAACTGTCGGCGAGGTCGGGATCGTAGAAGCTGTAGACCATGGAGAGGCCGTCGTCGAAGACGTCCGTCAGGCAGACTGCGGCCAGCGGTCGGCCGCGTTCGCCGCGGCCAGAGGGACGGGTGTATTCGATCACCCGGCTCTTGATCGGGGTTTCCTCGATCATCGCGGCGAATTCGAAGATGTCCATGTCGGCCATGCCGCCATCGGCGTGGCGGCTGTCCAGATAGCGGCGGAACAGTTGGAACTGGTCCTCGGTGGCCCAGGGCGAGGTGGCGTTGCGCCGCAGATCGGCGCTTTTCTTCAGGATGCGCTTCTGGGTGCGGGAGGGTGCGAAATCCGCCACCCGGATGCGGGCGGAAAGGCAGGCCGAGCATTCCGCGCAGGACGGGCGGTACAGCACGTTCTGGCTGCGCCGGAAGCCCTGCTTGGACAGCGTGTCATTCAGCCGCTGCGCATGTTCGCCCTGCAAGGCAGTGAACAGCTTCCGCTCCATCCGGCCCTCGAGATAGGGGCAGGACTGCGGCGCCGTCACATAGAACTGGGGCGCGATGGGAAGCGTGTGGCGCATGGGCGCGGATCGGGTCGGTTCCGGTGACTGTCGGGGCAGAGCCTAGCAAGCCGCGAGGTTTCCGCCAAGGTCACAGTTTTGTCTGAATCATGCAAACGAAAACCCCGCCCGGGCGACCCGGGCGGGGCAGAAGGGTGCGCGAAGGATCAGTATTCGCCGCGCCGGCTGGTGTCCTCGGCCGGGCCGGCTTCGGTTTCGGCCGCGGGGCCGGTTTCGCGGGCAATGCGGGCACGGTCTTCCATGAAGCTGTCGAATTCCTTCTTGTCCTTCGACTCGCGCAGGCGTTGCAGGAAGGTCTCGAAGGCCTCCTGCTCGTCTTCCAGGCGCCGCAGGGTATCGGCCTTGTAGGCGTCAAAGGCGGCGTTGCCCGAGGGACGGAAGGCGGCCCGGTCAGAGCGGCCCCAATCGCGGCCCCAGGCGCGCGACTGGTCGTGGTTGCGGCCGTAGCCGTGACAGTTCTTTGCGAACATGCGTTTTCCCCAGATCATGTAGGCGAGAAGGGCAAGCCCGACGGGCCAGAAGACCACGAACCCCGCCACCATGGCGGCAATCCAGGCCCCCTTGCCCCGGGCATCGAGCCAGGTTTCGGCCCGGCGGACCCAGCCTTGCTGGGCGGTGGCAGTGGTGTTCATCGGCGGTGTCTCCCCGGTTGCGGTATGTGAATGGCTTTCACATCAGGCAAGATGGACCCTGTCGCCGAGTCGTTCAAGAGGGATGTGAAGAGAGTTTACATTGCACGGCAGAAGTCCGCGCGGATGGCCCCGGCGGCGCGGGCCAACTCGCCAGGGGCTGCGGGAAAGATGTGACGCGGGGTGCCGGCGGCGGCCCAGACCTGCGGGAAGTCCAGCAGCCTGGGGTCGATCCAGGCGGGCAGGGGGCTGAGATGGCCCAGCGGTGCGACGCCGCCGATGGCGAAGCCGGTGACATCGCGCACGGTCTGGCCATCGGCGCGGCCCAGCGGTTCACCCGTCAGCGCAGCGGCGCGGGCCTCGTCCACCCGGTTGCCGCCGGCGGTCAGGAACAGATAGAGGCGGCCGCTGCGCAGGCCCTGGAACAGGATCGACTTGACGATCTGGTCCAGCGCGCAGCCGGCGGCGGCGGCGGCCTGAACGGCGGTGCGGGTCTCGGCCGGCATCTCCAGCGGTTCGGCCGCCAGGCCCGAGGCCTGCAAGGCGGCGCGGACGCGGGCAAGGCTTTTCGACATGGGATGTCTCCGGGTTCGGCGGCAGCTTGGCCGGACCGGCCCCGCCGGGCAAGGCCGAAGCGTGCCGCCGGCGCCGCATTGACCCCGGCCGCAGCGCGCCACATTGTGCCGGCCATGACCGACGCCTTTGCCGCCCGCCTGTCGCGCCAGCCCATCGCCTTCGATCCCGAGGCGGCCCGCGACACCGCCGCCGCCTTTGCCGACCTGCCGGCCGGGGTTCGCGACCTGATCGCCGCCACCGCGGGCTGTTCGCCCTACCTGCGCGACCTGGCGTTGCGTGACCCGGACTGGCTGCGCGCGGCCCTTTCCGGCGTGCCCGAGGCGGCGCTTGAGGCGGTGCTGTCGGCTGTGGCCGACGTACCGCTCGACGGCCTGGGTGCGGCGCTGCGGCAGGCCAAGCGGCGGGTGGCGCTGTTGTCGGCGCTGTGCGACCTGGGCGGGGTCTGGGCGCTGGAGCAGGTGACCGGGGCGCTGACCCGGCTGGCCGATCTGGCGGTGGACCTGTCGATGCGGCGGCTTGTGGCCGAGGAGATTCGTCGCGGCAAGCTGCCCGGGCAGAGCGAGGCCGATGCCGAGACCGCCGGCGGCATGGTGGCACTGGCCATGGGCAAGATGGGCGCCCACGAGCTGAACTATTCGTCCGACATCGACCTGATCTGCCTGTTCGACGAAACCCGCTATGGCAACGACGCCGGCGAGGCCCGCGCCGCCTTCATCCGCGTCACCCGCAAGATGACGGCCCTGCTCAGCGACGTCACTGCCGAGGGGTATGTCTTTCGCAGCGATCTGCGGCTGCGGCCCGATGCCAGCGTGACCCCGGTCTGCCTGTCGATGGCGGCGGCCTATGGCTACTACGAAGCCGAAGGCCGGACGTGGGAGCGCGCGGCCTATATCAAGGCGCGGCCTTGCGGCGGCGATCTGGCCGCGGGCGAGCGGTTTCTGCGCTCGCTTGCCCCGTTCGTCTGGCGCAAGCACCTGGACTATGCGGCGATCCAGGATGCCCACGACATGCGCCTGCGCATCCGCGACCACCGGGGGCTGCACGGGCGGGTGATGGTGGAAGGCCACAACATCAAGCTGGGGCAGGGCGGCATCCGCGAGATCGAGTTCTTTACCCAGACCCGGCAGCTGATCGCCGGGGGACGTGACCCGAGCCTGCGCGACAGGACCACGGTTGGCGGGCTGGCGGCGCTGGCCTGGCAAGGCTGGATTCCGCCCGAGGTCGCAGAGGACCTGACCGAGCTATACCGCCTTCACCGCGAGGTCGAGCACCGGCTGCAGATGGTGAACGATGCCCAGACGCATTCGCTGCCGGCCACAGCCGAGGGCGTGGCCCGCATCGCTGCCTTCTGCGGCCAGGACGAGGCCAGCTTCCGCGCCGGCCTGCTGGACCGGCTGGCGCGCACCGACCGGCTGACCGAGGGGTTCTTTGCCCCGGCCGAGGCCGAGGACGGGCCGGAGTTGTCGGACCACGCCCAGGCCATCGTCGCGGGCTGGCAGCACTATCCCTGCCTGCGGTCGGACCGGGCGCAGGCGATCTTTCGCCGGCTGCGGCCGCAGTTGCTGAAACGGCTGATGCGGGCGGCGCACCCGGACGAGGCGCTGGTGGCGCTGGACGGGTTCCTGCGCGGGCTGCCCTCGGGCGTGCAGATGTTCTCGCTGTTCGAGGCCAACCCGTCGTTGGTGGACCTGATCATCGACATTGCGGCCACGGCGCCGGGGCTGGCGCTGTATCTGTCGCGCAATGCCGGCGTGCTGGATGCGGTGATCGGCGGCAGCTTCTGGGCGCCCTGGCCGGGGGTGGCGGGGCTGGTGCCGGACCTGGCCAGGCGGTTGGCCGAGGCGGGGGATTATGAGCGCAAGCTGGATGCGGCGCGCAACTGGGCCAAGGAGTGGCACTTCCGCGTCGGCGTCCACCACCTGCGCGGGCTGATCGACGCCTTCGAGGCGGCCAAGCTTTATGCCGATCTGGCCGAGGCGGTGACCTTGGGCCTTTGGCCCGAGGTGGTGGCCGAGTTCGAGGTCCGGCACGGCGCGCTGCCGGGGCGCGGCGCGGTGCTGCTGGGCCTGGGGTCGCTGGGCGCGGCGCGGCTGAATGCCGGGTCGGACCTGGACCTGATCCTGATCTATGACGCCGAGGGGGTCGAGCAGTCGGACGGCCGCCGCCCGCTGCCGGTGCGGACCTATTACGCCCGGCTGACGCAGGCCATGGTCACCGCATTGTCGGCGCAGACCGCGGCGGGGCGGCTTTACGAGGTGGACGTGCGGCTGCGCCCCAGTGGCCGGGCCGGCGCGGTGGCGACCTCGCTGGCCAGCTGGCGCGACTACCAGCTGACCGAAGCCTGGACCTGGGAGCATCTGGCGCTGACCCGCGCCCGGGTGATGGCGGGAGAGGCCACGCTTGCCGACGACGTCGAAGCCCTGCGGCGAGAGATCATCGCGGCCAAGGGCAGGGACGCGGCCAGGGTGCGCGCCGACGTGGCCGAGATGCGGGCGCGGGTGCAGGCGGCAAAGCCTGCGCTGGGGGCCTGGGACGCCAAGAACGGTCCCGGGCGGATCATGGACATCGAGCTTTGCGCGCAGATGGCCGCGCTGCTGGCCGGCAGCCCGGCGCGTCAGCTTGAACGCCAGATCGCCACGCCAGCGGGCGGCGTCGCGCCCGCCGACCAGGACGCCCTGCTGTCGTCCTATCGGCTGTTGTGGCGGCTGCATGCCGCGGGC
Organism: Rhodobacter sp. Har01; assembly: GCF_020564565.1. GTDB lineage: Bacteria > Pseudomonadota > Alphaproteobacteria > Rhodobacterales > Rhodobacteraceae > Pseudogemmobacter. The sequence continues at coordinate 431,931 of NZ_JAJCTD010000001.1, forward strand.
AAGCTGTTGACCGAGGCGCCGCTGGACATGCAGGCGCTGGGCGAGGGCGGGCGGGCCTTCCTGTTGCACGAAACCGGCGAGGCGACGGTCGCCGCGCTGGCCGAGCGGCTGGCCGCGTCGGTCGCCCTTGCCGGGGCCGCGATTGCGCGCCAGTTTGAAGGATAGGCAGGGATGGGGAGACGCGCGGTGCGACTGGAAGAGGCGGACCCGAAGGGCCTGGTGCGGGAGAGCTACCGGATCGAAGGCATCACCCTGGGCGAATGCCGGTCGATCTTTGTCGACTGGGCGCTGAGCCTGCCGCAGGACCGCTCGGTCACCGATGCGCTGCGCTGCCTGATCGCGGAATACGGGCCGGATGCGGCCGACCATCCGATGACGGCCACCCTGTTGCAGGGGCTGGACGCGCCCTCGGCCACCGGAAGGCGCGGCGGCCGGACGGCGCGGCAGCGCGAGGCAGGGCGGGCCTAGGCGTCCGCCCGCGGCCTTCAGCCTTCGCCCGGCGGGTCGATGCCGGCCTGCGGCAGGATGGTGGCGATCTTGTAAAGCAGCGCCCGGGCGGCGCGGGCGCGGCTGGGGTCGGTCGCCTCGACATGGCGCAGGCCGGTGGCCAGCGCGTCGATCTCGTCGGCGGTGAACATGGTGGGCGGCAGCATCAGGGGCGAGCGCAGGATATAGCCGAGCCCCCGCTCGCCCGTCACCGGCAGGCCGGTCGCCGCCATCATCGCCATGTCGCGCCAGATCGTGCGGACCGACACGCCGCAGGCCTCGGCCAGTTCGGCCGCGGTGTGCAGCCGCCCGTCGCGCAGGATCTGCACCAGGTCATAAAGGCGGGCGTCGCGGGCCATGGTCTCCTCAGAGCTACTGACAAAATACTGTCAGTTGAGGTGGGCGCGCAAGCCAGATGGGCCTTGGAACCGGGCAAAGCCTGGCCGTATGACGGGAACAGTCAAGTCATGCGCCCCGCCACCGGGGCCGGGAATGGAGGTCTCCATGCTTAACAACATCGGTTTGCCGGGCCTGCTGCTGATTGCGGTCATCGTCCTGGTGCTTTTCGGCCGGGGCAAGGTTTCGTCGCTGATGGGCGAGGTCGGCAAAGGCATCACCGCCTTCAAGAAGGGCGTCAACGACGGCACCGCCGAGATCGACGCGGCCAAGGCCGAAACCGCCAAGGACGTGACCCCCGAGAAGGACAAGGTCTGAGCGGCACCCCGCGGCTGACCTGATCCTGGAGGGAATGCAATGGATATCGGCTGGTCCGAGTTGCTGGTCGTCGGCATCGTGGCGCTGATCGTCATCGGGCCGAAAGACCTGCCGGGCATGTTCCGCGAGCTGGGCCGCATAACGGCCAAGCTGCGCGCCATGGGGCGCGAATTCAGCCGCGCGATGGAACAGGCGGCCAAGGAATCGGGCGTCCAGGACGTGGCGGATGACCTGAAGAAGGTCGCCAATCCCAAGGCAATGGGCCTGGATGCGGTGAAATCCGCGGCCGACAAGTTCGAGAAGTGGGACCCGCTGAAGAACGCCGCCAAGCCGACGACCCCGCTGCCCAAGCGCGACCTGACCCCGCCGCCGATGCCTCCGACCCCGGCACCCGCGGCGCCCGCCGCCGCCGCCACTGCTGTCGGCCCGGAAACCGCCGCGCTGGCGGAAAAGGTGGCCGCCAGGAAAGCCGCTGCCTCCGAGAAGACCGCCGCGATCCGGGCCGCGAAGGCCGCACCCCCGGCTGAGGCGGCGCCCGCGCCGACCGCAGCCGCGCCGAAACGCGGCGGGCGGGTGCGCAAGCCTGCCGCCGACACCGGAGCCAAGGCATGAGCGCGAAGGACGATATCGACGACAGCTCGGCCCCGCTGGTCGAGCATCTGGCCGAGTTGCGCAACCGGCTGATCTGGTCGGTCACCGCCTTTCTGGTGGCGATGATCGGCTGTTTCGTGGTGGCCGAGCCGCTGCTGGATTTCCTGCTGGGCCCGATCGAGCGCGCCATGCGCGGTCTGGGCGACCCGAACCCGGTGATGCAGTACACCGCGCCGCAAGAGTATTTCTTTACCCTGGTGCAGATCTCGGTCGTGGCGGGCCTGGCGGTCAGCTTTCCGGTGATTGCCTATCAGCTGTGGCGGTTTGTGGCGCCGGGGCTGTACCGCACCGAAAAGCAGGCGTTCCTGCCGTTCCTGATCGCCTCGCCGGTGCTGTTCCTGGTGGGCGCGGGCTTTGCGCATTACGTTGTCACGCCCATCGCGATGTCGTTCTTCCTGGGCTTTGCCGATTCCTATTCGCTGCTGACCGCGATGATTCCCGGCCTGACCGACGCGCCGGTGACCGAGATTGCCCAGCCCACGGCGGACACCGGCATCGACATCGTCTTTCAGGGCAAGGTGAACGAGACGCTGAGCATCAGCCTCAAGCTGATCATCGCCTTTGGCCTGTGCTTCCAGTTGCCGGTGCTGTTGACGCTGATGGGCAAGGCGGGGCTGGTCACCTCGAAGGGCCTGAAGGGGATGCGGCGCTATGCCATCGTCATCATCCTGATCGTGGCCGCCCTGGTCACCCCGCCCGACGTGATGAGCCAGCTGATCCTGTTCTTCGCCGTCTACCCGCTGTACGAAGTGTCGATCTTCCTGATCAGCCGGATCGAGAAGCGGCGCGAGGCGGAACTGCGGGCCGAGGGCCTGTGGCAGGACGAAGAGCCCGAGGACGAAGGCAAGGCATGACCGACGACCTGCCGCGCATTGCCGCCGCCTTGGAGCGGCTGGCGCCGGCGCCGATGCCGGCCCCCGATTTCGCCGCCGCCGAGGCCTTTGTCTGGCACACCGCCCCCGACCGGCTGGAGCCGGTGGTGCGGGTTTCCCGGGTGGACCTGGGGCTTTTGGTGGGGGTGGACCGGTCGCGCGATACGCTGTTGCAGAACACCCGCCACTTTGCGGCCGGGTTGCCGGCGAACAACGCGCTGCTGTGGGGCGCGCGCGGGATGGGGAAATCGTCTCTGGTCAAGGCGGTGCATGCGGCCGTGCGGGCCGAGGGGCATGACCTGAAGATCGTCGAATTGTCGCGCGAGGACTTGCCATCGGTGCACCGGCTGCTGGCGCACCTGCGGGCGGCGCCGTGCCGGTTCGTGCTGTTCTGCGATGACCTGTCGTTTTCCCACGACGACCAGCACTACAAGAGCCTGAAGGCGGTGCTGGACGGCGGCATCGAGGGGCGGCCAGAGAACGTGCTGTTCTATGCGACCAGCAACCGCCGCCACCTGATGCCGCGCGACATGATCGAGAACGAACGCTCGACCGCGATCAACCCCAGCGAGGCGGTCGAGGAAAAGGTCTCGCTGTCGGATCGCTTCGGGCTGTGGCTGGGGTTCCATCCCTGCAGCCAGGACGACTATCTGGAAATGATCCGCGGCTATTGCGCGGCGCATGGGGTGGCCGTGCCGGAAGACCGGCTGCACGCGGAAGCGGTGGAATGGCAAGCGACGCGCGGCGCGCGGTCGGGCCGGGTGGCCTGGCAGTTCTTCTGCGACCTTGCCGCCCGCGAAGGTGTGGCAGTTTCGTCCTGATTGCAGCTGTGCCCTTGCGCGAAGGGGGGCGAGGCCGTATCTGCCTGCGACCATGATCACCGAAATCCTAGTCATTCTGGGCCTCATCGTCCTGAACGGCGTGCTGGCCATGTCGGAACTGGCCATCGTCTCGGCCCGGCCCGGCCGGCTGAAGCCGCAGGCCGAGCGCAGCCGCGGCGCGGCCATGGCGCTGGCGCTGGGGGAAAACCCGGGCAAGTTCCTGTCCACCGTGCAGATCGGCATCACCGCCGTCGGCGTGCTGTCCGGTGCCTTGTCAGGCGCGACGCTGGGGCTGCGCTTTTCGGGTTGGCTGGAGGCGCAGGGGATGGACGCCGAATGGGCCGCCCGGCTGGGCGTCGGCTTCGTCGTCGTGGTGATCACCTATTTCTCGCTGATCGTGGGCGAACTGGTCCCCAAGCAGCTGGCGCTGCGCAACCCCGAGGCGGTGGCCATCCGCATGGCCCCGGCGATGCAGGTGCTGTCGGTGGTGTCCAGCCCGGTGGTGTGGTTTCTGGAACGGTCAGGCCGGGCGGTGCTGTGGCTGTTGGGCCAGCGCGGCGAAAGTGCCAACCGGGTGACCGAGGAAGAGGTGCATGTGCTGCTGACCGAGGCGCATGAGGGCGGCGTGCTTGAGGCCGAGGAACGCGAAATGATGGCCGGCGTGATGCGCCTGTCGGACCGCACCGCCAGCGCGCTGATGACGCCGCGGCAGGATGTCGAGATGCTGTCGCTGGATGCCTCGTCGTCGGAGGCGGTGGCGGCCATCCGCAAGATCGCCCGGCCGCGGATGCCGGTCGCCGATGCCTCGGGCGATGTGGTGGGGATCGTTCTCTTGGCCGATGTCTTCCAGGCGGTGTCGCGGCGCGAGGCGGTGGACCTCAAGGCGCTGGTGCGCGAAGTGCCGGTGGTGTCGGACCGGATGGAGGCGCTGGACGTGGTCGAGGTGCTGCAGAGGTCGGACCACCAGCTGGCGCTGGTGTATGACGAATACGGCCATTTCGAGGGGCTGATCACCACCTCCGACCTGTTGGAGGCGATCACCGGCGCCGAAGCCTCGTCCGACGCGGACGAACCGGCGGTGGCGACCCGCGCCGATGGCAGCCTGCTGGTGGCCGGCTGGATGCCGGCGGACGAATTCTGCGACCGCATGGGCCTGTCGCGCGGCCTGGCGGGGGCCTACGACACCGTCGCCGGCATGGTGCTGCATCAACTGGGCCACATGCCCAGCTTGGGCGAGGTGTTCCAGGCCGAGGGCTACCGCTTCGAGGTGCTGGACATGGACGGGTTGCGGATCGACAAGATCATGGTCAGCCGCATCACCGGCTGATCCTGTATCTTTCCAAGAGGTTGCCTGGCGTTTCTAAGGCTTCGCGCGAAGCCGCTACTGCAGGAAGCTCATCGGGTCCAGGCTGTCCACGCCCTTGCGCACCTCGAAGTGCAGGAAGGCCGGATCGGCCGCCCGCACCACGCCGATGGCCTGGCCGCGGCTGACCTTGTCGCCCTTCTTGACCTTCAGCGCATCGACCCCGGCATAGACCGTCAGCAGGTTGTCGGCGTGGCGGATCACCACGATCTGCACCTGCTCGGTGTCCTTGGTGATGGCAGCGACGGTGCCGCTGTCGGCCGACTTGACGGCGGTTCCGGCCGGGGCCGAGATGTCGATGCCCTGGTTCCGCTTCTTGTCGTAGCCGCGAATGATCTTTCCCGCGACCGGCATGGCGAGTTTCGACGCCGAGGCCGCGGTGCGGTCCTCGCCAAGATCGGGTGAGGGCGGTGTCTCCTTGGGCTTTGTGGCGGCGGGCGTGGTCTCTTCATCCGGCAAGGGGGTCGAGGCCGAAGGCGGCAACGGCGTCGGGGTGCCGGCGCCGGGCGGCACGGGCACCGGCTCAAGCTCTGGCGCGGCGGCGGTGGCAACCGGGATGATCAGCGTCTGGCCTTCGCGCACCGCCATGTCGGGGCCAAGCCCGTTCCAGTCTGCCAGCGCCTTGGCCGACACGTTGTAGGCGCGCGCGATGGTGAAGGCGGTTTCGCCGCGGGCGACCTTGTGGCGCAGCGGTTCCTGGCCGCCGCCCGGGGCTGCGGCGGCGGGGCTGGGCCCGACCTCGTCCAGAGCGGTGGTGGCGATCGAGGTGATGTCGACCGGCCGGCTGCCGGCCCCGGCGGTGGGCGCCAGCGGCTGCGGGGCGGCCGACACGCGCGACGGCAACAGCAGCAACTCGCCCGCCCGCAAGGGATCGTTCGGTTGCAGGGCATTGGCGCGGGCCAGTTCGGCCGGCGTGATGCCCAACCGCGAGGCCAGGGCGGCGACGGTGTCGCCGCGCCGCGCCTCGGCCAGTTGGTAGCCCGGGTAGGACAGCACGCCATTGGCATCCGGCACCGGCCTGGACGCCGTGGCCTGCCGGGCTTCGGCCGAGGTGTTGCCCGGTCCCGCCCGCAGGTCCCAGTCGAAATCGCCCATCGGGGCATCCGAACAGGCCGCCAGCAGAGCCAGTGCGCTGCCGGCAAGCAAAAGCCGCGGCGCCGCGCTGCGGGGCCGTCCGGGACTGCGGGTCGTAACTGTCATGCTGTGCCGCCTCTTGCCACATCGTCCGGGTTGGCCCCGGCTCTTGGGCCGAAAGATTACTCGTTTCCAAGGCCTTCGACCAGAGGGACGAAGCGCACTGGGCGAAGTTCTTCATAGTCGTAGCCGCGGTCGCCGCGGGTGACCTTGATCAGGTGCTGCACGGCATCGGACTGACCCACCGGCAAGACCATGATCCCGCCCGGTTTCAGCTGCTGCAGCAGCGGGCCGGGTGGGTCTTCGGCGGCGGCGGTCACCAGGATGCGGTCGAACGGCGCCTGGTCGGGCAGGCCGAACGAGCCGTCGGCCGTCATGCAGGTGACGTTGACCAGGCCGAGGTCGCGAAACAGCGTCGAGGCCTCGCGCACCAGCCGCCGCCAGCGGTCCACCGTATAGACCCGCCGCGCCAGTTGCGCCAGCACCGCCGCCTGGTAGCCCGACCCGGTGCCGACCTCGAGCACGGTATCGCGCGGGCCGACATTCAACGCCTGGGTCATCAGCCCCACCACCGAGGGCTGGCTGATGGTCTGGCCGCAGGCGATGGGCAGCGGCATGTCCTCATAGGCGCGCTCGGCGAAGATGCCGCGGACAAAGCGGCCGCGGTCCACCTTTTCCATCGCGGTCAGCACGCGGGGGTCGGTCACGCCATGCGAGCGCAGCGCGAACAGGAACCGCATCTTGCGCTCGGCCAGGTGGGCGTCTTCGTCCCCGCCCGCGCCGGTCATGCCAGCCGCGCCTGCAACTCGGCCAGCAGGTCGTGCGCGGTCAGGTCGGCGCGCATCGGCGTGACGGAGATGAAGCCTTCGAGGTTCACCGCGGCATCGCTGCCGGGCAGGGTGGGGGTATGCTGCGGGCCGCCCTTGATCCACAGGAACTTGCGGCCCGAGGGCGAGATGTGGGGTTCGACCCCGAACGAGGTGTCGCGGCGGAAGCCCTGGGGGGCGACCCTGGTGCCCTTGACGGCGGCGGCCGGGACCGGCGGGAAGTTGACGTTGTAGAAGGTGCGGTAGTCGTCGCCGGTCCACAGGCCGCGGTCCAGAAGCGCGCGGATCACGCCGGCCCCATGGCTGCGGGCGGCTTCGAAGGGGTCGGCCAGGCCGTCGGTTTCCGGCCCCATGAACTGCGACAGGGCGATCGCGGGAATGCCCTGCAGGGCCGCCTCCATCGCGCCGCCGACGGTGCCCGAGTAGAGCACGTTCTCGGCCGCGTTGTTGCCGCGGTTGACGCCGGACAGAACCAGATCGGGCCGGGCGCCCTGCAGCACGTCATAGATCGCCGCCAGCACGCAATCGGCCGGGCTGCCTTCGGCAGCAAAGCGGCGCGGGCCAAGCTTGGCGATCATCATCGGGTGGGTGTAGCTGATGCAATGGCCGACGCCCGATTGCTCGAAGGCGGGGGCGACGGTCCAGACCTCGCCCGCGGGGCCGGCAAGAAGGGTGGCGATCTCGGTCAGGACTTCAAGTCCGGGCGCGTTGATGCCGTCGTCGTTGGTGATCAGGATGCGCATCTTTCCCCCGCGGCTTGCGCCCCTGATTAGACGACAGGCGATGCCCCTACAAGCGCCCGGCTGCAGCCGCCGCCGCAGGATGCAACCGGGCGGCGGGGGCGGCCGATGCGGCAGACCGAAGGCCGGGTCGGCGACCGGACCTGCCAGGGCCTTGCCGCCCCAGAACGAATGCCGCCTGCAAAGCCTGGCGGCGGTGGTCCAGCGCGCCGCCGGGCCGCGGCACCAGACCGGTCCTTGCCGTACGGACCCGGCCTGCGACCGGTCCATACGGCCGTAGGGAGGCGACGACGGTATCGACCGGACCGGCGTTAACCGTTCCTTCAACTCGCGCCGCAAGACTGCACGGCATCGAACCGGCAGCAGCAAAGGCGGCGTCATGCGGATCATTCACCAGTTGGGGCGCGAAGACTGGATCGAAGCCGGGCTTGCAGTGCTGTGTTCGCAAGGCCATGCCGCGCTGCGGGTCGAAGCGACGGCGCGGCGGTTGGGCGTGTCGAAAGGGTCGTTCTACTGGCATTTCCGTGACCGGTCAGCCTGGCGTGACGCCTTGCTGGGCTATTGGGAGCATCTTGTCTTTGCCGGACTGCTGCGGGAGGGGGCAAAACGGCAGCGCCCGCCCCAGACCGACAAGCCCGAAGAGGGCCATTGGCCCATGGCAGAGGTCAGGTCGCCGCAGCCGGGGCAGGACGACCGCCTGCGGCGCCAGGACGGCGGTTCCGCTGCCCTGGCGGGGTCGCGGCGAATCGCGTCGGGGCAGGCGGCAGCGGCGGTCCTGGTCGATCCGGGCCGACTGGAGGCTGCGTTCCGGCTGTGGGCGCAGGACGATGCCTGGGTCGCGCGGGCCGTTGCGCGGGTGCAGAAAGAGCGGCGGTCGCATGCGATGGGCCTGGCCCGGCTCTCCGCCGCTTCGATGGCCCATCCGGGGAACCGGGAGGAACGCCGTCTGGCACGGGCGGGGTGACGCTCGGGCGACCTCTGGCCCTTGCCGCGGAGGGTCGCGTCGCGGGGTGACCGCACCGCCGGTTCTGCCGGCAGTGTTGCGGAGCGTTCCGGCCTGACCGCGGGCAGCGTTTGGGCCGATGGCCTGTCGCGCCGGGACAAAGGCCGGGCGCCGGCCGGTGTCAATCCCAGGCGACGTCGCTGAGGAAGATGTAGCCGGCGCCATAGATCGTCTTGATCAGGCCGGGGTTCTTGGGGTCTTCGCCCAGCTTGGTGCGCAGCCGCGAGATGCGGACGTCCATCGCGCGGTCGAAACTGTCGCCGGCCACGCCGCCCAGGGCTTCCTGCATCTGGGCACGGCTGATCAGCCGGCGGGGGCTTTCCAGAAACATCCGCAGCACCTGGCCTTCGGCATTGGAGAACGGAATCTGCTCACCCGTCCCGGACACCAGCGTGTAGCTGTCGAACAGCGCCGTCCAGCCGGCAAAGCGGGCGATCTGGGCCGTGCGGTCGCTGGCGGCGCGGGACTTGCGCAGGCGGGCGCGGACGCGGGCGACGATCTCGGCCGGATCGAACGGCTTGATGATGTAGTCGTCGGCCCCCAGTTCCAGCCCGACGACGCGGTCCTGCACCTGGCTGCGGCCGGAAATGATGATGATCGCGGCGCCGGACTCCAGTGCCAGCCGGTGAACCAGCACCAGCCCGTCGCGGTCGGGCAGGCCCAGGTCCACCAGGCAGACGTCCGGAGTGATGCGTTTCAGCGCGGCCTCGAACTCGGTCGCGCGGGCGTAGGTGGTGCAGCGGAAACCGGCCTCGGTCAGCGCGTCCGAGAGCATCCGGCGGATCTCGGGTTCGTCGTCCAGGATGGCGACGTGGGCTTGGCTCATCCGGGCACCGTGGGCAGGAATTGCGCCAGCGTGGCCGCGTCAAAGGGCTTGGGCAAGAGCGCAAAACGCGCCGCCGCCGCGGCGCGGGTGGGGTCCGCGGGGGGCAGCGAGGTCATCAGGGCCAGACGCGGGCCCTTGCCCTGAAGGGCCGTGGCCAGGTCCAGGCCGGTGCGGGGGCCGCGCAGATGGATGTCGGTCAGCACCAGATCGAGGCCCGGCAGGTCGGCCAAGGCTTCGGCCTCATCGGCACTGGCGGCCTCGATGACGCTGTGGCCCAGGGCGCGCAGCATCTCGCGCACGGTCTCGCGGATGTCGTCGCTGTCTTCCACCAGCAGCACCATCCGCGGCGGGGCCAGGGCGGGGGCGGGGCGGTAGGGCAGGCGCAGGTCAATTCGCGCACCGCCTTCGGGGCGGTTGGACAGCCGCAGCGTGCCGCCGGAGAGGGTCGTCTGGTCATAGACCATGGAAAGACCAAGGCCCGAGCCTTCGCCGCCTTTGGTGGTGAAGAAGGGATCGGTCGCCCGCTCCAGTGCCTGGGGGGAAAAGCCGGTTCCGGTGTCGGTGACGGTGAACTCGATCCAGGTGTCGTGCACCGGGTGGGCGCTGAGGGCGATGCAGCCGGGGCCGCGGCCGATGGCGTCCTTGGCATTGAGGATCAGGTTCAAGAGCGAATCCTGCAAGGCGTCGGCGTCCAGCAGGACGGGACGGGCCAGGTCCCGGACGTCGATCTCAAGCCGGATGCCGTCGGGCAGCGCAGGCCCGGCCAGCAGCCCGAGGTCGGACAGGAAGGCCGGCAGGTCCACCGCCACGGGGCGCAGCGTCCGGTGGCCCGAGATCGAGGCGATGCGGTCCAGCAGCGTGCCGCCGCGGCGGGTGGCGGCCAGGGTCGAGGTCACCAGATCGCGGGCGCCGGGGGGCAGCCCCAGCCGGTCCAGCCGCGATTGCAGGCCCAGGATGATGGTCAGCAGGTTGGCGAAATCATGCGCGAGACCAGAGGTCAGTTGCGCGGCCAGCTCGCGGCGCCGGGTCTGCAGCAGCGCATTGCGGGCCTGGGTTTCCTCGGTGATGTCCATCGACAGGATGTAGACGCCGTTGATCGGCCCCTCTCCCATCCGGTCCGGCGTGAAAGCGGCGCGGATGCGGCGGCCCGAGTCCTCGTCGGTGAATTCGAACACCGAAGGTTCGCCCGCTAGCGCTCGGCGCAGGGCGGGTTCGATCTTGGCAAAGGTCAGCGGGCCAAGCGCCTCGGCGCCGGTCAGGCCGATGATGTCCGAAGGACGGTCCGGAATGACCGAGTTGAGCCGCCGGTTGGTATAGGTGTAGCGCAGGTCGCGGCCGACGTGGGCAATGTGGGCCGGCATCATCTCGGTGGTCAGCCGGGTGCGCGCCTCCATTTCGGTCAATTGCGCGGTGACGATCTCCAGCGCCGAATTGGCGGCCGACAGTGCCCGGTTGGTTTCCGACAGCCGCTCGGCGTTGGACAGCAGTTCCTCGGACAGTTCGGCCGACCGTGCCCGCAACATCTGCTGCTGGATGCGCACCTCGGTGATGTCGGTATAGACGGTGACCCAGCCGCCCTGCGGCAGCGGCACGCCTTCGACCGAGACCCAGCGGCCGCTTGGCCGCATCCGTTCCAGATAGTGCGGCACGAAGGCCCGGGCCGCCTCGACCCGCGCCTTCACCGCTTCTTCAGCATCGGCGACGGGGCCGTATTCGCCGCGCTGGACCAGGTAGCGGATGGTTTCCTCGAACGCTGCGCCGGGGGTGACAAAGCGATCGGGCAGGCTGAACATTTCCTGGTAGCGCCGGTTGCAGACCGCCAGCCGCAGGTCGCGGTCGAAGATCGACAGCGCCTGCTGGATCAGGTTCAACCCGGTGCGCGTCAGGCTGTTGCGTTCGTCATCGGAAATCGGCATCCGCGGCCTCCCCGGCACCATGGCTATCACCCGGCGCGTGGCCCGGGGAAGGGGCAAGCCGCCGCTGTTACATTTCGTTGGAATCCGGACATAGTGGCGCAAAGGTTCGCCGCAAGGTTGAACCGCAGGACCCGACCCGGCAGCAAGACCGGGCAGGGACGCGCCCTTTGAGGAGAGGGCGAAAGGGAGGATACGCATGACGGAGACGCAGCCCGCCGAGGGCCTGGTGTCCATTCCAGCGCTTCTGGCGCGGAACGCGCGAGAGCGGATGGACCGGCCGGCCTATCGGGAAAAGGAATTCGGCATCTGGCAGTGCTGGACCTGGCAGCAGGCGCATCAGGAGGTGCGCGCGCTGGCCATGGGTCTTTTGGCACTGGGGCTGAACCGGGGGGATTTCGTCGCCATCGTGGGCCGCAACCGGCCGTCGATGTATTGGTCGATGGTGGCTGCGCAGATGTGCGGCGCGGTGCCGGTGCCGCTGTATCAGGACGCCGTGGCCGAAGAGATGGCCTATGTGCTGGACCATTGCGGCGCCCGTTTCGTGATCTGCGGCGATCAGGAGCAGGTGGACAAGGTCATCGAGGTGCAGGACCGCATCCACCACATCGAGCAGGTGGTCTATGTCGACAAGCGCGGCATGCGGAAATACGACCACAGCCGCATGAACGCGCTGGCCGACGTACTGGCCGAAGGCCGCGCGGCGCATTTCCGGTTCGAATCGGAACTGGACGCCCGCATCGCCGAACTGACCTACGACAGCACCTGCGTGATGCTCTACACCAGCGGCACCACCGGCAAGCCCAAGGGCGTGGTGCTGTCGAACCGCAACATCATCGAAACCGCCAAGGCCTCGGTCGCCTTCGATCACCTCGGGCAGGACGAGGAAGTGCTGGCCTATCTGCCGATGGCCTGGGTGGGCGACTTCATCTTTTCCATCGGGCAGGCCATGGTCGCGGGGTTCTGCGTGAACTGCCCGGAAAGCCCGGCCACCATGCTGACCGACCTGCGCGAGATCGGGCCGACCTACCTGTTCGCCCCGCCGCGCATCTTCGAATCCATGCTCACCAGCGTGATGATCCGGATGGAGGACGCGGGCGACCTGAAGCACGCCCTGTTCAAGCATTTCATGGAATTCGCCAAGGGCACGGGCGAGACCTACGGCATGCCGCGCTATCGCAAGCAGCAGTCCAAGCCCACGCTGCGCCGCCGCCTGCGCTGGGCCTACCGCTTTGCCATGGGCATCGGCTTTGCGGTCGAGACCATCCTGGAGAACGCCGTCCGCGGCTTCTTCGTGCGCCTGCGCCACCCGATCGAGGCCCGCAAGTACTTCAAGGCGCGCGGGCCGCTCTTGAACCTCTATCCCCAGCCTTGGCGCGATTACTTCAGCTACCGCACCGGCGAGGTGCTGGTCTATGGGCCGCTGAAGAACACCCTGGGCCTCAGCCGCATCCGCGTCGCCTATACCGCCGGCGAGGCGATCGGCCCCGAGATCTTCGAATTCTACCGCTCGATCGGCATCAACCTGAAGCAGCTCTACGGCCAGACCGAGGCCTCGGTCTTCATCACCCAGCAGCCCGACGGGCAGGTGCGGTCGGACACCGTGGGCGTGCCCTCGCCGGGCGTCGAGGTGAAGATCGCCGACAACGGCGAGGTGTTCTACCGCAGCCCCGGCACCTTCGTGGAATACTACAAGAACGCCGACAGCACCGCATCCACCAAGGACAGCGAGGGCTGGGTCGCCACCGGCGATGCGGGCTTCTTCGAGCCGGGCACCGGGCATCTGCGCATCATCGACCGGGCCAAGGATGTGGGCAAGATGGCCGACGGCGCGCTGTTTGCCCCGAAATACGTGGAAAACAAGCTGAAATTCTTCCCCGACATCCTGGAGGCCGTGGTCTTCGGTGCCGGCCGCGACCGCTGCTGCGCCTTCATCAACATCGACCTGAACGCCGTCGGCAACTGGGCGGAACGCAACGCCATCGCCTATTCCAGCTATCAGGAGCTGGCCGGGCATCCGAAGGTCTATGCGATGATCCGCGCCCATGTCGAGGAGGTGAACCGCTCGCTGGCAGCCGACCCGATCCTGTCGTCCTGCCAGGTCCACCGCTTCCTGATCCTGCACAAGGAACTGGACGCCGACGATGGCGAGTTGACCCGCACCCGCAAGGTTCGCCGCAACATCATTGCCGAGAAATACGCCGATCTGGTGGCCGCGCTATATGGCGGGGCGAAAACCATCGCCACCGAAACCGAGGTCACCTACGAGGATGGCCGCAAGGGCCACATCCGCGCGACGCTGACCTTGGCGGATGCCGAAGTGGTGCCGGTCGCAGAGCGGAGGGCGGCGGCATGAACGCGGAAACCCCGGTCGAAGCCATCCCCACCGCCGACGACCGCAAGATCGGCCCGGTGCTGATGGAGATGAAGCACATCACCCTGCGCTTTGGCGGGGTGAAGGCGATCACCGACATTTCCTTCGACATCCGCGAGGGCGAAATCCGCTCGATCATCGGGCCGAATGGCGCCGGCAAGTCGTCGATGCTGAACGTGATCAGCGGGTTCTACGTGCCGCAAGAGGGCGAGGTCTGGTTCCGCGGCGCCAGGCGGCCGCAGATGAAGCCCTATCAGGTGGCCCGCCAGGGCATCGCCCGCACCTTTCAGAACATCGCGCTGTTCGACGGCATGAGCGTGTTGGACAACATTATGACCGGCCGGCTGACGCTGATGAAGACCGGGCTTGCCGCCCAGTCCCTGTGGTGGGGCAAGGCGCAGCGGGAAGAGACCGAGCACCGCGAAAAGGTCGAGAAGATCATCGACTTCCTGGAAATCCAGGCGATCCGGAAAACCCCGGTGGGCCGGCTGCCCTATGGCCTGAAGAAGCGGGTGGAACTGGCCCGCGCGTTGGCGGCGGAACCGATGCTTCTGCTGCTGGACGAGCCGATGGCCGGGATGAACGTCGAGGAGAAAGAGGACATGTGCCGCTTCATCCTGGACGTGAACGACGAGTTCGGCACCACCATCTGCCTGATCGAGCACGACATGGGCGTGGTGATGGACCTCTCCGATCGGGTGGTCGTGATGGATTACGGCAAGAAGATCGGCGACGGCACCCCGGACGAGGTGCGCGGCAACCAGGCAGTGATCGACGCCTATCTGGGGGTGGCCCATGACTGACGCCCCAATGACCGACGCCCCCATGACTGACGCCGCCATGACCGACGCCACGGAGGGCCGCGCCCATGCCTGACACCGTCTTCTTCGCGCTGGAAGTGATGCTGAACGGCCTGATGGCCGGGGTGATGTATGCGCTGGTCGCGCTGGGCTTCGTGCTGATCTACAAGGCCAGCGGCATCTTCAACTATGCCCAGGGCGTGATGGCGCTGTTCGCGGCGCTGACGCTGGTGGGCCTGCTGGACGGGCAGGTCCCGTTCTCGCACCTGATCAATGCCATTTTCGGCACCGACGTCCACCACTTCCCCAGCGGCCTGCGAGATCTGTTTGCGGCCGGCGAGGGCGCGTCGGGGTTCACCGCGATGCTGGGCCGCATCCTGGGCATCCTGATCCCGGTCCTGCTGACCGCCGCCGTCATGGTCGTCCTGGCCTGGGCGGTGCAGAAGCTGGTGTTTCGCCACCTGGTCGGCCAGGCGCCGATCATCCTGTTCATGGCCACCATCGGGCTGGCCTATTTCCTGGAGGGCTTCGGCGACCTGATGTGGGGGTCCGACATCAAGGCACTGGACGTCGGCCTGCCCAAGGGCATCAACGAGACACTGGAACGGGTGACCAACGAGGCGTTCGGCTACGGCTTCTTCATCGACAACCTGGACATCGTCGCGGCCATTGTCGCGGCCATCCTGGTGGTCACGCTGACGCTTTACAGCCAGTATTCCCGCCAGGGCCGGGCGCTGCGGGCGGTGGCCGACGACCATCAGGCCGCGCTGTCGGTGGGCATTTCGCTGAACTACATCTGGGTTCTGGTCTGGTCGATCGCCGGCATCGTGGCGCTGGTGGCGGGCATCATGTGGGGCTCGAAATCCGGGGTGCAGTTCAGCCTGTCGCTGATCGCGCTCAAGGCGCTGCCGGTCTTGATGCTGGGCGGCTTCACCTCGATCCCCGGTGCCATCGTCGGCGGGCTGATCATCGGCATGGGGGAAAAGCTGTTCGAGTTCTTCATAGGCCCGCTGGTCGGTGGCGCCACCGAGAACTGGTTCGCCTATGTGCTGGCGCTGGTCTTCCTGGTCTTCCGGCCGCAGGGCCTGTTCGGCGAACGCATCATCGAGAGGGTCTGACAGATGCTTTACCGCGAAGCCGGCGATTTCAAGACAAGCTACGCCAGCGACAGCCAGACCTTCCCGATCCGCTTCGACCGCTGGCGCTACTGGGCCGTGGTGGCGGTGGCCTTCGGGGTGATCCCCTTCGTGATCGACGACTACTGGGCCAATGCCGTGGCCGTGCCCTTCCTGATCTATGCCATTGCCGCCATCGGGCTGAACATCCTGACCGGCTACTGCGGTCAGGTCAGTCTGGGGACGGGGGGCTTCATGGCCGTGGGGGCCTATGCCTGCTACAAGCTGATGACGGCCTTCCCCGAGGTTTCGGTGCTGATCCACGTCCTGCTGGCGGGGGGCGTCACGGCCTTGGTCGGCGTGCTGTTCGGCCTGCCATCGCTGCGGATCAAGGGTTTCTACCTGGCCGTTGCCACCCTGGCCGCGCAGTTCTTCCTGGTCTGGCTGTTCAACAAGGTGCCGTGGTTCTACAACTACTCGGCTTCCGGCCAGATCACCGTGCCCGAGCGCACCATCCTGGGCGTCGCCGTCACCGGGGCCAACACCCCGGCCTGGGCGAAATACCTGTTCTGCCTGGTGCTGCTGTTCGTGCTGGCCTGGGTGGCACGCAACCTGACCCGTGGCTCGGTCGGCCGCAAGTGGATGGCGATCCGCGACATGGACATCGCGGCCGAGATCATCGGGGTGAACCCGCTGACCACCAAGCTGTCGGCCTTCGCGGTGTCGTCGTTCTACATCGGCATCGCCGGCGCCTTGTTCTTCGCCGTCTACCTGGGCGCGGTCGAGGTGGGCGAGGCCTTCGGCATCCAGAAATCCTTTGTCGTGCTGTTCATGATCATCATCGGTGGTCTTGGCTCGATCTTCGGCAGCTTTGCCGGTGCAGCCTTCCTGGTGCTGCTGCCGGTGCTGTTGAAGAACGTCCTTGTCGGTCAGCTGGGCTGGGCCACCGATCTTGCGGCCCATGTCGAACTGATGATCGTCGGCGGGCTGATCGTGGCCTTCCTGATCTATGAGCCGCACGGCATCGCCCAGCTGTGGAAGCTGGCAAAGGAAAAGCTCCGGCTCTGGCCCTTCCCGCACTAGGGCGGGCCGCCCAACCACAAGACCGGCAGACCAGCCGGCACGCCTCAAGTTCAACCCCTCGGGAGGAGACCCAGATGAGAAAGACCCTGACTGCCCTGGCCCTGGTGATGGCGGGTGCCGTGCCGGCGCTGGCCGACATCGTGGTGCCGAACCTCAGCTACCGCACCGGCCCCTTTGCCGCCAACGGCATCCCCTATGCCGACGGCTTTGCCGACTACTTCACCCTGCTGAACGAGCGTGATGGCGGCATCGGCGGCGAGAAGATCCAGGTCCCGGAATGCGAGACCGCCTACAACACCGAAAAGGGCGTCGAGTGCTACGAGGCGACCAAGGGCACCGGCGCGGTGGTCTACAACCCGCTCTCGACCGGCATCACCTATCAGCTGATCCCCAAGGTCACCGCCGACGGCATCACGCTGTACACCCCGGGCTACGGCCGCACCTCCTCGGCCAACGGCAAGGTCTTTGCCAATGTCTTCAACTACCCGGCCAACTACTGGGACGGGGCCTCGATCATCATCAAGAACATGCTCGAACAGGAAGGCGACAGCCTTGAGGGCAAGAAGATCGCGCTGATCTACCACAACTCGGCCTACGGCAAGGAGCCGATCGCCACGTTGCAGGCGCTGGCCGCTAAGCACAGCTTCGAACTGGTGGAAATCCCCGTCGATTCGCCCGGCCAGGAGCAGAAGTCGCAGTGGCTGCAGATCCGCCGCGACAAGCCCGACTATGTCATCATGTATGGCTGGGGCGTGATGAACGCGGTGGCCATCCAGGAGGCCGTGGCGATCCAGTATCCGATGGACCATTTCTACGGCATCTGGTGGTCGGGTTCGGAAAACGACGTGGTGCCCGCGGGCGATGCCGCCAACGGCTACAAGATGATCAGCTTCCACGGCACCGGCGCCGACTATCCGGTCTATACCGACCTGAAGAAGTACGTCTATGACGCCGGCAAGGCGGCAGGCGACGGGTCGAACCCGGGCAACGTGCTGTATTCCCGCGGCATGTATGCGGCGATGGTCATCTCGGAAGCGATCCGCAAGTCGCAAGAGATCGCGGGCCATGCCGCGGTGACGCCGGCCGAGGTGCGCGATGGCTTCGAGGCGCTGGACCTGACCGAAGCGCGGCTTGCCGAACTGGGCCTGCCGGGCTTTGCCCAGCCGATCAAGGCCACCTGTGACGACCATGGCGGTCCCGGCACGGCGATGATCTTCCAATGGGACGCGGCGACCAAGAAGTGGAACGCCGTCTCCGATTGGCTGGGCGCCGATACCGAGGTGATCGACCCGCTGGTTGCCGCCGACTCGGCTGCCTTCGCGGCGGAAAACGCCATCACCGAGCGCTGCAACTGAGCGCACGCGACCGCTTCCCCGGCCCGTTCAGGGCCGGGGTTCCCCGCACTTTTCCTGACTGGGGCATCCCATGCTCGACGCCGGCAAGACCGAGACCCTGCTTGAGGTCAACAACATCGAGGTGATCTACAACCATGTGATCCTCGTCCTGAAAGGTGTCAGCCTGTCGGTCCCCAAGGGCGGCATCACCGCGCTTCTGGGCGGCAACGGCGCGGGCAAGACGACCACGCTGAAAGCCATTTCCAACCTGCTGCATTCGGAACGCGGCGAGGTCACCAAGGGCCGCATCACCTATCGCGGCGAGCGGGTGCAGGACCTGTCGCCCGCCGATCTGGTGGCGAAGGGCGTGATCCAGGTGATGGAGGGGCGCCACTGTTTCGGCCACCTGACGGTCGAGGAAAACCTGCTGACCGGCGCCTATATCCGCAAGGATGGCCGGGCCGCGATCGCCCGTGATCTTGACATGGTCTACAGCCATTTCCCCCGGCTCAAGGAACGGCGCAAGAGCCAGGCCGGGTATACGTCGGGCGGCGAGCAGCAGATGGTGGCCATCGGCCGCGCGCTGATGTCGCGCCCCGAGACCATCCTTCTGGACGAGCCCTCGATGGGCCTTGCGCCGCAACTGGTGGAGCAGATTTTCCAGATCGTGAAGGCGGTGAACGAAACCGAAGGCGTGACCTTCCTGCTGGCCGAGCAGAACACCAACGTGGCCCTGCGCTATGCGCATTACGGCTATATCCTGGAAAGCGGCCGGGTGGTGATGGATGGCCCCGCTGCCGAACTTCGGGAAAACCCCGACGTCAAGGAATTCTACCTGGGCGTTTCGGACCAGGGCCGCAATTCCTTCCGCAACGTGCGCAGCTATCGCCGCCGCAAGCGGTGGCTGTCGTGAAGGGGGAGGGCCTTGAGATGACCCATTTCGACGATCTGGAAACCCGGTCGCAAGACGCCCGCGAGGTGGCGCAGTTGGCCGCGCTGAACGCGATTCTTGCCCGCCAGGGCCTGTCGCGGTTGGCCGACGTTGCGGCCATCGCCACGCTGCCGGTCTTGCGCAAGGCAGAACTGTCCGCCCGGCAAAAGGCCCAGCCTCCCTTTGGCGGCCTGCCGGTGGGCGACATCGTGCACTATTTCCAGTCGCCCGGGCCGATCTACGAACCTGGCGGCGTCAGCCATGACTGGTGGCGGATGGGGCGGTTCCTGCATGCGCTGGGGGTCGGGACGGCCGACATCGTGCAGAACTGCTTTGGCTACCATCTGACACCCGCCGGG
This sequence comes from Rhodobacter sp. Har01, assembly GCF_020564565.1. Lineage (GTDB taxonomy): Bacteria > Pseudomonadota > Alphaproteobacteria > Rhodobacterales > Rhodobacteraceae > Pseudogemmobacter. The sequence goes on from NZ_JAJCTD010000001.1 coordinate 451,277, forward strand.
ATGATCTTCGAGAACGGCGCGCGGGCGGTGGGCGCGCGCGTGCTGCCCGCCGGCACCGGCCAGACCGAGTTGCAGGTCCGCGCCGGAGTGGACGTCGGCACCACCGTCTATGCCGGCACGCCCGATTACCTGAAGGTGATCCTGGAAAAGGCCCAGGAGATGGGAGAGCGGATGGCGATCACCCGCGCTGCCGTCTCGGGCGGGGCGCTGTTCCCGTCGCTTCGGCAATGGTACGCCGACCGGGGGGTCACCTGCCTGCAGGCCTATGCCACCGCCGACCTGGGCAATGTCGCCTATGAATCGCCCGCGCTGGAGGGGCTGATCCTCGACGAGGGCGTGATCGTGGAAATCGTCCGCCCCGGCTCGGACCGCCCGGTGCCGGACGGCGAGGTGGGCGAGGTTGTGGTGACCACGCTGAACCCCGACTATCCGCTGATCCGCTTCGCCACCGGCGACCTTTCGGCCATCCTGCCGGGCAGCAGCCCCTGCGGACGCACCAACCGGCGCATCAAGGGCTGGATGGGCCGCGCCGACCAGACCACCAAGATCAAGGGTCTGTTCGTCCGCCCCGAACAGGTCGAGGCGCTGGTGTCGCGCCATGTCGAGATCGCCCGCGCCCGGGTGGTGGCCAGCCGCGAAGGCGAGATGGACGTGATGACGGTGCAGATCGAGACGCGGGCGAACAACCCCGCGCTTTACGAGGACAGCATCGTGGCGACGCTGAAGATGCGCGGCCAGGTGGAACTGGTGCCGCCGGGGGCGCTGCCCAATGACGGCAAGGTGATCGAGGATCGCCGCAGTTACGAATGAGGCAAGGCATGGGGTCGATTGTCATCGTCGGGGCGGCGCGCACGCCCATGGGCGGGTTTCAGGGCGGGCTTTGCGGCCTGACCGCACCGGAGCTTGGCGCCGTGGCGATCCGCGCCGCGCTGGAGCGTGCGGGGGTGGCCGGCGCCGATCTGGACGAGGTGCTGATGGGCTGCGTCCTGCCCGCCGGTCTGGGCCAGGCCCCGGCCCGGCAGGCAGCGCTGGCGGCGGGGGTGCCGGTCTCTGTGCCCGCGACCACGGTGAACAAGATGTGCGGCTCGGGGATGAAGACGGTGATGCTGGCGCATGACGCGCTGCGGGCCGGGTCGGCCCGGGTGATGCTGGCGGGCGGCATGGAAAGCATGTCGAATGCGCCCTACCTCCTGGACCGGGCGCGGGCGGGCTATCGCATGGGGCATGGCCGGGTGCTGGACCACATGTTTCTCGATGGCCTTGAGGATGCCTACGAAAAGGGCCGCCTGATGGGCACCTTCGCCGAGGACTGCGCCGAGGCCTATGGCTTCACCCGCGAGGCGCAGGATGCCTATGCGCTGCAGTCGCTGGCCCGCGCCAGGGCGGCCATTGCCTCGGGCGCCTTTGCCGGGGAAATCGCGGGCGTGACGGTCAAGGCCAAGGCAGGCGACGCCGTGGTGACGGTGGACGAACAGCCCGGCCAGGCCCGCCCCGAGAAGATTCCGCACCTGAAACCGGCCTTCCGCCCCGGCGGCACGGTGACCGCGGCAAACTCCTCTTCGATCAGCGATGGCGCCGCCGCCCTGGTGCTGATGACCGAGGTCGAAGCGCAGGCGCGCGGCCTTGCGCCGCTGGCCCGCATCGTCGGCCACGCCGGCTTTGCCGACCGGCCGGGGCTGTTCCCCACCGCGCCCATCGGCGCTATGAAAAGCCTTTTCGACAAGACCGGCTGGACCGCGGCGGACGTCGATCTGTTCGAGATCAACGAGGCCTTCGCCGTGGTCGCCATGGCGGCGATGCGCGATCTGGGCCTGCCGCCCGAGACGGTGAACGTCAACGGCGGAGCCTGCGCGTTGGGCCACCCCATCGGTGCCTCGGGCGCGCGGATCATGGTGACACTTCTGGCTGCGCTCAGGGCGCGTGGGCTGCGTCGCGGGGTTGCCAGCCTGTGCATCGGCGGCGGCGAAGCCACGGCGGTTGCCGTGGAAATGATGGGATAGGCAATGGATTTCTCGTTGACAAACGAACAGGCGGCGATCCGCGAAATGGCGACCGGCTTTGCCGCGGAGGCCATCGCGCCCCGGGCGCTGGACTGGGATCGCGACCGGCACTTTCCGGTGCCGGTGATCCGGCAGGCTGCGGCGCTGGGCCTGGGGGGGATCATGGTCAACGAAGCCCATGGCGGCAGCGGGCTGGGGCGGCTGGAAAGCGTGCTGATCTACGAGGCGCTGGCCTTGGGCTGCCCGGCGATCTCGGCCTATCTGTCGATCCACAACATGGTGGCGACGATGATCGACCGCCACGGCAGCGCCGCGCAGAAGGCGCAGCTGCTGCCGGCGCTCTGCGCGGGAGAGCGGCTGGCCAGCTATTGCCTGACCGAACCCGGCTGCGGCTCGGATGCGGCGGCGCTGACCACGCGGGCCGACCGCGACGGCGCGGGGTTCGTGCTGACCGGGCAGAAAATGTTCATCTCGGGCGCCGGCGAGACCGACCTTTACGTCGTGATGGCGCGGACCGGCGGGCCGGGGCCGAAGGGAATTTCCGCCTTCCTGGTGGAAAAGGGGGCGGAAGGCCTGTCGTTCGGCGCGAATGAAAGGAAGATGGGCTGGAATGCCCAGCCGACCCGGACCGTCAGCCTGGACCGGGTGAAGGTCCCGGCCGAGGCGATGCTGGGCCCGGAGGGGGCCGGCTTCCGACTGGCGATGGAGGCGCTGGACGGCGGCCGCACCTCGATTGCGGCCTGCTCGCTGGGCGGCGCGCAGGCGGCCTTCGACAAGGCCCTGGCCTACATGCAGGACCGCCGCGCCTTCGGGCACAGGCTCTCTGACTTCCAGGCGCTGCAATTCGCGCTGGCGGAAATGGCGACCGACCTCGAGGTCTGCCGCACCTTCCTGTGGCGCGCGGCCTCGGCGCTGGATGCCAAGGCGCCCGACGCGACCCGGCTCTGTGCCATGGCCAAGCGGCATGTCACCGATGCCGGTTTCGACGTGGCCAACCGCGCGCTGCAGATGCATGGTGGCTATGGATATCTGGCCGACTATGGCGTCGAGAAGATCGTCCGCGACCTGCGGGTGCATCAGATCCTGGAAGGCACCAACGAGATCATGCGGCTGATCATCGCTCGGTCGATCCTGACGGAGGCCTGAGGGTGGGGCCTGAAATGGAAGAGCTGATCGTCGAACGGGTCGGATCGCTGGCGCGGCTGCGGCTGAACCGCCCCGCCGCGATCAACGCGTTGACGCATGGCATGGTGCGGGGGATGGACGCCGCCCTGACCGCGCTGGAGGCCGATCCCGACGTGGCGGCGATCCTGCTGACCGGCGAGGGCGACCGCGGGCTTTGCGCCGGCGGCGACATTCGCAGCCTTTACGAGGCGCCGCGGGTCACCGACGGCCTGTCGATGGCCTTCTGGCGCGACGAATACCGGCTGGATGCCCGCATCGCCCGTTGCGCCAAGCCCTTCGTGGCGGTCATGGATGGCCTGGTGATGGGCGGCGGCATCGGCATCTCGGCGCATGCGGCATTCCGGGTGGTGACCGAGCGGTCGAAAATCGCGCTGCCGGAATGTGGCATCGGTTTCGTGCCCGATGTGGGCGCGACCTGGCTCTTGCCGCGGGCGCCGGGGCAACTGGGCGCCTGGATGGGCCTGACCGGGCGCATCCTGGGGGCTTCGGACGCAATCCTGCTGGGCTTTGCCGACCATTTCCTTCCGGCCGCCAACCTGGGCCTGCTGGTCCGCGCGCTGGCCGGGCTGCCGGCCGATGCGGGGCGCGCCGGCGTCGCCTCCTGCCTTCTGGGCCTGGCCAAGCCTGTCGGCCCGGCCTCGCTTGCACCCCACAAGGCCCTGATCGACCGCTGCTTCCGCTTTGATCGCGTCGAAGAGATCATCGCCGCGCTGCAGGCCGAGCCGGGCGAGTTTGCCGCCGCCACCCTGGCCGACCTGCAGGCGAAATCGCCGACCGCGCTGAAGCTGGCGCTGCGGCTGAACCGGCTGGGGCGCGCGGCCCTGCGGCTGGAGAACGCGCTGGAACTGGAATACGCTGCGGCACGGGCGCTGGTGGTTGGGCATGACTTCTATGAAGGCATCCGCGCGGCGATCATCGACAAGGACCGGGCGCCAAAATGGGCGCCGGACAGGCTGGCCGAGGTCTCGGACGGCTGGGTGGATCAGGCATTGCAGGTGACGGCAGACCGGGTGTTCCCGGCGCAAGGAGGGACGACATGAGCATGACCGTGGGTTTCATCGGTCTGGGCAACATGGGGCTTCCGATGGCCCTGAACTTGGTCAAGGCGGGGTTCCGCGTGCAGGGATTTGACACCACGCTGGCCGCGCGCACGGCGGCCCAGGCGGGCGGCGTGACGCTGGCCGCAACCGCGGCCGAAGCCGCAAGGGGCGCCGAGGCGGTGGTCACCATGCTGCCCTCGGGGCCGATCATGCAGCTGGTCTGGGTCGAGGTTGTTCCGGCGATGACTGCCGGCGCGCTGATCGTCGATTGCTCGACGGTGGACATTGACAGCTGCCACAAGGCGCATGCGATGGCGGCGGCGGCGGGGCTGGTGTCGCTGGACTGCCCGGTGTCCGGCGGGGTCGGCGGGGCCACGGCGGCGACGCTGACCTTCATGGCCGGCGGATCGGGGGAAGCCTATGCCCGAGCCGAACCGCTGCTGGCGGCGATGGGCAAGGCCCGCACCCATTGCGGCGAGGCGGGGGCGGGGCAGGCGGCCAAGATCTGCAACAACATGATCCTGGGGATTTCGATGATCGCCGTCAGCGAGGCCTTCGGTCTGGCCGACCGGCTGGGCCTGTCGCGGCAGGCGATGTTCGATGTGGCCTCGAAATCCTCGGGGCAATGCTGGAGCCTGACAACCTATTGCCCGGTTCCCGGCCCGGTGCCGACCTCGCCCGCGAACAACAGCTACAAGCCCGGCTTCGCGGCGGCGCTGATGCTCAAGGACCTGCGGCTTTCGCAGGCCGCGGCCACGGGCGCCGGGGCGAACACGCCGCTCGGCGCCGCGGCGACACAGCTTTACGAGGCGATGGACAAGGCCGGGCAGGGCAACCGCGACTTCTCGGCCATCTTCGAGGTGCTGACCGGGGTGAAGGGGAGCGCCATGGCATGACCCATGAAACCCTGCTGACCGAACGCCATGGCCGGGTGCTGCTGGTGCGGCTGAACCGGCCCGAGTCGCTGAATGCGCTGAACGCCCAGGTGGCGCGCGATCTGATCGCGGTGACGGCCGAGGCGGACGCCGACGAGGACATCGGTTGTGTGGTGCTGACCGGCTCGGACCGGGCCTTTGCCGCCGGGGCGGACATCAAGGAGATGCTGACGCTGACCTTCCAGGACGTGGCGGCCAGCGACATGTTCGCGGAATGGGGTCTGCTGACGGGGCGCCGCAAGCCGATCATCGCGGCGGTGGCCGGCTATGCCCTGGGCGGCGGCTGCGAACTGGCGATGATGTGCGATTTCATCCTGGCCGCCGACACGGCGAAGTTCGGCCAGCCCGAGATCAAGCTGGGCACCATCCCGGGCATGGGCGGCTCGCAACGCCTGGCGCGGTTCGTTGGCAAGTCCAAGACCATGGAGATGGTGCTGACCGGCCGGCTGATGGATGCGACCGAGGCGGCGCAATGCGGTCTTGTCAGCCGGGTGGTGCCGGCCGACACCCTGGTGGCCGAGGCGCTGCGGGTGGCCGAGGGGATCGCCGGTCTGTCGGCGCCGGTGGTGGCCATGGCCAAGGACGCGGTGAACCGGGCCTTCGAGACCACCTTGGCCGAGGGGCTGGTGGTGGAACGGAGGATCTTCCATTCGACCTTCGCGCTCGACGACCGCGCCGAGGGCATGGCCGCCTTTGCCGAAAAGCGCAAGCCGGCGTTCCGGAACAGGTGAGGCAATGAAGATCGACGGCGTTTTCATCGTCACCGGCGGCGCCTCGGGCCTTGGCCTTGCGACGGCCGAGATGCTGGTCGCCTCCGGCGCTCGGGTGGTGCTGGCCGACCTGAACCCCGAGGCGGGCGAGGCGGCGGCACAGGCCTTGGGCGCAGGGTTCCTGCGCTGCGACGTGGCGTCGGAGGCGGACGGGCAGGCGGCGGTGGCGCTGGCGCAATCTCTGGGCAGCCTGCGCGGACTGGTCTGCTGCGCCGGGATCGCCCCGGGCGAGCGGGTGGTGGGCCGCGACGGGCCGCACCGGCTGGACCTGTTCACGCGGGCGGTCACGGTAAACCTGATCGGCACCTTCAACATGGCCCGCCTTGCCGCCACCGCGATGGCCGGCAATGCGCCCGACGCAGGCGGCGAGCGGGGGATGATCGTGATGACCGCCTCGATCGCGGCCTATGACGGGCAGATCGGCCAGGCGGGCTATGCGGCGTCCAAGGGCGGCGTGGTGGCGATGACCCTGCCGATGGCGCGGGAACTGGCGCGGCACGGCATAAGGGTGATGACCGTGGCGCCGGGCATCTTCCGCACCCCGATGATGGCCGGGCTGCCGCCCGAGGTGCAGGACAGCCTGGGCGCCTCGGTCCCCTTCCCCTCGCGCCTGGGCGAGCCGGCGGAATATGCGGCGCTGGTGCGCCATATCCTGGAAAACCCGATGCTGAACGGCGAGGTGATCCGTCTGGACGGCGCCCTTCGCATGGCCCCCAAGTGAGGTGACGAGATGTTCCACGCCACGCTGAACTTCGACCTGGGCGAGGACGTCGCCGCGCTTCGTGACATGGTCCACAAATGGGCGCAGGAGCGGGTGAAGCCGATGGCCGCCGAGGTGGACCGCAGCAACGTCTTTCCGAACGAGCTTTGGGCCGAGATGGGCGACCTGGGCCTGCTGGGCATCACCGTGCCCGAGCAATACGGCGGCGCCGGAATGAGCTATCTGGCGCATACCGTGGTGGTCGAGGAACTGGCGCGGGCCTCGGCCAGCGTCAGCCTGTCCTACGGCGCGCATTCCAACCTGTGCGTCAACCAGATCAAGCTGAACGGCACCGAGGCGCAGAAGCAGAAGTATCTGCCGCCGCTGATGGCGGGCCGGGCGGTGGGCGCGCTGGCGATGTCGGAGCCCGGCGCGGGGTCGGACGTGGTGTCGATGAAGTTGCGGGCCGAGCGGCGCGACGGTTTCTATGTGCTGAAGGGCAACAAGTACTGGATCACCAACGGCCCCGATGCCGACACGCTGGTGGTCTATGCCAAGACCGACCCCGACGCGGGGGCGAAGGGCATCACCGCCTTCATCGTCGAGCGGACGATGAAGGGCTTCTCGACCAGCCCGCATTTCGACAAGCTGGGGATGCGCGGCTCGAACACGGCCGAACTGGTGTTCGACAACGTCGAGGTGCCGTTCGAAAACGTGCTGGGCCTTGAGGGCAAGGGCGTGCGGGTGCTGATGTCGGGGCTCGACTATGAGCGCGTGGTGCTGGCCGGGATCGGGCTGGGCATCATGGCGGCCTGCCTGGACGAGGTGATGCCCTATGTCGCCACCCGCCAGCAGTTCGGTCAGCCGGTGGGGAACTTCCAGCTGATGCAAGGCAAGATCGCCGACATGTATGTGGCGATGAACACCGCGCGGGCCTATGTTTATGAGGTGGCGCGCGCCTGCGACCGCGGCCAGGTCACCCGGGCCGATGCCGCCGGTGCGGTGCTTTACGCCAGCGAACAGGCGATGGTGCAGGCGCACCAGGCGGTGCAGGCTTTGGGCGGGGCGGGGTTCCTGGCGGATTCGGTGGTCAGCCGGCTGTTCCGCGACGCCAAGCTGATGGAGATCGGCGCGGGCACCAGCGAGATCAGGCGCATGCTGATCGGGCGCGAACTCATGGCGGCGATGGGCGCATGAAACTGGCATCGCGGCACATTGCGGGAACCGAAGCCGCCCGGGTCAATCGGGCGGCGCATCTGGCGCTGCTGGATCAGGTGCGCACGGCGGCCGAGCATGCCGCGGCGGGCGGCGGTGAGCAGGCGCGGGCGCGGCATGCGGCGCGCGGCAAGCTGTTGCCGCGCGAGCGGGTGGCGGGGCTGTTGGACCCGGGGTCCGCCTTCCTTGAGATCGGCGCCACGGCGGCGCATGGCATGTATCACGGCGCGGCACCCTGTGCGGGGCTGATTGCCGGCATCGGCCGGGTGATGGGGCGTGAGGTCATGGTGCTGGCCAACGACGCCACCGTGAAGGGCGGCACCTATTACCCGATGACGGTGAAAAAGCACCTCCGCGCGCAGGAGATTGCGGCCGAGTGCCGCCTGCCTTGCGTCTATCTGGTGGACAGCGGCGGCGCCAACCTGCCCAACCAGGACGAGGTTTTCCCCGACCGCGACCACTTCGGCCGCATCTTCTACAACCAGGCGCAGATGAGTGCTGCGGGCATCGCCCAGATCGCCGTCGTCATGGGGTCTTGCACCGCCGGCGGGGCCTATGTGCCGGCGATGTCCGATGTCTCGATCATCGTGCGCGAGCAGGGGACGATCTTCCTGGCCGGTCCGCCGCTGGTGAAGGCGGCGACCGGCGAGGTTGTCACCGCCGAGGATCTGGGCGGCGGCGAAGTCCATACCCGGCTGTCCGGCGTGGCGGACTATCTGGCCGAGGACGATGCGCATGCGCTGGCGCTGGCGCGGCGGGCGGTGGGGAGTCTGGGGGGAGGCGGGGTGAACCCCGCCCCGCGCCAGTCGCCTGAAGCGCCGGCCCATGACCCGGACGAACTGCTCGACGTGGTGCCGGCCGACCTGCGCACGCCCTATGACATCCGCGAGGTGATCGCCCGCGTGGTGGACGGCAGCCGCTTCGACGAATTCAAGGCCCGGTTCGGCGAGACCTTGGTGACCGGCTTTGCCCATGTGATGGGCTGGCCGGTGGGGATTGTGGCCAACAACGGCGTGCTGTTTTCGGAAAGCGCGCAGAAAGGCGCGCATTTCATCGAGCTGTGCAGTCAGCGCGGCATTCCGCTGGTGTTCCTGCAGAACATCACTGGCTTCATGGTCGGCCGGAAATATGAAAACGAGGGCATCGCCCGGCATGGCGCCAAGATGGTGACCGCGGTCGCCACCACCGCCGTGCCGAAGATCACGATGCTGGTCGGTGGGTCCTTCGGCGCAGGGAATTATGGCATGGCGGGGCGGTCCTACAGCCCCCGGTTCCTCTGGAGTTGGCCGAATTCGCGCATCTCGGTGATGGGCGGAGAGCAGGCCGCCGGGGTGCTGGCGACGGTCAAGCGCGACGGGATCGAGCGGGCAGGGGGGGTGTGGAGCCCTGAGGAAGAGGCCGAGTTCAAACGTCCGACGCTGGAGATGTTCGACCGCCAGTCGCACCCGCTTTATGCCAGTGCCCGGCTGTGGGACGACGGCATCGTCGATCCCAGGAAGACGCGCGAGGTGCTGGCGCTGTCGCTGTCGGCCAGCCTGAACGCGCCCATCGGGGAAACCCGCTTCGGCGTGTTCCGGATGTGATGCCATGACCCTGGACGATGCCCTGGCCCGCCACCCCGGCGCCGCGACCGACCGCCCCGGCGACAGTGCCGCACTGAACGCCGAGATCCTGGCCCTCATGCGGGCGGGCAGGAAAACCGCCACCTGCGCCGCGCTTGCCGAGTTCTCGAAGGCCGAACCCGCGCCCGAGGTTGGCCGCACCGACATCGCGCTGGACTGGCAGGGCCGCCCGGCACTTGCCACCCGCACCACGGCGGTCGAGCGCCTGCGCTATGCCGACATGGATGCCGCGCGCGTGCCGCCGCAGCGAGAATTCGCCGATCTGCAGGACTGGCAGCGCGGCTATGCCCGCTACTTCGCCCGCATGGGCGCCTTCGATCCCGGCGTGGAAATGATCTGCGAGCGGTTCGAGATGGTCGAGGATTTTGGAGGCTAGGGGATGTTCCGCAAGATCCTGATCGCCAACCGGGGCGAGATCGCCTGCCGGGTCATCGCGACGGCCCGCCGGATGGGCATTGCCTGTGTCGCCGTCCATTCCGACGCCGACGCGGGTGCGCGGCATGTGGCGATGGCCGATGCCGCGGTGCCGATCGGCGGCCCGCGGCCCGCCGACAGCTACCTGCGCGGTGACGCGATCATCGCCGCCGCACTGGCGACCGGCGCCGAGGCGATTCACCCCGGCTACGGCTTTCTGTCCGAGAACCCCGATTTCGTCGAGGCGGTCGAAGCTGCCGGGCTGGTGTTCATCGGCCCCTCCGCCGCCGCCATCCGCGCCATGGGCCTGAAGGACGCTGCCAAGCGGTTGATGGCCGAGGCGGGTGTGCCGGTCGTTCCCGGCTATCATGGCAGCAACCAGGACCCCGAGCATCTGGCCGGCGCCGCCGATGCCATCGGCTATCCGGTTCTGATCAAGGCCGTCGCTGGCGGTGGCGGCAAGGGGATGCGGCGGGTGGACCGGCCCGAGGACTTCGCAGCCGCCCTGAAATCCGCGCGCGCCGAGGCCGCCGGCGCCTTCGGCAACGACGCCGTGCTGATCGAGAAATACATCCTCGCCCCCCGCCACATCGAGGTGCAGGTCTTCGGTGACGGGCAGGACGCCGTCCACCTGTTCGAGCGCGACTGTTCCCTGCAACGCCGCCACCAGAAGGTCATCGAAGAGGCTCCCGCGCCGGGCATGACGCCCGAGATGCGCGCCGCCATGGGCGCAGCCGCGGTGCGCGCCGCCGAGGCCATCGGCTACCGCGGCGCCGGCACCGTCGAGTTCATCGTCGACGGCAGCGATGGCCTGCGCGAGGACCGCTTCTGGTTCATGGAGATGAACACCCGCCTGCAGGTCGAACACCCGGTCACCGAGGCGATCACTGGCATCGACCTGGTGGAATGGCAACTGCGCGTCGCCGCCGGCGAACCCCTGCCGCTGCGACAGGACCAACTGTCGATCAACGGCCACGCCTTCGAGGCCCGCCTCTATGCCGAGGATGTGCCGGCGGGCTTTCTGCCCGCGACCGGCCGGCTGGCGCATCTGGCCTTCCCGCCTGGCGCCCGCGCCGACACCGGGGTGCGCAGCGGCGACGGCATCAGCCCCTGGTATGACCCGATGATCGCCAAGATCATCACCCAAGGACCCACCCGCGACATCGCGCTTTCCCGGCTGTCCCGCGCGCTGGACGACACGCAGGTGGCGGGCACGGTGACCAACCTTGCCTTCCTGGGCGCCCTGTCGCGCCATCCCGGCTTTGCCGCCGGACAGGTGGACACCGGCCTGATCGAGCGCGATCTGGCTGCCCTGACCGCCCCGCGCGCGCCCGACGCCACCGACCGCGCGATGGCGGCGGCTGCCCTGCTATGGGCCGCGCGCCTGCCCGAAGACCGGCTTGCGGGTTTCTCCCTTTGGGTGCCGCTGACCCATCGGGTGGCGTTGGAGGGCCTTGAAGGCCGCGTCACCCTTGTCCCCCCCGACACCGCCCTGATCGAAACCCATGGCGAGACCCTGACCGCCCGCCGCACGGCCGGCGGCTGGGACCTTGGCCTCGCCCTGACGGTGGTCGAAGCCGAGGGAATTCATGTCTTCGCCCCCGGCCGCGCTGCCAGCTTCCGACTGCACGACCCGCTGGCCCGCGACGCCTCTGCCGGCGCTGCTTCGGGTGTGACCCTGGCCCCGATGCCGGGCCTTGTCCGTTCGGTCGAGGTTTCCCCCGGTCAGGCCGTCAAGGCGGGCGATGCGCTCTGCGTGCTGGAGGCGATGAAGATGGAGCATTGCCTGCGCGCCGCCCGCCACGGCGTGGTGGCCGAGGTTCTTTGCACCCCCGGGGCTCAGATCGAAGCCGGGGCACCTCTGATCCGGCTGGAGGAAGAGGCATGATCCGCCTGCACCACGTTCCCGGATCGCGGTCGTTCCGGGTGCTGTGGCTGCTCGAGGAACTGGGCCTGCCTTATGAGGTGCGCCCGTGGTCGCTGACCGACGGCTCTTTGCGCACGCCCGAGTTTCGCGCACTGTCTCCCGCCGGCCGGGTTCCAGCCCTGGATCTGGACGGCGAGACGATCTTCGAATCCACCGCCATCCTGCAACTGCTGACCGAGCGCGAGCGCCGGCTGGCCCCGCAACCGGGGGCCGCCGACCGCGCGGCCTTCCTGCAATGGCTGGCGTTTGCCGAGACGCAGGCCAACATCGTGCAGGCGCTGAACATCCAGCACATCTTCCTGCGCCCGCCCGAGGCCCGTTCTCCTGCCCTCATCCGGCTGGAGACGAAGCGCCTGGCCCTGACCATGCAGGCGCTGGAGGCCCATCTGACGGGCCGAGAGACGATCCTCTCCGAATTCTCCGCCGCCGACTGTGCCTTCGGCTTCAACCTGGACGCCCTGTTCCGCTTCGTCCGCGCCGATGCCTACCCGGCCCTCGCCGCCTACCGGGACCGGATGCGCGCCCGCCCGGCCTATGCCCGCGCCCTGACGCAGGACGGCGACAGCCTTTACTCCCGGGATTTCTACGAGATGCCGAATGACTGATCGGGTCGAGATCTACGAGGTCGGCCCGCGCGACGGGTTGCAGAACGAAAAGCGGCTGATCCCGGCCGCCGACAAGATCGCGCTGATCCGGATGCTGGCCGATTGCGGCTTTGCCCGGATCGAGGCCACCAGCTTCGTCAGCCCGAAATGGGTGCCGCAGATGGCCGACGCGGCCGAGGTCATGGCCGGCATCCCGCGCCGCGCCGGCCTGCGCTATGCCGTACTGACGCCCAACCTTCAGGGATATCGGGCCGCCCGAACCGCCGGGGCCGACGAGGTGGCGATCTTCGCCGCCGCCTCGGAAGGGTTCTCGCGCGCCAACCTGAACGCCTCCATCGCCGAAAGCCTGGACCGGTTCCGCCCTGTCGCCGAGGCCGCCGCCGCCGATGGCCTGCCATTGCGCGGCTATGTGTCGGTGGTCACCGACTGCCCCTTCGACGGCCCCGTCGCCCCGCTTGCCGTTGCCCGCGTGGCCGCCGATCTTTTCGCGCTGGGGTGCCACGAAATCTCGCTGGGCGAGACGCTGGGCCGCGGCCAGCCGGACCGGGTGCGCGTCCTGCTGGCCGAGGTCATCCAGGCGGTGCCCGCCGACCGGCTGGCCGGGCATTTCCATGACACCGGCGGCCTGGCGTTGCGCAATATCGACGTGGCGCTCGACGCCGGGCTGCGGGTGTTCGATGCCTCGGTCGGCGGGCTGGGCGGCTGCCCCTATGCCCCCGGCGCGGCCGGCAACGTGGCGACCGAAGCGGTTGCCGCCCACCTGGCCGCCCGGGGCCTGGACACCGGGCTGGACCGCGACCGGCTGGCCGAAGCCGCCGCCTTCGCCCGCGGACTGAGAGGACCGTCATGACCTACGAGACCCTTTCCGTCACGGCCGACGCCAGCGGCATCGTGCATCTCGCCCTCAACCGCCCCGACAAGCGCAACGCCCTCTCGGCACAGATGATCGCCGACCTGACCGCCTTTGCGGCTGCCGCCGCGCCGCGCCGTGACTGGCGGGCGGTGATCCTGTCCGGCGCTGGCGACGTGTTTTGCGCCGGCGGCGACCTTGACTGGATGCGCGCCCAGATTGCCGCCGACCGTGCCACCCGCATGAGCGAGGCCCGGAAACTGGCCGACATGCTCAAGGCCCTGAACGAGTTGCCTCAGCCGCTGATCGGCGCTGTCCAGGGCGGGGCCTATGGCGGCGGCGTCGGCCTGGCTGCGGTCTGCGACACCGTCGTCGCCGCCGAAGACGCCCGGTTCGGCCTGACCGAAACCCGCCTTGGCCTGATCCCGGCCACCATCGGGCCCTACGTCATAGCCCGAATGGGCGAGGGCCGCGCGCGCCGCGTGTTCTTTTCCGCCCGCCTGTTCGGCGCGGCCGAGGCCCGCGACCTGGGCCTCGTCGCCCGGATCGTTGCCACGGCCGACCTGGCCCAGGCGGCCATCGAGGAAGCCTCGCCCTACCTTGCCACCGCTCCCGGTGCCGTGGCCGCCGCCAAGCGGCTGGCCCGGCAACTCGGCCAGGGCGGCACCACCGAGGCCGCTGTCGAAGCCAGCATCACGGCCCTGGCCGATGCCTGGGAGGCGCCTGAGGCCGCCGAAGGCATCGCCGCCTTCTTCGGCAAGCGCCGGCCCGCCTGGGACAGGGCTCCGTCCGGTTAACCTGCGGCCATACCTGCGGCGGCCTGGCTTCGCGGTGGTGGCGATCCGGAACCTGCGGTATCACTGCGCTGAATCGGGACAGCCGGGCGCGGACGACAGGTCATCGCCCGGACCCGCTTGCGGATCAGGGAATGACGACAGAGCAACCGCACCGCCTCTCCGTCGCGCCGATGATGGACTGGACCGACCGCCAATGCCGGTTCTTTCACCGGCTGATGACGCGGCGGGCGATGCTGTATACCGAGATGGTGACCTCGGCGGCCATCGTTCATGGCCCGGTGGCCCGCCTGCTGGACTTCAGTGCCAGGGAACATCCGGTGGCGCTGCAACTGGGCGGCTCTGATCCGGCCGAACTGGCGGCCGCCGTGCGGCTGGCCCGGGACTGGGGCCATGACGAGGTGAACCTGAACTGCGGCTGCCCCTCGGACCGGGTGCAGTCGGGCTGCTTCGGGGCGGTGCTGATGGAACGCCCCGGTCTGGTGGCCGCATGCGTGGCGGCGATGGCGGCCGAAAGCCCGGTGCCGGTGACGGTGAAATGCCGGATCGGGGTGGACGATCAGGACCCCGAGGCGGTGCTGCCGCGGTTTCTTGAGACGGTGGCCGAAGCTGGGGTACGCCACTTCGTGATCCACGCCCGCAAGGCCTGGCTGCAGGGCCTGTCGCCGAAGCAGAACCGCGATATTCCGCCGCTGGACTACGGCCTTGTCCTGCGCATGAAGACGCGGTTTCCCGAGCTGACGATCTGCCTCAACGGCGGGGTCACCACCCTGGACCAGGCGCGCGACCTGCTGGCCCGCGGCCTGGACGGCGTGATGATCGGCCGGGCCGCCTATCACGATCCGGGCCGGGTGCTGATCGGAGCCGATGCGCTGTGGGGCGACCCCTTCGCCCCCGCCCCGGACGCGGTGGTTCGGGCCATGCTGCCCTATGTTCAGGCACATCTGGCCGGTGGCGGGCGGCTGCACCAGGTCACCCGTCACATGCTGGGCCTGTTTCACGGCCAGCCCGGGGCCAAGGCCTGGCGGCAGGTGCTCTCGGTCGAGGGCGCGCGCGAAGGGGCAGGACCGGAGGTGCTGCTCGCCGCGCTTGACCGTGTGGCGGGGGCGGCGCGGGCCGCCTGATCGGCGTCGTTTCCCGGCTGGCGCCCGACCTGTGCAAGGGGATAGACGGGGAAGACGCTTGCCGCCAAAGGACCAAGGCCAATGCCGCTGCCCGAGCTTTCGACACTGATCCCGCTGCTGATTGCCCTGATCGTGATCGGCGGTTTTGCCGGGGTGATCGGTGGGCTCTTGGGCGTCGGGGGCGGCATCGTGCTGGTGCCGGCCTTCTTCTACGCCTTTGGTGCACTGGGATATGGCGGCGGCCAGGTCATGCAGGTCTGCGTTGCGACCTCGCTGGCCACCATCGTGGTGACCTCGATCCGCTCTGTCTCGTCGCATCACCGCAAGGGGGCGGTCGACTGGGAGGTGCTGCGGAGCTGGGCGCCCTGGCTGGTGGGGGCCTCTGCTCTGGGCGTGTTTGTCGCTGCCCGGGTGCCTTCGGCGGCGCTGCAAGTGGTGTTCGGCGCGCTGGCCGGGCTGGCGGGCCTGTGGATGGCCTTCGGCCGCGACACTGCGCGGCTTGGCGATGCGATGCCGGGGCAACCGCTGCGCGGGGCGCTGGCGTCGGCGGTGGGGTTCTTCTCGGCGCTGATGGGCATTGGCGGCGGCACCTTCGGGGTGCCGCTGATGACGCTGTTCGGCATGCCGATCCACCGTGCGGTCGCCACCGCCTCGGGCTTCGGCGTGCTGATCGCGGTGCCGGCGGTGCTGGGCTTTCTGGTGGTGAATGTCGCGCAGGCCCCGCCCTGGACGCTGGGGGCGGTGAACCTGCCGGCCTTCCTGGTGGTCATCGGCACCACGCTGTTGACCACGCCCTGGGGTGTGCGGCTGGCACATGAGATGAACCCCAAGCCCCTGAAAAGCGCCTTTGCGGTGTTCCTGACGCTTGTGGCGCTGAACATGCTGCGCAAGGTGATCTGGTGACCGTTGAAAGCGGCTGGCTGCGGATCGGCCCCGACCCCGCGATCGCCGCCTGGGCCGCGGCCGCCCTGCCAGTGGCCGAAGCGGCCATCGCTGCCAGCCCCGAGCCCTGGCGATGCGGCGAAACCTGGTTCGTCGGCGTGGACGCGCTGCCGAACGGACCGGACGGGCGTATGGGGGATGCGCCGTTTCCCTGGGCCAGCCTGCCGCTGACGCCCGTTCCGCTGCACCGGGCACAGCTTTCCACTGTCCGGCCCGGCTATCCGCGCCCCTGGGCGGGCGAGGACGAGGCCGCCTTCGGCTTTCGCCTGCGTCGCGATGCGGCGCATCTTGACGGCCCGCTGCCCACAGGTCCCGACCGCCAGCGGCAGATCAAGGAACCGCATGCCTGGGTACTGGGGCTGCCGCTGAACGAATGCGGGGCAGCGGCCTCGCCCCTGGTGGTCTGGGAGGGCAGCCCTGCAATCTTGCGCGCTGCCTTGCAGGCAACCCTGGCCGGGCACGACCCGGACCTGTGGGGCGGTGTCGACCTGACCGACGCCTACAAGGCCGCGCGCGCCGAGGTGTTCCGTCGCTGCCGGCGAGTCGAGCTGCCGGCCCTTCCGGGCGAGGCGATCCTGCTGCACCGCCTGACGATCCATGGCGTTGCACCCTGGGAGCCGGACGCCACGGCCCCTGCACCCGGTCGCATCATCGCCTACTTCCGGCCTTGCCTGCCATCGGTTCAGGACTGGCTCGCGCGGCCCTGACCCGGGCGCACCAACCTGCCGGGCGATGCGCTCCGCGCGGGGGGCATTCAAGCCAGGATGCAACGGCATGGACTTCATCTTGGCGCAAATACCCCGGGGGGGTCTTCGCGGCACGCGAAGACGGGGGCGGAGCCCCCGCCTGAGGAGGAGCCTGCAAGGCGACGACGCGGCAGAAGGCCTGCGCCCGCCCGCGGGCGCGCCATCAGATCATCCGTCGGACCGGTCCAGCCGTCCGTTGCGGCCACCGCGGCGTTTCTGCAGGCGGTCGGCGCGGCCGGGCAGTTCGGCCATCAAAGCGGCGCGCGCCTCGTGCGACAGCCGCGACCAGACCGAGATTTCCTCGATCGTGCGGTAGCAGCCGACGCAGAGCCGTGCTTCGGGATGCACGACGCAGAGCTTCACGCAGGGCGACTGGATTTCGTCGCGTGCCCAGACGTCATCCTTCACGATCCGCCCCGCTCTTGCCCGATCCGCGCCAGACGATCCAGCGCGCCTTGCAGGATATAGCCGGCCGCCACCGCATCGATCACCTCTTTGCGACGCTTTCGCGACGCATCCGCCTCCAACAGCGCTCGTTCGGCCGCAACTGTCGAAAGCCGCTCGTCCCAGAACGCCATCGGCCGGTCGGTCATCCGCTCCAGGTTGCGGGCGAAGGCGCGGGTCGATTGCGCGCGCGGCCCCTCGCTGCCATCCATGTTCAAGGGCAGGCCCAGCACGATGCCGCAGACCCCGCGCGCGGCCAGCAGCGCCAGCAGCGCCTCGGCATCGGCGGTGAACTTGACCCGGCGGATCACCGTTGCGGGCGTCGCGACCGACCGGCGCAGATCGGACAGCGCCACGCCGATGGTCTTTTCGCCCAGGTCCAGGCCAGCCAGGGCGCCGCTGCCGGGAAGCGTTGCGGCGTAAGCCGCGAGGTCGGCGCAGATCACGGCGTCACGCCGGCTACCCCGGCGGCCTCGGTCAGCGTGGCCAGATCCTCCGTGCGACCGGCAAACCGCTCTTTCGCCTCGTCATAGATCGCCTGGGCCTCTTCGACGCGCCCCAGGACGCCAAGCGAGGTGATCAGCCGGGCCCATTCCGCCGCCGTGCCGCCTTCGCTGGCCAGACGCTCGGACAGCTGGGCAACCATGCCCTCGACCATCGCCTGCTGCTCTTCGGGGCTCATCCCGGCCACAGCCGCCATGTCAGGACCGGCCGGGTCCTGGGCGGCAGCGCCGTCCGGCAGGCGATAGCGGATGCCGGCCAGTTCCGCGACGGTTTCGATCCTTTCGCGCGCGGCCATCACCCAGGGCGCCTCCGGGTTGCCGAATTCGGCGATGGGCCGCCAGAACTCGAAGGCCCGGTCGAAGCGTCGGCCCTGCATGAACAGGTCACCAACCAGGAACAGCGCCACTTCGTTGCCCATGTCCAGCTTCAGCGCCGCGCGCAACGCGGCCTCGGTCTCGGGCGAGATGTAGCCGTCGGCTTCGGCCACCAGGGCAACGGCCAGGCTGACGTGGTCATACGAAGTCGCCTGGTCGCCCATGACCTCGATGTAGCGCTGCATTGCCAGGGCCGCCGCGCGGAAGTCGCCGGCCGCATAATGGGTCTCGGAGGCCGCCTTCAGGGCGGCAGGGTCTGATTCGGCTGCCAGGTCCGCCGCGATCTTCGCCGCCGCCGCGGTGTCGATGGGACGGCCCGCCGAAGCAAGATAGTCCGCCTGCGACGGACGGGACGCAAGGTTCGCATCCAGTTCGGCCAGGCGACGCTCAAGCGGCATGTCGCGATACCAGGGGGTCCCGGTCTGGCGATAGACCGCCAGCGCTGCCAGGCCGGCGGCAACCAGCAGAACGGTCGAGACGACCAGCGACGTCTTGCCCGAGCCGGCGGATGCGGCCGGTTTGTCGGTGGTCAAGGTCTTGTCGGCCGCCAGAAGTCGGCGCGCGATCTCGGTCCGCAGCCGCTGCGCTTCGGTTTCGCCCAGCGTTCCCCGGGCAAGGTCGCGGTCGACCTCGGTCAACTGGTCGCGATAGACCTGGATGTCCTGCAGGGCCGCCGGCGCGGCTGTGGTGCGGCCGCGCCACAGGCTGACCAGCAGCAAGATCGCCACACCCAGCGTCAGCGCACCCGCGCTCGCCCAGAACTCCAAGTCTTGCATCGTCGCGCCCAATCCCGCTCTGGCCTCGCCCGCCCGATGTAGTGCTTTGGCCGCGACGACAAAAGGCCCCATTCCACGCAGTGCCCGATTGGTGCGCCGATCCGGGTGCCGCAACTGGCACTCGTCGACCTCGATGTCGCATTTTTCCCGATTGTGCCGCCTCAGGACGGGGGTATAACGCGCCTGCGTTCCAAGACGGGTCAGGACGGCTCGTCCCAAGGCTCGATGCGGAGAACCCTTGCATGCAGCGCTATTCGGTCTTTGCCATTGCCCGCGAGGCGCTACGCCACCACACCGGGTGGGAACGGGCCTGGAAAAGCCCCGAACCGAAGGCCGCCTACGACGTCGTCATCGTCGGCGCCGGCGGGCATGGCCTGGCCACGGCCTATTACCTGGGCAAGAACCATGGGATCACCAATGTCGCGGTGATCGAGAAGGGCTGGCTGGGCGGCGGCAACACCGGCCGCAACACCACCATCATCCGCTCGAACTACCTGCAGGACCCCTCGGCCGCGATCTACGACAAGGCGCTGCAGCTGTACGAGGGCCTCAGCCAGGACCTGAACTACAACGTCATGTTCAGCCCGCGCGGCCTCTTGATGCTGGCGCAAACGCATCATGAGGTGCGGGGCTACCTGCGCACGGTTCATGCGAACCTGCTGCAGGGCGTGGCAACGGAATGGATCAGCCCGCAGCGGGTGAAGGAGCTGGTTCCGATCATCAACATCGACGGCCCGCGCTATCCGGTGCTGGGGGCGCTCTATCAGGCGCGCGGCGGCACCGCCCGGCATGACGCGGTGGCCTGGGGCTATGCCCGGGCCTGCTCGGCCATGGGCATGGACATCATCCAGACCTGTGAAGTGAAGGGCGTGCGGTCGGAAAACGGCGCGGTCGCTGGCGTCGAGACGACGAAGGGATACATCGCGTGCAAGAAGCTGGGCATGGTCGTCGCCGGCCATTCCGGCCAGCTGGCCGACATGGCGGGCTTCCGCCTGCCGATCGAAGCGGTCGCCCTGCAGGCTCTTGTCAGCGAACCGATCAAGCCCTGCATGGATGTGGTGGTGATGGCCAACACCGTGCACGGCTACATGTCGCAATCCGACAAGGGCGAGATGGTGATCGGCGGCGGCACCGACGGGTTCAACAACTTTACCCAGCGCGGGTCGTTCCACCACATCGAGGAAACCCTGCGCGCCCTGGTCGAGACCTTTCCGATGATCAGCCGCCTCAAGATGCTGCGGCAATGGGGGGGGATCGTCGACATGACCGGAGACCGCTCGCCCATCATCTCGAAAACGCCGGTGGGCAACTGCTTCATCAACTGTGGCTGGGGCACCGGCGGGTTCAAGGCCATTCCGGGCAGCGGCTGGGCGATGGCCGAACTGATGGCCAGGGGCGAACCGGGCCCGCTGGCGGCCGAGTTCAGCATGTGGCGCTTCAAGGAAGGCCGGTTCATCGACGAATCGGTGGCGGCCGGGGTGGCGCATTGATGCGGGACTCCGATTTTTCGTCGAAAAATCGTGGTGTTCGAGTTCGAGTTTTCGACGAAAACTCGGGCGCGGGATGGAAACGGGAACGCACAAATGCTGCTGCTTGAATGCCCCTACTGCGGCGTGAAGGCCGAAGAGACGGAACTGACCCCGGGCGGTGAGGCGCACCTCAAGCGCTTCGGGCCGGGCTCGGCGCCCGAGGAATTCGAGGCCTACATGTTCGCCCGAAAAAACCCCAAGGGCGTGCATTTCGAACGCTGGCGGCATGCCTACGGCTGCGGCAAGTGGTTCCTGGCTGCGCGCTGCACCGCCACGCTCGAGGTGTTTGGCACCTACCCGGCGCAATGCCCGGAACCGCCACCGGAGCTGGTGAAGAAGATCAAGGCCAAGCGGCCGAACTGGAAGGGCTGGAAATGAGCGCGCGGCTTTCTTCGGGCGGGCGGCTGATCGACCGGACTGCCGCAATCGAATTCACCTTCAACGGCAAGCGTCTGCGCGGCTTCAAGGGCGACACGCTGGCCTCTGCGCTGCTGGCCAATGACCAGATGCTGGTCGGTCGCAGCTTCAAGTACCATCGTCCGCGCGGCATCGTCGCAGCGGGCGCGGAAGAGCCGAATGCTCTGGTCGGGCTGGGCGAGGGCGGCCGGTTCGAGCCGAACCAGCGCACCACCACGACCGAACTGTTCGCGGGGCTGGTCGCGGCCTCGCAGAACCACTGGCCCAGCCTGGAGTTCGACATCGGTGCGGTGAACGCCCTGGCCGCGCGGTTTCTGCCGGCGGGCTTTTACTACAAGACCTTCATGAACCCGCGCCCGGCCTGGAAGCATGTCTTCGAGCCGATCATCCGCCGCTCGGCCGGCCTGGGCAAGGCGCCCAAGGATCGCGACGCCGACCGCTACGAATATGCCTATGCGCATTGCGACCTGCTGGTCGCCGGGGGCGGCGTGGCGGGCCTGCAGGCGGCGCTGATCGCCGGCGCGGCCGGGGCGCGGGTGATCCTGCTGGAACAGAACGTCATCTGGGGCGGCCGTGCCCCGGTGGATGGCGATTCGATCGACGGAAAGCCCGCGGCGGAATGGGTGAATTCTGCACTGGAAGCTCTTGGCAAGATGGAGAATGTCGCGCTGCGCAGTCGCTGCATGGTGGCCGGGGTCTATGACCACGGCTATGTGCTGGCCGAAGAGCGTGTGGCCGACCATACGCCCCGGGATGGCCGTCCGAAAAAGCGACTCTGGCGCATTCGGGCCACCCGTATCCTGTCGGCGACAGGCGCGCTGGAACGACCGCTTGCCTTTGCCGGCAACGATGTTCCCGGGGTGATGCTGGCCGCGGCAGTGCGCGACTATCTGGTGAACTTCGGGGTGCTGCCCGGCGACCGCACGGTGGTGGTGACCAACAACGACGACGCCTACCGCACCGCCATCGCGCTGAAGGAGGCGGGGCTTGAGGTGCCGGCGGTGATCGACGCCCGCAGCCAGGTGACCGGTGCGCTGCCGCAGCGCGCGCGCGCCTTGGGCATTCGGGTGGAAGCCGGCAAGGCCGTGGTCAAGGTCAAGGGCGGCAAGCGGGTGACCGGCGTCGCCATCGGGCTGATGGTCGGCGAGGGTTCGGTGCTGGAAGAGATCGGCTGCGACGTGGTCGCCATGTCTGGCGGCTGGTCCCCGGTGGTGCACCTGTGGAGCCACTGCGGCGGCAAGCTGACCTGGGACCAGGTTCGCGCCATGTTCCGTCCCGATGCATCTCTTCCTCCGCTTGGCCACGACGGCGCGGCCCTGGTCGTCGCCGCCGGCGCGGCCAACGGTGCGCTGACCGCGCCAGAGGTGCTGGCCGACGCCGCCAAGGCAGCGGCATTGGCATGCAGACTATTGGGCCTGAACGGAACGTCCCAGGCTTTGGCCGTTGCCGAGGCCCCTGAGGAAATGCCACTCAAGCCGGTCTGGACCATGCCGCAGGTTGCCAAGGCCAGCCTGCGGGCGAAGATGTGGCTGGACTTCCAGAACGACGTCAAGGTCAGCGATGTGCAACTGGCGGCACGCGAAGGCTATGAATCGGTCGAACACACCAAGCGCTATACCACGCTCGGGATGGCGACGGATCAGGGCAAACTAAGCAATATCAATGGACTGGCAATTCTTGCTGAAGTTTTGAATGAAGAGATTTCGGCGGTCGGCACCACCACCTTCCGCCCGCCCTACACGCCGGTCATGATCGGTGCCCTGGCCGGCGAGGCGAGAGGCGAGATCTTCCAGCCGCTGCGTCGCACCCCGATGCACGCCTGGCACGAACAGCACCGCGCCTACCTGGAACCGGTCGGTCTCTGGCGCCGCCCCTATTGCTATCCGCGCCCCGGCGAGACGCATGAGCAGGCGGTGCACCGCGAAATCCTGAACACCCGGGCCAACGTGGGCCTGCTGGATGCCTCGACCCTGGGCAAGCTGATCGTCAAGGGGACGGACGCGGGCCGGTTCCTCGACATGCTCTACACCAACATGATGAGCACCCTGCCGGTGGGCAAATGCCGCTACGGGCTGATGTGCAACGAGCAGGGCTTCCTGTCCGACGACGGCGTGGTGGTGCGGCTCAACGAGGACACCTGGCTGTGCCACACCACATCGGGCGGGGCGGACCGCATCCACGGCTGGATGGAGGACTGGCTGCAGTGCGAATGGTGGGACTGGAAGGTGTATACCGCCAACGTCACCGAGCAATTCGCCCAGATCGCCGTGGCCGGCCCCAAGGCGCGGCTGCTGATGGAAAGGCTGGGTGGCCTCGATGTCTCGAAGGAGGCTTTGCCCTACATGACCTTCGTCGAGGGGACGCTGGCCGGGTTGCCGGTGCGGGTCTACCGGATCAGCTTCTCGGGCGAGCTTTCCTATGAGATCGCGGTTCCCGCCAGCCATGGCCTCGCGTTGTGGGAGAAGCTGGCCGAGGCCGGGTCCGAGGTCGGCATGATGCCCTATGGCACCGAGGCGATGCATGTGATGCGGGCCGAGAAGGGCTTTGTCATGATCGGGGACGAGACCGACGGCACCGTTATCCCGCAGGATCTGGGGCTGGACTGGGCGATCTCGAAGAAGAAGGCCGACTACCTGGGCAAGCGCGGGCAGGAGCGGACCTATCTGGCCAGCCCCGACCGCTGGAAGCTGGTCGGGTTCGAGACGCTGGACGGCTCGGTGATCCCGGACGGGGCCTATGTCATCGACCAGGGGGTCAATGCCAATGGGCAGCGGAACGTGCAGGGGCGGGTCACCTCGACCTATTTCTCGCCGACGCTGGGCCGGGGGATCGCGATGGGCCTGCTGAAACACGGGCCGCAGCGGATGGGCGAGGTGGTCGAGTTCAACCGGATCGACGGCAGCACGGTGGCGGCGCGGGTGGTGAACCCGGTATTCCTGGATGCGGACGGGGAGAAGCAGAATGTCTGAGCCGGTTTCCGCCCTGGGGGGCGCCACGTTCGAGGGGTTCGCGACGGTGCGCGAGGTCGGGCCCTGGGGGATGATCGCGCTGCGGGCCAGGCCCGAGATCGAGGCGCTGGCGGCGGCGGTCAAGGCGGCAGTGGGCACGGGCTTGCCGGCGGCACGGCGGATGGACTGGGCCGGGGATCGGGGCTGCGGCTGGATGAGCCCGGACGAATACCTGCTGGTCCTGCCCTATGGCGAGGTTCCAGCTGCCCTTGCCGCGCTGGAGGCGGGGCTGAAGGGGCAGCATGTCCTGGCCGCCGACGTCAGCGACGCCCGGGCGGTGTTCCGCATCGAGGGTGACAAGGCCGACCAGGTCCTGCGCAAGCTGACCCCGGCGGACCTGGACCGGATGGCGCCGGGCGAGTTGCGGCGGACCCGGGTGGCCCAGGTCGCGGGGGCCTTCTGGGCCGACGAGGGCGGGTATACCCTGGTCGTCTTCCGCTCGGTTGCGGGCTATGTGATGGGCCTGCTGAGCCATTCGGCGCAGCCGGGGTCGGAGCTGGGCTGACGCGGGTGTCCCATGATGGGACATGCTGCAGCCTGAGCGATTCCAATGACTTGCGGTCGCGAATTCACGAAGTCTTAACCTTCTGTCCCGCCGCCCGCCTTGGCGAGGCCCAGGCTTGACGGCGTGCCTTGCCGCAGAAATACTCTGCCCGGGTTCCGTCCTTGAGAGTGCCGTAATGATCAATCCTGCCAAAGCCCTGCGCCTGTCCGTTGCGGGTCTTGTCGTTGGCCTTGCCGCGGCCCTGCCGGCCGCCGCCCAGACCGGCACCACCTACGACTGCAGGTTCGAGGTGTCGGGCGCCCACATGGGCTGGCTGCCCGCGACGGTGATCCTGTCTCACACCGCGGGCGAGACGACCGCGCAGGCGCGCGATCCGTCGATCGAGGGCCCCGAAGGCGGGCCTTACGAGGTGAAGGTGGAAACCGACAACGCCAAGCGCACCACCTTCACCCTGCGGCGGAAGTCGAAAAGCTCGACCAACCAGCCGGTCACCGTCAACTACCGGCTGACGGTGATGAAGGCCGACCTGAGCGCGACGCTGTCGGCCAAGCTGCTGGGCTACACCAATAGCTACTTGGCCCGCGGCCAGTGCGAACGGCGCAACGGCTAGGTCTTCCTTGCGGCCGGGCTTGACCTTCGCGGCCCCAGCCCCCTTATTCAGGGCAAGCGAAAACGCGAACAGGAGATTCAGCTATGGCCTTCACGCTGCCCGACCTTCCCTATGCGCACGATGCGCTTGCCCCCCTGGGCATGTCGAAGGAAACGCTGGAATACCACCACGACCTGCACCACAAGGCCTATGTCGACAACGGCAACAAGCTGATCGCCGGCACCGACTGGGAAAAGCTGTCGCTGGAAGAGATCATCCGCGGCACCTACCAGGCCGGCGCGGTGGCGCAGAACGGCATCTTCAACAACGCCAGCCAACACTGGAACCACAACCTGTTCTGGGAAGTGATGGGGCCGGGCGAGGCCAAGAAGATGCCCGGCGCGCTGGAGAAGGCGCTGACCGAGGCCTTTGGCAGCGTGGCCAAGTTCAAGGAGGACTTTGCCGCCGCCGGCGCCGGCCAGTTCGGCAGCGGCTGGGCCTGGCTGGTGAAGGACAAGGATGGCAGTCTGAAGGTCACCAAGACCGAGAACGGGGTGAACCCGGTCTGCTTTGGTCAGACCGCGCTGCTGGGCTGCGACGTCTGGGAGCACAGCTACTACATCGATTTCCGCAACAAGCGCCCGGCTTATCTGACCAACTTCCTGGACAAGCTGGTGAACTGGGAGGCGGTCGCGTCCCGGATGTGACCTCGGCGCGCAGGATGACATGACCAAGGCCCCGTGCGACTGGCGCGGGGCCTTTTCGTTTTCAGGGTGCATTTCCGGGGTGCATTTTCCGGGTGCAGGGGGGGTGTCGATGGCGATGTGGATGCGGGCGGCGCTGACAGGTCTGGCGCTGTGTGGCGGTCCGGCGGGGGCGCAGGACTGGTTCACGCCCGAGACCTGCCGGGTCGAGCGGGCCGAGGTGCGCGCCCAGGCCTATCCCCCCGACCTGGAGGCGCGGCTTGCGGCTGAGGCGGCCAAGGTGCCGAACGGCGTGGGGCGGCTGTGGAAGATCACCTCGGCCGAGGGGGCAGTGTCGCACCTTTGGGGCACCTACCACACACCGCACCCGGCGCTGCTGGACCTGCCGGCGGCCTTTCGCGCGGTGTTGGCCGAAGCCCGGGTCGTGGCACTGGAATTCGATCCGACCCCCGACAGCCGCGACGATGCCCGCGAGGCCTATGCGGTGGACTGGATGTGGCAGCCTGACTGGGCGCCGCCGCAGGACCGGTCGGAGATTCCGCCAGAGGTGCTGGACTGGATCGGCCGGCGGATGTCCGACATCGGCTGGGATGCCGGCTATCTGCCGCAGATGTCGGATGCGGGACTGCTGTCGCTCTTGCTGACCGATCCTTGCGGCGATTACCTGGCCGGCGTGTTGCCGGGGCAGGACTATCTGATCGCGCAGCAGGCCGCGCTGGCCGGCATCGAGGTGACCGGCCTGCAAGAGCCCGAGGACCTGGGCCGCCAGTTGAACGACCCCTTGCGCGCCGCGCAGGCGCGGGCGGCGGTCATCCTCTATGCGGCCTACCTGGGCCCGGAGGGTGCCCTGCCGGACGCCCGGGCAACCGCTTTCGCGCTGTATCTGCAGGGCCGGCTGGCCGAACTGGACCTTTGGGCGGCCGACTGGCTGGCCGCGGTGCTGGGGCCGGCAGAGGCGGCGCGGGTGCTGCGGGTGACCGAAGACTACATCCTGGTCGAGCGCAACGGGTTCTTCGTGCTGGCGGCACGGCCGCTGCTGGACAGCGGCGGTGCGGTGCTGGCGGTGGGGGCCGCGCATCTGCCGGGCGAACTGGGCATGGTCGAGATGCTGCGCGACGCCGGCTATCGGGTCGAGCGGGTGCTGCTGCCGGGCGAAGTGCCCTGACGGGGCTTCGCCATGGCCAGTGTTGGGGCGGCCAGTGCTGGGGCGGCCAGTGCTGGGGCGGCCTGAGGCTCAGGCGGCTGCGGGGGCCGGCGCGCAGGCCAGTTCCTGGCCGCCGGCGTAGATGATTTCCGGCTGTTCGAAATGCAGCGTGAAGAGGCAGGCTTCGGACACCTGTTCGCGGTGCATGTATTCGCCGTCGGCCAGCCGTTCGGCGGCGACGACCGCTACCTCGCGGCCGAACAGCGCGCGAGCGCGCCAGTCGTGCAGCCGGAGTGGCTGGCTGCAGGCGATGTGATGATGCGAGGGTTTGTCGAAGGCGGCACCCAGGGCAGCCGCGTTGACCCGCAAGAGGTCAGCGTCGCGGAAGGTTGCGACCCCGATGCCGCACAGCACGCGCGCACCCGAGCGGGTGACGACGCGGTCGCCCGGCACCAGGAACTGCACCGGCAGTTCTCCGTCCAGCGTCAGCACCGGCGTGCCCGCGGCGATGCCCGCGGCGGGGCGCAGGGGGGTGGCGCGGTCGGCGATCTGGCAGATGCTGCGTTTGCCCATGGCGATGGCCCGGTTGCGGAATAGGTCCTGGCCAAGGGTGTCATCCGGCAACGTGGCAGCAATGCGCCGGACCGCGGCCGTTTTCCGGGCCTTTTCAGGCCGCAAGGCGAGGCTTGTGGCGGAACTGCGGCGCACTTTTCCTCTCGCATCCGCGCCGGGGCTTTGTTAGAAGGGCGCCGGATTTTCCGGGCCGCGCGGGGACCTGCCCTTCCAGGGAAGGGGCTAGGCGGTTTTCGCGTTCCGGAAGGGCAGCACATTGCGGGTGTGGCGGAACTGGCAGACGCACCGGATTTAGGTTCCGGCGCCGCAAGGCGTGGGGGTTCAAGTCCCTTCACCCGCACCAGGATTGGATGAAAAGGACGACACGAATGCAGGTCACCGAGACGCTGAAAGACGGCCTGAAGCGCGGCTACACCATCACCGTGCCGGCGGCGGACCTGGATGCCAAGGTCCAGCAGAAGCTGGTCGAGGCGCAGCCGACGGTCGAGATCAAGGGGTTTCGCAAGGGCAAGGTGCCCCTCGCCATCCTGAAAAAGCAGTTCGGCGCGCGGCTGATGGGCGACGCGATGCAGGATGCCATCGACGGCGCCATGAAGGGCCATTTCGAGGCCACCGGCGACCGCCCGGCGCTGCAGCCCGAGGTCAAGATGGTCGGCGGCGAGACCTGGGCCGAGGGCCAGGATGTGGTGGTCGAGCTGACCTATGAGGCGCTGCCCGAGATCCCCGAGTTCGACGCCGGCAAGATCAAGCTGGACAAGCTGATCGTGAAGGCCGACGACGCGGCGGTGGACGAGGCGCTCAAGAACCTGGCCGACAGCGTGAAGGCCTATGACGACCGCAAGAAGGGCGCCAAGGCCAAGGACGGCGACCAGATCGTGATCGACTTCAAGGGCTCGGTCGATGGCGAAGAGTTCCAGGGCGGCAGCGCCGAGGACTACCCGCTGGTGCTGGGCTCGAAGTCGTTCATCCCGGGCTTCGAAGAGCAGTTGGTCGGCGCCAAGGTCGGCGACGAGGTTGCGGTCAAGGTGTCGTTCCCTGACAACTACGGCGCCCAGCACCTGGCCGGGAAAGAGGCGGTCTTTGCCTGCAGCGTGAAGGCGGTGAAGGAACCGAAGGCGGCCGAGATCGACGACGAGATGGCCAAGAAGTTCGGCGCCGAGGACCTGGCCGCACTGAAGGCCCAGGTCAGCCAGCGGCTGGAAGCCGAATACACCGGCGCCGCCCGCGCGGTGATGAAGCGCGCGCTGCTCGACAAGCTGGACGAGATGGTCAAGTTCGACCTGCCGTCCAAGCTGGTCGAGGCCGAGGCGGCGCAGATCGCCCACCAGTTGTGGCATGAGGAGCACCCCGAAGAGCACGGCCACGGCCATGGCCAGATCGAGCCGACCGAGGAACACACCCAGCTGGCGGTGCGCCGGGTGCGGTTGGGCCTGCTGCTGGCCGAGGTCGGCCGCAAGGCCGAGGTCAGCGTGACCGACGCCGAGATGACCCAGGCCGTGCTGGCCGCTGCCCGCCAGTATCCGGGCCAGGAACGCCAGTATTTCGAGTTCGTGCAGAAGAACCCGCAGGTCCAGCAGCAGCTGCGCGCGCCGATCTTCGAGGACAAGGTCGTCGATCTGATCGTCGGCCAGGCCAAGGTGACCGAGAAGGAGGTCTCGAAGGAGAAGCTCCAGAAGGCCGTCGAGGCGCTGGACGAACTCTAGGAGTTCGAATTTTCGACGAAAATTCGGGGCCGCGTCCGGCAGGGCGCGGCCTTTTCGCTTGACCGGCGCGGAACGGCGCGTAACCTTGGCAATGACGGACAGGGTCCGTCGTTTCCCCAGCATCTCATGTCCTTCAGCGGCCGCGCGGCTGTTCGCGTCGGCGCGGTCTGCGGTCGGACGGAAAGGACCCGCATGACCATCGAGAAGGCCCGGCGCTTCGCCGAGGATGCCCATGCCGGACAGACCCGCAAGGGCGCCGCCGGCGAACCCTACAGCGTGCATCTGCAAGAGGTTGCGGCCCTGGTTGCAGCAGCCGGCGGCAGCGTGACGGCGGTGATGGCGGCCTGGCTGCACGACACGGTCGAGGACTGCCGGATCGCCCCTGCGACGCTGGCCGACCTGTTCGGCCCCGAGGTGGCGGCGGTCGTGGCGGAACTGACCGACGACAAGGCCCTGCCCAAGCCCGTGCGCAAGCGGCAGCAACAGCTCAACGCGCCCCGCAAGTCGCCCGAAGCAGCACTGGTCAAGATCGCCGACAAGCTGTCGAACATCCGCGCGCTGGCGGTGTCGCCTCCGGCCACTTGGCCGCTTTCGCGCAAGCTGGACTATCTCGACTGGGCCTGTTCGGTGGTGGCCGCGCTGCCCGCCGGAGCCGATCCGCTGCGCGCGGACTTCGCCGCTCAGCTTGCGGCGTCGCGGGCGGCCGTTCGCTCTGGCGCTGCCGTCGAAGGCTGACGGATCAGGTAAAGCCCGGCCCCGACGATCACCGCGATGCCCGCCCAGGCCCAGGCGTCGGGATTGTCGCCCCAGACCAGCCAGCCCCAGAGCACGCCCCAGAACATGAAGCTGTATTCGAAGGGTGCGACCGCTGAGGACGGCGCAATCCTGTAGGCCTGGGTCAGCAGCGTCAGCCCCACCGCAGCGATCACCCCGCACGAGGCCATCAGCGCGAGGTCGCGCGGCGTCGGCACGATCCAGCCCCGCGTCAGGAACGCCAGCGCCGGGTGAGAGGTTTCGGCCAGCGCGCCCGATCCGAACACCGCCGACAGCGCCAGCGCAAAGATCAGAAAGCAGATGTTGCCCCAGAAGGCCATGGCGGCGGCGGTCTCGGTGCGGCCCATCGGGCGGGCGACGATCATCGACACGGCATAGCCGAGTGCGCCGAGGATCGGCAGCAGGGCCGCCAGCTCGAAGCCGGAGCTGCCGGGCTTGACGATCAGCAGCACCCCGGCGAAGCCCAGGCCGACGGCGACCGCCGACGAGGCCGCCACCCGTTCGCCCAGGATCAGCGCGGCCGAAAGCGTGATGAACAGCGGCGCGGTGAAGAACAGCGCCACGGTGTTGGCCATGGGAAGGGTGGCCAGACCCAGGTAGTAGGCGGTATAGGCGGCGAAGTTCAGCGCCCCGCGCAGCAGCATCTTCCACCAGCCGGGGGTGGTGATGGTGCCAAGCCGCCCGTCGAACCACCAGACGATCAGCACATGGAAGGGCAGGGCGGTCAGGCTGCGCAGCACCATGGCCTGATGTAGCGGATAGTCGCCCGAGAGTGTCTTCAGGATCAGGTCCTGAACCGAGAAGATGGCGATCCCGGCAACCAGCGCCAGGATGCCGCGAGAGGTTGTGGGCGCGCGCATGACGGCCAAGCTATCCGGGCCTTGCGCGCAATCTGTCCTGCCGCCGACAGCGTCCGGTCAGAGCGCGGCAAGCCGCGCCGCCGTCTCGGGCATCCGGGCCAGGCTGCGGGCGATGTGGTCGCGCCAGTGCGGTCCGCGCGACAGGGCGTCGGCATGGGCCTCGCGCAATTCGTCGGGGCGGTCCTCGGCCAGCACCTCGACCAGCAGCGCCGCCTGCGCGCGGTCCTTGCGCGACTTGATCTGGTCCGGCCCGCCGCGGCGGCGGTCGGCCACGATCAGCTTGTGGATGGCAAAGGCCTCGGGGCGGGGGATCTGCACCAGCACGCCCGAGCGATACAAGGCAGCCGCCTTGATCGGCTGCGCGATCAGGAAGTTCAGGAAATGCAGCGACTGCGCCTTGACGCCCAGGGCCGGCAGATCGCGGACGTCTTCCTCGGGGCGGAACGACGGGGTCAGGAATTCGACCAGCACGTCCGACCGGGTCTGGCGCCATTTCCAGACCGCGGTGCGGTCCAGCCCCGGCACCGGATCGAAGGCCAGGGCCTTGAAGGTTTCGCCGATGTCGCCGGTGATCTGATCCTCCAGCGCCAGCGACAGACGCTCGAATTGGGCCAGATCGACATCTCCGGTTTGGGCAAGCTCGGCGCCGGGGATGCGCAGGCCCAACTCGCCCTCATAGAGCCGGAAGGCCTGGGTGCCGACCAGCGTGCCTCCCAGCCGGAACACCCCCAGCCTTTCCGCCGCCGCAAACAGCGCACCGACCGATCCGTCGGGCGACAGCAGGCCTTCGGCCCGCAGCAGGCGAACCAGCCGGGTGCGCGCCTGGCGGCGTTCCGCGACCGCGGTCGCCAGCGCCTTGTGTCGGTCAAGGCGGTCGCGCAGTTCGGCCGTATCCTCGCCGATGTAGCTGCGTTTGACCGAGGTGCCGACCCGGTAGAGGTCATACCAATAGGCGCGACCGTTGCGGATCTCCTTTACCGGCGACCCGCGCAGCGTGGACACGCTGTCGTCCTTCAGGCTGCGCAGAAGGTCGAGGTAGGCGGATTGGGCGTTCATCGAGTGGCGCGCGAAGGCCATGGTCTACACCTTCAGGTTTTGTAGAGCATGCGACTTTGGACGACAAAAGTAAAGATTGTATCACACGGGGCGGCAGGTCGTTTAGGGGCGTTCCGGCAAACGAAAACCGCGCCCGGGGGTGCCCGGGCGCGGTTGGTGTCAGGTCAACGTCGGGCAGACCCGACGCGGATCATTCGTCCGAGGCGGCGCCGCCGACGTCGTCGAACAGCTCCGAGATCTCGAAATCGGCCTGGGCGTCGGCTTCGGCTGCGGCATCGCGGATCGACTTGCCGGTGGCCTGCAGTTCGGCCTCTTCCGGCGAGCGGGCGACGTTCAGCTTGACCTTGACCGAGACTTCCGGGTGCAAGACGACGGTGACCGGGTGGATGCCCAGGTCCTTGATCGGCTTGTCCATCTCGACCTGGCCGCGGGCCACGGTGAAGCCGCCGGCGGTGGCCGCATCGGCGACGTCGCGGGCGGTGACCGAGCCGTAGAGCGCGCCGGCCTCGGAGGCCGAGCGAATCAGCACGAAGGTCTGGCCGTCCAGCTTGGCGCCGACGGCTTCGGCTTCCTTGCGGCCTTCCAGGTTGGTCAGTTCCAGCTGGGCTTTCTTCGCCTCGAAGGATTTGACGTTGGCCTCGTTGGCGCGCAGCGCCTTGCCTTGCGGCAACAGGTAGTTGCGGGCGTAGCCGTCCTTGACGTTGACGACTTCGCCCATCTGGCCAAGCTTGGCCACGCGTTGAAGAAGGATCACTTGCATCTCAGGTGCTCCTTATTTCACGGCATAGGGCAGCAGGGCCAGGAAGCGGGCGCGCTTGATGGCCGTGGCCAGTTCGCGCTGCTTCTTGGCCGAGACCGCGGTGATGCGGGAGGGCACGATCTTGCCGCGCTCGGAGATGTAGCGCTGCAGCAGACGGGTGTCCTTGTAGTCGATGGCCGGAGCATTGTCGCCCGAGAAGGGGCAAACCTTGCGGCGGCGGAAAAACGGTTTGTTCGCCATGGTTTATGGACCTTTCTTCAGGCTGTGATCAACGACGCGGCGCGCCGAAGGACGGACGCTCGCCACGATCGGGGCGGTCGCCGAAGCTGCGCTCGCGGCGTTCGCCGCCAAAGCCGCCACGGTCACCACGGTCGCCGTCACGGTCGCCACGGCCCTCGCGCTCATCGCGCTTCTGCATCTGGACCGACGGACCTTCGGGGTGCTTTTCGACCTTGATCGTCAGCACCCGCATCACGTCGTCATGCAGCCGCATCAAGCGCTCCATCTCCTGCACCGCCGCCGCGGGGGCGTCGGATTTCAGGAGGGCGTAGTGGCCCTTGCGGTTCTTGTTGATCTTGTAGGCCATCGTCTTGACCCCCCAGTATTCGGATTCGACGACCTTGCCGCCGTTGTCCGAAAGGACCGTGGAGAAGTGTTCGACAAGGCCTTCGGCCTGCGTGTTGGACAAGTCCTGACGCGCAATGAAGACATGCTCGTAAAGCGGCATGCGGTCTTCCTTCGTCTCGGGGCGGCTTCAACGAACGGGCCAAACCTTCCTGCGGCCCGTCCACGAGAGGCATCGCCGGTTCATGGGAATGCAGGAAGGATGCGGCCTTATACAGAGATCGGCCCCGGATGCAAGCCGGGCCGCCCCGGCGGCGGAAAGCGGCGTCCGCATGGCGTGCGGCTGACCTATGGCGGACGTGTGGCAGGCGCACTGACGTTGCCATCTGTGCGCCTGCGCGCGGAATCTGTTCAGGCGTGCTGAATTGTGCGGGTGGGACGGGATGGTCAGGTTCTGCCCGTCAAGCCTGACCTTTCAAGGAGTTCCCCCGAATGACCCGCTTTCTGCCCGCCGCCCTGCCCGTTGCCCTGGCCGCCCTGATCGGGGCCAGCCCGGCCCTGGCTGCCCCCGAGGCCTATGTGCTGGACCCCAGCCACAGCCAGATCGTCTTCACCTACAACCACCTTGGCTATTCCACCACCACGGGCATGTTCTCGGGCTTTGCGGGCGAGATCGCCTTTGACCAGGCCGACCCGGCCGCGTCGTCGGTCAAGGTCGCCTTCCCGGTCAAGACCATGCTGACCGGCTGGGAGGCGCGGTTCGACCACTTCATGTCGCCCGACTTTTTCGATGCGGCCGAGGACGAGGCGGTCAGCTTCACCTCGACCGGGATCGAGGTGACCGGCGAGAAGACGGCGAAGATCACCGGCGATCTGACGCTGAACGGGGTGACCAAGCCCGTCGTGCTGGACGCGGTGTTGAACCAGGCGGGCGAACATCCGATGGAGAAGAAGATGTGGGCGGGCTTCTCGGCCACGACCACCGTCCTGCGGTCGGACTTCGGGCTGGGGATGTTTGCGCCCTACGTCAGCGACGAGGTGCAGATCGAGATTTCCATCGAGGCGATGAAGGCCGAGTGATCCTGCCGCAGCGAAGAAAAGGGGGCCGCCGGAGCGATCCGGCGGCCCCTTTGCCTTGGCGCCTTGGGCCTGACGGGGCGCTCATCGCGGCGCACCCCTTCGGGTCGCTTGCTCTTCGCGGTGCGGCGCCCTGGCGATGAGCGACCGCAGGGTCGCGAAGAGCGGCCCTCACTTCGCCTTCCGGGCCGTGAGGGCGACCTGGACGGTGACGGCAAAGCCGATCTGGGATTCATCGGTGTAGGCCGCGCCCATGCCGAAATCGCGGCGGTCGAGTGTCGTGGTGCCGGTCATGGTGGCGGTGTCGCCGTCAGGGGTCAGGGTGAAGGGCAGGGTAACGGGGGTTTCCACCCCGCGCAGGGTGAGGGTGCCTTTGGCCTGCCGGCCCGTGCCGGCAGGAGAGATATCGGCCGTGAAGGTGGCCGTGGGATGGCTGGCGGTGGCGAAGAAATCAGCCCCCTTGGCCTGGTCGGTGACGGCGCCCAAGGTGACCTGCGTGGTGTCGATGGCGACCTTGACCGTGCCGGTGCCGGTGGCCGGGTCATAGGTGATGTCGGCGGTCCAGACGGGCAGGCTGCCTTGCACCTCGGCGCCCATCTGTTTCACGGCGAAGGTCAGGGTTCCGGTCTCGACCTGCCAGTTCCCGGCGCCGGCAGCGGGGCGCGCGGTTTCGGTGGGGGCCGGGGCCGACAGCGACCAGGCGAGGCCGAAGCCCGCGGCGAAGAGCGCCAGCGCGGCCAGCATCGGGGCCGGGCTGCGGTGCGGGGTGCCGGCTGAAGGCGTGCCCCTGGTCATCCGGGCCAGGGTGCCGTCTCGGTCGATGAAAACGTGTTTCAGGGCGCCCAGGACGTGCAGCGCGACGGAAGCGAACAGGAGTTTCGTGAACACCCAATGCACCGCTTCGGCCGCCTGCGCCACGGCGTCCGAGACGGGCACGAAGGGCAGGCCTTGGCCCAGCGGCCAGAGGATCGGCGCAAAGCCTTCCACGGCGGCATGGTGGACCCAGCCGGACAGCGGCACCACCACCAGCGACAGATAGAGCGCCCAGTGGACGGTTTCGGCCAGGAAGGTCTCGAGCCGCCGCCCGGGGTGCAGCGGCGCCGGACGGGGTTGTGTGAGGGCCCAGAGGATGCGGGCCAGGGCCACGGCGAAGATCGCCACGCCCAATGTCTTGTGCACAGAGAAGAGTTGCGCCTTGCGGGCCAGCGCCTCTGCGGTGTCGAAGGGCATCTCGGCGGCGATCACGCCCAAGGGCAGGTTGGCCAGGATCAAGAGGGCGGTCAGCCAGTGGAAGGCACGGGCAACGCTGCCGTAGCTGGCGGGGGTGTTTGCGGTGGGCATGGGGTCCTCAGGGGGGGCGGGTCGGGGTCAGACTAGCAGGCCTGACCGGCGGCACCATGTCACCCCGGGCACAAGGCCTGTGCGCGCCCGTGGCGGATTGCGGGGGCACGCCTTCGGCGCTATTGCGCTGAACGGAGAGCTGACGGGAGGTCAAGCATGAGCCGCGCATTCGTTTTCCCCGGCCAGGGGGCGCAGACCATCGGCATGGGCCGCGCGCTGGCCGAGGCCTATCCTGCGGCGAAGGCGGTGTTCGACGAGGTCGATCATGCCTTGGGCGAAAGCCTGTCGCGGCTGATCTGGGACGGCGACATCGCCGAGCTGACGCTGACGCAGAACGCGCAGCCGGCGCTGATGGCGACCTCGATCGCGGCGCTGCGGGCGCTGGAGGCCGAGGGGATTACGGTCGCCAGCCATGCGGCCTTTGTGGCCGGGCATTCGCTGGGCGAGTATTCCGCGCTGTGCGCGGCCGGGTCGCTGTCCTTGAGCGACACCGCGCGGCTGTTGCGGCTGCGGGGCGAGGCGATGCAGGAGGCGGTGCCGGTGGGTGTGGGCGCCATGGCGGCGCTGCTGGGGCTGGACTTCGCCGCGGCGCAGGCGGTGGCGGAAGAGGCGGCGCAAGGCGAGGTCTGCCAGGCCGCGAACGACAACGATCCCGCGCAGGTGGTGGTGTCGGGGCACAAGGCGGCGGTGGAGCGGGCGATCGAGATCGCCAAGGCCAAGGGCGCCAGGCGGGCGCTGCTGCTGCCGGTGAGCGCGCCGTTCCATTGCGCGCTGATGCAGCCCGCCGCGCACCGGATGGCCGAGGCGCTGTCGGCGGTGGTGATCGGCAAACCGATCGTGCCGGTGGTGGTGAACGTCCGCGCCGAGGCGGTGATGGAGCCGGACCGGATCTTCGATCTCTTGGTGGCGCAGGTCACCGGCTCGGTGCGCTGGCGGGAATCGGTGTTGTGGATGGAGACGGCCGGGGTCACCGAGTATTGGGAGATCGGCGCCGGCAAGGCCCTGTCGGGGATGATCAAGCGCATCGTCTCGGGCGAGGTGGTCCTGCGCGCCGTGGGCACGCCCGAAGACGTGACGGCGGCGAAGGGCTGACACCGGGCCTCGATCCTTCGTCGAAGGATCGGAGTCGCGCGGAATTCACAGGACAGGAGGTTCGGGCATGTTCGATCTGAGCGGGAAATGTGCGCTGGTGACGGGGGCCTCGGGCGGGATCGGGGCCGAGATCGCGAAGGCGCTGCATGGCGCCGGGGCGGTGGTGGCGCTGTCGGGAACCCGGGTGGCGCCGCTGGAGGCCTTGGCGGCGGAGTTGGGGGAGCGCGTGCATGTGCTGCCCTGCAACCTGTCGGAGCCGGCCGAGGTGGAGGGCCTGGTGAAGCGGGCCGCCGAGGCGATGGGGTCGGTCGATGTGCTGGTCAACAACGCCGGGATAACCCGGGACGGCTTGGCGATGCGGATGTCGGATGACGACTGGCAGGCGGTGATCGACGTCAATCTGACCGCGACCTTCCGGCTGTGCCGGGCCGCCATCCGCGGCATGATGAAGGCGCGCTGGGGGCGGATTGTGAACATCAGTTCGGTTGTCGGTCAGACCGGCAATGCCGGGCAGGTGAACTATGCCGCGTCCAAGGCCGGGATGGTGGGGATGTCGAAATCCCTCGCCGCCGAGGTGGCGAGCCGCGGCATCACGGTGAATTGCGTGGCGCCGGGGTTCATCGAGACGGCGATGACGGACAAGCTGAACGAGGCGCAGCGGGCGGGCATCCTGGCGGCGGTGCCGGCGGGCCGGATGGGCAACCCGGCCGAGATTGCCGCGGCGGTGCTGTATCTGGCCGCACCCGAGGCGGGCTATGTCACCGGCGCGACGCTGCATGTGAACGGCGGAATGGCGATGGTGTGACAGGCTGCGGCTTTGCAGACCCCGGGGCCGGCCCCGAAAGCGTTTGCCATGTTCGGGCGCTGTTGCTATAGCGCGCGCCAGATTCCCGGGCGGTGCCCGGAACCCCCGCGGCATACGCGGGGCACGAGTGGCCCGGTCCGGGCCGGGACAGTCAAGCCGGGGGCGACCCCGAAAGATAGGTAGAGAAAAGACATGAGCGATATCGCCGAGCGCGTGAAGAAGATCGTCGTCGAGCACCTGGGCGTGGACGAGGACAAGGTGGTCGAGAACGCCTCGTTCATCGACGACCTCGGCGCGGACTCGCTGGATACCGTCGAGCTGGTCATGGCCTTCGAGGAAGAATTCGGGATCGAGATCCCGGACGACGCCGCCGAAACCATCCAGACCTTCGGCGACGCGGTCGGCTTCATCTCGAAGGCCGTCTGAGCGCATTCCTCCCGCAGGGGACGGCAGGGGCACCTTTCGGGGTGCCTTTTTCGTTTGTGCCGTCAGCCCTGTCGTCAGCCACGGCGGGCGGCGTCGATGGCGGCGATGTCGATCTTGCCCATCTGCATCATCGCCGCAAAGGCGCGGCGGGCCTCGGCGCCGCCGGCGGCAAGGGCTTCGGTCAGGGTGCGCGGGGTGATCTGCCACGACACCCCCCAGCGGTCCTTGCACCAGCCGCAGGCGCTGGCCGTGCCGCCGGTGCCGATGATGGCATTCCAGTAGCGGTCGGTCTCGGCCTGATCCTCGGTCATGATCTGGAACGAGAAGGCCTCGGTCTGCCGGAAGGCCGGGCCGCCGTTCAGGCCAAGGCAGCGGATGCCGGCGACGGTGAATTCCACCGTCAGCACGTCGCCCGCCTTGCCCGAGGGGTAATCGGTCGGGGCGTGGAAGACGGCGGTGACGGCGCTGTCAGGAAACAGGCCGGCGTAGAAGCGGGCGGCGGCTTCGGCGTCGGTGTCGAACCACAGGCAGACGGTGTTCTTTGCGGAGGGCATGGCCAGTTCCTTTCGCGGGTGGGGCAACCCCCGGCAGTATAGGGCGGTTCGGGGTGGTTCGGAGCCGTTCGGAGCGGGCTGGCGCGTGCTTGTGGCGGGTTCCTGCCGCGGGGGCCGGCGGCGGGCTGCCAAGGCGCAGTTTCGCTGCTTGCCGAAGCGGGCGCTGCGGCGCCATCCTGCCGGGCACAGGACAGGAGGGCCGGGGATGGCGGGCAACAAGGCCTTGGGGGCGATGTTCGGGGCGGCGGCGGTGGACACCTTCATGGGCCTGCCGCGCTGCCGCGACCTGTCCCGGCTGTCGGCGAAGATCGCGCTGATCGGGGCGGATGGCTGCACGCCCTATCCGGCGGTGGGGTTCTATTGCGCCGGGGGGCCGGCGGTCATTCGGGCCGCCGGGGCGGTGTATGCGGCGAACCTTGGCCACATGAACTTTGACCTGGGCGGGCCGGTGTTTCCCGGCGCGGCAGAGGCGGTCGACGCGGGCGACCTGCCGCAGCACGAGGCCGACCCCGAGGGCAACCGCGCCCGCGTCTTCGGCGCGATCTCCACCATCCTGGACCGCGGCGGGGTGCCGTTCCTGCTGGGCGGCGACGATTCGCTGCCGATCCCGATGCTCGAGGCCTTCGGGGCGCGCAACCGGACCTACTGGATCTTGCAGATCGACGCCCACATCGACTGGCGCGACGAGGTGGGGGGCGAGCGGCTGGGGCTGTCGTCTACCATGCGGCGGGCGTCGGAGATGGACCACATCGAGGGCATCGTGCAGGTGGGCAGCCGGGGCATCGGCTCGGCCCGGGTTTCGGATGTGCAGGACGCCACCGACTGGGGGGTGGCCTTCGTGCCGGCCGGACAGGTGGCGCGTGACGGGGTCGGGGCGGCGGTGGACCTGATCCCGGAGGGTGCGCATGTGATCGTCTGCCTGGACGTCGATGCGCTGGACCCTTCGGTGATGCCGGCGGTGATCGGGCGGACAGCGGGGGGGCTGTCCTACTGGCAAGTGCTGGAGCTGATCGGGGGAGTGGCGGAAAAGGCCCGGGTGGCGGGGTTCGACCTGGTCGAATTCATGCCCGACCGGGACGTGGATGGCCTGGGGGCGATGCTGGCGGCGCAGCTTCTGGCGGCGGTGATGGGGATCGTGGCCCGGCAGGGGTAACGGAGGTGTCCCATGATGGGACACTCCACCGACCCAATCCTGTCAATGGGTTGCGAACGCATTTTAACGAAGTCTTAAGGAACGTCTGGAAGACGTCCCCTTTCGGCGTGATCTGGTGGACCCAGAGTACTGACCAATGACGCCGCTCGAGCGAGTGCCTGCGGCACGATGCGGGTCGGCCTGGAGGTACCTTCCGGTCGTCGGGTCGTAGTCGCGCATCCAGTTCTGGTGGGACGTCGCCGAAGGGGGTGTAGGTGGCGG
Organism: Rhodobacter sp. Har01; assembly: GCF_020564565.1. Taxonomy (GTDB): domain Bacteria; phylum Pseudomonadota; class Alphaproteobacteria; order Rhodobacterales; family Rhodobacteraceae; genus Pseudogemmobacter. Next base: position 491,139 of record NZ_JAJCTD010000001.1, read on the forward strand.
TCCAGAACTTTACGCCCGCCGCGTTCGTCGCGAAGACCGGGCGGCCGATGTGGTCGGCTCTCACGAACGACACCACCCCGCCCTCGATGACGGCGACGGGGTCCCAGCCGTTCCAGACATATTGGCGGATCAGCGCGCCAGTGGCCTGGCTGCCGCCGTCCGAGTCAAAGACGGAGTGGGCGTTTATGGCAGTGGAAAAGGGGCGAATAGGTCGAAGCGGGTGGGTGAAATCACGTAGCCCACGACTCGCTGAGGCGAATTGGGTGGGGCAAGAAAAGGTGGGTTGGCACCCTCTCTACCGGCTCGCTGCATTTGGTCTCTATGATCGTCGCAACACAAAGTGAAGAAATACCAAGAACGCCAGTGAAAACGCAAGAAAGACTCCACCAAAACCCCCATCAATCCACCAGTATAGCGCTGATGGAAATAGGGTAGCCAAGTAGGCTGATGCAGTCAGCATTCTATATCTGAAGTTGAGCGCGTCCGATACGACGAGCAAAATTACTGGAACAAAAGACAGCAATAGTGCGAAATGATCGACTGTCAAAGGAAAGTTCCCTTCATGAGAAAATCCCAGGCGGAAGGAAGTTTTCGATCAGGCGGGCGTTACACCAACGGAAACTGCCGCCCCAACAACCTGTGTAGATGCGGATGTCGTTGGATCATCATCGGTCGCTGCAGCAATTACCTCTCCTGCTTCAAGTACGACCGTAACTCCAACCATACCTTTTGTAAGAGCGCCGCCCCAAAAAAGTGCCGACTTTCGGAGCGTTTGGGTAATCCTTTAGGTTGTAGTCAATGCCGCCCGCAATGGCACCGCCCCATTTTTCGATGCCAGTATTAACCTTGTCGAGCCCGTCCAAACCGGAGAGCCCATCCTGCTCTTCACCAAGAGATCCCATTCCTGTCTCCTGTGGGTCTAAGATTTGCCTTTTCGAATTCCAAGTAAAATTTGAGCGGACAATACTTGCAAACTCAAAAAGAAGACTGCGAAGAAGAAGGAAAAGCCTGCATAGGCTCCACGTATCACCCTGTCTTGGTCAACGTGAGGGCTCGGGAAATATACAATTGACTGGAAAAAAATCAGGTAACTTACAACGATTAAAATAATAGAGGCTTTGACTTTCTTTTTGTGCTCAAGGTGATACCAATCGACGCGCTTGGACATAAAAATGGCCATTCCAATTAGAAAACAAATTGCGTTCAGAACAAAGCTGTTTGCATAGGATAAAGCATATCGCTCCGCCGCCTCCGGGGAGTAGATCAAAGCGAGAGTCTCATACTCGGATGTCAACTTCGGGAAGAGAATAAAGGCAACTTCCATTCGACCAATCGGTAAAGAAAGAGCTTTCCCGAAAAGCCCCAAGGCTATCCACGGCAGGTTTGAAACTACGATCTGGACGACGAATTGTCTTGTGACCCAGTCTTCTGCGCGCATTATCTAAACCCAATGATGTTGGTGTTGACCATGTGGAATGGAAGCCTTCGGCCAGGCAGGCAGTGAGCCGTCGGCCACCGCATTCGTAGCCCTTCGTCCATCGCGCCCCCCCGAAGCCTTGCCCGCTCGACGCACCACCCTCACCCTGGCCAATCCCAAGCCCCATTCCAACCCCCTCCCCAATACCCCGACCAATCCCGCCATCAAGCCAAGCGGGGGTCCGGCCTGTCCAGCCCAACCTCCCCCAGAGGTTGCCAACCCGGCCCCCCCTTCCCCCGCCAATCCCTAACATTCCCCTAACGCCCACGCCCAACCCTTTGATTTCCCGCCACATCGCCCGTTTGTCCACCGTGGACAGCCGACCCCAGCCGCGCGACGTATGACCCGCCGATCCCCCGGAACCCCAGCCGCTGCACGGCCCGGTCCGCCCTCTCCGTCCCGATGCCTCCGGTCACGTGAAGCAACACCTCCACCGCCCCGATCCCCCGCGCCCATCTCTCCACCGCCCGGAACAGTCCGACCGAGGCCCGCCCTCCAAGCAGCGATCCGCGCATCATTTGCGAGGTATAGATGACGTTGACTGTTACGATTAGCGCATCCCTCCCGACAAAATACTCGCCGACCGACGCAAGAAAACGAACCCCTCCGTCCTTCCACCGACCTCGGCGATAGCCACTAGGTGTCTTGCGTCTTCCGCCGTGACCTGACGCAACAGCCGCTTTGCTTTGTCTCGACTGAATGGGATGTAATTGAACCGGGTCTCCTCGTGCGCCCTTTCGGCACGCTGCCTCGGTGCCGGCCGCCTGAAGGAGTGCCGGATGCGGACAAGGGGCGGGGCCTTGCGCGGCCTTCCGGCACGGTCCCGCCCCAGCGGCGGGCCGCCCGTCGGGCGGGGCCGGGCCGGGGTGTGGTTGCGCGGGCTTTGGGCCGCGTGTATCACCCGACGGACTTGATCCTTCTGGGGGAAATCCATGCGTCGCGTTGTCGTCACGGGTCTGGGAATGGTCACACCGCTGGCCTGCGGCGTCGAGGAAACCTGGAGCCGCCTGCTGGCCGGGAAGTCGGGCGCCGGCCCGATCACGCGCTTCGACGCGGCCAATGTGGTCACCCAGTACGCCTGCGAGATCCCGGTCGGCGACGGCAGCGACGGCACCTTCAACCCGGATGACTGGATGGAGCCGAAGGACCGCCGCAAGGTGGACGACTTCATTCTCTACGGCATCGCCGCCGCCACCCAGGCCGTGCGCGATGCGGGATGGGAGCCGCAGGACGAGGACAGCCGCCAGCGCACCGGGGTGATGATCGGCAGCGGCATCGGCGGGCTGTCGGCGATTGCCGACACCGCGGTGCTGATCAAGGAAAAGGGGCCGAAGCGGGTGTCGCCCTTCTTCATCCCCAGCGCGCTGATCAACCTGGTCTCGGGGCAGGTCTCGATCCGCTTCGGCTTCAAGGGGCCGAACCATGCGGTGGTGACGGCCTGTTCGACCGGCGCCCATGCCATCGGCGATGCGGCGCGGCTGATCCAGTGGGGCGATGCCGACGTGATGGTGGCGGGCGGCGCCGAAAGCCCGATCAGCGAGATCGGGATTGCCGGGTTCAACGCCTGCAAGGCGCTGTCCACCAAGCGCGGGCATGAGCCGGAAAAGGCCAGCCGGCCCTATGACGCCGACCGAGACGGGTTCGTGATGGGCGAGGGCGCGGGCGTGGTGGTGCTGGAGGAATATGAGCACGCCAGGGCCCGCGGCGCCAGGATCTATGCCGAGGTGCTGGGCTATGGCCTGTCGGGCGACGCCTACCACATCACCGCGCCGGCCGAGGATGGCGACGGCGGCTATCGCAGCATGGCGGCGGCGCTGGCCCGGGCCGGGCTGCAGCCGGCCGATGTCGACTATATCAACGCCCATGGCACCAGCACGATGGCCGACACCATCGAGCTGGGCGCGGTCGAGCGGCTGATGGGCGAGGCGGCGGGCACGGCCACGATGTCTTCGACCAAGTCGTCGATCGGGCATCTGCTGGGCGCGGCGGGTGCGGTCGAGGCGATCTTCTGCGTGCTGGCCATTCGCGACCAGGTGGCGCCGCCGACGATCAACCTGGACAATCCGGCGGTCGCGCCGAAGCTGGATCTGGCCGCGAACAAGGCCGTCCGCCGCAAGATCGACGTGGCGCTGTCGAACAGCTTTGGTTTCGGCGGCACCAATGCCAGCCTCGTGCTGGGCAAGGTGCGTTAGGGGCATGTGGCGGTCGGTCGCCTCGAACGCGCTGACGCTGTTCATCGTCCTTCTGGTGGCGGCGGCGGCGGTGGTGGCCTGGGGCCGCAACGAATTCGTCAAGCCGGGACCGCTGGCCGAGGCGATCTGCCTGCAGGTCGAGCGCGGCGCCTCGCTGGCGGCGGTCAGCCGCAACCTGGAAAAGCGCGGCGCCGTCAGCGATGCGCGCATCTTCCGGATCGGGGCGGATTTTGCCGGCAAGGCCGAGGAGCTGAAGTTCGGCTCCTACCTGGTCCTGCCCGGCTCTTCGATGGCCGAGGTGCTGGCGGCGATCACGGCGGGCGGGCAATCGACCTGCGGGCAGGAGATCAACTTCCGCATCGGCATCGCCCGCGCCGACGTGATTCTGCGCGAGCTTGACCCGGCGAGCAACCAGTTCGTGGACGTGGTCAGTTTCGATCCGTCGCAGGACGCGGTGCCGGCGCAATACACCAAGGCCGTCGCCAGCCCCGACATGCGCTATCGCGTCACCCTGGCCGAGGGCGTGACCAGCTGGCAGGTGGTGGAAGAGCTGAAGCGGGCCGATTTCCTTGAGGGCGAGGTGGATGCGGTGCCGCCCGAAGGGACGCTGGCGCCGGAGTCCTACGATGTGGAGAAGGGCAGCGCCCGCGCCGATCTGCTTGCCCGGATGACCGAGGCGCAGACCCGGGTGCTGGCCGAGTTGTGGCCGCAACGCTCGGCCGATCTGCCCTATGACACGGTGGAGGAGGCGCTGATCATGGCCAGCATCGTGGAAAAGGAAACCGCCGTCGCGGAAGAGCGCAAGCGGGTGGCCAGCGTCTTTGTCAACCGGCTGGAGCAGGGGATGCGGCTGCAGACCGACCCGACGGTGATCTACGGCATCACCAAGGGCGAAGGCACGCTGGGCCGCGGCTTGCGGCAAAGCGAGCTGCGGCGCGAGACGCCCTACAACACCTATGTCATCGACGGCCTGCCGCCGACGCCGATCGCCAACCCGGGGCGGCTGTCGATCGAGGCGGCGCTGAACCCCGATACCACCAGCTTCCTGTTCTTCGTCGCCGATGGCACCGGCGGCCATGCCTTTGCCGAGTCGCTGGAAGAGCACAACCGCAACGTCGAGGCCTGGCGCGCCATCGAGGCGGAACGCGCGGCGCAGAGCGGCGACGAGGCGGCGACCGGGGTGCAGGGCGACTGAGGGTGCGGCGGCGGCCCGTCGGGCGGTGTCAGTCGCGGCGGGTCGCGGCGAAGACCCAGACCGCGGCCAGACCGGCCGAGGTGATGGCATTCCAGCCGGCCATCGAGATGCCCAGCAGCGACCAGGGGATCTCGTCGCAGCGCACCGGGGCGGGCAGGGCAGCGTCGGGGTTCAGCAGATCGGCGCCGGAAAGCCCGCCGATCGAGCCCTGTGTGCAGGTGGACACGAAGTCCCACCAGCCTTGCTCGACCCCGGCGTGGAACAGGCCGATGCCGGCGGTGGCCAGCGCCGCCAGCGCCCCCGCCCAGGCCAGCGCCCGCCAGCCGGTGATCAGGGCCAGCACCAGAACCGCCACGGCCGCGGCATGCGGCCAGCGCTGCCACAGGCACAGCTCGCAAGGCGGCATCCGGGCCAGGATCTGAAAGCCGAACGCGCCGACCAGCATGGCGGCCGAGCCAAGGCCCGCCACGGTGGCCGGCAGTTTCCAGGTCACGCCCATTGCTGTCCCCTGTCGTTGCGGGCCGCACCATAGGCGCAGGCGCGGCAAGGGGGAAGTCACGTCGCGGTGTGCCGATGCCGGGAACGGGACTTTCGGGCGAACCGGCTTGCCGCTAAGCTGGCGCCGTGACGGGGTGTTACAGGGAGACCGGACGATGGAGTGGAAGGGCCGCCGCGGCAGCGACAACATCGAGGACCGCCGCCGCACGTCGGGCGGGCGGACGGCCAGCATCGGCGGGGCTGGGGCGGTGATCGTGTTCCTGATCGCCATGTTCCTGGGCGTGGACCCATCCAAGCTGCTGGGGCCGGGGGGCCTTGAGATCGGCACCGGCAGCGGCGAGCCGGTCGAACTGACCGAGGCCGATGTGCAGGCCGGCGAGTTCGTCTCGGTCACCCTGGCCGACACCGAGGAAATCTGGACCAAGGTCTTTGCCGAACAACTGAACGCCAGATACACCCCGGCGGTGCTGGTGCTGTTCAAGGACCACACGCCTTCGGCCTGCGGCGGCGCGTCCGAGGCGACCGGGCCGTTCTACTGCCCGGCGGACAAGAAGGTGTATCTCGACACCGCCTTCTTCGTGACGCTGCAAAGGAAGCTGGGCGCGCATGGCGACTTTGCCGCGGCCTATGTGGTGGCGCACGAGATCGGCCACCATGTGCAGGACGAGTTGGGCATCCTGGGCAAGTCGATGACGCTGCGCCAGCAGGTCGGCCAGGAGGAATCGAACGCGATCTCGGTGATGGTCGAGTTGCAGGCCGACTGCCTGTCGGGCATCTGGGCCCGCGAGGCGGCGCAGACCCTGGGCACGGTGGAACGCGGCGACCTGGAGGAAGCGGTGAACGCCGCCCGCCAGATCGGCGATGACACGCTGCAGGCGAACGCCGGCCAGCGGCCGATGCCGCACACCTTTACCCATGGCACCTCGGAACAGCGGTCCGAGTGGTTCCTGCTCGGTCTGAATTCCGGCCTGATCGCTGATTGCGACACCTTCTCGGCCACCGATCTGTGATTGACGCCTGCGGCCGGGGCCTTTAGACCCCGGTTTCAGGTGGCCCGAGTGGCGGAATGGTAGACGCAGCGGATTCAAAATCCGTCGCCGCAAGGCATGTCGGTTCGAGTCCGACCTTGGGCACCACTGGCCGCTTCCCCGATCCGGCCGCGCCCCGGACGACTGCGCCGCTGGGGCGCCGCCGGCCGCGCGGATTTGTGCTGCAAGTGCCTGCATTCGTCAGCATGATCGACGGTCACGCCCCGCCGGAGCGGTGTTGCCCTGGGGGCTTTGTCCGGCCCGATGTGATCGGCCCGCGGCAATCGGGGATTGCATTCCGGTTTACGTTTTTCGGCTTCACGGGGCCGGGCCGGAGGAGTAGTTTGGACCTTGGGGGCTGGGTGCGCAGGCGTTTGGTCTGTGGGTCGGTGGTGCTGTCTGGGTGTTGAAAGCTGAAAGGCCGGACAGCCGGTTCCGCGCGTGCGGGGCTGGCGGGATGGTGGGATGCCGGTCGGTCGCTGACGGCGGTGTTCCGTCGTTGAGGCTGGCCGGAACGGAAAGGGCCATGGCGGGCGGCAGGCATCTGGCTGCCGTTGCTCTGGCAGAAGGTTGAGAGATGTCGGCATTTGAACAGGACCATTGCGACGACGGCGCCGCGGCCCCGGGACAGGAGGCCGAGGCACAGGACGGCCGGTCATTGCGCCGGCACTCGCCCTGCTTCACGCCGGGCGTGCTGATCGCCACACCGCGCGGTGAAATGCCGGTGGAAACGCTGCGCGTCGGTGACAAGGTGGTCACCCGCGACAACGGCATCCAGGAAATCCGCTGGGTCGGCCAGACCGAGGTGCCGGGGACCGAGCTGCGCCTGCACCCGCATCTGCAGCCGATCCGGATCAAGGCCCATGCCCTGGGCCACGGCCTGCCCGAACGCGACATGCTGCTGTCGCCCAACCACCGCGTGCTGGTCGCCGGCGACAGCACCCCGTTGCACTTTGACGAGCCCGAGGTGCTGGTGGCGGCCAAGCATCTGGTGAACCGCGCGGGCATCCATGGGGTTGCGTCGATCGGCATCGCCTATGTGCATTTCCTGTGCGACCGGCACGAGGTGGTGCTGTCGAACGGCGCCTGGACCGAAAGCTTCCAGCCGATGGACGATGCGCTGAACGGCTTGTGCAACGCGCAGCGCAACGAGATCTATGAGCTGTTTCCGGGCCTGCGCACGGCCGCTGGTGCCGGAAGCTGGACCGCCGCGCGGCGCGTCCTGACGCGCCGAGAGGCGCAGCGGATCCAGGGTTAGAAAGGCGGCCGATCCGGGCCGGTGGGAAACCTGCGGCCTGGATGACGAGAATCACCCCGCCGCAAGGGCCTGCCAGCGGACCGGCACCACGGTCTCCGACGGCCGTCCGTCTGGGCCGAATGCCCGGATTTTACGCAACGTGAACCATTTCCCGACAACCTTGCCGTGCATGTCAGGCGGGTTTCCGCCTGCAAACACTGATTCGTACCCGGAAGTCATCTGGTTTCTGCCGTGATTCCGCCCTGTGGAGGAACTAGTTTAACTATCATAAAATTGGACTAGTGAGCCTGAATGAACCAGAATGTGCACGGGGGAAGCCACCATGGCCGCTGCGCTTGCAGTGGGCGTATGAGCTCTGGCACGTCGCCCCGCTGTCACGTTCCCGGGTCTGAGGGATTTTAGGTCATGGTCGCCTCTACGACGTTCAACTGGTTATACCTCGGCACGTCGGCGACCTTCATCGACGTCAACGAGGGCAACAACAACCTCGACAACGCCAACGCGCTGAATGGCTTGACCTTTGGCAGCGTGGCCGACCCGCTGTTCGGCCGCATCACCCAGGCCACGATGCTGGGCTCGGCGAACTTCAACAACAACGACTTCTCGCAGACCGATCAGTTCACCACCGACATCGGCGCCGGCACCCAGACCTACAACCACGACGCCGTGGCGGGCTACAACAACACGACCGTCACCTATGTCGACGGCACCACGGCCACCTTCTCTGCGATCATCGTGCAGGCGACCAACGGCGCACTGTTTCTGGCGCCCGAACTGGCGGCCGGTGACATCCCGCAGCTCGAAGCCAAGCCGATCCGGTCGATCACGCTGGGAAGCTGGGACACCAACCTGGCCGGAACCTTCACGCGGTCGCGCGAAATCAACGGTTTCGACAACGGCTATGTCGATGGCACGGCTGGCAGCGACCTGATCGACAACGCCTATGTCGAGCCGGAACTGAACGGCACCGACCGGATCGACAACAACGATGCCGGCCTGACCGGGAGTTCCGGCAACGACGACCACGTGCGTGCCGGGGCGGGCAATGACACGGTCTATGCCGGCGCGGGCAACGACATCGCCTATGGCGGCACCGGCAACGACAGCCTGACCGGTGGCTTCACCAACCTGGCGACCACCGGCACCGGCAGCGACACCCTTTTCGGCGAGGCGGGCCTTGATACGCTGCGCGGCGGCGACGGCAACGACAGCCTGGACGGCGGCACCGACAACGACCAGCTGTTCGGCGATGCCGGCGCGGACACGCTGCGCGGCGGCGACGGGGCCGACAGCCTTGAGGGTGGCACCGAGAACGACCAGCTGTTCGGCGATGCGGGCATCGACACGCTGCGCGGCGGCGGCGGGGCCGACAGCCTTGAGGGTGGCACCGAGGGCGACCAGCTGTTCGGCGATGCGGGCATCGACACGCTGCGCGGCGGCGACGGGGCCGACAGCCTTGAGGGCGGCACCGAGGGCGACCAGCTGTTCGGCGACGCGGGCATCGACACGCTGCGCGGCGGGACGGGCAACGACAGCCTGGACGGCGGCACCGAGAACGACCAGCTCTTCGGCGATCTGGGCGACGACACGCTTCTGGGCGGCGACGGCGCCGACAGCCTGGACGGTGGCGATGGCAATGACAGCCTCGAGGGCGGCCTTGGCGACGACACGCTTCTTGGCGGGGCGGGGCGCGACGTCCTGATCGGCGGCGACGGCGCGGATGTGTTCATCGGCGGGGCCGACCAGGACACCATCTTTGGCGGCATCGGCGACCAGGTCTTTGGGGACAGCCTGGGTGCCGACAACGATGTGCTGGACCTGACCGCCTGGGGCAAGGCCTTCACCACGATCAATCGCGACAGCCTCAACCCCGAGGACGGCACGGTCGACTTCCTTGACAACAACGGCGACGTGATCGGGAGCCTGACCTTCTCGGACATCGAGCAGGTGATCCCCTGCTTTACCCCTGGCGCGCTGATCGCGACCGACCGCGGCGAAGTGGCGGTCGAGGACCTGACCGAGGGCGACCGGGTGCTGACCTGCGACAGCGGCTATCAAGAGGTGCGCTGGATCGGCCAGCGCCGGCTGAGCCGGGCCGAAGTGACCGCGCGGCCCGAGTTCGCGCCGATCCGCATCAGCCGCGGCGCGCTGGGGCCGGACCTGCCCGAGCGCGACCTGGTGGTGTCGCCGCAGCACCGCATGCTGGTGTCCGGCTCGCGCTCGGAACTGCTGTTCGGCCAGCATGAGGTTCTGGTGGCCGCAAAGCACCTGGTCGGTCTGCCGGGGGTCGAGGCGCTGCCGCCGCAGGCGGTGACCTACGTCCACCTGCTGTTCGACCGGCACGAGATCATTCGCGCCAATGGCGCCTGGACGGAAAGCTATCAGCCGGGCGAGATGACCCTGGCCGGGATGGAGGACGCGCAGCGCAGCGAGATCCTGTCGCTGTTCCCCGATCTGCGGCTGGGCTATCTGTTCCCGGCGGCGCGCCTGTCGCTGCGCAAGCACGAATCCGCGCTGCTGATCCTGGCCTGATCCCGCGGGTCAGCCGCCACGCGCGGCGCGCCAGCGCGCCCAGTCTTCCGGCGTATCCAGATCGGTGGTGGCGTGGTCGCCGGGCAGCGGCACCAGCATGACCTGCGCGGCATGACGGGCCAGCACGGCCTTTGCGCCCTGGTCGCCCGCGAGGTCCGCCAGTTCGGCCCGGGCCCAGGCTGGGAACAGCACCGGATGGCCCGGCGTGCCGTCCGCCCCGGCGCCGCGGTGGATGCGGTCGGGGGCGGCGGCATGGGCATCAAGCACCAGCGACAGGTCCGCGGCGGTGATCTCGGGCATGTCGCCCAGCAGCAGCAGCACCGGCGCCTTCGGCGGCAGGCTGGTCAGGCCGGCCTTGAGGCTTTCCGCCATGCCCTCTTCGGGCCGCGGCACGCGCAGCCGGGTGACGGCCAGCCCGTGCAGCGCCGCTTCACGCGCGCCGCCGCCGGGAGGCAGGGCGACGGTCACCGGGCAGCCGGTGGCCAGCGCCTGCCGCGCCAGGTGGGTAATCAGCGGCTGGCCCGCGACCGGCTCAAGCAGCTTGTCGGCCCCGCGCATGCGCGACGAGGCTCCGGCGGCGAGGATCAGGATTTCCGGCGTCATCGCCTGTTGATGCCAAGGAAAAGGGGGGCTGTCTGCCCCCCTTCGCGCGTGCCGCGCTTCCCCCCGAGGGTATTTCGGCCAAGATGAAGGAAATGCCTTCAGGCCCGCATGCGCCCGCCATCGTCCCACAGCGGGGCCAGATGGACGCGGGCGGGGCGGCGTTCGCCAAGGATTTCGACTTCGAGGGCGAGGCCGTCCTGCACCCGGTCGGCGGGAATGAAGCCCTGCGCGACCGACGTGCCGGTCCAGTGGCTGAAGCCGCCGCTGGTGCACCAGCCGACCACCGCGCCGTCCAGCCAGATCGGCTCCCACGCCACCACGTCGGCATCGGTGGCGTCGATGACCAGGGGGACGAGGCGGCGCTTGGGGCCGCTGGCCTTTTCAGCCAGGGCGGCGGCTTTGCCGATCCAGTCGGCGGGCTTGTTCCAGGCAATGAAGCGGTCAAGCCCGGTCTCGGCCGGGGTGTAGTCGGGGCTGAACTCGCGGCCCCAGGAGCCGAACCACTTGTCCAGCCGCAGCGACATCATCGCGCGCATGCCGAAGGGGCGCAGGCCAAGGTCGGCCCCGGCGGCGGTGAGCGTGTCCCACAGGGTGCGGACCGACATGTGGTCGCAGAAGATTTCATAGCCCAGATCGGCGGTGTAGCTGACGCGCTGCACCAGGCAGTTGGCCATGCCGACGGTCATCGGCCGGACGTCCATGAACCGGAACGCCTGCGGCGAGACGTCCGTGCGGGTGCAGCGCGCCAGTAATTCGCGCGCCTTGGGTCCGGCGATCTGGAAGCCGGATCGGCTGTCCGAGATGTTCTCGACGCCCACGCCCGGTTCGGCGTGCTGTTCGAACCAGCGGCCGTGCCAGCCTTGGGCGCCGTAGCTGGCGGTCAGCTGGAATTCGGTTTCGGAAAGGCAGGAGACGGTGAAATCGCCGATGATCTTGCCGCTTTCCGCCAGCATCGGGGTCAGCGACAGCCTGCCCGGCTGCGGGATGCGGCCGGCCATGATGCGGTCAAGCCAGGCACGGGCGCCGGCGCCCTTGACCAGATACTTGCCGAAGTTCTGCAATTCGTTGATGCCGACGCCTTCCCGCACCGCGCGCACCTCTTGCGCCGTCGCCTCCCAGGCATTCGAGCGTTTGAAGGTGGGCGTCTCGTAGCGCGGCTCGCCGGGCAGGGCGTGGTAGTTCACCACCTCCAGCCCGTATTGCTGGCCCCAGACGGCGTTCATGCCATCCATCACCTCATACATGGGGGTGGTGCGGAAGGGGCGGGCGGCGGGGCGTTCCTCGTTCGGGTAGCTGACGTTGAACCGCATCTGGTAGTTTTCGATCACCTTCGGCACGGTGTAGCCGGGGCTGGTCCAGTTCCCGAACCGCGCCACGTCGAAGCCGCGGGGGTCGCGTTCCACCTCGCCTTCGATCATCCATTGCGCCAGGGCCAGGCCCATGCCGCCGCCCTGGCTGAAGCCGGCCATCACCGCGCAGGCGGACCAGTAGTTGCGAAGGCCAGGGACCGGGCCGATCAGCGGGTTGCCGTCGGGGGCAAAGGTGAACGGCCCGTGGATCACCCGCTTGACGCCGCTGCGTTCCAGCACCGGCACCCGGCGGTAGGCGAAGTTCACGCTGTCTTCGATCTTGTCGAACTGCTCGTTCAGCAGTTCGTGGCCGAAGGTCCAGGGCGTGCCGTCCACGCCCCAGGGCTCGCAGGGTTTTTCGTAGAAGCCGATGCACAACCCGCGGCCTTCCTGGCGCAGGTAGAATTCGCCGCCCGGGTCCATGACATGGGGGAATTCCTTGCCGCGGCCCAGGATCTGCATGATCTCGGGGATGTCGTCGGTGACCAGGTACTGGTGCGCCATCGGCAGAAGCGGCAGGTAGACGCCGGCCATGGCCCCCACCTCGCGTGCCCAGAGACCAGCGGCGTTGACCAGATGCTCGCAGGTGACGGTGCCCTTTTCGGTGACCACTTCCCAGCCGTCCTTGGCCGGACGGGTCTCAAGCACGCGATTGTGCAGCACGATCTCGGCCCCGCCCATGCGCGCCGCCTTGGCATAGGCGTGGGTGGTGCCCGAGGGGTCAAGGTGGCCATCCAGCGGGTCCCAGAGGGCGCCGATGATGCCCTTGGTGTTCACGAGGCCGTCGGTCATCCGGGCGACGTCCTCGGGGCCCAGGATTTCGGTATCGAGGCCCATGTAGCGGTGCTTGGCACGTTCGGCCTTCAACTGCTCGAACCGCGCCATGTTGTCGGCCAGGGTGATGCCGCCCACGTGGTGCAACCCGCAGGACATGCCGGTGATCGCCTCAAGCTCCTTGTAAAGCCGGATGGTATAGCCCTGCAGCGCGGCCATGTTGGTGTCGCCGTTCAGGGTGTGAAAGCCGCCCGCCGCGTGCCAGGTGCTGCCGGAGGTCAGCTCGCTGCGCTCGATCAGCATCACGTCCGACCAGCCCAGCTTGGTCAGGTGATAGAGGGCCGAGCACCCGACGACCCCGCCGCCGATCACCACCACCCGCGCATGGCTCTTCATCGCAAACTCCCTGGCATCCCGTGCCCGGCACTTTCGCCGCCGCAAGCGCAGGGGTCATGCTGCAAAACGACAGGAATTGTCGCGGAAAGCCCCTGACCTTCATCTTGGCTCAAATACCGCACGGGGGGTGCGGGGGGTGTGAAACCCCCCGCCGCGACGCCGGCCAGAGGCCGTCACTTCTCGGGGATCAAACCCCTTGGCGCAAAGCGCATGACCAGCAGAAGCACCACGCCAAGGGTCATCAGTCGCATCTGGATCGAGATTTCCTTCAGGGTGTCCTGGTCGGTCTCGAAGGGCAGGATCCCGACCAGCAGCTCCAGCAGATTCGGCCCCACGAACTCGACAGCGAAATAGAGCCAGCCGATCAAGAGACCCCCCAGGACCGCGCCCCAGTTGTTGCCGGACCCGCCGACGATCACCATCACCCAGATCAGGAAGGTGAAGCGCAACGGCAGGTATTGCGAGGGCGTCAGCTGTCCCTCCATCGAGGTCATCATCGCCCCCGCCAGACCCACCACGGCCGAACCGATGATGAAGATCTGCAGATGGCGGAACTTCACGTCCTTGCCCATGGCGGCGGCGGCGACCTCGTTGTCGCGGATGGCGCGGACCATGCGGCCCCAGGGGCTGTTCAGCGCCCGTTCGCAGCCCCAGATCAGCAAGGCCAGAACCAGTCCGAACATGCCGGCATACAGCAGCTTGACGAAAATGGTCGAGGCGGTGACCGGATCGAGGCCCAGGCCGGCCACGCGCTCGACAAAGGCGGGGTCGGCCTGCAGGTCCACCTCATAGGGAACCGGCCAGGGCCGGGAAAGGTTGGCCAGGTTCTTCACGCCGCGTGCCAGCCAGTCCTCGTTGCGCAGGATGGCGACGATGATCTCGGCGATGCCGAGAGTGGCAATGGCCAGATAGTCTTCGCGCAGGCCAAGGGCGATCTTGCCGATCAGCCAGGCCGCGGCAGCGGCCATCAGCGCGCCGACGGGCCACGCGAAAAGCGAGTTCAATCCCAGTCCGCCCATGTTGCCGGCCTGGGCGGGGTTGTTGGCCTCGACCGCGGTGACGGCGGGATCGAGGATGCCGCGATAGATGAAGAAGGCGACGACCAGGAAGATGGCCAGGGCCAGGCCGCGAATGCGGTGGGCGGGCAGTCTTCGGTACAGCCAGATCGCCAGTGCGATGGCGAAGACGGCAAAGAGCAGCGCACCGATGATGCGCGGGCCACCGGCGGCCCAGCCCGCGGGCACCGGCTGTCCCGAGACAAGGACGACCGCCAGCCCGCCCACGGCGACCGAACCGACGATGCCGGTCGAGAACAGTCCGGCATAGCCCCACTGGAGATTCACCCCGATCGCCATGATCGCCGCCAGAAGCGAGGAGATCAGGATGTTCAGCGACAGGTTCCAGCTTTGGAATACCCCGGTCAGGACGAACAGCAGCGATACGGCGGCGAACAGGGCCAGGTTGCGGCGCATCTCACTTGCCTCCGAAGATGCCCTGCGGGCGGAACAGGAGAACGACGATCAGGATGACGAAACTGACCGCGACCTTGTAGTCGGTGGACAGCGCCTGGTAGAGACCGTCGCCCAGCCATTCGGGCGGGGCCAGATAGCCCAGGATCTTGCTCCAGGCCGAGGTGACGATCAGTTCCGAAAACGCGATGATGTAGCCGCCGACGATGGCGCCAAGCGGGCTGCCCAGGCCGCCGACGATGGCGGCGGCGAACACCGGCAGCAAAAGGCCGAAATAGACGAAGACGCGAAAGCTCTTGTCCAGGCCGTAAAGCGTGCCGGCGATGCAGGCCAGCGTGCCGGCGATCATCCAGGTCACCATGACCACGCGGTCGGGGTTGATCCCCGACAACAGCGCCAGGTCCTCGTTGTCGGCATAGGCGCGCATCGACTTGCCGGTGCGGGTCTTCTGCAGGAACCAGAACAGGATCGCCACGCAGACCACCGCGACGGTGACGCTGACCGCCTGGGTGGTCTTGATCGCCAGCGGCTCGGCCAGGCCGGTCGCCTCGCGGAACTGCCTGGGGTCCAGCAGAAAGCGGCTGCCGTCGGTGAAGTTCTTTTCCGAGGTGCCGATGATCATCCGCACCAGCCCGTTCATCACGAACATCACCCCGGCCGAGACGATGACCAGGATGATCGGCTTGGCCCGCTGGCGGCGGTAGAAGCGATAGACCACGCGGTCGGTGGCCAGCACCATGGCGATGGTGATGGCAATGCCGAAGGGCAGCGCCAACAGCGCGGTGGGCAGCGGCCCGCCGCTGATGCCCATCGACTGGAACCACCAGGTGAACAGGATCACGAAGGCGGTGCCGAAGGCCATGGTGTCGCCATGGGCGAAATTGGAAAACCGCAAGACGCCGAAGATCAGCGTGATTCCCAGCGCGCCCAGCGCCAGCTGGCTGCCGTAGGCGAGGCCCGGCACCAGGATGTAGTTGGCAAAGGCCACAACGGCGTTCAGGATCTCCATGCCTCAGCCCCCCAGGAACGAACGGCGGACGTCGGGGTCGGCCAGAAGCGCCTTGCCGGTGTCGGTGTAACGGTTCTGGCCCTGGACCAGCACATAGCCCTTGTCGGCAATTGCCAGCGCCTGGCGGGCGTTCTGTTCCACCATCAGGATGGAAAGGCCGGTGCGGGCGATCTCGATGATGCGGTCGAACAATTCGTCCATCACGATGGGCGAGACGCCGGCGGTGGGTTCGTCCAGCATCAGCACCTTGGGCCGGGTCATCAGGGCGCGGCCCACGGCGACCTGCTGGCGCTGACCGCCCGACAACTCGCCCGCCTTCTGGTAGCGCTTCTGTTTGAGGATCGGGAACAGGGCATAGACCTGCTCCATCGTCTCGGCGATGGCGTCGTCGTCGCGGATGAAGGCGCCCATCTCGAGGTTTTCCTCGACCGTCATGCCGGTGAAGATGTTGTGGGTCTGCGGCACGAAGCCCATGCCCTTGCGAACGCGGGCCTGCGGGGTCAGCGCGGTGATGTCTTCGCCCGCCAGCCGGACATGGCCTTGCCGCAGCTTCAGCATCCCGAACACCGCCTTCATGGCGGTGGACTTGCCGGCGCCGTTCGGGCCGACGATGACGGCGATCTCGCCGGGTTCCACCGCGATGGTGCAGGAATGCAGGATGTCCACCGCGCCATAGCCGCCGGTCATCGCCTCGCCGATCAGGAAGGGTTCAGCCATGCGTCTTGGTCTTTCAATCACCGGAGTACTGGATGGCCGAGAGGAAATCGGCGTGAACCTGACGGTGCGTGTCGGTGTAGATGCTGGAGATCTCGTAGGTCTGCGCCTGCAAGAGGGAATGCGTGCCAAGGACGAAGGTGTTTGCATAGACCACGTCCATGCCGCTGACCTTGAACCCGTAGACCAAGGTTTCCGCGGTCAGCGTGCCGATCGTGGCGGTCGAGGTTTCGATCACGACCGGCATGGTTCCGGTCTGGTTCTGCACGATCTGCAACAGGACGTTGCGCACGCCCTCGATGCTCAGCCCCTGGGCGGTTCCGATGTCTTCGTAGATGAAGTTCGCGTAGGTCGTGCTGTTCATGCGGAAGGCCGCAAGGACATCTGGGGTGGGCTTGGCGGTGGTAACCCAGCCCAGCGCCGCGCCGCAGAAGGCAAGTTTCGCGCTCAGGGTCTGGCAGTCGGACGACGCGTCCTCATAGGTCCAGGTCCGGTCGCTGAACAGGATCACCGGCTTGCCCTCGACCAGGGCCTTGCCGACCACGGATTGGGCGGCGGCAGGCCCAGAGGCGGAGGCCAGCGCCATGAAGGCGCAAAGGGCGGCCCTGCAGTGGCGACCTGTGAACCAGCGGTCAGCCATGGGCGTGCTCTTCCTTCAGCTTGTTCTTCAACCCGGTGCCCAGGTAGGCCTCAATCACGCGCTCGTCGTTCTTCACCTCGTCCACGCTGCCTTCGGCCAGCACCTTGCCTTCGGCCATGCAGATCACCGGGCCGCAGATGCGGCCGATGAAATCCATGTCATGCTCGATCACGCAGAAGGTGTAGCCGCGTTCCTGGTTGAGCCGGACGATGGCATCGCCGATGGTGTTCAGAAGGGTGCGGTTCACCCCGGCGCCGACCTCGTCGAGGAACACCACCTTGGCATCGACCATCATGGTGCGGCCCAGTTCCAACAGCTTCTTCTGCCCGCCCGAGATCAGCGCGGCCTTCTGGTCGGCGAGGTGGCCGATGGTCAGGAACTCCAGCACCTCGTCGGCCTTGGCGCGCAGGCGGGCCTCTTCCTGGGCCACCGCGCCGCGGCGGAACAGCGCGTCCAGCAGGCGTTCGCCCGATTGCGCGGCGGGCACCATCATCAGGTTCTCGCGCACCGTCATGCTGCCGAATTCGTGCGCGATCTGGAAGGTGCGCAGCACGCCCTTGTGGAACAGCACATGCGGCGGCAGGCCGGTGATGTCCTCGTCGCCCATGAAGACATGGCCCGAGGTGGGCGGCAGGCGGCCGGCGATGACGTTGAAAAGCGTGGTCTTGCCGGCGCCGTTCGGCCCGATCAGGCCGGTGATCGACCCCTTGCGGATATGCAGCGAAGCCCCGTCGACGGCGCGGAATCCGCCAAAGTGCCGATGAAGGTTCTCGACCCTGATCATACGTTCCCCTGGGTGGCGCGCTGCTTCCGCCGGGGCGTGCGCGGGCCTTCTTTGCATAGAACGGCCCGGGTGTGCGCCCGGGCCGCCTTTTGATGTGTCACGGTTTCAGGATCGGATCAACGGTATCCGACGATTTCCCACTTGCCGTCCTTGATCTCGTCCTCGGCGAAGGTGCCCGAAGCATCGCCGCCTTCCAGCAGCGTCACCCCGGTCGCGCCGTCATAGTCGATGGCGGTGCCGGCGGCGATCAGCTCCAGCGCCTTGCCCAACTCGCCGGCCTTGATCTTGGTGCCCGAACCGTCGGCCGGGCCGTTGGCCACGTCCATGACCTTGTCCTTGTAGACCTTCGGGTCGGTGGAGTTGGCCGCCTGCATGGCCAGCATGATCAGCGCCGCCGAGTCGTAGGAGGTGGCGGCGAAGTTGGTCGAGCCGTCGAACGACGGATCGAAGGCCTTGGCCATGTCGAGATAGGCCGTGTAGCCCTCGGAGGTCGAGGCGGCATGCTGCCCGAACGAGCCGTTCAGCGCATCGCCGATGGCGGCGATCAGGCTTTCGCCATACATCCCGCCCGGCAGGCCGAAGGTCGAGAAGGCGCCGGTGTCCACGGCGGCCTGGATGATGCCCTTGCCGCCCTGGTCGATGTAGCCGGCCACCACCAGCACATCGCCGCCCGCCGCCGCCAGCGCGCCGACCTCGGCCGAGTAGTCGGCCTTGCCGTCGTCATGGCTGGCGTTGATCGTCACCGTGCCGCCCTTGGCGGTGTAGGCGGCCGAAATCGCCTCGGCCAGGCCCTTGCCGTAGTCGCTGTTCGAATAGGTCAGCGCGATGGACTTGACCCCGCGGGCCATCAGCACATCGGCCATCACTTCGCCCTCGCGGGCGTCGGAGGGCACGGCGCGGAAGAACAGGCCGTCATCGGGGTCGGTGGTCAGCGCCGGCGAGGTGGCCGACGGCGAGACCATGACGATGCCGTTCGGCATGGCGACGTTGGTCAGGACGGCCCGGGTCACGCCCGAGCAGTCGGCACCGACGATGCCTTTCACCGCTTCCACGGTGACCAGGCGTTCGGCCGCGGCGGTGGCGGCGGCGGCGTCGATGCAGGTCGAATCGGCGCGGACATTCTGGAACACCCAGCCGTTCGCCGCCTTGCCGGAATCGTTGACCTCCTTGATCGCCATGTCCACCGAGGTGAACATGTTCGGCGAGATGCTCTCGATCGGGCCGGTCACGCCCAAGAGCGTGCCCAGCTTGACGTCTTCGGCACAGGCGGCGCCGGCAACCAGCGCACAGGCCGACGTGGCCAACAGCAATTTTTTCATGGTTTTTTCCTGTCTGGAACACAGTCCGCGGCGGACCCTAATGCGCCGCGCCGCCAAAGGAAAGGGCCGCCCGGGCAAGGGCAAGAGGACGAGACGTCGCGGAGATTTCTTCCTTTGCGCGCGGGCGCACGCCAGGGTTGCCGGAACGCAAAGGGCCTCGCCCGAGGTGATCGGGCGAGGCCTTGGAGGTTTGCCGCTGGCGCATCACTCGGCGCAGGCGGTTGGCTGCGGCCTAGCGGAAGGTCACCGTCTCGTACTTGCCGCCCTTGACCTCGAACTGCTTGTAGCGGCCCGCGCTTTCGCCCGGCCCGATCAGCATCACGCCCGAGGCGCCGTCATAGTCGATGGCGGAGCCGGCGGCGATCAGCTCAAGCGCCTTGCCCAGTTCGCCCGGCAGGATCTTGGTGCCCGAGCCGTCGGCCGGCCCGTTGGCGATCTCCATGATCTTTTCCTTGTAGACGTTCGGGTCGGTCGAGCCCGAGGCCTCGATGGCCAGCATGATCAGCGCGGCGGCGTCATAGCTTTCCATCGAATAGGGCGAGGTGGCGTCGAACGCGGTGGCGTTGGTCTTGCCCATCTCGGTCAGGATCGCGGCGCCGGGGCTGTCGGACTGCGCGACCTGGCCATAGCTGCCGTCCAGCGCCGGGCCGATGGCCGCGGGCAGGCTGTCGCCCACCATGCCGCCGGGCAGGCCGAAGGTCGAGAAGGCGCCGGTGTCCAGCGAGGCCTGGATGATGCCCTTGCCGCCCTGGTCCAGATAGCCGGCCACGACCAGCAGGTCGCCGCCCGCCGCCGCCAGCGCCGCGACTTCGGCCGAATAGTCGGCCTTGCCGTCGTCATGCGCGGCGTTGATCGTCACTGTGCCGCCCTTGGCGGTGAAGCCGGCGGCGATGGCTTCGGCCAGGCCCTTGCCGTAGTCGCTGTTGGAATAGGTCAGCGCGATGGACTTGACGCCCTTTTCCACCAGGATCTCGCCCATCACTTCGCCTTCGCGCGCGTCCGACGGCGCGGTGCGGAAGAACAGGCCGTTGTCCGGGTCGGTCGAAAGCGCCGGCGAGGTGGCGGACGGCGAGACCATGACGATGCCGTTCGGCATGGCGACGTTGGTCAGCACCGCGCGGGTGACACCCGAGCAGTCGCCGCCGATGATGCCCTTGACGCCTTCGGCGGTGATCATCCGCTCGGCGGCCGCGGTGGCGGCGGCGGCGTCGGTGCAGGTGCTGTCACCGCGCACCGAGGCATAGGCGTTCTTCGCCTTGCCCGAGGCGTTGACCTCGGCCATCGCCAGTTCGGCGGCGGCGGCCATGTGGCTGGTCAGCGATTCGATGGGGCCGGTGAAGCCGATCAGGATGCCAAGTTTGACGTCCTCGGCCGCGGCCACTCCAGCCGTCAGCGCGCAGGCCGAAGCGGCCAGCAGCAGTTTCTTCATTTGTTGTTCTCCCATGTTGGACCGAAATCCCAAGGCGGAACGGTAAGGCGGCCCTTCTCAAAAGAAAAGCGCTTTGACGGCAACAATCCCGAGGCCTTGCGGCGTCACAATCGCTTGTAAGGGGTGCAATCCCTGCTGATCTGGCCGCGGCGGCGGCTATCTGTGCAGAGAGCGACAGAAGGAACGCGCCGATGCAGCTTGGACCGCTGGCAATCCTGGCCCTGCTGGCCCCGCCCGCCCTGGCCGGGCAGGTCGAGACCTCGGCCGGGCCGATGCAGATCACGCCGGTGGTGACCGGCCTGGACGAACCCTGGGGCCTGGCCTTTCTGCCCGACGGCAGCTTTCTGGTGACCGAACGCGCCGGGCGGCTGGTGCGGGTCGCGGATGGCGTGGCCGCCGAGGTGCAGGGCGCGCCCGCGGTCTATGCCGAAGGGCAGGGCGGGTTGCTGGACGTGATGGTGCCGCGCGACTTTGCCACCAGCCGCGAAGTCTGGCTGAGCTATGCGATGCCGTTGCGGGGCGGCGGGGCGACCGCGGCGGGCAAGGCGGTGCTGGCGGTCGACGGCACCAGGCTGGAGCATTTCACGCCGCTGTTCGCCGCCGATCCACGCGGCGGCGGGCGGCATTTCGGCGCCCGGCTGGTCGAGGCGGCGGATGGCACGGTGTTCCTGACCACCGGCGACCGCGGCACCGGCCCCGAAGGGATGCAGGCGCAGGACCCCGCCACCGCCATCGGCAAGGTCGTTCACCTGCGCCGCGACGGCGAACCGGCAACGGCGCGCGACGGCTGGCTGCCCGGGGTCTGGTCGCTGGGCCACCGCAACCTGCAGGGCGCGACGCTGGACCTTGAAGGGAGGCTGCTGACGGTGGAACACGGGGCGCAGGGCGGCGACGAGTTGAACGCGCCCGAGGCGGGCCGCAACTACGGCTGGCCGGTGATTTCCTACGGGGTTGACTATGGCGGTGGCCGGATCGGTGTCGGCAGCGCGCAGGAGGGGATGGAGCAGCCCTTGCACCACTGGGTGCCGTCGATCGCGCCGTCGGGGCTGATGGTCTATTCCGGCGCGCTGGTGCCGGAGTGGCGGGGCGACATCTTCTTCGGCTCGCTCAACAGCGATTTCCTGGGCCGGCTGGACCCGGACGCGGCGGGGCCGGGCGGCCTGGCCGAAGAGCGGATTTCGGCGGCCGAGACGGGCCGGGTGCGGGACGTGGTCGAGGCGCCGGACGGCTCGATCTGGTTCCTCTCGGTCTACGACGGGGCGGTCTACCGGATGGCGCCGGAGAGCTAGCGCCCGTCTGGGCCAGGCTCGCGGCGCGGCCTATGCGTCCGGGACGCAGGTCAACCGGACGGTCTGCGCGCCGATCCGGTCGCTGGCCACCAGGCGAAGCCGGGGCATGGGGCCGGCGAAGAACGGCTTGCCGGCGCCCAGCACCACGGGGTGGAAATACAGCCGGTATTCGTCGATCAGGCCAAGCTTGCCCAGGCTGTCCGCCAGAGCCGGGCCGCCAACGGCGATCTCGCCGTCCTGCGCGGCCTTGAGATTGCGCGCGGCGGTCCCCGGATCGTCGCGGATCAGCGTTGCGTTCGGGCCGGCCGAGGCCAGCGACCGCGACACCACCCATTTCGGCATCTGCCGCCAGGCCACGGCGAAGGCCCGTTCGTCCGCCGACCACGCGGCGTCGTCGGCATCCCAGTAGCGCATGGTCTCATACAGGCGGCGCCCGTATAGACTGCCGGCAAGGCCGCGCACAACGTCGATCCAGTGCCGGAAAAGCTGGGGATCCGGCGCGAAGGACTGATGGTCGACGTAGCCGTCGAGCGACAGGTTCATTCCGAAGACAAGCCGTGCCATGGCGTGTGACCTTCCGCCAATGCGTTCCGGGTCAGATCGACAGCCTGACCGGCACCGCGCCGGGCAGGCCTTGCGTGCCGCGTTCGCGGTAGGGGGTGGTGTTGTAGTGGCTGCGATAGCATTTCGAGAAATGCGAGGGGCTGGCAAAGCCGCAGGCGAGGGCGACGTTGATGACGCTCATGTCGGTCTGCATCAAGAGGTTGCGCGCCTTTTGCAGGCGCAGTTCCATGTAATAGCGCTTGGGGCTGCGATTCAGATAGCGGCGGAACAGGCGTTCCAGCTGGCGCGTGGACATGCCCACCTCCTCGGCCAGGTCGGCGGGCGACATCGGGTCTTCGATGTTGCCCTCCATCATCTGGATGACCTGGCTCAGCTTGGGGTGGCGCACGCCGATGCGGGTGGGGATCGACAGGCGCTGGGTGTCCTGGTCGGTGCGGATCGCGTTGTAGATCAACTGGTCGGCCACGGTATTGGCCAGATCCTCGCCGTGGTCGGCAGCGATGACCTTGAGCATCAGGTCCAGCGACGAGGTGCCGCCGGCGGTGGTCCAGCGGTTGCCGTCCATCACGAAGACCGATTTCGTCAGCTTCACATCCTCGAATTCCTCAAGGAATCCGTCCTGGTTTTCCCAGTGGATGGTTGCCTTCCTGCCATCCAGCAGACCCGCCTTGGCCAGCGCGTAGGCCCCGGTGCAAAGGCCCCCGACGATCGCGCCTCGCCGCGCCTCGCGCCGCAGCCAGTTCAGCACGCCGCGGGTGGTGGCACGCGCGATGTCGATGCCGCCGCAGACCAGCAGCACGTCGTCGCGGCCGATCTCGTCCAGACCCATGCCCAGCTTGAACGCCGCCCCGTTCGAGCACACCGCCGTCTCGCCGCCTTCGCCGGCCAGCGCCCAGGCGTAAAGCGTCTTTCCGGACACGCGATTGGCGATCCGCAACGGCTCGATCGCGCTGGCGAAGGCCAGCATCGTGAAGCGGTCAAGCAGCAGGAAGACAAAGCGGCGGGGCGCGGCTTCTGGGTCGGACGGGTTGGCCCGGCGGGGCGAGATGGGCATGAAGCGACCTGTTGGTGTCGGTTATGGGCCAAGGAACCCGAAATTTCACAGATGTGCAAGAGCCGGTCAGAGGCTGGCCCGGACCGAAAAGGCGGCTTTTGCGGTTTGCATATCCGGGCGGGGCGGGCTATAGGCTGGCCCCGCGTCGCGATCAGGCGGGAGGGCACCATGACCAAGGGCTGGACGAAGTCGGACTGGCGCGGCAAGCCGCGCATCCAGATGCCCGATTATCCCGATCAGGCCGCCCTGCAGGCCGTCGAGGCGCAGCTTGCCAAGTATCCTCCGCTGGTCTTCGCGGGCGAGGCGCGGCGGCTGAAGAAGCAGCTGGCGCAAGCGGCAACCGGCAAGGCCTTCCTGCTGCAGGGCGGCGACTGCGCCGAGAGCTTCGGGGAATTCAGCGCCGACAACATCCGCGACACCTTTCGGGTGATGCTGCAGATGGCGGTGGTGCTGACCTTTGCTGCCAAGGTGCCGGTGATCAAGGTCGGCCGCATGGCGGGCCAGTTCGCCAAGCCGCGCTCGGCGCCGACCGAGGTGGTGGATGGCGTGGAGCTGCCGATCTATCGCGGCGACATCATCAACGGCTTCGAACCGACGCCGGAGACGCGCCGCCCCGACCCGTCGCGGATACTGCAGGCCTATACCCAGGCCGCGGCCAGCCTGAACCTGCTGCGCGCCTTCAGCACCGGCGGCTTTGCCGACATCCACCGGGTCCATGCCTGGACGCTGGGCTTTGCCGAGCACGACAAGGCCGAGCGCTATCGCGAGTTGTCGAACCGCATCTCGGACGCGCTGGATTTCATGAACGCCGCCGGGGTGAACAGCGAGACCACGAACGAGTTGAGCCGGGTGGATTTCTACACCAGCCACGAGGCGCTGCTCCTGGAATACGAAGAGGCGCTGTGCCGGATCGACAGCCTGACCGGGCAGCCGGTGGCCGGCAGCGGCCATATGCTGTGGATC
Organism: Rhodobacter sp. Har01; assembly: GCF_020564565.1. Taxonomy (GTDB): domain Bacteria; phylum Pseudomonadota; class Alphaproteobacteria; order Rhodobacterales; family Rhodobacteraceae; genus Pseudogemmobacter. Next base: position 515,675 of record NZ_JAJCTD010000001.1, read on the forward strand.
GGCGACCGCACCCGCCAGGTCGATGGCGCGCATGTGGAATTCTGCCGCGGCGTGCTGAATCCGATCGGCCTGAAATGCGGCCCGACCACCACGGTCGAGGACCTGAAGGCGCTGCTGGCCAGGCTGAACCCGGAGAACGAGGCGGGCCGGCTGACGCTGATCTCGCGCTTTGGCGCCGGCAAGGTGGGCGAGCACCTGCCGCGGCTGATCCGCACGGTCAAGGAAGAGGGCGCCAACGTGGTCTGGTGCTGCGATCCGATGCACGGCAACACCATCAAGTCATCCTCGGGTTACAAGACCCGGCCGTTCGACCGCGTGCTGGGCGAGGTGCGCGAGTTCTTCGCCATTCACAAGGCCGAGGGCACCGTGCCGGGCGGGGTGCACTTCGAGATGACGGGCCAGGACGTGACCGAATGCACCGGCGGGCTGCGCGCGGTCAGCGACGAGAACCTGGCCGACCGCTACCACACCGCCTGCGACCCGCGGCTGAACGCCAGCCAGTCCCTGGAATTGGCCTTCCTGGTGGCCGAGGAACTGACCCGCCAGCGTGAGGACGCCCGGCGCGTCGCCTTCTGACGGGCGGAAGCGGAATTCGAAGTCGAATTCCGTGCACGATTTCCGACTTCGGAAATCGGCGTCGGTCAATGCGGGAAACGGACCTCTGTCACCCGGGCCTTGAAGAAGGCGAAGTAGTCCGGTGTGCCGAAGTGGTTGCCGGCCTCGACCTCGGTCGGCAGGCGGAAGCCCGCAAAGTCGCGGAACCCGCCGAAGGTTGCACCGAAAGGCTGGACCTGCCAGCGTTTCAGCGGGTTGGCGTTCGTCCAGCGCGGCATCACCATCGAGACCGGCGCGCCGTCCGGGCCGACCGTCAACTCGACCGACTGCACCAGCCCGCCGTGGCTGACCGTCAGCCTGGCGCTGTCCGGGCCGGTCGCCTGCCAGTCCACCCCGGGGCCGGGCAGGAACCGCGCCGGGGTCCAGAACAGGCCCTCGGCCACTGCTCGGGCAAAGGCCGATCGGCGGTGGTCCTCGGTCATCCCCTCGCGCGCCACCTGCACCAGGCCGAACAGCCGGAACCGCGTCCAGGAGCCATGTGCGCCCAGCCCGTCCGAGCCGCTGACGGTGCCGGATCGCATCTTCCAGACAAATCCCTGCGGCGCGCCCAGAATCTGCTGCGCGGTCATCGGGGCATATTTCGGATTGGCCCTGTCGCCCAGGCCGAATTCGCCGCCCATGTCGATCTCGGCCACTGTCCATAGCGGCGTGGCGGGGGCGATGGCGAAGCGGAAGAACCGCGCCGCCGGTTCCGGCACACCCTCAAGCAGCGCCGCATCGAAGCGTGCCGGCGCCTTTGGCTGCAGCGCCTGCACTTCGGCCCAAAGCGCATCATTGTCGCGCGCATCCCAGGACCGACCGCGCAGTTGCGCCACGGCCCAGCCGACGGACCCGGCCAGGAACAGGCCGAGGATGATTTGAAACAGAGACATTGCAGCCACCCTTCGCTTGCGCAGGCGCAACCTGCCACGGGTGGTCCGGCCTGACCTTGCCTCAGGTCAAGCCGGTGCGTCCTAGTCGGCGGAATGCACCAGCCGCAGGTGCGGGTGGCCGCGCAAGGGTCGCAGCGGCGGCACCGGCGGCTCGGCAAAGGCCGGCTGAGACTGGGCCTGAGTCTGGTTCGGAGTCTGGGTCTGGGTCTGGGCCGGGCGGGCCGGCTCGGCCGGGGCCAGGACCTCGGCCGGCATCACCAGCCTCTCTTCGATCGAGCGCAGGATGCCGAAGCGGCGCGGCGTGCGTCCGATCTGGCCTTCGGCCGCCAGGCAGCCCAGTACAAGGTCAAGGCCGCCGCCGTTCGACCGCAGTGGCAAGAGCAGCAGCCGCGCTTCCAGTGCCGGGCGGCCGATGCTGCGCTCGGCTTCCAGATGCAGTTCGGCCACGCCGGGCAGGGTGAACACTCGCTCGACCGCCTGGGCCAGCTGCAGCCGCGCTTCGGGCAGGAACAGGGTGGAGATCGGCAGGCCCTTCATGTCCAGCCCGGCCAGATCGGTCAAGCCCATGCCGGAAATGCGCATCCGCAACAACCCGGTGCCGATACGTTCGGCCACGAAGACATGGTCCAAGGCCTGCGCCAGGCCGCGCGGGTCCAGATCGGCGCGCGCCGGGATTGCCCCGGTTGTGCCACGCTGGCCTTCCCAATAGGCGCGCACCTGGGCCATCGACGGGAACCGGGGCTTGACTTCGGGCTTGCGGCGGCTGTCGCCACCTTTGCCACCCAGAAACGAGAATACCATATCAGTCTTCCTTCGTCCTGATGTGCGCCGTCCAACACCCCGGCGATTGTTGCCGCGTCCCCGTTCGTCTGCTAGGTCGGCCAAGACGGCCGGACCTGACCAGAGCCGGTCCGCGGCAAACTGTGTTGCCATCAATTGAACATAATCCAGATCGCGCGGATTCGGGCGAAAATCTCTACAAATGGTAAATACCTCCGGGGCGGGGGCAGGAGAGGGCAATGACGGTATCGATGACGGGCTTCGCGGCGCGCCGCGGCACCGGGGCGGGCTATGGCTGGCTTTGGGACATCCGCAGCGTCAACGGCAAGGGCCTGGACCTGCGGCTGCGGGTGCCCGACTGGATTGACGGGCTTGAAGTTGCGCTGCGGGCGGAACTGCAAAAGGCGCTTGGCCGCGGCAACGTCAGCCTGACGCTGAAGGCCACGCGTGAGGCGGGGGGGACCGAACCCGCCCGGCTGAACCGCGAGGTGCTGGCGGGCGTGCTGCGGGCGCTGCACGAGGTCGAGGTGACGGCGATGGCCGCGGGGGTGACACTGGCCCAACCCACCGGGGCCGATGTGCTGGCGATGCGCGGGGTGCTGGATGCCGCGGCGGCGGAAGAGGACACCACGCCGCTGCGCACGGCGATCCTGGCCGACCTGCCGGCGCTGCTGGACGACTTCCACGCCATGCGCGCGGCCGAAGGCGCCGCGCTGGCGGGCGTGATCGGGGCGCAGGTCGATGCGATTGCCGCCCTGGTGGCCGAGGCGGCGCGTCTGGCCGAGGCGCGGCGCAACAAGGCGGCCGAAGGCTTGCGGGCCGCGCTGAAGCGGCTGGCCGAGGTCGCCGAGGGCTTCGACGAGACCCGCGTCGCGCAGGAACTGGCGCTGCTGGCGGTGAAGCAGGACGTGACCGAGGAGATGGACCGCCTGGGCGCCCATGTCGCCGCGGCGCGGGCGCTCTTGGCCGATGCCGCCCCGGTGGGCCGCAAGTTCGATTTCCTGATGCAGGAATTCCTGCGCGAGGCGAACACCCTGCTCAGCAAGGCGCAGGACATCGAGTTGACCCGAGTCGGGCTTGACCTGAAGACGGTCATAGACCAGATGCGCGAGCAGGTTCAGAACGTGGAATGACCATGTCGCGCCGGGGGCTGCTTCTTATCCTGTCATCGCCCTCGGGGGCGGGGAAATCGACCTTGGCCAAGCGGTTGATGGCCTGGGACCCGTCCTTGCGGTTTTCCGTCTCGGCCACCACCCGGGCGCCGCGGGCGGGCGAGGTGGACGGGCGCGACTATTTCTTCAAGTCGCGATCCGAGTTCGAGGACATGGTGGCCGCGGGGCAGATGCTGGAACATGCCGAGGTCTTCGGCAACTTCTACGGCAGCCCGCGCGGCCCGGTCGAGGCGGCGATGTCGGACGGTCGCGACACGCTGTTCGACATCGACTGGCAGGGCGGCCAGCAGATCAGGAATTCGGCGCTGGGGCGCGACGTGGTCTCGGTGTTCATCCTGCCGCCCTCGATTGCCGAGCTGGAGCGCCGGCTGCGCGGCCGCGGTCAGGACAGCGACGCGGTGATCGCCGGGCGGATGGCGAAAAGCCAGGCCGAGATCAGCCACTGGGCCGAATACGACTATGTGCTGGTGAACGATGATCTGGAGGCCACCTTCGCCCGGCTGGTGACGGTGGTCGAGGCCGAACGCAGCCGCCGCGACCGCCAGCCCGACCTGGCCGAGTTCGTCCGCGGCCTGAACCAGGAGTTCGAGGCACGATGATCTACAGCCTGGATGGCACCGCCCCGCAGATCGACCCCGAGGCCTGGGTGGCGCCGGATGCCAACGTGATCGGCGATGTGCGGCTGGCCGCTGGGGCCTCGGTCTGGTTCGGCGCCACGCTGCGCGGCGACAATGAGCCGATCACCGTGGGGGCCGAGACCAATATCCAGGAAGACTGCGTCCTACATACCGACATGGGCTATCCGCTGGTGATCGGCGCCTTTTGCACCATCGGCCACAAGGCCATGCTGCATGGCTGCGTGATCGGCGAGGGCAGCCTGATCGGCATGGGCGCCACCATCCTGAACGGGGCGCGGATCGGACGCGGCTGCCTGATCGGGGCGGGCGCGCTGGTGACCGAGGGGAAGGAGATCCCCGACGGCGCGCTGGTGATGGGCGCGCCGGGCAAGGTGGTGCGGCTGCTGGACGCCGAGGCACAGGCGCGGCTGCTGAAGTCCGCCGCCGGCTACCGGGCGAATGCCGAGCGGTTCCGGGCCGGGATGAAGCCGCTGGGCTGATGCGGATCGTGATGGAATATTTGTTCCATTGGTGCTAGGCTGGCGGCGTTCCTGTCCGCGTGAGGCCCGATGGACCAGCCCGCCCCCCTTGTCCCCCCTGCCTCGGTCGAGGAGTTCCGCGACCGTCTGGCGGCGCTGTCCGGCGGTCTGCCGAAGCGGCTGCGCCAATGCGCCGAATTCGTTGCCGCCAACACCGACCGGATTGCCGTCTCGACGGTGGCGGAACTGGCGGCGGGGGCCGACGTGCCGCCCTCGGCGCTGATGCGGTTCTGCCAGATGCTGGGGTTTTCGGGGTTCAGCGAAATGCAGCGGCTGTTCCGCGAGGCCTACAGCCCCGGATGGCCGGACTATTCCACCCGGCTGCGCAACCTCAAAGAAGGCGGGGCGGGGCGGCCCGCGGCGCTGCTGGCCGATTTCGTCGAGGCGGGGCGCTTGTCGCTGGAATCGCTGGCGAAATCCCTGGACGAACCGGCGCTGGATGCGGCCGTCGGCGTGCTGGCCGGGGCCGGGATGGTGCATGTCGTGGGCTTGCGGCGGGCCTTTCCGGTGGCCAGCTACCTGGCCTATGTGTTCGACAAGATGCAGGTGCCGGCGCTGCTGCATGATGGCGTGGGGCACCTGGACCACCGCCACGCCCTGCAAGCGGACGATGCGCTGCTGGCCATCACCTTCGCGCCCTATTCGGCCGAGACGCTGGCGCTGGCCGACGAGGCGCGGGCGCGCGGCGTTCCGGTGGTAGCGCTGACCGACTTGCCGGCCAGCCCGCTGGCGCGCGGGGCGGCGGCGGTGCTGCGGGTGACCGAGGTGGACTTCGGCGCCTTCCGGTCGCTTTCGGCCACGCTGGCGCTGGCGCTGACCCTGGCCGTCGCGGTGGGATCGGCGCGCGAGGGCTGATTTCCGCTTTCCTTGCGGGCGGGAATGGAATATTTGTTCCATGGGTCCGGGTCTGGCGTGACCGGGGCCGGGGAGGGCCAAGCATGAAGACGCTCGATGTCATCACCATCGGCCGGTCCTCGGTCGACCTTTACGGCGCGCAGGTCGGCGGGCGGCTGGAGGACATGGGGTCGTTCCAGAAATACATCGGCGGCAGCCCCTGCAACATGGCGGCCGGCACCGCCCGGCTGGGGCTGAAGTCGGCGCTGATCACCCGCGTCGGGGATGAGCACATGGGCCGCTTCATCCGCGAGGAACTGGCGCGCGAAGGGGTGGACGTGCGCGGAGTCAGGACCGACCCCGAGCGGCTGACCGCGCTGGTGCTGCTGGGCATCCGCGATGACAAGCAGTTCCCGCTGATCTTCTACCGCGAGAACTGCGCCGACATGGCGCTGTGCGAGGACGACATCGACGAAGGCTTCATCGCCGAGGCCCGCGCGGTGGTGGCGACCGGCACCCACCTTTCCCACCCGCGGACCGAGGCGGCCGTGCTGAAGGCGCTGACGCTGGCCCGCAAGCACGGTGCCCGGACGGCGCTGGACATCGATTACCGGCCCAACCTCTGGGGGCTGGCCGGGCATGGCGCGGGCGAAAGCCGGTTCATCGAAAGCGCTGAGGTGACGGCCAGATTGCAGGCAACGCTGGCGCTGTTCGACCTGATCGTCGGCACGGAAGAGGAGTTCCACATCGCCGGCGGCACGACCGACACCATCGCGGCCTTGCGGGCGGTGCGGGCGGTTTCGGGGGCGACGCTGGTGTGCAAGCGCGGCCCGATGGGGGCGGTGGCCTTCACCGGGGCGATCCCCGACACGTTGGACGAGGGGCTGAGCGGCCCCGGCTTTCCGATCGAGGTGTTCAATGTGCTGGGCGCCGGCGACGGTTTTATGTCCGGCCTGCTGAAGGGCTGGCTGGACGGCGAAGCCTGGCCGGTGGCGCTGAAGTACGCCAATGCCTGCGGGGCCTTTGCGGTGTCGCGCCACGGCTGCACCCCTGCCTATCCCAGCTGGGACGAACTGCAGTTCTTCCTGGCCCGCGGCGTGAAGGAACGCGCCCTGCGCAAGGACGCGGCGCTGGAGCAGGTGCATTGGGCGACCAACCGGCACGGCGACTGGTCCACCATGCGGGTCTTCGCCTTCGACCACCGGATGCAGCTTGAGGCGATGGAGGGTTCCACGCCGGAAAAGATAAGCACGTTCAAGGGTCTGTGCCTGAAAGCTGCGATCATGGTTCAGGACGGGAAGCCCGGCTATGGCATCCTTTGCGACAGCCGCCTGGGCCGCGAGGCGCTGTGGGCCGCCGCCGGCACGGGGCTGTGGATCGGCCGGCCGGTGGAATGGCCGGGGTCGCGGCCGCTGACGCTGGAGCCGGAGTTGGGCCCCGATTTCGGCGGCCTGCAGGAATGGCCGCTGGGCCATGTTGTCAAGGTGCTGTGCTTCTGCCACCCCGACGACGACGACGCGGCGATGCGGGCGGAGCAGGAGGCGACGGTCGTCCGCCTGTTCCACGCCTGCCGCCGCAACCGGCTGGAAATGCTGCTGGAACTGATCCCCTCCAAGGTTGGTCCGGTGACCGAGGACACCACCCCGGCGCTGATCCGGCGGTTCTATGCCTTGGGCGTCTTCCCCGACTGGTGGAAGCTGGAGCCCTTTGCGACCGAGGCGGCCTGGCGAAAGGCCTGCGCGGCGATCATAGAGAACGACAGCCATGTGCGCGGCGTGGTGGTGCTGGGGCTGGATGCCGGCGAAGATGCCTTGAGGGAATCGCTGACGCTGGCGGCGCGGCACGATCTGGTGAAGGGCTTCGCCATCGGCCGGACGATCTTTGGCCAAGCGGCGCGGGCCTGGATGACGGGTGCGATGAGCGACGAACAGGCGGTGGCCGAAATGGCCGGGACATACGCGCGGCTGTGCCGGGTCTGGGACGAGGCGCGGGCCAAGAAGGAGAGTGCGGCATGAAGACGATCCGTTTGACCGCCGCCCAGGCGATGATGCGCTGGCTTTCGGTGCAACAGGCTGAGGACGGCGGGCGCTTCATCGAGGGGGTCTGGGCGATTTTCGGCCATGGCAACGTGGCTGGCATCGGCGAGGCCTTGCATGCCCACCGGGACGTCTTGCCCACCTGGCGCGGCCACAACGAACAGACCATGGCGCATGCGGCCATCGCCTATGCCAAGACGATGAAGCGGCGCAAGGCGATGGCGGTGACCTCCTCGATCGGGCCGGGGGCGACCAACATGGTGACGGCGGCGGCGCTGGCGCATGTGAACCGGCTTCCGGTGCTGTTCATTCCCGGCGACGTCTTCGCCAGCCGCGCGCCCGACCCGGTGCTGCAGCAGATCGAGGATTTCGACGACGCGACCGTTTCGGCAAACGACTGCTTTCGCCCGGTGGTGCGCTACTTCGACCGGATTTCCCGGCCCGAACACCTGCTGACCGCGCTGCCCCGCGCGTTCCGGGTGATGACGGACCCGGCGAATTGCGGGCCGGTCTGCCTGGCCTTCTGCCAGGACACCCAGGCGGAAGCCTATGATTACCCTGTGGAGTTCTTTGCCCCCCGGGTTTGGCACATCCGCCGGCCCGAACCGGACGCGCGCGAGTTGGCGGCAGCGGTTGCGGCGATCAAGGCGGCGAAGCACCCGCTGATCGTGGCGGGGGGCGGGGTGGTCTATTCCGGGGCGGAACAGACGCTGATCGACTTCGCCAAGGCGCACAACATGCCTGTCGTGGAAACCCAGGCCGGCAAGGGCGCGGTCGACTGGGAGGAGCCGCTGAACTTCGGCGCGCCGGGGGTGACCGGCACCGGCTGCGGCAACAGGCTGGCGGCCAAGGCGGACCTGGTGATCGGCGTCGGCACGCGGTTCCAGGACTTTACCACCGGGTCGTGGACGGTGTTCTCGGCCCCCGGCCGCAAGCTGTTGTCGATCAACATCCACGGCTACGACGCTGCGAAGAAAGGCGCGCAGGCGCTTGTCTGCGATGCGAAAATCGCGCTGGAGAGGATCGGGGGGGCACTGGGGGGGCACCGCTTCGCCTCGCCCGATTTCACCGCCCGCGAGCAGTGGTATCGCACCACGGATGCGCTGTTTGCGGCGCCGAAGGGCAACGCGTTGCCGACCGACGCGCAGGTGATCGGCGCGGTCCAGCGCAACGCCGGCAAGACCAGCCTGGTGATGTGCGCGGCGGGCACCATGCCGGGGGCCTTGCAAGTTCTGTGGCGCGCGGCGCCGGGCGGCTATCACATGGAATACGGCTATTCCTGCATGGGATACGAGGTGGCCGGCGCCCTGGGCATCAAGATGGCCGCGCCGGACCGCGACGTGATCTGCATGGTCGGTGACGGCAGCTACCTGATGGCCAACTCCGAACTGGCAACCGCGGTGATGATGGCCATTCCCTTCACCGTGGTCCTGACCGACAACCGCGGCTATGGCTGCATCAACCGGTTGCAGCAGGCCACCGGGGGCGCGCCGTTCAACAACATGCTGGACGACAGCCACCATGTGAACCCCTCGGCCATCGACTTTGCCGGCCATGCCCGCAGCCTGGGAGCGAATGTCGTCAAGGCCGGCGGGATTGCCGAGCTTGAGGCGGCGATGCAGGCCGCGAAGGGCGCCACCGTGCCGACCGTGATCGTGATCGACACCGACGCCGGCCCGGGAACGGGCGCGGGCGGCGCCTGGTGGGACGTGGCAGTGCCCGAGGTCTCGGGGCGCGAGCAGGTGCGCGAGGCGCGCAAGGACTATGAAAGCCACACCGCCCGGCAACGGCTGGTGAACTGAGGGAAGCGAAGATGATCCTGTTCGGAACCAACCCCATCGCCTGGGCCAACGACGACGACCAGACCATCGGCGCCGACATCCCGACCGCGCGCATCCTGGATGAGGCCGGGCGGCAGATCGGGTTCGACGGCATCGAGAACGGCCACCGCTGGCCAGACGACCCCGAGGAATTGCGCGCCCTTCTGGTGGGTTACGGGCTGAAGTTCATCTCGGGCTGGTATTCGACGAAACTGCTGGTGCGCTCGGTCGAAGACGAGATCGCGGCCTGCCAGGCGCATCTGGCCAAGCTGAAGCACAACGGCTGCCAGGTGATGATTGTCTGCGAGACTTCGAACGCCATCCACGGCAACCCGACGCGCCCGGTGAATCTGCGGCCGGTGCTGTCGGCCGAGGAGATGGCGGCCTTCGGTGCGAAGCTTGAGTCCTTTGCGGCGTATCTGGCCGGGCAGGGCGTGACGCTGGTCTACCATCACCACATGGGCACCATTGTCGAAAGCCCCGAAGAGATCGACGCGCTGATGGCGGCAACCGGGCCGGCGACGCATCTGCTGTTCGACGCCGGCCATTGTGCGTTCGGCGGCGGCGATCCGGTGGCGGTGCTGGAAAAGCACGTCGGCCGGGTGCGGCACTTCCACGCCAAGAACACCCGACCGGCGGTGACGGCGCGGGTGCGCAAGGAGGGGCTGTCGTTTCTGCAGGGCGTGCTGGCGGGGGCCTTCACCGTGCCAGGCGACCAGGAGGGCGGCGTGGACTTTGCGCCCTTGCTGAAGATCCTCAAGGGCGCGGGCTATGACGGCTGGATCGTGATCGAGGCTGAGCAGGACCCCAGGCTGCGCAATCCCCTGTTGTATCAGACCCTGGGGCTGGCGACGCTGAGGCGGCTGGCGCACGAGGCCGGATTGACTTGACGGAAACGGCCGGGGGCGCTGCCCCCGGACCCCCGGGATACTTGGGCAGAGAGGAAGGCCATGGCCGATTTGCTGCGGAAACCTTCGGGCGTGCGGGGTAGGGTGCATGACATCACCCCCGAAGGCGCCGGCTGGGGCTATGTGGGCTTTTCGCTGTATCGGCTGGCGCCGGGGGACGTGGCGGAGGAGGCGACCGGAGATCGCGAGATGATCCTGGTGCTGGTCGAGGGCAAGGCGCGGGTGACCGGGGCGGGGCAGGACTGGGGGGTTCTGGGCGCGCGGATGGATGTCTTCGACAAGACGCCGCCACATTGTCTGTATCTGCCGAACGGGGTGGCATGGCGGGCGGAGGCGACCACGCCTTGCACGCTGGCGGTCTGTTCAGCGCCCGGCAGGGGCAGGCATCCGGCGCGGCGGTTGGGGCCGGAAGGGATTGCCCTGACCCAGCGGGGGACGGGGGCCAACACCCGCTTCGTCAACAACATCGCGATGGAGGCTCTGGACGTGGCCGACAGCCTCTTGGTGACCGAGGTCTTCACGCCGGCGGGAAACTGGTCAAGTTATCCGTCGCATCGCCATGACAAGGACGATTTCCCGCACATGACCTATCTGGAAGAGACCTATTATCATCGGCTGAACCCGCCCCAGGGGTTCGGGATGCAGCGGGTCTATACCGAGGACGGCGCGCTGGACGAGTGCCTGGCGGTGAAATGCCATGACGTGGTGCTGGTGCCGAAGGGGCATCATCCTTGCGGTGCTCCCTACGGCTACGAGATGTATTACCTGAACGTCATGGCCGGACCATTGCGGAAATGGCGGTTCCAGAATGACCCCGACCACGACTGGATCGCCCGGCGCGACACCCCCGGCGTCTGAGCCGGGGCTTGCCCTGCGGACCCTGGCCGCGCTAGGGGAAGCCATGCCCGAGCTTGCCGAAATCCTGGAGGCCCTGCCTTTGCCTGCCCTGGCGGTGGACCGCAGGGACCGGCTGGTCGCCGCCAATGCCGCGGCGCTGGCGCTGCTGACGGCGGGGTCGGTCGGGCGTCCGCTGGCCCTGGCAATCCGGGCGGCCGACCTGCTGGCGGGGGTGGCCGAGGTGATGGCAGGGGCGCCGGCGCGGGACCTGCGGTTGCGGCTGGGGCGCGACGGGGCCGAGCATGTCTTTGCGGTCACGCTGGCAGGCCTGGGCGAAGGCGAAGGGCGGCAGGTGCTGGTGACCTTTCGCGACACCAGCGCGGAAGAGGTGGCCGAGGCGATGCGGCGCGACTTCGTGGCCAACGTCAGCCACGAGCTGCGCACACCGCTGACGGCACTGCTGGGGTTCATTGAGACGCTGCAAGGCCCGGCGCGCGAAGACCCGGCGGCGCGCGAGCGGTTCCTGGCCACCATGGCGCGCGAGGCGGGGCGGATGAACCGGCTGGTGCGCGACCTGTTGCAGCTGAGCCGGGTCGAGGCCGAGGAACGGGTGCGCCCGCGCGAGCCGGTGGACCTGCTGGGGGTCCTGGCCTCGGTCCGCGCGACCTTGCGGCCGGTGGCCGAGGGGCTGGGGTCCGAGGTGCGGATCGAGGCGCCGGAGGGGCGGGTGACGGTTCCGGGGGACCATGACCAGCTGGTGCAGGTGTTCTCGAACCTGATCGAGAACGGGCTGAAATACGGGGCGGCGGGGCAGGCGGTGCGGGTCACGGTCCGCCGCGAGGCCAGCCTGCGGGGGCCGGCGGTTCGGGTCGAGGTGGCCGACCGGGGCGAGGGGATCGACCCGGTCCACCTGCCGCGCCTGACCGAGCGGTTCTACCGGGTCGACAGCCACCGCAGCCGGGAAAAGGGCGGGACGGGGCTGGGGCTGGCCATCGTCAAGCATATCGTGGCCCGGCACCGGGGCTGGCTTCGGATCGAGAGCGTGAAGGGGGAGGGGTCCACCTTCATCGTGATCCTGCCGGAGGGGTGAGGATGGGGTGTCCCATGATGGGACACCTTCCGGCCGAAAGGAATTCAAGGGGTTACGAGAGCGTTTTAGGGATTTGTTAAGGTTTGGGGGTGGTTGGGGCTGACTCGAAGGGCGAGGGGAGCCGGTTCCCGGTGGTGCTGCCGCTGGGGAGAGGTGGGGGCCGCAAGGGACTCCGTCTGTCCACGGTGGACATTTTCGGATTATGATTTGGAAGCAAAGAGTTGGGCGTGGGTTTTGGGGGGGTTTGTTAAGGGGGTGGCTAATGGAGGGTGTGCATTCATTGCGCACCTTGCTTTAGGCGTCGGTTGGGCTTGCTTGGCCGAGGTCCCGCAGGCGGTTGGCGGTGAAGGTGCGCAATGAATGCACATCCTACGATGACGCGGGCCGCACAGCGCATCGGCATCGCGGTGGTCCTGGTGCAGGCGAAGGACGAGGCCGCGCGGGCGTGGTATCTGGCACAGGCGGAGTGGCTGGAGTTCCCGGCGGGGAGCAGAACGTCGTGGTTGCCGGCGGCAGTTGTCACTGTGCTAGCGATTGAATAGTTTACGTATTGAGACGGGCCTTTCAATGGTAGGAGCATATGAAATGGACAATACTCTAGGCGACGTCTGCAGTTTTCTTGTCCAGGTGGTCAGAATTTAACCGGAGGGTCCAGGTTTCTATGAAGTTGCACGAGGAGCTATTTTCAATTGCTGAACGTTTAGAAGGCGCTGCAACAGATGAAGCTCTGAAAAATGCCGAGCCAGCCTTAGAGAAACTTGAAAAAGCCGCTACGGAAGCAGGACGAGCCTTCTCGGGCTCATGGCAGGGTTATCACGCTAACGTGTACTACAAGGGCCTTCAGCCCCCGCCTCCGGGGGCACACTTCAGCCAAGAGTGGGGGCTATTGCACACTTTCGGCAGCCTTGGCAGCAAAGGAGATTGGGAGGAACAGGACCCAATAAAGCTGGCTTCTGAACTGCGAAAGAAAGCTGGAAAACCAGATATGGCGGAAATTCTTGCTGCGTCACAGTCTGCAATTGATAGCTTTAAGGATGCAAAATCAGAGATAGAATCTATTCTTGCTTCTGCCGATACGCGAGGCACAGATCAATTCCTGAGCAAGCTTCGCGGTGAACTAGAGAAGATTGAACCAATGACGGCCGGGGATGTCGTTCAATCTTGGGCGCCAACAGGTACGATTATGACCAGAGACACAGTCACCTTTGGGCAGGGAACCAGGGTGCCTCCTCACAAAGTAATCCTAGCGGAAGTTGCCTCAATTCGACATAGCTTCGGAATTTGTGCTTCAGCTGCAAAGATCGCTTGGAAAGCAGGCTCTCACATGGAACGCACACAGAAGAACGAAGTGCGTCAGGCTCGCATTGGCACAAATGTCTTTATAGGGCATGGTCGCTCTCCTTTATGGAGAGAGCTTAAGGACTTTGTGCAGGATCGCCTTCATCTGCCATGGGATGAATTCAACAGAGTTCCAGTCGCTGGTGTAACCAACCAAACGCGTCTATCAGAGATGCTGGATGCAGCGGCCATCGCCTTCGTAATAATGACAGCGGAAGATGAAACAGCCGAAGGCGCGATGCAAGCGCGGATGAACGTGATACACGAAGTTGGCCTTTTCCAAGGAAGATTGGGCTTTACAAGAGCGATTGTCCTGCTTGAAAGCGGTTGCACGGAGTTTAGCAACATACAGGGTTTGGGGCAAATTCGGTTTCCAACTGGAAACATCGGCGCTTGCTTTGAAGAGGTTAGGCGCGTTCTTGAGCGAGAGGGGCTCGCCGAATCCGCGTGATTCAAGCAAATTGCGTCCGCTGCCCCCTCACAACCTCCCCAACCGCTCCGTCAGCAGCCTATAAAACCCCTCCCGGTCCACGCCTCCCATGAACAGCGCGTTCGGGGTGCGGTCCGTCACCCGCCACCAGTCGGCGACGGTCATGCCGAGGGTGAGTTCGGAGCCCGTCTCGATTTCCACGTTGATGTGGCGGCCGGTGAAGAGGGCGGGGTCGAGGAGGTAGGCGATCACGGTGGGGTCGTGCAGCGGCGCGCCCTGGCTGCCGTATTTGGCGGTGTCGAAACGTTCGAAGAAATCGGTCCAGGAGGCGACGGCCTGGCCGACGGGGGTGCCGAGGCTGCGCATCCCTTCCACCCAGTCGCGCGAGGTCAGGGCCTTGTGGGTGACGTCCAAAGGCATCACCACCAGCGGCACGCCGGAGCGGAACACGATGTCGGCGGCTTCGGGGTCGACGTAGATGTTGAACTCGGCCGCGGGGGTGACATTGCCGCCCTCGAAACAGCCGCCGCCCATCAGGACGATCTCGGCCACGCGAGGGACGATGTCGGGGGCGCGGGTGAAGGCGGTGGCGATGTTGGTGAGGGGGCCAAGCGGGCAGAGGGTGACGCTGCCGGGGGGTTCGCGGCGCAGGGTGTCGATCAGGACATCGACGGCGTGGGCGGGTTGCAGGGGCATCGTCGGGTCGGGCAGGGGGATGCCGTCGAGGCCGGTCTTGCCGTGGACGTATTCGGCGGTGACCAGCTTGCGGCGCAGGGGCGCGTCGCAGCCGGCGAAGACGGGGATCTCGGTCCGGCCGGCCAGTTCGCAGACCTTGCGGGCGTTGATTTGGGTCAGCGCCAGCGGCACGTTGCCGGCAACGGCGGTGAGGCCCAGCACCTGCAGTTCGGGCGAGGCCAGTGCAAGCAGGATCGCCACGGCGTCGTCCTGGCCGGGGTCGGTGTCGATGATGATCTTGCGGGGGTGTTTCATGTGGCGTTTCCTTGTGCGGGGCGAGGAAAGCCGAAGGGCCGCGGCTTGTCCAGCCTGCGGCCCCGGGATTGGCGCGTGGCCCTGGATCAGCCGTCGAAATCGACCGTCTCGACCAGCTTCACCGCCGCCGGGCGGAACCCGGCGATTTCGGCCAGGGATTTGGAATCCTGGGTGAAGTCGCCCCAGCCGGCGACCAGTGCCGACCGTTCGACGCCCGGTTTCGCGGGGTATTCGTTGTTGGTCTCGGCATAGATCTTCTGCGCCTCGTCGCTGGCCAGCCATTCCATGAACTTCAGCGCGGCGTCGTGGTTGGGGGCGGATTTGGTCATCGCCACGCCCGAGATGTTCACATGGGTGCCGTCGCCTTCGAACACCGGGAACAGGATGCGGACGGTTTCCGCCGCCGGGGCCTGTTCGGGGTCGGCCAGCATCTGGCCGATGTAATAGGTGTTGCCGATGGCGATATCGCATTCGCCGGCGGCGATGGCCTTGACCTGGTCGCGGTCGCCGCCTTCGGGTTTGCGCGCGAGGTTGGCCTTCAGGCCTTCCAGCCAGGTCTGGGTGGCCTCTTCGCCGTGGTGGGTGATCATCGCGGCGGTCAGTGCGACGTTGTAGTCCGACAGGCCCGAGCGGGTGCAGATGCGGCCTTTCCATTTCGGATCAGCGAGGTCTTCGTAGCTGGTCACCTCGCCATCCGCCACGCGGTCCTTCGAGGCATAGACGATGCGGGCGCGGGTGGTCAGGCCGAACCAGTGGCCGGCCGGGTCGCGCAGGGTGGCAGGGATGGCGGCATCCAGCACCGGAGAGGTGACGGGTTGGGTCACGTCGGCCTCGACGATCTGCATCAGGCGGGCGATGTCGACGGTCAGCACCAGGTCGGCGGGCGAGCGGTCGCCCTCGGCCACCAGACGCTCGGCCATGCCTTTGTCGATGAAGGCGACGTTGACCGCGATGCCGGTCTCAGCCGTGAAGGCATCGACCAGCGGCTGGATCAGTTCCGGCTGGCGATGGGAATAGACGTTGATCTCATCCGCCAGGGCGGGCAGGGCAGTGGCCAGCAGGGCCGCGAGGGCGGTCAGGCGCAGGGTCATGGTTGACTCCTTTGGTCAGGTTTTGTCGGGTCGGTAAAACATGACTTGGGCACGCGGGTCAATGCCTGACAGCTTTGGTCGGATATTTTGCCGCGCTGCGGTCGCTGCTGCCCCGCAGCGGACGTTGACGTCGGCCGCTTGCGCGCGTACCTCGCCGGCATGGCCCGCGCACCCCTTCTGCAACTGAATTCCATCTCGCTGACCTTTGGCGGCACCCCGGTCTTCGACGACCTCTCGCTGGTCTTGCAGCCGGGCGACCGGGTGGCGCTGGTCGGCCGCAACGGCAGCGGCAAGTCCACCCTGATGAAGGTGATGGCGGGCCTGACCGACCCCGACCGCGGCGAGCGCATCGTGCCGCAGGGCGTGACGGTGGGCTACATGGAGCAGGACCCCGACCTTTCCGGCTATGCCACCCTGGGCGATTTCGCCGCCTCTGCCTTGCCGGAGGGCGAGTCCTACCGACTGGCGGTCGTCGCCGAAGGGCTGAAGTTCGACCCCGCCACGCCGGTTGCCACCGCCTCGGGCGGCGAACGCCGGCGCGCGGCGCTGGCCAAGCTGCTGGCCGAGGCGCCCGAGCTGATGCTGCTGGACGAGCCGACGAACCATCTCGACATCCAGGCGATCGAATGGCTGGAAGAGGAACTGTCGGCCACGAAAGCCGCCTTCGTGCTGATCAGCCACGACCGCGCCTTCCTCCGCGCGCTGACCCGGGCGACGCTGTGGATCGACCGCGCCCAGCTGCGCCGCCGCGACGCTGGCTTCGATGGCTTCGAGGATTGGCGCGAAACCATCTGGGCCGAAGAGGACGAGGCCCGCCACAAGCTGGACCGCAAGATCAAGGCCGAGGCGAAATGGGCCGTCGAAGGCATCAGCGCGCGGCGGAAACGCAACATGGGCCGGGTCCGCGCCTTGCAGTCGCTGCGCGCCGAGCGGGCCGCGCAACTGCGCCGGCAGGGCACCGTAGCGCTGGCCCTGGAGAGCGGCCCGACCTCGGGCAAACGGGTGATCGAGGCGAAAGCGCTGAGCAAGTCCTTTGGCGACAGGACCATCGTGACCGGCTTCAGCCTGCGCGTGCTGCGCGGCGACCGGGTTGCCTTCGTGGGACCAAACGGAGTTGGGAAAACAACTCTTATCAGGATGTTGACAGGCGAAGTTCAACAGGATTCCGGGACCGTCGAGCTGGGCACGAACCTGGAGATTGCGGTGTTCGACCAGACCCGCGCCGCGCTAGACCCTGAGGCCACGCTGTGGGAAAGCCTGACCGGCGATCCGGGCCTTGGGGTCTCGGGGGCATCGGACCAGGTGATGGTGCGCGGCGTGCCGCGGCATGTCGTTGGTTATCTGAAAGACTCACTGTTTACCGAACTTCAGGCCCGCGCCCCGGTGAAATCTCTGTCCGGCGGCGAGAAGGCCCGGCTGCTGTTGGCAAAGATCATGGCGCGGCCGTCGAACCTTTTGATCCTGGACGAGCCGACCAACGATCTTGACGTGGAAACCCTTGATCTGCTTCAGGAAACGCTGGGAGACTTTGACGGCACCGTGCTGCTGGTCAGCCACGACCGCGACTTCATCGACCGGGTGGCCACGGTCACCGTGGCGATGGAAGGCGATGGCCGGGCGACGGCCTATCCGGGCGGGTGGTCGGACTATGCCGCGCAACGCCCGGCCCCGGTGCAGGCGCCCCACATGCCACCGGCCCGACGCAAGGAAGAGCCGAAAACAGAAGCAAGATCAAAAGCTTCTGGTCTGACCTTCAGTGAACGCAAACGGTTCGGGGAATTGCCCGCGCTGATGGACCGTCTGCAGGCCGAGATTGCCAGGCTGAGCGAATTCCTTGCCCAGCCCGAGTTGTTCACGCAGGAGCCAGTCAAGTTCCGCAAGGCCTCAGAAGGGCTGGCCGAGCGCCAGGCCGCCCTGCATGCGGCCGAGGAGGAGTGGCTGCTTCTTGCCGACCGGGCCTGAGGCGCGGGAACCGGCCGAACCCCGCCGGTTCGGCCGGTCGCACACGGCAGGCCTTGGCCGGCGGCCCACACGGGCGGTCAAGCGCGCGTGAGCGGCGGTTGTTTCCGAGGGGTTCCACGCCAGGTGTTCAGAACGACACCGCGCTTCCCGGCTTGCCGGGTGTCCGGGGTTGTCTCAGGAAAACAGGAGAACTCCATGAAAACTATCGCAGTAATTCTTGCCGCTTCGGTCCTTGCCATGCCCGCCTTCGCCGGCGGACCGACGACCCCCGAATACGAACCCGAAGTGGCGCCGATGCCGGCCCCGGTGATGTCCTCTTCGGCTGACTGGTCCGGGTTCTATGCCGGCGCGCAGCTGGGCTTTGCCGACGTCGGCTCGAACGGCGGCGGGCTGGACGGCGACGGCATGCTGGGCGGCGTCCATGCCGGCTATCGCTGGGACCTTGGCAACACCGTGCTGGGGGTCGAGGGCGACTTCGACACCGCCGACATCGAGCTTGGCGGCGGCGCCGGCAGTTTGGATAGCGTATCGCGCCTCAAACTGATCGGCGGCGCCGATCTTGGCCGGACCCTGATCTATGCCACGGGCGGCATGGCCTGGGCGAAAGCGACTGTTGGCGCGGCCGATCTGTCCGACAACGGCTACTTCCTGGGTGCAGGGATGGACTACGCCCTGACCGACCGCTGGTCGGTCGGCGGTGAAGTGCTGGGTCACAAGTTCGACGACTTCGATGGCTCGGGCGTGGACCTCGACGCGACCACGGTCAAGGCGAAGGTCTCGTTCAGCTTCTGATCCGGTGGTCTGGGGCGCCTGCTCTCAGGGGCAGGCGCCCGCCGCAACCGGCGGCAGAAGGAACACCCGGTCGTCACCGGACGTGCCTGATATCTCGACGAAATCCTGATTCCCCTCAAACCCGATTCCGGCCCGCGTCAGGGTCATCCGCACCGCCCCGTTCGGGCGCGGCTCAAGCACGAAGCTGCCGGCATCGCCTTCCATCTGGCAAAACAGGTGATCGGCCTCATTCTCGCAGTAGGCGACGCCCTGAAAGCGTTCGGCCGTGCCGCGCAAGCCGACGGCGACGCGCAGCGCCACATAGCGCTGATGGCCGGCCTCTGGCGCCCAGGGCCCCAGGGCGATCTGCCTTACCCGTTGCGCCGGGTGGCTGGCCAGATGGCTGAGTGTGTATTGCCGCAGGTAACATGAGGAATCTGTCGGAAACATCTGATCGCGCGGCGATTTCGCTACGGCGGGTGTGGCGGCAAGCAGAACGGCGAGGGCAAGGAATCGGGTCATTTCGGATCTCCGGGCCGGCATGTCGCAAGCTGGCCTGTGGCCGGCCCGCAAGGCAAGTCAGATTTCGCGCATCAACTCGGCCACCACCGCCGGAATGGCCATGACATCCGCGTGCGTGCAGTCGAATTGCCCGACTTGCACCCGGATGACATAGGCCCCCCGGTGCCGGGTCTGCGTCAGGTAGATGCGGCCATCGTCGTTGATCCGCTGCAGCAGCCGCTCGGTGGCCGTGTCCGACCCCAGGCGGAAGGTGAAGAGTGACAGAGAAGGCTCTGTCACGATTTCGATTCCCGGCATTGCGCGCAAGCGGTCGCAGGCCTCGCGCGCCCAGGCTACATGGTTGCGGATGCGCGCCCGCAGCCCGTCCAGCCCATAGGCGCGCAGGGTGAACCACAGCTTCAACGCGCGGAACCGGCGGCCCAGGGGCACCGTCCATTCGTTGAAGTTGACGATTTCCTCGCGCCCCGCGGTCTCAAGATAGCTGGGCCGCAGCCCCAAGGTTCGCACCTGCGGCCCGGGGTCGCGCAGGAACTGCACCGCGCAGTCGAACTGCACGCCGAGCCATTTGTGCGGGTTGAAGATGATCGAACCGGCCTGTTCAATTCCGGCCCACAAGGCCCTGAATTCCGGACAGATCATGGCCGAACCCGCCCAGGCCGCATCGACATGTACCGGCAGCCCTTCGCCCTGCGCCACGGCGATGCAATCGGCGATGCGGTCGAAGGCGCCGACGCTGGTGCCGCCGGCGCAAAGCACCACCCCCGCTGGCATCATTCCCGCCGCCCGGTCCGCGGCAATCGCCCCGGCCAGAGCGTCCGGCTTCATCGACAGGCTGGCATCGGTGGGCACCTTGACCAGGTTCGCCTGGCCGATCCCGGCGATGCGCACCGCCTTGTCCACCGAGGAATGGGTCTCGGCGCTGGCATAGATCCGCAGTCTGGGAGAGCTTGAAAGACCCTCCGCAAGGCCTTGCCAATCCAACGCTTTTTCGCGCATCGTCAAGACCGCCGACAGGGTGGCCGTGGTGGCGGAATCGTGGATCGTCCCGGTGAAGGCTGCGGGCAGGCCCAAGGCCTGCGCCAGCCAGCCGATCATGCCCTGCTCGATTTCGGTCGCTGCGGGCGAGGTCTGCCACAGCATCGCCTGTGCCGCCATGGCATTGGCCAGTTGTTCGGCCAGCATCGAGGCCGGGCTGGCATTGGCCGGGAAATAGGCAAAGAACCGCGGGTGCTGCCAATGCGTCATGCCTCCGGGCACGATGCGTTCGAAGTCGGCCCAGATGGTTTCCATCGGTTCGGCCGCCTCGGGTGGGGCGACGGGCAGGCGGGCCGCCACCTCACCCGGAACCAGCGGCGCCCGCACCGGCCGGTCGCGCAGGGACGCGTGGTAGTCGGCCGCCCAGTCCGCCGCCCGTTTCGACCAGTTGCGCAGCTCTTCGTGATCCATGTCGGCACTCCTTCGCCGTGCCTGTGATCCTGCGGCGGCAATCTCTCGTCAACCCTTGAGCGCTAGACTAAAATACGGCGGGGTCGCGTGCCCGCGCCAACTGGTCAGGTTCCGCATGCCGCAGTCGCGTCGCCATTTCCTTTTCGCCGGTCTTGCCGCGGCGGGCCTTGCCGCCGGCTGCGTCGGGGGCGGTTTTCGCACCGCCTATGACGCGCCGGTGCCGGCCGATCTGGCGGCGGGCTGGCGGCTGGCGGGCGTGCGCGTCGACGTGCCCGACAGCCTGACCGTGAGCGAACAGAAATCCTACCTGCCGCGGGCCGATATCGTCTGGCGCGAAGACCCGCCCGGCGACCGCCGCGCCCAGGTGGCGGCGATTCTGAAGGCCGCCGCAACCCGGGGGGCCGCCGGCCTGCGCGGCAGCCGCCCGGTCACGCTGGAGCTGACCGTGAGCCGCTTCCACGCCTTGACGTTCGAGGCCGAGCAGCGGTTCGACCAGGCCGGCGTGCACAACATCGGCTTCACCGCCCGGGTGCTGGATGCCTCGGGCGCCGTGGTCTACGGCCCGACTGAGGTGGAGGCCTCGCTTCCCGCCCTGTCGGGCGATGAGATGCGGGCCGCCCGGGCAAGGGGCGAGACGCAGAAATCGCAGATCAGCGCCCATGTCGCGGCCACCATCGCCGGCTGGCTGGGCCTTGGCGCCGATCCGCGCGGGACCTTCGCACGCTCGGGCGGCTGACGGCATCTTTTCCATTGGCGACGGGGCGAAAGGGCGCTATGTCCGCCGGCATGACGACGTTGCGCAACATCCGCATCTGCTGCATTACCCGCTGACTTCGGTCGCGCGGGCGCTTCGTCTTGTCCATGACAAAGCCAGGGCCCCGCGCGGGAATGCCGCGTGCCAAAGGCTATGGACCCATGGTGACGATCCGCCTGACCAACTCGAAGACCCGCCGGAAGGAAGAGTTCGTTCCTCTCGAACCCTCGAATGTGCGGATGTATGTCTGCGGCCCCACCGTCTATGACCGCGCGCATCTGGGCAACGCCCGCCCGGTGGTGGTGTTCGACGTGCTCTACCGGCTCCTGCGCCACGTCTACGGGGCCGGGCATGTAACCTATGTCCGCAACTTCACCGACGTCGACGACAAGATCAACGCCGAGGCATTGCGGCGGCAGAAGGCCGGCCGCCCCGAGACGCTGGAAGCGCTGATCCATGAGCGGACCGAGGAAACCATTGCCTGGTATCACGCCGACATGGACGCCCTGGGCGCCCTGCGGCCCGACCATGAGCCGCGGGCGACGGAATTCATCGGCGCGATGGTGTCGATGATCGAAGGGCTGATCGCCAAGGGCCACGCCTATGCCGTGGAAGGGCACGTGCTGTTCCGGGTGCGGTCCTATGCCGAGTATGGCGCGCTGTCGGGGCGGTCGGTCGATGACATGATCGCCGGCGCCCGGGTCGAGGTCGCGCCGTACAAGGAAGACCCGATGGACTTCGTGCTGTGGAAGCCCTCGGACCAAGGCTTGCCCGGCTGGGATTCCCCTTGGGGCCGCGGCCGCCCGGGCTGGCACATCGAATGCAGCGCCATGGCCTACGAGTTGCTGGGCGAGAGCTTCGACATCCACGGCGGCGGGCTGGACCTGCAATTCCCCCATCACGAGAACGAAATCGCCCAAAGCGCCTGCGCCCACCCGCATGGGAGTTTCGCCAAGGTCTGGCTCCACAACGAGATGCTGCAGGTCGAGGGCAAGAAGATGTCCAAGTCCCTGGGCAACTTCTTCACGGTGCGGGATTTGCTGGAGCAGGGCATCCCCGGCGAGGTGATCCGCTTCGTGCTGCTGATGACGCACTATCGCAGCCCAATGGACTGGCGCCGCAGAGCCGCAAGTGATGCGAAGAAGGAGCTTAGGCGGTGGTGGTTTGCAACCGAAGACGTCAAAGCCAGATTACCCGTCGACGGAGAGGTTGTCGAAGCTCTGGCCAACGATTTGAATACTTCTGATGCAATCAAGCGCCTTCGCGATCTGTATAAAGCGCGCGAATACGAGTTGCTGAAGAGTGCAGCGAACATGATGGGTTTTTTGCTACCAAGTGCCGGAGAATGGTATCGACCCACAGTGGACGACGAGGCCAGATCTTCAATAGAAGCGGTTTTCCATTTGCGTCAGAAGTTTCGACAGCTAAGAGACTACGCCGCATCTGACTATTTGCGAGCAGTTCTGGAAGTCGCAGGAGTCGTGATTTCTGACGGCAAGCAGCCGAGTTGGACTGCCAGTTATGCTGGGCAAGAAAGGGGCTGGAAGAAGCTGCACGATCTCGCCTACGATGGAAGCGGTCGATGGCCTTCGGCTGAGGAAATTGAAGGCCTTTCGAGGAATCGAAATGTGATCGTGACCTCACTCATCGACAATCAGAACAACGTCACTGATGAGTGGAATGTCATGATTAATGACATTCCCGATCGTATTGACATTGGCCTCCTCCAATTGGCGGGTTTCATAGGAGGTCCAGCTTGAAAGATCGCCTCTACCTCTTCGACACCACCCTCCGCGACGGGCAGCAGACCCAAGGGGTGCAGTTCTCGGCCTCGGACAAGACCCAGATCGCCCATGCGCTGGATGCCCTGGGGGTGGATTACATCGAGGGCGGCTGGCCGGGGGCCAATCCGACGGACTCCGAGTTCTTTGCGGCGGCCCCGCGGACTCGGGCGAAGATGACGGCGTTTGGGATGACCAAGCGGGTGGGGCGGTCGGCGGCGAATGATGATGTGCTGGCGGCGGTGCTGAATGCGGGCACGGCAACGGTCTGTCTGGTGGGCAAGACGCATGAGTTTCACGTCTCGACCGCCCTGGGCGTGACGCTGGACGAGAACCGTCAGGCCATTGCCGAAACCTTCCGCCACCTGCGCGCGCTGGGGCGCGAGGCGCTGTTCGATGCCGAGCATTTCTTCGACGGCTACCGGGCCAACCCGGGTTATGCCCTGTCGTGCCTGCGCGCGGCGCTGGACGAGGGCGCCCGCTGGGCCGTGCTCTGCGATACCAACGGCGGCACGCTGCCTTCGGAGGTGGGGCGGATCGTCTCGGAGGTCATCGCCGCGGGCATTCCGGGCGAAGCCCTGGGCATCCACTGCCATGACGACACCGGCAATGCGGTGGCGGGCAGCCTGGCCGCCACCGAGGCCGGGTGCCGGCAGGTGCAGGGCACGCTGAACGGGTTGGGAGAGCGCTGCGGCAACGCCAACCTGACCAGCCTGATCCCGACGCTCTTGCTGAAGGAACCCTATGCCAGCCGGTTCGAGACCGGGGTCAGCGCTGAGGCCCTGCGGGGCCTGCTCAAGACCAGCCGGATTCTGGACGACATTCTGAACCGGGTGCCGCTGCGGTCTGCGCCCTATATCGGCGCATCGGCCTTTGCCCACAAGGCCGGGCTGCACGCCAGCGCCATCCTGAAGGATCCGACCACCTACGAACACATCGACCCCGCCCGCGTCGGCAACGAACGCGTGATCCCGATGTCGAACCAGGCCGGGCAGTCGAACCTGCGGGCGCGGCTGGCGCAGGCCGGCATCGAGGCCGACCCGAAGGACAGCCGCCTCGCGCGCATTCTGGATGTGGTGAAGGAGCGTGAGGACCAGGGCTATGCCTTCGACGGCGCCCAGGCGAGTTTCGAGCTGGTGGCGCGGCGGGAACTGGGGCTGTGCCCCAGCTTCTTCGAGGTCAAGCGCTACCGCGTCACGGTCGAGCGGCGGAAGAACAAGTATGACCGGATGGTCAGCCTGTCCGAGGCCGTGGTGGTGGTCAAGATCGGCGGGCGCAAGGCGATGTCGGTCAGCGACAGCATGGATGGATCGGGACAGGACCGCGGCCCGGTCAACGCCCTGGCCAAGGCGCTGGCCAAGGACCTGGGGCCGTATCAGGCCTGCATCGACGACATGAAGCTGGTCGATTTCAAGGTGCGCATCACCCAGGGCGGCACCGAGGCGGTGACGCGGGTCATCATCGACAGCGAGGA
Organism: Rhodobacter sp. Har01; assembly: GCF_020564565.1. GTDB lineage: Bacteria > Pseudomonadota > Alphaproteobacteria > Rhodobacterales > Rhodobacteraceae > Pseudogemmobacter. Next base: position 540,354 of record NZ_JAJCTD010000001.1, read on the forward strand.
CGGGCAGGGGCGGCGCTGGTCAACCGTGGGGGTCAGCCCCAACATCGTGGACGCCAGCTTCGAGGCCCTTCTGGACGCGATCCAGTGGAAGCTGATCCGCGACATCGGCCAGCCGCTCGCCCTGCCATGAGCATTTTCCGCCTGTTCGAGGGGCTGGACCTCTGCGCCCCCGGCGACGCGGCCAGCCTGATGCGGGCCTGCGCCGGGCTGGCGCCCGATGCCGAGGTTCTGGATGCCGGCTGCGGCCGGGGCGCCGACCTGCCGGCGCTGCTGTCGCTGGTCCCGCGGGGCCGGGTGACGGCGGTCGACCTGTCGGAAGCCTTCATCGCCCATGTCCGGGCGCACTTTCCCATGGTCCGGGCCGAGGTGGCCGACATGCTGGACCCGCCGGCCGGCCGCTATGACCTGATCTGGTCCGGCGGGGCCATCTACGGCCCCGGCATCGGGCCGGCGCTGCGGGCCTGGGCGCCCTGCCTTGCCGCGGGCGGGCGGGTGGTCTTCACCGATCTGGTGCTGCGCCGCCCGCAGGTCTCGCCCGAAGTCGCCGCCTTCTTCGCCGAAGACGGCGTGGCGTTGCGCGACGAGGCCGGGCTTGGTGCCGAGATCGCGGCTGCGGGCTGGCGCAGGACGGACGGGTTCTGGCTGCCCGATACGGCCTGGGCCGCCTATTACCTGCCGGTTGAGGCGCGCCTTGACGCGCTGCAGGACGATCCGGAGATGGCCGAGGTGGTGGCTTCCTTCCGCCGCGAGATCGCGCTCTGGCGCCGGCATGGCGGCGAATACGGCTACCTCCTGGCCGTCGCGGTTCCGCAGTGACGCTGGACGCCTGCGCCCGGCTGCTGGAACGCGGCGACCCCGACCGCCTGCTGGCGGTCCGCGCCGCGCCGGCCTGGACGCGCGCGCGGCTGCTGCCGCTATACGCCTTCAACCTTGAGGTTGCCCGCGCACCCTGGGTCACGCAGGAGCCGATGATCGCCGAGATGCGGCTGCAGTGGTGGCGCGACGTGGTGGCCGAAGATGTACCGCCGGCGCATGACGTGGCCGGGCCGTTGCAGGTCCTGATCCGCGAAGCGGGGCTGCCCCAGGCGGTGCTGGACCGCCTGATCGCGGCGCGGCACCACGATGTCTGGCGCGCGCCGTTCGCGGACCATCGCGCCCTTGCGGCCTATGTCGAGGACACCGCGGCCGGGCTGATGTGGCTGGCCGCGCGGGCCTTGGGCGCGCCGGACGGGGCCGAGGTGGCGGTGCGGGCCTATGGCTGGGCGGCCGGGATGGCCAGTTTCCTGCGCGCTGTGCCTGAACTGACCGCGCGGGGGCGGCAGCCCTTGCCCGCCGGGACCGGGGTGGCCGATCTGGCCCTTCAGGGGCTGGCGCGGCTGGCCGAGGCGCGGGCAGGGCGGGCCTTGGTGCCCAAGGCGGTGGCGCCGGCCCTGCTGGCGGGGTGGCAGGCCGAGGGTCTGCTGACCCTGGCGGCGCGCGATCCGGCGGCGGTGCGCGAAGGCCGGCTGCAACTGTCCGAGTTCACCCGGCGCCGCCGGCTGCTGTGGCAGGCCGCAACCGGGCGCTGGTAGGGCCGCGGCCCTAGGTCAGTTCGACCCAGACCGCGTGGTGGTCCGAGGCGGCGTGAATCTCGCGCTCGATCTCGGGATAGGCGTCCCAGTGCCGGGTGCGTTTGCCGGGCCAGGCGCCGCGGCGGAACACCCCGCCCGCCGTCATCCGGGCCCAAAGCGCGTCGGACAGCAGGATGTGGTCGATGTGGTCCGACTTGGCGCCCAGCATTCGGGTGCCGGGACGATCGGGCGGCTGCACCTGCCAGGTCGGGTGGGTGTGGGCCGCGTGCAGGTTCGGGTGGCCGAACAGAGGCGCCAGCGGGGCGCTGTCGGGCGTGTCGTTCATGTCGCCCAGCACCACCACATTCGCCGCCCCCTCGGCCAGCAGCCGCGAGACGTAGCCGGCGACCGCCGTCGCCTCGCGCAGCCGCTTGGCGTCGTTGTCGCGCGGGCTGCCAAAGCCTTTCGACTTGAAATGGCAGGGCAGAACCCAGACCACCTCTCCGGCCGGGGTGGTCACCTGATATTCCGGGCAATCCCGCGAGAACACCGCGCGGACGGGCCGGCCCTCGTTCACATGGCTGCGCATCAGGCCGATGGCATGGCCCGGCCCGGTCAGCAGACCGACGTCGATGCCGCGAGCATCGTTGCCGTCGATCAGCATGATGCTTTCCGCCTTCACCCCGCCGACGGTGGCCAGCAGATCGTCGTTGAAGGCCATCAGCGCGGTGCGGTTCTCGGCCTCGATCACGGTCAGGATGTCGGCCCGCAGGTCGCGAATCACCTGGGCCGTGTTGCGGATCGCGGTCGCGTTCACCGCCTCGGTCCGCAGTTCGAGCCAGCCGATCCAGTCGGCGCGGCCGTTCGCCACCACATCGACGGTTCCGTCCCGGCGCCGCACGACCAGTTGGCCGCGGTTGCGACGCAAGGTGACGTAGGGGCCCTGATCGCTTGCCAGAAGGTCAAGCTTCGCCATCAGCTCAAGGATGCGCGCCTTGTCGGCATTGCCATAGGCGGGCTGTTCGAGCAGGTCGGTGAGGGCCTTGAAGTCCTCGAGCACCGGGCGGCCGTCCGACCAGTCGGGCAGGTTCATGATCCGGGCACGGTCGAAGAGGTTCTCGACATTGTAGCTGGCGATGCGCATGGGGCTTATCCTGAAGCTAGAAAGACCAAGGTGAAATGCACGCGGGAGTATAGCAAAATCCGCCGCCCAATGCACCCGGCTTGCTGCGGGTTCGCCGGGCCGGAGGTGCGGTCCGGGCCGCCGCGACGGCCGGGCGGCCGTGTCGCGGCCGCGGATCACCTTTCCGAAGGGGGGTTGACCGAGGTCAAGGCATTCCCGATCTAGAGCGGGTCTAGGATCGCTGCGATCTGAAGGAACCCGACCATGACCGGCACCAAGCAGGAATTCCGCGGCCTCAAGGGCCTGAAGAAGCAGCGCCGCATCCAGGTGATCGTGCTGTCCTTCGTGGCGCTGGGGGTGGCGACCGGGTTGATCGGATATGCCATGCGCGACGGCATCAACTTCTACCGCGCTCCGACCGAGGTGGTCGAAAAGCCGCCGTTGCCGGACGAGGTCTTCCGCATCGGCGGTCTGGTCGAGGCGGGCAGTCTCAAGCGCGGCGAGGGCACCACGGTCAGCTTCACGGTGACCGACACCAACAAGAGCGTCCCGGTCGAGTTCACCGGGGTGTTGCCCGACCTGTTTGCCGAAGGCCAGGGCATGATCGCGCTGGGGCAGATGCGGGGCAATGTCTTCGTGGCGCAGGAAGTGCTGGCCAAGCATGACGAGACCTACATGCCCAAGGAAGTGATGGAGAGCCTGAAAGAGCAGGGTGTCTATCGCGATCCGGTCGCCAAGCCCGGCAGCTGAGGCGATCCTGCGCGCGCCGGGGCCAGCCGGCGTTAAGGATTTGCTGACAGATTTCCCCGCCAAGCATGGGCTGACCGGGGAACATCCGAATGACATCCGTCAAGGACATTGCCGAGGAAATCGTCGCCCGCGAGGGCGGTTTCGTGAACGACAAGGACGACCCGGGCGGGGCGACCAACCACGGGGTGACCATCGGCACCCTGCGCCGGCTGGGCATCGACGTGAACCGCGATGCCCGCATCGACGTGGCCGATGTGCGCGCCCTGAGCCGGCCGCAGGCGGTGGACATCTACCTGGAGCATTACTTCAAGCGGCCCGGGCTGGCCGCGCTGCCCGAGGCGCTGCAGGCGTCGGTCTTCGACATGTACGTCAATTCGGGCGCCAATGCGGTGAAGATCCTGCAACGGCTGCTGACGCAGATGGGCTATCCCTGCGAGCCGGACGGGGCGATCGGGCCGCGCAGACCATCCGCCAGGCGCAGATGGCCTGGGAGGCGGCGCCGTCGCATCTGGCCGATGCCTACGGGATTGCCCGGCGCAACTATTACTACGCGCTGGCCGATGCGCGCCCCGCCAGCCGCAAGTTCGCGCGCCGGTCGGACGGCGGCAAGGGCGGCTGGATTGTGCGGGCCGAGGCCTTCATCACGCCGAAGTACCACCTGACCGAGGCGCAGCACCGGGCGCGGGTGGCGGCATGGGGGTGATCGGCACGGTCCTCGGCACGCCCGGCGCCGTTGCGGCGCTGGGTGAGGCGGCAAAGGGCGTGGCCGAGGTCTTCACGCCCTCGGCCACCAAGCGGATGGAGCTGTCGGCCGAGGCGCAGATGGCGGCGCTGCGGCAATTGGGCGAGGAATACCAGCACCCGGCGCTGAGCTGGTTCGACCGGCTGGTGAACGGGCTGAACCGGCTGCCGCGCCCCTTCCTGGCCTTCGGCACCATCGGGTTGTTCGTCTATGCGATGGTGGACCCCGAGGCCTTTGTCCACCGCATGGTCGGGCTGAACGCCGTGCCCGAGCCGCTGTGGTGGCTTCTGGGCGCCATCGTCGCCTTCTATTTCGGCGCGCGCGAGACGCATTACTTTCGCAACCGGGCGGTGGTGTCGCCGTTTGCGGCCGGAACCGCGGCGCCATCGGTGCCCGAGGACAACCCTGCACTTGAGGACTGGCGCGCCGGCGGGGCGGGCGCTTGACCTCTTGTGTTGCCTCTGGCAAGGCCAGAGGCAACACAGGGGATTTGATCAGATGAACCTTTTTGCGGAAATCCGCAGCGCGGTGGTGGATGCCCTTGGCCGGATGACGGACGAGGGCCTTTTGCCTTCGGGCCTGGACATGTCGGCGGTGGCGGTCGAGCCGCCGCGCGATGCGGCGCATGGCGACATGGCGACCAATGCGGCGATGGTGCTGGCGCGCGGGGCCGGCAAGCCGCCGCGCGAGATCGCCGAGGCGCTGGCCGCGCAGCTGATGCAGGATCCCAGGATCGAGGGCGCCGATGTGGCCGGGCCGGGGTTCCTGAACCTGCGGCTGGCGCCGGCGGTCTGGCACGGCGTGGTGCGCGACGCGCTGGTGCACGGGCTGAACTACGGCCGGTCGCAATCCGGCGCGGGGCAGAAGGTCAACGTCGAATTCGTCAGCGCCAACCCGACCGGCCCGATGCATGTGGGCCATGTGCGCGGCGCGGTGGTGGGCGATGCGCTGTCGAACCTGCTGGCCTTTGCCGGCTGGGAGGTGACGCGCGAATACTACATCAACGATGGCGGCGCGCAGGTCGATGTGCTGGCGCGGTCGGCCTATGAGCGCTACCGCGAGGCGCATGGGCTGGAGCCGGAGATCCGCGAGGGGCTGTATCCCGGCGACTACCTCATTCCGGTGGGCGAAGCGCTGAAGGCGAAGTATGGCGAAAGCCTGCTGGACAAGGGCGAGCAATTCTGGCTCGCCGAGGTGCGCGATTTCGCCACCGACATGATGATGCAGATGATCCGTGACGACCTGGCGCAGCTGGGCGTGCGGATGGATGTCTACAGCAGCGAGAAGGCGCTGTATGGCACCGGCCAGATCGAGGCCGCGATCGAGACGCTGCGCGGCATGGGCCTGATCTACGAAGGCGTGCTGGAACCGCCCAAGGGCAAGACCCCCGAGGACTGGGAGCCGCGCGAGCAGACGCTGTTCCGCAGCACCGCGCATGGCGATGACGTGGACCGGCCGGTAAAGAAATCCGACGGCGGCTGGACCTATTTCGCCCCCGACATCGCCTATCACCACAACAAGGTGAAGCGCGGCTTCGACCAGTTGATCGACATCTTCGGCGCCGACCACGGCGGTTACGTCAAGCGGATGAAGGCCGCCGTCAGCGCTCTGTCCAATGGCCGGGTGCCGCTGGACATCAAGCTGATCCAACTGGTCAAGCTGTGGAAGAACGGCGAGCCGTTCAAGATGTCCAAGCGCGCCGGCACCTTCGTCACCCTGCGCGACGTGGTCGAGATGGCGGGGGCCGATGTCACCCGCTTCATCATGCTGACGCGCAAGAACGACGTGGCGCTGGACTTCGATTTCGATCGTGTGCTGGAACAGTCGAAGGACAACCCGGTCTTCTATGTGCAATACGCCAATGCCCGGGTGAACAGCCTTCTCAGGAAGGCGCGCGACCTTGGCATCGCGGTGGACGACACCGCGTTGATGGCTTCGGACCTGTCGGAACTGGACCATCCGGCGCAACTGGACCTGGCCAAGAAGATTGCCGAATGGCCGCGCCTGGTGGACATCGCCGCCCGCAACAACGAACCGCACCGGGTGGCGTTCTACCTGTATGAACTGGCCAGCGACCTTCACGCCATCTGGAATGCCGGCAATGACGACCCCGCATTGCGCTTCCTGAGCCACGCCGCGCACAAGACCGCGGCGAAAATCGCCCTGGCCCGGGCCGTGGGCGTTGTCATTTGCACAGGTTTGGGTATCTTGGGCGTGACGCCGGTCGAAGAAATGCGCTGACCAATCAAGCGCCTCGACCGGGAACGAGCAGGCGTGAAAGGGCGGGACCAACCCGCCCGGGCAGAGGCGGAACATGGCGGACGCGGATTTCGACGCAGGGCATGCGGCTTTTCCGGCACAGGGCCGGGGGCAGAGGATCATCAATCTGGCCGGCGCGGCGGCCTCGCTGGGGCTGGTGGTGGGCCTGGGCTGGTGGGGCTACGCGCTTGCCGTGCGCGACGTCAACGGCGTGCCGGTGATCCGGGCCCTGGGCGGGGCGATGCGGATCGCGCCCGAGGACCCGGGCGGCGAAGTGGTCGATCACCAGGGGCTGGCCGTCAACGACGTGGTGGCCGAAGGCACCGCCGCGCCGCCGGCCGACCGGCTGGTGCTGGCGCCCGCACCGGTCGAGTTGAGTCTGGACGACGGGCCGGGGCTGGCCGGGGCCACCCCGCCGCTGGAAGGCGAGGTCACGCCGTCGCGGCTGGACAGCGATGCCGGCGGTCTGGTGCCGGTGACACCGCTGGAGGGCGACGGCGCATTGAGCACCGACGCCGCGGTCGCCGCCGCGCTGGCCGAGGCGCTGGGGTCCGACGCGGCGCCGTCCGAGGATCTTGTCGAGGTCGCGGCGCTGGATGCCGCCGGCCTGCCGCCGCCCGAAGGTGCGGTGATCCGCTCGCCGCGGCCGCAGCCGCGCCCCGCCCGCAGCGCGGCGCCGGATGCAGCGGTGCCGACCGCGGCCGCGCCGGCCGCCCCCGAAACGGTCGATCCCGCCACCCTGGCGCCGGGCACCCGGCTGGTGCAGTTCGGGGCCTTCGAGACCGAGGACGAGGCGCGGGCCGAATGGACGCGGATCGGCGGCCGTTTTGCCGCCCTGATGGCGGGCAAGGCGATGGTGATCGAATCGGCGGTCAGCGGCGGCAACACCTTCTTCCGGCTGCGCGCCCTGGGCTTCGAGGGCGAGGACGACGCCCGCCGCTTCTGCGCCGCGCTGACCGCGGAAGGTGCCAACTGCATTCCGGTCGCGCATAGATGAACACCGGTTCGGGTTCGACCATTTTCGGGGTCGAAGGACCGGCCCTGAATGCGTCCGAACGCTCGTTCTTCCGCGACGCCGACCCGTTCGGCTTCATCCTGTTTGCCCGCAATGTGGAAGACCCGGACCAGATCCGCCGGCTGACCGCGGACTTGCGCGCGGCGGTGGGCCGCGAGGCCCCGGTGCTGATCGACCAGGAAGGCGGCCGCGTGCAGCGCCTGCGCGCGCCGCAGTGGCGCGAGTGGGAGCCGCCGTTCGACACCGTGGCGGGATGCGCTTCGGTGCAGGCGGCGGAGGCGGCGATGTGGGCGCGGGCCCGGATCATTGCGGCCGAGTTGCGGGACCTGGGGATAGACGCCAATTGCGCCCCCGTCGCCGATGTGGCGCAGGCCGAGACACATCCGTTCCTGCGCAACCGCTGCTATGGCAGCGACCCGGAGGTGGTGGCGCGGATCGGCCGGGCGGTGGCCGAGGGGCTGCTTGCGGGGGGCGTGCTGCCGGTGGTCAAGCACATGCCGGGGCATGGAAGGTCGGAGATGGACACCCATCTGGCGCTGCCGACGGTGCGGGCGCCGAGGGCCGAGTTGCAGGCGGTGGACTTCGCGCCGTTCCGGGCGCTTCGCGACCTGCCGATGGCGATGACGGCGCATGTGGTGTTTTCCGATGTCGATGACCGGCCCGCCACGCAATCGCCTGCGGTGATCCGGCTGATCCGCGACGAGATCGGCTTTGCGGGCCTGCTGATGACGGATGATCTGAACATGGAGGCGCTTGCGGGGTCATTGGGCGCGCGCACGGCGGATTCGCTGGCGGCCGGCTGCGACCTGGCGCTGCATTGCAAGGGCGACCTGGGCCAGATGGTCGAGGTTGCGGCGGCGGCTGGCACGATGGGGGCTGCGACAATTGCCCGGGCGCAGACCGCGCTGGCGGCACGGCGGGCGCCCGATGCGGTTGACATTGCGGCGCTGGAGGCCGACCTTCCGGGCCTGATCCGCAGGACGAGCTGATGCCCGACCCCATCGCCGAGGACTGGACCGCGCCCGAGCGCCTGGGGCCCGAAGGGCCGGTGGCCGACCGGTTGTCGGCCGAGGCGCTGATCGTCGATGTCGAGGGCTTCGAGGGGCCGCTGGACCTGCTGTTGACGCTGTCTCGGACCCAGAAGGTGGATCTGCGGCGGATCTCGGTGCTGCATCTGGCCGAGCAATACCTGGCCTTCGTGCAGACCGTGCAATCGCTGCGGATCGAACTGGCGGCGGATTATCTGGTGATGGCGGCCTGGCTGGCCTATCTGAAATCGCGCCTGCTGTTGCCGCCCGAGCCGGGGGATGACGGGCCAAGCGCCGAGGACCTTGCGGCGCATCTGGCGTTCCAGCTGGAGCGGCTGGCGGCGATGCGCGAGGCGGCGGCGCAGCTGATGGCGCGTGACCGGCTGGGCCGCGATTTCTTTGCCCGTGGCCTGCCCGAGGGACTGAGCCAGCACCGAAAGGTCACCTGGGATGCCAGCCTGCTGGACCTGATGCGCGCCTATGCCCGCATCCGCACCCGCGACGAGTTCCGGCCCTTCGTGCTGGATCGTGAACATGTGTTCACAATGGAGCAGGCGCTGGAGCGGATGCGTGGCCTGATCGGCTTTGCCGGCGACTGGGCCGAATTGACCAGCTTCCTGCCGGAAGGCTGGGACGGCACGCCGATGGCGCGGCGCAGTGCCACGGCGGCGCATTTCGCGGCGGTGCTGGAACTGGCAAAAAGCGGGCAGGTGCTGATCCGGCAAGGCGAGACCTTTGCACCGATCCAGATCCGGAGGCGGGACGCGTGAGCGAGGACGAGGCAGAGGAAGGCGACGACGAGCGGAGCCTGTTCGAGGCCCCGCCGATGGCCGAGCAGGAGCGGATGGTCGAGGCGGTCCTGTTTGCCAGCGCCGAGCCGGTCTCGGTGGCCGAACTTGAGGGGCGGTTGCCGCATGGGTCGGACCCGGCCGAGGCCTTGGCCCATCTGCGGCGGCGCTACGAGGGCCGGGGGGTCGCCTTGGTGAAGGTGGGCGACGCCTATGCCTTCCGCACCGCGCCGGACCTTGGCCACCTGATGCGGCGCGAAACGGTCGAGACCCGCAAGCTGAGCCGCGCGGCGATCGAGACGCTTGCCATCGTCGCCTACCACCAGCCGGTCACCCGCGCCGAGATCGAGGAGATTCGCGGCGTGGCGGTCAGCCGCGGCACGGTGGACCAGCTGATGGAGATGGAGTGGATCCGCCTGGGCCGGCGCCGGATGACCCCGGGCCGCCCGGTGACCTTTGTGGTGACCGAGACGTTCCTGGATCACTTCGGCCTGGAAAGTGCGCGCGACCTGCCCGGCATCAAGGAGTTGCGCGCGGCGGGCCTGCTGGACAGCCGCCCGGCCCCCGGGCTGGCCGCGGCGAAGGACGACGAGGACGATGGCCAGATCGGCCAGAGCGAGTTGTTCGAGGACTGAGCGCGACAGGGGGCGCTGCCCCCTGACCCCCGGGGTATTTTCGCCAAGATGAAGGTCATGCCGCTTCATCTTGGCCCAAATACCCCGCCGCTGGAGGCGCCTGTCTTTCGCTCAGCCGGTGCGGAACTGCTTGGCGAGTTTCAGGCCCTGGCCCTGGTAGTTCGAGGCGATGCCGGTGCCATACAGGCGGTCGGGGCGGGCGGCCATGCGTTCGTAGATCAGCCGGCCGACGATCTGACCGTGTTCCAGCACGAAAGGCGCCTCGTGGCAGCGCACCTCGAGCACGCCACGGCTGCCCTTGCCGCCAGCCGAGGCATGGCCGAAGCCGGGGTCGAAGAAGCCCGCATAATGCACCCGGAACTCGCCCACCATGGCCAGGTAGGGCGCCATTTCGGCGGCGTAGTCGGGCGGGATCGTCACCGCTTCGCGCGACACCAGGATGTAGAAGGCGCCGGGGTCCAGGATGATGCGGCCATCGTCGGCATGAACCTCTTCCCAGAAGTCGCGCGCGGGGTAGGCGGCGATGCGGTCAAGGTCGACCACCCCGGTATGCGGCTTGGCGCGGTAGCCGACCAGCGTGCCGGACACGGGCTTGAGGTCGACCGAGAAGCCCAGGCCCTCGGAGATGACCGGGGTGCCATCGACCAGCGGCTCGGCGGCGTGCAGCGCGGCAAGGTCGGCATCGGACAGCACCGCCTGACCGGCGCGGAAGCGGATCTGGTTCAGCCGCTGGCCCTGGCGCACCAGCACCGAGAACGACCGCGGGCAGACCTCGGCGTAAAGCGGGCCGCTGTAACCTTCGGGGATTCGGTCGAATTCCATTCCGCCGTCGGTGATCGCGCGGGTCAGCAGGTCCAGCCGCCCGGTCGAGGACTTGGCATTGGCCACCGCGGTAATGCCGGGCGGCAGGGCCAGGCCTTCGGCCAGCGGCACCACATAGACGCAGCCCTTTTCCAGCACCGCTCCGTCGCGCAGGTCGACCCGGTGCATGCCGAATTCATCGATCCGGTCGGCCACCTTGCGGCCCGCCCCGGCCAGGAACGAGGCGCGCACCCGATAGGCCACCGAGCCAAGCCGCAGGTCCAGACTGGCGGGCTGCACCTGGGCCTCCAGCACCGCCGGATCGGCGGCGATGGCGCCCGCGGTCACAAGGGCGCGGATGGCGTGATCGGGCAGGACGCCGGCTGTCATCGCTGGCCCCCCCTGGCCCCGAAATGAAAGACCGCCCGCACTGCGCTGCAGGCGGACGGTCTTGCAATGGTCGGGCCGGAGAGATTCGAACTCTCGACCTCCCGCCCCCCAGACGGACGCGCTAACCAGGCTGCGCTACGGCCCGACACGCGGTTGTCATACCGGTTTTCCAAGCAGGGGCAAGCAGGAAGTTGCAGCGCGCCGCAGCCGTCGTCCATTGCCTGGGCGGGTGCCTGGGCGGGTGCCAAAGCGAGTGCCAGAGCGGCCATTCACGCAGAGTGCGGCGGGCTGAGCCGCTGCCGCAGCGCGACGATCCGCGCGGCAATTTCCGCCAGCGGCTCGGCCTTGTGGGCCAGGCTGCCGCGCGGCAGGGCGCGCAGGCGGCCGGCCAGCGTGGCCGTCGGGGCATCGTCCTGGGTCGGGGCCGCGGCAAAGCGGCGGATGCGGGCCGGCGGAGGCGCGGGCGCCGCCGGTGCGGCGTCGGCCTCGGGCGCTTCGTGTCCGGGGGGCGCGACCCTGGGCGGGACGGCGGCTGCTGCGGAGCCACGGAAAAGCGCAAGCTGGGGTTCGGGTTCGGTCTCTTCTGTCGCCTCGGCGCCAGCCTCGGGGAAGGGGTCGGGCGCCGACCCCGGCCGGGGCGATGCCGGGGCCTTGGCATCCAGGGCCGCTTCCAGCGCGGTTGCGGTGGCGTCCTCCACTTCGTCCGGTGAGGCGGCCTCTTCGATGTCCAGCCGTGCGGACATGGCGGCGTCCAGCGCCTGTTCCTCGGGGCTGGCTTCCTCGGCCAGGCCCGAGACATGGCGGATGCCCTGTTCGCGCAGGATCTTCTGCACGCCGCGGATGGTCAGGCCTTCCTCATGCAGGAGCCGCTTGATCCCCGACAGCAGCGCCACGTCGGACGGCCGGTAATAGCGCCGGCCGCCGGCCCGCTTGACCGGCCTGATCTGCGGAAAGCGGCTTTCCCAGAAGCGCAGCACATGGGCCGGAGTCTCCAGCGCCTCGGCCACCTCGGAGATGGTGCGGAAGGCCTCGGGCGACTTGTCCATGCGGCGTGGTCCTTACTTCTTTTTCCTGCCCGCGGCCACGCGGTCCTTCATCAGGTGCGAGGGCCGGAACGACAGCACCCGGCGCGGCGAGATCGGCACTTCGTCGCCGGTCTTGGGGTTGCGGCCGACCCGCGCCGACTTGGCCCGCACCGAGAAGGTGCCGAAGGACGAGATCTTGACCATCTCGCCGGTGGCCAGTGCGTCGGACATGTGCTGCAGCACCGATTCGACCAGATTGGCGGATTCGTTGCGGCTGAGACCCACCTCGCGGAACACCGCTTCGGTGAGGTCCATCCGTGTCAGGGTCTTCTCGCTCATCAAAATCCCCCCCGGGTTTTCCAGCAGGATGGGGTGTATGGAATTGCCTTGTCAATATCAAAGGCTTGGCCGCGGGCCTTGAAGCGGCCCTGAGGTGCAAATACCGGCCTACCAGCGCAGGACGACGGCGCCCCAGGCCAGTCCGCCGCCGATCGCCTCGGTCACGATCAGGTCGCCGGGCTTGATCTGGCCGCGCGCCTTGCCCACCGACAGCGCCAGGGGAATCGACGCGGCCGAGGTGTTGCCGTGGTCCTGCACGGTGACGACGACGCGGTCCATCGACACCTGCATGCGCTTGGCGGTGCCCTCGATGATGCGGATATTGGCCTGGTGCGGCACGATCCAGTCGACATCGGCGCTGCCAAGGCCGGCTTTCTCAAGCGCGGCATGGGCGGTTTCGGCCAGCTTCTCGACAGCGTGGCGAAAGACCTCCTTGCCCTCCATCCGCAGCTTGCCGGTGGTGCCGGTCGAGGTGCCGCCATCGACGTAGAGAATGTCCTTGTGGCGGCCGTCCGAGTTGAGGTCGGTGGACAGGATGCCGCGGTCGGCGGGGGTGCCGGCAGCTTCGGTGCGTTCCAGGATCAGCGCCCCGGCGCCGTCGCCGAACAGCACGCAGGTGCCGCGGTCTGTCCAGTCCATCAGGCGCGAGAAGATCTCGGCGCCGATCACCAGAACGCGGGTGGCCTGGCCGGCAATGATCAGCGCATTGGCGGTGGTCAGGGCGAAGACGAAGCCGGCGCAGACCGCCTGCACGTCGAAGGCGAAGCCGCGGGTCATGCCGAGGTTCGCCTGCACCATGGTGGCGGCCGAGGGAAAGGTCAGGTCGGCGGTCGAGGTGGCAAGGATGATGGCGTCGATCTCGTCGGCCTGCATCCCGGCATCTTCGAGGGCGGCTTTCGCGGCGCGGGTGGCAAGGTCCGCGGTGGTCTGGCCCGGGCCGGCAAGGTGGCGCCGCTCGATCCCCGAGCGGGAGCGGATCCAGTCGTCCGAGGTGTCGAGGCTTGCTTCGAATTCGGCATTCGAAACCACGCGGTCAGGCAGGTAGTGCCCGACGCCCCTGACCACGGCGCGTATCGTCATTTGGATGGAATGCTCCTTGCCACCGCGCTTGCGGCCCCCACTGGCGGCGCATCCTGCCCCGCGGTGTCGGCCGATGCAACCCGCGCCGCCATGCGTTCCAGAAAGCCCGAGCGGGCAAGGTTGAAGGCCAGACTGACCGCCGCCGAGACGCCGGTGGCGTCGGCGCCGCCGTGGGATTTCACCACGGTGCCGTTCAGGCCCAGGAACACGCCGCCGTTCACGCGCCGGGGGTCGATGCGTTTCTGCAGCCTTTTCAGTGAGTTGAGCGCCAGAAGCGCGGCGAACTTCGACAGCAAGCCAGCCCCGAACGCCTCGCGCAGGAAGTCTGAGATCAGCTTGGCGGTGCCTTCGCCGGTTTTCAGCGCGACGTTGCCGGTGAAGCCGTCGGTGACGATCACGTCGACGCGATCCGAGGGGATGTCGAGACCTTCCACAAAGCCCACGCAGTCGTAGCCGCCGGCCTCGGCGCGCGAGGCCAGCAGGTCCAGCGCCTCTTTCAGCTCGGCGCGGCCCTTGTGTTCTTCGGTGCCGACGTTCAGCAGGCCGACGCGCGGCCGCGCCAGCGCCAGGCCGTTGCGGGCATAGGCGGCACCCATGATGGCGTATTGCAAGAGGTCGGCCGCATCGGCCTTCACATCGGCGCCGACGTCGAGCATGACGTTGAAGCCGCCAGGGTTGCGACAGGGCCAGAGGCAGGCGATGGCGGGGCGGTTCACCCCGGGCAGCTTGCGCAGCCGCAGCATCGATACCGCCATCAGCGCGCCGGTATTGCCGCAAGACACCACGGCGCCCGCCTCGCCGGCGCGCACGGCGTCGATGGCGCCCCACATCGAGGTGTCCTGGCCATGCCGCATCACCTGGCTGGGCTTGTCGGTCATCGCCACGGCGCGGTCGGTGTGGCGCAGCGTCACCCGGCCGGCGAGCGAAGCTTCGCGGGCGAGAAGCGGCGCCACCAGCGCTTCATCGCCGAAAAGAAGCACATCGAGGCCCGGGTTGCGCGCGACCGAATCGACAAGGCCGGCAACCACCGCCGCCGGCCCCTTGTCGCCGCCCATGGCGTCGACCGAAATCACGGTTCGCTCGGGGCCCGAGGTTTCCGGCGTGAGACGTCCGTTGGCCATTGGGCTTGCTATGTTCTGGCGAAGGATCGGCTTACGCCGCGTCTTCGTCGATGTCCACTTCCTTGGCCGCGGCCACGACTTCACGCGCGTCATAGTGACCGCAGGCAGAGCAGACGTGGTGCGGACGCTTCAACTCGCCGCAGTTCGGGCATTCGTTGGGGTTGGCGGCGACCAGCGCGTCATGGGCGCGGCGCATGTTCCGGCGGGAACGGGTGGTGCGGTTCTGCGGGACAGCCATGTCTCGACCTTTGGAGTGAGGGGGGACAGGCCCCGGATTTCCTCTGCAGATCAGACCCTTGGGCAATAGCCGACGGATGCTGGTCCACAGCTTGAATGAGGCGCGGAACATACTCGGATTCGGCCCGGGCGCAAGCCCTATTTCCGCCCCTGTTGCCGCCCCTGTGGCAGGCGTCAGCCGGCGTCCGAACCGCCGCCTTCGGGGGCCTTGGGCTTGAGCGCTGCAAGCGCCGCAAAGGGCCTCAGGTCAGCCTCGCGCAGGGGTTCCACGCCGGGCGGGGCGAAGACCGCCTCGCCCAGATCGGCGCCGGGCGCCCGCGGATAGGGCGGCAGCGCCAGCGCCAGCGCCTCGGCCACGACCGCCGCCAGGTCGATGAAGGCGGGCAGCGGCTCGACGGTGTCATCGTCGGGCATCTCGGCCTCTTCGGCCTGCGGGTCGGCATAATCGGCCAGGTAGCGGCGCAGCACGGGTTCGTCGATCCGGGCCGGCACCGGCGCCAGTGTCACCACGCAGGATTGGGTCAGCCGGGCGGTCAGCCGGCCCTCAAGGCGGAAATCGTCGCGGCCCTCGGGGGCGAAGGCGCCGTCGAAAGCCAGCGCGTCGATGCCCGGCAGATCCAGCGTCATGGCAAGGGCCGCGAGGGCCGGCGCGTCGGCGGTCCAGCGGACCGGCGTCGGGTGCCGGTGCGACAATGCGCCGGTGCGAAAGGTGGGGGCGTCGTCGGTCATGGCGCGGTGTCCGGGTCGGGTTTGCCTGAAGCAGGGGCGGGGCGGGCCCTTGCGTTCTTGAACATAGGGCGTGGCATCTGTTATCCCAAGGCGCAAGAGCCAATCGGGTGCGTGGACACCCCAAGGACAAGGGGCAGGGATGGCGGTCAGTTCCAGGGAAGCGCGGCGCTTCGGCGGCGGTGGCTTCGGCATCGGGCGGCTGGTTGCGCGCCTTCGTCTGGCGGCGCTGGCGCTGGTGGTCTTCGCGGCGGCCTGCTCGGCAGTCTACCGCAACCACGGCTATGTGCCGGTCGAGGAAGATCTGGCGCAGATCGAGGTCGGGGTCGACACCCGCGAGACGGTGGCCGAAAAGATCGGCCGGCCTTCGGCGCAGGGTCTGTTGAACGACGTGGGCTGGTTCTACGTGCAGAGCCGGTTCAAGCATTATGGCCCGAAAGAGCCCGAGGAGATCGACCGCCAGGTGCTGGCGGTGACCTTCACCGAGGCCGGCGTGGTGGAGAACATCGGCCGCTACGGGCTGGAAGACGGCCGCATGATCGAGATTTCGCGCCGGGTGACCGAGACCAACGTCAAGGGCGTGGGCTTCATCCGGCAGTTGTTGTCGAACTTCGGCCGCATCCAGTTGTCCGATCTGGCCGGAGACTGACGACGCGGGCCGGACCAGCGGGCCGGACCAGCGGATTTGCGACGCGGCTGAGGGCGCTCAGTCCGGCTTTGGCTGGAATCGCAGCGCCACGCCGTTCATGCAGTAGCGCAGGCCGGTGGGGGCCGGGCCGTCTGGGAAGACATGGCCCAGGTGCGCCTCGCAGCGGGCGCAATGAACTTCGGTGCGGCGCATGAAGAAGCTGCGATCGGTGGTCTCGCCCACCGCCTGCGCGTCGAGCGGCTGGAAGAACGAAGGCCAGCCGGTGCCCGAATCGAACTTGGACGCGGCATCGAACAATGGCGCGTCGCAGCAGATGCAGCGGAATGTGCCGGGGCCTTTCGGAAAGTCGTCATGGCTGAAGGGGCGTTCGGTGCCGTGCTTGCGGGCCACCTTGTAGGCGAGGTCGGAAAGCTGGGCCCGCCACTCGGCATCGGTCTTGACGATCTTGTCCATCCTTGGGAACTCCTTTGCCATTGATCTAGGGCGCCAGGGGCGCGGGGAAAAGGGATGCAGCCGCTGATCCGGGGCAGATACGTCGCGCGGCTGGCCGAGGGGCCGGCGGACATCGCGCGCATGCTGGCGCTGCGGGGAGCGGTGTTCCGGGCTGGCGGCGATGATGCCGACGCGCTGGATGCGCGCTGCCGGCATGTGCTGGTGGAAGGGGCCGGGGGCACGCTGTGCGGCGGCTTTCGGGTGGCGATCCTGCAATCCGCCGCGCTGGAGCAGGGCTATGCGGCGCAATTCTACGATCTGGCGCCGCTGGCGGGGGATGCGCGGCCGTCTGTCGAGATGGGGCGGTTCTGCCTGGCGCCGGGTCTGGCCGACCCGGACGTGCTGCGGCTGGCCTGGGCGGCGATGACGCAGATCGTGGATGCGGCGGGGGCAGGGCGGATGATCGGCTGCACGTCCTTTGCAGGCGCCGACTGGCAGCCGCATCGCGCGGCGCTGGCCTTGCTGGCGGACCGCCACCTGGGGCCTGTGGGCCTGCGGCCGGGGCGGCGGGCGGCAGAGGTGGTGGAGTTTCCGGCGCTGGCCGGGCCGGTCACCGACCGGACGGCGGCCCTTGCGGGCCTGCCGCCGCTGTTGCGCAGCTATCTGGGGATGGGGGGCTGGGTCAGCGACCATGCGGTCGCCGACCGCGATCTGGACACGCTGCACGTCTTTACCTGCGTCGAGGTGGACGGCGTGCCCGCGGCCCGCGCGGCCAGCCTGCGGGCCGTGGCGCGCGACTAGCCGCGACCGCGACGCCCGCCGCGGCGGCCGCCGGCGGCGGATTGGGCGGCGGCAGAGGCCTCGGCGAAGGTCATGCCGCCTTCGACCGCCTCAAGCACCTTGGCAAAGCGAATCCATTCGCCGCCGTTGGCATCGTGGTTCATCAGGAAGTTGGCGGCGCGGATCGCCTCCATTTCCTGCTGGCGGACCGGGTTCATGATCGCCGAGGTCATCCCGGCACCGATGGCCATCGGCAGGAAGGCCCCGTTGATGCCGTGGCGGTGCGGCAGGCCGAAGCTGATGTTCGATGCCCCGCAGGTGGTGTTCACCCCCAACTCGTCGCGCAGCCGGCGCACCAGCGCGAAGACCTGCTGGCCGGCGCTGCCCATGGCGCCGACCGGCATCACCAGCGGATCGACCACGATGTCATGCGCGGGAATGCCGAAATCGGCCGCGCGCTCGACGATCCTTTTCGCCACCGCAAAGCGCACGTCGGGGTCTTCCGAAATGCCGGTGTCGTCGTTGGAAATCGCCACCACCGGCACGTTGTATTTCTTGACCAGCGGCAGGACGAGTTCCAGCCGGTGCTCTTCGCCGGTGACCGAGTTCAGCAAGGGGCGGCCTTCGCAGGCCATCAGGCCGGCTTCCAGGGCGCCGGGAACCGACGAATCGATGCACAGGGGCACGTCGACGGTTTGCTGCACGATCTCGATCAGCGCCTTCATCAAGGGCGGCTCGACGAAGTTGTTGTCGGCATAACGCGGATCGGTCGCCATCTTGTTGGTGAAGACGGCGCCCGAGTTCACGTCCAGCACGGTCGCGCCACAGGCGACCTGTTCCAGCGCGTCGCGGATGACGGTTTCGAAATTCCCCGCCTCAAGTTCCGCCGCGAGTTTCTTGCGGCCGGTGGGATTGATCCGCTCACCGATCACGCAGAACGGCTCATCAAAGCCGATGACGACGGTTTTCGTTTTCGATTCAATAACGGTGCGGGTCATTTCTCAACCTTTGTTCACGGATTCAGTCAGGCCGCGCGGGCCGGCTTGCCCGAGGCGCCGCCATTTGCGGTGACCCATTCGGCATTGGTCTTGATGCCACCCAGCGGGAAGAAATGCACCTGTTCGATTCCGAAGCCCGGGTTTGCCGCCTTCTGGGCCGCAAGGTCGGCCAGAAGTTCGGTCGGCTCGTAGGGCGT
The DNA here is from genome assembly GCF_020564565.1 of Rhodobacter sp. Har01. Classification (GTDB taxonomy): domain Bacteria; phylum Pseudomonadota; class Alphaproteobacteria; order Rhodobacterales; family Rhodobacteraceae; genus Pseudogemmobacter. The sequence continues at coordinate 559,019 of NZ_JAJCTD010000001.1, forward strand.
CAGCAGCTTCGACACATCCAGCGCGCGCTTTTGCAGCACCTTGAGCGAGGGGCCGACACCGCAGGCGATGGCGAACTTGATCAGGGTCTGCAGCTTGGCCGGGCCGGCGATGCCGATGTGAACCGGCAGAGCGATGTTCTCGGCGGCCAGACGGTTGACCCAGTCGATCACCGGCTGGGAGTCAAAGCAGAACTGCGTGGCCATGGCCATCTGCGCATCGGTGCGCTCGGCGAAGGCGGCTTTCCAGCGCGCGGCTTCCATCACCATGCGGTCCGATCCATCGGGGTCGATGTCCTTGTTGCCCTCGGGGTGGCCGGCGACGTGCAGCCGTTCAAACCCGTCGAAGGCACCCGATTCCAGCAATTGCATCGAGGTGGCATAGTCGCCCTGCGGCTGCGGAAGGCCGCCGGCCAGGATCAGGCCCTGGCGCACGCCCGCGTCGCGGTAGCGCGCCACCCAGTCCAGCAGCGTCGCCTTGTCCTTGATGATGCGCGCGGGAAAGTGCGGCATCGCGGTGAAGCCTTCGGCGCCGACGCGCCGCGCGGTGGCGACCATGTCCTCGATCGGGGTGCCCTCGATATGGGCGACGTAGACCCGGGTTCCGGCCGGCAGGATGGCGCGGAAATCCGGGATCTTCTCGGCGGTGCGCGGCATCACCTCGATCGAATAGCCCTTGAGAAAGGCCTCAAGCTGGGCGGCCTGGCCGATCGGAGCGGCAACCGGAGCGGCTTTCTTGCGGAAGGGAAACAGGGCCATCAGGCGCTCCTTTAAGCTTGGGGCGGGGAAGCTTGGGGCGGGCGGGGACATGGGATCAGGGCTTTGCCCAGCCATCGGCGTCGATCAAAGCCTGGACGCGGGCGGTGTCGTGGTCCGCTTCCAGCCGGGCGGCGGTGTCGCGGGCGATCTGGTCGGGGTCGCCGTCAACCTCATAGGGGGCCGCTTTGCGCCATTCGGCGAGGTAGCTGTCGGTATCGCGTGCGCCGATCTTCATGGCGCAGCGGTCGATGGCCTGCTCGAACCGTTCGGCCAGTTGCACTTTCGATGCGCGCCGGCCCTTGCCCACGATCACCTGGGCCGGGATGTCTCTCCAGTAGACGATGGTCACGTCGGGCATGGGCGCGATTCCTGGGGCGGCTGTCGCCTTGTTGATAGACGTCGCCCCGCAACAGGCGAAGTCGGTTTTCGACATGGCCCGTGTCGCTAGCGACCATTGGCGCGGAAACGATTTCCGTACGGAAATCGTGGAAGGAATTCGCACGAATTCCGGCTTGCGGTGAAATCGGCCGGGCGCCGGGTCGGGCAACCCGGCCCCAGTGTCACGCGAAGGCTTGCCAAGCCCCGACCGGCAGGACTACCCTTGGCGCAACCACAGTTGGAGGGCGGATATGACGCCCGAGCGTCCCCCAGGGGAGGACGCAGCGTTTTCGTCGGTCGAGCCGCAGGTCGCGCGCTTCCACGGGGACGGGCCGTCCACCCCTGCCGAACCCGGGCCGGCGCTGTATGCGGCGCTGGACCTTGGCACGAACAGTTGCCGGATGCTGATTGCCCAGCCAAGGGGCAGCCAGTTTTCCGTCACGGACAGCTTTTCCAAGACCGTGCAACTGGGCGCGGGGCTTGAGGCTTCGGGCCGGCTGAGCCGGGCCTCGATGGCGCGCACCATCCAGGCGCTGCGCATCTGCGGCAAGAAGATCGAGAAGCACGGCGTCATGCGGATGCGGCTGGTGGCCACCGAGGCCTGCCGCCGCGCCCGCAATGCGCGCGAGTTCATCCGCCAGGTGCGGCGGGAAACCGGCCTCAGCCTGGAAATCATCGCGCCGGAAGAAGAGGCGCGGCTGGCGGTGATCTCTTGCGCGCCGCTGGTCAACCCGAAGACCGAGCAGCTTCTGGTGGTGGACATCGGCGGCGGATCGACCGAACTGGTGTGGATCGACCTGTCGGCGGTGGCGCCGGAAGACCGGCCGCAGGCGATCATGCGCCTGCACATGGGATTTGGCGCACAGGGCGAAGGGCCGGTGGCGCGGGTGGTGGACTGGATCAGCGTCAAGCTGGGCGTCGCCACGCTGAAGGACCAGTTCGCCGATGTCGAGGACGACTCGGCCCGGTTCGCGCTGATGAGCTGGTTCTTCGAGGAAAACCTGTCCAGCTTCAGCCCCTACCATGCCCAGGCCCCGCGCGAGGGGTTCCAGATCATTGGCACCTCCGGCACCGTGACCACGGTGGCGGCCAGTTTCCTGGGCCTGCGGCGCTATGACCGGGCCAAGGTGGATGGCTTGCAGATGACATCGGCGCAGATCGACACGGTGATCCGCGACTATCTGCAGCTTGGCCCCGAGGGGCGGCGCACCGATCCGCGGATCGGCCGAGACCGGCATACGCTGATCATGTCGGGTGCCGCGATCCTGCAGGCCTTGATGCGGATCTGGCCGACCGACCGGCTGTCGGTGGCCGACCGCGGGCTGCGCGAGGGGCTGCTTTATGCGCAGATGAGTGCGGACGGCGTGTTGGAGGATGGGCCTTACCTATGACCGAGAAACCCACCTCCGGCCGGGGCAGCCGCGACCTGCGGGTGCGGGTCAAGACGGCCAAGGGGCGCAAGCTGTCGTCCACCCTGTGGCTGGAACGGCAGTTGAACGACCCCTACGTCGCCCGCGCCAAGCGCGAGGGCTATCGCGGCCGGGCGGCGTTCAAGATCATGGAGCTGGACGACAAGTACGGTTTCTTCAAGCCCGGCGCCCGGGTGGTGGACCTGGGCTGCGCGCCGGGCGGCTGGTGCCAGGTGGCGGTGCCGCGGGTGAACGCCTTGGGCGCGAATGCGAAGAAACCGGTGGGCCGGGTGCTGGGGGTGGACCTGCAGGAGGTCGAGCCGATCCCGGGGGCCGAGTTGCACCAGCTGGATTTCCTGGCCGACGGGGCGGACGATCTGGTCAAGGGCTGGCTGGGCGGCCGGGCCGATGTGGTGCTGTCCGACATGGCGGCGGCGTCGAGCGGCCACAAGCCGACCGACCATTTGCGCATCGTGGCGCTGGTCGAGGCGGCGCTGGATTTTGCCTTCGACGTGCTGGAAGACGGCGGCACCTTCGTGGCCAAGGTGCTGGCCGGTGGCGCCGAAAACGCGATGCAGCAAATGCTGAAGCAGAACTTTACCAAGGTGGCGAACGTCAAGCCGCCGTCGAGTCGGGCCGACAGTTCAGAAAAGTTCGTCGTGGCGATGGGCTTTCGCGGGCGGGACCGCGCCGCCGAGGAATCGGCCGCAGACTGAAATCGGCGACCGAAACGAAAAAGGCGCCCCGCAGGGCGCCGCTTTCGTTCGTCCGGTGCCGGACGGTTCAGCCGCCCCAGCTGCGCACCGCGCCGCAATCCATGTGGACGAAGTTCGACCGCGAGTAGCGCCCGACGCCGCCGGCTGCGCAGGCCGCCGCCGCCTTGGCCATCTGCCCGACCGAGCGGGAGTTCAGCCGCAGGTCGGCCGCCATGCCCGTCATGTGAAGCGAATTCTTGGCCACCCCGCGCGAGCGCGAGCGCAACATCGCGTTGGTCTTCGGGCTGCGATAGCCCGAGAGCAGCATGTAAGGCTCGGACACATCCATCAACCGATGCGCGGCTGCCATGATGTCGACATTGCGCGGGTCCATCTTGACCACGTCGTCGGTCCGCCAGTCGCGCATGAAGTGGTTGATTTCCTTCAGCACCTCGGGGATGTACTCGCCCTCGATCCAGTAGATCGTGTCGATGCTTTCGCCGGTGCGGCCGGACTGCATCCGGATCCGCCGGATGTCGCCCGCGCCCCGGGCATAGGCCACTGCGCTGCTGAAGAAGGGTGCTGCCGTAACGGTGGTGGCGGCAAAAACTCCAAGAAGCCCACGCCGCGAAATGCCGTTGTAAACGAGGTCCGCCATTCTGTCGCCTGTCCCCTGCAAGTCTTCGACTGCCTGTACGGCAGCTTCTGTGACTGGCTGTCTTCCAGTGCGGGCACCTTACGGCAAATCCGACCGGAAAAGGAACAGTCAAAAGCTGCAGCGCCGCCAGTGAAGCCGGAATCGGCAAAAAATTGCTGAACGGGCATGACCGGGCTGTGCCGTGGCGCCGATGCAACGGTGGCGGGCGAAAACGTCGCATCGACCGCAAGCGCCCGGTTTGCAAGGCCGAAGCAGCGGGAATGTGAGTGGACAGTTGCCGCGATTCCACCGATCCTCGCCGGAACCGCTAAAATCTGCTGCGTTTTCAGGGGCTGGAATGGTTTTGCGCGAGACGGCCCGCTGCCGGGCAAGACAGATTTTGTGCTCGGCCACCCTGGCCCTGGGTCTTGGTCTTCTCACAGCAGAGGCAACGGTCGCGGAAACCGCGACGTCGACCGCTTTTGCGCAATCGCTGGCCGCATCGGCCGCCGATGAGGCCGCGGTCGCCGACTGGTATCGCCAGACCGCCTATGACACGCTGTGGACCGGCGCCGAGGATGCGGATCGCCGCGCCGCGCTGTTTGCCGCGCTGGACACGGCCGCCGACCATGGTCTGCCGCCCGCCCGCTATGATGCCGCCGGCCTGCGGGCCGGCTTTGCCGCGGCCGAGACCGAGGGCGACCTGGGCCGGCTGGAAGTGGCGATGACCCGGGCCTATCTGGCCTGGGCGCGCGACCTGACCTCGGGCCTGCTGGAGCCGCGCAAGATCGACCCGTCCATCGTGCGCGAGATCGCGGTCGAGGACCCGCAGGTCCTGCTGAGGGCCATCGCCGGCGACGACCCGGCGACCGTGCTGCGCGGGCTGGTGCCGTCATCGAACGTCTATGCCCAGCTGATGAAGGCGAAGATCGGGCTGGAGGCTGCCGTTGCGGCCGGCGGCTGGGGGCCTGCGGTGCCCGGCGGCGCATTGGGCCCGGGCGACAGCGGCCCCGCCGTGGTGGCGCTGCGCGACCGGCTGGCGGCGATGGGCTATCTGGAGCGCACCCCGACGCAGGACTACGACCGCGACATCCAGCGCGCGGTGCAGTCCTTCCAGCTGGGCCATGGCCTGCCGGCCGACGGTGTGGCCGGCGAAACCACGCTGGCCGAGGTCAACGTTGCCGTCGAAGACCGGCTGAAGGCGGTGATCGTGGCGATGGAGCGCGAGCGCTGGCTGGACATCGACCGGAGCGTCCGCCACATCTGGGTGAACCAGCCCGACTTTACCGCCCGCATCGTGGACCACGGCCGCACCGTGTTCCGCACCCGCGTGGTGATCGGCAAGAACCAGCCCGACCAGCGCAGCCCGGAATTCTCGGACGAGATGGAGCATATCGTGGTCAACCCCAGCTGGGGCGTGCCGCGGTCGATCACGGTCAAGGAATACCTGCCGCTGCTGCAGCGCAACCCGAACGCGGTCGGCCATCTGCAGGTCATCGACGGGCGCGGCCGCGTGGTGTCGCGCGGCGCGGTGAACTTTGCCGCCTACAATGCTCGCAACTTTCCCTTCGCGCTGCGCCAGCCGCCCTCGGACGGCAATGCCCTGGGCAAGGTGAAGTTCATGTTCCCGAACCCCTACAACATCTATCTGCACGACACGCCGTCGAAGTCGCTGTTCGACACCGACGTGCGGGCCTACAGCCACGGCTGCATAAGGGTGGCCGATCCGTTCGATCTGGCCCATGCGCTGTTGTCGGTGCAGTCGGCCGCGGTCGAGGAGGAATTCCAGAGCTACCTGAAAGGCGGCGCGGAAACCCTTGTGAAGTTTGAGAAAACGGTGCCCGTCCATCTGGTTTACTATACCGCCTACCCAGAGGCGAAGGGCCGCATGGGGTTCCGCCGTGACGTTTACGGGCGTGACGCAAAGCTGTGGCAAGCCCTGGCCGAGGCCGGGGTGGAGTTGGGCGCGGAATCGCAGTAGACCGTGCCCCGGACCGCAAGGAAGGGGCCGATGCCGCACACCATCCGTCAGATCGCCGATGCGCTTGGCGCCCAGGCCGAGGGGGCGCTGGATCTGGTGGTGACCGGTGCGGCCGAGCCGCAGGCGGCGGCTCCGGACCAGTTGGCGCTGGCGATGGACCCGCGCTATGGCGATGGCATCGGCAAGGGCCGGGCACAGGCGGCGGTGGTCTGGCCGGGTGCCGACTGGCGGGCGATGGGCCTGAAGGCGGCGATCTTCGCCCCGCGTGGCCGGCTGGCGATGGCCGGGCTGACGCGATTGCTGGACCCGGGGCCAGACCTTGCGCCGGGCCTTCACGCCCTGGCGGTGGTCCATCCCTCGGCCCAGGTCGGCGAGGGCGCGGCGATCGGGCCTTTCGTGGTGATCGGGCGGGGCGCGGTGATCGGCCCGCGGGCGCGGATCGCCAGCCATGTCTCGATTGCCGAGGGCGCCCGGATCGGCGCCGATGCGCTGATCCTGCAGGGCGTCCGGATCGGCGCGCGGGTCAGCATCGGCGACCGCTTCATCTGCCAGCCCGGGGCGGTGATCGGCGCCGACGGGTTCAGCTTCGTGACGCCGGAGAAGTCCGGCGTCGAGGAGATCCGCGAAACCCTGGGCTCGCGTGCCGAAATCAAGGATCAGAGCTGGACGCGCATTCATTCGCTGGGCGCGGTCAGCATCGGCGACGATGTCGAGATCGGCGCCAATGTCTGCATCGACCGCGGCACCATCCGCGATACCGTGATTGGCGCCGGGACCAAGTTGGATAACCTGGTCCACATCGGCCACAACGTGCAGGTGGGCCGCGACTGCCTACTCTGCGGCCAGGTCGGCATCGCCGGCAGCGCCCGGATCGGCGACCGGGTGGTGATGGGCGGGCAATGCGGCGTCAACGACAACATCTTTGTCGGAGACGACGTGATCTGCGGGGGTGCTACCAAGATCTTCACCAACGCGCCGGCGGGCCGGGTGCTGCTGGGCTATCCGGCGGTGAAGATGGAGACCCATGTCGAGATGCAGAAGGCGCTGCGCCGGCTGCCGAGGCTGGCCGGGCGGGTCGCCGATCTGGAAAAGGCGATGGCGCCGCCGCCGACCGACCGGGGGACCGGCGATGTCTGAGGTTCGTGCGAAGGTGATCGACATCCTGGCGACGCAGGCGCTGTTGGACCCCTCCGAGGTGACCGACGAGGCCACGGTGGACAGCCTGGGCCTGGACAGCCTGGGTCTGGTCGAGGCGGTCTTCGCCATCGAAGAGGCGTTCGACGTGCATGTGCCGTTCAACCCCAGCGAACCGGGTGCAAGCAGCTTTGACATCTCGTCGGTTGCCAGCATCGTGGCGGCGGTCGAAGGCCTGGTTGCCGGAAAGGCGGCATGAGGCGGGTGGTCATCACCGGCGCGGGCAGCGTCAATGCTCTGGCCAGCGACGTGCCCGGCACCTGGGCCGCGATGACCGCGGGGCAGTCCGGCATCGGTGCGCTGGCGTTCCGCGATGTCGAGCGGCTGGCGATCCGCATTGGCGCACAGGTCAAGGGCTGGGACGAGACCGCCCGGTTCAGCCGCGGCGAGATCGCGCTTTATGACCGCTTCACCCAGTTCGCGGTGGTGGCGGCGGCCGAAGCCCTGGCCATGGCGGGGGGCGAGGCCGGGCAGGGCGCGGGCGTCATCATCGGCAGCGCGGCGGGCGGGATATCCACCTGGGAGGACAGCTATCGCGCGGTGTTTGCCGAGGGCAGGAACCGGGTGCCGCCGCTGGTGGTGCCGCGGCTGATGGGCAATGCGGCGGCCAGCCATGTGGCGATGCGGCACGGGCTGACCGGGCCGGCGTTTGCGGTCAGTTCGGCCTGCGCCAGTTCCAACCATGCGCTGGGGCTGGCCTTCCGCATGGTGCGCGACGGCCAGGCGCCGGCGATGCTGGCCGGCGGCGCCGAGGCGATGCTGTGTTTCGGCGGGGTGAAGGCCTGGGAATCGCTGCGGGTGATGTCACCCGACGGTTGCCGGCCGTTCGATGCGCGCCGCAACGGCATGGTGATGGGCGAGGGGGCCGCGGTCTTCGTGCTGGAGGACGCTGCGCGTGCGGCGGCGCGGGGGGCGGTGGCCTTGGCCGAGGTCGCCGGCTTCGGCATGACGGCCGATGCGGGTGACATCGTGGTGCCCTCGGCCACTGGCGCGGCGGCGGCGATGCGCGCGGCCCTGGCCGAGGCACAGATGGACCCGGCCGAGGTGGGTTACGTCAACGCCCATGGCACCGGCACCCAGGTCAACGACCGCACCGAAGTGGCGGCGATCCGGGCGGCGTTCGGGGCGGCGGCCGAGGGGCTGATGGTCAGTTCGACCAAGGCGATGCATGGCCATGCCATCGGCGCGACGGGGGCGATCGAATTGCTGGCAGCGATTCTGGCGTTGAAGGACGGGATCGTGCCGCCGACCGTGGGGCTGGATCAGCCCGACCCCGGTTGCGACCTTGACCATGTCCCGAACGAGGCGCGCCGCGCCCCTGTGGGCGCGGCGCTGTCGAATGCCTTTGCCTTTGGCGGCCTGAACGCCGTTCTGGCGCTGCGGGCGGTCTGACGGACTAGTTGCCGCCGTCGGCCGGTTTCGCCGCCGCGGCCGCATCGGCGGCCTTGTTGGCGGCACCGACCGCATCCATGCCGGCGGTGAAGCCCTTGAGCGAGACTTCGAGCACCACCTTCTGATCCGGCGCCACGAACGGCACGATGACCGCGGTTGCCTTGGCGCCCTTCTTCAGCATGTCCACCTCTTCGGTGGTAAAGCCGATGCGGGCGACGCAGCCGATCTGGGCGCAGAAGGTGAAGGGATAGGCGCGCGGCTTGTTGCCATCGACCTCGATCCGCAGCCCTTCGGTGAGCAGGGTTTCCAAGGGCGCGATGAAGGTGGCGCCGGCAACGGCAGGGCCTTCGCTGCCTTCGGGCAGGGTGAAGACCGAGAATTCGGCGACCGAGTTGCCGTCCTGGTCCTTGAGCAGCTGGTACAGCTGGCAGGGATCGGCCGAAAGGTCGGTCTTGACGCAGCGCTGGTCCCAGGAATCGAAGCTGGCTGCGGTGTAGGTGTCGCCGACCTTGGGCGTGCCACCGACTTCGACCCCGAGGGTCAGGTCGTCGGCCTTGGCGGCATCGGCCGGTGCTGCGTCGCCCGTCATCCCCTCGGCGGGTGCAGTGGTGTCCTGGGCGGCCAGCGGCAGCGGCGCCGCGGCCAGCGCCAGAAGCAGGGCGAGGCGGGAAATCGGGGGTCTTGGCATGGAATGCTGGTCCTTCGGTTCGGGCGCGATGGCCGCGCAGGCCGGGTGTCGGCCCGGCATCGGGCGCGTCCTTAGCACGCGGTCCGCGCCATGTCAGTTGAGAAAAGCGCGAGCGGCGGCGGCTTGCCGCAAGATCGGAGCGCAAGAATGGACAAAGGGCCGGAAGTCCGGCCCTTTGAGGACGCCTGAGGCGTGGTGTTCTTTGCTCCCTGTCGGACTGGCCGACTTCATGGCCGGAACGCTAAGGCGGTTTTCCGGCTCCGTCAACGGGATTCTTCAGCTGTGGACCGGGGGAACCCGGGGGAAAAGATGTGAAAAAACCGCGCCTTTCGGGAAGGCGCGGCCAGTTCAACAGGGAGGAAGTCACAGCCGGAAAGGCAGGAGACGCGCCCTCGGCACGATCCAGACTGGCACCGAACGGTTAAGAATGTATGGTGGCTGCGCGCGCCCGCTTGCCGGGCAGGCGGGTCTTGGCGTCGGGAGGTGACAGGTGTCGGACGAGGCGATTTTCGTGGGCGGAGGCGGCGAGGGCTATGGCTTGCCCCAGACCTTGCTGTTGAAATACGGCAACCGGCACGGGCTGATCGCCGGCGCCACCGGCACCGGCAAGACGGTGACGCTGCAGGTGCTGGCCGAGGGCTTTTCGGCCGCCGGCGTGCCGGTCTTTCTGTCGGACGTGAAGGGGGATCTGTCGGGCCTGTGCCAGGCCGGGTCGGACACCCACAAGCTGCACGAGGCCTTTGCCAAGCGCGCCGCGACCATCGGCTGGACCATCGCCTACCGCGCCTTTCCGGTGACGTTCTGGGATCTGTTCGGCGAAAAGGGCCACCCGATCCGCACCACGGTGGCCGAGATGGGCCCCTTGCTGCTGAGCCGTCTGCTGGAACTGTCCGAGCCGCAGGAGGGTGTGCTGAACGTCGCCTTCCGGCTGGCCGACGAAGAGGGCCTGCCGCTTCTGGACCTGAAGGACCTGCAGGCGCTGCTGACCTTCGTGGCCGAGAACGCCGATGCGATGTCGGCCCGCTACGGGCTGGTGTCGAAGGAATCGGTCGGCGCCATCCAGCGCCGCCTTCTGGTGCTGGAGAACGAGGGCGGCGCCAAATTGTTCGGTGAGCCGGCGCTGGACCTGGCCGACCTGATGCTGACCGATGCGAACGGCAACGGCCGGGTGTCGATCCTGGCCTCGGACCGGCTGATGAACAGCCCGCGGCTTTACGCGACCTTCCTGCTGTGGCTGCTGTCGGAACTGTTCGAGGCCCTGCCCGAGGTGGGCGACCCCGACAAGCCCAAGCTGGTGTTCTTCTTCGACGAGGCGCACCTGCTGTTCGACGACGCGCCCAAGGCACTGGTGGCGAAGGTCGAGCAGGTGGCGCGACTGATCCGGTCCAAGGGGGTGGGGGTCTATTTCATCACCCAGAACCCCGCCGACGTGCCGGAGAACATCCTGGGCCAGTTGGGCAACCGGGTGCAGCACGCGCTGCGCGCCTTTACCGCCAAGGACCAGAAGGACCTGCGCATGGCGGCGCAGAACTACCGGCAGAACCCGCGGTTCCTGATCGAGGACGCGATCCGCGATGTCGGCACCGGCGAGGCGGTGACCTCGTTCCTGGAACTGAAGGGCATCCCCGGCGTGGCCGAGCGCACCTTGGTGCGGCCGCCGTCCAGCCGGCTGGGGCCCTGCGACGAGGGGGTGCGGGCGCAGGTGCTGGCCGGCTCTCCGGTGGCGGGCAAGTACGACCAGGCGGTCGACCGCGACAGCGCCTATGAGATGCTGGCGCGAAAGGCCAAGGAAAAGGCGCGCGCGGCGGCAGCGGATGAAGCGGCGGCGCAGCGCGACGGCGGCGGTGGCGGGCTGACGCTGGACCTGGAAGAGTTCAACCGCGGCCGGCGCTTTGACGGCGGCCCGACCGAGGCGCGGACGAAGCGGACCACCTCCAGCCGGTCGGATTCGATCACCGAGACCTTCGCCAAGAGCTTTGCCCGCCAGCTGGGCACCAAGGGCGGCCAGGCGATCGTGCGCGGGGTGCTGGGCACCCTGTTCGGCCGGCGTTGAGGCACCGGAATTCGAAGTCGAATTCCGGCCACGATTTCCGGTTTCGGAAATCGGTTCCCCGGCGTCACAGCGGGCGCAGCTTCAGCCGGGTCAGGCGGTTTTCGCGCCGCGCCATCACCTCGAAGCGGAAACCGTGGAAGGCAAACACCTGGCCCTCGGTGGGAATCATCTGGGCCTCGTGGATGACCAGGCCGGCCAGGGTGTTCGCCTCGTTGTCGGGCAATGCCCAGTCCATGGCGCGGTTCAGGTCGCGGATGGTCATCGCACCATCGACCACCCAGGCGCCGTCCTCGGTGGCCGTGAGGTGGCCCTCTTTTGCCACCACGTCGAATTCGTCGGTGATCTCGCCGACGATCTCTTCCAGGATGTCTTCCAGCGTGATCAGCCCCTGCAGCCCGCCGTATTCGTCGACCACCAGGGCAAAATGCGTGCGCCGCTTGAGGAATTCGCGCATCTGTTCGTCCAGCGCGGTGGTCTCGGGGATGAAGTAGGGCTTCATCGCGACCTTGGCGATGTCCAGCGCGGCAAGGCCCTCGGTCGGGCTGTCCGGGCCGCGGATCAGGCGGTCGACCTCGCGCAGCAGGTCCTTGACATGCACCACGCCCAGGATGTTGTCGTCCGAGCCGCGGAACACCGGCAACCGGGTGTGGGCCGAGGCCAGCACCTGCGACAGGATCGCCTCGGGCGGGTTGTCGGCGTCGATCATCTCGATCTGCCGGCGGTGGCGCATGATCTCGTCCACCGTGCGTTCGCCCAGGTCAAGGGCGCCAAGCAGGCGGTTGCGGCTTTCCCTGGCGACGGCACCGGCGGTATGGCCCAGGGCGATGGCGCCGGCGATTTCCTCGCGCAGGGCCAGCATGTTGCCTTCGGGGTTTGCCCTGACCCCCATCAGCCACAACAGGCTGCGCACCAGGATGCGAACCAGTGCCACGATGGGCGAGAACAGCAGGATCAGCACCCGGATCGGCGGGGCGACCCGGGTCGCAACCGGCTCGGGGAAGGTGATGGCCAGCGTCTTCGGCAGCACCTCGCCGAAGATCAGCACCAGTGCCGTCATCCCCATCGTCGCCAGCGCCACCCCGGAATCGCCGAACAGCCGCGTCATCAGGGCAGTGGCCAGCGAGGCGGACAGGATGTTCACCACGTTGTTGCCCAGCAGCAGGGCACCGATCATCCGTTCGCGGTCCTCGGTGATCCGCAGGGCGGTTCTTGCCCCGCGCGATCCCTTGTCGGCCTGCGCCGTCAGCTTGGCCCGGGATGCGGCGGTCAGCGCCGTTTCGGACCCCGAAAAGAAGGCCGAGGCGACCAGCAGCGCCAGCACGGCAAGAACAGTGATCCAGAAGGCGGTATCCATGGCAATCCCAGGGCGCGCGGCGATGGCCCGATGTTATGCCCGCGACCGGCGCGGTTTCGCAAGCGGGTGGCGGGTCAGCACCAGGTCCTTGAGGTGGTCGTCCAGGACATGAGTGTAGATTTCGGTGGTGGCCACGTCGGCATGGCCCAGCAAGGTCTGGATCACCCGCAGATCGGCGCCGCCGGCCAGCAGGTGGGTGGCGAAGGCGTGCCGCAGCACATGCGGCGTGACCGTGCCGGGCGACAGACCCGCCCGCACGGCCACCGCCTTGAGCAGGGCAAAGAAATTCTGCCGGGTCAGGTGGCCCTCGGCGCCCGGGCCGGGGAACAGGTGTTTCGGCACCGGCTTGCCGGCCTTGCGGGCCGCGTCCGCCTCGGCGTCCAGATGCACCAGCCAGGCCGCGACGGCGGCGCGGGCGGGGCCCGAGACGGGCACCATCCGCTCCTTGCCGCCCTTGCCGCGCACCAGGATCATCCGCGGCCCCCCGCGCACCGCCGCCTGCGGCAGCGACACCAGTTCGCTGACCCGCAGGCCGGTGGCGTAGAGAAGCTCGACCAGGGCGGTGTTGCGCAGCCGCTCGGCCGCAGTCCGGCCATGGTCGCGGGCGGCGTCCAGCAGGCGGGCGACCTCGTCCTGGGTCAGGGTCTGCGGCAGGCCTTGCGCCTTGCCGGGGCCGCTGATGCGCAGCGCCGGGTTGTCGGCGCGCCAGCCTTCGTCGAAGGCAAAGCGGTAAAGCTGGCGGATGGCCGACAGCCGGCGGGCGCGGGTGGCCTTGGCCAGGCCCTGTGCATCGCAGGCCACCAGATAGGATTCGACCGCCGTCCGCTCCAGGCTCGCCAGGTCATGGCCGTGCCGGGCGCACCAGTCGACAAAGTCCTTGAGGTCGCGGCCATAGGCCAGGCGGGTGTTGCGCGCCGCATCCTGTTCGGCGGCGATGGCGTCCAGGAAGGTCGAGATCCACTGCGACGGGGCGGCCGGAGCCATGCGTGTCAGCCCCGCCGTTCCAGAATCATCAGTTCCAGTGCGGTGCGTCGTGCCACGCCGTCCAGGCCGACGCTGCGCAGAAGCGACAGGCCATGGGTCACGCCGCTCAGGTCGCCCTCGACGCCGCGGGCGATTTCCTCGATGGCCAGCAGGATGGCCTCGCCCAGCCGGTCTTCTTCGATCAGCGCCCGGGTCTCCGGGGAAATCTCGGGTGCAAGGAAGGCCGGGACGATGGCACGGCCGATGCTGTCGGGCGCGGCAACGCCGTCCAACTGACCCAGCGCAAGGGCCGCAAGGAAGGATTCGGTCGCATCGCTGGCGATGCGATCCTTGGCCGCGGTCGCTGCCGACGGCGACAGCAGCGCCACGCGGAACGCCATGGAAGCCGCCTCGCCAGTCAGCGAAAGCCCGGCCAGGTCGCGGCCGTAGAGCAGCGCGAAGGGCACTTCCAGTTCGGCCTCCTGCATCTGCGACCAGACCGGTGGCAGGGTCTGGGTCACCCGCTGCGGGTCCCCCGACTGCATCGCGGCGTCGAAGTCCTGAAAGGCGGCGACGCGGTCCCAGACTCCGCCCGAGGCGGCCGGATCGCGGTCGGTATAGAGCCCGAGGATCACGTTCGGCGCGATGGTCCCGGCGCGGGTCAGCCGCTCGGCCGCCTCGATCTGCCCCTTCCAGCCCGCCGCGGGGCCGGTCTCGGCATAGGCGAAGGCGACCGGCAGCGAGGCGGTGGGCAGCGATTCCCCGATCGCTTCATAGATTTTCCAATCCAGCGGCGTGACCGGATTGGGCGGTGGCGGCATCAGTTCGCCGTCGAAGAGATCGGGTTCCAGGAACCGCGCCAGCAGTTCGGATTCGGCCGAGTTCACCTGACCCAGCGCCGCCGCCGTCTGCAGCGTCAGCGCCGCCACCTCCCACTGGCCGGCCCGCGCCAGGCAGAACACCCGGGCTTGCAGCGTGGGTGCAAGGCCGGGGTTGGCCTGCATGGTGTCGCAGGCGCGGTCCTCATTGCCGGTCAGAAGCGCCACGTCGAAGGCGCGGCGGAACAGCTCCGGGGTCTCGATGCCGGCAATGTCGATCAGCGCCGCCGCCTGTTCCAGCGCACCGATTTGCAGCAGCTTGTCGACGCGCGCCAGCAAGAGCCGGCCCTGGGCTTCGGAATCCGCCGGGGCCGCGGTCTCGGCCAGCAGGATGGTCAGGAACAGCTGGCGCAGCGCCGGCAGGCTGTCCATCCGGTCGCGGATGATCGCCTGTGCGACTTCGTCGGTGCGCCCCGCGCCCCAAAGATCATGCGGCAGGCCCGAGACCGCCGGCGCGATCAGCCCCACCGCATCGGGCGAGGGACCGTCAAGCGGCGTCGTCGCCACCGCGGCCGGCAGCGCGCTGGCATCGGTCACCGGCGGCTCGTCCGGTCGCGCCACCACCGCCGGCGTGCCCGAGGGCAGCACCGTGGCTGCGGGTGTTGCCACCGATTGCGACAGCCAGTCGATGGCCGACAACGGATCGCCGCCCGCCGCCAGCGCGGCCGGGGCGTTCAGACCCAGGGCCAGGCACAGGCCGAGGCGCAGCTCAGTCCGCATCCAGCACCACGGGTTTCTTGACCTCTTGCTGGTCGGGCGAAAGGTCGCCGAGATAGGCGAAGCCGGTGAGCCCGACGAATCCGATGATCGCGAGCAGCACCAGCGCCTTGAAGATTCGCCCCATGCTTGCCTGTCCTTGTTCTGCCTGGTCTGCCTCTGCGCCCGGCTCCGATCCGTTGACCGAACCCTGTGGCCCGGGCGCATGCGGTGATTGTATATGGCTTTCCGCGCAAGATCACGGCATTGAGGCAGGGAATGCGACGGATCGGCAAGGCCGCGCCGGACCGATCACGACATGGTGAAAGGCAATGCTGCGACTGAAGAAGACCGTGGTGATGGTCGGCATGATGGGCGCGGGCAAGACCGCCGTGGGCACTGCGGTCGCCAGGGCGCTGAAGGTGCCCTTCCTTGATTCGGACGAAGAGATCGTCAAGGCCGCCAGCCGCAGCATCGCCGAGATCTTCCAGCGTGACGGCGAGGCGTTCTTTCGCGACCGCGAATTCGAGGTGATCGGCCGCCTGCTGCGCGGCGCACCTTGCGTTCTGTCCACCGGCGGAGGCGCCTTCCTGTCAGAGCGCAACCGCAGCCAGATCAACGCCGCCGGCGTCTCGGTCTGGTTGCGTGCCGACCTTGATCTGTTGTGGCAGCGGGTGCGCCACAAGACCACCCGGCCGCTGTTGCGCACCGCGAACCCGCGCGAGACCCTGCGCGCGCTGCATGAGGCGCGGCTGCCGGCCTATGCGCTGGCCGACCTTGCCGTCGACGCTTCGCCCGACTACTCGATCGAGCAGATGGCGGGCCGCGTGATCGAGGCGCTTCAGGCCCGGCCCGATGTGCTGGAAGAGGGTGACGCATGAACGTGGTTCCGGTGAACCTGGGGGACCGCTCTTACGAGGTGCGGATCGGCGCCGGACTGCTCGACCGGGCCGGGGCCGAGATCGCGCCGCTGCTGCGCCGCAGGCGGGTGGCCGTGGTGACGGACGAGACCGTGGCCGGGCTGCACCTGGACCGGCTGACCGCGGCCTTTCAGGCCGAGGGGATTGCCGTGTCGGCGCTGGCGCTGCCGCCGGGCGAAGCCACCAAGGGCTGGCCGCAATTCAGCCGCTGCGTCGAGTGGCTGCTGGACGCCAAGGTCGAGCGGCGCGACGTTGTGGTGGCCTTCGGTGGCGGCGTGATCGGCGACCTGGTGGGCTTTGCGGCGGCGGTGCTGCGGCGCGGGGTGCGCTTCGTGCAACTGCCCACCACGCTGCTGGCCCAGGTCGATTCCAGCGTTGGCGGCAAGACCGGGATCAACACCGCCCAGGGCAAGAATCTGGTCGGTGCGTTTCATCAGCCCAGCCTTGTGCTGGCCGACATCGGCATCCTGGACACTCTGCCGGCGCGCGATTTCCTGGCCGGCTACGGCGAGGTGGTGAAATACGGCCTGCTGGGCGATGCGGCCTTTTTCGACTGGCTTGAGGCGGCGGGTCCCGCGCTGGCCGCCGGAGATGCCGCGGCGCGGCTGCGCGCGGTGACGCGCAGCGTCGAGATGAAGGCCGGCATCGTCAGCCGTGACGAGACCGAAGAGGGTGAGCGCGCGCTCTTGAACCTGGGCCACACCTTCTGCCACGCCTTGGAAAAGGCCACCGGCTATTCCGACCGCCTGCTGCATGGCGAGGGCGTGGCGATCGGCTGCGCCCTGGCTTTCGAGTTGAGTCAGCGCCTGGGCCTGTGCAGCCAGGAAGTGCCCAGCCGGGTTCGGGCGCATCTGCGCGGGATGGGGATGAAGGTCGATCTGCGCGACATCCCCGGTGACTTGCCGCCGGCCGAGGCGCTGCTGGCGCTGATGGGGCAGGACAAGAAGGTGATCGACGGCCGCCTGCGCTTTGTCCTGGCGCGGGGCATCGGCCAGGCCTTCGTGGCCGAGGATGTGCCGCCCGAGGCGGTGCTGTCCGTGCTGCGCGACGCGCAGCGCTGACGCCGCGCTTTCGGGCTGTGTCGGTCATTCTGCCCGGTGCGGGCTTCCGTGGCCGACGGGTGCCGTCGCGGGTGGCTCGCACAGGTCGCCGCTGCGGAAGGAAAAGCGTTACCGATGAAGGGCTTGGGACAAGCCGACCCAGGCGCCAGTCTGGGTCCGGCAAGGGCAATCGCCCTATGCGTGTAACTTCGGCAGATCGTGACTTTTTCGTGGCAGGAATCATGCCGATCGCCTACAGTGCCTGTGGCGGTTTTCCGCCGACAGTGCCGACCACGCAGGTCGGTATGGTGTGGTTTGGCCAAAGAACATTGGAGTGGGTCTCATGGGCCTCTTATCGCAACTCAAGACCTGCGCCGCCGCGGCCGCAGTTCTTGCGACAACCTCGGTGGCGGCAATTGCGGCAACGTTCAGCGGTTCCTTCGCGCTGAGCGGCGACGCTTTCAGCGATCCCGGTCTCGAGGTTTCCGCCAGCCCGATGTCGGGCAGCGGCAGCTTCGATCTGGACGTCGGTGAAAGCCTCACCTTCGATCTGTTCGACATCTGGACCAACGAGGAATCGGTGAATTGGGACGACATGGTCCCGAACTCGATCAACGTGGCCTTCACCATGACCCAGCCGGTGGCTTCTGGCACCGCGACGGGAACGACGGTCGGCCAGGGCTTCGTCTGGCAGTGGGGTTCGGTGAACTGGGGCGCGCCGCTGCAGATCGCTTTCGGCAACGGTGGTCTTCTGCAGATCGCGCTCAGCGACGAGACCTTCAACCTGGGCTGGTTCGGTCTGAACGAGGGCCCGAAGAAGGGCGCCACCGTCCAGGCGACGGCGACCTACGTCAGCGCCCCGGCGCCGGTTCCGCTGCCCGCGGGTGGCCTGCTGCTGCTGGGCGCCATGGGTGCCTTTGCGGTCGTGCGTCGGCGCAAGTCGGTCTGATCCGGCCGCCGCCAAATTGGCTCAAGCTTGGAAGGCGCCCCCCGGGGCGCCTTTCTCATTGCGCGGCGCCGGTCTGGACAGTCGGATGCGGACGGTCATGATGATTTCGGCAGTCCGCCACGAAACCATCTTCGAAAGGCCACATCGGCCAGGCAATCAGGGACCAGAGTCGGATGGGATTTGACACGAATGCCATCGGACTCGGTTCCCCGCCGTTCGGCGGACATTTTTCGCAGGCCGTTTTGATTGCGGTGCGGGCGAGGCCCTTGGCCTCGCCCCCATTCCGCTGCACCGGTTCTCAGACCGGGCCGAGGCGATTGCCAGGGCGGAACGCCCGGTGCACACCGTCGACAGGCGATGCTTTCGTGATCAAGGGATTGGCTGGGGCGCTAGGATTCGAACCTAGGTATGTCGGTACCAAAAACCGATGCCTTACCACTTGGCGACGCCCCAACCGTGCCGGGGTGTTTAGCGAAGCGACCTGCGGCCCGCAAGGGGGGAGGGCGCGAAATTTCGGCGGCTGTCCGGGGGTGTCGTGGACTGGGATGTGATCGTTCTGGGCGCCGGGGCCGCAGGGCTTTTTGCCGCCATCGAGGCGGGGCGGCGGGGCCGGCGGGTGCTGGTGGTAGACCATGCCGCCAAGGCCGGCGAGAAGATCCGCATTTCGGGCGGGGGGAGGTGCAACTTCACCAACCTCGGCATCGCGGCCGACCGCTTCCTGGGCCGCAACCCGCGTTTCGCGCTTTCGGCGCTGAAGCGGTTCACCGCCCGGGACTTCATTGCCCGCCTGGAAGGCGCCGGGATCGCCTGGCACGAAAAGACCCTTGGACAGCTGTTTTGCGACGGCGCGGCGACGCAGGTGGTGGACTGGCTGTTGCGCGACCTGGCGGCGGCCGGCGGGGTGTTGTGGACGGGCTGCGCGTTGGGCGCGGTGACGGCGGCCGGCCCGGGCTTTGCGGTCGAGACCGCCCGCGGGGTGCAGCAGACCGCCGCGGTCATCGTGGCGACAGGGGGAAAGTCGATCCCCAAGATGGGGGCGACGGGCTTCGGCTACCGGGTGGCAGAGAGCTTCGGGCTGGCGGTGACCGAGACCCGCCCGGCGCTGGTGCCGCTGACCTTTGCCGAGCAGGACCTGGCCTGGATGCGGCCGCTGGCGGGCGTGGCGGTGCAGGGCCGGGTGTCCTGCGGCAAGACCGGATTCAATGAGGCGGTGCTGTTCACCCACCGGGGCCTCAGCGGCCCGGCGGTTCTGCAGCTGTCGTCCTACTGGCGCGAGGGGCAGGAGATCGCGCTGGACCTTTGCCCCGGGCTGGACGCGGCGGCCGCGCTGCGGGCGGCAAAGGCCCGCGCCGGAAAGGGCCATCTGGCGGGCGCGCTGGCCCGGCTGGTGCCCGAACGGGTGGCGCGGCACCTGGCCGAGGGCGCCGGCGTGACGGGGCCGCTGGCCGAGGTGCCGGGGGCGGTTCTCGACCGGCTGGCGGCAGGGCTGCACGACTGGCGGCTCAAGCCGGTCGGGACCGAGGGCTACCGCACCGCCGAGGTGACCCTGGGCGGGGTCGATACCGACGGGCTGGACGCCCGCACGATGCAGGCCAAGGCGGTGGCGGGGCTGTATTTCGTGGGCGAGGTGGTGGACATCACCGGCTGGCTGGGCGGCTACAATTTCCAGTGGGCCTGGTCCAGCGGCTGGGCGGCGGGGCAGGTGGCGTGAGGGCGCCCCGGGATGGGAGAGGGGCGACCGCAAGGGATTCAAGGGATTGGCTCCCGGGCCGGGGCTGAAGACAGCTGGAAACACGGCACAGGAGACCATCGCCGTCCGATCCTTCCCGTGGCCCGGCCGGGCGGAACGGGAAACGCATGCGTTACCCCGCCCGTTGCACGAGAGTGCGGCTGTGCTGGCGGTGCCGGGCGCGACAGAGGACAGCGCCCGGCCCGGCGGGCGAGAAGCGCCCGCCTGGGGGCGGGGCGGGCGCTGGCCGAGGGCTTTGGGCCCTCGGCTGGGGCAGGGGATGCGGGGCGCTGTGGCGGCGACGATGGTCGCCGCTCCCCAGACGACGGTCGGCCTTGAGCCCAATCTGACGCGTTCTTCTTCTCAGAGAATGCCCGGTTCCGAATTCCGAGACATCGGCACCGTTGCGTCGGAAACCCGCAAACTCGTCAATGATTCGGAACGGGAGATATCTCGTCGACAATCCTAAGGGCCAATCCTGTCATGGCTTTCCCCCAACGGGTTGCACGTTCCATCACTTGGATCGGGATTGAGTCAACGATCAATTCGTCCTCCCCGTGCTTTTCAAATGCTGCGAACATGATGAAGTCTTGATCCCGACGGCTGATCCCCAGGCACTTTGAATGGGCGATGCGATTCCGGGGAAACGAATGACGCTCGTAAGCCTTCTTATGCTTCCGGATCTGTCTAGCAGCGCTCTCTCCTCTAGGATGTGCCCGAACTGCCTTGAAAAGTTGCTGCAGCTTATCAGACCCGGGGAGTCTTCCGAATTTTTCTGCTCCTTCCGCCATGGGAACTCCTGACGCTGCCGATAGCAACATTCCCAGCGCGCCGTCTAATTCACCCCAAGCCAACACAAGATCGAGCATCGCATCTCGGTGGCGTTGCTCAAGCTCCCGCAGAATGTCTTGCTCCCGGGGAAAGCCATCGCCGCGCATGGCGTTGGTGATGCCCATCCGATTTGCTCCGAAATCAACAAACCTGTTTCAGCATCTCACAGGTTCCTTGGTTCTCAAAGGCTTCGGACGCTCAGTTTCAAAGTTGCCGTTTGGCTCGTTTCCACGAACGTCCGCTCCGTCCCGCAAAGCGCACATCGCCGGCTACCGGCCTGCTCCCCGCTCACACGTGCAGCGGGTCGGCCTTGGCGAGGCGGTCGAAGGCCATCAGGCTGGCGACCAGGGCCGGCATCTGTGAGAGGGGCACCATGTTGGGGCCGTCGGAGGGGGCGGTGTCGGGGGCCTCGTGGGTTTCGATGAAGACGCCGGCGATGCCGAGCGACACCGCGCAGCGGGCCATCACCGGGGCGAATTCGCGCTGGCCGCCGCTGCTGCCGCCCATGCCGCCCGGCTGCTGCACCGAATGAGTGGCGTCCATGATCACCGGCCAGCCGGTGCGGGCCATGATCGGCAGTGCTCGCATGTCGGCCACAAGGGTGTTGTAGCCGAAGCTGACCCCCCGTTCTGTCAGCAGGATGCGGTCGTTGCCGGTCGAGGCCACCTTGTCGGCCACGTTGGCCATGTCCCAGGGGGCCAGGAACTGGCCCTTCTTGATGTTCACCACGGCACCGGTCTTTCCGGCGGTGAGCAGAAGGTCGGTCTGGCGGCACAGGAAGGCGGGGATCTGGATCACGTCCACCACATGCGCCGCCTCGCGGGCCTGGGCCTCATCGTGGATGTCGGTCAGCACCGGGGTGCCGCCGGCGCGGATCGTCTCAAGCACCTTCAGCCCGGCCGCCATTCCCATTCCGCGCCGACCTGAAAGCGAGGTGCGATTGGCCTTGTCGTAGCTGGCCTTGAACACGAACTGCGCCCCGGCGGCGCGGCAGGCCTCGGCCATGGTGCCGGCGATCATCTGGGCGTGGTCCAGGCTTTCCAGCTGGCACGGCCCGGCGATCACGGTCAGCGCGTGGCGGTTTCCCACGGTCAGGCCGGCAATCCCTACGGTCTTCATCGCAACTCCTTCAGGCCGAGACCTGTTCCCGCAGGATCGCGGCGGTCATCGAGACCATGAGGTAGATGCCAAGCAGGATCAACATGGTGACCAGCGTGTTTTCGAACGCGCGCGGATAGGCCGCCTCGTCCGGCGGCACCGGGGTGACCGACAGCGACAGGTAGCGCACCTGCCGGTTGGCCTCGATGCGGGCGTTTTCCATGGCTTGCAGCGACTGGGCCAGCACCATCTGGCGGGTCTCGACATCGGCCTGGGCGACCAGCAGCTCGCCCTGGATGCGGGCCAGCGATTCGTCGCCCACCTGCCCCTGGGTCAGCTTGCCGCGCAGCAGGGCGATTTCCTCTTCCAGGGTGCTGATGCGGCGGCGGACCGGCTCGATCCGGGCCACGTTGGGGCTTTCGTTCGCCTCCATCTGCGCCAGGTTCAGCTTTTCCTGAGTGAGCAGCGTTTCAAGCTGGCTGATCTGCGTGGTCAAGAGGCCGACCTCGACGTCAGAGGACAGGACCTTGTATTTCTCCTGCAACTCGACGACGTGCTCTTGCGAGGCGATGACGGCGGCCTCGGCCTCCTTGTAGCTTTCGCGCGCGCCTTTCATCGAGTCTTCGCGCAGGCGCTGGGTCAGCTGGTCAACCTGCTCTTCGGCATAGGCGATCAGCTGCCTTGACCAGTCCGCCGACAGCTGCGGGTCGGCGGCCATGACCTCCATCTTCACCAGGCCTTCGGTCGGGTCATAGGAGATCAGGACATATTTGCGATAGAGCTTGTAGGCCTGTTCCAGCGAGGCATCGGCCGGCAGCCGGGTGATCGGGTCGATTTCGCTGCCCTGAAAATGCACCCGGAAGCCATGGTCGGCTTCCAGCCGCTGCATCGCCTCGCGGCTTTGCAGGTAGCCCTGGACGGCGATCGAATCCTGCGACGTGGCCAGCCCGGTGCCGGACAGAAGCCCGCCCAGTCCGGCAGACTGCGGCGGATCGGCCTGCTGGATGACGAATTCCGAACGGGTGGAATAGAGCGGCGTCGCGATCTTGGCAAAATACCAGCCGGCCAGAATCGTCGGCAGCAGGACGAAGATGAACATGCGAGCGGCCAGCAGGCTGAGCTTGCGGCGGCGGCGGCGCGCGATGTCCTGCTGCATCTTCAGGATTTCGGCCGCGTGGTTCACCTCGGCCCGCTGTTCGGGGGTCGGAACCCGGATCGGCTTGACCGTCTCGGGCAGGCGGACGCCATCGCCGGGCAGCGGCGTCAGCGCGCGACCGGGGGAGGGAAGCGCGGCATCCGGTCGGGGCCCCGACGGGGATCCTGGCGCGGACGCGGGACTGGAGGCAGCGTCGGACGCGGTGTCGGGGGCGGCTTCGGGCGACACCAGTTCCAGCATCGAGCCGCGTTGGAACGGGTCGACCCCGGCGTCGCGCAGCAGCCGCACGGCATCGAAATCCGATATGGCCTGCAGGTTGTGACGTTGCGCCAACCGGCGCGCGGTGCGCAGTTGGCGCCCCGTGAGGCCTTCGCGCCGGATCGCCGCCAGGATCGCTTCAACCGATGCGTCGGGGCGGGCAGGGGGAGAGGCGGAGGGAGAGGCGGGGGCAGGAGCAGGAGCAGGAGCAGGAGCAGCGGCGGCCGTCGCCGGGTTCGCCGTCGCGGCGGCCGCGGCGGCCCGGTCGGCGGCGGCCGAGCCGGGGAAGGCCTGGTCGCCAAAGCCATCGTCCTGGGTGTCGAACGGCATCGCGTCGGCGGCGGCCGCTGCCGCGGCGGCGGCGCGGGGCGTCGCGGCTTGCGCAGCCGGGCGTGGCGCGGCTTCGGCCCGGGCCTCGGGGTTCTGGCGATGGATGTTGAACCGGGCCACCTTAAGCATAGTCATACAGCCGCTTCGCCTCTTCCAGAGTGTCGAACATGTAGAGCCGGCCGTGCTTGAGCACGGCCGCCTGACGGCAGAACTTCTCAAGCGTCTGGGCCGAATGCGAGACGATGACGACGGTGGCATTCTTCAGCCGCTCGCGCAGGATGTCGCCGGCCTTGCGGTTGAACTCGACGTCCACCGTCGAGGGCATGCCTTCGTCGATCAGGTAGATGTCGAATTCCAGCGCCAGCATCAGTGCGAAGGTGAAGCGTGCCCGCATTCCCGAAGAATAGGTCGAAAGCGGCATCTCGAAATACTCGCCCAGGTTGCAGACCCAGCGGCAGAAGCTCTCGACGTAGTCGGCGTCAAGGGCATAGAGGCGGGCGATGTAGCGGCAGTTCTCATGCGCCGAATGCCGGGTCGAGACCCCGCCCATGAAGCCGAGAGGGAAGGACACCCGGCAGCTGCGGGTGATCTTGCCTTCGTCCGGCTTCTCAAGCCCGGCCATCATATTGATCAGCGTGGTCTTGCCGGTGCCGTTCTGCGCCAGGATGCCCAGCGAACGGCCCATCTCGACCCGGAACGAGGCCTGGTCAAGGATGACCTTGCGCTGCGTGCCGGTCCAGAACGACTTGGAGACGTTGTCGAACTCGATCATCCCGCGGTTCCGCGCCGGTTCGAACCGGTCGCGCCTTGCCTCTGTGCCTTGCCCTGCCTCGACGTTGACTTGCGGAACGGGCATTCCCCAAGGTGCCGGATCTTTGTGCCGGATCTTCGTGAACGTCCGGTTCATGCCCGTCCGCACCGCGCCGAAGTCAGGTTCGCCGGCCATTGCGGCACCATTATGGTGGCAAACCGGGCCGGCTGACAATGGGGGGTGGCGGATCGGCGCCGGTTCGGGGGGGCGGCGGAAGCCCGGGCGCGGTCACGCCCGCAGGCTGCGCGACAGCACCAGGGCAAGCGGCCCGGCCAGCAGGCTGAAGGCCAGGCCCATCCGGGCGGCTTCCTGCATCAGGCCGCCGGGCAGGCTGGCGTCGATGGCGATGGCCGGGACGGTGAAGCCGCAGCCAAGGATCACGGTGATCACCGCCAGGTCCGCCAGCCGCACGCCGGGCGGCAGCCGCAGGCCGAACGCCAGCGCCAGCGCAAGCGCCCCTGCGACCATGCCCAGCGGGCGGCCGATCCAGAGGCTGGCAAGCGTGACCAGCGTCGTCGGCGAAAAGGCCAGAAGGTCGACCCCGCCGCGGACCAGGCCGAACAGGAACAGCACCACCGCGACGGGGCGCACCAAGAGATGCGCCAGCCGGTTCAACGGATCGTGCAGGAAGGTCTCGGCTTCGGCGAACAGGCCGAAGCTGCGGTCGGCATGGGCGATGGCGGGGATCACCGGCAACAGGCCCAGCGTGGCCGGCAGGCCCGAGGCGGCGACGCCGAACCAGCTGAGCGCACCGGCCAGCGTATAGGGCCAGAGGGCCAGTCCGGCCCGGCGGCGGCGTTCGGAGGCGCCGGGGGGCGGGCGGCGGCCATACAATGCCCAGACGCCGACCGAGGCCACCGCAGGCAGGGCAAGCCACATCAGGCGCAAGGACAGGTTGGGGTTCGACAGCCCGAGGATCAGCAGCGCCAGGATGTCGGTCGCGATGGCCAGCAGCAGCAGCAGATGCAGCGCCGGGTGGCCGGCGCCGAAGGCCAGGCGACCGAACAGATAGGCCAGCACCACGTCGGTGCCGAGCGGCACCTGCCAGCCGGTGGCAAAGCCGGCTTCCTCGGCGGTCTCGATCAGGGCGGCCAGCACGACCCAGGCGATCAGTGCCCCGGCCATGCCGGCGCCGACAAGGCCCATCGGCATCAGCGCCCGGTCCTGCGAAAGCGCGCCGCGTTCGAGGATCAACGCTTCCCACAGCTCTTTGCCGATGAAGAAGAAGAACAGCGCCATGAGGATGTCGGTGACGACAAGGAAAGGGGTGAGCGTCACGGTGCCGGGCCACATCCAGGCGGGCAGGTCGATCTCGACCAGGTGCGATTCGATGAAGTCGTAGTAGGTTTCCGGCGACAGGTTCACCCAAAGCGTTGCAAGACCCGCGCCGCAAAGCAGCGCAAAGGCGAAATGCCGGACGAAGGGCGAGATTCGATACATGACGGGAGTGTGCGTTGCCAGTCTTCCGGGTAGACCCTGCCAGGCGGAGCCGCAAGGCAAGGACGCGGCATGACAGCGGGTTGTGGCCGGACTGCACCGGACCGGGTGCCGTGCCGATTTCCGCAGCCGGAAATCGGTGCGGATTTTCGTCGAAAATCCGGGGCCCGGGCGGCAGCGTGACGAAGCGGTGGCAAGCGGATAGTCTGGCCGCATGGGACTGGTCGAGGACATCCGCGCCTGCCGACTCTGTGCGCCCCGGTTTGCGACCTCGGCCACGGGGCATGCGCCGCGCCCTGTGGTCTGGTTCGCGCCCGGCGCGCGGCTGTTGATCGCGGGGCAGGCGCCGGGGGCGCGGGTGCAGGCCTCTGGGCGGCCCTTCACCGATCCGTCCGGCGACCGGCTGCGGGCCTGGACGGGGCTGTCGCCGGAGGCCTTCTATGACCGCGACCGGGTGGCCATCGTGCCGATGGCCTTCTGCTTTCCGGGCCATGACGCGCGGGGTGCGGACCTGCCGCCGCCGCCGCTGTGCGCGGCCACCTGGCGGGCGCGGGTGATGACTTCGCTGCCGGGGCTGCGGTTGCGGCTGCTGGTCGGGGGCGCTGCGATCCGCTGGCATCTGGGCCTGCGCGGTGTCACTGCCGCGGTGGCGGATTGGCGCATCTGGGCGGATCAGGGGGTGTTCCCCTTGCCGCACCCGTCCTGGCGGAATACCGCATGGCTGAAGCGCAACCCCTGGTTCGAGGCCGAGCTTGTGCCGGCCCTGCGGGTGCAGGTGCGCGCGGTGATGGAGGCGGCATGACTGTGGTGACCTTGCTGGATGCGGCCCATGCCGCGGTGTCGGCCGCGCCTGACGACGAGCGGGCGCGGCTGCGCTTCTATGAACGGCTGGCGGATGGCGAGCTGTTCCTGCTGTTGGAGCGCGAAGCCGAGGCCGAGGTGCTGGACCCGAGGGTCTTTGCGCTGGACAGCGGGCCGGTGGTGCTGGTCTTTGACCGCGAAGAGCGGCTGGCCGAGTTCTCGGGCGGGGTGGTCGCACCTTATGCTGCCTTGCCGGGGCGGGTGATCGCGGGGCTGCTGAAGGGGCAGGGGATCGGGCTGGGGGTGAACCTGGGCGTCGCGCCGTCAGAGATGCTGTTGCCGCCAGAGGCGCTGGACTGGCTGGCCGATGCGCTGGCGCCGGCGCCCGAGGAGGTGGAGGCGGTGCCGGAGTCCTTTGTGGCGCCGGTGGTGCCCGAGGACTTTGTCGCGGGGCTGGACGCCAAGCTGGCCCGGGCCGGCGGGCTGGCCACGGCAGCAGTGCTGGCCGGGGTGGTCTATGCCGGCGGGCGGCAGGGGCACCTGCTGGCCTTTCTGGATGCCGTGCCGGGGTCGCAGGGCGCGCTGGCGCGGGCGGTGCAGGAGGCGCTGGTGTTTTCCGGGCTGGAGGCCGGCGAGGTGGACGTGGCCTTCCTGACCGCGGGCGAGCCGGCGGCAGAGGCGCTGGCGGCGGTGGGCCTGCGGTTCGACCTGCCGGTGCCCGAGGCGACCGAGCCGGTGGCGCCGAAGCCGCCCGGGATGGACCCGGCGCGCCCGCCGAAGCTGCGCTGAGGCCGGGCGGGCCGCGGGGGGGCAGCCGGGGCCTCCGGCGGGAGTATTTGGCAAAGGGCAAGCGGGCAGGGTTGGGGTATCATGATACCGCATCTTCAAGGGTATTGATTTTGCTTGGTATTTTGTTTCGGGGTGCGCTTGACGGGGGGGCGGGCTTCGGCGATAAGCCCGCATCCGAATTCGCGGGGGGGACTTCCCCGCCCCAACGTTCATGGGACCACCGATGAAAACCTATACCGCAACGCCTGCGGAGATCGAGAAGAAGTGGATCCTGATCGACGCCGAGGGCGTCGTTCTGGGCCGCCTTGCCACGATCGTCGCCAATATCCTGCGCGGCAAGAACAAGCCGACCTTCACGCCGCACATGGACATGGGCGACAACGTGATCGTCATCAACGCCGACAAGGTGCAGATGACCGGCAACAAGCGCAACGACAAGGTCTATTTCTGGCACACCGGCCACCCGGGCGGGATCAAGAGCCGCACCGCCAAGGCCATCCTGGAAGGCGCGCATCCCGAGCGCGTGGTCGAGAAGGCCGTCGAGCGGATGATCACCCGCAACCGCCTTGGCCGCCAGCAGATGACCAACCTGCGCGTCTATGCCGGCGCCACCCATCCTCATGAAGCCCAAGCTCCCACCGTCCTGGACGTGAAGGCGCTGAACCCGAAGAACACCCGGAGCGCGTAAACCATGGCCGACATCAAGTCTCTCGACGATCTGAAGGCCGCCGTCGCCGCCCCGGCCGAAGCTGCCGCCGCCGCCGCCCCGCGGGCGCCGGTCCGCGACAAGCTGGGCCGCAGCTATGCCACCGGCAAGCGCAAGGACGCGGTCGCCCGCGTCTGGGTCAAGCCCGGCTCGGGCAAGGTCACCGTCAACGGCAAGGACATGGCGGCGTATTTCGCCCGTCCGGTGCTGCAGATGATCCTCAAGCAGCCGTTCACCGTGGCCAATGTGGAAGGCCAGTTCGACGTGATGGCCACCGTCACCGGCGGCGGCCTGTCGGGCCAGGCGGGTGCGGTCAAGCACGGCATTTCGAAGGCGCTGCAGATCTATGAGCCCAGCCTTCGTGGCGCCCTCAAGGCGGCCGGCTTCCTGACCCGCGACAGCCGCGTGGTCGAGCGCAAGAAGTACGGCAAGCCGAAGGCCCGCCGCAGCTTCCAGTTCTCGAAGCGCTGATCAGTTCGGATTCCAGTGCGAAGGCCCGCCCCCGTTGCGGGCCTTTTGCTTTGGCGCCGGAACGAAAAAAAGGGCCGGTTTCCCGGCCCTTAGTCGCTCAGGGGAGCGGTGCGGGGGGCCTCGGGACGTCAGTCCACCCAGGGCGCCTTGCCGCATTCGGAAGCGCGGACCGTATCGGTCAGGCCGATGTCGCGCAGAAGATGAGCATCCAGATGCGACAGCGCCCGGCGGGTGCGGCGGCGGTCGTCCATCCGGGCCAAGGTCAACCCCAGACCGACCAACAGGCGCGCGACCGGCGGCAGGGCAGGAAGGGCGATGGTCTTGCTTGCGGTGCGGGACATGGCGCACCTCCTTTGTGTTGATACAATGCGGCGTGTCTGATAGGAACATTGTAACAAAGCCCGCAAATGAGTCGCCAGAGTTACATTGTGCCGGATACAATCTGGAAACCTGACCTGACCGCCTTTCCCGGCCCCAAATACCAGGGGTTGAGCCGGGCGCTGCGCGAGGCGATCCGGGGGGGAGAGCTGCCGCCCGGCACGCAACTGCCGACGGTGCGCGACCTGGCCTGGCGGCTGAGCCTGACGCCGGGCACGGTGGCGCGGGCCTATCAGCTGGCCACGCAGGAGGGGATGCTTGAGGCGACGGTCGGGCGCGGCACCTTCGTCGCCGCCGCGCGGCCGCGGCTGGGGCCGACGCAGCCGCTGTATACCGAGCGGGTCTCTGGCGGGGCGACCGGGATCGTCGACCTGCGGCCGCCACAGGTGCCCGAGGTGGGCCAGGCCGAGGCATTCCGCGCGGCCCTGCTGGCGATGGCCGAGACCACGGGGCAGGGCTGGCTGGACTATACCACCCAGCGCGCCGAAGCGCCCCTGCGCGCCGAAATCGTGCGCTGGATGGGCGACCGCATTCTTGGCCCCATCGGCCCCGAGGACGTGGCGCTGACCCACGGCGGACAGAATGCCATCGGGCTGATCCTCGATTGCTGCCTGCGCGGCGACCGCCCGGTGGTGCTGATCGAGGAACTGGCCTATCCCGGCTTCCGCTCGTCCGCCCGGGCCGCGAGGGCCGAGGTGGTGGCGGTCGAGATCGACCGCCACGGTATGGTGCCCGCGGCACTGGAGGCCGCCTGTCGCCGCCACGGCCCGCAGGTGCTGTGCCTGACGACCGAAGCGCAAAACCCAACCACCGGCCGGATGCCGATGGAACGCCGGGCCGAGATTGCCCGCATCGCCCGGGCCTTCGATCTGCAGGTGCTGGAGGACGACTGCTATTCGGTGGCCGAAAGCGACATTCCCAGCTTGCGCGCGCTGGCCCCGGAACGGGTCTGGCATGTCGGCGGCATGTCGAAGACCGTCTCGGCGGCGCTGCGGTTCGGCTTTGTCATCTGCCCCGCCGGCATGGGCGACGCCGGGCGGATGGCGGCACAGCACGGGTATTTCGCGCTGAGCCGGGCGGTCAGCGACCTGTGCCTGCATCTGTTCCAGTCCGGCGCGGCCGACAGGATTCGCGCCCGCGTCCAGGCCGAGTTCGCCCGTCGCCTGCAGGTGACGGTGAACCGCCTGGGCGCCTATGACCTGGGCTGGCAGCCCGGGGTGCCCTTCGTCTGGCTGACCTTGCCGCGAGGCTGGCGGACCTCGACCTTTGCCCGCATGGCCGAGGCCGAGGGCGTGCTGGTCCGCCCGGCCGACGAATATGCGCTGGTGGGCGGGCGGGCACCGAATGCGGTGCGGATTGCCGTCGCGGGCAACCTGCCGATGCCGGCCTACGAGGCCGCGCTGGACCGGCTGGCGCGGCTTCTGGCCAATCCGCCGGGCGATCTGTCGGTCTGACTGCGGTCGCGACCCCGGCGCAGGGGTGTTGCACGGCGGACTCGCTCACGCGCATTTGCGGTCCAAGGCGTTGACCGCAGGCCGGGCAGGCGTTCATCCTTTGTTAAAACAAGCCGTCTAACGGCGATCGAGCAGCAAAGAGATCCTGAACATGGGACACCAGACGTCTTTTCATGCCCCGCACGGCGGGGCCGATTTCCTGGGCTGGCGCAAGACCCGCGCCGGTGCGACCGAAATCGTCTACGATGATGGCGTGGCGCGCCGGATGGTCTGGCGCGTGGCAGGACCCGAAGCGAGCGACGCGCGCATTTCCGATGCGCTGCGCGTGGCGGTGGGCAGCCACCGCATCGTGCCGACGCTTTACGACGAGTTGAAAAAGCGGGCGATCGGGATCGAAAAGGTCGCCGGCTAGGCAATCGCGGCATCGGCTGGAGCGGGGCGGCGGCGGCCGCCCATTTCACATTGCGGCCGGGCCATTGCGAAACAAGCCTTGCAATGCCGTCCAACCGGCGGCAGGTTTGATCAAACAAGAAACCGGCTCCGCAGGGGGGGCGATGGCGAAATCGAATTCGGCCGAGGCGCGGGCCGGGTGGCTTCTGGCCGCCCCACCCGCGGTCTATGCGGCGCTGCTGCTGGCGGCCCCGCTGGCGACGGTGCTGCTCTATTCAGTGCTGACGGGCGAAAAGGGGGCGGTCTCGACGCCCTTCACGCTGTCGAACTATGCCGAGATCCTGTCGAAGCCGGTCTACAAGGCGGTGATGTGGCGGTCGCTGTATGTCTCGATGCTGGTCACGCTGACCACGGTGCTGCTGGCCTATCCGATTGCCTATTTCGTCAGCTTCCACGTGTCGCCGTCGAAAAAGTCGCTCTGGCTGTTCTTGATCACCATCCCGTTCTGGACCAGCTACATCATCCGGGTGTCGCTGTGGCGCACCATCCTGGGCTATGACGGCATCATCGACAGCACGCTGATCAGCACCGGCCTGATGGACAGCCAGCTGAACATCCTGTCGAACGGGGTGATCTCGATCATCATCACGCTGAGCCATGCCTATGCGCCGTTCGCGGTGCTGCCGATCTTTGTCAGCCTGGAAAAGGTCGAGCGGCCGCTGCTCGAGGCCGGGCAGGACCTGGGGGAATCGAAGCTGATGACCTTCCTGCGGGTCACCCTTCCGCTGTCGATGCCGGGGGTGATCGCCGCCGTTCTGATCGTCTTCATCCCCACGGTGGGCGACTACGTGACGCCGGAACTGATCGGCGGCGGCAAGACCCCGATGGTGGCGAACCTGATCGAAAGCCAGATGCTGAAGCAGCGCGACCAGGCCATGGGCTCGGCCCTCGCCGTGACGGCGATGCTGATCGTGGGGATCGTCAGCGTGGTCTTCGTGCTGATGAACCGACGATTCATCGGGGGACAGAAATGAGCAAGGCCCCCGCGCTGCGCCTCTATGCGCTGGTCTACCTGCTGGTGCTTTACGCGCCGATCATCGTGCTGCCGATCTTTGCCTTCAACGACAACACCGTGGTCAGTTTCCCGCTGCGCGGCTTTACCACCCAGTGGTTCGGCGAAATGTGGGCCGACCCGAACCTGCGCATCGCACTGAAGAACAGCCTGATCATCGCGCTGTCGACGGCGACGCTGGCCACCGTGCTGGGCGTCTTTGCGGCGCGGTCCTCGGTGCGCTACGCCTGGCCGGGCAAGGCGCCGGTGATGGGCATGATCATGCTGCCGCTGGTCTTGCCTGAGATGATCGTGGCGATGGCGCTCCTGGTGGTGCTGCTGTCGATCGGCGTGCCGCTGTCGATCTTCACCATCATCCTGGGCCATGTGCTGATCTGCATGCCCTTCGCGGTGGCGATCCTGACCTCGGCCTTCCAGAGCCTGGACCGGTCGCTGGAAGAGGCCGCGACCGACCTGGGCGAAACCGCCTGGGGCACCTTCCGGCTGATCGTGCTGCCGCTGGTGATGCCGGGCATCCTGGCCAGCTTCCTGATCACCTTCACCATCTCGATCGACGAGTTCATCATCTCGAACTTCCTCGGCTCGGGGCGGCCGGTGCTGTCGGTCTATATCTTCGGGCAGTTCCGCTTTCCGGCGAAGGTGCCCTCCATGCTGGCGCTGGGGACGGTGCTTGTCGCCTTCTCGGTCTGCCTCTTGGCCACTGCCGAATATTTCCGCCGCCGCGGCATCGCCAAGGCCGGCGGCAAGGATACCGGAGGCTTCCTGTGACCTTTTCCGCCGACCGTCCCAACATGATCGAGTTCAAGGACGTCCATAAATATTATGGCGACTACCACGCCCTGCGCGGCATCAACGGCACCATCAAGGCGGGCGAGTTCTTCTCGCTGCTTGGCCCGTCGGGCTGCGGCAAGACCACGCTCTTGCGCACCATCGCGGGGTTCGAGGACATCTCCTCGGGGGCGGTGCTGATCGACGGCAAGACCATGGCGGGCGTGCCGGCCAACGTGCGGCCGACCAACATGGTGTTCCAGAGCTACGCCATCTTCCCGCACATGAGCGTGCAGGAAAACGTCGGCTTCGGCCTGCGCCGCGATCCGCGCTCGGCGGCGGAAAAGGCCCGCGCCGTGGAAGAGGCGCTCGAGATGGTAGGCCTCAAGGGCTATGGCAAGCGGGCGGCGCATGCGCTGTCGGGCGGCCAGCGGCAGCGGGTGGCGCTGGCGCGGGCTCTGATCCTGAAGCCCAAGGTGCTGCTGCTGGACGAGCCCTTGTCCGCGCTGGACAAGAAGATGCGCGAACAGATGCAGGTCGAACTGATCAAGCTGCAGCGCGAGGTGGGCATCACCTTCGTCCTGGTCACCCATGACCAGGAAGAGGCGCTGGTGATGTCCGACCGCATCGCGGTGATGTTCGAAGGCGAGATCGCCCAGCTGGCCGACCCCGAGACGCTGTATCGCCGGCCGAATTCGAAGAAGGTGGCGGATTTCATCGGCACGATGAACTTCATTCCCTGCACGATCCTCAGCGAAGCGGGCGACAAGGTCGAGGTCGATGCCAAGGGCCTGGGCAAGGTCGCGCTCGACATCCACCAGGCGCCGCCGCCGCGCGGTGAAACCCCGGTGGTGGGCCTGCGCCCCGAGACGCTGACCCTGCTTTACCCCGGCCAGACGGCGACCGAGCGGGAAACGGCCGGGGTAATCGACGAGGTGATCTACTTCGGCGACATGACCTATTACGACGTCTACCTGGGCGGCACGGACACCGAGGTGCGCCTGTCGATGCGCAACGTCCCCGGTCGCCCGGTGCTGGACGTCGGCGACAAGGTCCGCGTCGCCTGGAGCCCCGAGGCGCTGGTGCTGTTCCGCTGACCGATCTGCTTCAAAGGGGCGGCCGCAAAGGCGGCCGCAGGTCTTTTTTCTCGCCTGTGCGCGCAAGCGCGCAACCGGCTCGGGTGTCGCGCCGCGCGGGAAACGCAAGCCGCGTTCCCCGTTTCATCTGTCTGAAAATATCCCGGGGGTCCGGGGGCAGAGCCCCCGGCTTGTCCGCAGGGCCTAGTGGTCGGGGGGAAGGACCCCAAGCCCGCGCAGGTAGATGCCGATGGCGCTTTCCAGCAGGTCCTCGGGCGGCCAGGGCTGCGGGCCGCCGTTGCCGCGCAGGAACAGCTCCACCACGCCATGGCTGACGGCCCAGACATGGGCCGCGACCATCCGCGCCGGCGGGCGGCGGGCGGCGGGCAGGGCCTGCAGCAGGGCCTCGGCGGCGCGGTCCATGGTGTCGCGGGCCTTGGCGGCGACCACGGCCAGGTCGGGGTGCTTGCCGGGCTGAAGGCCGGCTTCGAACATCGCCTGGTAGTGGCCGGGATACTTGCGCGCGAAGGCCAGGTAGGCGCGGCCCGTCGCCTCGAACGCGGCCATCGGCGTCGGGCGGCCTTCGTCATAGGCGTATTCCAGCAGGGCCGCGAAAATGTCGAAGCCCTGGCGGGCGACCTCGGCCAGCAGGTCGTCACGACCGCCGAAATGGCGGTAGACGGCGGCGGGTGTCACGTCCGCCGCCTTCGCCGCCTCGGAGAGCGTAAAGCCCTGCGGACCGGTCTCGGCGATCAGCGTCAGCGCCGCTTCGACCAGAGCCTGCCGCAGGTTGCCGTGGTGATAGCCGCGCTTCACCGTCAGTCCCTGGGCCGCAGGTCCGGCCCGCCGCAGATCTTGCCATCCACCTTGCCGATGGCGGCGGCATCCTTGCCCTTGTAGTCGACCGCCGACAGGATGGTCTGGATCGCCGCGATCCGCGCGCGCTTCTTGTCGTCCGACAGGATCACCGTCCAGGGCGCGTGGCCAAAGCTGGTCTCTTCCATCGTCTCGGCGATGGCGGCGGAGTATTCGTCCCACTTGCCCAGGCCATCGACGTCGATCTGGCTGAGCTTCCATTGCTTCAGCAGATCGCCCTCGCGGTCGAGAAAGCGCTTCAACTGTTCGGTGCGGCCGACTTCAAGCCAGATCTTCAGGAAGATGATCCCTTCATCGACGATCATCTGTTCGAACTCCGGCAGTTGCCGGAAGAACCGCGCCCGGTCCTCGGGTTTGCAGAAGCCGAAGACGTGTTCGATCATCGCCCGGTTGTACCAGCTGCGGTCGTAGAGCGCGATCTCGCCCCTGGCCGGGAACCAGTCGACATAGCGCTGGAAATACCATTGCTGCGATTCGCGCTCGGTGGGCTTGGGCAGCGCCACGACATAGGCGGCGCGCGGGTTCATGTTCTCGGTCACCGCCTGGATGGTGCCGCCCTTGCCGGCGGCGTCGCGGCCTTCGAAGACCACCATCAGGCGCTGGCCGCTGGCCTTGAGGCCGGCCTGCATCTTGGCCAGTTCGATCTGCAGCCGCTCCATCGCGGCGGCGTAGTCCTTGCCCTTGAGTTCCGCGCGGTAGGGGTAGGATTTCGTCAGGATGTCGTCCTTGCCGGCCTTCTCGATGGCCTTGCGCACCTCTTTCGGGGCGCCTTCGCGAAAATAGCGGCTGATCGCGCCGTCGAACGGCAGGTCCATGGGTTCCTCCCTGAAGTCGAGCCGCAGTATGGCGGGCCGGCGGGTCTACCGCAATCCGGCGCGGGTGGCGGCGCGGTCGATGGCGTCCAGCACGATCTGGGGATGGGTGTGGTGCGGCATGTGACCGGCGCCGGGGATCACCGTCAGGTGAGCCGTCGGCAGGCGCGGAGCCAGCGGGCCGGAGTGGATGTGCAGGGGAACGATGGTATCGGCATCGCCATGCACCATTTCGATCGGCAGGGTCAGTTCGGAATAGCGCGGGGCCATCGCCGTGACCTGCTGCAAGAGGCTGTTGATCTGGGCCACGTTGGCCACCAGCTGGCCATGCCGCAGGATCAGGTCGATGCCCAGATGCCGAAGGTAGCCGGGCGGGGCGTGATCCGGGGCGAAGATCTCGTCGATCTGCGACTGCACGAAGACTTCCGGCACCCAGGCCGCCGCAAGCGGCACCAGGAAGGCGCGGCGCATCGGCGTCGAGGTCAGCCGGTACCAAAGCCCGAGGTCACCCTGCCAGGGCAGCGAGGGCGTGACCAGCATCACCAGCGCCGCCGCGGGGTGGTCCAGCGCCCAGGCCAGCGCCACCGTGCCACCGTAGCTTTGGCCGACCAGCAGCGGCCGGGTCGCGCCCAATTGGTCGGCTGCAGCCTTCAGCACCGCGACCTGCCCCTTGATCGAGGCATCGCCGCCGGGCAGCGGGTCGGAATGGCCCAGGCCCGGCCGGTCGAAGGCGATTACCCGGTAATGGGGGGCCAGCCGGTCGATCAGCGAGAAGGTGAAGTCACGCGACGACCCCGAGGCACCGTGGATCAGCACCAGATCAGGCCCGGCGCCGCGGACCACCGCATGGACGGTCAGCCCGTTTACCTGCAACAGCCGGCCTTCGGGCGGATGCGCCTTCTCAGCGCGTTCTGCCCGCCCCCGCAAGCGCCAGCCGGTCACCCCGGCCAGGGCGCCGGCCACCGCGGTTCCGACGGTGCTAACGATTGCCAATCCGGTCTATCTCATAGGGCGTGGTCTGGTAGATCTCGTTGATCCAGTTGCCATAAAGAAGATGTGCGTGGCTGCGCCAGCGATTCAAGGGCGGCCGCGACGGATCATCCTCGGGATAGTAGTTCAGCGGCACGTTGATCGGCGTGCCGTTGGCAATGTCGCGGTCGTATTCCTGCTTCAGCGTGTCGCTGTCGTATTCGAAGTGGTTGAAGATATAGAGCGCCCGGTGGCCGGCATCCTCGACCAGGCAGGGGCCGACCTCGTCGCTGCCCAGTAGGGTGCGCAGCCCCGGGGCGGCGTCGATCTCGGCGGCGCGCATCTCGGTCCAGCGGCTGACGGGGATGACGAAATCGTCAGAGAATCCGCGCAGCAGCGGCGAGGTCGGGGCCAGGTTCTGGTGCCGGAAGCAGCCGAAGGCCTTGCGCGGCAGCATGTGCTTGGGCACGCCATGGAAATGGTAGATCATCGCCATGCCGCCCCAGCAGACGCCAAAGGTCGACTGCACATGGGTCTGGGTCCAGTTCATCACCTGGGTGAGTTCGTCCCAATAGGTCACCTCCTCGAAGGGCAGGTGCTCGATGGGCGCGCCGGTGATGATCAGGCCGTCGAACTTCTCGCCGCTGGCCTGCACCTCGCGGAACGGGCGGTAGAAGGTCGCCATGTGCTCGGCGGCGGTGTTCCTGGTCTTGTGCTCGGACATGCGGATCAGCTGGAAGTCGATCTGCAGCGGCGTCGCGCCGATCAGCCGGGCAAACTGGTTCTCGGTCTGGATCTTCTTCGGCATCAGGTTGAGAAGGCCGATGCGCAGCGGCCGGATGTCCTGCCGCGCGGCACGCTCGGGCGACATGACGCTGACGCCTTCGCGGCGCAGCACGTCATAGGCGGGCAGGGTCTCGGGCAAGGTGATGGGCATCGGGGGAACGAATCCTGGCGGGCGCGAGGGAGGGTCAGATATGGCCGGAGATGCGCCGGTCAATGGCTCGGGCGATCAGCGCGTCGAAGTCGCCGGGGGTGCGGACCAGCCCCACCTCTTCGGCGGTGACCGTGACGCCCCATTCGGCCATCGCGGCATAGCGCGGCTGGCGATGGGCCAGGGCGCGGGCATAGGTCCAGCGGACAAAATGGTCTGGATCGCAGTTTGCTTCTGTTTTTCCATAGGTTGTGCGATATTCTTCCCACATGTCATGAAGAAACGCGGGCTGATAATACATCGGCTTGGGCGCACGGTCGAAGCGGCGCACCAGTTCGGCCGTATGGGCGTCCGAACCGCGAATCCAGACCAGAAGCAGCGTTGCAGAGAGTTGCGTCATCACCGGATCGTGCGCGTCATGCGGATTCACCACCTCGCAGATCGAACCAGAGGTGTCGCAGACGAAGTTGCGGTAGCCGTAGATGTCCTCGGCCCGCTCGATGAAGCGCGCGGTGTCCAGCGTGGCGGCGATCTCGGCCTCGCGGTGCTGGTCCTGGCGCTTCATGTATTCGGCGAAGGGCAGGCCGCCCCGGGCCGGGTCGCCGGGCTTGCCCAGGTAGGTGGACAGCGGCGCCAGGTTGTTGAAGGTGATGTTCGAGGCGATGTAGACGCTGTCAGACATCAGCAGTTCGCGCAGGAGCGGCAGCTTCATCGCCTCGCGCTTGAACATGTCGGCGATGTATTCGCCCATGTAATGCGTGCCGATGCGGAAATCGACCGAGTAGTGGAACCAGTTGCCGGTGTCGCGCAAGAGGTTCGACAGCCAGGTCTTGCCCAGGCCCGACATGCCGACGAGGAGAACCCGCTTGCGGGCGGCCGAAAGATATTCATGCCCCGAGCCGTAGATCATCGCGCCGCCCCCGCCCGCACGCCCTGCGCCCTTGCCTAGCGCCGGGGCCGGGACGGCGCAACGAAAAACCCGCCCCCGGGGGCCGGGGGCGGGTGTCGCAGCCGGTGCTGGCGGGTCAGAACGACCAGCCGACTTTCACGCCAAGGCCGATCGCCGAATTGTCGGTGAAGTTGGCAGAGGGTGCGGCGACCGGCAACTGGGTCTGCGCGTCGCCGATGTCGACGTAGCGCACGCCCGCCGTCACCTTCATGTTGCCCTGGGTGTAGGTTGTGCCCAGGCCGACCGACCAGTAGCCATCGGTCGGCCCCAGGTTCGACGAATAGCCGCCGTGCGAGGGTTCATACCCCAGGGTCACGGCGCCGGACCAGTTCTCGTTGAACCGCCGGCCAAGGCCGAGCGAATACGAAACCGTGTCGTTGTCATAGGAGACCAGCGGTGTCGCGGCGGGATAGCCGGCCGGGTCGATCGAGAAGCTTGTCCAGTCCACCCAGCGGATCGAACCGAACAGCAGGGTATCCTTGGCGATGCCGGACTGCACATCCAGGTTCACCGATTGCGGCGCTTCGATGGTGGTGACCGAGGCCACGTCCGCCCCGCCGGTGAGTGCGCTTCTGTCCACGGTGTCAAGCTTGTGCTCGATGGCCGAATTGTAGGTCAGCGCCACGCGCAATGCGATCTCGGGTTTTTCCCAGGCGACGCCGACCAGATATCCCAGCGCGGCATCGCGGTCGCCTTCAACCGAGTAGGTGCCCACGAAGGGCACGTTGGCCCAGGCTTCCATCGTCTGGTAGCGCAGGCCGCCATAGACCGAGATGTTGGACGGAGTCTTGTATTTCAGGATGGCCGTCAGGGCCATGGTCTTCAGTTCGGCCTGCGAGCCCTGCGCGTAGTAGCCGGTTCCCGCCGGGTAATCGACGTTGGCCCCGAAGGGCTGGTCCAGCACCAGGCCAAGCGCCAGCTTGTCCGACAGGTCGCGCTTGTAGGCCATCGCGACATTCGAGTAGCTGGCGGCCATGTCGCCCGATG
Organism: Rhodobacter sp. Har01; assembly: GCF_020564565.1. GTDB lineage: Bacteria > Pseudomonadota > Alphaproteobacteria > Rhodobacterales > Rhodobacteraceae > Pseudogemmobacter. The sequence continues at coordinate 598,084 of NZ_JAJCTD010000001.1, forward strand.
AGGCGCCGCCCAGCCCGGCCACCGCGACGCCCGACACCGAGGGCGCGCCAAACCCGAAGGTGAGTTCGGCGTAGGTTCCGGTTTCGAACAGGAATGCAAGGCCTTGGCCGGTGCGATCCAGCCCCCCGGCTTGCGCCGCGCCCGCCGCGGCCGCCAGTGCGACCGCACTTGTCGTCAGTCTTCTCATTGTCCTCATCCCCGAGACGGATTTCCCCTTCGGCCACGCTAGGAGGCGCGACCGGACCGGTCAATCAATGACGCCGCGTCACGGAATTGTGAAGCCCTCGCTGTGTCCTGGGCGCACGGGATTCGGTCCTGAGCGACAGCCAGTTTGCCAGCAGGATCAGCCCGGCGCCCAGGCCAAGGCTCCAGCCGACCGGCTCGGCGTAGAAGGCGGCGCCGATCAGCGCGATGACCGGAAGACGCACGAAGTCGACCGGGCCGACAAAGCTGGCCGGGGCCAGCGACAGGGCCCTGGTCAGGCACAGGTGCGCCAGAAGCCCCGCTAGGCCGATCAGCGCCAGCCAGGGCAGGCTGCCGGCATCGGGCGGGGTGATCGCACCGTCGCGCAGGCTGAGGGCAAGGCCGATGGCCGACTGCAGCAGCGTCAGCCAGAACAGGATCGAGACGACGTCCTCTCCCCTCGTCAGCCGCTTGGTCATCAGCATCGAGGCGGCAAAGAACAGCGCGCAGCCGGCGGCAGCCAGCACGCCGGGCTGGATGCGGCCGAAATCGGGTTGTGCGACCAGCAGCACGCCCAGAAAGCCCAGCCCCGCTGCAGCCAGCCGACCGCGCGTGATCCGCTCGCCCAGCACCAGCGGCGACAGCAGGATCACCCAGAGCGGCGAGGTGAATTCCAGCGCGAAGACCTGGGCCAGGGGGATCTGGGTGATCGCCCAGAACCACAGCGCCTGGCCGGTGAAGTGGAACCCGTTGCGCAGCACATGGCCGGGCAGGCGGCGGGCGCTGATCCGGTGCAACCGGCCCAGGACCGCCGCCGCCGCCAGCACCAGCAGCAGGCCCAGCAGCGACCGGTAGGCAAGAATCTCGAAGGTGTCATGCCGGTCCCGGATCGCGCGGGTGGCCACCGCCATGGCGGTGAAGGCGGCGATCGAGCCGGTCATCCAGAGGGCGGCGGCAAGCGGGCGATGGGTGTCGGCCATGGCGTCAGGATGTGCCACCGGACCCGGCCCGTTGTCCAGCCGGCAAGGCCGGTCGGCAGGGGCGGGTCGGCAGGGGCGATCGCCGCCGCGGCGCCGGGTCAGCCGATCCGCCGCAGGTCGGCGGATTGTGTCGACAGCCGGTGCGGGTCGCGGCGCGGCAGGTCGACCACCAGCAGCGCCGGCATCTCGCCGGCCTGCGCCAGAACCTCGCCATGCGGCCCGGCGATGAGGCTGCCGCCGACATAGGCAAGGTCGCCTTCCGTTCCGCAGAGGTTGGCGTAGGCAATGCTCACGCCGTGGTTCGCCGCCATGGCGGGAACCGTGGCGCGTCCGACATGCGTGAAGGGCTGCATGTTCGCCGTGGGGACCAAGAGCACGGTCACCCCGCGGTCGGACAGGGCCTTCACATGCGGCGAGAACTCGACATCGTAGCAGATCAGCAGCGCCACCGTTTCGCCGGCCAGCGGAAACACCGCATAGGCATTGCCCGGGGCGAAGGTCGCCTTTTCCCGCGGACCGTAAAGCTGGACCTTGCGGTAATTCGCCAGCAGCGCCCCATCCGCGCCGAAGCAGGCCGCGGCATTGTAGACCTGCGCCCCCGCACGTTCGGCATAGCCGATGACCAGGGCGCAGGCCGCGTCGCCCGCGGCTTGCGCCAGGCGGCGCAGGGATGGGCTGTCCGCGGTCAGAGCCTGGCCGGCAAGGTCCGGCTGGTTGTAGCCGGGCAACAGCAACTCTGGCGTGACCAGCACCGCCGCCCCCGCGGCGGCAGCGGCGGCCAGACCGGCCTCGACGGCGCGGCAGGCGGCGTCCAGGTCTCCGGCCGGTGAGGGAAGCTGCAGCAGGGCAAGGCGCATGGCGGTTCCTTTGCGGCAATCGGCCCACCCTGCGCCTCCGTATGGAACAGGTCCAGGCCCGGGAGGACCAGCCTGAGGCCGGTTCCTGGCCTTGTCCAGACCGGCGCGACGAAGGTCAGATGTCCTTGACCAGCCGCAGCGCATCGTAGATCGCGGCATGGGTGTTGCGCGATTCCACCGCGTCGCCGATGCGGTAGAGGCGGAAGCCTTGCGGCCCCTTGCCCGCCGGTTGCGGGCGGCCATCGACCAGGGCGTCGTAATCCACCGCGCCCAGGTTTTCCGACCCGGGTTTAAGGTCGAAGTAGAGGCCGGCGTTCGGTTCGGTGCCGTGATTGACCACCACCTGGTCGAAATCCCGCACTTCTGACCAGTCGGTGCGGTAGTCGCTGCCGATGGTGGCGCGCAGGCGGTTGCCGTCGCGGGCCACGGACAAGAGCCGGTAGGTGACGGTAAAGGTGACGGATTTCCCTTGCAGGCTACGCATGTAGGGGACGATGTTCATGCCCATGATCTCGGGCGCGAAGCTGCGGTCGGGGGTGATCACCTCGACCGTGGCACCGGCTGCCGCCAGCACTTCGGCGGTCTGAAGCGCGGTATGGTCGCCGGCATCGTCGAACAAGAGAACGTTGCTGCCGGGCTTGACGTCGCCCGACAGGATGTCCCAGGCGGTGACGGTCAGATCGGCGCCCGAGGTCATTTCGGGGCGCTGCGGCAGGCCACCGGTGGCCACGATCACCACGTCGGGGGAAAGTGCCGTTACATCAGCGGCTTCGGCCCAGGTGTTGAAGTTGAGTCTCACGCCCTTCGCCTGGCACTGGGCCAGCCGCCAGTCGATGATGCCGATCATCTCGGCCCGGCGCTTGCTTTGCGCGGTCAGGCGGATCTGGCCGCCGGGGCGGTCGGCCACCTCGAACACGGTCACGTCATGGCCGCGTTCGGCGGCGACGCGGGCGGCTTCCAGACCGGCCGGGCCGGCGCCGACGACGACCACCTTCTTCTTCACCGAAGCCGGCGGGATGTCGTGCGGCATGGTCTCTTCGCGCCCCGTGGCCGGGTTGTGGATGCACAGCGCCATGCCGCCCTGGTAGATGCGGTCAAGGCAGTAGGTGGCGCCGACGCAGGGGCGGATGTCATGCTCGCGGCCTTCGACGATCTTCCGCACCACCTGCGGGTCGGCCATGTGGGCGCGGGTCATGCCGACCATGTCGACCAGACCGGACGCCACCGCATGGCGGGCGGTGGCGACGTCGGGAATGCGGGCGGCGTGGAAGGTGGGCAGGCCGACCTCGGCCCTTATGCGCCCCGCCAGGCCCAGGTGCGGGGCCGAGCGCATGCCCTGGATCGGGATCACGTCGGTCATCGCGGCATCGGTGTGGATGCGGCCCTTGATGATGTTGACGAAGTCGACCAGCCCCGAGGCCTTGAACCGCCGCGCCATCTCGACGCCTTCCTCGACCGGCAGGCCGCCGGGCGCGTCTTCGTCCGCGACATAGCGCATGCCCAGCAGGAAGCCGGGGCCGACCCGGTCGCGGCAGGCCTGCAGCACGTCGAAGGCAAAGCGCAGGCGGTTGTCCAGCGACGAGCCGTCATAGGGCCCGGGCGGCATGCCGTTGGTCAAGGGGCTGATGAACTGGTCCATCAGGTGGCCGTAGCATTCGAATTCCACCCCATCGAGGCCGGCGGCCTGCATCCGTTCGGCAGCATCGGCGTAGTCGGTGACGATGCGGGAAATGTCCCAGTCCTCCATCACCTTGGGAAAGGCGCGGTGGCTGGGTTCGCGGAACGGGCCGGGCGCGGGCACCGGCAGCCAGTCGCCCTTGTCCCAGCGGGTGCGGCGGCCAAGGTGGGAAAGCTGGATCATCACCGCGGCGCCGGCCTCGTGGCAGTCGTCGGCAAGGCTCTTCATCCACGGCACCACCTCGTCTTTCCAGACCAGCAGGTTGGAGAACACCGGCGGGCTGTCGCGGCTGACCGATGCCGAGCCGGCGGTCATCACCATGGCCACGCCGGCCTTGGCGCGGGCGAGGTGATAGAGGCGGTAGCGGTCCTTGGGCATGCCGTCTTCGCCATAGGCCGGCTCATGGCTGGTGGTGATGATCCGGTTGCGCAGGGTCAGGTGGGCCAGCTGGTAGGGTTGCAGCAGGGGGTCGTTCGACATTGGCCGGGCTCCGGGTGGGGTATGCCAAGGGGGATGGCGGCATCGTCCGGCAGGGCGCGGCGGCGGTCAACAGAAATCTCGACAGGGGTGTCGATTTTCCTGCGCCCCCGGTTGCGGGCCGGGGTGGGGCGGCCTATCGTCAGGGCCATGATGGATACGGGCGTGGAACAGGCGGCGGAGCGGGGCTGGCGAGGGTCGGCCGAGTTGTGGCTGGAGGGCGCGCATGTGCTCTTGGTGGAAGGCGGGGTCGAGGCGGTCAAGATCGGCGCCCTGGCCGACCGGCTGGGCCTGTCGCGGACCAGTTTCTACTGGCATTTCGCCGACCGCGAGGCCTTGCTGGCGGCGCTGGTGCAGCGCTGGCGGGCCACCAACACCGCCGCCCTGGTGGCGCGGATCGAGGCCCCGGCGGCCACCGTCACCGAGGCCATCCTTGGCCTGTTCGACGCCTGGGTGGACCCTGGCCTGTTCGACAGCCGGGCCGAGTTCGCCATGCGCACCTGGGCGCTGACCGACCCTTCGGTGGCGCGCGCCCTTGCCGAGGAAGACGCCCACCGCATCGCCGCGCTGACCGCCTTGTTCCTGCGCCACGGCGTGCCGCCGGTGCAGGCCGATACCCGGGCGCGCACCGTCTATCTGACGCAGGTCGGCTATATCGCCCTGCGCTCGGACGAGGATTTCGAGACCCGGATGGCGCGCATTCCGGAATATGTGCTGGTGTTCACCGGGCTGGCGCCTTCCGCGGCCGAGGTTGCCGCCTTTCGGGCGCGGCATGCGGTCAGGTCAGCCGCGCCAGAAGATCGGTAAGCGTCTGCCGTTCCGCCTCGGTCAGCGGCGCAAGGGTGCTGTCGGAGACGCCCAGCGCGGTGTCGATGCGGGCGCGGAACAGCGCCTCGCCTTCGGCCGTGAGGGCCACGGTCAGGCGGCGGCGGTCGTCGGGGTCGGGCGCGGTGGCGACAAGGCCCTGGCGGGCCAACCGGTCGACCACGCCCTTGATGGTGGCCGCATCCATCGCGGTTTCGCGGCCCAGGTGGTTTTGCGACTGCGGCCCCAGCTCGGACAGCCGCGCCAGCACGGCGAACTGGGTCGTCGTGACCTCGGGGATGGCCTGGGCGAAGATCGCCAGATGGCGTTGGGTCACCCGCCGCAGCAGGTAGCCGATCTGTTCATCCAGGGCATAGGGCCGCGTGCTCATTCTGGCTTTGGGCATAGCGCGCGGGCGGCGGGGCTGGCAAGGCTGTTGACAGGACGGCGGCGGATCGGGAAACCTGTTGGTGTGCGAACAATCCTGCCCGAGGCGCCGATGGACTATCTTCGCCCTGCAAGCCTGAGCGAGGTGTTTCCGGCGCTGGCCGCGGGCGCGCGGGTGCTGGCGGGCGGGACGGATGTCTATCCCGGGCAAGGGGCGCGGATTGCCGGGCCGGTGGTGGACCTGACGGCGCTGCCGGGGTTCCGCGGCATCACGCGCGATGCCGGGGGCCTGCGCATCGGCGCCTGCACGCGCTGGACCGATCTGGCCGAGGCCGCGCTGCCCCCCGCCTGTGCCGCCCTGCAACAGGCGGCGCGGCAGGTCGGCGGGCGGCAGATCCAGAACGCGGGGACGCTGGGCGGCAACCTGTGCAACGCCTCACCCGCGGCGGACGGGGTGCCGCCGCTGTTGGCGCTGGAGGCCGAGGTCGAGCTGGTCTCGGTCACCGGCCCGCGCCGGGTGCCGTTGTCAGCGTTTCTCTTGGGCCCCCGCAAGGTGGACCTGCGGCCGGGTGAGGTGCTGGCGGCGGTCTGTGTGCCGCAGGCCGCGCTGGCCGGCGTATCAGCCTTCGAGAAACTGGGCGCGCGGGCCTATCTGGTGATTTCCATCGCCATGGCGGCGGTGCGGCTTGAGGTGGCCGGTGGGGCCATCACCCGGGCTGCCGTTTCGGTTGGCGCCTGCGGGCCGGTTGCCTTGCGGCTGGCGCCGGTCGAGGCGGCCTTGGTCGGCCCGGTGCAGGGGGCCGTGGATCGCGCCCGCGCCGCCGATTTCTCGGCACTGTCGCCGATTGACGATGTGCGCGCGACCGCCGCCTATCGCCGGTCGGCGGCTGTCGAACTGGTGGCCCGCGCCGTGGGGAGGTGCCTGTGATCCGCTTCCGCCTGAACGGCAAGGATGTCGGGGTCGATGCCCCGGGGGGCGAGCGGCTGTCCGAGGTCTTGCGCGAACGGCTGGGCGCGCGGGGCACCAAGGTCGGCTGCGATGCCGGCGACTGCGGGGCCTGCACGGTGCTGATGGACGGCCGGTCGGTCTGCGCCTGTCTGGTGCCGGTGGCCCAGGCCGACGGCGCCGAGATCGTGACGGTCGAGGGCGAGACGCCGGAACTGCTCCGCCTGAAGGACGCCTTCCTGCGCCATGGGGCGGCGCAATGCGGCATCTGCACGCCGGGCATGCTGATCGCCGGGGCGGAACTCTTGGTGCGCACCCCGCGGCCCAGCGAGGCCGAGGCGATGGAGGCCCTGGGCGGTGTGCTGTGCCGCTGCACCGGCTACCGCAAGATCCTGGCCGCGGTCTGCGATGCCACACCGGCAGGCGCGACCGAGGCCCCGCCGGCCGGGCAGGCGGTGGGCTGCGCCATTGCCCGGCTGGACGGTGCCGCCAAGGTGGCGGGCGATGTCTTCGGCGCCGACTTCGCCCCCGAAGGCGCGCTGATCGTCAAGGCGGTGCGCTCGCCGCACGCCCATGCCGAATTTGGCTTCGGCGACCTGGCCGCCTGGGCCGCCCGCCCCGGCGTGGCCGGCGTCTTCACCGCCGCCGACATCCCCGGCCGCAACGCCTTTTCCGTCATCCCGCCCTTCGCCGACCAGCCCGCCATCGCGGCCTCGCCCGCCCGCTTCCGCGGCGAATGCGTGGCGCTGGTGGCGTTCGAGCCGGGCGCGGAGGCCCGCCTCGACGGCTTCCCCGTCAGCTGGACCGAAATTCCCCCGCTGCTGACTCCCGCCGAGGCGGAAGCGGACGGCGCACCCCTCCTGCACCCCGACCGCGCCGCGAACCTGCTGATCGAAGGCCGGGTGCAGAAGGGCGACGCCGGCGCGGCGCTGGCGGCATCGGCCCATGTTGTCGAAGGCCGCTTCACCACCCAATACGTCGAACACGCCTATATCGAGCCCGAGGCCGGCGTGGCCTGGATGGACGGCGATACCCTCGTCATCCGCGCCTGCACCCAGGCCCCGGGGATGGACCGCGAAGACACCGCGCTGATCCTGGGCCTGCCGCTGGAGCGGGTGCGGATCATCCCGTCCGCCGTGGGGGGCGGCTTCGGCTCCAAGCTGGATATCAGCCTGCAACCGCTGATCGGGCTCGTGGCGCTGAAGACCGGCCGGCCGGCGCGGATGGTCTACAGCCGCGGCGAAAGCATGGCCTCGACGACCAAGCGCCACCCGGCCGAGATGACGGGCCGGATCGGCTGCGATGCGCAAGGGCGCATCACCGGCCTGGACTTCGAGGGCCGCTTCAACACCGGCGCCTATTCCAGCTGGGGCCCGACGGTGGCGAACCGGGTGCCCGTTCACGTCTCGGGCCCCTACCGCACCCCCCACATCACCGCCCGCGCCCGCGCCGTGCACACTCATGGTCCGGTCTCGGGCGCCTTCCGCGGCTTTGGCGTGCCGCAGGGGGCGCTGTGGCAGGAAACCCTGTACGACCGGCTGGCCGGACAGGCCGGCCTCGACCGGCTGGAGTTCCGCATCCTGAACGCCCTGCGCGATGGCGATGCCAGTGCCACGGGGCAGGTCCTGCAGGCCGTGGGCATCGGCCCCTGCCTTGAGGCGCTGCGTCCGCGCTGGCGCGAGGCCCTCGACTGGGCCGCGCAGGCCCCCGGTCGCGGCGTCGGCGTCGCCTCCTGCTGGTATGGCTGCGGCAACACCGCGCTGCCGAACCCCTCCACCATCCGCATCGGCCTCACAAGGGCCGGCGACATCGTCCTGCATCAGGGCGCCACCGATATCGGCCAGGGGTCCAACACGGTGATCGCCCAGATCGCCGCCGATGCCCTGGGCGTCCCGGTCCATGCCCTGCGCCTGCTGGGGGGCGATACCGCGATCACCCCGGATGCCGGCAAGACCAGCGCCAGCCGGCAGACCTATGTTTCCGGCAAGGCCGCGCAGAAGGCGGGCGGCTCCTTGCGCGCGGCGCTGCTGCGGCTGGCCAATGCGGGGCAGGGCGCGACGCTGACCCTTGCCCCCGGCAAGGTGACGGTCACCGAAGGCGCCACCCGGCGCGTGATCGACCTTGCCACCCTGCCGACCGACCCGCGCGGCTATGCCGTCTCGGCCGAGGAAACCTATGATCCGCCGACGACCAAGCTCGACGCCAACGGCCAGGGCACGCCTTACGCCGTCTACGGCTACGGCGCGCAACTGGTGGAACTGTCGGTCGATCCTGCGCTTGGCACCGTGACGCTGCACCGCATCACCGCCGCCCACGACGTCGGCCGCGCGATCAACCCGCAACTGGTGACCGGCCAGATCGAGGGCGGCATCGCCCAAGGCATCGGTCTTGCGCTGATGGAAGACTACCTTTCGGGCCGGACCGAGAACCTGCACGACTACCTGATCCCCACCACCGGCGACGTGCCCCCGATCGACAGCCTGATCCTGGAGATCCCCGATCCCGAAGGCCCCTTCGGCGCCAAGGGTCTGGGCGAACACGTCCTGATCCCCACCGCCCCGGCGATCCTGAACGCGATCCGCCACGCCACCGGCGCCAGCCTCACCCGCACCCCGGCGCTGCCGCACCGCATCCTCGCCGCGCTGGAGGGCCGGGAATGACCGCCCCTTTCATCTGTCCTCAAATATCCCACGGGGGTCCGGGGGTGTGAAACCCCCGGCCTCCGGCCCCACCCGGAGCCGCGCCCATGTCTGAAGCGCCCCTGCCTGAAGCGCCCGAAAAGATCCGCTGCGATGCCTGCCCGGTGATGTGCTACATTGCGCCCGGCCAGACCGGCGCCTGCGACCGCTACGCCAACGAGGCCGGCCGCATCACCCGCACCGATCCGGTGATCCTGCTCAGCCACGCACTGGAAGGTGGCGCCCGCATCGTCCCCTTTGCCGTCCGCGACTGGGACGGCGCGCCGGTGCCGGCCGACAGCTTTGTCACCGGCATTGGCTCGGGCACCACCTACCCGGACTACAAACCCGCGCCCTTCATCGTCTCCAGCCGGATCGACGGCGCCGACATGGTGACCGTGGTGACCGAGGCGATCTTTTCCTACTGCGGCGTCAAGGTGAAGATCGACACTGACCGCTTCCTTGGGCATGAGGGCGCCAAGGTGCGGGTGCAAGGCGAAGTCATCGGCCATGTCTGCACCGCCGAATACGGGTCGCAGATGCTGTCGCTTGGTGGCGTGCACCACCTGACCGGCGGCTCCAAGGCCGAAGGCCGCATCACCTGCGACGCCCTTCTGCGGCTGTGCAACGGCGAGGCGGTCGAGATGGTGGTCGACCACGGCTCCTCGGTCATCGTCCAGGCCGGCCAGCCGCCAATCGTCGACGGCGTGCCGGAGCGGCGGATGCGGGTCGGCTGCGGCTCGGCCACCATCGGCATGTTCGCGGTGCAATGGCAGGGCCTGGTCGACGAGGTGGTGGTGGTCGACGACCACATCACCGGCGTCGTCTCTGAGCATCAGGCCGGCAAGGTGCTGGGCTGGCCGCCCACCGGCATCCGCATCAAGGGCCACCGCAGCACGCCGGGGCGGTATTTCAAGGTCTCCGAGCCCGGGCTGGGCTGGGGCGGCACGAAGCTGACCGATCCGCTGGAAATCCTTGGCGAGTGGAACCCGAAGAAGGGCGCGCGGCCGGGGCTGACGCTGCTGATGGTCTCGACCACCGGCGAGGAGTTCGCCTATTACGTGCTGGACGAGGCGTTGCAGCCGCAAAGGCGCGATCTGCCCGACGCCCTGCGGACATCGGTCGAACTGATCGACGAGAACTGCGAGGCCTCGCTTTGCACGGTCCTCTTCATGGGCGGCGCGGGCGGCAGCCTGCGGGCCGGCGTGACGAGGAACCCGGTGCGGCTGACACGCTCGGTCCAGGGGCGGGTCACCCGGCTGACCAGCGGCGGGGCCGAGTGCTATGTCTGGCCGGGCGGCGGCATCACCTTCATGGTCGACGTGACGCGGCTGCCGAAGGGCGCCTTCGGCTATGTGCCGACGCCGGCGCTGGTGGCGCCCCTGGAGTTCACCCTGGCCCGCGCCGATTACATCGCGATGGGCGGCCATGAGGACAGCATCCGCACGGTCGACCAGACCCTGGCCGAGGGCGGCGAGTATCCGACGGCGGCAAGTGTGCAGCCCTGGCCCCGGCGGTGAACGCGATGCCTCCGGCGGGAGTATTTGGCAAAGGGCAATTGGCATGAGCGGGGCCTTGGCGGCGCTGTTACCGGAGGGGCGGCTGCATCTGCAGCACGGGCCGATCGACATTGTCGCGCAGGCCTTTGGCGAGGCGGCGGCGGTGCGGGCGGCCCATGCCCGGGCGGCGGGGCGGTTTGCTTCCATACTGGCGGAGCTGGTGGCGGAACTGCCGGCCTTGCGCAGGGTGGATTTGCCGCTGACCGGCAGCATCGCACGGCGCATGGCGGCGGCGGTGGCGCCGTTCCGGCCGGCCTTCATCACGCCGATGGCGGCGGTGGCCGGGGCGGTGGCCGAAGAGATCGTGGCGGCTCTGGCGGGGCCGGGGGTGACCCGGGCCTATGCCAACAACGGCGGCGACATCGCGCTGTGGCTGGCGCCGGGGCAGGAGTTGGTCTGTGCGCTGGCCGTGACCGGGGGTCTGGACCGCGTGCGGGTGCGGGCCGAGGGGCCGGTGCGGGGGATTGCCACCTCGGGTTGGCGGGGGCGCAGTTTGTCGCTGGGCATTGCCGATGCGGTGACGGTGGTGGCGCGGACGGCGGCGCTCGCCGATGCGGCGGCGACGACGGTGGCCAATGCGGTCGATCTGCCGGAGCATCCGGGGATCGTGCGGCGGCGGGCCTGCGAGGTGCAGGCCGACAGCGACCTTGGCGACCGGCTGGTGACGGTTTCGGTGCCGGTTCTTTCGGCACAGGACCGGGACCAGGCGCTGACGGCGGGCTTGCGGGCCGCCCGGGGCCTGGCCGCGCGCGGATTGATTGAAGGGGCGGCGCTTTTCCTGCAGGGTGAATGCAGGATGACCGGGGCGCTTGCGCTTGCCGAAGGGGAGAAGCTGGGTGTCTGACTTCAAGGTGCGCAAGATCGTTTGCCAGGTGGAAGAGGTGTTCCACGAGGGCGGGCCGGTGGCCGACCCGGCGCCGGTGAAGGGCGCGGTCTATGCAATCTGCGCCAATCCCTTCGCCGGGCGTTACGAGCCGGACCTGCAGCCGGCGATGGAGGCGCTGAAGCCCCTCGCCCTGATGCTGACCGACCGGCTGGTGGCGGCCCTGGGCGGGCGGGACGGCATCGACGCCTATGGCAAGGGTGCCATCGTCGGCGAGGCCGGCGAGCATGAGCATGGCGCGATCTGGCATGTCTCGGGCGGCTACGGCATGCGCGACCGGCTGGGCGAATGCCGGGCCATCGTGCCAAGCGCCATGAAGGTGGGCGGCATGGGCACCACGCTGGACATCCCGCTGGGCCATCTGAACGCGGCCTATGTGCGGTCGCGGTTCGACGTGATCACGGTGGCCTGCGAGGACGGGCCGCGGGCCAGCGAGGTGCTGTTCGCGCTGGCCATGGCGCGGGGCGGGCGGGTGCACAGCCGCATGGGCGGGCTTGAGATCGGCCAGGTCAAGGGGGAGGACGGTCTGAGATGACGGGCAGGGGCCTGACCCCGACGCTGCTTCTCTGCCTTTTCCCCGGCGCGGCCGCGGCCTGCGCCCTGCCGCCCTCGGTGATCCTGACGCTGCCGACCGGGCACTACATCACCGCCGCCGCGCTGACCGTGGCCTTGACGGCTGTCCTGGGGGCCGCGGCGCACCGGCTGCCCGCCTTGCAGCCACGGCTGGTGCTGAGCCGCCCGGTGCTGGTGCCGGAAAGCCTGTCGTCCTATCTGGGCTTCCTCGGCTTTCTGGGGCTGCTGTTCATCGGCTGGACCGGCAGCCGCGACCCGATGCACAACCTGATGACGCTGGTGTTCTGGACCGGGGTCTGGATCGCGGTGCCGCTGGGGTCGATGCTGCTGGGCAACCTCTGGCGGCCGATCAATCCCTGGACCGGGCCGGTGCGGATTGCACGGCAGCTTCTGGGCCGGACCGGGGGCATCGGCCTGTCGCGGCTGGGGCATCTGCCGGCGGTGGCCGGCTATGCCGGCTTCGCCTGGTTCCAGATGGTGTCGCTTTACCCCGACGATCCGGCCGTGCTGGCGACGCTGGCGGCCTGCTACTACGCGGCGATCTTCGCGCTGGCGGTGGCCGAGGGCGAGGACTGGCTGCAGCGGGGCGAGTTCCTGACCGTCCTTTTCGGCTACATCGCCCGGATCGCACCCATCTGGCTGACGGTCGACGGCGCCCGCGCCCGGCTGATGGCCGGTCCGCCGGGCGCGCAGGTGCTGGGGATGGCGCCGCTGTCGCGGTCCGAGGTGGCCTTCGTCTGCCTCGCCCTGTCGGCGCTGACCTTCGACGGGCTGCACGAGACCTTCTGGTGGGTGGCGCTGATCGGCGAGAACCCGTTGGAGCCGACCGGCCGCTCGGCCGTTGTCTGGGCGAACACGGCGGGGCTGTTCGGGGTCTGGGCGGTGACGCTGCTGGCGCTGCCGGGGGTGGTGCGGCTGGGCCGGGCGATCGGGGGCGGGGGCTTTGCGCTGGGGCCGGTGATGCTGTCCTTCCTGGCCATCGCTGCGGGCTATCATGCAGCACACTACCTGGTGATGCTGCTGACTGCCGGGCAATACACCCTGGCCGCGCTGAACGATCCGTTCTTCACCGGCGACAGCCTGCTGGGCCTGCCGCCGTTCTATGTCTCGTTCGGGTTCCTGACCGATCCGCAGGTGATGCCGCTGATCTACGGCACCCAGTTCCTGGCCATTCTGGGCGCGCATCTGTTGGCGGTCGTGCTGGCGCTGAAGCTGGCGGGGCAGGGCACCCGGGCACTGGCGCATCTGCCGATGACCGGGCTGATGGTGGGCTATACGGTTCTCGGTCTCTGGCTTCTGTCCACGGCCAGGGTCGGGTGAGATTTCCGTGGACAAGCCGTTTGCACGCATACAAACTTGACCGCGAGGCGACCCGGCCAAGAGGCGCCCGCCCAACAGAGGAGAGACGACATGACTTCGCTTCTGATGCCCACCCGCCGGGCGCTGCTGATGGGTGCGGGTGCGGGGCTTCTGGCCACGGCGCTGCCCGCGGTGGTCGGCGCCCAGGCCGCTCCGATCAAGATCGGCTTCCAGTTGCACCGGACCGGGATCGGCGCCAGCTATGGCCGCTGGTATGAGCGCACGGCGCAGGCAGCGCTGAAGCTGATCAACGACGGCGGCGGCATTGCCGGGCGCCCGGTCGAGATCCTGTTCGAGGATGACGCGACCGACCCCAAGCGCGGGGCGGAAGTGGTGGACAAGCTGACCCAGTCCGATGGCTGCGACCTGGTGATGGGGACGCTGTTCTCGCATGTGGTGATGGGCAGCGCGCCGCGGGCGGGGGAACTCAAGGTGCCCTACCTGGTCTGTTCCGAGGGTTACCATGTCGCCAGCGGCGCCTTGAACCGCTGGACGCTGCAGCCCGGCATCACCGATGTGCGGGCGCAGATTTCCACCATGGCGCCCTGGGTTTCCGCCAACCTGGGCAAGAAGGTGACGATGGTCTTCCCCGACTATGCCTTCGGCCACGACCACCGCGATTTCTTCACCAAGGCGATGGCGGAACAGGGCGGCGAGGTCATCGCCCAGATCGCCATTCCGCCGACCGAGACCAGCTTCACCCGCTATTTCCCGCAGATCCCGGCGGAAACAGAGGTGCTCTATCACGTCATGGTCGGCCCGGCCGTGCTGACCTTCGTCAAGGAACTGGGCGAGTTCTACGGCACCGGCGCCAAGCCCGCCCTTTTCGGCTTCGTCGACAGCCTTGAGGCAGTGGATACCGCCACGTCGGGGCTGGAATTCCTGGAAGGCTCGCATTTCTGGGAGGCGCATCCGCGGGTGAAACCGGCCGATGCCGGGGAGCACGAAGCGGCCTACCGCGCCGCGGTGGGGGTGGACGACATGGGCGCTTCGGTCAGCGACCCGGCCGACATCTCAACCTATTCGCACATGTTCAGCACCTGGGAGACGCTCTACTTCATCAAGCAGGCGATGGAGGCGGCGGGCTACACCGGGCCGGCCGACCGCCAGAAGCTGGTCGAGGCGATGGAGGCGATCACCGACCTGCCCTATGGGCTGGAACGGCCGCAGGGGGCCAAGCTCTTCAACGGCAAGACCCACCAGGTCTTCGGCGCGCAGTACATCTCGAAGGTCGAAGCCGGCAAGCTGGTGAAGGTGCACAGCACCACCATCGACGAAGGCCTCTACCCCGACGCCGTCGACTACACCGCGATGTCGTTCTGATCCCGCAGGGGTGGGGTGAAACCCCACCCCGACATCCCGCATCCCCGGACCCGCCCCATGGCCTTCGGACCGTTCCTGCTGCTTGCCCTGATGGAGGGCCTGGTGACCGCCGCCGTGCTGGCGCTGGCGGCCTCGGGGCTGGCGCTGGTGTTCGGCGTGATGCGGGTGGTGAACGTCGCGCATGGCGAGTTCTTCATGCTGGGCGCGGTGATCGCCTGGTTCGTGGCAAGCCTGATCCCCGGCCCGGCCTGGATGGCCTTTGCCGCTGCCCTGGTAGTGGCGCCGCTGGCGGTGGCGGCGCTGGCGGCGCTGGCCGATGCGCTGGTGCTGAAGCGGCTGAACTACGACCCCGAGGCGACCATCGTCGCCACCATCGGCCTTCTCTACATGCTGCAGCAGGCCGCGCTGACGGTCTACGGCCCCGACGCCCGCCCGGTTGCCGCGCCCTTCGATCTGCGCCTGCAACTGCCGTGGTTCGGCTATTCCGGCTACAAGCTTTTCGTCATCGCCGCCGCCGCGGTGGTCCTGGCCGGCATCTGGGCCCTGATGACCCACACCCGCGCCGGGCTGGTGATGCGCGCGACCCAGGTCGACCGCGATGTCGCCCGCGCCTTCGGCATCGACGTCGACCGCGTCTACATGGGCACCTTCGCCCTGGGCGCCGGGCTGGCCGCACTGGCGGGCGTGCTGATCGTTCCGATCACCCAGGCGCATTACCTGATGGGGGGCGACCCGCTGCTCCTGTCTTTCATCGTGGTCATCATCGGCGGCCTCGGCTCGTTGCGCGGCACACTGGTCGCGGCACTGGTGATCGGCCTGTCGGACGGGGTGATCTCGATGTTCTTCTCGCCCACGCTGGCGAAGATCCTGGCCACGCTGCTGGTGGCGCTGGTGCTGGTCTTCCGCCCGCAGGGCCTGTTCGGGACGCGCACATGAAGACCTGGGCCGCCCATCTGGCCGTCCTGGCGCTGCTTCTGGCCGCGGGCTTCCTGCTGTCGCCCTATCACATGACCAACCTGGCCCGCATCCTGGTGCTGGCCACCTTCGCCATGGGCTACAACCTGGCCTTCGGCTATACCGGCCTTCTCAGCCTGGGCCACGCGCTGTTCTTCGCCGCCGGAATGTACGCCGCCGGCCTGCCGATCTGGCACGCCGGCCTGGCCGCGCTGCCGGCCCTGGGCCTCGGCCTCGCCGGCGGCGCCTTCGCCGCCCTGGCCGTGGGGGTGCTTGCCCTGCGCACCGCCGGCGTCAGCTTCATGATCGTGACGCTGATGTTCGCGCAGGCCGGCTACCTGACGCTGCTCTACTTCAACGCCACCACGGGCGGGGACGAAGGCTTTGCCCTGCCGGCGACCGGCCGCCGGCTGTTCGGGGCCGACCTCTCGACCGATGTGCCGCGGTTTCTGGCGGCCTGGGCGATCTTTGCGGTGACCTTCCTTGCAACCCTTGCGCTGGTCCGGTCGCGCTTTGGCCGGGTGATGGTCGCCTTGCGCGAAAACGAGGACCGCGCGCGGATGCTGGGCATCAACCCCTTCACCACCAAGCTTGGCGTGCTGACGCTGTCCGGCGCCGCCTCGGGCCTGGCGGGGGCCGCCTATGCCATCCTCTTCGGCTATGCCGGCGCCAGCTTCGCCACCATCCAGTATTCCATCCTGCCGATGCTTTACGTTCTGCTCGGCGGCGCCGGCACCGTCGCCGGCCCGCTTCTCGGCGCGATCCTGATGTTCATGCTGATCGAGGCCGCGACCGAGGTCACCTCGGCCTGGATGTTCCTGGTGGGTGCGGCGCTGGTGATCCTGGTGCTGTTTGCGCCCAAGGGCATTCTCGGCGCGCTGCGGACCCGCCTGCGGGGCCTGCCATGAGCCTGCTCGACGCTCGAGGTCTGACCCGGCATTTCGGCGGCCTCAAGGCCGTGGACGGGGTGGACTTCGACCTGGCGGCAGGGGAAATCCACGCCCTGATTGGCCCGAACGGGGCGGGCAAGACCACCTTCGTCTCGCTCCTGTCTGGCCGCCTGCCGGTGCAGTCGGGCCGCATCACGCTGGCCGGCGAAGACATCACCGGCCTGCCGGCCCATGCCCGCGTCCGCAAGGGCATTGCCTATACCTTCCAGATCACCAGCGTGTTCCCCGGTCTGTCGGTCTTCGACAACGTCGCGCTGGCGGTGCAGGGCGGCCGCGGCTCGGCCCGCGACCTTTCCCGCGCCGTCGAGGCCGCGCTGTACCGTGTCGGCCTGGAAACCCTGCGGCGCGAGACCGCCGGAACCCTGTCCTACGGCCACCAGCGGCTGCTCGAGGTGGCCATGGGTCTGGCCCTGCAACCGCGCGTGCTGATCCTGGACGAGCCGACGCAAGGCCTGGCGGCGGGCGAGATCGGCGCCTTCAAGGCGCTGGTCCGGGGTCTGGTGCCCGAGGTCGCGGTGCTGCTGATCGAGCACAACATGGAAGTGGTGATGGACCTTGCCCAGCGCATCACCGTTCTGAACTTCGGCCGTGTGCTGGCCAGTGGCACGCCCGACGAGGTGCGCGCCAACCCTGCCGTGCAGGAGGCCTATCTTGGTGCTTGAGGTCCGGGCCCTGACCGCCGGCTACGGCCCGGTCACCGTGCTGCGCGGTGTCGATTTCGATGCCCGCGCCGGCGAGGTGACTTGCCTGATGGGCCGCAACGGTGCCGGCAAGACCACGCTTCTGAAGGCGATCATGGGGCTGGTCGAGACTGCCGAAGGGACCATACGCCTGTCTGGCATCGACCTGCACGACCTGCCCGCCCACCGCCGCCCCGGCCATGGTCTGGCCTGGGTGCCGCAGGGCCGCCGGCTGTTCGGCCCGCTGACGGTGGCGGAAAACCTTGAGGTCGGCGGCCTGCTGCACGGCCACCGCCGCGAGGTGCGCGAGCATGTCCTGACCCTCTTCCCCCGCCTGCGCGAGCGTCTGGCCCAGCCCGCAGCCACCCTGTCGGGCGGCGAGCAGCAGATGCTGGCCATCGGCCGCGCGCTGTGTCTGGAGCCGAAGGTGCTGCTCTTGGACGAGCCGACCGAGGGATTGCAGCCCAGCATGATCGCGCTGATCCGCGACGCCGTCTTGCGGCTCAAGGCGGAAGGGGTGGCCGTGGTGCTGGTGGAACAGCGGGTGGACGCGGTGCTGAAGATGGCGGACCGGGTGGCCTTCATGGCGCATGGCCGGGTGGAAGAAATGGTCGAGGCGCGCAAGCTGGAACACGGCGCGCGCCAGTTCCTGGACTATGTGGGGGTCTGAATGGCGGGGCTTGTGGCCGGAGTGGACGTCGGCGGCACCTTCACCGATCTGGTGATCTTCGATCCGGCCTCGGGCGGGGTGCGGCTGGCCAAGGTGCCCACCAGCCTGCCGAACCAGGCGCCGGGCGTGCTGGCGGCCTTCGAGGCCGCCGGAGCCGACCTGGCCGACCTTGACCTGATCGTGCACGGCACCACCACGACGACGAACGCGGTGCTTGAACGGCAGCTGGCGAAGACCGGGATCATCACCACGGCCGGTTTCCGCGACGTGCTGGAACTGGGCCGCCGCACCCGGCCGCAGGCCTATGGCATGTCGGGCCGCTTCGTCCCCATCATTCCGCGAAACCTGCGGCTGGAGGTGCCCGAGCGGATGGACGCCCGCGGCCGGGTGGTGACGCCGCTGGACGAGGCCGCGCTGCGGGCGGCCGTGGGGACACTGCGCGATGAGGGTTGCGAGGCGCTGGTGATCCACTTCCTGCACGCCTATGCCAACCCGGCGCATGAGCTGCGGGCCGGGGAAATCGCGGCGGGGCTTTGGCCGAACGGCTATATCACCCTCGGTCACGCCCTGCTGTCCGAGGCCCGCGAATACGAACGCGGGGTAACGGCGGCGGTGAATGCCTCGGTGCAGCCGATCCTGGAGCGCTACATCGCCCGGCTTGCCGGCGAGTTGAAGGCGCGCGGCTATACCCGCGACCTTCTGGTGATGAACGGCAACGGCGGCATGGTCTCGGCGGCGCATGTGGCGCGCGAGGCGGTCAAGACGGTGATGTCCGGTCCCGCCTCGGGCGTGATGGCGGCGGTGGCGACGGGGCGGCGGGCCGGCATGCCGAACCTGCTGACCTATGACATGGGTGGAACCTCGACCGATGTCGCCATGATCCGCGGCGGCGTGGCCCCGGTCTCGAACGAGATCGAGGTGGAATATGCCATGCCGATTCATGTCCCGATGGTGGATGTGCGCACCGTGGGCGCCGGGGGCGGCTCGATCGCCCGGGTGGACGAAAGCGGGATGCTGCGGGTGGGACCGGAAAGCGCGGGGTCCACGCCGGGACCGGTCTGCTATGGGCGGGGCGGCACGCGGGTGACGATTTCGGACGCCAACCTGGTCTTGGGCCGGCTGCCCGCCGCCCGCTTCGGTCAGGCGGCCGATGCGGCACGGGCGGCGATGGCGGAGCAGATCGGCAAGCCTCTTGGCCTGAGCGTCGAAGCCGCGGCTGAGGCCGTGGTGCGCATCGCCAACACCCATATGGCGGGAGCTGTGCGGATGGTGTCGATCAGCCTTGGCGCCGACCCGCGCGACTTCGCGCTGTTCGCCTTTGGCGGGGCAGGGCCGCTGCATGCCGTGGCGCTGGCGCGCGAGTTGTCGGTGCCGAAGGTGCTGGTCCCCGCCCGCCCCGGCATCACCAACGCGCTGGGATGCGTGGTGGCCGACCTGCGGCACGATTTCGTGCGCACGCTGAACCGTCCGCTCGATGCGCTGGACATGGCCGAGGCGCATGGCGTGCTGGCGGCGCAGGAGGCCGAGGGCCGCCGGCTGATCGCCGAGGAACGGATCGAGGTGCGCGACATCCGCGCCGAATACACCGCCGACATGCAGTTCGTCGGCCAGACGCATCTGCTTCGCGTCGCGCTGCCCTCGGCCACCCCGACCCGCGACCAGTTGCAGTGCCTGTTCGAGGCCGCCTACCACGCCCGCTTCAAGGTGGAGCTGCCGGAGATTCGCGCCAGCGTGATGAACCTGAACGT
Source organism: Rhodobacter sp. Har01 (assembly GCF_020564565.1). Lineage (GTDB taxonomy): Bacteria > Pseudomonadota > Alphaproteobacteria > Rhodobacterales > Rhodobacteraceae > Pseudogemmobacter. The sequence goes on from NZ_JAJCTD010000001.1 coordinate 617,773, forward strand.
CAGCGTCACCGGCCGCCGCGCCGAACTGGACCTGTCGCGGCTGATCGACCCGGTGGGGCGGCGCGCGACGGCCGAACCGCAGGCGACGCGGCCGGTCTGGTTCGCCGGGGCCTGGGTGGAAACCCCGGTCTACTGGCGCGACCACCTGCCGCTGGCCCCGGACCTGACCGGCCCCGCGATCATCGAGCAGATGGACACCACCCTGGTCGTCGATCCCGGCTGCCGGGTGACCGGCGATGCCGACGGCAACCTGATCGTCGGGGTCGAGGCTTGAGACCGCGGCCGGGGGCCAGCCCCCGGACCCCCGGGATATTTGAGGACAGATGAAAGGGCTTTTCATGATCGATCCCGTCACCCTGGCCGTCATCCAGGCCGGCCTGCAGCAGGTCTGCGACGAGATGGACCTGACCTTTTCCCGCGCCGCCTTTTCCCCGGTGATCGCCGAGGCCGACGACCGCTCGGACGGCATCTATTCGGCCGAGGACGGCTCGCTCATCGCCCAGGGCTCCAAGGGCCTGCCGGTGTTCGTCGGCGTCATGCAGTTCTCGACCCGGACGCTGGTGCAGCGCATCCGCGACGGCATTACCGCCGCGCCGGAGCCGGGCGACATCTACATCGTCAACGACCCCTACCTGGGCGGCACTCACCTGATGGACGTGCGCTTTGCCATGCCGGTCTGGCGCGGGGGGCGGATCTGGTGCTGGCTGTCGAACACCGGGCACTGGCCGGATACCGGCGGCATGGTGCCGGGGGGGTTCTCGGCATCGGCGATCAGTGCCGAACAGGAGGGGCTGCGGCTGCCACCGGTCAAGCTGTTCAAGAAGGGGGTTCTGGACGCCGAGATCTGGGCGATCATCCAGTCGAACATCCGCGTGGCCGACCAGCGCATCGGCGACGTCAAGGCGCAGGCCAGCGCGCTGATGGTGGGGGCCGAGCGGCTGGCGCAGCTGATGGACCGCTACGGTGACGACACGGTGACCGAAGCGGTGGCGCGGATGCGCGATCTGGCCGCCCGGCAGATGCGGGCGATGATCGGGCTGATTCCCGAGGGCAGCTACCGGGCCGAGGCCTATGTGGATTCGGACGGGGTGGTGAACGAACCCCTGACCATCGCGCTGACCGTCACCCGAAAGGGCGATGCGCTGACCTTCGACTTCACCGGGTCTTCGGCGCCCTGCATGGGGCCGATGAACTCGGTCCGCGCGACCACGCTGTCGTCAGTCTACCTGGCGATGCGGCACATCTTTCCCGACGTACCGATTTCAGCGGGCGCATTCGAGCCGCTGCACGTGACCGGCATCGAGGGCACGTTCCTGGATGCGCATTACCCGCGCCCGGTCTCGGGCTGCGCGGCGGAAGTCAGCCAGCGCATCGCCGAGGCGGTCTTTGCCGCGCTGGTGCAGGCGATCCCCGACCGGGTGACGGCGGCCCCGGCGGGCACATCGGGCAACTTCGGCCTGGGCGGGACCGACCCGGAAACCGGGGCGGGCTATGTGATGTACCAGATTTCCGGCGGTGGCTACGGCGGCTTTGCCGGGGGCGATGGCATCGCCAACGGCTGTTCGACCATCGGCATCTCCAAGGCCCCCCCGGTCGAGATCATGGAGCAGAAGTATCCCGTTCTCTACCGCCGCTACGCCTTGCACGAAGGGTCAGGCGGGGCGGGGCAGTGGCGGGGCGGTTTCGGGCTGGATTACGAGATCGAACTCCTGCGCGGCACGGCGCGGGCGTCCTTTGTCATGGACCACGGCCGCAGCGGGCCGAAGGGGGCGCTTGGCGGGCAGGACGGGGCGGTGAACCGGGTGGAGATCCACTACGGGGACCAGGTGACGATCCCCGAACACCTGTCCAAGGCGCAGGACATCGTGCTGGCCCCGGGCGACCGGGTGCGCGTGCGTACGCCGGGCGGCGGCGGCTACGGAGCCCCAGGCTCGCGCGACCCGAGGGCAGTGGCGGAAGATGTGGCGCTCGGGCGCTATACGGCAGAGCAAGCCGCTCTGCTGTGGCCGGGGCGCTGAAGCCGCAGCGGCCGGCCGCGGCCGGGAAGCGAGGATCTCCCGAAAACCGGCTTCATTCCGGCCTTCACTCTGCCACGTGCAAGGTCGTGCCTGGCCGGGGCGGAGCGCCAAGGCGGTCTTCCACGGCGCCCAGCCGCTGTTCCAGCTTCTCCATCTCGTCGCGGCCGCGGGCGATGCGGTCGGCCAGGATCTCGGGCGCGGGGGCGTCAGCCTCGGTCTCTTTCTGGCCGATGAACCGGCTGAAGACCAAGCCCAGCACCCGGCTTAGATCGTCCATCACCAGATAGAAGGCCGGCACGATGACCAGGCTGAGAACCGTCGAGACGATGATGCCGCCGATCACCGCGGTGGCCATCGGCGCGCGGAAGGCGCCACCTTCGCCCACGCCAAGGGCCGAGGGCAGCATTCCCGCCGACATCGCGATCGAGGTCATCACCACCGGCTGGGCCCGCTTGTGGCCGGCCTCGACCACCGCCTGATAGCGGTCGAAGCCGCGGCGCCGCATCTCGATGGCGAAGTCGATGATGAGGATCGCGTTCTTCGACACGATCCCCATCAGCATCAGAAGGCCGATCAGGACCGGCATCGACACCGCCGACCCGGTGGACAACAGCGCCGCCGCCACCCCGCCGATGGCCAGCGGCAGCGAGAACAGGATCGTGAAGGGTTGCAGGACTGATCCGAACAACAGGATCAGCACCGTCAGCATCAGCATCAGGCCCAGGATCATGGCCTTGCCGAAGCTGGCGAACAGCTCTTGCTGGATTTCCGCATCGCCGGATTCCTCCAGCCGCGCCGAGGCCGGCAGGTCCACCCGAGCGGCGATCTCCTTGAACCGGGCCGAGGCCTCGCCCAGAGCCACGCCCACCGGCAGGTTGGCGCCGATGGTGGCGCGACGTTCCTTGTTCAGCCGCTCGATGGTCGACGGGCCTTCGGCGATCCGGATGTCGGCCACCGCCGACAGCGGCACCTGCGCCCCGGTCGATGTATAGACCTTGAGACTGGCGATCCGCGTCAGATCCTCGCGCGAGGCGTCGGCCAGCCGCACCCGCACCGGGATCAGCCGGTTGTCGATCGAGATCTTGGGCAGGGCCGCATCGACGTCACCGATGGTGGCGACCCGGACCACCGCCGCGATGTCGGAGGTGGTGACGCCCAGCCGGGCGGCTTCCTCATTGCGCGGCGTGATCTGGATTTCCGGACGCGGCAGGGCACCTTCGCTGGCGACGTTGGCCAGCAGAGGATCGCCGCGCAGCGCCTCTTCCAGGGCCCGGACGGCGCCGTTCAGGTCCGCCTCGTTCGCCGCCAGCACGGAATAGGAAATGTCGCGCTCGCCGCGGTCGTTCAGCTTGACCACGCGCACGTCCGGCACCTCGGCCAGGCGGCGGAACACCTCTGCCTCGATCACGTTCTGCGGCACGGTGCGGCCGCTGTTCTCGACTTCGGGCACCAGCCCGCCGATCAGCGGAATCCGCTGCCCCAGCTGCGACAGTTTCAGCAGCAGCGAATGGTCGATCTTGACCAGCGTCACCGTGATCGCGGCGCGGCGGATGTCGCGGTCGCCCTTGGGCGAAGCGCCGCCCAGGACGAAGATGTTCTCGATCCAGTCAAGATCGGAGATCTTGGCCACCATGGCCTGGGTGGTGCGGTCGGTCTCGTCCAGCGTCGATCCGGGCGGCAGTTCGACCGAGATCGAGATCCGGCTCACGTCCTCGGGCGGCATGAAGGAGCCCGGCACCCGCATCATCGCCAGCACCGAGAAATAGACCAGGATCAAGGCGATCACCATGGTCAGGTAGTAGCGGCCGATCGCCACCTTTCGCGACACCTGCCACGCCCCGGTCGCCGCCCGGATCAACCGCAGATAGCCCTTCATGAACGGGCCGTCGCGGTGGCTGTGCTCGGTGCCGGCGTCCTTGGACCGCATCAGGTAGGCGGCCATCATCGGCGTGATCAGCCGCGCGACCAGCAGCGAGAAGGTGACCGAGATCGCCACCGTCAGGCCGAACTGCCGGAAATACTGGCCCGGGATGCCGGCCATGAAGCTGACCGGCACGAAGACCGCGATGATGGTGGAGCTGGTGGCGATGACGGCAAGGCCGATCTCGTCTGCGGCGTCCATTGCGGCGCGATAGGGTGACTTGCCCATGCGGATGTGCCGGGTGATGTTCTCGATCTCGACGATGGCGTCGTCGACCAGGATGCCGGTCGCCAGCGTCATGGCCAGGAAGCTGACGAGGTTCAGCGAAAACCCGATCAGGTCCATCACCCAGAAGGTCGGAATCGCCGACAGCGGCAGGGCAATGGCCGAGATCAGCGTGGCCCGCCCGTTGCGCAGGAAGGCCAGCACCACCAGAACTGCCAGAAGCGAGCCTTCCAGCAGGGTATGCAACGCGCTTTCGTAGTTGCCGTAGGTGTAGAAGACGGTCTCGTCCACCAGATTGAAGCCGACGCCCGGGTTCCTTTCGGAGATTTCCGCGATCGAGGCGTTGACCGTTTCGGCGACCGACACTTCCGAGGCGCCCTTGGCGCGGAACACTGCGAAGACCACCACCTGCTCGCCGTTCACCCGCGAAAACGACCGAAGTTCCTCGTAGGTGTCGACGATCTGGCCCAGATCGGCCAGCTTGACATGCCGCCCCGAAGGCAGCGCGACGGTGGTCTCGGCCAGCTTGTCCACGTCTTGCGCGTCGCCCAGAAGGCGGATCGCCTGCTCGCCCTCGCCCAACTCGGCGCGGCCGGCGCCGACGTTGGTGTTGGTGGCGCGCAACTGGCCCGAGACCGCCTGCGCGGTGATCCCGTAGCTGCCCAGCTTGACCGGGTCCAGAAGCACCTGCACCTCACGGTCGGCGCCACCGAAGCGGCTGATCCGGCCGATCCCGGGTTTGGACTGCAAGGCCCGGGTCACGGTGTCATCGACGAACCAGCTCAGTTCTTCGAAGGTCATCCCCGGGGCGGTCACGGCGAAGGTCATGATCGCCTGACCCTCGACGTCGATCTTCGTCACCTGCGGCGTGTCGGCATCGGCCGGCAGGTCGCCGACAATCTGGTCGATGGCGTCCTTGGTGTCCTGCACCGCCTCGTCGGTGGGCTTTTCCATCCGGAACTCGATCAGCGTCGTCGAAACGCCGTCCGAGACGTTCGAGACCACGTTCTTGACCCCGGTGATGCCCGAGACGGCATCCTCGACCTCTTTGGTGACCTGGGTTTCCAGTTCCGCAGGCGCAGCACCGGGCTGCGAGATGGTGACGCTGACCAGCGGGAAGTCGATGTTCGGGAAACGGGTGATCGGCAGGGCATTGAACGACTGCCAGCCCAGCACCAGAAGCATGAAGAACGCCAGCAGCGGCGCCACGGGGTTGCGGATGGCCCAGGCCGAGAAGTTCATCGCCTGCTTCTCCTCAGTTCGTCGCCGGCGCGGCGACCGGCGCGATTCGGTCGCCGTTGCGCACAAAGGAACCGGCCTTGGTAACGACCTTATCACCCGGCGCCAGGCCGGACAGGATTTCGACGAAGCCGCCGTCGCGGATGCCGGTCTGGACCACCACGCGCTCGACGATGCCGTCGGTCACCCGCATCACCGTGGCCGCCCCGTTTTCAGAGCCGACCGAGGTGACCGGCACGGCCAGGGCGTCATGCTCGGTGACCAGGATTTCGGCCTCGACGAACATGCCGGCGCGCAGCCCGGCAAAGGCATCCACGCTCAGCCGCGCCCGGCCCAGCCGCGTGGTGGCATCGATCGAGGGTTCCACCAGCCGCACCGTTCCGGTCAGGGGGCTGGCCAGGCCGACGGCGCGCAGCACGGCCTTCTGGCCCTGGGCGAGGCGCAGGATGTCGGTTTCGGCCACATCGACGCGCAGTTCCAGCGCGCCGTCCTTTTCCAGAACGAACATCGGGGTGCCCGCAGCGGTGGCGATGGCGCCGATGGTGGCATTGCGGTCGGTGATCCGGCCGGCATAGGGCGCCTTCACATCGGTCCGGGTCAACTGCAGTTCCACATTGGCCAGCTGCGCCTCGCTCAGCGACAATTGTGCCCGCGCCGCGGCCAGCGACTGCCGCGCCACCGAGACCCGCGCCGTTGCCGACACCGAAGCGGCATTGGCGGTGTCCAGCGCTGCCTGGCTGGCCGAGCCCTGTTCGCGCAGCTTGCGGGCGCGCTCGGCCACCCTTGCGGCCTCGGCCGAGGCGGATTCGGCGTCCAGAAGCTGTGCCTCGCCCTGGGCGATGGTGGCCTTCGCGGCCTCGACCGCGGCCACCGACTGGGCGCGCTGCAACTCCAGCGTGGAGCGCGACAGCCGGGCCAGCACCTGGCCCTCGGTCACCTCGTCGCCCACGTCGGCCAAGAGCGCCTCGATCGGCTGCCCTTCGATCAGCGGCTGCACCTGCACCTCTTCGATCGGCGCAATCAGCCCCGAGGCGATGATGCGGTCGGACAGTCTGCGCACCCCCGCGGTCGAGACGGTGATGGCCGGAAGGCTGGCCGCACCCGAGGCGGCAGCGGCGGGGTCTTCGGTGCTGGCCTCGGCCAGAGCTGGCAGCGGGGCGGCGGCGACCAGGGCAAGGACGGCAGCCAGGGCAAGGGGGCGAAGACGCATCGGGGTCAGCTTTCGGAACGGGCAATGATTTCGTCAAGGGTCGCGTCGATCCCGCGCAGGATCAGCGCATCCAGATCGGGCGAGCGGGCGGTCGGGTTGCGGGTGGCGGCGGCCTTGATCATCAGCACGATGTACTGGGCATGGGCGCCGAAACGCTGGCGGCAGACCTCGACGCCCTGTCCGGTTGCCCGGGCGAAGACGTCGAGAAGGTTTTCTGCCACCAGATCCTCCATCCCGCAGCAGATGCGCGCGATCTCGGCCTTGCGCTGCGCTGCGGCGCTGATCTCGGCCCAGAGCCGGCCGTCGTCAGGATGACACTGGTCGCGCACATGTTCGGCGATCTTTGCTCGCAGCACCGTCATCGGCTCACCGGCCTGGCGGATGGCGGCAAAGTCACGCTGGATCTCGTCCATGTCGAAGGCGACCATGGCCTCGACGATGGCATCCTTGGACGGGAAATAGCGGTAGAAGTTGCCCACGCTCATACCCGCCGCACGCGCCAGATCCTGCATCGAGGCGCCGTCAAATCCCTTGTCGGCAAAGACCGAGCGGATGCGGGCCAGGATTTCGACGCTGCGGGCATCAGCGCCATGGGGCAGGGCGGCAAGCAGGGTCATCGGGATGGGCCTGTTCCAGAAGGGCAGGAATGAACGTTCATTCAGTCGACTTAGCGGACCTGACCGAAAGGTCAAGGACATTCTAGCGCCGGTTGCGCCATGCCGGCCGCCGCTCTTGGCAAGCGCCGCATTTTCGCGCATCACCCGGCGGATCAGGCGGGGATGGACATGGCGGAACGGTTCGGCTTCACGGTCAAGGCGCGCGACGGCCGCGCCCGCAGCGGCGTGATCGACACGCCGCGCGGCAAGGTGCGCACGCCGGCCTTCATGCCGGTGGGCACCGCCGGCACGGTCAAGGCCATGCTGCCCGAAAGCGTGCGCGCAACCGGGGCCGACATCCTGTTGGGCAACACCTACCACCTGATGTTGCGCCCCGGCGCCGAGCGGATCGCCCGGTTGGGGGGCTTGCACCGTTTCATGAACTGGCACCGCCCGATCCTGACCGACAGCGGCGGCTTTCAGGTGATGAGCCTGTCGGACCTGCGCAAGCTGACCGAAGAGGGCGTCACCTTCCGCAGCCACGTCGATGGCTCGAAGCACTTTCTCTCGCCGGAAACCAGCATGGATATCCAGCGGTTGCTGGGCAGCGACATCGTGATGGCCTTCGATGAATGCCCCGCGCTGCCTGCCGACGAGGCCACCGTGGCAAGCTCCATGCGGCTGTCGATGCGATGGGCGCAACGCTCGCGCGATGCCTTCGGCGACCGGCCGGGCCATGCCCTGTTCGGCATCATGCAGGGCGGCGTCACCCGCGAATTGCGCGCCGAAAGCGCCGCGGCGCTGACCGCCATCGGCTTTGACGGCTATGCCATCGGCGGGCTGGCCGTAGGCGAGGGGCAGGAGGCGATGTTCGGCGTCCTTGACTACGCCCCGGGTTTCCTGCCCGAGGATCGCCCGCGCTACCTTATGGGCGTCGGCAAGCCTGACGATATCGTCGGCGCCGTGCAGCGCGGCATCGACATGATGGATTGCGTGCTGCCGTCACGGTCGGGCCGCACCGGCCAGGCCTGGACCCGGCGGGGGCAGGTGAACATCAAGAACGCCCGCCACGCCGACGACCCGCGCCCGCTGGACGAGGCCTGCACCTGCCCGGCCTGCCGCAGCTATTCCCGCGCCTACCTGCACCATGTCTTTCGGGCCGGCGAGATCGTCGCCTCGATGCTGCTGACCTGGCATAACCTGCACTACTACCAGGATCTGATGCAGGGCCTGCGCGACGCCATCGGCGGCGGGCGGCTTGCGGATTTCACGTCGGAATTCCACGCCGCACGGGCCGAAGGCGACATCCCGCCGCTGTGACGGCAGGCCGCTCAGGGTGCCACGGTTTCGCGCAGATAGACGACGTTGCCGCTGCCGTCCGACGAGGTGATCTCGGCCACATGCCGGCCCCGGTGTTCGCCCTTCTGCATCAACTCGATTTCGAACGAGGCCGACTTGCCCTGGAACCGTCCGCTCAGCCCGCCCGAGCAGGTCGAACGGAACTTCTGCAGCATCAGGCCGCGCTTGCGCTTCGGCGGACCGACATTGACGATGTCGCCAACGCTGCCCGCGCAGTAAAGCCCGATCAGCGACCGCATCTCCCCGGCGGCGTAGCCGTCCACGACGTAGAATCCCTCGACGTCGGGCCTGGCCCGCTTCAGGCTGAAGCCGAAGGCCTGCAACGGCTCGGCAAGGGCCGGGGTTGCGGCCAGCAGCAGGGCGGTGGGCAAGGCAAGGCGGGCGGTTCTGAACATCGGCGATCCCCGGTTGATTTCGCATTGCGGCCAATGGCGACCGCGCCCCGCCTGGCGGTGCCAGGGCAAATGCCCTTGCGCGACAGGACAGAGCGCGCCGGACGTGGCGACAGACCTTGGCCGGAGTAAGGCGGTGGCAGGGCGAGGCCGCCCGAATGGCGAGAAGGGTCGATCCGCCGCTGGCTTCCCCCGGGCCGAAAATCTGCACGATCTGACAGTCAATCTGTCCAGAAAAGTTTACATGCCCGATGTGCATGTTCGCACAGACATTGCCGTTGTGTCACCCTGACTTGCCTGCTCTTGGCCTTGTCGCACTTACCCGCTCGATTCCACCGCTTGAGTGTAAACTTCGGTAGAGCTGTCGTGCTGAGTCGTGCTATGCCTGATCCCGTTGGCGTCCGGCCCGCAGGACGCGCCGAAAGGACGTGCGCCATCGTCAAGTTCCTGCAGGTCTTCTACGTGCTTGACCGCACCCACCGGCTGCTTTGGGTCGGTGGCGACTGGGACGATTTCGCCGCCCAGAACGAAGGCGATCTTGCCCGCGCCTCGCGTGTGCTGAGCAGCCACCTGGAGGACCATCTGGTCGGGACCGAGACGCAGGACGTGATGCGCGGCGTGCTGGACGACGTGCTTGCGCTCAAGCGCAGCTTCCGCATCGAATACCGCTGTGACAGCCCGACCCTCAGGCGCGACATGCGGATGACCATCACCGCAATGCGCGCCGACCGTCTGCTTGTCACCCATGATCTGCTGGATGCGCGGTCGTTCCCGCCGATCGGCCCCGGCTGGACCTGGCTGCCGGGGGCATTTGACTGCAAGTGCAGCTTCTGCTGCGGACTGCGGCGAGCCGATGGCTGGGTCGATCCGTTCACCACCGGCAAACGCCATCCCGAACTGGTTGACTACGGCGTCTGCCCGGCGTGCCGCGCCATGATCGACCGCGAGCGCACCCGCATCCGCAAGGCCGGGCGGGTGAACTGAGCCCTTGGCCGGGCGACAACGGCGCGGCTCCGGGGGCATCATGGCCAATTGTGGATTTCCCGCCCTTGCGGGCGACCCGCCGATGAGGTCAAAATGGGTGTCTGACGGGTTCTTGAATCCCCTGCCAGCAGGGCACAAATAGAGAACCCTGATCCGATGGAGAGAATGGCGGTTGCCGATGGTCGGGGCCGCCTTTCCCTGCCGCAACGCAAGGATGCCCGATGACACAGACCCTGCCCTCCAGCTACCCTGTCCTGCCGTTGCGCGACATCGTGGTGTTCCCGCACATGATCGTGCCGCTGTTCGTCGGGCGCGAGAAATCCGTCCGCGCGTTGGAAGAGGTGATGCAGGACGACAAGCAGATCCTGCTCTCCAGCCAGATCGACCCCACGGTGGACGATCCCGCGGCCGACGGTATCTACCGCGCCGGGGTGCTGGCGAATGTGCTGCAACTGCTCAAGCTGCCCGATGGCACCGTGAAGGTGCTGGTCGAAGGCAAGGCGCGCGTGCGCATCACCGAATTCATCGACAACCCGGCCTATTTCGAAGCCCGGGCCGAGCGGCTGGACGAAGTGATGGGCGACAAGGCCAGCGTCGAAGTCCTGCTGCGCACGGTGGGCGAAGAGTTCGAGCGCTACGCCAAGGTCAAGAAGAACATCCCTGAAGAGGCCCTGGTCGCCGTCGCCGAGACCCGCGAGCCGGCGCGGCTGGCCGACCTGGTGGCCGGCCATCTGGGCATCGACGTCGGCCAGAAGCAGGACATCCTGGAAACCCTGGTCGTCGCCGAACGGCTGGAAAAGGTGTTCGGCCAGATGCAGGGCGAATTGTCCGTCCTGCAGGTCGAGAAGAAGATCAAGTCCCGCGTCAAGACCCAGATGGAGAAGACGCAGCGCGAATATTACCTGAACGAGCAGATGAAGGCGATCCAGCGCGAGCTGGGCGACGGCGAGGACGGCCAGAACGAGGCGGCCGAGCTGGAAGAGCGGATCAGGAAGACCGCGCTGTCGAAGGAGGCCCGCGAAAAGGCCGAGGCCGAGCTGAAGAAGCTGAAGTCGATGTCGCCGATGTCGGCCGAAGCGACGGTGGTGCGCAACTACCTTGACTGGCTCCTGGGCGTGCCCTGGGGCGTCAAGTCGCGCACCAAGAAGGACCTTGCCGCCGCGCAGAAGGTGCTGGATGCCGATCACTACGGGCTGGAGAAGGTCAAGGAGCGGATCGTCGAATACCTGGCCGTGCAGGCCCGCTCGACCAAGCTGAAAGGCCCGATCCTGTGCCTCGTCGGCCCGCCCGGCGTGGGCAAGACCTCGCTGGGGCGCAGCGTCGCCCGCGCCACCGGGCGCGAGTTCATCCGCATCAGCCTGGGCGGGGTGCGCGACGAATCGGAAATCCGCGGCCACCGGCGCACCTACATCGGCTCGATGCCGGGCAAGATCATCCAGAGCCTGAAAAAGGCCAAGACGACCAACCCGCTGATCCTGCTGGATGAAATCGACAAGATGGGGCAGGATTTCCGGGGCGACCCGGCGTCGGCCCTGCTGGAAGTGCTGGACCCCGAACAGAACAACACCTTCGTCGACCACTATCTCGAGGTCGAATACGACCTGTCGAACGTGATGTTCATCACCACGGCGAACAGCTACAACATGCCGGGCCCGCTGATGGACCGGATGGAGATCATCCCGCTTGCCGGCTACACCGAGGACGAAAAGCGCGAGATCGCCATCGGCCACCTCTTGCCGAAGCAGATCAAGGCCAACGGCTTGCGCAAGGGCGAGTTCTCGGTCTCGAACGAGGCGCTGACCCACGTCATCCGCTACTACACGCGCGAGGCGGGGGTGCGGAACCTGGAGCGCGAGATCGCCAAGCTGGCACGGAAGGCCGTGACCGAAATCCTCAAGGGCAAGGAAAAGCGCGTCGAGGTGACCCCCGCGAAAGCCGAGGAATACCTGGGCGTGCAGCGCCACCGCTACGGCCTGGCCGAGAAGGAGGATCAGGTCGGCGTCGTCACTGGCCTGGCCTGGACATCGGTCGGCGGCGATCTGCTGCAGATCGAGGCGCTCAAGCTGCCCGGCAAGGGCCGGATGAAGACCACCGGCAAGCTGGGCGACGTGATGAAGGAATCGATCGAGGCGGCGTCGTCCTATGTCCGCTCGATCTCGCCCCTGCTGGGGGTCAAGCCGCCCAAGTTCGAGGCCATGGACATCCACGTCCACGTTCCCGACGGGGCGACGCCCAAGGACGGGCCGTCGGCCGGTCTGGCGATGGTCACCTCCATCGTCTCGGTGATCACCGGCATCCCGGTGCGCAAGGATATCGCCATGACGGGCGAGGTGTCCTTGCGGGGCAATGCCATGGCCATCGGCGGGTTGAAGGAAAAGCTGCTGGCCGCGTTGCGCGGCGGCATCAAGACCGTGTTCATCCCGGAAGAGAACGCCAAGGACCTGGCCGAGATCCCGGCCAACGTGAAGGAAGGCCTGGCCATCATTCCGGTCAGCCATGTGCGCGAGGTGTTGGCCCAGGCCTTGGTCCGCCAGCCCGAGCCGGTCGAATGGGATGAAGTGGCCGAGGAAGCCGCGGCCGCCGCGCGCCGGCAGGCGGCAGAGGAATCGGCGACCCAGATCGCGCACTGACCTTCCCAGCAGGCAACAGACCGACGCGCGCCGATGATTCGGCGCGCGTTTGTCTTTGCGGTCTGGTGGCGCGCGTCAGGCGGGCGACCGAAGGCTTCGCCGCCGGCGCCGCGGCAAGGATGCTATTCGGTTGCTGCCAGCAGCAGGGCCAGCGCGTGTTCCGTGCTGGCCGCGCGCACCTTGGCCCGGCCAATTGCGCCGAAGTGAACGGTCTCGACCCGGGTCATCCGGCCGGTCCGGGCGACGGCAAAGCAGACCCGACCCTCGGGCTTGAAATCGCTGGACCCGGGGCCTGCGACGCCGGTCACCGCCACCGCCAGGGCCACGCCCGCGCGCTGCAGGGCGCCCTCGGCCATCTCGCGCGCGGTCTGTTCCGAGACCGCGCCGTGGGCCGCAAGGGTTTCCTCGCGCACCCCCAGAAGCTGCACCTTCGAGGCGTTCGAATAGGTGACGTAGCCGCGCTCGAACACAGTTGAGGACCCGGCCACGTCGGTCAGTGCGGCGGCGATCATGCCGCCGGTGCAGCTTTCGGCGGTGGCGATGCGCAGGCCCCAATAGCGCGCCCGGTCCAGCACCTCTTCCGCGCTTACATGCCCATCACGCCGTGCCATAGCCCTGCCATCACCACCACCATGAGGCCAGCAAACAGCCCCGCCCAGAGATCGTCAAGCATCACCCCTGTCGCATCCCCCCGCCGGTCGGCCCGGCCCACCGGCCCCGGCTTCCAGATGTCGAACAGCCGGAAGAACAGGAAGGCCGCAACCCAGCCCGGCCAGGCGTCCAGCGCCCAGTTGTCCATGCCGCGGTTCCAGAAGGCGAAAGCGGGAAACAGCAGCGCCAGCCACTGGCCGGCGACCTCGTCGATCACCACTTCGGACGGGTCTTCGCCGGGGCCGCAGGTGGCGGCGCAGGCGCGAAAGCCCAGGGCGGTGACGATGACGAAGGCGGCCAGCAGGCCCCAGACAGTGAACAGCCGGTCAATCGCCACCCCCGCGACAATGGCCGTGGCCGAGCCCCAGGTGCCGGGGGCAGGGCGCATCCGGCCAATGCCGAAGACGGTGGCGATGCGGTGCATCATGGCTTGATCAGCACGCAGGTCGCGATCGAGGCGATGCCCTCTTCGCGGCCGGTGAAGCCAAGCCGCTCCGAGGTGGTGGCCTTGACCGACACCCGGGCGGGTTCAACGGCCATGATGCGCGCCAGTTCGGCCTGCATGGCGGCGGCGTGGGGGCCGATCTTGGGCCGTTCGCAGACCAGCGTGACGTCGCAGTTGCCGATGGCAAAGCCCATCTCACGCGCGAGGTTCGCCGCGTGGGCCAGAAAGATGTGGCTGGCGGCGCCCTTCCATTGCGGATCGGATGGCGGGAAGTGGCGGCCGATGTCGCCCATCGCAAGGGCGCCGTAGATCGCATCGGTCAGGGCGTGCATTCCGACATCGGCGTCGGAGTGGCCCAGCAGCGCATTGTCATGCGGCACCTTCACGCCGCAGAGCCAGACGTGATCGCCCGCCGTGAAGGCGTGCACGTCATAGCCGTTGCCCATCCGCACATCCATGTCCCTGGCCTCCAGCAGCCGCCCGGCGCGCGCGAAGTCGCCGGGGAAAGTGAGTTTCAGGTTGTCCTCGTCGCCCTCGACGATGGCAACGTCAAGCCCCGCCGCCCGCGCCACTTCGACATCGTCGGCTGAATTGCCGGGATGGGCACGGTGGGCGGCCAGGATCTCGGGAAAGCGGAAGGCCTGCGGGGTCTGCGCCCGCCACAGCCCTTCGCGCGACTGGGTGCCGACGACCAGGCGCGCCGCGCCACGCCACAGCGCATCGGTCACCGCCACGGCAGGGGCGGCGCCGGGGTGGCTGTCCAGCGCCGCTTCCAGCCGGCCGATCAGCGCGCGGCTGACCAGCGGGCGGGCCCCGTCATGGATCAGGACGCGGGTGATGCCGCTGCCCTCCAGCGCCTCCAGCGCGTTCTTCACCGATTGCGCGCGGGTGGCGCCGCCGGTCACCAGGGTCACGCCCGGGGCAATCGCCTCGGCCTGCGCCCGGTCATCGGGATGGATGACCAGAACGATGCGCAAACCGGCGAAGGCCCGCAGCGTATGCGCCAATACGGAACGGCCGCGAAGCATTTGCCATTGCTTGGGAATATCCCCACCGGCGCGGGTGCCCCGTCCGGCGGCGACGATGATGCAGGCGGTTGTCATTCGGTCAGCATCCCGGTTTCGCGCGGCTTGTCCAGACGGCCCGGTCGGCAGCGACAATCTGTCGGTAAAACGGGCAGGGCCGCCTATTTCTTGTGCAATGCACGTTTTTCCATCACAATCGGGGCCGCCGCCTTGGACCTTGCCCCGCCAGGGGGCTAAGGCTGGGCGCATCCGAAGTGGAACCTGTCCCTTGAGCCTGACCCTCGGCCCCCTTGCGATCACTCCGCCCGTCCTGCTGGCCCCGCTGGCGGGAATCACCGACCTGCCGTTCCGCCGGCTTGTCGGGCGGTTCGGCGCCGGGCTTGTGGTCAGCGAAATGGTCGCCAGCGACGAGGTGTTGCGGGCGCGACCCGAGGCGCGGGCGCGGGCCGAACTGGGGTTCGACGAGGTTGCGACCTCGGTGCAACTGGCGGGGCGCGAGCCGGCACTGATGGCCGAGGCCGCGCGCTGGTGCGAGGGGCAGGGCGCGCGGGTCATCGACATCAACATGGGCTGCCCGTCGAAGCGGGTGACCACCGGGCTGTGCGGCAGCGCGCTGTTGCGCGATCTGGACCTTGCCCTGCGGCTGATCGAGGCGGTGACAGGTGCCGTGAAGGTGCCGGTGACGCTGAAGACTCGCCTCGGCTGGGACGACGCCGAGTTGAACGCGCCCGAGCTGGCCCGCCGGGCCGAGGGCGCCGGGGTGCGGATGGTGGTGATCCACGGCCGCACCCGCTGCCAGTTCTACAAGGGCCGCGCCGACTGGGCGGCGATCCGGGCGGTGAAGGACGCCGTTCGGATTCCGGTCATTGCCAATGGCGACATTGTGGATGCCGCGACCGCCCGGCAGGCCCTTGCCGAAAGCGGCGCCGATGGGGTGATGGTGGGGCGTGGGGCGCAAGGCGCGCCCTGGCGGCTGGCCGAGATCGCCCACGCCTTGCACGGCACCCCCGCGCCGATGGTGCCCGAGGGCGCCGACCGCGCCGCGCTGATCGTGGCGCACTACGAGGACATGCTTTCGTTTTACGGCCGTGCCCTGGGCCTGCGCTGCGCCCGCAAGCATCTGGGCTGGTATCTGGACGAGGCCGGCCTGCCGCAGGCGCGCGAGGCGATCCTGACCGCGACCGACCCTGGCCGCGTGATCCGCCTTGTCACCGAAACCTTCGCCGAGCTGGAGGCCGCATGAGCGCCTATCGCCCGCCCTATCCGGTGCCGGGGGTGATCTGGGCTTCGCTTCCCTTGCCGTCGCTGCTGGTCAACGAGGCAGGGCTGATCCTTGAGGCCAACCCGGCGGCCGAGGCCTTCCTCAACGCCTCGACCCGGGTGCTGACCGGGCAGCCGGTGCTGGACCGGCTGGCCATCGACGCGCCGATGGAAGAGGCGATGGCGCGGGTGCGGGCGAACCAGGCCGCGCTGAACATCAATGACGTGGACGTGACCAGCGGCGAACGCGCGCCGGTGCAGTGCACGCTGCACCTGGCGCCGATGCACGACAACCCCGGCATCCTGCTGCTGATCCTGTCGCCCCGCGAACTGGCCGACCGGCTGGGCCGGTCGATGGGGGCGAAGACGGCGGCGAAATCGGCCATCGGCATGGCCGAGATGCTGGCGCATGAGATCAAGAACCCGCTCGCCGGGATTTCCGGCGCGGCGCAGCTGCTGTCGATGTCGCTGTCCTCGGAAGACCGCGAGATGACCGACCTGATCGTCGAGGAAACCCGGCGGATCGTGAAGCTCTTGGAGCAGGTGGAGCAGTTCGGCAACCTGCGCCCGCCGGACCGCCGCGCGGCGAACATCCACGACGCGCTGGACCGTGCGCGGCGTTCCGCCATGGTGGGGTTCGGTTCGCACATGACCATCGTCGAGGATTACGACCCCTCGCTGCCGCCCACCTGGGCCGACCCCGACCAGTTGATGCAGGTGTTCCTGAACCTGATCAAGAACGCTTCCGAGGCGGCGGGCCGGCCGGACGGCGGCACCATCCGCCTGCGCACCTTCTATGACGTCAGCCTGCGGATGCGGCGCAAGGACGGCACCCCCGCCGCGCTGCCGCTGAACGTGGAAATCATCGACGACGGCCCCGGCCTGCCGCCCGACATCGCCGGCGACGTGTTCGAGCCCTTCGTCTCGGGCCGCGAGAACGGCACCGGGCTGGGGCTGGCGCTGGTGTCGAAGATCATCTCCGACCACGACGGCTGGATCAGCGTGGAGTCGGTGCCCGGGCGCACCGCCTTCCGCATCTCGCTGCCGCTGGCCCCCAAGGACAAACGGAAGGACATCTAGGCCATGGACGGCACCATCCTTGTCGCCGACGACGACCGCACCATCCGCACCGTGCTGACCCAGGCGCTGACCCGCGCAGGCTGCAAGGTGCATGCCACCGGCAGCCTGATGACGCTGATGCGCTGGGTGGAAGAGGGCAAGGGCGATCTGGTGATCAGCGACGTGATCATGCCCGACGGCAACGGGCTGGACGCGCTGCCCCGCATCGGACGGATGCGCCCGGGTCTGCCGGTGATCGTCATTTCGGCGCAGAACACCATCATGACGGCGATCCAGGCGGCCGAGGCGGAGGCCTTCGACTACCTGCCGAAACCGTTCGACCTCCCCGACCTGATGAAGCGCAGCGCCCGCGCGCTGGACCAGCGCCGCCGCGCGCCGCAGCCCGCCGTCGTGCCGGTCAAGGAACCCTCGGACGACCTGCCGCTGGTCGGCCGCTCGCCGGGGATGCAGGCGCTGTACCGGCTAGTCGCGCGGGTGATGAACACCGATCTGGCGGTGCTGGTCACCGGCGAATCGGGCACCGGCAAAAGCCTGCTCGCCCGCGCCATCCATGATTTCAGCGACCGCCGCAGCATGCCCTTCGTGGTGGCCCAGGGCGCCGACCTTCAGGGCATCGAAGGCCCGGCGAACCTGATCGCGCGGGCCCGCGGCGGCACGCTGGTGTTTGACGAGGTGGCCGACTACGACGACGACACCCAGGCCCGCGCGGTGCGGCTCTTGGACATGCCGGGCGACAACGCGCCGCGGGTGATCGCCACCAGCCAGGCCGACCTCAGCCAGCGGATCGAGGCCGGCACCTTCCGCCAGGACCTGTATTTCCGCCTTGCGGGCGTGACGCTGCACATGCCCAGCCTGCGCGAACGGGTCGAGGACATTCCGCTGCTGGCCGACCACTTCCTGGCCCGCGCCGAGCGCGACATGGGCGCGGTCCGGCGCCTGTCGGGGGATGCCCGCGAGATGGTGCGGGCGCATGCCTGGCCGGGCAACGTGCGGCAGTTGGAAAACGCGCTGCGGCGGCTGGCGGTGACGTCAAGCGATGTGGAAATCACCAAGGCCGAGGTGGCACAGGTGCTGGGCCAGTTGCCCGCCGCCGAGCCGGTGAAATCGGCGCTGGAGGGCGAAAAGCTGTCGGCCAGCGTCGCCCGCCACCTGAAACGCTACTTCGACCTGCACGGCGGACAGTTGCCCCCGGCCGGCGTCTATCAGCGCATCCTGAAGGAAGTGGAGACCCCGCTGATCGAGATTGCGCTGGACGCCACCGCCGGAAACCAGGCGAAATGCGCCGATCTGCTGGGGATCAACCGGAATACCTTGCGCAAGAAGATCACCGATCTCGATATCCGCGTGACACGACGGCGCAAGCTGATGTAAAACCGCAACATCAAGCGTGGCAAACCGGCCGCAAGTGCCCGTTGCCACAAGATGTTGCAGGTCCATGAGTCCAACCGAACGCGCGCAACGCCGGGAATTCTGGTCAAGACTGTCGCTTTTGCGGCGGCAGCGGCGCGTGCAGACGGCGATGACCCTGGGGCTGGTGTTCCTGGGCCCGGTGCTGGTGGTGGCCACCTTTCTTGCGCTGGGTCCGTTCAGCCAGGGCGCGAACTCACCGGCCCTGCGACTGATCCTGCTGGCCGATCTGGTCTATGTGCTGCTGGTCGCCGCCCTGGTGCTGTACCGCGTGGCGCGGCTGGTGTCGGACCGGCGCAGCCAGTCGGCGGGCTCGCGCCTGCACCTGCGGCTTTCCGGCGTCTTTGCCGGCGTGGCGCTGGTGCCCACGGTTCTGGTGGCGGTCTTCGCGGTCCTTTCGGTGAACCTGGGTCTTGAAGGCTGGTTCTCGGACCGGGTCCGGTCGGTCGTCGGCTCGTCTCTGGCCGCCGCCGAGGCCTATGAGGGCGAGCAGCGCGAGGATCTGACCCAGGATGCCGAGGCGCTGGCCGCTTATCTCAACCTGGCCAAGCAGAAGAGCTTTTTCCTGCGGGACGACCAGCTTCGTCCGCTGCTGAGCCAGGGGCAGGATGCCATCCAGCGCGGGCTGAAGGAGGCCTATCTGATCGACGGCACCGGCACGCTGAAGACCCGGGGCGACCGGTCCTACCTGTTCGGCTTCGAACCGGTCACCGCCGATGACCTTGAGCGCGCCCGCCAGGGCGAGACGGTGCTGATCGAGGACTGGCCGAACAACGAGTTCCGCGCCGTGGTGTTCCTGGACACCTTCGCCGACCGATTCCTTTACATCAGCCGCGAGGTGGACGGCTCGATCCTGTCGCTGCTGGACGAGACCAAGGAGACAGTCCAGCTCTACACCCAGCTGGAAAGCGAGCGCGGACGTCTGCTGCTGAACTTCGGCCTGATCTACCTGGGCCTTGCGATCATCTTGATCCTGGCGGCCATCTGGCTGGGCCTGTGGTTCGCCGAGCGGCTGTCGCGCCCGGTGGGGCGGCTTGCGGGGGCGGCGCAGCAGGTCGGCGCGGGCAACCTCGACGTCCAGGTAAAAGAGGAGGAGGGCGATGACGAGATCGCCATGCTGGGGCGTCTGTTCAACCAGATGACCCGGCAGCTGAAAGGCCAGCGCGAGGCGCTGATGGACAGCCACCGCCAGACCGAGCAGCGGCGGCGACTGTTCGATTCGGTGCTGTCCAACGTGACCGCCGGGGTGATCGGACTGGATGCCGGCGGCACCGTGGACTTTGCCAACCGCGCCGCCGAACGTCTCCTGGACATCGAGGGCGACCTGCACGGCGTGGCGCTGGCCGGCGCGGTGCCCGAATTCGCCCCGTTGCTGGATCGGTTGCGCGAAGAAGGCATTTCTGCGGTGCAGGAAGAGGTGAAGCTGACCCGCCGCGGCAAGCTGGAAAGCCTGCTTGTGAGGGTGAGCATTCGGCAAAGCGAAAGCGGGCGTCTGGAAGGCTACGTGGTGGCCTTCGATGACGTCACCGACCTGGTGACGGCGCAGCGGATGGCGGCCTGGGGCGACGTCGCCCGTCGCATCGCGCATGAAATCAAGAACCCGCTCACCCCCATCGCCCTGTCGGCCGAGCGGCTGAAACGCAAGTTCCTCAGCCAGGTGCAAGAGCCGGGCGAGCTGGAAAGCCTGACCGACGTGATCGTGCGGCAGACCAATGACCTGCGGCGGATCGTCGACGAATTCTCGAAGTTCGCCCGCATGCCCGAGCCGGACCGCAAGGAAAGCGATCTGGTGCAGTTGCTGCGCGATGCGGTGACCCTGCAAGAGGCCGGGCAACCCGGCGTGCGCTTCGTCACCGGCATTCCGGACGGCATGGTGATCATGCACCTGGACGCGACGATGATCGCCCAGGCGCTGACCAACCTGATCAAGAACGCAGGCGAAGCGATTGAAACGCTTATGGAAAAGGGTGCGCCCACTGGCTTTGTGCCGGAGATACGGGTCAGCATGACGGCGGGCGAATCCGAAAGCGTGATCCGCATTGCCGACAACGGCATCGGCCTGCCGCCTGACCGCGCGCGCCTGTTCGAGCCTTATGTCACCACGCGGGCCAAGGGCACCGGCCTTGGCCTGCCCATCGTCAAGAAGATCATCGAGGAACACGGCGGCACCCTCGCCTTGCTGGATGCGCCCGTGTTCGACGGCAAGGCCCACGCCGGCGCCCTGGCCGAGATCCGCCTGCCGCGGTTGGCCAAGCGCCGGATGGGCCGGAACATGGGGTCGCCAGCACCGACCCAGGAGGGAACCGCAGCATGAGCATTCTCATCGTCGACGACGAGAAGGACATCCGCGAACTGATCGGCGACATCTTGCGCGACGAGGGCTATGTCGTGCGGCTGGCCGGCAACTCGGACGACTGCATGTCCGAGATCAACGCCGACCCGCCGGCCCTGATGGTCCTGGACATCTGGCTCAAGGACAGCCGGATGGACGGGATCGACATCCTCAAGACCGTGAAACGCGACAACCCCGACATTCCGGTCATCATCATCTCGGGCCATGGCAACATCGAGATCGCCGTGGCCGCGATCAAGCAAGGCGCCTACGACTTCATCGAAAAGCCGTTCAACATCGACCAGCTGATCGTGGTGGTCACCCGCGCGATGGAGACCAGCCGGCTGCGCCGCGAAAACCAGGAACTGCGTCGGCGTGATGTGAGCGCGACCGAGATGAT
Organism: Rhodobacter sp. Har01; assembly: GCF_020564565.1. Taxonomy (GTDB): domain Bacteria; phylum Pseudomonadota; class Alphaproteobacteria; order Rhodobacterales; family Rhodobacteraceae; genus Pseudogemmobacter. The sequence continues at coordinate 638,947 of NZ_JAJCTD010000001.1, forward strand.
CGGCGGCTCGCCCGCCTTCAAGGCGCTGAAGGTGCAGCTGGAAAAGGTCACCAAGTCGAACGGCCGGGTGATGCTGACGGGCCAGCCCGGCTCGGGCAAGGAACTGGCCGCGCGCTTCATCCACCTGAACTCGAACCGCGCTGCGGCACCATTCGTCAGCGTGTCTTCGGCGACCATCGAACCCGAACGGATGGAAGAGGTCCTGTTCGGGCGGGAAACGCCCGACCGCGGGGTGGAACCGGGCCTGCTTGAGCAGGCGCATGGCGGCGTGGTGTATTTCGACGAGGTCGGCGACATGCCGACCGGCACCCAGTCCAAGATCCTGCGTGTGTTGACCGAACAGCAGTTCACCCGGGCCGGCGGCACCGACAAGGTCAGGGTGGACCTGCGGGTGGTCTCCTCGACCACCCGCGACCTGCCCGGGGAAATCCGCGCCGGCCGCTTCCGGCAAGAGCTGTATGACCGGCTGAACGTGGTGCCGATCGCGGTGCCCTCGCTGGCCGACCGGCGCGAGGACATCCCGGAATTGGCGCGCCACTTCATCGACTGGTTCCACCGCAGCCAGGGCTTGCCGGCACGCATGCTGTCGTCGGAAGCCGAGGCGATGCTGCAGACCATGGCCTGGCCCGGCAACATCCGCCAGTTGCGAAACGTGATCGAGCGGGTGCTCATCCTGGGCGAAAACGGCGGTCCGATCGAGGCGCGGGAATTGCCCGGTCCGGAAGCCCAGGGCGGCGGCTCGGACGGGATGGTGCTGGGCGGCATGGTTGCCACGCTGCCCCTGCGCGAGGCACGCGAGCTGTTCGAACGGGAATACCTGCTGACCCAGATCAACCGGTTCGGCGGCAACATCAGTCGCACCGCGCATTTCGTCGGCATGGAACGCAGCGCGTTGCACCGCAAGCTGAAAAGCCTGGGCGTGGTGACCACGACGAAATCGGGTGGCCGCGCGGCCCACTTCGAAGACGAGGAAGAGGAAGAGGCCGAAAGCTGAGACCCGGCAAGGGCCCGCCACGTTGACCCCCCGTGCCGCATCTGCGAAACAGGCAAGGCAAGGCGTCGTAGGCCGATCGGGGAACCAGGGATGAAGGTCATCATCTGCGGCGCGGGCCAGGTTGGCTGGCAGATCGCGCGCCAGTTGTCCGGCGAGAAGAACGACGTCACCGTCGTGGACGTGAACGCCGAACTGGTCCGCCGCGCCACCGAGACGCTGGACGTGCAGGGCGTGGTGGGCTTTGCCAGCCACCCGGATGTGCTGGAAAAGGCCGGCGCCCGCGACGCCGACATGATCATCGCCGCGACCCACTCGGACGAGGTCAACATGGTGACCTGCCAGATCGCGCAGGTCGCCTTCAACGTCACCCGGAAGATCGCGCGCATCCGGGCGCAGAGTTACCTGTCGGACGCCTACAGCGACCTTTACAATCAGGACCGACTGGCCATCGACGTGGTGATCAGCCCCGAGCGCGAGGTGGCCGAGGCCGCGTTGCAGCGGTTGGCCGCGCCGGCGACCTTCGACACCGAGGTGTTCATGGGCGGCCGGGCGCAGCTTCTGGGCCTGCAACTGTCCGAGGATTGCCCGGTGCTGAACACGCCTCTGCGGCAGTTGAACGAACTGTTTTCGACCCTGCGCGCCATCGTCGTGGGGGTGCGGCGCGAAGGGCGGCTGTTCGCGCCGGAACCGGGCGATCAGCTTCTGGTCGAAGACCAGATCTACGTCTTCACCCATTCCGAAGACGTCAATCGCTGCCTCGAGATCTTTGGCAAGAAGAACAAGAAGAAGGAACGCATCGTCATCATCGGCGGCGGCAACGTTGGCCTTGGCGTGGCGCGCGCGCTTGAGGCGCGCAGCGACCGGGTGCGGGCGAAGATCATCGAGAAGCACCGGCCCACCGCCGAGCGCGCCGCGGATTCGCTGCAGCGCACCATCGTTCTGAACGGCGACGGCATGGACATGGACCTCTTGATGGAGGCGGCCATCGACCGCGCCGACGCGATTCTTGCCGTCACCGACGATGACAAGACCAACCTTCTGGTTTCGGTCCGCGCCAAGCAGGCCGGCTGCCCGATGGCCATCGCCCTGGTCAATGATCCGACGCTGGCGCCGCTGATGGCGCCGCTGGACATCGACGCCTACATCAACCCGCGCGCCACCACCGTGTCGTCGATCCTGCGTCACATCCGCCACGGCCGGGTGCGACATGTCTATTCGATCGGCGATTCCGAGGCAGAGCTGATCGAGGCCCAGGTGATGTCGACCTCGCCGCTGGCCGGCAAGCTGGTCCGCGAGATCGAATTCCCCGAAGGAGTTCTGGTCGGTGCCGTGCTGCGCGGCGGCGAAAAGGTGCTCAAGCCCACCGGCGATCTGCGGATCGAGGCCGGCGACGTGATCGCGCTGTTCGCCATGGCCAAGGATGTGCCCGAGGTCGAGCGGCTGCTGCTGGTCTCGATCGACTTCTTCTGACCGGAGATGCTGACCCGGCTCACCACGCTGCCGCTGCTTGTCGTCCTGCTGGGGGGGGCGGTGCTGGCGACCATGCTGCCGGCCACGCATGCGCTGATCTCGGACGACCTGCGCACCGCACGCGCGTTCTTCTATTCGGCACTGATGCTGGGGGTGATCGCGGTCATGCTGGGGCTTGCCACGGCGAATCTGCGGCCGCGCAATGCGGCCCGCAGCCAGCTGGCGGCGCTGGTCGGGGCCTATGTCATGCTGCCGGTGGCGCTGGCTTTGCCTTTGGTCTGGGCGGTGCCCGACACCAGTTGGAGCAACGCCTGGTTCGAGATGATGACCTGCTTCACCACCACCGGGTCCTCGGTCTATGAACCGGGCCGGCTGCCGCCCTCGGTGCACCTGTGGCGGGCGCTGGTGGCCTGGTTGGGCGGGTTCTTCATCCTGCTGGCCGCCTATGCGATCCTGGCGCCGCTGAACCTGGGGGGGGCCGAGGTGATTTCGGGCCGGGTGCCAGGGCGCGGCGCGCAGGGAGCGACGCAGATCACCCGCGTCGCCGACCCGGCGCTGCGCCTCAGCCGCTATGCGATCAGGATCCTGCCGGTCTATGGCGGGCTGACGCTGGCGCTGTGGGTGGCGCTGCTGATCGCCGGCGAGGACGGGCTTCTGGCCCTGACCCATGCCATGGGAACCCTGTCGACCTCGGGCGTCTCGGCCGGGATCGGGCTGTCGGTCACCGGCTCGGGGCTGGCCGGAGAGGTTCTGATCCTGCTGTTTCTGGTCTTCGCGCTCAGCCGGCGGCTGATGCCGGTGCCTGGCCTGGGAACCCATGACGGCCGGTTCTGGCGCGACCCGGAACTGCGCTTTGCGGCGGTTCTGACCATGCTGGTGGTCGTCGTTCTGATGACGCGCCACCTGATGTCCGATGCACCCGCCCCGCGCGAGATGACAACGCTGCAAGGCCTGATACGGGCGATCTGGGGCGCCGCCTTCACCGCGGTCTCGTTCCTGTCCACCACCGGCTACGAAAGCGCCTACTGGTCTTCGGCGCGCGACTGGGCCGGGCTTGGCCCGCCGGGGCTGATGCTGATGGGCTTGGCCATCGTTGGCGGCGGCGTCGCCACCACGGCGGGGGGCGTCAAGCTGCTGCGGGTCTATGCGCTGATGCAGCAGGGCAAGCGTGAGCTTGAGCGGATCATCCATCCGAACTCGGTCGGCGGGCAGGGGACCGAGATGCGGCGGCTGCGCCGCGACGGCGCCTACATGGCCTGGGTCTTCTTCATGCTGTTTGCGCTGTCGATCGGCCTCGTGACCTCGGCGCTGACGCTGACCGGCCAGGCCTTCGAGCCGGCGCTGGTGCTGGGCATCTCGGCGCTGACCACAACCGGCCCGCTGATCCAGGTTGCCAGTGCCGAACCCCTGTCCTACGCGGTGCTTTCCGATGCCGAGAAGATGATACTGGGGGTGACCATGGCGGTCGGCCGGCTGGAGACGCTGGCCCTGATCGCCATGATCGCTCCGGGCGGCTGGCGCCGCACTTTGCAGCCGCACATGTAACGGCCTGATTTTCGGGCTGGAATCTCTGCGATTCGCGTTTAATACTTGCCCCGTTCGCAGCGCCTGCGGATAACGGGGCCGGTCGGGCCCCGAAACATGTCAACACCGCCGCGGGCAACGCGGCCATCGCGCAAGGCAAAACAACAATGGCTGGCGACAAGCAAAACCTGCAGGACGCTTTCCTCAATCACGTCCGCAAGGCCAAGGTTCCGGTGACCATCTTCCTGATCAACGGGGTCAAGCTTCAGGGCGTCATCACCTGGTTCGACAACTTCTGCGTGCTCCTGCGCCGGGATGGTCAGTCGCAGCTTGTCTACAAGCATGCGATTTCGACCATCATGCCGGGCGCGCCGATCAACCTTTACGAAGGCGAAGACTGATTTCGGATCGCCCCGAAGAAGACGATGACGACCCGCCGTTCCAGGACGGCGGGATCGACGTCTATGAAACGGCCGCGCGGCCGACGCGGGCCTGGGTGCTGCATCCCGACCTGAAGGCGCAGTCCCGACGGCGCCTGCCCGAACATGGCCTGGCCGAGGCGGTGTCGCTGGCCACGGCGCTACCCGCCATTCAGGTCGTGGGGTCCGAGGTGGTGCGCCTGCCCAAGGCCACGCCGGGAACGCTGTTCGGAACCGGCAAGCTGGCCGAGTTGAAGGCGCGCTTCAAGGCCGACGGGGTTGAACTGGTGCTGGTCGACGGCACGGTCACTCCGGTGCAGCAGCGCAATCTGGAAAAGGAATGGGGCGTCAAGCTGCTGGACCGGACCGGGCTGATCCTGGAAATCTTCGCCGACCGCGCCCGCACGCGCGAGGGCGTGTTGCAGGTGGAACTGGCCGCGCTGTCCTACCAGCGCTCGCGCCTGGTGCGGGCCTGGACGCACCTTGAACGCCAGCGCGGCGGTTTCGGCTTTGTCGGCGGCCCTGGCGAGACCCAGATCGAGGCCGACCGTCGCGCCATCGACGACCAGGTGGTCAAGCTGAAGCGCCAGCTTGACCGGGTGGTGAAGACGCGCGAACTTCACCGCGCCGCCCGCGCCAAGGTGCCGTTCCCCATCGTCGCCCTGGTGGGCTATACCAACGCCGGAAAATCGACGCTTTTCAACCGCATCACCGGGGCTTCGGTGATGGCAAAAGACATGCTCTTTGCCACGCTTGACCCCACCATGCGCGGCGTGACGCTGCCGCAAGAGCAGGGCTCCGGCCGCAAGATCATCCTGTCCGACACCGTGGGATTCATCTCCGATCTGCCGACGCAATTGGTCGCCGCCTTCCGCGCGACACTGGAAGAGGTGCTGTCGGCCGACCTGATCTGCCACGTCCGCGACATCAGCCACCCCGAGACCGCCGAACAGGCCGCCGACGTGGCCGAGATCCTGGCCAGCCTGGGCGTCACCGCCGCCACGCCGCAGATCGAGGTCTGGAACAAGATGGACCTCGTGGACCCCGAGGCGCGCGCCGCTCTGGGCGTGCAGGCGGCAAGCCGGCCGGATGTGCTGGCGGTCTCGGCGCTGACGGGCGAGGGGATCGCGTCGCTGCTGGACCGCATCTCCGCGGTCTTCGACGAAGAGCGGACCGAGCGGCACCTGCATCTGGCCTTCGCCGACGGACGCCGCCGCGCCTGGCTGCATGCCCAGGGCGTCGTCACCACCGAACGCGAGACCGAAACCGGCTGGGAGGTCGAGGTGCTCTGGACCGCGCGCCAGCAAAAGCGGTTCCGCGAGGTCTGACACCCGAACTGCGTCGCTGACCGCCGCCGCCGCGGCCGGCTTAACCGGTCGGAAACCTGCTGCCTTCATGCTGCGGCCAAGGCCGCCCGTTTCGGCGGGTTCCACCTTCAGCAGGATGACCGACATGAAACGCCTTTCCCTCTTTCTCTTGCCGTTGTTCGTTTCCGCGCTGCCGGCAGTTGCCGACGATTTCGCCCCCACGCTTGAGGCTTACCTGACCTCGGACATTGCCGGCTGGGCCAACGATCCGGTGCTGGTTGCGGCGATCGTGGCGCAGAATGCCGGCACCGCCGGCTACGATCAGGCCAGGATCGATTCGCTTGACCAGGACTGGAAGGATTCGGTCGGTGCCGGCGGGTCCGAGCTGATCTCCGGGGTGCTGCAGAACCCGGCCGCCGACTTCCTGCGCGGCAAGGTGGAAGCGGCCGGCGGAAAGATCACCGAGGTCTTCATCACCGATGCCAGGGGCCTGAACGTCGCCGCCACCGATGCGACCTCGGACTACTGGCAAGGCGACGAGGACAAGTTCGCCAAGGTCTTCCCGGCACCCGACGGCAAGTTCATCGCCGAGGTCGAACTGGACGAATCGACCCAGCGCTATCAGGGCCAGGTCTCGATGACCGTGGTCGATCCGGCCACCGGCCAGGCCGTGGGCACGCTGACCGTCGGGGTCGATGCCGAATCGCTGATGTGATCGCGGGGAGGGCGGGCTGATGCGTTTGTCCTTGTCGAGACTCCCCGCCCTTCGCCTGCCTGGCGCCGGCTCGGTCTTCCTGCGGGCGGTGCTGATCGCCGGTGCCACCGCCGGCATCGTGGCGGCCTTCCTGTCCTGGCAGGCCGGCCAGCTGACCGGCAAGATCGCCCTGGATGGCCTGCACCGCTATGCCGAAGAGGTGACCGCCGGCATGGCCGTCGGCATCGCCCCGGCGATCAAGTTCCGCAAGCCGGCCGACATCGCCGATCGGGCACAGGCCCTGCTGGACCGCAGCGAAGGCGTTGCGCAGGCGGTCTATGTCTTTGACCTGACCGGCGCCGCGATTTCCGTCCTGCCCGCCGACAGGGCCGCCGATACCGCATCGCTGGCCGATCTGGCCCGGCAAGCGCTGTCCCGGGGCGAGGGATTCGCCTCCGACGACGGTCTGTCCATTGTGCGTCTGGTGGCAGACAAGGACGGCAAGGCCATCGGCGGTATCGAGACCGTATGGTCGGATGCACCAATCCGAGCTGAAATCGCCGACGCGACGCTGGCGATCCGGATCAAGGCCCTGATCATCTTCACGATTCTTGCGGCCGCGGCGGCCTGGCTTCTACGGGCCTCGATCAGCCTGCCGCTGCACCGGGTGGCCGTGGCGGTGGACCGCGTTGCCGGGGCCGACTACGCCACCGCAATCCCCGAAACCGCCCGATCGGACGAAATCGGGGCACTGGCGCGGAACCTGGATGCAATGCGCGATGCGCTGGGGTTCGCCGACGAACGCGCGCGCGCCGAAGCCGCCGATCAGGCCGATCAGGCGCGGATGGTCGAGCGGCTGCGCGCGGCCCTTGCCGAACTGGCCGCGGGCGGCTTCGCGGTCCGGATCGACACCGCCTTTCCGGCCGCCTACGAAGTCCTCCGTCAGGACCTGAATCGCCTGGCGAGCACTCTGGGCGGCACCGTCCGAAACATTGCCGCGGTCTCTTCGCGGCTGCGCAGCGGCACCGAAGGGTTGCGGCGGTCGACCGAGGACCTGGCCCGCCGGACCGAGAACCAGGCCGCAACGCTGGAACAATCGGTGGCCGCCGTCGAAGAACTGACCGGCTCGCTGCGCGCCGCGGCCGAGGACACGCGCCACGTGGCCGAGGGGGTGGGTCGCAGCCGCAGCCAGGCCAGCGAAGGCCAGGTCGTGGTGGAAGAGGCGGTCGCGGCAATGGCCGGAATCCGGCACTCCTCGGAACAGATTTCGCGCATCATCGGGGTGATCGACGACATCGCCTTCCAGACCAACCTTCTGGCGCTCAATGCCGGGGTCGAGGCGGCGCGGGCCGGCGCGGCGGGCCGGGGCTTCTCGGTCGTCGCGTCCGAGGTGCGCGCGCTGGCCCAGCGAACCTCTGATTCCGCGCGCGAGATCAAGGGTCTGATCCAGGGTGCAGCAGATCAGGTGCTGAAGGGTGTCGAGCTGGTGGATCGCACCGGCGCAGCGCTTGTCCGGATTGGCAGCGAGGTCGATTCGGTGGCAACTCTGGCCGAGGGCCTTGCAGCCGCGATTTCCACCCAGTCGGCCGGCCTGAGCGAGGTCAGCGTCGGTCTGAACCAGCTCGACCAGGTGACGCAGCAGAACGCCGGGATGGTCGACCAGACGGCCAGCACCCAGGCCGCGTTGCACGCCGAAGCCGAAGCGCTGGCGGCCATCGTCGCCCCGTTCCGAACCGACGAAGCGCTGCGGCCCGCGGCAGAGGACGGTCTGCGACTGGCATCCTGACAGATCCGCCCGGCGGCTGGTCCGACGCTTGCGCCCGGCCTTGCCGGCCGCGACGGCAGACGGCAGACGGCAGCGCCCGGACACGCTCAGGCTCAGTCGGCCGCGGCGGCGGGCGACAGCACCATGACACCCAGGGCCGCCGCGCGGGCAAGTGCCGGGTCCAGGCTCATCGGGATGTATTCGCCGCGTCGCCAAAGCTCTCCCAGGTCGTCGTAGTGGCGGCTGAGCGGATGACCGGACTGGCCGGTCGAGGTGATGAACACGCTCGAATCGGGGTCGGCAAAGTCATAGACGCCGCGGTAGCCGGCGCCGTGGACGTTGCGATACGGATCCTCTCCCACTCCGGCGGTGCGCCCGCGCAGCAGGGTGTCGTCGCCGCCGCTGGTCGATTGGCGGATGTTCACGAAGTAGCGCAGCATCGGCACCGATCCGAGCACGGGGTGGTCATGCGCAGCCTGATGCGCGTCGCCCCAGCGCCAGCTTTCCAGCTTAGGCCCCCAGTCCTCGGACAGGCGCAGCAAGGCTTCGTCCAGCGCCATCCGCGACAGGTCGGTGCAGCTTTCCACCGCCGCCGACTGGATGATGTCGCACCAGACCGCAGCGCCGTTCACGTTGCGAAACACCCGTTCGATGAACACCGGATCGGGATGGGTGAAACTGTCGGCCATCGGACCCAGTTCGTCACGGACCAACTTGTCCATCAGGCTGCGGATCCAGGCCGCGGCAATCAGCGGCTCGGGAAGATGTTCGTTCATCTCGCCGTTCCATTCGGCCAGCAGCATCAGCGCGCGCTGGCGGAAACGTTCGGGCGTGCCCTCGGGCGCGGCATCACCGGTGAACCACAGGTCGGCACCGATCAACGGCAGCAGCGCCCGCGCGGTCGGGTCAACCGTGTCGAGTTGCGCCTCGATGAAACTCTCGCGGGTATGCACCTCGCGCGTCTTCATCAGCGTCAGCCAGCGCTGGATGCGCTGCGTGTCGCCCCACAGAAAGCTGACATGCTTCGGGAAGGGCCGGTCCACGGTCTTGTTGTTGGTATTGCCAAGCAGGCCCGAGGACGGGTTGCGGAAGCTTGGATTGTCCTCATAGGGCAGAATGCCCTTGAAACCCACCGCCGGCATCCAGCCCGGTGCCGGCATCCGGCCCTGGCTGGGATGCGCCGGATCGCGCGCCGGCATCTGGCCGATCATCTGCAGCGCAATCCCGTCCGGGCCGGCCAGAACGATGTTCTGGCTGGGCGCCACGGTCAGACGTCCGGCCTCGATCGCCGCATCCACCGTCTTGGCCTGCATCAGCCGCAGCGCCGCGGTCATCGAGGTATCGGCCGGCGACAACGCCGTCCAGCCCAGCGCCGCGACATGCCCGGGCGGGGTGATGGAGCCGACATCGAACTGCGCGCCGGAAAGCACAGGCCCGTGTTCGGACCAGCGCAGGGACAGCGTCACCGGATCGCCGTCCTTGACCAGGACGATGCTCTGCCGGCTGTCGAACCGCGCCCAGCTGCCGTCCGGACGCAGGTATTCCTCGGGATCCTCGGGGTTCAGCTTCTCGATCACCAGGTCCTGGTCATCAAGGTAGCTTGAGGTCATGCCCCAGCCCATCGCTTCGCTGCGGCCCAGCAAGACCGCCGGAACGCCGGGAATCGTCGCCCCGATCACGCCGCCGGACTTCAACTCCAGCCGCGCCAGATACCAGATCGCCGGCGCGGTGAAGCCGAGATGGGGATCGCTGGCCAGCAGCGCACCGCCCGCGGCCGAGCGCGCCGGCACTGCAGCCCAGGCGTTCGAGGCGCCTTCCAGCCCCGGCACGGGCAGCGGCGAGAACGGCCCCAGCGCAAAGTCCACCGGGCGGCTGTCCGGACCGACGCCCGGCACCAGTGCGGCATAGTCGGGCAGGACGGCGACACCCTTGCCCGGGTCTTCCGGCAGGATGTCGGCCAACCGCTCGGGTGCAAGCAGCAGTGACAGCCGGGCCCGCAGCACTTCGGCCTCGGCGTGACCGGACAGTTGCAGCGCCATGAGCTTGAGGATGGCGATGGAATCCGCCGGCGCCCAGGCCGAGATCTCGGGCTGGAACAGCCAGAATTCGGGCGCTCCGCGGCCGCGCGTGCCCTCGCTGACCTGTTCGATCCAGGCATTCACCCCGGCCGAATAGGCCTGCAGCGCAGCCAGGGTCTCGGGGTCCTGCGCCGGCACGCTTTGCAGCGACAGGTCGTAAAGGTCGAGCCGGCGCATCATCTCGTCCACGCCCAGGGTGGAACTGCCGAAGATCTCGCTCAGCCGGCCTTGCGCGGTGCGGCGCAGCATCGTCATCTGCCAAAGCCGGTCCTGCGCATGCACGAAGCCAAGCGCGAAGAAGACATCCGTGTCGGTCTTGCCAAAGATGTGCGGCAGGCTGTCGTTGTTGCGAACCACCTCGACCGGCGCGGTCAGGCCCTCGACCACGAAATCCTCGTCATAGTCGATCAGCGACCGGGACAGGAACCAGTAGACCAGCACAATCGCCACACCCAGAAGCACCGCGGCGGCGGTCACCAGGCGGACAAGCCAGCGGAACAGGGTGAACATCGGGGTCCTTCTTGACGGCAGCACCGGCTTGGCGTCGTAGTCGAAACTCGCGGCAAGGGCAATTCAAGAGGCAGGGGGCGGCAAGACATGGCGAAGGTGGCATTCCTGGGGCTGGGTGTCATGGGGTTCCCGATGGCCGGGCACCTGGCGGCCAAGGGGCACCAGGTGGCGGTGTGGAACCGGACAACAGCAAAGGCCTCGGCCTGGGCGGACCGGCACGGCGGGGCAACCGCGACCACGGCGCGCGAGGCCGCCCTGGGGGCAGAGTTCGTGATGGCCTGTGTCGGCAACGACGACGACCTGCGCGAGGTCTGCACCGGCCCGGATGGCGCCTTTGCCGGCATGGACCCGGGCGCGATCTTCATCGATCACACCACGGTCTCGGCCCGGGTGACGCGCGAACTGGCGACGCTGGCTGCCGCCAAGGGGCTGGGCTTTGTCGATGCGCCGGTCTCGGGTGGCCAGGCGGGGGCGGAAAACGGCGTCCTGTCCATCATGTGCGGCGGGGCCGAACCGGATTATGACCGGGCCGAGCCGGTGCTGGCGGCCTATGCCCGCGTCTGCCGTCGCCTGGGCGACAGCGGGGCGGGGCAACTGGCCAAGATGATGAACCAGATATGCATCGCCGGCCTGATGCAGGGCCTGTCCGAGGCGCTGGCCTTCGGGCAGAAGGCGGGCCTCGACGGTGAAAAGGTGGTCGAGGTGATCAGCCAGGGGGCAGCCGGGTCCTGGCAGATGGCAAATCGGCACAAGACCATGCTGAAGGACGAATTCGACTTCGGCTTTGCGGTGGACTGGATGCGCAAGGACCTGGGCATCTGCCTCGACACCGCAGAGGAAATCGGCGCCCGGCTGCCGGTGACCGCCCTGATCGACCAGTTCTACAAGGATGTGCAACTGATGGGCGGCGGCCGGAACGACACCTCAAGCCTCATACGGCGTCTGAAGTAGCGGCGTTTTTCGTTTCCAGACAAAAGGTTGCACGGCGATGTTGAGTCGCCGCGCGAAGCGGCGTCACGGGATGATGCGGGTGTATTTCACGCCTGCCAGGGTGGCGCCCGCGATCAGCCCTTGCTGGCCGAACACCAAAGCGACGACGGGGTCGATTTCGGTGGTGGCCTTGCCGATGGTCGCGCCTTCTTCCGGCGTGGCATAGCGCAAGTCGGCCGAGGCCGCCCAGCCCTTCGATCGGCGGAAGTCTTCAAGCGCGGGTTGGGTCATGAAGAACAAGGCGTGGGCGTATTGTTGCGCGCCGATCTGCAGGCCAACGCTGGCCTTGGTGGCCGAGTAGTAATCGACCGTCGCGCCCTGAATGCGCAGGGCGCCGCGACCGTAGCCGCCGCCCCAGAACAGCCCGGCCTCGGTGATCAGCGGCATGTAGAGCACGCCAGAAGCTCGCGACGCGAGATCGCGGGTGCCTGGATACTTCTCGAACAGATAGGTCTGTGTCGCGTCGACGCGGGCATCGATCTGGCCGGCTCCGTTCGAGCCGATGCCGTTGCCGCAGGCCGCCGTCAGCAGCGCCATTGAGCCCGCCCCCAGCATGAGTCCACGACGGGTGTATTGCATGATCTGCCCTTTCCTGCCCTATCCGGGGGTTCTCGGCCCCTTTGCCGCTAAATCTAGCGTGTTCCGCGGCGATTGTCATGCGTTTCGCGACGCTCCCGTCGCGATCGGCGGGATCATGCGGTCGGTCGCGTCAGCCAGTCGTTCCAGACCCTGGTGACCGCTTTGTCGCCGCCCTGCGCATCCAGGATGCCGCAGTGTTCCCACAGGCTGGCCAGGGGGCGGTCCGCTTCGGGAATATGGGCCAGAAACGGGCCGTAGTCGTGGCTGGTGAAGTTCACCACAAACCGGTGGCGCCCTTCGTCGGCGAAACGGAACAGCGCCTCGGTCGCCTGGGCCTGCCATTCGGGGCTACCGGGGATGCGGCCGAACAAACCCCAGCGTATGGGCGCCGAGGAGGTGCCGCTTTCGCTGATCGCGGCCGGGCGGCCGGTGCGCGCGGCCAGATCGTTGAGCGGGTCGTAGAAACCGTCGGGAATGGGGTCGGGCGCATCGTCCTGCAGATGCGGGTAGATCGAAAAGGCGGCCAGGTCGGAATGCGTCATCAGCGCTGCCATCTCGGCGCGCTGGAGGGCTGCGTCGGCGCCATCGGTGCGGCCCATGTAGTGCTGGGTGGCGATGGTGAAACAGACGCCCGTTTCGGGAAAGCGGTCCTTCACCGCCTCATAGACCGCGCGGTGCAGGCGGGTATAGCCGGGCCAGAGGTCGGGAGCGAAGTGCAAGAGCAGGTTCACCTCGACCCCGATCGCCAGCCAGTCGGGCCGGGCGATTTCGGCCGCGCGCAGGCAGAAGGCGGTGTAGGCGGCGATGACCTCCGGGTCGTCGAAGGCGCGGCCCTGCCAGCGGGCGGGCAGCGGCTGGTTGTCGGCGACGGCGAAATTCAGCGCCATGCCCTGGCGCATCGTGTCCAGCGCGCCAAGAGACAGCAGCTTGGGGTGGCCCGGCGCCGCGGCCCAGCTCAGGTCGCGCATCAGCGCGGCCGAGAAGTCGGTGCCGTCGGCGGCGGCATCCCAGGGCACGCCTCCCAGCACCATCGGCGCGGCCATGTCGGCGCGGTCACGCAGGAACAGTTCAACCTGCCCCAGGGCGCGCAGCGTCAGGTCGTGCGGCCAGCGCGTGGTGCCCATGCAGAAGCTGCGGGTCGATGCCGCCAGTGCGGGTCGCGGCGCCGCGAAGGGCAGGGCAGCAAGGCCAGCAAGGACCATACGCCGCCGCACGGTCCTATCCGCGCAACAGCCGCGCCGCCTCGGGCGCGAAATAGGTCAGGATGCCGTCGCAGCCCGCGCGCTTGAAGCACATCAGGCTTTCCATCATCACTTTCTCGCCATCGACCCAGCCGTTCAGCGCCGCGCCCCGCAGCATCGAATACTCGCCCGACACCTGGTAGGCATAGGTTGGCGCGCCGAAGGTGTCCTTCACCCGGCGGCAGATATCCAGATAGGGCATGCCGGGTTTGACCATCACCATGTCCGCGCCCTCGCGCAGGTCGCGCTCGATCAGCCGCAGGGCCTCGTCGCTGTTGGCGGGGTTCATCTGGTAGGTCTTCTTGTCACCCTTCAACGCGCCCGAGGCGCCCACCGCATCGCGGAACGGGCCGTAGAAGGCCGATGCATACTTGGCCGAATAGGACATGATCGCCACATCCTTGTGGCCCGCGGCTTCCAGTGCCCCCCGCATGGCGCCGATCCGGCCATCCATCATGTCCGAAGGCCCCAGGATGTCGGCCCCCGACTCGGCCTGGGCAAGCGACATCTTCACCAGCGCCTCGACGGTTTCGTCATTCAGGATGATGCCGTCGCGGACGATCCCGTCATGGCCGTTCGAGTTGTAGGGGTCCAGCGCCACATCGGTCATCACCGCGATCTCGGGCACCGCGGCCTTGATCGCGCGGATCGCCCGGTTGGCCAGGTTGTCGGGGTTCCAGGCCTCTTCGCAGGCTTCCGTCTTTTTCGACGGATCGGTGTAGGGAAACAGGCAGATCGCCGGAATTCCCAGACCCGCGGCCATTTCGGCCGCCTTCACCACCTTGTCCAGCGACATCCGGTTGACCCCGGGCATCGAGGCGATCGGCTCTTCCATGCCGTGCCCGTCTCGGATGAAGACCGGCCAGATCAGGTCTCCGACCGAAAGCGTGTTCTCCTGTGTCAGGGCACGCAGGGCGGCGGTGCGGCGCAGGCGGCGGAAGCGCAGGGCGGGGCAGGGGGCGGAGATCGGGCGCATCATCGGTCCATCATGGCGGGCGGGGGGGCTTGCAGCCCTGCCACTTGCCTGCCATGGAAAGACGCGCGCCTCAAGGGATCACAGGCGCGACATGCTGAACAGGGAACCGGCCTTGGACTGGTACGAGACCGTCTTTGAAGTGATCGACATGCGATCCTTCTCGAACCTCTGGTATTGGATCGCGCTGGCGGTCCTTTGGTCCACGACCAGCCATTGGGTTCTGGGCGTGCCCTATGACATGATCCAGCGCGCCCGGCGGCACGGTGGCCAGATGCAGGCCGATGTCGAGGCCATGGTGGGCATCAACATCCGCCGCTTGCTGGGCATTGCCCGCACCGCGGCCGTTCCGATCTTCGCCGTGCTCTCGTTCTTGCTGTCGGCGCTGGCGGTCCTGGCGTTCTGGTTCTGGGTCGAATTCGCCCAGGCGCTGTTCTTCCTGGCGGCGCCGATGGTGCCGGTCGGCTGGCTGTCGCTGAGGGCCGCGCTGCGGATCGAAGGCGGCGAAGACCGCGGCGATGCGCTGTATCAGCGGCTGATGGTGCATCGCCGCCTGATTCAGACCGTCGGCATGGTGTCGATCTTCATCACATCGCTGTTCGGGATGTATCAGAACCTGAACATCTCGATCCTGAACTGACACCAGGCATGGCGCGTGAACGGATCATCCTGGGTGGCGCGCCCGAGGGCTATGACGCTTTCCTGCTGGTGCGCGAGGTGGCAAAGGGCCGCCCGGTGATCCATGTCGCGCGTGACGACAAACGGGCCGAGGCGATGCGGGCCGCGCTGGCCGTGGCGGCGCCCGAAGTCGTTGTGCTGGAGTTTCCGGCCTGGGACTGCCTGCCCTATGACCGCGTCTCGCCCAACCCCGAAATCGCATCGCGCCGGATGTCCGCCCTGGCCGGGTTGGCTGACGGGCTGGGCGGGCCTTTCGTGCTGCTGACCACGCTCAGCGCGGTCACCCAGCGGGTCCCGGCGCGCGATGTGGTCCGTGCCGCATCGTTCCGGGCCGTGGTGGGCGACCGGGTGGACGAGGCGAGGTTGCGCGCGTTCCTTGGCCGGATGGGATTCACCCCCGCATCCACCGTCGCCGAACCCGGCGACTTCGCCATACGGGGGGGTATTGTCGACATCTACCCGCCGGGGCCGGGGGGGCCGATCCGGCTGGATTTCTTCGGCGACGTGCTGGATGGCGCGCGGCGGTTCGATGCCGGCACGCAGCGCACGCTGGAAAAGCTGGCGAGGGTGGAATTCGCCCCGGTCTCCGAAGTGATCCTCGACCCCGAGGCGATCACCCGGTTCCGGCAGAACTACCGCGCCGAGTTCGGGGCGGGCGGGTCGGACGATCCCTTGTATGAGGCGGTCAGCGCCGTCCGCAAGCATCAGGGGATGGAGCATTGGCTGCCGTTCTTTCACGACCGGCTGGAGACGCTGTTCGACTACCTGCCCGAGGCGAGCGTGATGCTGGACGACCAGGTCACCCCGATCCGTCTGGC
Source organism: Rhodobacter sp. Har01 (assembly GCF_020564565.1). GTDB lineage: Bacteria > Pseudomonadota > Alphaproteobacteria > Rhodobacterales > Rhodobacteraceae > Pseudogemmobacter. The sequence continues at coordinate 654,987 of NZ_JAJCTD010000001.1, forward strand.
GCGGTGGGAGGCGATCGACGACGCCTTTGACGCGCGGGCCGAGGCGATGGTTGCCAAGGGCCGGCTGGACACCGTCTACAAGCCGGTTGCGCCGGGGCTCTTGTATCTGGACGATGCGGCCTGGGAGGCCACGATGGCCGACCGCCGGGTGATCCAGCTGTCGCCCCTGCCGCAGGCGCCGGGGCCGGGGGTTCTGGATGCGGGTGGGCGCATCGGCCGCAACTTCGCACCTGAGAGGCAACAGGAAAAGATAAGCCTTTTCAGTGCTCTTGCCGACCACGTTAGAACATTGCGCGAACAATCGCCGGTGGTCATTGCCAGTTGGTCCGATGGCGCGCGAGAGCGGTTGAAGGGTCTGCTCTCCGACCAGGGCCTGGTGGCCGATGACATCGCGGATCTCCGCGCCCTGCCGGCCGCGAAGGGCGCGCTCTATCTGCTTGTCTGGGCGCTGGAATCCGGGTTCACCGCGCCGGGGCTTGCGGTCATCTCGGAGCAGGACGTGCTCGGCGACCGTCTGGTCGGAAAACCGAAGAAACGCCGCAAGGCTGACAACTTCCTGCGCGAAGTTGATACGCTTTCGCTGGGCGATCTGGTGGTGCACGTCGAGCACGGCGTCGGCCGGTATCTGGGGATCGAGACGATCACCGCACTGGGTGCGCCGCATGCCTGCGTGGCGCTGGAATACGCCGAGAACGCCAAGCTGTATCTGCCGGTCGAGAACATCGAACTGCTCAGCCGCTATGGCCATGAGGACGGGTTGCTTGACCGTCTGGGCGGCGGCGCCTGGCAGGCCAAGAAGGCCAAGCTCAAGGAGCGCATCAAGGAAATCGCCGACCGCCTGATGCGGGTCGCGGCCGAGCGTGCCCTGCGCCACGCGCCCATCCTGGAAGCCCCGCACTCGATCTGGGAGGCCTTTGCCGCGCGCTTCCCCTATCAGGAAACCGACGACCAGCTTTCGGCCATTGCCGATGTCGTGGCCGACCTGGAAAAGGGGTCGCCCATGGACCGGCTGATTGTCGGCGACGTCGGTTTCGGCAAGACCGAGGTCGCCATGCGCGCCGCCTTCGTTGCGGCGCTGTCGGGGATGCAGGTCGCGGTGATCTGCCCGACCACGCTGCTGGCGCGCCAGCATTTCCGTACCTTTGCCGACCGCTTTCGCGGCTTTCCCATACGGGTGCGTCCGTTGTCGCGGTTCGTCAGCGCCAAGGACGCCAATGCCACCCGGGCAGGGCTGACCGATGGCTCGGTCGACATCGTGGTCGGCACCCATGCGCTGCTCGCCAAGTCGATCAGCTTCAAGAACCTTGGCCTGCTGATCATCGACGAGGAACAGCACTTCGGCGTGACCCACAAGGAGCGCCTGAAAGAAATACGCGCCGAGGTCCACGTCCTGACCCTGACCGCCACGCCGATCCCGCGCACGCTGCAACTGTCGCTGACCGGGGTGCGCGACCTGTCGATCATCGCCACGCCGCCGGTGGACCGGCTGGCGATACGCACCTACATCAGCGAGTTCGACACCATCACCATCCGCGAGGCCCTGCTGCGCGAACGCTATCGCGGCGGGCAGACCTTCTATGTCGTGCCGCGGGTGGCCGACATTCCCGAGATCGAAGAGTTCCTGAAGACCCACGTTCCCGAGGTGTCGTATGTCATTGCCCACGGGCAGTTGGCGGCGGGCGATCTGGATGACCGGATGAACCAGTTCTACGATGGCAAGTATGACGTGTTACTGGCCACAACCATTGTGGAATCCGGTCTGGACATCCCCACCGCGAACACCATGATCATCCACCGCGCCGACATGTTCGGCCTGTCGCAACTGTACCAGATCCGCGGCCGGGTCGGCCGGGCCAAGACCCGTGCCTATTGCTATCTGACCACCAAGCCGCGCAGCCCGCTGACGCCGCAGGCACAGCGGCGGCTCAAGCTGCTGGGCAGTCTGGATTCTCTGGGTGCGGGGTTCAACCTGGCGTCACACGATCTGGACCTGCGCGGCGCGGGGAACCTGTTGGGCGAGGAACAGTCGGGCCACATCAAGGAGGTGGGGTACGAGTTGTACCAGCACATGCTGGAAGAGACGATCCACAAGATCAGGTCGGGTGAACTGCAGGGTCTGTCAACGATTTCAGATGACTGGAGCCCGCAGTTGAACCTTGGCGTGCCGGTGATGATCCCCGAGGATTACATCCCCGACCTGGATATCCGGCTGGGCCTCTACCGCCGCCTCTCGGGCCTGCAAACCAAGGTGGAACTGGAAGGCTTTGCCGCCGAACTGATCGACCGCTTCGGCCCGCTGCCGAAGGAAGTGAACACGCTGATGCTGATCGTGCGCATCAAGGCGATGTGCAAGCGGGCCGGGATCAGCCGACTGGACGCGGGGCCGAAAGGGGCCACGGTGCAGTTCCACAACGACAAGTTCGCCAATCCTGCGGGACTAGTCACGTTCCTCAAGGCGCAGGGCGGGGCGGCCAAGGTGCAGGGGACGAAGATCGTGCTGCAGGGCGAGATGAAGTCGGAATCCGAGCGCATCAAGGGCGCCTTCGCCATCGCCCGCGATCTGGCCGAGGCGGCGAAGCCTACGCCCGCCGGATCAGCGCCAGCGACGCCGCGATGAAGATCGACACCCCTGCGAGAAGCGGCACCAGCGTGCCGTCGAAGGCCTGACCGACCGGCACCGCCAGCAGCACCGATCCGACCGTGGCCAGCGCCGAGATCACACTGGCGGCAAGGCCTGCGATATGGCCCACCGGCTCCATCGCCAGCGCATTCAGGTTGCCCAGCGTCAGGCCCATCATCGCAAACAGCGCGACACCCCAGGCGATGAAGGCCGGAAAGGCCAGCGCCTCGGGCATCAGGCCGAAGGCCACCAGCGCCAGATGCGCCAGGGTCAGGCCCAATACGGTGGCGTATGTGGCCGACACCATGCGGCGCATGCCGAATCGCATCACCGCCCGGGCGTTTAGCAGCGACCCCGAGGCCGACAGGGCGGCGATCAGGGCGAACCAGAGCGGGAACTGGTCGGCCCGGTCGAAGCGCTGCTCGAAGATGCCCTGGATCGAGGACAGGGTCGAGAACAGCGCCCCCAGCGTCAGCGACTGGCACAGGATCGACAGGACCACGATGCGGTGGGCGAAAAGCTCTCGGGTGGCGGTGAGAAGGGCGCCCACCGACAGCGGGCGGCGGGCGGCGCGGGGCAGGGTCTCGGGCTGGCGCAGGCCCAGCCAGGCCATGGTGACGCCCGCAAAGCCGATGTAGACGAGGAAGATCGCGTGCCACGAGGTCAGCGCCATCACGCCTTGGCCCATCAGCGGGGCCAGCGCCGGCACCAGGGTGAAGACCATCATGGCGAAGGACATGATCCGCGCCATCTCGCGGCCCTTGAAGAGGTCGCGCACCAACGCGATCGAGACGGTCCGCGGTCCGGCGGACCCGATGCCTTGCACGACGCGGGCGGCCAGCAGCATCTCAAGCGTGGGGGCGAAGAAGCAGGCCAGCGCGGCCAGGCAATAAAGCGCCGAGCCGAAGAGGATGATCCGCTTGCGGCCAAAGGCATCCGACAAGGGGCCGGCAAAGAGTGTGCCCAGGCCCATTCCAAGGACGAAGCTGGTCACCACCAGTTGCGCGCGGTTTGGCGCCTCGGGCGACAGCGTCGTGGCAATTTCCGGCAGGGCCGGCAGCATGGCGTCAATCGACAGCGCGACAGTGGCGAACAGCATCGCGATCAGGGCGATGAACTCGCCTTGGCTCAGATTGTCGCGTGTCGGGGTCATTCCTTGGCTCGCAGCTCTTCGATGACCTGGGCCCAAAGCTCGGGCGGTTGCGCGCCGGAGACGACGTAGTGCTGTGCGATCAGGAAGGTGGGGACGGAATTGACGCCCTTGGCGCGGGCGTCGGCGTCGCGGGCGCGGATGTCGTCGGCGTCGGCCTCGCTGTCCAGAAGGCGCAGGGTGGCGGCGCGGTCCATGCCGCAGGCTGCGGCGATGTCGGCCAGCACGCGGGGCTGGCCGATGTCTCGGCCGCCGGTCCAGTAGGCGCTGAACAGGGCCGAGACGACGGCCATCTGCCGGCCTTCGATGCCGGCCCAGTGGATCAGGCGATGGGCGTTCAGGGTGTTGGGCATGCGCTTGGGCTTGTCGGGGTCAAGCGCCACGCCTGCGGCGCGGGCCACTTCGCGCAGACGCTCGTGGATGGCGTTCACGCGGTCCGGCCCGCCGAACTTGGCCTCGAGATAGCCGCGCTTGTCCACGCCTTCGGGCGGCAGGTCGGGGTTCAGCTGGAACGGCTGCCATTCGATGCGAAACGGGTGGTCGGGGTGCGCCGCCAGCGCGCGGTCAAGGTTGGCCTTGCCGACAAAGCACCAGGGGCAGACGGGGTCGGAAAAGATGTCGAGCCGGATCATGGCGCCCCTTCGGCACAAAGCGCGGCCAGCGCGCGGCGGTTGATCTTGCCGGTCGGGCCGCGCGGGATTTCCGGCACATGGACATAGCCGCGGGGGCACTTGTAGCGTGCCAGCCGTTCGGCCGCAAAGGCCTGGGCGGTGCCTTCGGGCAGGAGGTGGCCCGCGTAGAAACACAGGATCACGCGGGTGCCGGGGGCGACCTCAACCTCGGCCACGGCCAGGTCGGTCACGCCGGGCAGGGCCAGCAGGGCCTGTTCCACCTCGCGCGGAGAAACCCGGACGCCGCCGGAGTTCATCATCTCATCGGCGCGGCCGTGGCTGTGGATGGCGCCGGCGTGGTCCTGGTGGATCAGGTCTCCGCTGGCGAACCAAGGGCCTTGTGGCGGCGGCTGCCCTTCGTAGCCCAGCATCAGGCCCGGATCGGCGGTCGAGACGGCCAGCACGCCGACCTCGCCCGGGGGCAGCGGACGGCCGTCCTCGCCCAGCACGGCGACACGGCGGCCGGGCTGCGGGAAGCCCGAGGTGCCGGGCGGGGCCGGGTGGTCGGGGCAACCCGAGATGAAGGTGGAAATCTCCGACATGCCAAAGGCTTCGTGGATATCGGTGCCGGTGGCGGCCTGCCACTCGGCGCGCAGCGCGGGCGGCAGGGCTTCTCCGGCCGAAAGCGCATGGCGCAGGCGGGGCAGGTTGTGCACCCCGGCGCGCAAGAGCCGGCGAAAGACCGTGGGGACGGCGGCAAGGATCGTTGCATCATGCCGGCGCAGAACCAGCGGCAGATGGTCAAGCGCGACCGTCGGCGCAGCGATCAGGGCGGTGGCGCCGACCGTCCAGGGGTCCAAGAGGCCCGTGCCCATGGTGTAGGTCCAGTTGAAGGCGCCGGCGTGCAGCAGGCGGTCGGCGGGCTCAAGCCCTTCCCAGCCCGTGTGCATCCGGGCGCGGGCCAGGATCGCGCGATGGGCGTGGCGGACGGCCAGGGGGGCACCGGAGGTGCCTGAGGTGAAGACGATATAGCCTTCGCGCTCGGCTTCGCCCAGGTGCCAGGCGCAGGGCGACGCGGCTTCCCAGGCGGCCAGGTCGGCGGCGACGGCGGGCACGCCGTCGGGCAGCACCACATCATCGGCCTGGATTGCCAGGCGGGGTCGGACGACGGCGGCCATCCTGGTGATCTCGGGGGCAGTCAGCAGCGGCGAGGTTGCCACCGGCACCAGCCCGGCAGCGATGGCGCCAAGGTAGAGCACCGGGTAGGTCGGCCGGTTGCCCAGCCGGATCAGCACCCGGTCGCCGGGCCGCAGGCCCTGCGCCAGAAGCCAGCCGCCGCAGCCCTGCACGGCGCGGATCAGCCGGGCATAGCTCCAGCGTTCGGCACCGGTCAGGGTCAGGATGGCAAGGGCCACCTTGTCCGGCGTCTGCGCGCCTGCAGCCAGGACATGGGCCGCCAGGTTGAAGCGGGAAAGGTCGGGCATGGTCATGGGGCAGGGGGATAGCACGCCGGTGTGGGCTTGCAAGGGCCGGGCGCGCTGGCGTAACGGCGGGGAACCGATTTCCGAAGCCGGAAATCGGGGACGGAATTCGACTTCGAATTCCGGTTTCCCGGAGGATGCCGCATGACCCACCCCGACCCCAAGACCCTGATCCGCATTGCCCGCGAAGACGGCGGTGCCGCGCATGTCGAGCCCCTGGACCTGGGCGCCCGCGTGCGCGCCCTGCGCAAGGACCGCGGCTGGACGCTGGAACAGGCGGCGGGCAAGGCGGGGCTGGCGCGCTCGACCCTGTCCAAGATCGAGAACGGCCAGATGTCGCCCACCTATGAGGCGCTCAAGAAGCTGGCCGAGGGGTTGGCGATCAGCGTGCCGCAGTTGTTCACCCCGCCGTCGCGGGCCCAGGTCAACGGCCGCATGGCGGTGACCAAGTCGGGCGAGGGGCAGGCCAGCGTCACCGCCACCTATGAGCATGAATTGCTGGCCGCGGGCCTGCGGATCAAGCAGATGCTGCCCTACCGCGCCCGCATCCGCGCCCGGGACGTGGCGGAATTCGGCGGCTGGGTGCGCCACGACGGCGAGGAATTCCTGTATGTCCTGACCGGCATCGTCCGGCTTTACACCGAGTTCTACGAGCCGGTCGATCTGCGCCGCGGCGACAGCGCCTATTACGATGCCTCGATGGGGCACAACGTGGTCAGCCTGTCGGACGAGGATGCCAACGTGCTGTGGGTCACCTCGCTGGTCTGAGGTTCACGTGGATTCGAGTGCAGATTCTGGCGAAGTCCCTCTTGCGCAAAGATGATTCCGCGGCGTTTGATCTGTCGCATGGCGCCGCCTCGGCCCGGGCCATAGGGTCGCGCCGAAGGAGTGCCTTGGGAGGGGCCGGATGAAGTTTGCCATCCTGACGGACATCCATGCCAACCGCGAGGCCTTCGAGGCCGTGCTGGCCGATGCCGCGGCACGCAAGGTGGATCGGATCGTCCTTCTGGGGGACCTGGTCGGCTATGGCGCCGATCCGGAATGGTGCGCCGAAAAGGCGGCCGATCTGGTGGCGCAGGGCGCGCTTTGCGTGCGCGGCAACCACGACAACGCTGCCGCGGGCGCACCCGAGATGATGTCCACCTATGCCAAGCGCGCGATGGACTGGACCAAGACCCGGATGACCGAGGCCCACCGCCGGTTTCTGGCCGGCCTGCCGCTGACGGTGGACGTGGACGACATCCTCTTCGTCCACGCCTCGGCCAACGAACCGGAGGCCTGGACCTATGTCACTTCGGACACCAAAGCGACGCCGTCGTTCCGGGTGACGAAATCGCGGCTGATCTTCTGCGGTCATGTCCATGTGCCGCTCCTGGCCAGTTGTGACGTGGGCGGCGTGGTGCGCCAGCAGACCTTTCGCCCGGGCTTTCCCATCCCGCTTCTGCGCAGCCGGCGCTGGCTGGCCGTCGTCGGATCGGTCGGCCAGCCGCGCGACGGGGTGCCACAGGCGGCCTGGGCGCTCTTGGACACCACGCTGAACGACCTGACCTTCCGCCGGGTGCCCTATGACGCTGCCACCGCCGCCCGGAAGGTGCGCGCCGCGGGCCTGCCCGAGGAACTTGCCATCCGCCTGCTCAAAGGACAGTGACCATGCCCGTGCGCCCGCATCCCGGACTTGAGATCGACGGTTTCACCCTGGGCGAAAGGCTGCACGTCGGCGGCTTCGCGACGATCTGGGAGGCGACGCATGCGAAGTATCGCACGCCGCTGGTGATGAAGGTGCCGACCATCATGGACGGCTACGATGGCCCCACCATCGTCGGCTTCGAGATCGAGCAGATGATCATGCCGCGGCTGACCGGCCCGCATGTGCCCCGCGTGATGGGCGTCGGCGGCTTCGAAGTCATGCCCTATATCGTGACCGAGCGGATCGACGGCGACAGCTTCCTCAAGGTCTTCCAGCAGGCGCCCTTGCCCTTGTCGGACGTGATCGAGATCGCCGCGCGGATGGTCGATGCGGTGGCCGACCTGCACCGCCAGCACGTCATCCACCTGGACCTCAAGCCCGAGAACTTCCTGCAACGCAAGTCGGGCGAGATGGTGATCGTGGACTATGGCCTGTCGCGGCATGACGAGTTGCCCGACCTTCTGGCCGAGGAATTCACCATCCCGATGGGAACCTACCCCTACATCGCCCCCGAGCAATACCTGCGCTGCCGCGACGACGCGCGGTCCGACCTCTTTGCCCTTGGCGCCATGCTTTACGCATTGGCGACGGGCAAGAACCCCTGGGGCACGCCGGAAACCCTGCGCGGCGTGCGCAAGCGGCTGTGGCGCGATCCGGTGCCACCGCGGGCGATCCGGCCCGAAATCCCGGAATGGCTGCAAGAGATCATCCTGCGCGCGCTGGTCGTGGACCCGATGCGGCGCTACCAGTCGGCCGGGCAGATGGCCTTTGACCTGACCCATCCCCAGCAGGTCAAGCTGACCGCCCGGGCACACAAGCTGAAGCAGGACAGCCTGATGACGGTGTTCGACCGCTGGCGGGTCATGCGCAAGATCCGCCGTTTCAAGGCGCCGGACTCGGTCGCCTCGCAGCTGGCCTCGGTGCCGATCATCTGCGTTGCAGTGGACCTGACCCCCGAGGGGGAGAAGCTGGCCAGTGTCCTGCGCAGTGCGGTGAAACGGATGCTGCTGATCGAGCCGGATGCCAGGATCGCCTGCGTCAACGTCATCAAGACGGCGCGGATCGGTATTGATCAGGGCACCGACGATCAGGGCAACAACCTGCATGTGGTGCGGCTGGTGCAGCTGAAGCACTGGGCGGAAGAGATCGAACTGCCCGACGACCGGCTGACCTTTGCCGTGCTGGAAGGCTCTGACCCGGGGCAGGCGATCCTCGACTATGCCACCGCCAACCATGCCGACCACATCATCATGGGCGCGCGCGGGCATTCGACGACGCGGCGCTACCTCGGCTCGGTCTCGGCCCAGGTGGTGGCCGAGGCGCATTGCTCGGTCACGGTGATCCGCCTGCCCGAGCGGCGCGAGGAGCTGGACGAGACGGTGGACAGCCTGTCAGGCGCAGCGGCCGAATAGGCCGGGAAACCGATTTTCGCGCGAAAATCGTGACCGAAAATCGCTCGATTTTCGTCTTCCCCTGGTCAGCCGGGTGCAAGAAAGCCGCGCCTGTCGTCGGCGCAGCCCCGATGCGCGGCGTTGCGAGCCCGTCAGTTCAGCCAGCCCTGCACTTTGCGCGCGCCGCCCGAGACGTCCTCGCCGACACCGGCCACGGTGTTGCAGCCTTGCAGGGCGGCCAGCGCCGCCGCCAGAAGAATTAACCTTTTCATGCTCTTGCCTGCCGTTTGTTGTTGTCAGTCCTGATACCACCAGGTGTCCGGCTGAAAGCCGATCCAGTCGCCGTAAAGCGGGATGCGCTCGGGGAACCGCAGTTCCTTGCGATGCGCGATCCGCGAGACGTCAGAATACCAGATCGGGATCACGTATCTACCCGTGGTCAGCACGCGGTCCAGCGCCTGTGTCGCGGCTGCAAACTCGGTGGTGTCGGGGGCCTTGAGCATGCCGGCGATCATCGCCTCGGCGGCGGGGCTGGCCATGCCCATCCAGTTGCGCGTGCCCGGTTCGGTCACCCCGGCAGACCCCCAGTACAGCGTCTGTTCGTTGCCGGGCGACAGTGACAGCGAGCGGATGTAATGCGTCATGTCGAAGTCGTAGTTGGTCGTGCGCTCTTTCATCTGGGCGCTGTCCAGCATGGTCACCGTGGCGCTGATCCCCAAGGGCTTCAGCGCCTCGATGAAGATCGCGGCGATCGAGGCCATCTCGTCCTGGCCCGTGGTCAGGATGATGTCGAAGGCAAAGGGGGCGCCGGCGGCATCGCGCAGCACGCCGTCTTCGGCAACCGTCCAACCGGCCTCCTCCAGCAGCGCCGCCGCCTTGCGGATGTTCTTGCGGTTGGTCTGGTCCTCGGCCACCGGCAGGGCATAGCCCTCCAGCGCGCCGGGCAGCAGGTCGGCCGCAAAAGGCTCCAGCAACTCCTTCACCCTGCCCTCGGCGGGCTGGCCCGGTTCCATCGCCAGAAAGCTGTTGCCGAAGTAGCTGGCGATGCGCGGTTGTGTGCCGCCGGTGATGGTCTGGTTGATGAACTCGAAGTTGAAGGCCAGGATCAGCGCCTCGCGCACCCGCCAGTCGGCGAACAGCGGTCGGCGGGTGTTGAACACCAGTCCTTCGATGCCGGACGGCCGACCATGCGCGATCTCGGACTTGATGACATCGCCCGAGGCAATGGCAGGGAAATCGTAGTTCGACAGCCACTTCGCTGCGTTGCCCTCGCGGTAGCTGGTGATGGCGCCGGCCTTGAAGGCCTCGAAGATGGCCTGCGGATTGGCGAAGTAGTCAGTGCGGATCTCGTCCAGGTTCCACTGGCCGCGGTTGAGGGCCAGGTCCTTGCCCCACCAGTCGGGGTTGCGGCGATAGCTGATGAAAACGCCCGGCTCCATCTGGTCCACCACATAGGGGCCCGACCCGATGGGCGCCTCAAGCGAGGTGGCCTCGAAATCCTTGCCCTGCCACTGCGCCTGTTTCAGGATCGGGCGCAGGCCCAGGATCAGCGGCAACTCGCGGTCCTCGGTGTTGAAGGTGAACTTCACGCTGCGCTCGCCGGTTTTTTCAACCGAGCCGACCTTCTTCCACGCCGCGTGGTAGCGCGGGTTGCCAACGGTGCCCAGCGTCTCCATCGACCAGATCACATCCTCGACCGTGACCGGGCTGCCGTCCGAGAATCGGGCGCCTTCACGCAGGGTAAATTCCGCGTAGGTCCGGGCCTCGTCGGTGCTGATCGATTCGGCCAACAGGCCGTAAAGGGTGAAGGGCTCGTCATAGCTGCGCCCCATCAGCGTCTCGACCGTATAGGCCGAGATGCCTGCGGCGGGCTGTCCACCGGTGATGAAGGGGTTGAGCGTGTCAAAGCTGCCGGCCTCGCCAAAGACGATGCGTCCGCCCTTGGGTGCGTCAGGGTTGACCTGGGGCAGGGACACAAAATCCGGGGGGAGGGCGGGCTCGCCATACATAGCGATGGCATGCTTCGGTTCGGCCCGCAGATTGGTCGCGGTCAGTGCCAGGGCCAGCGCGACCAGAAGCGCGCCGAGGTTTGCAGGAAAGTGGCGGCTCATCTTCGACATCATCCCCTGAGCTGTCTTGATCCTGCCGGCAGCCTAGGCGGCGTCCGCTGCCTTTTCAAACTTTTAGCTTGGCCATCGGCGGAGACAGGATTATATAGTCCTTACTGCTCGATAGGTTTCTTGCCTGTATGAAACCTGCCTCAACGACTTAACGCCGGCCTTGTGCCGGCGTTTTTTTTGGCATTGCGCAAACGAAAGGGCCGCCCCTGAGGACGGCCCGCTCACAGCCCTGTGATGTTGTCACGCCGCGTTGCGGCGACGGCGCGCGGCCAGCAGGACAAGCCCGCCCGCCAGCAGCGGCAGCGAGGCCGGCAGCGGCACCGGGCTGAGACCGGTGATCTGATAGGACCAGCTCACAGCCCCTGCCGAGAGGTCGGTCGTCAGTTCGGTTGATCCGGCTGCGTCAAACGACCAGTGGTCGGGTGCCAGGGCGATAACGCCCGGCAGGGTCGCTTCGGTCGAAATCCCGGCGATGGCGGGGACTCCGATGACGGTGTCAAGCAGCGTCGAGGTTACGAGTCTGATCGTCATCCCGGAAAAGCTGGTCAGTTCGGGCAGATCGAACAGCTTGTTGTTGTTGGTGTCGTCGAACTCAATCGAAAAGCCTTCGAAGAATCCAAGCGGCTGGGCCGTCAGGGTGGCCGCCAGACCCGGGGACGCCAGGGCCAGCGTGGCCAGAATCGCGGATGACAGGTATGCCCTCACTCTTTCCTCCTTCAAAAAATTGTATCTTCCGATCACGTTACAAGCGTGCGTGATCACGGTTCGCGCCGTCAAGTCCGGTGATGGCCTTCCATTTCCGCGCTGACGAACCTAGGCTCTGCGCGAATGCACAAGGAGGCACAGATGTTTGACCTGGCGGGCAAGCGAGCGGTCGTCACCGGATCGAACTCCGGTATCGGATTGGGCGTGGCCGAGGAGCTGGCGCGCGCCGGGGCCGAGGTTGTGATCAACAGCTTCACCGACAGCGCGGCCGATCACGCGCTGGCCAGCGACCTTGCGGCCCGGTTCGGGGTCAACGTCCGCTACATCAGGGCTGACCTGTCCAAGGCCGACGAGGCCCGCGCCCTGGTCGAACTGGCCGGCGGCTGCGATATTCTGGTGAACAACGCCGGCATCCAGCACGTCGCCCCGGTCGAGGAGTTTCCGGTCGAGAAGTGGAACCAGATCCTGGCGATCAACCTGTCCTCGGCTTTCCACACCAGCGCCGTCGCCCTGCCGGGAATGCGGGCGAAAGGCTGGGGCCGGATCGTCAACATCGCCTCGGCGCATGGCCTGACCGCCAGCCCGTTCAAGAGCGCCTATATCGCCGCCAAGCATGGCGTCGTCGGCCTGTCCAAGACCATCGCTCTGGAAACCGCAGGGCAGGGCATCACCTGCAACGCGATCTGCCCGGGCTACGTGCTGACACCCCTGGTCGAGGCGCAGATCCCCGACCAGATGAAGGTGCATGGCATGGACCGCGAGACGGTGATCCGCGAGGTCATGCTGCTGCGCCAGCCCAGCCGGCAGTTCGCCACCACCGAGCAGATCGGCGGCACCGTGGTCTGGCTGTGCAGCCCCTATGCCGATCAAGTCACCGGCACCACGATCAGCGTCGACGGCGGCTGGACGGCACTCTAGGGTTGGTCAGCGCGGGTCCTTCGGCATCGGATAGACCAGCCCGCCCGAGACGATCAGCTTGGCCGCGTCGTCGATCTTCATGTCCAGGATCACCAGGTCGCGGGTCGGCACGAACAGCAGCATCCCGCTGGTGAACGGCGTCAGCCCGACGAAGACCGCCGACATCTCGGGGCCGATCGCGGCCAGCCGGTCTGCCAGCTCGCCCTTGGGCCGGGTCGACAGGAACCCCAGCGCCCAGGCGCCGGGGCGTGGAAACTCGACCAGGCAGACCTTGTCGAAGCTCTGCTCCTTCTTGTTGAAGAAGGTCTCGGCCACCTGCTTGATGCCGCTGTAGACCGAGCGGACGATGGGCATCCGGTCGACCATGTCTTCGGCCTTGCGGATGACCGAACGGCCGATTAGGCCCTTGGCCAGCCAGCCGATGACGACGGTGGCGACCAGGAAGACCAGCACGCCAAGTCCGCGCACCGGGAATTCGTATTCCGGCCCGAACCAGCGGCGCATCAGCGCGTCGGGCTGATAAGAGGACGGGATCAGCGGCAGAATCCAGCCATCGATCCAGCCGATGCCGGCCCAGACGACATAAAGCGTCAGCCCGACCGGCAGCACGACGACCAGACCGGTCAGGAAACTGGCACGGAGCACGGCCAGAAAGCCGCGGCGCGGAGGAGAAAGATCGTTCATCGGTCAACCTGCATCGCGCCTATCTAGGACGCGAGGCGCCGTCGGCGCAATGCCGCAGGGGCCGATTTTTTCAGCCCTTCCACAGCGTCACGAGGGTTTGGCCAGTTCCGCGGCAATCGCCGCCGCCAGCCGCGAATTGGCCAGTACCAGCGCGATGTTGGCGGCCAGCGACCGGCCCGCGGTGTGCTGGAAGATGCGGTCCAGCAGGAACGGCGTCACCGCCTTGGCGGCGATGCCGGCCGCCTGCGCCTCGGCGAGGGCGGCCTCGATGTGCGGCGTGATCTCGGCGCGGGGTATCTCCGCCTCGGCCGGGATCGGGTTCGCCACCAGCTGGCCGCCGGGCAGGCCCAGCCGGCCCCGCATCCGGTGCGCGGCGGCGACCTCGGCGGCGCTGTTCATCCGCAAGGGCGCGCTCAGCCCCGAGGAGCGTGACCAGAAGGCAGGAAACTCGTCCTGACCAAAGGCGATGACCGGCACGCCATGGGTTTCCAGCACCTCGAGCGTCTTCGGCAGATCGAGGATGGCCTTGGCCCCGGCGGCAACCACGGTGACCGGGGTCTGCGCCAGCTCCATCAGGTCGGCCGAGATGTCGAAGCTGTCCTCGGCCCCGCGATGCACACCGCCGATGCCGCCAGTGGCAAAGACCGCGATGCCCGCAAGGCGGGCGCAGATCATCGTCGCGGCGACCGTGGTCGCCCCGATGCCGCCGCTGGCCAGGCACGCCGCCAGATCGGCCCGGGAAAGCTTGGCCACATCTTGCGCCTGGCCCAGCCGGTCCAGGTCTGCCGCGGTCAGGCCGACATGGATGTGGCCGTCCATCACCGCGATGGTAGCCGGCACCGCCCCGGCCGCGCGTACCGCGGCCTCGACCGCGCGGGCGGTTTCCACGTTCTGCGGCCAGGGCATGCCATGGGTGATGATGGTGGATTCCAGCGCCACCAGCGGGGCGCCGGCGGCGCGGGCAGCGGCGACTTCGGGCGAGAAGGTCAGCGGCGGGGTCATGTTCCGATCTCTCCCGAGACATAGGTGGCGGCGGCGCGCAGGGCGGCGGCAAGCGCCCCCCCGCGATCGGCGCCGGTGCGTTCGGCCACGAGATGGGCCGACATGAAGGTGTCGCCGGCCCCGGTGACGCGGGTGACCAGGACCTGCGGCGGCGTGTCGACGATCACCGTCGCCTCGCCCCGGGCCCCGTCGGCACAGGGGCGCCCGCCGTCGGTCACCAGCACCCGCGCGGCCCCGCGCTCCAGCATCGCCTTTGCGGCCTCGGGGGCACTGTCCGCCTGGGACCGGGTCAACAGCCGCGCCTCTTGCAGGTTGACATAGAAGGTTGCGCGCGGATGCCGCATCAGCGGTGCCAGCCGTTCGGCCTTGCCCGGGCTGGCCGGCGCCACGCGCAGGTCGGCGGCCGCGAACAGCGGCGAGGTGGCGATGCCTGCCAGCAGGGTTTCGGTCAGGTTGCCATCGACGGCGATCAGGCCGGTCCAGGGCCGTGCGGCATCGCCGAGCCGCCCGTCGGCAAGCGGGCGCAGGATACGGTCGCCTGCGGCCTCCAGCGAATGCGCGTCGGCCACCGCGGCGATCAGGCCGTTGGCGCCCTCGATGGCCATGTAGCGGTCGGTCGGCAGGTCGTCCGAGCGGTAGGCGTAGCCGGTCTCGACCCCCAGCCGGGCACAGGCGGCCACCAGATCCTCGCCTTCGGCATCGCGGCCGAGGGCGGTCAGCACCGCCGGACGCAGTCCGAACCGCGCCACCGTCATGGCGATGTTCATCGCGACACCCCCCGGCAGGCGGGTGATCCGGCCGGGCACGTCGGACCCCAGCCGCAGCGCCGAAGCGCTGCGGCCGATGATGTCCCACAAGACCGAACCGATGCAGAGGATGTCGGGTGTCATGCGGTCTTCATCGCCTAAGGTCGGGCGGCGCGCAAGCGGCGGCCGGGCAGGGGTATTTGGGCCAAGATGAAGGGCAAGGGGTTGCGCTGCGCGGCGGAGCCACGTATACGCGCGCCACTTCACAGGGTCGGTGCGGGCCGGACGGGGAGAAATCCCGTTTCGGTCCACCGGTTGGGCGCAAGCCTGAGATCACCGTCCCGAGGCGCGAAACCGGAAAGGAATTCGACATGGCGCTCCCCGAGTTTTCCATGCGTCAGCTGCTTGAAGCTGGCGTTCACTATGGCCACCAGACCGCCCGCTGGAACCCCCGCATGGGCGAGTATATCTATGGTGACCGCAACGGCATTCACATCCTCGACCTGACGCAGACCGTTCCGCTGTTGGACCAGGCGCTGAAGATCGTCCGCGACACCGTCGCCAAGGGCGGCCGCATCCTGTTCGTCGGCACCAAGCGCCAGGCGCAGAAGCCGATCGCCGAGGCGGCCGAGAAATGCGCCCAGTATTACATGAACCACCGCTGGCTGGGCGGTACGCTGACCAACTGGAAGACCATCTCGGCCTCGATCCAGCGCCTCAAGCAGATCGACGAGGTTCTGGCGGCCGGTGCCGAAGGCCTGACCAAGAAGGAACGGCTGAACATGGAACGCGACCAGGCCAAGCTGCAGGCCAGCCTGGGCGGCATCCGTGAAATGGGCGGCGTGCCGGACCTGCTGTTCATCATCGACGTGGGCAAGGAAGACCTGGCGATCCTGGAAGCCGGCAAGCTGGGCATCCCGGTTGTGGCCGTGGTCGACACCAACTGCTCGCCCAAGGGCGTGACCCACATCATCCCGGGCAACGACGACGCCGCCCGCGCCATCGCGCTGTATTGCGACCTGATCGCCCGCGCCGCGCTGGACGGCATGTCGGCGCAGCTGGGTGCCGCCGGGGTGGACCTCGGTGCGCTGGACGCCGCGCCTGCCGAAGAGGCCGTGGTCGAGGCTGCGGTCGAGGCCTGAGCCTCTGTCACCGATCTGACATGCGGCGGGGGGATACCCCCGCCGAACCCCATTGCGATTGCAGGAGACTGACATGACCGTCACCGCCCAGATGGTGAAAGAACTGCGCGATTCCACCGGCGCAGGCATGATGGACGCCAAGAAGGCGCTGACCGAGACCAACGGCGACATGGAAGCCGCGGTCGACTGGTTGCGCACCAAGGGCCTGGCGAAAGCCGCCAAGAAGGCCGACCGCGTGGCCGCCGAAGGCCTGGTCGGCGTTGCCGTCGACAACGGCCGCGGCGTTGCGGTCGAGATCAACTCGGAAACCGACTTCGTCGCCAAGAACGCCGACTTCCAGGCGCTGGTGCGCGAAGTGGCGCGCGTGGCGCTGACCGTCGGCGACTCGGTCGAGGTCGTCCGCGCCTCGGACCTGAACGGCAAGACCGTCGAAGAGGTGATCCAGGAAGCCATCGCCCGCATCGGCGAGAACATGACCTTCCGCCGCCTGCATGTGCTGGAAGGCGACACCGTGGTGTCCTATGTCCACAACGCGGCGGCGGCCGGCATGGGCAAGATCGGCGTGCTGGTCGCGCTGAAGGGCGACGCCACCAAGGCCGAAGAGATCGGCAAGCAGTTCGCCATGCACATCGCCGCGACCTCGCCGCTGGCGCTGTCGGAAGCCCACCTCGACCCGGCCGTGCTTGAGCGCGAACTGGCGGTGCAGACCGCCAAGGCGCTGGAAGAAAACGCATCCTCGGCCAAGCCCAAGCCCGAGGCGGTGATCCAGAACAACATCATCCCGGGCCGGATGAAGCGCTTCCTGGCGGAAAACACGCTGCTGGGCCAGGCCTTCGTCATCAATCCCGACGTGACCGTCGAGCAGGCGGCCAAGGATGCCGGCGTCGAGATCACCGGCTACGCCCGCGTCGCCGTGGGCGAGGGGATCGAGAAGAAGTCCGAGGATTTCGCCGCCGAAGTGGCGAAGATGGTCCAGGGCTGATCCGCCCGGACCGCCGGCCAGACTGACAAGGCCCGCGCCGGGTGCTTCGGCGCGGGCCTCTTGCATTCAGGCGGCAAGAAAAGGTGCGGCACCTCCCCAGAGGGCCGCACCTTGTGCCGTCCGGCCCGGACTCACTGGGGAATGAGGACACAGGGCCGGTCCGTCGACCCTTGGCCCGCCGCAAAGGCCGACCTCAGGTGTCGCCCGCAGCCCCAGGGGAAGGGGGTGCGGACCATGAAAAGGGGCGGTCGAACCGATGCCGGAATTGCGGCGGGCCGGCCGCCCCGTGTTCCCAGGCAAAACGCCACCACTCACGGAACCCGACCACCCTGCCGCATGACGTGGCGTCAGGCGAGTGCGGTTTTCCAGACCTGCCCCGGAAGGCCGGCCGCGGCGTCGCGGCCTAGCGGGCGGCCTGGGCTGCCGGTTCAGGGCCGCGCTGGAAGATCATGTTCAACAGCGCGCCCTTGGCGACGGCCTGGGCCGTGGTCTCGACCGCCAGCGCCTCGCGCGCCAGCCGCAGGTGCTTTTCCACCATCGCCGGGCTGACGCCCATCAGCAGCGCCACATCCTGCGTGGTCTTGCCGTCGGCCACCCATTCCAGCGCCTCGCGCTGGCGCGGGCTCAGGGCACGCGCCGGGGCCAGTTGCGGCAGTTGCACGATGCGCAGGTGCATCACATGCGCGACGGCCACGATCTCGTCATGCCGCTCGGCCCAGATCGCCTCGACCGCGTCGTGGTCAAGGCCAATGTCCGCGATCAGCCCGACGGCGCCCTTGGCCCGGGCCGAAGCCTCGGGAAAGCTGACCGAGATTCCCGCGGTCACCCCCATCGCTACGTTCTGCCGAACCGCCTCGGCCTCTTCGGCCGACAGCCGGCCCGCCAGGAAGGCCTCGCGCACCCATTTCCAGGTGCAGGACCCCGAAGTCCGTTCCGCCCAGCGGAACACCGGGGTCTTGGCGTAAAAGCCGCCCTGGAAATAGCGCCGGGCGTAGTCGGCGTCGCAGGTGGTCAGGAACAGCGCGTCGTCGGGGTCTCCGATGGTGCGCAGGTGGCGAAACCGCGTGAAGCCATAGTTGATTCGCGAAAACCCAAGGGTCGCGAAATGGCGGGTCGCCAGCGACCAGGCGGCGTCGATGCTTTGCGCCTCGGCGATCCGGATCAGCAGGCCCAGGACGGCACAACTGGACATCTCAGACTCCTTCACACGCCGCGGTCGGATTTGGCGGTCGGATTTGCGGGTCGCCGCGGCAGGTTGTCCTTATCCCCGCAACTGTCATATGCAGACGCACAGGCCCTGTCGAGGCTTGGGACGGACGGAAGGCAATCATGACGGAAGATGTCATCATCATCGGCGGTGGGGTGATGGGCGCCTCGGCTGCCTACTGGCTGACCCGGATGTCGCCGGGGCTGCGCGTCCTGGTGGTCGAACGCGATCCGACCTATCAGCGTGCCGCCACGGCGCTGTCCGTCGCCTCGGTGCGCCAGCAGTTTTCCGCGGCTGTGAACGTCAAGATTTCACGCTTTGCTATTGATTTCATAAGAAACTTTGCGGAACGTATTGGCCCGACGGCAGAAGTCGCTTCGCTGGGCCTCAAGGAAAACGGCTATCTCTTCCTGACCACGCGCCCCGACCAGGCCGCCTTGATGCGGGAACTGGCGGCGATGCAGCGCGCCGCGGGGGCCGCAACCGAAGTCTGGACCGCGGCCCAGACCCGGGCCCGCTATCCCTGGCTGAACACCGACGACATTGCCGCTGGCAGCATCGGTCTGCGCGATGAAGGCTGGTTTGACAACATGGGTCTGTTGCAGGGCTTCCGGAACGCGGCGCGGGCTCAAGGTGCCAGGTTCATCAAGGCCGAAGCGACCGGAGTTCAAGTGACCGGCGGGCGCGTGACCGGGGTCCAGATCGAGGGCAGGGGCCTGGTCCCCTGCGCTGCCGTCATCAACGCGGCCGGCACCCGGGCCGCACAGGTGATGGCCTGGGCCGGCCTGCCGCATCCGGTCGAGCCGCGCAAGCGCACCGTCTTCGTGATCGACGCTCCGAACGCCCGTCACCCCGACGCACCCTTGCTGATCGACCACGGCTTCTACCTGCGCCCCGAAGGTCAGGGCCAGTGGATCACGGCGACCGTGCCGCAAGACGACGGGCCTTGTGATGTCAATGACTTCGAGCCTGACCTTCACCTCTTTGAAGAGGTCATCTGGGAACAGCTTTATCACCGCGCACCGGGTTTCGACGCGGTCAAGGTCGTGCGGCATTGGGTTGGGCAATACGACTACTGCACGCTTGACCAGAACGCGATCCTTGGCCCGCATCCGGCGCTGGCCAACCTGTATCTGATGAGCGGCTTCTCCGGCCACGGCCTGCAACAATCGCCAGCGGTCGGCCGCGGCATTGCCGAGCATATCCTGCACGGCGGCTGGCAAAGCCTTGATCTGTCAGAGCTTTCGGTCGACCGCGTGGTTCAGGGCAAACCGCTCCTGGAACTGGCAGTGGTCTGATGGCTCCATCGGTATTTTACATAATACTGATTATACGCTAATCAGACTGACCCAAGCCCCGCTTCGGATCGCCCCCGTATCTCCATCAAGTTGGGTTCGAGCCACCTGCTCCGGTTCCTTCTGCGGCCGGATCAAGGTCAGCGACCCCGGGCCAAGGCCGATCACAACGTGACGCTTGTCGCAGACTGCACCGGTTTGCCCAACTCGCCACGCCTGCCATTGCTGATACTGCACGCCCGCGGCACATCGGGCTTGACGGGCCTGACTCGGGCCTCGCCGCCAGTATCGAATGACCTCATCTCAAGGCAGGATTGGCGCACCCGACAGGATTCGAACCTGTGACCTCTGCCTTCGGAGGGCAGCACTCTATCCAGCTGAGCTACGGGTGCCTGGGCGGTTCTATACGGTCTTGGCCCCGACCCCGCAACCCCGAAGCGCGTGGCGCCCGGGCCAACGCCGGCGGCGGTTCGTCACCGGATCGCTTCGGCTTGACAGGCGCTGCCCCAAACCCGACTGTTCGGTTCAGCCTTTGGTCCAAGGGTCTTGCAGCCATGTCGTTTCCGGAATTGTCGTTTCCCTCGCGCCCGGCGTCAGCCGTCTGCCTTGCCGCCCTGGCCGCCTGCACCGGAGGCTCGGACACCGCCCCGACGATCATCCCGGGCGGCTCCGGCACGCTGGGGTCCTGGTTTGTCGAGGACTTCGCGCCTTGGGAGGCGACCGTCGCCCAGCTGCGTCAGACGGCACGCTATCGACTGCAGAACACCGACTGGCATTTCAATTCGGCCCCCACCGTCACGTACCACAGCTTTCCCCTGGCTGCCGGCCACATCGACTATGCCCATGCCGTCGGCCTGACCGGGCTGGGCCAGCTCATCGCCATTTCGGATGCCGGCTTCCGCGTCGGGCATGAGGCCATCGCGGGGCGCGCCCAGGTGACCGGCACGGTCACCGCCGACGATCACGGGACCATGGTCGCCTCGATCGCGGCCGGCGATTCCGCCACCATGATCGGCGTTGCGCCACGGGCGCGCCTGATCCTCGGGGCCTTCGATACGCAGACCGACCTGGCGCTGACCGCCAACACCGCCCGGCAGGCCGGCGCCGTGGCATTGAACAATTCCTGGGGCTACAAGACGCCAGCCACGCCGCTGGGCTTCGACCAGATCTTTTCAGGCACCGATGGTGCGGCCTATCTGACCGCGCTGCGCGACTACGCCGCCGAAGGCGTCGTGGTCTTCGCCTTGTCCAACGAAGATTCGGCGACCGCGGCCGAAATCATGCCCGCCCTGCCCCTGCTGGACCGGCAACTCGAACCGGGCTGGCTTGCTGTCGGCAACGCAACCGCGACCTTCGATGCCGACCATGTGCTGTCGGCCACGCGGCTGTCCTCGGGCTGCCTGGAGGCCGCCGCCTGGTGCCTGTTCGCCGACGGCAGCTGGACGGCCGCCGTCGCCTTCATTCCCGGCTCCGCGAGTGCCTCGACCACGTCCTACGGCTTCGGCACCGGCTCTTCCTTTGCGGCGCCGCAGGTGTCGGGCGCGCTGGCGCTTCTGGCCGAGGCGTTTCCGGACCTCACGCCGCATCAGTTGCGGCTGCGCCTGCTGGCCTCGGCCGACAATGATTTCGCCGGGTTCTCCGCCGACGGTTCGGTCGAACTGGTGCCCGGCTTCGCGCATGCCTACAGCGACGAATTCGGCCATGGCTTTCTCAACCTCAAGTCGGCGCTGCTGCCGATCGGCGTGCCCGTGATTTCGGTCGATGGCGCGGCGGTGCCGCTGGCCGAAGCGCGCATCGTCACCGGCGCGGGCCTGGGCGACGCCCTGACCCGGGGCCTGGCACCCTATGACCTGGCGGTGGCCGACAGCTTGGCCGGCACGTTCGCGATGCCGGCCCCGGCGCTGACCCTTGCCATGGCCCCCGAGCCGCTGTCGCTGCGCGCCGCGCGCCTTGGCGCCGAGGGCGTCGGCAGCGCCGACCCCGGCCCTGTCGGCGCGCGCTTCGACGGCTTTTCCGGCACCGACCTTGCGCTGGTCTCGGCCGATGCCGCCCTGGCCTTGCACGTGCTGATGCCGGCCCCCGGGTCCGAAAGCCTGGGGCTTTCGATCACCCGCCGAATCGGCGACGACATCGCCGGCCTGGATCTGGGGCTGAAGCTGGCGCGCGACGGCGGCGAGGTTTTCGGCCTCGGCGACAACCGGACCGGCGGCGGGACCGCCATGGCGGCGCTGACGCTGGGGATGCGCAGCAGTCTGCGCGGCGATGGCTTTCTGCAGGTCGGGGCCGAACTGGGCCTGGCGCAAGCCTCCGGCGGTGGCGCGCTGACCGAGGTGGGACGGATGGCCTTCGACAGTTTCGGCGCCGAAATCGGCAGCCGCAACGTGTTCTCGCGGGGCGATCGCCTGACCCTTGGCCTCTCGGCCCCGCTGGCGGTCAGCGCTGGCACGGCCCGCGCCCGCCTGCCCGTCCTGTCAACCGATGGCCGGACGCGGATGGCCGACATCGCCCTGCCCCTCGCCCCCGAGGCGCGCGAGATGGACCTGCGGATCGGCTACGACATACCCCTGGCCCGCGGCGCCGACCTGCGCCTGGACCTGATCCACGCCGCCAATTTCGGCAATCAGGCGGGACTTGAAGACACCGCCGGCGCACTGACGCTGCGGCTGTCGTTCTGACGCCGCCTCAGCCGAACAGGTCCTGGCACAGCTCCAGCGCCGAGACCAGCGCATCGACCTCGGCCTCGGTGTTGTACAGCCCGAACGAGGCGCGGCAGGTTGCCGTGACGCCCATGTGCGCCATCAGCGGCATGGCGCAATGGGTGCCCGCGCGGACGGCGATGCCGCGCTTGTCCAGCACGGTCGAGATGTCATGGGCATGGGCAGCCCCTTGCAGGGTGAAGCTGAAAATGGCCCCCTTCCCTGCCGATTTTCCCTGCAGGTTCAGCCAGTTCAAGCCTGAAAGCCGATCCCGCGCATAGTCCCTCAGGCGGAGTTCATGGGCAGCGATCTCGGCCATGCCCAGGCCCATCATGTATTCCAGCGCCACACCCAGCCCGATCTGCTGCACGATCCCTGGCGTGCCGGCTTCGAACTTCATCGGCGGGTCGGCATAGCTCACGGCGTCGCGCGCAACCTCGCGGATCATGTCGCCGCCACCCAGAAAGGGCCGCATCTCCTGCATCCGCTCGCGCCGGATGAAGATCGCCCCGGAACCACATGGCCCATATAGCTTGTGACCAGTGATCGCATAGAAATCGCAGCCCAGTGCGGTCAGGTCCACCGGCCGGTGCACCGCGGCCTGAGAGCCATCCACCAGCACCGGAACGCCCTTGTCTTGCGCTGCCCGGCAGATCGCCGCCACGTCCACCACCGTGCCCAGCACGTTCGACATCTGCGTCACCGCCACCAGGCGCGTCCGCGGCCCGATGGCGTCGATCACCGCCTGCGGGTCCAGATCGCCGTTCGCGTCGCAGTCCACCCATTTCAGCACAACCCCCTGGCGTTCGCGCAGAAAGTGCCAGGGAACGATGTTGGCATGGTGTTCCATCACCGACAGCACGATCTCGTCGCCTGGCTGCATCCGCGGCGCTGCCCAGGCATAGGACACCAGGTTGATCCCCTCGGTCGTGCCACTGGTGAAGACGATCTCGTCTTCGGACGGCGCGTTCAGAAAGCGGCGGACAATACCGCGCACCGCCTCGTACTTTTCGGTCGCAAGATTGGAAAGGTAGTGCAAGCCTCTGTGAACATTCGCATATTCCATGGAATATGCCTGTGTCACCGCATCAATCACCACCTGCGGCTTCTGCGCGCTGGCGCCGTTGTCCAGGTAGACCAGCGGCTTGCCGTTCACCTCGCGGCTCAGGATCGGGAAATCGCGCCGCACGGCCGTGACGTCATACATGGTTCAGCACCTCCGGTCCGAAGACCGCCGACAGGATCAGTGAAATCACCACGACCAGCCCGAACATGACCAGAAGAATTGCTCCGAACACCCTCAAAGTGCTTGAGAATCCATGCAGTTCCGCGATGAAGTTCGAGGCCAGCCAGAAGAACAGACCGATCGACAAAAGCCCCAGCGGCAGAGCCAGCGGCGGCACCGCCAGCAGAAGGACGATCTGCAGAAGCTGGATCGCCAGCATGATCGCCTGCAGCCAGGCCACCAGCAGAACCGCATCGTCCGGCGATCCCGTCCCGCCCCAGGCCCGGCCGACCGTGTGGACCAGCAGCGCCGATATCGCCAGCATCGCCAGTTCCACCGCCGCGGCCCGGAACGGCGAGGCAAAGAACAGGCTCGCCAGCCCTTCCATCGGCGGCGAGATCGCCTGCGCCACGAACACCAGCAGCGCCGAGGCGACCGCCGTCAGCGTCAGCGCGGCCCAGCGGGCGCCGCGTGGCAGGTCCATCCGCAGAACCCCGCGCAGGCCGGCGCGCGGATCGCGCAGGGTCTCGGCCATACGTGTCGCCATGGTCTGCATCATGGCCGGTGCGCTTCGCGCATCAGGGTGATCCACAACCACAGGAACCCCGCGGCCACCGCCACACCGGTGGCCGTCAGCGCCGGGCCGGGGCCGATGAAGCCCGCCACCAGGCCCTGGAACAGCATCCAGGGCGACACCGCCAGAAGAGCCCAGAACAGCGCCAGCCGCGAATGAACGGCGCTGCCCTTGCCGCCCAGACCCTTCGCCACCGCATGGGCCAGCCCGGCAAGCGCATAGAACAGCAGCGGTGCCAGGAACAGCAGCGCAAAGAGGTTGATTCCCATCAGCGCCTGCAGGCTGGGCACCTGGTCGACCGGCGTGCCGGCCGCCTCAGCCGCCTGGCGCGCCTGATGCGCCTGGCGCGACAGCCGGGGCCATTGCGCGACAAAGATCAACAGGCAGGCGCCCATCATGTAGGCCAGCGCCTGCGCTTCGCCGCCCTGCCGGTCCAGCAGCCGGCGAAACACCTGCCGAGGGCGGGTCCAGGTTGCCACAATGTCGGTGCTGACGGCCATTACCTTGCGTGCCGGTTCAACCAGCCCTCCAGACGCCCCCGTATGTCCTCGGCAATCGCCTCGTCGTCAATCTCCTGGATCGCCTCCGACAGGAAAGCAAGCACCAGCAGCGCCTGCGCCGCCCGTTTCGGCACGCCGCGCGACTGCAGGTAGAACAATGCCGTCTCGTCGATCGCGCCGCTGGTCGAGCCGTGGCTGCATTTCACGTCATCGGCGTAGATTTCCAGTTCGGGCTTGGCCAGGAACTGGCTGTCCTCGTCCAGCAGCAGGCTCTGGCTGATCTGGTATCCGTCGGTCTTCTGCGCCCCGGCCTTGACCAGGATCTTGCCCTGGAACACCCCGACCGCGCCGTTCTTCAGCACCTTCTTGAACACCTGGCGGCTTTCGCAGCGTTCGGCGGCGTGGGTCACGAAGACCGTGTCGTCGTGATGGAAATCGCCGTCGCCCATCGTCGCGCCGGCGACATGGGCCATGCTGTCCGCGCCCGCCAGTTCGATCACCACCTCGTTGCGGGTCAGCCGGC
Source organism: Rhodobacter sp. Har01 (assembly GCF_020564565.1). Lineage (GTDB taxonomy): Bacteria > Pseudomonadota > Alphaproteobacteria > Rhodobacterales > Rhodobacteraceae > Pseudogemmobacter. Next base: position 680,246 of record NZ_JAJCTD010000001.1, read on the forward strand.
CATTCGCGGTCAGGGTAAAGCTCTTGAACATCGACCTGGCGCCAAGCCGGGCGAAGACATGGGTGACGGCCCGGCGTTCGTGGTCCGGGCCCTGGGCGCGCACATGGTGAAAGCTGCCGCCGTCGGCGACCTCGACCTCCATCACCTTGCAGAACCGGGCCGCAGCCGGGCCATTTTCCAGAACGGTCAGGTCAGCACCCGTCTCGACCTTTATGCAATGGTGCAAGATCGCATCCGAAGTCTCTGACTTGTGAATGTAAATCAGGGAAATCGGCTTCCTGGCCCGCGCTGTTGCCCGGATCAGCACGCCATCGGTCGCGTAGGCCGTGTTCATCGTCGCCAGCGGCCGATCAACCGGCGACTGCCCGCGCGCCTCAAGCACGCCGAACAGGTCCCTGGCCCAGTGCCCCGGGCGCGCGGCCGCTTCCGCAAGCCGCTCGATCTCGACTCCGGCAAGCCGCGGATCGTCCGACGCCTTGGCGTCGAAGACGCCGTCCACGAAGACCAGTTTCACTCGGTCGATGGCGGTGAAGACCGGCGTCTCTTCCTCTTCGCCGTCAACCCGGGCCGGCGAAGGGTCCGCAGCCGTCAGGCTGGTCGGATCGGTGTAGCGCCAGTATTCGTCACGCCGGGCCGGCAGGCCCATGGCCGCCAGCCGCGCCCGAGCCGCGGCCCGGGCGGTGCCCAGCCACCCCTCGCTCACCACCGTCAGCCCGGCGGTGCGGGCGGCCAGCGTGGCGCGCTTTGCCTCTGCCAGCGCCATCACTTCACCTCGGCCAGAAGGTCGGCATAGCCGTTGTGCTCGACTTCCAGCGCCAGGTCCGGCCCGCCGCTGCGGATGATGCGCCCGGCCGCCATGATATGGACCACGTCAGGTTTGATATGATCCAGAAGCCTTTGATAATGCGTGATGACCAGGAAGGACCGCCGGCCGTTGCGAAGCGCGTTCACGCCGTCCGCGACCAGTTTCATGGCGTCGACGTCTAGGCCCGAGTCGGTCTCGTCCAGGATGCACATCTTCGGTTCCAGAACCGCCATCTGGAGGATCTCGTTGCGCTTCTTCTCTCCGCCCGAGAACCCCACGTTCACCGGCCGCTTCAGCATCTCGGCGTCGATCTTCAGCGCCTTGGCCTTCTCGCGCACCAGTTTCAGGAAATCGCCCGCGCTCAGGTCGTCCAGGCCCTGCGCCTTGCGTTGGGCGTTCAGGGCGGTGCGCAGGAAGGTCATGTTGCCGACGCCGGGGATTTCCACCGGATACTGAAACGCCAGGAACAGGCCCGCCGCCGCGCGCTCCTCGGGCTCCATCGCCAGCAAGTCCTGGCCGTCCAGCCGGGCGCTGCCTTCGGTCACCTGATAGCCGCCCCGGCCCGACAGCACATAGGAAAGCGTCGACTTGCCCGAGCCGTTCGGGCCCATGATGGCATGCACCTCGCCGGGCTTCACCAGCAGGTCCACCCCGCGCAGAATGACCTTGTCCTCTTCCTCAAGCTTCACGTGCAGGTTATTGATCTCAAGCATCTTCTTCTCCTCAGACCGGCGACAGCAGCGCGCGGGCGAAAAGCCGCAGCCGGTCCGGCGTCAATGGGGTCGGGGACAGATCGAAGCGCGCCATGCGGCCGATCATCTCGACCGGAGGCAGCAGGGTTTCGGCGGCGTGATAGGTCTTGCGCAGCCGGTAGTCGTCAAAGAACAGCGTCACCTGGCGGGCGATCCGGAACGCCACTGTCAGGAAACAGGCCAGCCGGAACCGCCCGTCCACCAGCACCACATCGGGATGGCGGAACGCCGGCTGCTCCCAGACCGACAGCGGATAGTCCGGCCAGTCACGGAAGCGCGTCTCGTCCACCGGGTGCCCCCAGCGACGGGTCGGGCCGATGTCGGCATGCAGAACATGCGCCTGCCCCGGCGTCGGGTTCGCCGCAAACCAGGACCGCAGCCCGGCGGCCCAGGCCGCATCGCTTTCCACCGCCCAGACCTCGGCCCCCAGCTCCGCCGCCATCACGGTGGACCCGCCAGAGCCGTATTCCAGCACCACATCCGCCCCCGTATAGGCGTGCCGCAAGGCCGCGGCCTCGGCCTCGGGCAGGATCAGGTCGGGGCGATGCGGGGCCTCACGCATCGCCGCCCGCCTTCAGAACGGGAAGCTGATCCCCCGGAACAGCAGCGAATGCGGCTCGGTGATCGAGGTGATCCGCGCCACCCAGATCGGCGAGAACAGCGTCTCGAAGGTGTCCGGATAGAGATGCACCAGATTGTGAAAGGACAGCATGCCGACGACCACGCCCATCAGCAGCGGCACCCGCAGCGCCTTTTCTCGCAGGCCCGCCAGATGTGCCAGCACCACGGCAATGCAGGCGCCGATCAGGGCGACCATGGCCATCTCGAAGTCGACATTCTCGGGCGTCTGCGGCACGCCATTCAGCACCCAGTCGGCATAGCGCCCCAAGGCATGGCTCAGAAAGCCAAGACCAAGGCACAGCGGAAAGACCAGCACAAAGCCTGCGTTGCGCAGCACGTCGCCCAGACCGCCCCGCCGCTGCCGGCTTTTCGGCCGATACGAGAATGTCAGGTCCTGGCCGACGAAGACGGTTGCCTTGCCGCTGGCCTGGCCGGCGCGGATGCGGGCGATCCGGGCCTCGAAACTTGCATTCTGTCCTGCCATCATCGCCCGGCCCCGCCTTCATGTCAGGAACCAGTTGATCGCGACCGGAATGGCGCCAATAGGACGCAATTCGTTCAATTGCGTGAAAACTTGGGCGAAAATCCTGCATCGCTTCAGCCCCGGGCCAGCTTGATCCCGGCCGCAGCGACCACGGCAGCACGCCGCATCAGCACCACCAGGAGGACGTTCGCCGGGCCCATCAGCCGACACTGCCTTCCAGGCTGATCGCCACCAGACTCTGCGCTTCCATGGCAAACTCCATCGGCAGGGCCTGCAGGACCTCCTTGCAGAAGCCGTTGACGATCAGCGCCACCGCCGCCTCGGCCCCGATCCCGCGCGAGAGGCAGTAGAACAGCTGCTCCTCGTCCACCTTCGAGGTGGTTGCCTCGTGTTCGGCCCGGCTCGAGCTGTTCTTGACCTCGATATACGGCACCGTATGGGCGCCGCATCTGTCTCCGATCAGCAGGCTGTCGCATTGCGTGAAGTTGCGGCTGTTGGCGGCGCGCGGGTGCATGCTGACCAGGCCGCGATAGGTGTTCTGTGCCCGGCCTGCCGATATCCCCTTGGAAACGATGCGCGATTTCGTGTTCTTGCCCAGATGAACCATCTTGGTGCCGGTATCGGCCTGCTGGGCATTGTTGGTGATGGCGATCGAGTAGAATTCACCCTGCGCGCCCTCGCCCCGCAGGATGCAGGAGGGGTATTTCCAGGTGATCGCCGACCCGGTTTCCACCTGGGTCCACATCACCTTGGACCGGTCGCCCCGGCAATCGGCGCGCTTGGTGACGAAGTTGTAGATGCCGCCGCGGCCCTCTTCGTCGCCCGGATACCAGTTCTGCACGGTCGAATACTTGACCTCGGCATCCTCCAGCACGACGATTTCCACCACCGCCGCATGCAACTGGTGGGTGTCGCGCTTGGGCGCGGTGCAACCCTCAAGGTAGCTGACGTAAGACCCCTTGTCGGCGATGATCAGCGTCCGCTCGAACTGGCCGGTGTTTTCGGCGTTGATACGGAAATAGGTGCTCAACTCCATCGGGCAGCGCACGCCCGGCGGGATATAGACGAACGACCCGTCCGAGAAGACCGCGCAGTTCAGTGTGGCAAAGAAGTTGTCGCTTTGCGGCACGACGCTGCCCAGGTACTTCTGCACCAGTTCGGGATAGTCGCGGATCGCCTCCGAGATCGGGCAGAAGATCACCCCCGCCTTCATCAGTTCCGCCTTGAAGGTGGTGCCGACCGACACCGAATCGAACACCGCGTCCACTGCGACCTGGCGCTCACCCTCGGGGATCTCGACCCCGGCCAGCAGCGCCTGTTCCTTCAACGGAATGCCCAGCTTGGCATAGGTGGCCAGAAGCTTCGGATCGACCTCATCCAGAGACTTCGGTTTGACCGCCATGCTCTTGGGTTTGGCGTAGTAATACTGATCCTGATAGTCGATGGCGGGATAGTGCAGCATCGCCCACCGCGGCTCTTCCAGCCCGACCCAGCGACGATAGGCGGCCAGGCGCCAGTCCAGCATCCACTCCGGCTCGCCATTCTTGGAGCTGATCAGCCGAACGATGTCCTCGTTCAGACCCTTCGGCGCGTACTCCGTCTCGATCTCGGTTTCCCAGCCGTACTTGTACTTGCCGGCCATGGCCGCCACGGTCTCGATCGTCTCGCGGTCCACGCCATCGCGGATGTCTTCTGCCTCGGCCGTCTTCATCGCGCCCCTCTTCGTCACGCCGCCCGCGCGCGGGCCTTCGCATAGGCCTTGGTCCACACTTCGGCGAACCGCAGCACATCCTGTTCCGTCACCCCCGGCCCCAGCGAGAGGCGGATCGCCTGCCCCGCCGCGGCCTCGTCGAACCCCATCGCGCGCAGCACCTTCGAGGCCCTCACCTTGCCGCTGGAACAGGCCGAACCTGCCGAGACGGCAAAGCCTGCCAGGTCCATCGCCATCACCTGCGTCTCGCCCTTCCAGCCCGGCGCGATGATGCACAGGGTGTTCGGAAGCCGCGCCACGCCTTTCCCGACAGAAATAGTATTATTTGCACCCGCCGACAATGCCGATTCTAGAATATTTCTAACTTGCGCCACTTCCTCCCAGACGCCAAGCGCCAGATCCCGGGCCGCGGCCTCGGCAGCGGCGCCGAATCCGGCAATTCCGATCAGGTTCTCGGTCCCGGCCCGGCGCCCGGACTCCTGCCCACCACCGCGTATTTGTGCATGCACATCAATGCCTTGTCGCAAGACAAGGGCGCCCACCCCTGACGGACCGCCCAATTTGTGGGCACTGACCAGTCCGATGCCGCATCCCAGCCAGTTGAACGCCACCGGCAGCTTGCCAAAGCCCTGGGTCAGGTCCGACACCGCCAGACCCTCCGGCAGCGTCTGGACGATGCCGGTCTCGGAATTTGCCAGTTGCAGCGCCATACGCCCCGGTATGCCGACCCCCACCGCGCCGGCAGGCTCCACCGGCAGGACCGGGTCGCACCAAGCTGTCACCGCCTCGTGCTCGACCGCCGCGCAAATCAGACCCCGCCCCGCGCAGGCCAGCGCCGCCGCCTCGGTGGCGCCCGAGGTGAACACCACATCCGCCCCCTCGGCCCCCAGCGCCGCGGCCACCTGCTGGCGCGCCTTTTCCAGCACGGCCTTCGCCGCCCGCCCCTCGGCATGCACCGAAGACGGGTTTCCCACCACCTCCATCGCCGCCGCCATCGCTGCCTTCGCCTCGGCCCGCAAGGGTGCCGTCGCGTTCCAGTCCAGGTAAAGGCGGCTCATGCGCCTTCCTCTCTGGGAAAATATCCTCCGGGGGTCCGGGGGTGGAAAACCCCCGGGGCCTCAACCGCGCGCGGCCAACCCAGGCGGCTCATTCGTCATCCACCACCCGAAACAGCGACGGCACCGCCGGGCAGGGCGTCAGATCGTTCTTCACCACATCCGACAACCGCGCCTGGTGCAGGAAGACATAGACATTGGCCGACAGGCTTTCCCACAGCCGGTTGGTCAGGCTTTGCGCCCGGGTGCCCGAGACGCCCCCGGTGGCCCCTGCCCCGGTGTGCATGGCATCCACCGTCTCTTCCACCGCCTGCAAGACCTCGCTGACGCGAATGCTCGCGGGGTCGCGGGCCAGCTTGTAGCCGCCGCCGGGTCCGCGCACCGCTTCCACCAGCCCGGCCCGGCGCAGCTTGACGAACAATTGCTCCAGGTAAGGCAGGCTGATGTCCTGCCGTTTCGAGATCTCCGCCAGCGACACCATGTCGTCGCCTTTGGCCAGGGCCAGGTCGGCCAGCGCCACCATCGCATACCGCCCTTTGGTCGAGAGTTTCATCGCCGCCTCCCTTGCGCTGCGCCGCAAGTCCATTGACGCCGCCTGTCGCGGCCTTTACGTGAAAAACCGGTGATCCCGGCGGCCGCCGCAGGGCCGCTGGGGTTGGTCTAGATTCTCCGGGCGATAGCGTCAACGATCGCTCCAGGCAACAAGCAGGCAAGGTCCATGCCCGAAGTCATCTTTGCCGGTCCCGAAGGCCGCCTCGAAGGCCGCTACCATCCGCAGAAGGATCGTGACGCGCCGATCGCCATCGTGCTGCACCCGCACCCTGCCTACGGGGGCACGATGAACAACAAGGTGGTCTACAACCTTCACTACGCCTTCTACAACCTGGGCTTCACCGTGCTGCGGTTCAACTTCCGCGGCGTCGGCCGCAGCCAGGGCGAGTATGACCAGGGCATCGGCGAACTCAGCGACGCGGCCTCGGCGCTGGACTACCTGCAGACGATGAACCAGAACGCCAAGCATTGCTGGGTCGCCGGGTTTTCCTTCGGCGCCTGGATCGGCATGCAGCTTCTGATGCGCCGCCCCGAAATCACCGGCTTCGTCTCGGTCGCCCCCCCGGCGAACCTTTACGATTTCTCCTTCCTGGCCCCCTGCCCGTCGTCCGGCCTGATCATCAATGGCACCGCCGACAAGGTGGCCCCGCCGAAGGATACCCGCACGCTGGTCGCCAAGTTGCACGAGCAGAAGGGCATCACCATCACCCATGTCGAGGTCGAAGGCGCCGACCACTTCTTCAAGGACGAAGAGGCGCACATGAAGCCGATGATCGAAACGGTCTCCGACTATGTCCGGCGAAGGATGGGTGAAGGAACCCGCTGATGTCCTTCATCCAGGAGCTTGCCGACCAACTGGCCAAGGATGTCCTCGAGGCTCAGGACGAACTTGGCGACGACCGGTTCTACGAACAGGTGGGCAAGGTGCTGCTGGCCGCCTCTCCCACCGTGCAAGAGGCCTTCATGACCTCGATCCGCATCCGCCTGGCCGAGCGTCGCGGCCGCGACTTCCTGAACCGCACGCTGAAGGCCAAGCGCGAAGGCGGCAAGGCCCCGGCGGCCCCGCGCGATCCGGGCGGCGGGCATTGAGCGACCGCCTCGACCGGCAGTTCGCCTTCCTCGACGAAGCCGACCGGCTGAAGTCCGTCCTGCGCGCGACCACGCTTTGCGACGGCTCGCGCCGCGAGAATTCGGCCGAGCATTCCTGGCACCTGGCGCTTTACGCCCTGGCGCTGGCCGACCATGCGGCCCCGGACGTCTCGATCGACCGGGTGATCCGCATGCTGATCCTGCACGATCTGGTGGAAATCGACGTCGGCGACGTGCCGATCCATTCCGCCAACGGCACGGCCCATGCCAGCGCCCAGACGCAAGCCGCCGAACAACGCGCCGCCGACCGCATCTTCGGCCTGCTTCCCCCTGATCTCGCCGCGCAATTCCGTGCGCTCTGGGATGAATTCGAAGCCGCCGAGACGGCCGACGCCGTCTTCGCCAAATCGCTCGACCGGGTGCAGCCGGTGATGGCCAACCTCGCCTCCGGCGGCGGCACCTGGACAACCTACAACGTCACCTTCGACCAGCTCGATTCCCGCGTCGGAGCCAAGATCGCCCGCGGTGCGCCCCGGCTATGGGACTGGGTCCGCGACCGGGCCCGCGCCTGGTTCGACTGATGCCGCGACAATTCGGTATACCGCCGCATACCATCTTTTCCGCAGGCAATCTTTCCGCTAAGACGGCCCCAGCGAATCCCCGAACCGAAAGGGCAGACCCGTGACCAAGATCAAGGTGGCCAATCCCATCGTCGAGATGGACGGCGACGAGATGACCCGGATCATCTGGGACTTCATCAAGAAGAAGCTGATCCTGCCTTACCTGGACATCGACCTGCTCTACTACGACCTCGGGATCGAGGAACGCGACCGCACCGGCGACCAGATCACCATCGACAGCGCGATGAAGACCAAGGAAGTCGGCGTCGCAGTGAAATGCGCCACCATCACGCCCGACGAGGCGCGGGTGCAGGAATTCAACCTGCGCGAAATGTGGAAGTCGCCCAACGGCACCATCCGCAACATCCTGGGCGGCGTGATCTTCCGCGAACCGATCATCTGCAAGAACGTGCCGCGGCTGGTGCCGCACTGGACGCAGCCGGTGATCGTCGGCCGCCACGCCTTCGGCGACCAGTACAAGGCGACCGACTTCCGCTTCCCGGGCAAGGGCGTGCTGACCATCAAGTTTGTCGGCGAAGACGGCACCGTGATCGAGAAGGAGGTCTTTAAGGCCCCCTCCTCGGGCGTCGCGATGGGTATGTACAACCTCGACGACTCGATCACCGATTTCGCCCGCGCCTCGCTGAACTACGGGCTGCTGCGCAACTACCCGGTGTATCTGTCGACCAAGAACACCATCCTCAAGGCCTATGACGGCCGCTTCAAGGACCTGTTCCAGAAGGTCTACGAAGAGGAGTTCGAGGCCGAGTTCAAGAAGCGCGGCCTGACCTACGAACACCGGTTGATCGACGACATGGTGGCCTCCAGCCTGAAATGGTCGGGCGGCTATGTCTGGGCCTGCAAGAACTATGACGGCGACGTGCAGTCCGACACCGTGGCCCAGGGCTTCGGCAGCCTTGGCCTGATGACATCGGTGCTGATGACCCCCGATGGCAAGATCGTGGAAGCCGAGGCCGCCCACGGCACTGTGACCCGCCACTTCCGCGAGCATCAGAAGGGCAAGGAGACCTCGACCAACTCGATCGCCTCGATCTACGCCTGGACCGGCGGGCTGAAGCACCGCGCCAAGCTGGATGGCAACGACGCCCTGATGACCTTCGCCCAGACGCTGGAGCGCGTCACCGTGCAGGCGGTGGAAGACGGCCACATGACCAAGGATCTGGCTCTGCTGGTTGGCCCGGATCAGAAGTGGCTGACCACCATCGGCTACCTGGAAAAGGTGGACGACTACCTGAACAAGGCCCTCAAAGGCTGACATACGGGCCCTTGGGGACCGCAGGGGCCAGGGGAAACCCTGGCCCTTTCGCTTTCCCGGCCACCGGCGCGCCCTGCCGCGCCCGGGAACCGGAATTCGCGCGAATTCCGTCCACGATTTCCGCTCGGAAATCGTCTTCCGCCGAACCGCAGTCCCCTCCTGGTGCGAAACACCGCTTTCCCTGTCCCGGTCGCCGGTATAGGCACCGCACCATTCCGATCCGCCCCCACCCCTGCCCCAGATGCCTGACCCCGAAAAGCACAGCCTCCTCGAAGACGCCCAGGGCCTGGTCTACGGCGCCACCATGGCCGCCTTCGGCATCACCCTGCTCACCCATCTGGGCCTCGTCACCGGCCAGACCGCGGGGCTGGCGGTGCTGATCTCCTATGCCACCGGCTGGGGCTTCGGGCCGGTGTTCTTTGCGGTGAACCTGCCGTTCTACCTTCTCGGCTACCTGCGCATGGGTCTCGCGTTCACGGTCAAGACTTTTCTCGCCGTGGCCCTGCTCTCGGCCCTTGCGGTCTGGATGCCGCAGCACCTGTCCTTCGCCAGCCTGAACCCCTGGCTCGGTGCCGTGCTGTTCGGCTTCCTTTCCGGCTCGGCCCTGCTTGCGTTGTTCCGCCATGGCGCCAGCCTGGGCGGCGTCGGCATCGTCGCCGTCATGCTGCAGGACCGGTTGGGCTGGCGTGCCGGCTGGGTGCAACTGGGCTTTGACGCCGTGCTCTTCGCCGCCGCCTTCTTCGTGCGCGACGCGAAAACGGTGGCGATCAGCTTCCTGGGCGCGCTGGTGGTCAACCTGGTGGTCGCCATCAACCACCGCCGCGACCGCTACATCGCCACCTGAGGCCGCCATACCGGGGCGTATGGCGGCCACCCGGCTCAGTATTTCGGCTTCACGCGCTTGCAGGGCACGATCCGGCCATAGGCGTCATAGCAGGCGCGGCCGACCCGGTCGTCGTCGCCGGGGCCGGGCAGCACCACCGCCGCCGGCGCCACCGCGGCCAGCGCCGTGGTCAGTGTCATCGTGGCGATCATCAGCTTCACAAGGGCTTTCATGGCAGGTCTCCTTCTGCTTCCGCCAGGACCGGGCCAACCCCGATCCGATGCCTGAAACCCTAGTCCCCGCAGCCTTTTCCCGCTGTTCCCCAGGAAACACCGACGCCGGGCCCTGCCCCTCTGGCCACGGCCCGGAAAACCCTGTAAGCCCCGCCCGACCCTCCCCCCGGACCCAGGCCCCCATGCAACTGCGAAACATCGCCATCATCGCCCATGTCGACCACGGCAAGACCACGCTGGTGGACGAGCTTCTCAAGCAGTCCGGCGCCTTCCGCGAGGGCCAGCAGGTCTCCGAACGCGCGATGGATTCAAACGACATCGAGCGCGAGCGCGGGATCACCATCCTGGCCAAGTGCACATCGGTCGAATGGAAGGGCAAGCGGGTCAACATCGTCGACACCCCCGGCCACGCCGATTTCGGCGGCGAGGTCGAGCGCATCCTGAGCATGGTCGACGGCGTCTGCCTGCTGGTCGACGCCGCCGAAGGCCCGATGCCGCAGACCAAGTTCGTGCTGGCCAAGGCCCTCGCTCTGGGCCTGCGCCCCATCGTGGTGCTGAACAAGGTCGACAAGCCTGACGCCGAACCCGACCGCGCCCTGAACGAGGTCTTCGATCTCTTCGCCAACCTCGGCGCCAGCGACGCTCAACTCGACTTTCCCCACGTCTATGCCTCCGGCCGCAGCGGCTGGGCCGACATGGAGCTGGACGGCCCGCGCAAGGACCTCTCGGCCCTGTTCGACCTGATCGTGCGCCACGTCCCGGCGCCCGCCCAGGTTGCGCATGACTCCGAACCCTTCCGGATGCTGGCGACCACCCTTTCCGCCGACCCCTACCTTGGCCGCATCCTGACCGGGCGCATCGAATCCGGCCGGGTGGCGCAAGGCACCACCCTCAAGGCCCTGTCGCGCGACGGTGACCGGATCGAGCAGTTCCGGGTGACCAAGATCCTCGCCTTCCGCGGCCTGAACCAGACCGCCGTCGACGAAGCCTTCGCCGGCGACATCGTCACCCTGGCCGGCATGACCAAGGCCACCGTCGCCGACACCCTCTGCGCCCCCGAGGTCGACACCGCCCTGCCCGCCCAGCCGATCGACCCGCCCACCATCACCGTCACCTTCGGCATCAACGACAGCCCGCTGGCCGGCCGCGACGGCAGCAAGGTGCAGTCCCGCGTAATCCGCGACCGCCTGCTGAAAGAGGCCGAGACCAACGTCGCCATCAAGGTCGCCGACACCCCAGGCGGCGAGGCCTTCGAGGTTTCGGGCCGTGGCGAGCTGCAGATGGGCGTGCTGATCGAGAACATGCGCCGCGAAGGCTTCGAGCTGTCGATCTCGCGCCCCCGCGTCATCCTGCAAGACATCGACGGCACCCGGAACGAGCCGATCGAAGAGGTCATCGTCGACGTCGACGACGAATTCTCCGGCGTGGTGATCGACAAGCTGACCGGAGAGCGCAAGGGCGATCTGGTCGAGATGCGTCCCGCCGGCGCCGGCAAGACCCGCATCATTGCCCATGTCCCCTCGCGTGGCCTGATCGGCTATCACGGCCAGTTCCTGACCGACACCCGCGGCTCGGGCGTGCTGAACCGCATCTTCCACGGCTGGGCGCCGCACAAGGGCGCGATCCAGGGCCGCCGTCAGGGCGTGCTGATCAGTATGGAGACCGGCGTCTCGGTCGCCTATGCCCTGTGGAACCTGGAAGATCGCGGCCGCATGTTCATCGGCCCGCAGGAACAGATCTACGCCGGCATGATCATCGGCGAGCACAGCCGCGAAAACGATCTGGAAGTGAACCCGCTCAAGGGCAAGAAGCTGACCAACGTCCGCGCCTCCGGCACGGATGAGGCGGTCCGGCTGACCCCGCACATCCGCTTCAGCCTGGAAGAGGCCATCGCCTACATCGACGATGATGAACTGGTCGAGGTCACCCCCAAGATCATCCGCCTGCGCAAGCGCATCCTCGATTCGAATGACCGCAAGCGCGCCTCGCGCAGCGAATAGCCGCCCAAGCGGCTGCGGGCTCGCGAATGTGTCTGGACCATCCGGGGGCGTATGGCGTTATCGGCAGGCTCGGATGGAGAATGCCATGACCCGGATCGTCACCCTCGCCGCCCTTATCCTGCTTGTCGCCGGCCCGGCGCTGGCGGACAAGCCTAGGCACAAGCCCAAGGCGCACGCGCCCGCCGCTCATTCTTCCTGCCCGCCGGGCCTGGCCAAGAAGAACCCGCCCTGTGTCCCGCCCGGACTGGCCAAGCAGGGCGCCTGGCAGGGCTACCGCGAAGGCGACCGCATCCGCGACGGCCATGTGCTTCTGGATGACCCCACTCGCTACCGGCTCGACCCGGCGCTGACCTATTGGCGCGTGGGCGAAAACCTGTACCGAGTCGACCCCGAGACCGGCCGCGTTCTGGCGGTTCTGGGCCTGCTGTCAACGCTGTTGAACTGACCTACTCTGCCGCCACCCGGCGCGCCTTGAGCATGTCCTTCAGGTAGTGCCCGGTGTGGCTGGCCTCGACCTTGGCGATCGCCTCCGGCGTGCCGGTCGCAATGATCCGCCCGCCGCCATCGCCGCCCTCCGGGCCGATGTCGATCACCCAGTCGGCGGTCTTCACCACGTCCAGGTTGTGCTCGATCACGATGACCGTATTCCCCTGATCGACAAGGGAATGAAGCACTTCCAGCAGTTTCCTCACGTCCTCGAAGTGCAAGCCGGTGGTCGGTTCGTCCAGGATGTACAGCGTCCGCCCGGTGGCGCGGCGGCTCAGCTCCTTGGACAGCTTCACCCGCTGCGCCTCGCCGCCTGACAGCGTGGTCGCCTGCTGGCCCACCTTGATGTACCCCAACCCCACCTCGCACAGCGCATCCATCTTCTCGCGGATCGCCGGCACGGCCTGGAAGAACTCGCGCGCGTCTTCGCAGGTCAGCTCAAGAACGTCTGCAATGCTCTTGTTCTTGAACTTTATTTCCAGGGTTTCACGATTGTAGCGGTGGCCTTTGCAGGTCTCGCAAGTGACATAGACGTCAGGCAGGAAGTGCATCTCGATCTTGATCACGCCGTCGCCTTGGCAGGCCTCGCAGCGCCCACCCTTGACGTTGAACGAAAACCGTCCCGGCCCGTAGCCCCGCGCCTTGGCCTCGGGCAGGCCGGCGAACCAGTCGCGAATTGGCGTGAAGGCCCCGGTATAGGTCGCCGGGTTCGACCGCGGCGTGCGTCCGATCGGCCGCTGGTCGATGTCGATCACCTTGTCCAGATGCTCGAACCCCTTGATCGTCTCGCAGGGCGCCGGTGTCTCGCGCGCGCCGTTCAGACGCCCCGCCGCGGTCTTGAACAGGGTCTCGATGGTCAGCGTCGACTTGCCGCCGCCCGAAACGCCGGTGACGCAGACGAACTTGCCCAGCGGAAATTCCGCCGTCACATTCTTGAGATTATTCCCCGAAGCCCCCACGACCGTTAGCTTTTTCCCGCTGCCATCGCGCCGCACCCGGGGCACCGGAATGGCCCGCGCGCCCGACAGATACTGCCCTGTCAGGCTGGCCGGATCGGCGGCGATCTCATCCGGCGTGCCGCGCGCCACGATCTGCCCGCCGTGCACCCCGGCCCCCGGCCCCATGTCGAAGACATAATCCGCCTCGCGGATCGCCTCCTCGTCGTGTTCCACCACCAGCACGGAATTGCCCTGGTCGCGCAGGTTCTTCAGCGTGGTCAGCAGCCGGTCGTTGTCACGTTGGTGCAGGCCGATGCTGGGCTCGTCCAGCACATACAGCACCCCCGTCAGCCCCGACCCGATCTGCGACGCCAACCGGATCCGCTGGCTTTCGCCCCCCGACAACGTCCCGGCATTGCGGCTCATCGTCAGGTAGTCCAACCCGACATTTACAAGGAATCCAAGCCGTTCGCGGATTTCCTTCAGAATCGCCCGGGCGATCTCGTTGTTCTGCGCGGACAGGCTGCCGGGCACGGTTTCCACCCAGGCATGGGCCTCGCGGATCGACATCCGCACCACCTCGCCGATGTGCAGCCCGCCGATCTTCACCGCCAGCGCCTCGGGCTTCAGCCGGTAGCCGCCGCAGGTGTGGCAGTCGCGGTTGTTCTGGTAGCGCTCCATCTCCTCGCGCGACCAGGCGCTGTCGGTTTCCCGGTAGCGGCGCTCGAAATTCGGGATGACACCCTCGAAGACGCGCCGCACCTTGTAGCTGCGCCCGCCCTCGTCATAGTTGAAGTCGATCTCCTGACCCTCTGATCCGTATAGGAAAAGCCGCTTCACCTGATCCGGCAGGTCACGCCATTTCGTCTTCTTGTCAAAGCCGTAGTGGCGGGCCAGCGCGTCCACGGTCTGGGTGAAGTAGGGCGATTTGGATTTCGCCCAAGGGGCGATCGCGCCCTGCGGAATCGACAACCCCTGGTCGGGAACAATTAGCCGTTCGTCGAAGTATAGCTCGACCCCCAGGCCATCACAGGCCGGGCAGGCCCCGAAGGGCGCGTTGAAGGAAAACAGTCGCGGTTCGATCTCGGCAATGGTGAACCCGCTGACCGGACAGGCGAATTTCTCCGAATAGGTGATCCGCTCGCCCTCGCCCTCGGCCGGCGCGGTCTCGATCACCGCGATTCCGTCCGCCAGGTTCAGCGCCGTTCGGAAGGAATCGGCCAGCCGCGTCTGCAGCCCCTCGCGCACCACGATGCGGTCCACCACCACGTCGATGTTGTGGCGAAACTTCTTGTCCAGAACCGGCGGGTCTTCCAACTCGTGAAACGCCCCGTTCACCTTGACCCGCTGGAACCCCTGCTTGCGCAGGTCCAGGAACTCTTTGCGGTATTCGCCCTTGCGGTCGCGCACGATGGGCGCCAGCAGATAGGCCCGCGTGCCCTCCTCCATCGCCATCACCGCATCCACCATGTCCTGCACCTGCATCGCCGTGATCGGCAGGCCGGTCGCCGGGGAATAGGGCGTGCCCACCCGCGCAAACAGCAGCCGCAGGTAATCGTAGATCTCGGTCACCGTGCCGACGGTGGACCGCGGGTTCTTCGACGTCGTCTTCTGCTCGATAGAAATCGCCGGGCTCAGGCCCGAGATATGGTCCACATCCGGCTTGCCCATCATGTCCAGGAACTGCCGGGCATAGGCCGACAGCGATTCGACGTATCTCCGCTGCCCCTCGGCATAGATCGTGTCGAAGGCCAGCGACGACTTGCCCGACCCCGACAGCCCGGTGATCACCACCAGCTGGTCGCGCGGGATGTCCAGGTCGATTCCCTTGAGGTTATGCTCGCGCGCGCCGCGCACCTCGATGAACTTGTGTTCCGCCATCCGCGACCCCTGACCTGAGACCCCAGAGATAGGGCAATTCGCCCCCGTATCCAACCGGATTTTGCGAACGAAGCAGGAACGGTTAGGTTCGACATCTCTTTACATATTCTTAGATTGATATATGTATCCTGGAACCAATCGAAAGGTTTGCCGATGTTTTCCTTCCTGCGCCCGTCCACTGGCCCCGCCTGCCCTCCCGTCTCCGAAATCGTCGCTGCCATGGCCCGCGGCGAGATGCAGCTTGTGGATGTCCGCGACACGGGAGAGCTGCGGGCCTCGGGCAAGGCCAAGGGCGCGATCCACATCTCCCTGGGCCTGCTGGCGCTGAAGGCAGACCCGAACGCCCCGGATACGATGCTGAAAATGGGGGTGCCGGTCGTGCTGTACTGCGCGTCCGGCGCACGGTCCGGAATGGCCGCGCAGATGCTGGCGCGGATGGGCTACGGGCCGGTGTGGAACCTGGGCGGCCTGGGCGACTGGATCGCCGGCGGCGGTCAGGTCGAGCGGGTCTGACGCCGGCCCGCCTGCCAGCCAACCACGGCAACCCCGGCCAGCGAAGCCAGCACCGCAACCGATGCCAGGGCCATCGGCCCGCCCGACGCCAGGATCGCCGCCAGCAGCGGCGTGCCGGTCGTGGTCCCCAGATTGCCAAGCTGTGCAATCGCCCCGGCGGCGCGGGCGCGGTCCTCGGGGCGGGTGTTCAACTCGGGGATCGAGGCGAAGCTGGCCCCCTGCACGATGCCAAGCGCGGCCGAAAGCCATAGCCCGGCTGCGACCATTCCCGCCCCCTGCCCCCAGAACGCCCAAAGCGCCACAAAGCCGGGCAAGGCCCAGACATAGCCCCACCGCACCAGCCGAACCGCGGACATCCGGCGCAGCAGCCAGACCCCAAGCGTCAGCGAAACGGCGATCGAGACCAGCGGCATCCCCGTCGCCATCCAGGCCCGCGACGCCAGGGGTGATTGCGGCGGCAGCAGGGTCAGGCAGGCCACATAGAGAAAGGTGTAAAAGCAGAACCCCATGGCCGGCGCCGCAAGCCAGGGCGAGGCATAGATCTCGACGTGCTGGCGCAGCAGGTTGCCCAGGCGCCCCCGCCCTTGCGGCGGATCGCGCGGCAGCGCCGCCCAAAGCACCCCGCCGATCCCCGCCATCCAGCCGGCATGAGCCAGGAACAGGGCCGGGGCGCCGCCCCAACCGATGATCCCCGGCGCAACCAGCGCCAGCGCCGCATAGGTGACGCCAAAGAAGCTGGACCACAACGTCATCGCCAAGGGCCGCCGGTCTTCCGAGGCCAACTGCGCAATCAGCACAGGCCCGACCACCACGATGGCCAGGTGCGACGCGCCCTCCAGCACCCGCGCGGCGATCATCACCGGATAGGCCGGCAACGTCGCCTGCACGACAGACACCGCGGTCCCCAGCGCCATGGCGCCCACGATGGCCCGCTTCGGCCCGATCCGGGCGACCAGCAGTCCCGCCGTGGTGCCGAAAATCAGCCCGACCATGCCGACAACCGAGACGACCAGCCCCAGCGCCGCCTCGCCCTGCCCGCCATACAGCGCCCGCAGGTCGTCATACAGCACCGAGATCTTGCCGAACTGCGCCGCCGCCCCCAGGCCAGCGGCCCAAAGGATCAGCACCAGCGCCATGGGGGGAAGCCGCACCATGCAGGATGGCTAGCAAGCCCGGCAGCGCAGCGCCACCCCTGCCACTTGCCCTTTGCCAAATACTCCCGCCGGAGGCGCCGCGCTCAGCCGCCGGGCTTGCGGCCCATGGCCCAGGCGACCAGCGGAAAGTCGGGGTCGTTGGTCAGGTCGTCTTCGGGCGTTGCCACCGGCGGCCAGGGCCGCTCAAGGTTGCGAGCGGCCGCGGCCCGGTTGCCCCACTGCGCGGCCATGATCGAATCTTCCTCGAATCCGGCCTCGATCAGCAGGTTCCGCAGCCCTCGGGCCGACCAGCGCGCGCAGTCCACCGGCACCGCATGGTAGGGAATGAAGAACGGCACGGCCAGCCAGAACCAGCCGCCTTTCTTCAGCATCTTCAGCACGTTCTTCGTGGCGGCAAAGGGCCGGTCGATATGTTCCCAGACCTGATTGGCCAGGATCACATCGAATTTCAACACCCGGCCCGCGGCATCGGCAAACGGCCCGACGCAGGGGTCGAACTCGGGAAAGTGGAACGACCGGTGCGACCGAAAGCCCAAGGTCTCGCCCCAGGCGCCCGATATCTCCGCCGCGTCCAGCGTGGCCGGGTCCAGATCGCGCAGCCAAGTGCGGCTGGTCTTCTGCATCACGATGCGGTTGAGCGAGGCCATGCCTCAGATGTGCAGCGCGCGGCCGTAGGCGTCAAGCACGGCCTCGTGCATCATCTCGCTCAGCGTCGGGTGCGGGAAGACGGTGTTCATCAGGTCTTCCTCGGTGGTCTCCAGGGCGCGGCCCACCACATAGCCCTGGATCAGCTCGGTCACTTCCGCGCCGACCATGTGGGCGCCCAGCAATTCGCCGGTCTTCGCATCGAAGACGGTCTTCACCAGGCCCTCGGATTCCCCCAGGGCAATCGCCTTGCCGTTGCCGATGAACGGAAAACGGCCGACCTTGATCTCGTATCCTGCGGCCTTGGCCTTTTCTTCCGTCATCCCGACACTGGCGATCTGCGGGTGGCAATAGGTGCAGCCGGCAATGCTGCCGGGCTTGATCGGATGCGGATGCCCGCCGGCGATCAGTTCGGCCACCATCACGCCTTCATGGCTGGCCTTGTGTGCCAGCCAGGGCCCGCCGGCGATGTCGCCGATGGCGAACAGCCCCGGCACGCCGGTGCGGCAGAATTCATCCGTCACCACATGGGTCCGGTCGACCTTCACCCCCAGCGCCTCAAGCCCCAGGCCCTCGACATTTCCGACGATCCCCACTGCCGAGATCACCGTGTCGAAGGTCCGCGTCTCGACCTGGCCGCCGTGTTCGATATGGGCGGTCACCATGCCATCGACCCGGCCCAGGCTTTTCACCGAGGCCTTTTCCAGGATTGTCATCCCCTGCTTGACGAATTGCTTCCGGGCGAAGGCACTGATCTCGGCATCTTCAACCGGCAGGATTCGGTCCATCACTTCAACCACCGTGGTCTTCGCGCCCAGTGTGTTGAAGAAGCTAGCGAATTCGATGCCGATCGCGCCCGAGCCGATGATCAGCAGGTGTTGCGGCATCCGCTTGGCCACCAGCGCATGCTTGTAGGACCAGACCAACTCGCCGTCCGCCTCAAGCCCCGGCAGATCGCGCGCCCGGGCGCCGGTGGCAAGAACGATGTTCTTCGCCGTCAGCGTCTCGGCGCCCTTGTCGGTTTTCACCGACACCACGCCGGCCTTGGGCAAGGTCGCGGTGCCCATGAAGACAGTGACCTTGTTCTTCTTCATCAGGTGCCCGATGCCGCCCGACAACTGCTTGGCCACCGCCCGGCTGCGGGCCACCACGGCCGGCAAGTCGAAGGAAATGCCCGTGGCCGCCAGGCCGAAGTCCTTGGCGCGGTGCATCAGGTGGAACACCTCGGCCGACCGCAGCAGCGCCTTGGTCGGGATGCAGCCCCAGTTCAGGCAGATGCCCCCCAGATGCTCGCGCTCCACGATGGCGACCTTGAGGCCCAGCTGCGACGCCCGGATCGCGGCGACGTAGCCGCCGGGGCCGGCGCCGACCACCACCACGTCAAAGCTCTGGTCCGCCATTCTTCCCTCCCTCGGAAAAGTGGTTTGGCCTTAAACTATCGCCCTGTGCCGGACAACACCAGCCGCGCCAGGGCCCCATGCAAATCCTGCATGGCTAACCCTTCATTTCCCGCACCACCGCGCCATAGCCGCCCGTCGCCAGGAAGGCCGCCTCCTCGGGTGTGCTGTCCCGGCCCAGGGCCGCGTTGCGAAACGGAAACCGGCCGAACCGGCGGATGATCTCGGCATGCGCCCGGGCATGCAGCGCCAACTCCGGGTCCGAGGCCATCCGTTCCTCCATCAGGCGCACTGCCAGGGCCTGGTCGGCGGGGTCCTCGGAATGCTCGAAGGGCATGTAGAAGAACTGCCGCTCGGGTTCCGGCGCGCCCAGGTCCCAGCCGGCCTCCAGCGCCGCCCGCGCCGCCGCCCGGGCCTGCGCGTCGGTGGCAAAGGCCAGGGCCTGGCCGCGGTGGATGTTGCGGGCGAACTGGTCGGCGATCACCAGGTAGGCCAGCGTCGCCACCGTGCCCTCGACCCAATGCTCAAGGCCGCCGTCGTGCAACGCCTGCCAGTCCTCGCCGAAGCGCACGGCACAGGCATCGTCGATCTCGGGCGAGCCGACATACCAGCCCGCAGGCCCGATCTCGCCCAGCCAGAAATCCAGCACGTCCACAGGGTCAGCCATGACGGGTCCTCCCGGGCGCCCACCCTGACAGGCCCCTGCCCGCGGTGCAACCTCTCAGCCCCGGGGCGCCTCGGGCGACGGGCCAAGCTCGGGCGCGTTTTCCATCACCGCCATCGCCGCCACGGTGGACGCGGTCGGCGTCACCCCGCGGTAGGCCCCGGTGACCGAAGGCGAGGCCCGGCGCGTCATCCGCCACAGCGCATAGGCCGCCTGCACGGCATAGAGCACGGCCATGTAGAGGAAGAACCCCCGGGTGCCGACCACCCCCATCAGCCAGCCGGTGACCAGCGGCCCGAAGATCGCGCCAAACCCGTTCAGAAAGATCAGCCCGGCCGAGGCCGCCGCCATCTGCTCGCGCGACAGGAAGTCGTTGGTATAGGCGATCAGCAGCGAATACATCGGATAGGTGATGCCCCCCAGCACCGCGGCCACCCCCAGAAGCGCCCAGAACGGCAAGGGCACCGCAGCCGCCACCGCCAGCACCGCGGCGGCGATGATCGACAGCCACAGCATGATCTGCCGCCGGTCCATCCGGTCGGAAATCCAGCCCACCGGATATTGCAGCAGCAGCCCGCCGACATAGAGGAACGAGATGAACAGCGCGATCTGCTGCACGCTCAGCAGGCTCAGCGTGCCCCAGACCGAGGCCATCCCGAACATCGCCGAGAACACCCCGCCCGAAATCAGCATCCCCACACAGCCCAAGGGCGAGATGCGGAACAACTCGCGAAAGCCCAGCCGCACGGTGGTGGAAAAGTTGGGCGTCGGGCTGTCGGCCAGCAGCAAGGGCAGAAAGGCCAGCGACACCAGCACCGAAGGGATCAGGAACATGTCGTAGCCGAAGGGATCGCCCGCGGCCAGCAACCCCTGCGCGGCGACGATGCCCAGCATCTGCACGATCATGTAGGCCGACAGCGCCTGCCCTCGCGTCTCGTTGGTGGAAATGTTGTTCAGCCAGCTTTCGGCGGTGATGTAGATGCCGGCAAAGCCAAAGCCGATCACCACCCGCATCAGCGCCCAGATCTGCCATTCCACCAGCATCGGATACAGCACCAGCACGGCCGAGATCAGCGACCCCAGCGCCGCAAAGACCCGCACATGGCCCACCCGCCGGATCATCGCCGGCGCCCGCAAAGACCCCAGCAGGAAGCCCAGGAAATAGGCCGACATGACCACCGACAGTTCCAGCGTATCGAACTGCTCCAGCGTGCCCCGGATGCCCAAGAGCGAGCCCTGCACGCCGTTTCCGACCATCAGCAAGAGCACGCCCAGAAGCAGCGGCCAGGTCTTGAGCGCGACTCTCAGCATCGCTGTTCCGTCACAGTCTCAGCCCAAACCGCGGGGCCAGCCAGAGCATCAGGAAATACAGCGCAACCGTCACCCCGCAGCCAGCCAGAAGCGCTGTCCAGAAGCCGAAACCCGACCGCATCAGCCAGGGCAGCAGCAGGAACATCTGCAGCGAGGGCAGCACATACCAGAACGTCGCCTCGGCATGCGCCGCAATCCGGGCAGGCTCCAGGCCATCGCGCCACATCCAGATCATCCCCAGCACCGAAACCAGCGGCAAGGATGCCACCAGCGCCGCGAAGCCCGGGCTGCGCCGGGCGATCTCGGCGATAAGGGCGATGATCAGGCCGGACAGTGCGGCCTTCAGGATGAACCAGCTCATGGCGTCCGTTCCGGAACAAGCAGCGAGGCGTCGCCGTAAGAGAAGAAGCGATAACCGGCGCGGATGGCATGATCGTAGATCCGGTCGATCCGCGGCTTGCCCATCAGCGCCGCAACCAGCATCAGAAGCGTCGATCGCGGCAGGTGGAAGTTGGTCATCAGGGCATCGGTGACCCGGAACCGGAAGCCCGGGGTGATGAAGATGTCGGTCGGCCCTTCCCAGGCTTCGACCTGGCCACCGCGCGCGGCGCTTTCGATCAGCCGCAGGGCGGTGGTGCCGACCGGGATCACCCGTCCCCCCGCGGCCCGGGTCGCGTTGATCTCGGCCGCGGCTTGCGGCGTGACGCGGCCCCATTCGGCATGCATCCGGTGCGTCGCCACGTCCTCGACCTTGACCGGCAGAAAGGTGCCCGCGCCGACGTGCAGGGTGACCTCGGTGACGTCCACGCCCCCCGCCTTCAGGGCCGCCAGCAGGTCGGCATCGAAATGCAGGCTGGCCGTGGGCGCGGCCACGGCGCCGGCGTGGCGGGCAAAGACGGTCTGGTAATCGGTCTTGTCCTGCGCGTCGGCGGCCCGTTTCGCGGCGATATAGGGCGGCAGCGGCATGGCCCCCACCTCGGCCAGCGCCGCATCGAAGGCCTCGGCGTCCAGGTTGAAACGCAGCCGCAGGTCGGCCTCGCCCTTCTCGGCCACCTCTGCCGACAGCCGGTCGGAGAACACGATCACCTCGCCGGGCTTCAGCTTGCGCA
The DNA here is from genome assembly GCF_020564565.1 of Rhodobacter sp. Har01. Classification (GTDB taxonomy): domain Bacteria; phylum Pseudomonadota; class Alphaproteobacteria; order Rhodobacterales; family Rhodobacteraceae; genus Pseudogemmobacter. The sequence continues at coordinate 702,365 of NZ_JAJCTD010000001.1, forward strand.
GCGGTTTCGCCAGTGCCCGCCAACCGCCCGCCGCCGCAGGCTCCAGCAGCGTCACCTCGACCCTGGCCACCGCCTCGCCGCGTGTCCGCTGCCCGAACAGCCGCGCCGGGATGACCCTTGTGTTGTTCAGCACCAGCCGGTCGCCCGGCCGCAGCAGGCCCGGCAGGTCGCGCACATGCAGGTCGCGGATGGCATCGCCTTGCGCCACCAGCAGCCGCGCCGAGGTGCGCGGGCGGGCGGGACGGGTGGCGATCAGCGCCTCGGGCAGGTCGAAGTCGAAATCCGACAGCCTCATCCGCCGCCGCCTTCCAGCGTCGGCACCGGCCGGCGGAAGATCTCGCGGAACATTGCCGGGGTCAGGATCGACAGCGGATTGACGCTGACCTGCGGATTGTCCGAGGTGCCCGTCATCCGGTAGTTGAAGCCGAACACCCCCTCGCCCTTGCGGGTGAAGATCTGCCCGATGCCGTTCAGCAGATAGATCGGCGAGATCGTGCCCTGGATGTCCATCTGCCCGCTGCCAAAGCGGTAAAGCCCCGCGAAGGACAGGCCCAGCGAGGCGCCCATGGCGGCACCGCGGCGGATTTCCACCCCCTCGGGGCGCAACAGGAACTCGGCGTCGCCCTCGTTGAACTGGATGCCCTGGCCGTTCATCTGCTCCAGCAGGCCCACCACGGACACCGCCGACAGAAGCTCGGCCAGCGCCGGGGCGCCCTGCACCGACAGGGCCTTGAAGGCAGCGATCCCGACATAGGTGCCCTCGGCCCCGCGCGGCTGCAGCGTCAGGTCCAGCGTGCCGCCGCGGCCCTTGGCAAAGACCCCGGCCGCCGCCATGACGGCCCCGGCATCGTCCGACCGGATGCGCACCGCTGTGCCCCCGCTGGTCGGTACCGTCGTGCCCTCGATCCGGCCCTTGCCGTTGACCGAAGCACCGAAGCTGCCGTCCAGGCCCCCGCGAGAGATCTTGAAGTTGCCCTGGAACCCGGTCAGCGCGATTCCGGTCGAGATCACCAGCCGGTCCAGCGCCACCGCGATCGCGCCGCTGCCGCCGCCGTCGCCGCCCGAGGGCCGGTTGCGCAGGTCCAGCGTGCCGCCGGTCAAGGCGACGCCCACCGCCTTGCCCGCTCCGCGCCCGGTGATCTCGACCGAGGCGTCAAGCCACTTGCCCACCGTCAGCCTGGGAAACACGGCCTTGTCCAGCCCGCCGCCCTGGCGGGTGGAAAGCCGGCCCTCGGCCGTCAGCCCGGCGGCCTTGAGCGCGATCCGGCCCACCTGCGGCGGCGACGACAGCGTGGCCTCGACCGTCAACTCGCCCGCCGTGCTGGCCTTTTTCGACCAGGACAGCGCGCCGACCTTCAGTGTGGCGCCCGTCAGGTCGCTGGTCAGCACCAGTTCGGCCGGCGCCCCGCGGGTCAGCGCCAGGTCCACCGTGGCGGTGGTGCTGCCGGCGAACCAGCCCTCGGGCAAGGTCACGCCCAGGGCGCGCAGATTGGCGTCGCTCAGCTCGGCCGTGCCGCGCACGCTGGACCTGCCGGCCGCTTCCGGGGCGAACTCCTGTTCGTAGCGGGCGACGATGGGCATCTCGGCCAGCATCCCCTCGCCCGACAGCGTCATGCCCTGGCGCGTGACCTTCACCGCCATGTCCGGGCTGGTCACCCATTGCCCCGGCACCAGCTGATCGGACCGGAAATCGACCACCCGCCCCGAGACGTCATAGGTCACGTCCTCGGGCAACACCCTGGCCTTCAGCGGAAACCGCAGGTCCGAAACCAGCACCGCCCGCCCGCTGCCCAGGTCCACCGGCCGCCCGGCCTTGGTGATGAAGCGGAACGGCTCCTGGTCCAGCAGCGACAGCGTGGCGGTCAGGTCGGCGTCGGTCAGCAGCCGCACCTCGGCATCGGCCGGGCGGCGGGTGATGTCGGGCACCCGGAACACCGACCCGGCGACGTCGATCCGGCCCCCCATCGGCGCCGTGACATGACCGCCCTCCAGCACCACGGTATAGGAGTTGCCCTCGATGACGGCACGGCCGCGGCCGTCCTGCACTGGCGGCAGGGTGCGGATGAAACGCACCTCTGCGCCCGAGAATTCATAGTCCAGGGCAAAGCGCGGCGCGGCCCCCGGGGCCAGCCGCAGCGCCGCGTCCACATCCTGCAATTCGCCCTGGCCCACGTTCTCGGCCAGCCAGTCGCGGGTCTGCGCCACCGCTGCGACCGGCCACAACTTGACCAGCCGCTCGGTCGAGATCGCGTTCAGGCTGACGTCCAGCGCGGTCTCGACGCCCGCCTCGCCCGCCGCGATCTGCCCGCGCAGCGTCAGCCGTTCCTCGCCCTCGACCAGCGTCAGTTGGCCGATCTCGGCCCGGAACGGCCGCAGCCACAGCGCCAGGTCCAACACCCCGTCCGAGAACCGCACCGGCGCCGCGAACAGGCCCTCCGGGTCCACCATCGCCTCCGAGAAATCCAGCTGCACCACCAGCGCCTCGGGCAGCATGCCCGCCGCCGCCGGGACACCGGCGGCGTCCAGCAGGTCGATCGAGCCGGCCGCCTTGACCCGCAGCGAGTCGCTTTCCACCGTCATCGCATCCAGCCACACCCGGTTGCGCCCTGGCAGATAGCGCAGCGCCAGACCCGCGGCGTCAAACCCCACCGGCTGGGCCGCGGCATCGACCCGCAAAGACCCCTCGCCCAGGGTCAGTTGCGCCTCCATCCCGGACAGCCGGCCATGCTCGTCCAGATTGCCCACCAGCCGCCCCGAGATCGGCGCCGTCACCACCTCCAGAAAGGCCAGCGGCGCGGCCTGCACCGCCAGGTCGGCCGAGGCGACGCGGTCCACCATCGCCCAGAGCCGGGCCGAACTGTCGGCCTTGTCGGTCTGCACCGCCAGCCGGGCCTGGGCCGAGGTTGCGCCATCCAGCAGCGTCAGGCTCAGTTCCGCCGCCAGCGCCCCCGGCTTGTTTTCCACCACCAGCCGGCCATCGCCCACCTCCCACACCCGGCCGGCCCGTCGGTCGGTCAGCGTCAGGGTCAGCGCATCGGCTTCGATCAGGCGCAGCCCGGCCAGCGCCTCGGATGAAAACATCCGGTCCAGCGCGTCCAGCAGGTCGGCCGCGCCTCGCGGCCCCGGGCTGCCGGACAACTGGCCAAGGCTCAGCGCGATCCGGCCTTCTTCGTCGCGGGTCACCGCGATCCGGGCGCCGCTCAGCCGCAGGCTGCCGGGGCGCAGGTGCCCTGTCAGCAGCGCACCGGCATCCAGCGTCGTGCGCACCTCGGGCAGCGCCACCAGCGACTGCCCCGAAGGCTCGACCAGGCGGATGTCGCGCACCACGATCCGCGGCACCAGATCGCGCTCGACCGAGACCTCGATCGACCCCAGCGACAGCGCCGCCCCCTGCGGCAGATGCGACCCGCCGATCCGCGCGTTGATCCGGTCCTCGACCTCGGCCACGGCCCAGACCGGCAGACGGATCGGCCGCCCGGTCAGCACCAGCGCCGCAAGCCCCACGGCGCAGACCAGCAATCCCGAGACCAGCGCGACCCAGAGCATTGTGCCCGCACCCGACCGGCGCCGGCCGCGCCGCCGGTCCGCGGCGGACGGCACGGCCGGTTCTGCCGCAACGCTCACCGGCGCCACAGCCTCCTTGCCGTCCTCATGCCTGTCGTCGTGCCTGTCGTCCGCCAAGGCCTGCGTCGCCTTTCCCCTGAATCGCGCCACCGAGGCCCGTCTTGAGGCCCGTCTTGGGGCCCGTCTTGTTGTGCCGCGGGCCTAGCCTTTATCTTTGCCGCAAGGCAACTAGAACACAAAGCACCGTGAACCGAAACGCCAAGGAGCTGCCATGCCCGCCGCCGGAACCCAAGCCCCCGATTTCACCCTGCCCCGCGACGGCGGGTCGACCGTCACCCTGTCGGCGTTCCGCCCCGGCAAGGTGGTGCTGTATTTCTATCCCAAGGACGACACCCCTGGCTGCACGCTGGAAGCGCAGGATTTCACTGCCCGCGGCGCTGCCTTCGCCGCCGCCGGCACCACGGTGATCGGCATTTCCAAAGACAGCGTGAAGGCGCATGACAAGTTCTGCAAGAAACACGCGCTTTCTGTCATCCTGGCCTCGGACGAGACCGGCCACACTTGCGAAGACTACGGCGTCTGGGTCGAAAAAAGCATGTATGGCAAGACCTACATGGGAATCGAGCGCACCACGGTCCTGATCGACGGCACCGGCAAGATCGCGCAGGTCTGGCCCAAGGTCTCGGTCAAGGGCCATGCCGACGAGGTGCTGGCCGCGGCGCAGGCGCTGTAAGGCCGCCACTGGCCGCAAGCGCCGTGCCGGGGCAGGCCAACCGCTTGTTTTCTGAGGGCAATCCATCGTCCCATCGCGGAAAAGGTGCATCTCGACTCCGCATAATCGGCGGGTTTTTGCCGATCCGTCGCCTGTTTCGCGCGCGTTTTGGCGGGTTACGGTCAAAAATCTTGCCGGCCCGGCATGGCTTGGCTAAGCAAGGTCAAGCCTTTGGGCATTCCGGTCCGATCTGCCTGGACCCGTGCCCTGCTGCAAGCCGGCCAAGCCGCCCCGCAAACACGGACCTGTCCCACGTGCTCACGCGCCTTGCCTTCCGGATCAATACCCAGCTCGAGCGCTATTTCCCCGAACAGCGCCTGTTCCTGAAATCCGATTCCGGAACCCATTTCATCCGCCTGCGCCCCGCAACCCAGGCGGTGGCCGCGACCGTCGGCGCGCTGGCGGTGGCCTGGACCATCGTCGCCACCGCGCTGATCATGATGGACAGCATCGGGGCCGGGTCCGCCCGGGAACAGGCACAGCGCCGCCAAAGCCTGTTCGAGGAACGCCTGACCGTGCTCTCGACCGACCGCGAGGCCCGTGCCGAAGAGGCGATCCACGCCCAGGAACGCTTCAACGCCGCCCTCGACGAAGTCTCGAAGATGCAAGAGATGCTGCTGGCCTCCGAAGATCGCCGGCGCGAGCTGGAAACCGGCATCGACGTGATCCAGAACACGCTGCGCCGCACCATCAAGGACCGCGACGCGGCCCGCGCCGAGGTGGACCGCCTGACCCTGGCGCTGAACCAGTCCTCCGGCGGGGCGACCGAGGTCGGCCGTATCCGCGACACCGCGGCGACGCTGGACTATCTGACCTCGGCCCTGGGCGACACCGCACGCGACCGCGATGCGAAACAGGCCGCGACCGAAAAGGCCAGGGCCGACCTCGCCGCGCTCGAGGTCGAGAAGCGCGCGCTCGAGATGAAGAACGACGCCATCTTCGCCAAGCTGGAAGAGGCCGTGACGGTGTCGATGGAGCCGCTGGACAAGATGTTCCGCGCCGCTGGGCTTGACCCCGACGACCTGATCTCCTCGGTCCGCAAGGGCTATTCCGGCCAGGGCGGGCCGTTGTCGCCGATCAGCATGTCGACCTCGGGGCTGCCGCTGACCGCCGACGAAGTGCGGGCGAACGCGATCCTCAAGGAGCTTGAGGAGATGAACCTGTATCGCATGGCCGCCTTCAAGGTGCCGCTGGGGATGCCGGTCAAGTCGGCGGTGCGCTTCACCAGCGGCTTCGGCGGGCGCAGCGATCCCTTGGGCCGTGGCTACCGGATGCACGACGGTCAGGACCTGGCCGGCGACTACGGCACGCCGATCTTTGCCACCGCGGACGGGGTGGTGGTCCACGCCGGCTGGGAAAACGGCTATGGCCGCCTGATCAAGATCCAGCATGCCTTCGGCATCGAAACCCGCTTTGGCCACCTGTCGCAGATCCGGGTCGAGGTCGGCCAAAGGGTCTCGCGCGGCGAGCGGATCGGTGATATGGGCAACTCAGGCCGGTCCACCGGCACCCACCTCCACTACGAAGTCCGGATCGGCGGAGGGGCCGTCAACCCGATGAAGTTCATAAAGGCAGCCAGCGATGTTTTCTAAGAGCCGCATCAACGAGCCAGGAGCAAAGCCCGAGGCCGAGAAACCCAAAGCCCCGGAGACCCCGATGAGCAGCAAGCCGACCATGGATTTCATGCCGTCCACGCCGAAAGGCAAGGCTGTCGCCTCGGTCCTGTCCTCGGACCTGACCGTTGTCGGCAACCTGCGCACCTCGGGCGACATCCAGGTCGAAGGCACCGTCGAAGGCGATATCCGCGCCCATCTGCTGACGGTCGGCGAAAGCGCCACCATCCGCGGCGAGATCGTCGCCGATGACATCGTGGTGAACGGCCGCGTCATTGGCCGCGTGCGCGGGCTGAAGGTCCGCCTGACCTCGACCGCCCGGGTCGAGGGCGACATCATCCACAAGACCATCGCCATCGAATCCGGCGCCCATTTCGAAGGCTCGGTGCAGCGCCAGGAAGACCCGCTCGCCTCGGGCCGCTCCTCGGCCAACCTGCCGCCGCTGCGCAGCAGCGTGCCTGTCGAGCCGCTTTCGGAACCCGAAGCGCCCTGACATCCGACCTGTCGGAAAAACAAGAAAGGCCTCGCCGCGGCGGGGCCTTCTGCTTTTGCGCTTGGCCTATCCGATGGCCCGCCGGTACAGGTGCCAGCTGGCATAGCCGAACACCGGCAGCACCAGGAAAAGACCGAAGAACAGCGGCAGCATGCCGATGAACAGGCAGGCCGCGATCAGCGCGCCCCAGCTCAGCATGATCACCGGGTTCTGCCGCACCAGCGCAAAGCTGGTCAGCATCGCGGTGACATAGTCGATGTCGCGGTCCAGCAGCATCGGCAGGCTGACCACCGTCAACGAGAACAGCAGCGTGGCGAAGGCCGCCCCCACCAGCGTGCCCATCGCCAGCATCCCCAGGCCTTCCGGCGTCAGGAACACCGCCAGCGACGAACTGACATTGGTCATCGTCGCATTGCCCAGGAACAGCGCAAAGATCATGTGCGCCAGGAAGTTCCAGAACAGGAAGAACACCACGACCATGGCCGCCATCGAGGGGATCTGGCCGTCCTTCTGGCGGAACACGACCCCCATGATCTGGTGGCGGTTCAGCGGGATTCCCTGCTCCAGCCGGCGCGAGATCTCATAGTAGCCGCAGGCGATGAACGGCCCCAGGATGGGAAACCCCGCCGCCGCCGGCAGCGTCCACCAGAGCTGGCCCTTGATCGAGACCGCCCAGATCACCAGCCAGCCGCCGATCACGTAGATGCAGGAAAAGAACAGCCCGTAGGTCGGCGCCTCCAGGAAATCGCGCCAGCCGGCGGCCAGGCTTTCCTTCAGGTCGCTCCAGTCCAGCTCATAGACCTCGGGCACCGCAGCAGGCGGGGCGGCAGTCTGGTCGGCCATCGCAGTCTCCTTCTCCCATGGAAAAGGTTAGTCCACGATGTATCCTTCAGCAAAGAATTTCGCTCCGGCCAGACCGCGAGACCGCAACCCCGGCGCCTGCACCCTCGGCCTGGATCAGTCTGCCCGCGCCTTGCCGGACATCTCCATCGCCAGAGTGGCGGCCATGAACCTGTCCAGGTCGCCATCCAGCACGCCCTGGGTGTCGCTGGTCTCGACCCCGGTGCGCAGGTCCTTGACCATCTGATAGGGCTGCAGCACATAGCTGCGGATCTGGTTGCCCCAGCCCGCGTCGCCCTTGCTTTCATGCGCTTCCAGAATGGCGGCGTTGCGCTTGTCCAGCTCCAGCTGATACAGCCGCGACTTCAGCGCCTGCATGGCGATGTCACGGTTCTGGTGCTGCGACTTCAGGCTCGACGTCACAACGATATTGGTCGGGAAGTGGGTGATCCGCACCGCCGAGTCGGTCTTGTTGACGTGCTGGCCGCCAGCGCCCGACGACCGGTAGGTGTCGATGCGGATGTCCTTGTCCTGCACCTCGATCTCGATGTTATCGTCCACCACCGGGTAAACCCAGACCGAGGAAAACGAGGTGTGCCGCCGCGCCGCGCTGTCGTAGGGGCTGATGCGCACCAACCGGTGCACACCCGATTCCGATTTCAGCCAGCCATAGGCGTTCTTGCCGATGATCTTGTAGCTGACGCTGCGGATGCCGGCCTCTTCGCCCGGCGTTTCCGACTGCATCTCGACCTGGTAGCCGTGCTTTTCGGCCCAGCGGACATACATCCGCGCCAGCATGCTGGCCCAGTCGCAGCTTTCCGTGCCGCCGGCGCCGGCGTTGATTTCCAGGAAGGTGTCATTGCCGTCGGCCTCGCCGTCCAGCAGCGCCTCAAGCTCCTTTTGCGCCGCCGTCTCGACCAGCGCCTTCAGCGCCTCTTCCGCCTCGGCCACCAGGTCCGCCTCGCCTTCGGCCTCGCCCATCTCGATCAGGCCGACGTTGTCGTTCAACCCGCCCTCGATCAGCCTGTAGGCCGCCACGGCGTCGATCAGCGCCTGCCGCTCGCGCATCAGCTTCTGCGCGCGGGCCGGATCGTTCCACAGGTCCGGCTGCTCGATCAGGGCGTTGAATTCCTCAAGCCGGTGCGGCGCGGTTTCCCAATCCATCCGTTGGGCCAGCAGGCCCAGCGTCTTGCGGATCGCATCAACATTGGCTTGGGTCTCGGCGCGCATCTTCTGTCGTCATCCTTTGCGTCTGGCGCGGGTGATAGCCGTTGGGCGCCGCCCCGGCAAGGGCAGCGCAGGGTCGCAGTGCCATGGTCAGTAAAGCCCGCCCGAAGACACCGTGCCGAAATCGGCCTTCTTCGGGATCACGGTGGTTTCACCGGTGGCGGTGGTCACGGTGGCCGAACTGCCGCTTTCGGACTCGCCATAGGCGAACAGCGGCAGGTTCTGGCCCATGGCAAAGCCGCCGTCGACCAGAGCGCCCAGGCCAAAGATCGCCTCTTCGCCCTCGCGGAAGTATTCGGCCACCACATAGTCGCCGCTGGCATCGTCGGGCAGCGGCATGCCGGTGAAGCGGTCGATCTTCACGAAATAGCCCCCGGGCGGAACCTTGAACTTGGACCCGCCGTATTTCTGGATCGCCGCATTCATGAAGCTTTCGAACACCGGGCCGCAGAACCCGCCGCCCGACACGTCGCCCAGGGATCGCGGCTGGTCATAGCCGATGTAGCAGCCGGCCACGACGGTCGAGGTAAAGCCGATGAACCAGACGTCCTTGGCATCGTTGGTGGTGCCGGTCTTGCCGGCCACCGGCACCGGCAGGTTGATGCCCCGCCCGGTGCCGCGCTGGATCACGCCTTCCATCATGCTGGTCAGCTGGTAGGCGGTGATCGCGTCCATCACCCGCTCGCGGTTCGAGGTGATGGCAACGCCTTCGCCCCGCGGCAGTTCGGGCGCCGAACAGGTCTCGCAAATCCGCTGATCATGGCGATAGACGGTGCGGCCATAGCGGTCCTGCACCCGGTCCACCAGCGTCGGCTCGACCCGCTCGCCGCCGTTGGCGAACATGGCATAGGCCGCGACCATCTGGAACAGCGTGGTCTCCTGCGCGCCCAGGGCATTGGCCAGGAACGGGTTCATCCGGTCATAGACGCCGAACCGCTCGGCATAGCCTGCCACCGTCTGCATGCCGATCTCTTCGGCGATGCGGATCGTCATCAGGTTGCGGCTCTGCTCGATGCCGGTCCGCAGCGGTGCCGGGCCATAGTATTTGTTCGAGGCGTTCTTCGGCGTCCACAACCCCTGCGGCGTGTCGATCTCGATCGGCGCGTCCACCACGATGGTGGCGGGGGTGAACCCGCTGTCCAGCGCCGCGGCATAGACGAAAGGCTTGAAGCTTGACCCGGGCTGGCGCTTGGCCAGGGTGGCGCGGTTGAACACCGATTCCTGGTAGCTGAACCCGCCCTGCATGGCGAGGACCCGGCCGGTGGTCACGTCCATCGCCATGAAGGCGCCCTGCACTTCCGGCACCTGGCGCAGCGACCAGCGGACGAAACTGCCGTCCTCGTCCTTGGTCACCGCCCGCACCAGCACCACATCGCCGACCGCGACCAGATCGCCCGCCACCTTGGCCTTCTTGCCCAAGCTGCCGTCCGCCAGCTTCTTGCGGGCCCAGGTCACGTCCTCGGCCGGGATGAAATGGCCGTCCGCGTCTTCGTCCACGCCCTCGATGCCGATCCGGGCCGCGCTTTCGCCCAGCTCCAGCACCACCGCCGGAGACCAGCCGGCGATGTCGCGCGGCACCTCGACCTCGGACAGCGCGGCGCGCCAGTCGGCCTCGGCGCCCAGCCGCTCGGCCGCGATCACCTTGCCGGTGCCGCGCCAGACGCCCTGGCCACGGTCGAACTTCTCCAGCGCCACCCGCAGCGACTTGGCCGCCTCTTCCTGCAACTCCGGGTCGATGGTGGCGCGGATGGTCAGGCCGCCATTGTAGAATTCCTCCTCGCCAAAGTTCTTCGACAACTGGCGGGCGATCTCCTCGGTGAAATAGCTGCGCGACGGCAGGTCCTCGCGATAGCTGGCATAGTCGCCGGCCTGCACCGTCTTCAGCGGCAAGGCCTTCTCGGCCTCATAGGTGGCCGCGTCGATATAGCCGTTGTCGCGCATCTCGCGCAGCACGTAGTTGCGGCGTTCCACCGCGCGGTCGTATTCCTGCACCGGCCGCAGCCCCTTGCCGGGGCTTTTCGGCAGCGCCGCCAGATAGGCCGCCTCGCCCGGGGTCAGCTGGTCCAGGGTCTTGTTGAAATAGGTCTGCGCCGCCGAGGCCACGCCGAAACTGCGATAGCCCAGGTCGATCTGGTTCATGTAGATTTCAAGGATGCGGTCCTTCGACAGCGTCTGCTCCAGCCGCGTCGCCAGGATGATCTCCTTGATCTTGCGCTCGACGCCCTTCACCCCCTGGCGGGTGCCGTCCAGCAGCATGTTCTTGGCCACTTGCTGGGTGATGGTTGACGCACCGCGCACATCCTGCCCGCGACTGCGCACCGCGTCGATCAGCGCCGCGACCATGCCGCCGGCGTCATAGCCTTCGTGGCTGTAGAAATTCTTGTCCTCGGCACTGACGAAGGCATGCTTGACCAGGTCGGGAATGTCTTCGGCCGGCACGAACAGCCGGCGTTCCCGGGCAAATTCGTCCAGGATGCTGCCTTCGCTGGTGTAGATGCGGCTGATCGTCGGCGGAGTGTATTGCGCCAGCCGCTCATGGCTGGGCAGGTCGCTGGAATACATCCAGAAGATCGCGCCAACGGTCAGGGCGCCGAACAGCGTCCCCAGCGTCACCGCGGTGAAGATGGCCCCGAAGAAAGAGCCGATGAATCGCAGCACCCAGAACTCCGTCGTTTGATCCGCTTCCCTACATCAGACGCCTCCCAGCGTCAAAAGCTTGGGCCAGCCCCCCGGCCGCGGCCCGCCTATTGCTCTGCCCGCAGCGCCCGGATCGCCGCGTCTTCCTCGGACCAGGTTACCAGCCCCTGGCGCAGCGCCTCGGCCATCTTCGCCCGCCAGTCCTTGTCCGTCAGCCGCTTCAGGTCGCGCGCCGAGGACAGAAACCCCACCTCGACCAGGATCGACGGTATGTCCGGCGACTTCAGCACCGAAAAGCCGGCCTCCTGGTGCGGGTGGCGGTGCATCTTCACCCCCGCCGCCTTGATCGACACCACCAGCGCCTTCGCCAGCCGGGCGACCCGCGGCGCGGTCTCGGTCCGCGCCATGTCCATCAGCACCGTCGCCACCACGTCGTCCTGCGCGCTGAGGTCCACGCCGGCCAGCAGGTCGTCGCGGTCGTGCCGTTCGGCCAGCGCGGCACTGGCCTCATCGCTCGCCTCCTCCGACAGGGTGTAGATCGTCGCCCCCTGCGCCTCACCCTCGGCCAAGGCATCGGCATGCAGCGAGATGAAGATCTGCGCCCCCGCCGCCCGGGCGATCGAGATGCGCGTCTCCAGCGGCACGAAGACATCATCGTCGCGCGTCATCACCACCCTGAATCGGCCATCGCGCGACAAGAGATCCTTCAGTTCCCGCGCGAAGGTCAGCATCAGCTCGGCCTCCTTCTCGCCGTCACGCTCTGCGCCGGGGTCGATGCCGCCATGGCCGGGGTCCAGCACCACCACGACCGGCCCCTCGCCCCGGGCCACCGGTGGCGGCAGGTCGGCGGCCTTGGGGGCGGCCCAGTCCGGCGGCTCGGGTCTTGCGGCTTCGGCCCGGAAGGCCTCAGCCTCGGCCGGCTCCAGCCGCAGCAGGATTGCTGCACCGTCCGCGCCGGTCTGCATTTCCGATTCCGCAACGTGCATCGGCCCGGAAAGTTCCAGCACCAGCCGGCTCCAGCCCGGCCGGAACACGCCCGCACGCACGTCCCTGACCTGCGGCGCGCTGCGGGTTACCTCGCCGATGCCGGCCCAGTCCACCTCGCGCACGTCCAGGACCAGGCGCGGCGGCCCGTCCAGCAGGCGCACCCGCCAGGGCACCGGCTGGCTGATCGCCAGCGTCACCGAAACGCCCCCGCCTTCGGCCCGGATCGACGACGCCCCTGCCTCAAGCCGCGCCAGCGCCGACAGGTCTTGCGCGACACCCGAAGTCAGCGCCGCCCAGAAGATCGCAAAGGCCAGAAGAACCGCCCGCATTGCCCGCTCGTTCTTGTTCTTTTGCCGAAACTATCGGGCACCGACGGGCGAAAGTCCATTCACCTCTCCGCCATGAAGGCGGCAAGGCGTTCCAGCCCCTCGGCAATGTCTAGGGTCGACCCGGCATAGGAAAACCGCATCGTCTGCCGCCCGCGGACGGGGTCGAAGTCGATGCCCGGCGTCACCGCCACGCCCGCGCCGTCCAGGATTTCCGCCGCCAGGGTCAACGAATCCGCCGTCAGGTCGCTGACATCGGCGTAGACGTAGAAGGCCCCGTCCGGTGGCGCGATCTTGGCAAAGCCCGCCTTCGGCAGCCCCTCCAGCATCAGCCGCCGGTTGGTCGCATAGACCGCCCGGTTCGCCTCAAGCTCGCCCTCGCAGTCCAGCGCCGCCAGCGCCGCGATCTGGCTGGCATGCGGCGGGCAGATGAACAGGTTCTGCGCCAGGCGTTCCACCCGGCGCACCTGATCTTCCGGCACCACCATCCAGCCCACCCGCCAGCCGGTCATGCTGAAGTATTTCGAGAAGCTGTTGATGATCCACGGCTTCTGGCTGATCTCCAGCGCGCTGACCGCGCGGTCCCCGTAGTGCAGCCCGTGGTAGATCTCGTCGCTGACGAACCCCACCCCGCGCGCCTCGGCCCAATCGACCAGCGCCGCCAGCGCCTCACGCGACAGCATGGTGCCGGTCGGATTGCCGGGCGAGGCGACGATCAGCCCCTCGACCTGCAGCCCCTCCAGATCGTCCGGCACCGGCTGCAGGCGGTTTTCGGAGCGCGTCGGCACGCCCACCGGCTGCAACGACAGCGCCCGCAGGATCTGCCGGTAACTCGGGTAGCCCGGCTCTCCCAGCGCGACCCGGTCGCCGGCCTCGAACAGCGCCGTGAAGGCCAGGATGAAGGCCGAGGACGACCCCGTGGTGACCACCACCCGCGCCGGATCGACCTCGACCCCGTACCAGCGCCGGTACAGGCCCGCGATGCCACGGCGCAACTCGGGCAGCCCCAACGCCACCGTGTACCCCAGCGGTTGCTCCAGTGCCTTCGCCAGCGCGCGCCGCGCCCCCTCGGGCGCCCCCGTCCCCGGCTGGCCGATCTCCATGTGGACGATCCGCCGCCCGGCCGCCTCGGCGGCGCGGGCGCGCTCCAGAACCTCCATCACAATGAAGGGATCGACATCGCCCCTCCGTGATCCGCGACTTGCACTCATCCTTGCCGGCCCCTTACACTTCGCCCGATCCCTGCCCTCGTGCCGGAACCAGGTCAACCCGCAAAAGGACCGTCCATGCGCCTCGCCCTGACCCTTGCCGCCGCCCTGACCGCCACATCCGCGCTGGCCGGGGGCCTGGGCGAAATGACCGATGACGAACGCGCCGCCTTCCGCGCCGAAGTTCGCGCCTACCTGGTGGAAAACCCCGAAGTCATCGTCGAGGCGATGACCGAGTTGCAGGTGCGCGAAGACAGCGCCGCCGCCGAGCGCGACATCCAGATGCTGGCCGAGAACAAGGACGTGATCTTCAACAGCCCGGCCGACTGGGTGGGCGGCAACCCCGACGGCGACATCACCGTGGTCGAGTTCATGGACTACCGCTGCGGCTATTGCCGCAAGGCCTACCAGGACACCGAGGAACTGGTGAAATCCGACGGCAACATCCGCTTCGTGCTGAAGGAATTCCCGATCCTGGGCGACCAGTCCATGCTCAGCGCGCAATTCGCCATCGCGGTCAAGCTGCTGTACGGCGACCAGGCCTACAAGGTCGCGCATGACGCGCTGATCGCGCTGCGCGGCGATGCCAACGATGAAACCCTTGCCCGGCTGGCCAGCGACCTCGGCCACGACCCCGCCGCCGTGGCCGACCGGATGAAGGCGCCCGAGGTGATGGACATCATCCGCGCCAACCACGAGCTGGCCACCCTGATGGAGATCAGCGGCACGCCGACCTTCGTGATCGACCAGACGATGGTGCGCGGCTACGTCCCCTTGGATGGCATGCGCCAGATCGTCGAAGGCCAGCGCCAAGACGGCTGAGCCACGAAAATCGCACGATTTTCGCGCACGGAATTCGTCTTCGAATTCCGCTACTCGGCCGCAGCCTGCGCTTCTGCCGCCGCCAGTTCGGCCGCCTTCTGCTCGACCAGTTCGACGATGTGGTCGATCATCTGGTCGTTGCCCATCCGGTGGCTTTGCTTGCCGGCGATGTAGATCATGCCGTTGCCCGCCCCGCCGCCGGTAAAGCCGATGTCGGTCATCAGCGCCTCGCCCGGGCCGTTCACCACGCAACCGATGATCGACAGGCTCATCGGCGTCTTGATGTGCTCTAGCCGCTTTTCCAGCGCCTCGACCGTCTTGATCACGTCAAAGCCCTGCCGCGCGCAGCTTGGGCAGCTGATGATCTGCACCCCCCGCGTCCGCAGGCCCAGACTTTTCAGGATCTCGTAGCCGACCTTGACCTCTTCCACCGGGTCCGCGCTCAAGCTGACCCGGATGGTGTCGCCGATCCCGAACCACAACAGGTTGCCCAGCCCGATGGCCGACTTGACCGTGCCCGACACCAGCCCCCCGGCCTCGGTGATGCCCAGATGGATCGGCGCATCCGTCGCCGCCGCCAATTGCTGATAGGCGGCCGAGGACAGGAACACGTCCGACGCCTTGCAGCTGATCTTGAACTCGTGAAAATCGTTGTCCTGCAATAGCTTGATGTGGTCCAGACCCGATTCGACCATGGCATCCGGGCAGGGCTCGCCATACTTTTCCAAGAGCTGCTTTTCCAGACTGCCCGCGTTCACCCCGATACGGATGCTGCAGCCGTGGTCCTTGGCCGCCTTCACCACCTCGGCCACCCGCCTTGCGTCACCGATGTTGCCCGGGTTGATCCGCAGGCAGGCCGCCCCCGCCTGCGCCGCCTCGATGGCGCGGCGATAATGGAAATGGATGTCCGCCACGATCGGCACCGGGCTTTCCCGCACGATCTCGCGCAGCGCCCGCGTGCTGTCTTCGTCCGGGGTCGAGACCCGCACGATATCCGCCCCGGCCTCGGCCGACCGCAGGATCTGCTCGACCGTCGCCTTGACGTCCGTCGTCAGCGTGTTGGTCATCGTCTGCACGCTGATCGGGGCATCGCCCCCCACCGGCACGCGCCCGACCATGATCTGGCGGCTTTTCCGCCGCTCGATGTCGCGCCAGGGTCGGATCGGGTTGTGGCTCATGACTGGTCTCCGCGGAACGCGCCTGCAGGATAAGGCGAAGCCCCGCCGGGGGCAACCGCGCGGGGCATGGTGTAAACCGGAATTGACAGTGTCAGGGTGCGGCGTCTTGCAGCGGGGTCTCGGCCGGCGTGGCCCCGGCATCCGCCGTCATGAACTTGGCCAGATCGTCGTCGCGGCTGAAATCGGCCTCGGCGAACTTTTCGGTCAGCGCCTCGGGCGACAGCGCAATATCCTTGACCACATTCGCGCCGGGGGCAGCCGGCCCAAAGGTTGCGCCGTTCACCACGAAATAGACCGACCCCGAGTTGCCGGTGCGGAACACCGCAGCCGCTTCCAGCGGCGGCACGGCATAGCGTTCGCCCGCGTCAAGGATCTTCTCGAACAGCACGGTGCCATCGGCCGAGGTCACCCGCACCCAGGCCGGCCGCACCGCCAGCACTTCGACGCCCGGCTTCACCTCGGAGACGACGCGCACGCCGTCCTCCATCAGCGGATCGGTCGCACTCATGCCCAAGGTCGCATCGGCCATGTCCGCCGCACCGGGCAGGCGCGGGTCAATGGCGGCAATCGGACCGTCCCGCGACACCAGCACCGGAACATCCAGCGCCTGCGGGCGATAAAGCCGGTCCATCACGTCCGGCGCCGCCGCCGTGCCGGCCTCGGCCGTCAGCGTGTCGCCTTCGGCCTCGGGCTGCGCAGGCGCTGCGGGCACAGCGCCCTGCAGCGGGTCGATTTCGGCCACCACCACCGGGGCCTCGTCCACCGGCGCCAGTTGCACGCGCTGCACTTCCTGCAACACCGACCAGCCGCCGTAGCCGATCGCCCCGATCAGCGCCACCAGCACCGCGACCGAACCGATCGCGCCGGGTTCGACCCGGTCGAGCCAGCTTTCGCCGCGCGGGATGAAGGCCGCATTCGGGTTGGCCAGGGGATCGACGAATTCTGCCTGCGCCCGCGCCTCGCGCGCCCGCTGCGGGGCGGCCATCGCCGACATGCCGTCGGCTACGGCGAAATTCGCTTCCTTGCAGAACCGGGCAAAGGCCCAGTCCGGATCCATGCCCAGATAGCGCGCATAGGACCGGACATAGCCGGCCACGAAGCCCGGCGATTCAAAGGCCGAGACATCGGCGTTTTCGATGGCGGCGATATAGGTGGCCTTGATCTTCAGCTCGCGCTGCACGTCCAGAAGCGACTTGCCCAGCGTTGCACGTTCCCCGCGCATCACGTCGCCCAGCCGCAACTCGAAGTCGTCAAAGCCCCTTGGCTTTTCCTCTTCGATTGCCTGAGGCTTGGACCTCCAGCCGATCATGCAGACCTGTCCCCTTCGTGCCCGGATGATGTGGCGAGTCGATCCCCAACCGACTCACCGGGCCTTCTATTGCGGGAACGCTAGCACAGGGCAAGCGCTTTTGCACATGCAGGAAAAGTCAGGCAGTGGCCTCGGCGCGATTCAGCGCACAATGCTGCCAGAGCGCATCCATCGCCTTCACGACCTTCTCGATTTCCTCGGGGCCGTGCACCGGCGACGGGGTGAAACGCAGCCGCTCGGTGCCGCGCGGGACGGTCGGAAAGTTGATCGGCTGGACATAAACGCCGAAATTCTCCAGCAGCATGTCCGAGATCATCTTGCAATGGATGGGGTTGCCGACGTGGACCGGCACAATATGCGACCCTTCGTCGATGATCGGCAGACCCAGCCCCTTGAGCCGCATCTTCAGCGTCCGGGCCTTGGCCTGATGCACCTCGCGCAGGGCCTGACCGGCTTCGGTCTTCAGGAAGCGAACGCTGGCGGCCGCGCCCGCGGCCACGACCGGCGGCAGCGAGGTGGTGAAGATGAAGCCCGGCGCGTAGGACCGCACCGCGTCCACCATCTTCGCACTTGCAGCGATGTAGCCGCCGAACACGCCATAGGCCTTGGCCAGGGTGGCATTGATGATGTCGATCCGGTGCATCTGGCCGTCGCGCTCGGCCACGCCCGCGCCGCGGGGGCCATACATGCCGACCGCATGCACTTCGTCGATGTAGGTCAGCGCGCCGAATTCTTCGGCGACATCCAGGATCGCCTCGATCGGGCCAAAGTCGCCGTCCATCGAATAGATCGATTCGAAGGCAACCAGTTTCGGCGTCGCCGGATCGTCCTTGGCCAGCAGTTCGCGCAGATGCGCCACGTCGTTGTGGCGGAAGATGCGCTTTTCGCCCCCGCCGCGGCGCACGCCCTCGATCATGCTCGCATGGTTCAGCGCGTCGGAATAGATGATCAGGCCGGGGAAGATCGCCCGCAGCGTGCTGAGCGTCGCGTCGTTGGCAATGTAGGCGGACGAGAAGACCAGCGCCGCTTCCTTGCCGTGCAGGTCGGCGATCTCGGCCTCAAGCCGCTTGTGATAAACCGTGGTGCCGCTGATGTTGCGGGTGCCGCCCGAGCCGGCGCCGGTCGCGTCCAGCGCCTCGTGCATCGCGGCCAGAACCTCGGGGTGCTGGCCCATGCCCAGATAGTCGTTGCCACACCAGACGGTGATCGGTTTCTGGCTGCCATCGGGGCGGGTCCAGACCGCATTGGGGAACTGGCCCTTGCGCCGCTCGATGTCGATGAAGGTGCGATAGCGGCCTTCCTCGTGCAAGCGGCCAATGGCGCGGTCCAACGCGGCAACGTAATCCATGACTTTCGCCCCCATGTTCACTTTGGCCACCTTGCACAAGACGGTGACGGCCACTTTGACATGTGTCAAGTCAGCCTGACAGGCCAGAGGGCGATTTGTCGCCCCTCGTTTACAGCTGTGCGGCTCAATCCTTGGTCGGAGCCACTTCCAACACCACCACGCAGGCCGCCGCGGCCTTGCGTGCGGCGTCACAGGCGGCCAGAGCCGCGGATGCTGCGCCTGCAGCATCCGGCAGCCCCGCCATCGCCACGGCCGAGGCGACCGGCGCGCCGTTGCGGATGAACCCGTCGTCCGGCGAAACCGCCATGGCGGCGTAGCTGCCCGCGACCGGCACGAAGGCCTTGAGCGCCTCTTCGTTGGTCATCACCAGCCGCAGCGCGGTCAGCTCCTGGCCGGTCAGGAAGGGGTGGACGTGCAGGGTCACCCGTGAGGTCCCCAGCCGCGCCGATTCCGTGGCGACCCCGCCGGCCTCACCCCCGCCAGCCGTTGCCGCCGCCAGTGCCAGTGCCAGTGCCATCGACCGCATATCTTGCCCTCCGTCCGCAGACCGGACCCGGCATTACCGCATCGCGCCGGCTCTGGACAGTCCCCGCTCGCCTGCTAGGCTCGCGCCCCGATCAAAGAATGGAGAGGCCCATGTCGCTGGACGCCGTGCTCGCGCGGATCGACGAAACCCTGCCGCAGGCGCTGGACCGGCTGATGGACCTGCTGCGCATCCCCTCGATCTCGACCGACCCCGCCTACAAGGCCGACTGCGCCCGTGCCGCCGACTGGCTGGTCGCGGACCTGCGCGGCCTCGGCTTCGACGCCCGCGCCGCCGCCACCCCCGGCCATCCCATGGTGATCGGCCACGGCGGGACCGGGCCGCGCCACATCCTGTTCTACGGCCACTATGACGTGCAGCCGGTCGATCCGCTGTCGCTCTGGTCCCGCGACCCCTTCGATCCGGCGCTGGAAGACACGCCGAAAGGCCCGGTCATCCGTGCCCGCGGCGCGTCTGACGACAAGGGCCAGCTGATGACCTTCCTCGAGGCTTGCCGGGCCTGGCGCCATGTCCACGGCAGTCTTCCCGGCAAGCTGACGATCTTTCTCGAGGGCGAGGAGGAATCCGGCTCGCCCTCCCTCATCCCGTTCCTGCGCGACAATGCCCCGGAACTCTCGGCCGACCTGGCGCTGATCTGCGACACCGGCCTCTTCGACGGCGCCGTCCCGGCCATCACCACCATGCTGCGCGGCCTGGCCAAGGCGGAATTCACCCTGCACGCCGCCAGCCGCGACCTGCATTCCGGCATGTATGGTGGCCTGGCCCGCAACCCGCTTCATGTGCTGGCGAAAATCCTCAGCGGCCTGCACGACGCCACCGGCCGGGTGCAGGTGCCCGGCTTCTATGACGACGTGGCCGAACTGCCCGACGCGTTGCGCGCGCAATGGCAGGCGCTGGCCTTCGACCATGCCGGCTACCTGGGCGACGTCGGCCTGTCGCAGCCGGCCGGCGAACAGGACCGCACGCCGCTGGAGATGATCTGGTCGCGCCCCACGGCCGAAGTGAACGGCCTCTGGGGCGGCTATACCGGCGCCGGCTTCAAGACCGTTCTGCCGGCCGAAGCGCATGCGAAGGTCAGCTTCCGGCTGGTCTCGAACCAGGACCCGGCCAAGGTGCTGACCGCCTTCCGCGCCTGGGCCGAGGCGCAACTGCCGCCCGACTGCAGCATCACCTGGCACGACGCCATCGAAGGCGCGCCGGCCTCGGTCATGGCGATCTCGGACCCCGCCTTCGAGGCCGCCCGCCAGGCCCTGACCGAGGAATGGAGGCGCCCCGCCGCCTTTGTCGGCGCCGGCGGCTCGATCCCGGTGGCGGGCTACTTCAAGTCGATCCTCGGCATGGACGCGATGCTGATCGGCTTCGGCCGCGACGACGACCAGATCCATTCCCCGAACGAGAAATACGACCTCGAGTCCTTCCACAAGGGCATCCGCAGCTGGGCCCGCATCCTGGCCCGCATCGCCTGACCTTCAGGGGCGGGCCACCAGCCGCCGCCTCGGGGGGCATCGAGCCCCCGCTCGGCGGCGCTGCCGCGGACGGCTGAAGCCGGTCGCCCGCCTTGCTGCCGGTTTGCTTTTCCCGAAATACCCCGGGGGAGTCGCGGGCTTGCCCGCGGCGGGGGCAGCGCCCCCTCTCAGCCGCCCTGCCCGCGCAGCGCCATCCGCGCAAGCTTGGCCGCCAGCGCCAGCCAGGGCGCCGCATGCAGGCACAAATCGAAGATGTCGATCGGCCGCACCAGATTGCCCGCCGCCAGCATCTTCAGTTTCTCCCAGATGTGCGGCTCGGGAGAATACGGTGACAACCCCAGGGTCAGCGCGGCAATCGCGAACAGGAACAGCGGGGTCTTGTCGAGAAATTCCATGGCGCGGCTCCGGATCGGGGTCCGACTCACATATTCCACTTTCGGAATGCATTAAACCCCGAAACGACCGCGCACGGAATCCCGGCTGGTCTTTCACCGACAAACGGTCCGAGGGGGGAAACTGGCGCGGTGGACGGGGCTCGAACCCGCGACCCCCGGCGTGACAGGCCGGTACTCTAACCAACTGAGCTACCACCGCGCGTGCCGGGCCGGATAGACGCTTCGTCAAGGGGCGTCAAGCGGGAAACGCCGGGGGGTTGCGGTGGCGCCAAGGCCGCGGCAGGTTGGCCGCGCAAGCAGGGGGCGCGCGATGGCAGACAGCAAGGCAGACCGCGCCTATCGGGCGGCGGTGAAGGAAATCGAGCGGGTGCGGAAGGCCGGGGGAACCACCCTCGACCTCAGCGGTACCCGCTTCCGCGCGCTCACCCGCATCCCGCCCGAAATCGCCGGGGTTCAGGGCCTGTCAGAGATCGACCTCAGCCGGACCGCAGTCGCCGACCTCGCTCCCCTCGCCAGCCTCACCGCGCTGCGATCTCTCTGGCTAAACCAGACCGCCGTCGCCGACCTCGCCCCCCTCGCCGGCCTCACCGCGCTGCAAACCCTCAGGCTCGACCAGACCGCGGTCGCCGACCTTGCCCCCCTCGCCGGCCTCACCGCGCTGCAATGGCTCAAGCTCGACCAGACTGCGGTCGCCGACCTTTCCCCCCTCGCCGGCCTCACCGCGCTGCAATGGCTCTGGCTCAGCCAGACCGCGGTCGCCGACCTTGCCCCCCTCGCAGGCCTCACTGCGCTGGAATCGCTTGCGCTCGACCAGACCGCCGTCGCCGACGTCGCCCCCCTCGCCGGCCTCACCGCGCTGCAAACCCTCAGGCTCGACCAGACCGCGGTCGCCGACCTTGCCCCCCTCGCCGGCCTCACCGCGCTGCGATCTCTCTTTCTCAGCCAGACCGCCGTCGCCGATCTTGCCCCCCTTTCCGGCCTCACCGCGCTGGCAGACCTGGCACTGGACGGCACTCCGATCACTGACCTGCGCCCGATCAAGGGGGCGGACAGACTGGGCACGGACGACCCTCCCGGCCTGACCTTCTCCGCCACCGCCGCCACCGCGCAGGATGCCGAGCTGGACCGGCTGTCGCGGATCGAGGATACGGCAGACCGCGCCCGCGAGACCCTGGCCTATCTCGCCTCCCTGCCGCCCTGGCCGCAGCCCTACACCCCCCGCGCCCGCCCGGATGGCCAGCCGCCGCAGCCGATCGGCGATGCGAAGCCGCCCGAACCGCCGCCGACACTCGAAGCGCTGATGCAGGCGCAGGATCTGGCGGGGTGGCGGTTCTCGCCCGCACAGGGGGTGCTGTCGCTGTATATCCGCGACGTGCCCGCGGATCAGCGGCAAGAGCAGTTGGCACGCATGGCCGCAGACCGCTGCGCAAAGCTGCTGGCCAAGCTTGGCACGCGAACAAACTCGGGCGGGTTCCGGCAGGAAGTGCATGAGGAAGCCGTTGCCTTTGCCGCGATCCTGGCCGAGACCGGGCGGTCGCTGGCCGAGCGGTCGCTGGAGCTTTGGGGCAGCCTGATCGCGCTGGGCGAACTGCTTGACGCGAACGACCGGGGGCGGCGCGAAGGGCGCGATGCGCTGGACCTGCTGCCCGAAGAGGCGCGGGCGGCACTGGGCACCTTCCTGGCCTCGGCCGCGACGCTGGTCCGGTCCTTCCCCGAGGCGCGGGCGCTGGACGATGACCATGGCGGCTTTGCGCGGCGGGGGGCGACGCGGCAACTGGTGATGGACCTGCTGCAAGACGCCGTCCGGGCGGCGCTGGTGTCGGAGAAAAGCGCCCTGCTGATCGGTCAGGTGGCCGAAGTGGCCGAAGGTCAGGGAAAGCAGGCCGACAAGGCCTCGACCGTCAGCGTGAAGGGGTTGCGCAATCTGGTGATGGTCTCGACCCTGATCGGGTCGACCATCGGCGGGGTTGCAGGCGGTGTCCTTGAAGACATCGGCGGCGACATCAGCGACCATTACGAGCTGGCCGAGAAGGCGATCGAGTTTCTCGATGGCACCGGCGACAAGCTGGACGAGTTGCTGGACGCCCTGCCGCCAGACGAAGCCGCCCACCTTCGGGCCAAGGTTGAGGACCATCGACAGGGGCGCAAGGGGCCGCGGTAAAGGCGGTCAAAATCCTCCAAAGGTTAACAAATCGTGAAATCACGCGCGCAACCCTTTGATTTCAAAGGGTTCAAGACATGTCCCATGATGGGACATCCTTGCGGCCATCGGTCTCGTTGGGAAAACTGGCGCGGTGGACGGGGCTCGAACCCGCGACCCCCGGCGTGACAGGCCGGTACTCTAACCGACTGAGCTACCACCGCGCGTTTTTCGTCCGGTTGCCCGGGCGACGCCGGCTAGATACGCGGGGGGGCGGGCGGCGTCAAGCGGCCGGGCGGGGAAAAATCAACGCTCCGGGGCCGGAATGAATTCGCCCGCGTCGCCGGGGGGAAGGCGGAACCGGCCATGCGCCCAGTCGCCCGCCCGCCAGGCTTCTTTTGCGGCCTCGATGCGGTCTTTCGAAGAGGCCACGAAGTTCCACCAGATGAACCGCGGCCCGTCCATCGTGGCCCCGCCCAGGAGCATGATCCGCGCACCCTGCCCGCCGGCCCGGACCGAGACCCGGTCGCCCGGGCGAAAGACCAGCATGCGGCCGGCCTCGAACACTTGGCCGGCGCAGGCGACCTCGCCTTCCAGGATGTAGACGCCGCGGTCCTCGTGGTCGTCGGGCAAGGGGATCGCGGCGCCGGGGCCCAGCAGGGCGTCGGCATAGAACACCTCGGAGGGCAGCTTGAGGGGCACCGTCTCTCCCCAGGCGTGGCCCAGGATCAGGCGGACCAGCTTGCCCTCGCCCTCAAGCTCGGGCAGCGAGGTTCGGCCGAGATGGGCGAAACCGGCGGGGGCGTCCTCGCGGTCCTTCGGCAGGGCCAGCCAGGTCTGCAGGCCGAACAGGGACAGCGGCGCCTGGCGGGCGGGGCCGTCGGTGCGCTCGGAATGGGTGATGCCCTGCCCCGCCAGCATCCAGTTCACCGCCCCCGGTTCGATCCAGGCATCGGTGCCCAAGCTGTCGCGGTGGTGCAGGCGACCCTTCAGGAGATAGGTCACCGTGCCCAGCCCGATGTGGGGATGCGGCCGCACGTCGATCCCCTGGCCGGTGAGAAACTCGGCCGGGCCCATCTGGTCGAAGAAGATGAAGGGCCCCACCATCTGGCGGGCGATCGAGGGCAGCGCCCTGCGGACCTCGAAGCCACCGAGGTCGCGGGCCCGGGGCACGATGACGGTCTCGATGGCGTCGATGGCGTCGCCGAGGGGGATGGTGGGGTCGAGGGCGGGGTTCCAGCTCATGGGGAAAAGATAGGGACTGGCGGTCCCAGGGGCAAATCCCGGCCTGCGCGCGGGGGCTGTGCGGGGACGAACAGCGGGGTGTCCCATGATGGGACGCTTTGCGGCCGCAATGAATTCAAGGGCTTGCGAATCGACTTTAACGAATTGTTAGGAAACTCCGGGCCTCCGGGGTGCAACGATGGCCAAGAAATGGCCGGATTTCGCAGCCAAACTCAGCGAGTGTCGCGAGAGGCGGTCGGTTTCGGTGGTGTCGTGCCCATCTATCTGAGATTCGTCCGGCCGAACCGCGTGCCGGGCCTTGCCGCCCGCGAGGGGTTCTTCTGCGCCGCCTGCGCCTTGCGCGACGAGGGCGAGATCGACCCCGCCGCGCGCCAGCGCCTGCAGGACCTGCCGGGCTGGTTCGGAACCCACCTGCCCGCCCCAAACCGCTTTGACCGCGCCTCCCGCGACCGAGGCCCTGGACAAGGCCTTCGAGCTGACCGCCCTGCTGGAAGACCACGGCCATCCGATCGAGATCCTGCACGGCGAGCGGATTGGCTACATCGTCTACAGCGACGCGCAACAGGTCGCCGCCGAACCCTTCGCCGACACGCCGCGTCAGGCCGACGGATCAGCGCCGGCGCGGCATGAATGGCCAACGGCGCGGGCGCATGATCTTGAGGGCGGTGGCCTAGGCCAACCTGCGCGCACCGGCCGCGACCTTCGCGCCCCTGCGGCGGCAAGGGCAACCGGAAGCATGCCGGTTCCAAAGCCTAGAATCGGCCGTGAGAAATGGTGGGCGGTGAGGGATTCGAACCCCCGACATTCTCGGTGTAAACGAGACGCTCTACCAACTGAGCTAACCACCCCGGAGAGGCCGGTTTACCGGGCCGCCCCGACCGACGCAAGCGCCGGGCGACTGCATCGGGAGGGCCACCGGGAGAGCCACAGGGCAAGAAACGGGGCAAGAAACCGGGCCAGGGTCGGGCGCGGTCGGGCTTGCCTGTCGACGCAAGCTGGGGCAGCCTGCCGGCATGGCCCGCAAATTGACCACCAAGCGCATCGTGCTGGAGACCCTTGTCGTCGCGGGCATCTTCGGCGCGGTTCATCTGCCGATCTATCCGCCCCATGGCGAAAAGGCCGGCACCGCTACGGAAAGCCCGGCGGCAAAGCTGACCGCGGCCAGCGATTGCCCGCCCGCACCACCCGCCGGCTTTGATGCGGGCCATGACGCGGGCGTTGATGGCGGCGTTGATGGCGGCGTTGATGGCGGCGTTGATGGCGGCGTTGATGCGGGCGAAACTGTCCGTCCCGCCGCAATGGCCGCAGAGCCGCCCTGCCCCGCACCATCCGACCTGCGCGACTGACGACCCCGGTATTCGGGCGAGCCGGCATTCGGGCGAGACTGTGACGCGCCGCAGCACCGGTTTCGCGTTTCACCACAATTGGCGCGATTGCTGCCCAAAGGAGAACAAAGTCTGTGTCCAAGGCTTGGCCGCAGAGGAATCTTCTGCAAGGGCGCCCCGGACCATGACTTCGAGCGTGACACGTCCCGCGACGGCCTTTTCGGGGCGTCTTGCCCTGGCCGGTCTGTTCACGTTGACGATCTTCCTGTCGGCCTCGTTGCTGTTCTTCGTGCAGCCGCTGTTCACCCGGATCGTGCTGCCGGCCATTGGCGGCGCGTCAGCGGTCTGGACGACGGCGATGCTGTTCTTTCAGTGCGTGCTGATCGGCGGCTATCTCTATGCCCATCTGATGACCCGGTATCTTGGCGTGCGCACCCAGATGGCGGTGCATCTGGGGCTTTGGGCCTGCGCGCTGGCGTTCCTGCCGCTGGCGATGCCCGAGGGCTGGAGCTATGACCCGCACCGGTCGACCGTGGTGCAGACGCTGACCCTGTTCGCGCTGGGCGTCGGCCTGCCGTTCGGCTTTCTGTCGGCCAATGCACCGCTGATCCAGTCCTGGTATGGCAAGAGCGGCGGGCCGTCGGCGCAGGACCCCTATTTCCTCTACGGCGCCAGCAACCTGGGCTCGCTGCTGGCGCTGCTGGCCTTTCCGCTGCTGGCCGAGCCGCTGTTCGGGGCGACGGCGATCGGTCGGGGCTGGGCCGCGGGGTTCGTTGTGCTGGGGCTGTTGCTGGTGCCCTGCGCGCTGTTGGCGCGCGGCGGGCAGGCCGGGCCGGCGCCGGCCGAGACGGCTGCGGCCCGGCCGACCGCCGGCCGCATCCTGTGGTGGATGTTCCTGGCCTTTGTGCCGTCGTCGCTGATGCTGGGGGCGACCACCACCATCAGCACCGACATCGGGTCGTTTCCGCTGATCTGGGTGGTGCCGCTGGCGCTGTATCTGCTGACCTTCGTGCTGGCCTTTTCCAATCGCCCCTGGCTGACTGCGGCCCGGCTGCGGCCGCCGTTCATCGCCGCCCTGGCGGTTCTGGCCGTGCTGTTCACCGGCCTGACATCGACCGAGCAAAGCTGGACGCTGGCCGGCATTCTGGTTCTGGCGGTGTTCCTGGTTTCGCTGGTGACGCACCGGATGCTTTACGAGGCCCGCCCGGCCCCCCGCCACCTGACGCTGTTCTATCTGGTGATGTCGGTGGGCGGCGCGGTCGGCGGCGTCTTCAACTCGATCATCGCGCCGCTGGCGTTCGACCAGTTCCTTGAATTCCGCATCACGGTTGCGCTGGCGGCGGTGCTGCTGGCCGGCGCCTGGGGGCGGTTCAGCGTCCGGTCGCTGGCGCTGGGGCTGGCCTTGGGGGTGCTGACGCTGCTGCCGCTGATCCTGGGTCCGGTCGTGCTGGCCGGGGTGTCGCGCCTGGTGCCGGCGCTGGTGGCGGTGGCGATCCTGGCCGGCGGCCTTTGGGCGCTGGGGCGCCTTGGCCCGGCGGGCCATCGCGGCGGCATGGTGGCGGTGCTGGTCTTCCTGCTGACCGCCGGCCTGCTGATCAACAGCGCGGCCCTGCACCGCGACCGCAGCTTCTTTGGCCTGCATGCCGTGCGCGACAAGGGCGATTTGCGGCGCTATTCGAACGGCACCACGGTGCACGGCGCCGAGCGGGTGGCCGACCTGACCGCCGCGCGGCCGACGCCGATCACCTATTACAGCGCCGGCGGCCCGATGGGGCAGATCCTGTCCTCGGATCTGGGCAGGACGGCGCAGCGCGTCGGGGTGATCGGCCTGGGTGTCGGCTCGCTTGCCTGCTATCGCCAGCCCGGGCAGGCCTGGCATTTCTACGAGATCGACCGCAAGGTGGACGAGATCGCCCGCAATCCGGCCCTGTTCACCTTCATGTCGGCCTGCGCGGGCGATGCGCCGACGCATCTGGGCGATGCGCGGATCGTGCTGGAGGGCCAGCCCGAGATGGGGTTCGACCTGCTGGTGATCGACGCCTACAGTTCGGATGCGGTGCCGGTGCATCTGACCACGGTCGAGGCGCTGGCGCTGTACCGCCGGCAGTTGGCGCCCGGGGGCGTGCTGGTGTTCCACATCTCGAACCGCTTCTACCGGATCGAACTGCCGCTGGCGCGCGGCGCTGAGGCGCTGGGCATGACGGCGATGATCCGGTCGCGCAAGGATGTCAGCGACGAGGGGCCGGGTGTGCTGCCCTCGACCGTGGTGGTCATGGCCGACAGCGCCGAAGCGCTGGCCCCCCTTGCCGGCGACCCGCGCTGGCGGCCGCTGGCGGGCGATGGCGGCCCGGTCTGGACCGACGATCATGCCAATCTGCTGGGCATTCTGCGCTAGCGCCGAACACCGCACCCCGAAATGCGCAAAGGCGCGCCGGTGCTGGCGCGCCTTCGGCTGGAATGGTGGGCGATAACGGATTTGAACCGCTGACATCTTCGATGTGAACGAAGCGCTCTACCGCTGAGCTAATCGCCCGAAACCCTGTTCGGTGGCGGGGCTTTTAGCTATCCTCGCCGTCCTCTGCAAGGGGTTCCGTGTCGCCGGCCTCGCGCCTCTTGTGCGGGCCGCGGCGGACCTTGAGCGTCAGATGCGAGGCGCCGTCGCGTTCGGTCTGGCGGGCGATGCGGGCGCGGCCGAAGCCGGGAAGATTCAACTCGTCGCCGCGCCCGAGCGCGTCGCCAAGCGCCATCACGGTCGCTGTCACGATCTCTTTCACCGCAGGTTTCTTGGCCCCGGTCGAGGCGGAGACATGGTCGACCAGTTCCTTCAGACGCAGGCTGGGCGCGCGGACCTTGGCCTGGGCGGCCACATCCGCCTCGGGGGCTTCGGCCCCCGCAGCCTCGGCAACCGGCGCGATCTCGAGCACGGCGGCGGGCATGGCCTTGGGCACGGCCTTGCGTGCCTTGGGGGCGGTCTTCTTCGGAGTGGCCATGCGGAGCGTCCTTCAGCTGTCGGTTCTGGCGCCGAGATTAGCCACGCCGTCACGACAATGCCACCGAAAACCCGGAGATTTTCCGCGGCATCCCGCCCTTGGCAAGGTCGCCGCCGGTGCGGAGCAAACAAACGTTGTGCAATCCCGGTTCTGAGGACATTCTGACCCGGTCGCCGGGGGCCGGCCGATTGTCTGCCAGTGAACTGCCCGTTACCTGCCCGCGCCCGCGACGGGGATGTTGTCACAACCAAGGGACTGCGCCATGAAGAAGTGCCTTCTCCTTTCCTCTGCACTGGTTTTCGGAAGCCTCAGCCTGGCACAGGCCGGTGGCCTGGCCGAGCCGGTGATGGAGCCGGAGGTCATCCGGCAGGATGCCTCGTCGTCGGCCTCGCATGATGCCATCGTGCCGCTCATGCTGATCCTGTTCATGGCGACGATCGCCTCGGCCGGCTCGGGCTCGCCCGCGGCCGCGACCAGCGATGTCCGGCTGAAGGAAGATGTCCGCCAGACCGGCATGACCGCGCAGGGCCTGCCGCTGTATCGCTGGCGCTATGCCGGGCTGCCGGCGACCTATGAGGGCGTGCTGGCGCAGGACGTGGCGATGATCCGGCCGGATGCGCTGGTCGAACTTCCGTTCGGCTACAAGGCGGTGGACTACGGCCGCCTGGGCCTGCCGCTGCGCCGGCTGACCTAGATCGTCGCCAGGCCGATTGCAGACCCGGCCGGCGGTCACCGCCAGAGGGCAAAGAACGTCAGCACTTCGGCGGTGGCGTCGATCTCTTGCGTCTTGCCGCTGGACAGCCGCGCCTTGCGGCTGCCGGGCCAGTAATGCTCGCCGCCCTCGACGGTCATCAGCCGCACCACCACCCGGCCGCCCGCTGTCCAGTCGGTCACCTCGACCGCGGTGCCGTCGTCGCGGGCGTCGATCCGACGGGTGGTCTTGGCCAGAACCGAGGACTGCGGCGCGAGGAAGGCCTTGACCACCGACGCGACCGACGAGAAATCCGCCCGCGTCAGGCTGCGGTCGCCCTGGCCGCCCTGGTAGGGCACCATGCTGTCGGCGGTGCCGTGGATCACCAGCGCAGCCACCGGGCCGCGCAGGCGGTTCGACCTGGTGTCCATGGTGCCGGAAACCCCGGCCACCGCCCGCACCAGCCCCGGGTTCCGGGCCGCGAAGGTCTCGGACATGATCGAGCCGTTCGACATGCCGGTCAGGAACACGCGACCGTCATCTACGCCGTAGCGCGCCGCCACATCGGCGATCACGGCCTTCAGGAAGGCTTCGTCCTGGACCCCGCGCCTGGCGGCCGAGCCGCAGCAATAGCCGCCGTTCCAGGTGAGAAGCCGGTCGCCTCGGCGGCCCGTTCCGGCCGGAAAGACGACCGCGTAGCCCTGGGCGGTGCCCGCGTCGCCAAGGCCCGACGACCGCGCGAACTGCTCGGGGTCGCCACCGCCACCGTGCAATGCCAGGATCACCGGGGCGCCGCGGGTCTTTGCCGGCAGGTCGATCCGATACCAGCGGTCGCCGATCTCGACCCGTTCGGAGCGTGCCAGCGCGGGAACGGCCATGGTAGCCAGGATCAGCACCGCCCAGACGGTCAGGGCACGAAGGGCCGCGATGCGGCGCGGACGGGCGGACATGGGGGAAAGCGCAGTCATGTCTGGGTCTCCGGGCTGTTGGACGCCTTCACGTCACACGTTGCCCGTCGCGGCTTCCGTCGCTGTCTTCGTTGCGGCTTCCGTTGCGGCTTTCGTCGCGGCCTTTGCGGTCAAGGCCCGTAAAGCGCGTTCGCCCGCCGCTCGAAGGCACGCACGACGCGGGTCATCGCCTCGTTGAACACCACCCCGATGATGCCCTGCAGGATGGCGTTCCGGAACTCGAAATCCACGAAGAATTCGACCTCGCAACCGCCCGGCGCATCGCGGAAGGCCCAGGTCGAGCGCATGAAGCGGAACGGCCCGTCGATGTATTCGGTGATGATCCGCCTTTCGTTCGCCAGCAGCTGCACCCGGCTGCCGAACCGCTCTCGGAACACCTTGAAACTGATCACCAGGTCCGCCTCCATCAGCGTGCCGCCGGGGATCGGGGTCAGCGAGCGGATGCGGGCGGCCGAATTCCAGGGCAGGAATTCGGGGTAGCGTGCCACATCGGCCACCAGATCGTACATCTGCTGGGCGGTATAGGGCAGGCGCTTGATCTCATGGTGCGTGGGCATGCGGCTCCGGCGGACGTCGCCTCCATGTGGCGCGAAGCTGCCCGGGGGTCAAGAACCGCCGCAGCCGAAGCCCGCGTCCCGCCGCCGCAGGACGCCGGGACAGAGGCCCTCGCGTTGCGGCCGGCTTGGCGCTAGGAAGGCAGGGAAGCCACCGCAAGGACGCCGATGCCCGACCGCCCCTATGTCATCGACCAGATGATCAGCGCCAAGGCCATTGCCGCCCGGGTCGAATCCCTTGCGCGCGAGATTACCGCCCATTTCAAGGGCACCGACAAGCTGGTCGTCGTGGGCCTGCTGCGCGGCAGCTTCGTCTTCATCGCCGATCTGGTGCGCGAGATCGACCTGCCGGTCGAGGTGGATTTCCTGGAGGCCAGTTCCTATGGCGACGCCATGGCATCCTCACGCGAGGTGCGCATCCTGAAGGACCTGCGGGGCGAGATCGCCGGCCGCGACGTGCTGGTCGTCGAGGACATCGTGGACACCGGCTTTACCCTGCACCATGTGCGCAACCTCTTGCTGTCGCGCGGGCCGAAGCGGCTGGAGGTCTGCGCCTTGCTGGACAAGCCGTCGCGGCGCGAGGTCGAGATCCGGGCAACCTGGACCGGCTTCGAGATTCCCGACGAATTCGTGGTCGGCTACGGCATCGACTTTGCGCAAAGGAACCGCAACCTGCCCTACATCGGCAAGGTCCGCTTCACGGGCGCGGGCTGATGGACCCGCTGCGCTGGATGATGAAGGCAAAGCGCTGGGCGCAGAAGCCGCCCTCGGCGCGGCAGGTCGCGATGTATGGCGGCGTCATCGCGGCTTCGCTGCTGATTGCCGGGATCGAATGGCTGTGGGGTTGGCCGGCCTGGCTGACGGTGGAGCAGCTGCGCGCAAAACCGTGACTGACAGGCCCGGCAAAGCCCGCTAGGGTTGCGGACCAGCCCAAGCCCGAAGGATGCCAGACCATGCGCCTGATCCGCACGCTTGCCCTTCTTGCCGTTCTGGCCGGTGGCACCGGCTGGTGGCTGACCCGGCCCGCGCCGCTGTCCGCCGCCGCGGTCGAGGGTCTGACCGGCGATGCCGCGAAGGGCGAGCGCATCTTCTGGGCCGCCGGCTGCGCCTCTTGCCACATGGCCCCGGGTGCCAAGGGCGAGGCGCAGCGGGTGCTGACGGGGGGGCAGCGCTTCGCTTCTCCCTTCGGCACCTTCATCGCCCCGAACATCAGCCAGGACCCCGAGGCCGGCATCGGCGACTGGACGCTGCTTGATCTTGCCAATGCCATCACCCGCGGGGTGTCGCCTCGCGGCCAGCACTATTACCCCGCCCTGCCCTATGCCTCTTACGCCCGGATGGAGTTGGCCGATGTGGCCGATCTGTTCGCCTTTCTGAAAACCCTGCCGGCCGATGCCACCCCGAACGCCGAGCACGACCTGGGCTTTCCGTTCAACATCCGGGCCTCGCTGGGGGCCTGGAAACTGCTGTTCGTGTCGCAAGCCTGGGCGGTGCCGGGCAACATGACCCCGACCGAGGACCGCGGCCGATACATCGCCGAGGCGCTGGCGCATTGCGGCGAATGCCATACACCCCGCAATGCGCTGGGCGGGCCGGACAAGGCGCGCTGGCTGGCCGGTGCAGCCGACCCGTCGGACCCCGGCGGCAAGGCCCGGGTGCCGAACATCACGCCGGCCAAGCTGACCTGGTCCGAGGCCGACATCGCGGCCTATCTGACCACCGGCTTCACGCCGGAGTATGACAGCGTCGGCGGTCACATGGCACATGTGGTCGACAATTTCGCCCGCCTGCCGACCGAGGACGCGGCCGCCGTGGCGGCCTACCTCAAGCGGGTTGCGCCCGTCGAGTAGGCCCGGCCCGCCCTCTGGAATCCTGTCGGGCAGCGATTAACCGGCTGTTAACCACGGCGCGGCAGGATCATCGCATGACACGCCTGCAGCCCCACCCGCCTGTCTCTGCCCCAGTCCACTCCGATCCGGAGGCCTGGATCAGCCATATCTTCGCGGCTCAGGCCGCACGCGGGGGTGTGGTGCGGCGGTCCATCGCCTGGGTCGACCGCGAGATCGGGCGCGATCGGTTCCTTGCCGAGGTCCGCCGGCGCGGGTTTCATCTCCTGGCAACCTCCAACCAGTTCATCGTGGTCTGCAACCGAGAGCCGGTTCAGATGCTGTTCTGAAGCGCCGGATTTTCGTCGAAGATCCGGAACCCCGAGTTTTCGACGAAAACTCGTATCCGATCCTTCGACGAAGGATCGGTCTGCTAGCCTCGCCCCGGGCGCTCTTTCCGCGCCGCGCTAAGGCGGGCGAAGTCCTCGCCGGCATGGTAGCTGGACCGCGTGAGCGGCGTGGCCGAGACCATCAGGAAGCCCTTGCCATAGGCCGCGGCCTCATAGGCCGCAAATTCTGTGGGTGGCACGAAGCGGGCCACTGCGTGGTGCTTGGGTGTCGGCTGCAGGTATTGGCCGATGGTCAGGAAATCGACGTCCGCACTGCGCAGATCGTCCATCACCTGGCCGACCGACTGGCGGTCCTCGCCCAGGCCGACCATGATTCCGGACTTGGTGAACATCGCCGGGTCGATCTCTTTCACCCGCTGCAGAAGGCGCAGCGAGTGGAAGTAGCGCGCACCGGGGCGGACCTCGGGGTAAAGGCCGGGCACGGTTTCCAGGTTGTGGTTCAGCACGTCCGGTTTCGCGGCGACCACGGTTTCAAGCGCGTCGGGCCCGCATTTCAGGAAGTCGGGCACCAGCACTTCGATAGTGGTCCCGGGCGCGCGGTGACGGATGGCGCGGATGGTCTGGGCGAAATGCTCGGCGCCGCCGTCGGCCAGATCGTCGCGGTCAACGGAGGTGACGACGACGTGGCGCAGGCCCAGTTCGGCTACGGCATGGGCCACGCGGCCAGGCTCGAAGGCATCGAGCGCCTGGGGCTTGCCGGTCGCCACGTTGCAGAAGGTGCAGCCGCGGGTGCAGATCTCGCCCATGATCATCATGGTGGCGTGGCCGGCGCTCCAGCACTCGCCCACGTTGGGGCAGCCCGCCTCTTCGCAGACGGTGACCAGCTTCTTGGCCTTCAGGATGTCGCGGGTCTGCTTGTAGCCGTCGGACGTGGGGGCACGCACCCTGATCCAGGCCGGCTTCTTCGGCTGGGCATTGTCGGGGCGGTGCGCCTTTTCGGGGTGGCGCTCTTCAGGCAGCTTCAGGTCGCGCATGGGTTGCAGACTTCCGGTTTTTCCCCGTGACGGTGCGGGGCCCTTTTCGACATAAGCCGTCATGCCCCGCAAGGCAACGCAGGGAACACGGCACAAGGCTTTACGCGCGCCGACAGAGCAGCGGCTGCGCCAGTCCGGGGAAGGGGAAGCCCCGGCCCGGGACGGGGGGTGCGATCCGCGCCTCCCGTCTTGGTCCCTGTCTTGACGCCCCCCCGTATTGACACCCCCCCGGATTGACGCCGCCCGTCTTGGTGTTTCAGTCTTGGTGCCGTGCGCTGCGCGTGCGGGCGAAACACTCTGGCCACCGCGTTTCCTGCATTTGATCGGCACCAAACCCGGTCGCACCCTTGATCTGGCGCGTCTGATGCGACAACGGTTCAGCGATGATGACCACCGCGCAGCTGTTCCTCGCCCTGATCGGGCTTCTGGCCACACCCGGCCCGACGAACGCGCTGCTGGCCTTGGCGGCAGCGCAAGGGGGCGGGAGGCGGGCGCTGCGGCTGGTGCCGGTGGTGCTGGCGGCCTACGCGGCGGTGGTGCTGCCGCTTTGGCTCTGGGGGGACCAGGCCTTGTCCGCCCTGCCGATCCTGCGGCCGCTGGTGACCGGGCTTGCGGCGATCTGGGTGGCGTGGCTGGCGGTCCGGCTGTGGCAATTGCCCGGCGCCGGCGCCGCCCCTGCAACCACCGTCACCGCACGGCACATCGCCGTGACCACGCTGTTGAACCCCAAGGCGCTGATCCTGGGCCTGGTGCTGCTGCCCGGCTCGGGCGCGACGGGGCTTGCGCTCTTCGCCCTTGTCGTGCCCGTGGTCTCGGTCCTGTGGCTGCTTCTCGGGGCCGGAGCCCTCAGGCGCCTTGGCCCCGGCCTGAATCGCGCCTCTGCCGTCTGGCTGGCGGTCCTGTCGCTGACACTGGCCGCGCGCGCCATGGCGGGCTGACAGGACCTCAGCCGATCAGCGGGCCGGCCCGGCCATAGGTTTCGTCATAGTGCCGGCGCAACCGCATCAGGGCGATGCGCAGCACGATCTTGCCTGACCGCGCCGCCCAGCCCATCCGCCGTTCGGCCGCCTCGATGCCCTCAAGAAAGCAGCAGACCCGCAGCGCCACATCGCCCAGACCCGGCCCCAGGTCGCGCAGCGCCGCGGCTACCCGCTCGCGCGCCCGTGACGGGCCCTCGGCCAGGCCGCTGTCGGTGCGAAAACTGCCGCGGTCGCCGCCGGTCAGGAATTTTTCCCAGTTCTGCGCCACCCGAGGCCCCATCTGCGCCAGTTCGAAATCCTCGCGCAGGCGTTCCGCCGCCTCGACCAGCGGCGTTTCCAGGAACAGCTTGCCGTCCTTGTCGCGCCGCCGCCCCAGCACGGCGACCGGGCTTTCCGCCAGGTTGAACCGCGCCCGGCGCACGCCGTCCTCGTCCTCGATCCGCCGCTCGCCCCAGACCCGGTGCTGGTCGGCGAAGGGTGTCGCCGCCTCGGCCAACCCGCCGTTGCGCCGCCGGTCATCGGCATCCAGCATCCGCTTCAGCGCCGCCCGCCCTGCCGCCGTGATCTCGTAGATCGCCACCCGGCCCGACTTGCGGCAGGCAATCCAGTCCTTCAGGCTCATCGCCTGCGCCACCGCCTTGTCCAGCACCGCGGTCCGCGCCGAGCGCCCGTCGGGGAACTCGCGCAGGACCACCGCCTTGTCCATTTCGGGGGCGAAGGCCAGGACCGAGCCCGGCTCGACCAGCCGGCGCAGCACCCGGCGGCCTTCGCGTTCCAGCTGCGCCTCGTCGGTCACGGCAGTCAGGTCTCGGATCGGGGCGGTCATGGCAGATGCGTCCTTTCGCGTGGAGTCAGTCGGATCGGGGCGGGCTGCCCGAGCCAGCGCCGCCAGCGCCCCGTCCATCAGCGGGTCGTCGCGGCGGTTTTCATAGCGCCGGACCTGTCGCAGGACGGTCGAGGCATTCAGCCCCACTTCGCGCGCCAAGGCACGCAGCGGCACGCCTTCTTCGGTGTGGCTGAGGTACAGTCGGACCTTCGAGGGAAGCCAGTCTGGAAGGCGGGCAGAGGCGATGGCGGACAATCCTGTCATCCTGGGCTTTCGGCGGCATGGGATCGCAGCGTCCGGAAATCGGACGAATGCAACCTATGGAAGAATTGGTTACCTGAGAGTTAACTCTTAACCTTCTGGCGATAATCATAAACAAATGCTAAACATTTCCGACCAGCCCGCACGCTTGAAAAGGTCAAGACGCAACGCCGGGTTGTGCCGGTGCAGACTGCCTCCCGAATCCAAAGGAGGTCTGCCATGCCCGAATCCCATCCGGCGCTCAGCCAGTTGCGGCGCCCCGGACTGATGATGCGCGCCGCCCGCTTCGGGCTTGTGCATTACCGCCGTGGCCGCCAGCTGCAGCGGCTTCTGGCCGGGGAAATGCGGCCGGAACGCACGGTTCCGCGGTTGTTCGAGGCCGAAGCGGCCTTCGAAGAGACCCGCCGCCGGGGCGATGCGGCCTATTCCGTGGTCGCCCATCTTGAGGTGCTGGTGGCGCTTCTGGCCGAATGCAGGCTGTTGACCGCCGCGCGCGGGTCCTGACCCTTACCGGCATCGCAAGGCCCGCGCCCCCGAGCCACGGGGCGCGGGCGAATGTTTCCGCATTGGCAAAACTGTTTTGACCGGATGGGTCAGAGAAAGGCGTCGGGCATCTCGGACTTCCGCCGTGCAACGAAGTCTGCCAGCGCCTCGCGCGTGCCTTCGTCCAGCGCCGGGGCCTGATAGTCGGCCAGCATCTTCTTCACCCGCGCCGAGGCCAGGGCTTCGGTATCGCGCGCGCCCTCTTCCTCCCAGGTCTCGAAAGGCTTGTAGTCCAGCACGTCGGTCCGCCAGAATGCCGACTTGAAATTCGCCTGGGTATGCTCGCAGCCCAGGTAATGCCCGCCGGGGCCGACCTCGCGGATGGCGTCCATCCCCTGCCCGTTCGCATCCACCGACACGCCCTTGGCCAGGCCATGCAGGCAGCCAAGCTGGTCGGCATCCATCACGAACTTTTCATAGGAACTGACCAGCCCGCCCTCCAGCCAGCCGCAGGCATGCAGCATGAAGTTGACGCCCGCCAGCAGCGCCATGTTCAGGCTGTTGGCCGATTCATAGGCCGCCTGCGCATCGGGCAGCTTCGATCCGCAGAAGGCCCCGCCCGACCGGTAGGGCAGCCCCAGCCGCCGCGCCAGTTGCCCCGCGCCATAGGTGATATGCGCCGCCTCGGGCGTGCCGAAGGTCGGCGCGCCGGAGTTCATGTCGATCGAGGTGACGAAGGCCCCCATGATCACCGGCGCGCCCTTGCGCACCAGCTGGCTGTAGGCCACCCCGGCCAGGCATTCGGCCAGCACCTGCGTCAGCGTGCCGGCCACGGTGACCGGCGCCATCGCGCCGCCGACGATGAAGGGGCTGACGATGGCGGCCTGGTTGGCCTGCGCGTAGACCTCCAGCGCGCCCATCATGATGCCGTCGAAGGTCAACGGGCTGTTGATGTTGATCAGGCTGGTCATCACCGTGTTGCGGTCGACGAAATCGTCGCCGAACAGCACCTTGGCCATCGCCACCGAATCCGCCGCCCGCGAAGGCTCCGTCACTGATCCCATGAACGGCTTGTCACTCAGCGTCATGTGCGCCAGCAGCATGTCGAGGTGGCGCTTGTTCACCGGCACGTCGGTCGGCTCGCAGACCGTGCCGCCGGAATGGTGCAGCCACTTGGACATGTAGCCAAGCTTCACGAAATTCCGGAAATCCGCGATAGTGGCATAGCGCCGCCCGCCTTCCGCATCGCGCACGAAGGGCGGCCCGTAGACCGGCGCCAGCACCAGCCCCCGGCCGCCGATCTCGACGTTGCGATCGGGGTTGCGGGCGTGCTGGGTGAAACTCCCCGGTGCCGTCGCACACAACGCCCGCGCCAGCCCGCGCGGAATGCGAACCCGCTCGCCCTGCACATCCGCCCCGGCCTCGCGCCAGCGCAGCAGCGCCGTGGGGTTTTCCACGAAGTTGACGCCGATCTCCTCCAGCACCGTCTCGGCGTTCCACTCGATGATGGACAGCGCCTCCTCGTTCAGGATCTCGAAGTTCGGGATGTTGCGCTCAATGAACCGCGCCGTCTCGAAGCTGACCGCCGTGCGTTCGGCCCGCCGCGCGCTGCCGCCGCCACCCCGCACCCGCCGCGCGCCCGTCTCTGCCACTTCCGTCTCGCTCATCGCCGCCTCCCGGAGGAACCCCTTGCGGCCCTTATGCCCGGCAAGCCTCTCCGGTCGCCCCCCGTTTCCGGCACCTCACCGCCAAAAGCGACACCCTGTCCCGCCGAAAACGACCCGCCTTCATCTGTCCCCAAATATCCCACGGGGGTCCGGGGGTGTGAAACCCCCGGCTCTCGCTCTCCGCCCCTTGCCACGCCCCAAACAGCGCGCTACGCGGGCGCATGACCCAACACGACCGCCTCCTCATCATCGACTTCGGCAGCCAGGTCACCCAGCTGATCGCCCGCCGGCTGCGCGAACTCTCGGTCTATTGCGAAATCCACCCCTACAACCGGGTGGACGACGCTTTCCTCAAGGCCTTCGCGCCGAAAGCCGTGATCCTCTCCGGCGGCCCGGCCTCGGTCTACTGGACCGATGCCCCGATGCCGCCGAAGGGCGTGTTCGATCTGGGCGTGCCGATCCTTGGCATCTGCTACGGCCAGCAGGTGATGATGCACTGCCTGGGCGGCACCGTCGAAGGCGGCCACGGCACCGCCGAATTCGGCCGCGCCAAGGTCACCGCCACCGCCAAGGTCCTGCCGCTACTGGCCGGCTGGTTCGCCGAAGGCCCCGAACAGGTCTGGATGTCGCACGGCGACCATGTGTCGAAGATCGCCCCCGGTTTCCAGGTCTACGGCACCTCGCCCAACGCCCCCTTCGCCATCACCGCCGACCCCGAGCGGCACTTCTACGCCGTCCAGTTCCACCCCGAGGTCCACCACACCCCGCGCGGCGCCAGGCTCTATGAAAACTTCGTCCGCCTCGCCGGCTTCAAGGGCGACTGGACCATGGGCGCCTACCGCGAGGAAGCCATCCGGAAAATCCGCGACCAGGTCGGCAGCGCCAAGGTCATCTGCGGCCTTTCGGGCGGCGTTGATTCCTCCGTCGCCGCCGTGCTGATCCACGAAGCCATCGGCGACCAGCTGACCTGCGTCTTCGTCGACCATGGCCTTCTGCGCCTGGGCGAGGCCGAACAGGTCGTCACAATGTTCCGCGACGCCTACAACATGCCGCTGATCCATGCCGACGAATCGGACCTGTTCCTAACCGCGCTGGAAGGCGTCTCGGACCCCGAGGTCAAGCGCAAGACCATCGGCCGGCTCTTCATCGACGTGTTCCAGAAACACGCGCATGAGGTCGGCGGCGCCGAGTTCCTGGCCCAAGGCACGCTTTACCCCGACGTGATCGAGTCGGTCAGCTTCTCCGGCGGCCCCTCGGTCACCATCAAGAGCCACCACAACGTCGGCGGCCTGCCCGAGAAGATGGGCCTGAAACTGGTCGAACCCCTGCGCGAGCTGTTCAAGGACGAGGTCCGCGCCCTGGGCCGCGAACTCGGCCTGCCCGCCAGCTTCATCGGCCGCCACCCCTTCCCCGGCCCCGGCCTGGCCATCCGCTGCCCCGGCGAGATCACGCGGGAAAAGCTGGACATCCTGCGCCGCGCCGATGCCGTCTACATCGACCAGATCCGCAAGCACGGGCTGTATGATGAAATCTGGCAGGCCTTCGCCGCCATCCTGCCGATGCGCACCGTCGGCGTGATGGGCGACGGCCGCACCTACGACCACGCCCTTGCCCTGCGGGCGGTGACATCCGTGGACGGCATGACCGCCGACTACTACCCCTTCAGCCATGAGTTCCTTGGCGAAACCGCCACCCGCATCATCAATGAGGTCAAGGGAATCAACCGCGTCTTCTACGACTGCACCTCGAAACCGCCAGGGACGATCGAACTCGAATGAGCCGCGGCGGAAAGACGGAACTCGCGCCACTTCCGCGCACGGTTTCCGCGCGGAAATCGTCCGTGCCATGATCACGCTCACCGGCCACCTGATCTGCAGCGGCGAGGCCGAGGCCGCCTTGGTCCGGGCCCACCTGCCCGACCACATCCGGCTGACCCGGGCCGAGCCCGGCTGTGTCAGCTTCCTGGTGACCCCCACCGAAGACCCGCTGGTCTGGCGGGTCGAGGAATCCTTCGCAGACGCCCCGGCCTTCCAGGCCCACCAGACCCGCAGCCGCGCCAGCGCCTGGTGGCAGGCCACCTGCCACATCGGGCGCGAGTTCCAGACCCGCGGCCTGTGACCCGGACCCCGGAATTCGAAGTCGAATTCCGTGCACGATTTCCGACTTCGGAAATCGGCGTCGGGGCGCCGCCCTAGCCGAGCTTCCGGCAGTAAAGCTCAAGCCGGTGATGGACGATCTCATAGCCCATCTCCGCCGCGATCAGCCGCTGCAATTCCTCGATCTTGTCATTGCGGAACTCGGTGATCTGGCCGGTGTCCAGGTCCACGATGTGGTCGTGATGCACCGGATCCGCCACCTCGAACCGGGCCCCGCCCGACTCGAAGCTGTGGCGATGCACCACGCCCTCGCGTTCCAGCACCGTCAGGGTGCGATAGACCGTCGCCAGCGACACGGTATCGTCGATCCCTTTGGCCCGCCGATGCAACTCGGCCGCGTCCGGGTGATCCGCCGCCTCGGTCAGCACCTTGAGCAGCGCCTCGCGCTGGCGCGTCACCCGCACGCCGCCGTCGCGCAGGGCCTGGGTCATCCGGGTGGTCTTGTCGTGCGGCTTCTTCATCGCCGGGCAAGCCTAGCCTCGGCCATTCTCATATGCAACCGTGCCAGTTGCGAATCGGCTGCGGTCCGGCACAGCGTCCGCGGATCGTGGATGGTCGATTCCGTCGCAGCCGTGGCCGCCCCGGGCGGGCAGACTTGACAAGGCCCGGGCTTGCGCGCAACCCGGGCGCGGTTGATCCCATGGGATACACCTTCGGGGGCAGGATGTCGGACAGGCGGGGGCCAGAGGCACGTCTCGTGGCGCAGCGTGGCAAGGCCGCGCCGGGCGCGCGGTCGCTGCGCGCCCTCTCCGCCGGCGCCGTCTTTGCGCCGGCCGGCGCGGCGCCGGCCCTGGTCGCCCACCCGGCCCCGGCTGCAACCGCCCCCACCACCGGCCCCTTCGCGGCCCCCTGGGCGGCGCTGGTCTCGGCCAGCCTGCATGCCGGTGCGGCCCTGGCGTTGGTCGCGGTTCCCGCGGCAATGGGGGCCGGATCGGCCGGCGACAGCGGGCTGGACAGCGCCACCCGGCCGCAGCCGCCTTCGGTTCAGGTCACCCTGCTGACCCCGGCCGACCTGCTGCCCGCCGCCGCCCCCGCGGTCGCCACGGCCCCGCCCGGGCCGCTGACGCCGCCAGCGGCCGAGGATGCCACCCCGGCGCTGGCCGCGACAGCCGAGGTCCCTGACCCCCGGCCCTCCATCGCCCTACCGCAGCCGCCCCGGGCCGATGCGGCCCCGGCCCTGCCCCCGGCTCCGCTTGCGGCCCCGCCGCCAGAACCCGTGCCGGAACCCAAGGCCAAACCCAAGCCCAAGCCCAAGCCAGCGGCGAAGCCGGCGCCCAAGGCGCCGCGCCCCGCCGCCGCGCCGGAGGCGCTGGCCGCCGCCAGGGCAGCCGGCACCGGCCAGGGCGCGGTGTCCGGAGCAGCCGGCAGCGCCGGCGACCCGGGCCTCACGAAAGGCAAGATCGCCGATCTCAAGGCCGCCTGGGGCGCCAAGATCCGGTCGCGGGTCGAGTCGCGCAAGTTCGCCGTCGGCGCGGCCGGAACCGTCAAGGTCCGCCTGACGGTGGCGCGGACGGGCCGGCTGCTGGCGGTGTCGGTGGTGGCCTCGTCCGGGGTCGCGGCGCTGGACCGGGCGGCGGTCAAGGCCGTGAAGGCCGCGGGAAATTTCCCGGCGGCGCCGAAAGGCCTGGCCGAGGACAGCTACAGCTTTACCCTGCCGATCCGCTTTCAAGGCTGACCGGGCCGCACCTTACTGATGCCGCAGCGCCTCGATCGGGTCCAGCCGCGCCGCCCGGCGGGCCGGGAAGAAGCCGAACACCACCCCCACCACCGCCGAAAAGCCGAAGGCCAGCACCACCACCAACGGATCGGGCGAAAACGGGATGGCCATGAACTTGCCCGCCCCCCAGGCCAGCGCCAGCCCGACCAGAATGCCGATCAGCCCGCCGAACAGCGACAGCACCACCGCCTCGACCAGGAACTGCGTCAGCACCTGCCGCCCGGTGGCCCCGATCGCCAGCCTTATGCCGATCTCGCGCGTGCGCTCGGTGACCGAGACCAGCATGATGTTCATGATGCCGATCCCGCCCACCAGCAGGCTGACCGCCGCAACCGAGGACAGCATTCCCGACAGCACGGTGTTGATCGAGTTCAGCATCGAGGCCACCTCCTTCATGTCGGTGACCGAGAAATCGTCGTCTTCGCCCAGGCTGATCCGGCGCCGCTCACGCATCAATTCGCTGATCTGGGCGATGGCATCGGCGGTGGCGGCCCCCTGGGCAATGGCGATCTGGATCGAGTTCACATCCTCGTCCCCGTTCAGCCGCCGCTGCACCAGCCGGATCGGCATCGCCACCAGGTCGTCCTGATCCTGGCCGAAGCTGCCCGCGCCCTTGGCGTCGAGAAGGCCCACCACGGTGCAGGCGATCGACTTCACCCGCACCTGCTGGCCGACCGGATCGGCGCTGCCGAACAGGTTCTTCCGCACCGATTCGCCCAGCAGGCAGACCGCAGCCCCCGCCCGCACTTCCGAGGCCGAGAAGTTGCGGCCCGCGGCAAAGGTCCAGTTCGCCACCTCGGCCCAGGCCTCGTTCGAGCCGGTGATCGAGGTCGTCACGTTGGCATTGCCGGACACCACCGTCGCAGAGGCGTTGGCGATCGGCGCCACCAGCCGCGCCACCGGCAGATGCGACAGCGCCTCGGCATCGCGCAGGGTGAACCGGCGGGCGGGCGGGCCGCCGCCGGGCGGGCCGAAGCCGCGCTGGCCGGGCCGCAACACCACCATGTCGGACCCCAGGCCCTGCACGCTTTGCTCGACCTGGCGCGACGAGCCCTGCCCCACCGTGACCATGGCGATCACCGCGCCGACGCCGATGACCACGCCAAGAATGGTCAGGAACGACCGCAGCTTGTTGCGCAGGATCGACCGGAAGGCCAAACGCACCGCTTCCAGGATCATTGCGCGGCCTCGCTTTGTCGCAGCGCCGGTTCGTCCCGGGTGATGCGGCCGTCGGTGAACACCACCAGCCGGCTGGCATAGGCGGCGATGTCGGCCTCATGCGTGACCATGACGATGGTGATCCCCTCGGTGCGGTTCAGCTCTTGCAGCAGCGTCAGGATCTCGTGGCTGCGGTGGCTGTCGAGATTTCCCGTCGGTTCGTCCGCCAGAATCACCATCGGGCTGCTGGCCAGCGCGCGCGCGATGGCCACGCGCTGCTGCTGGCCGCCCGACAGTTGCGACGGATCATGCCGTTCGCGCCCCTGCAACCCGACCTTGGCCAGCGCGGCCAGCGCGCGGGCCTTGCGTTCGGCGCCGGGGACGCCCTTGTAGATCAACGGCAGTTCCACGTTCTCAAGCGCCGTCGTACGCGGCAACAGGTTGAAGCC
This sequence comes from Rhodobacter sp. Har01, assembly GCF_020564565.1. Classification (GTDB taxonomy): domain Bacteria; phylum Pseudomonadota; class Alphaproteobacteria; order Rhodobacterales; family Rhodobacteraceae; genus Pseudogemmobacter. The sequence goes on from NZ_JAJCTD010000001.1 coordinate 745,914, forward strand.
CTGGAACACGAAGCCCAGGTAGTGCCGGCGCAGCAGCGCGCGGGCATCGGGCGACAGGTCCTGCACCGCGACGCCGTCGAACAGGTATTCCCCGCCGCTGGGCCGGTCGAGGCAGCCGATGATGTTCATCGCGGTGGACTTGCCCGACCCCGAGGGCCCCATCACGGCAACGAACTCGCCCTTGCCGATGCGCAGGTCCACGCCGTCCAGTGCACGCACCTCGGTCTCGCCCTCGCCATAGACGCGGGCAACGGCGCGGAATTCGATCAGCGGCGCGGTCATGCTCAGTCGGCCTCGCGCTGGGACAGGATGACCTCGTCGCCCTCCTTCAGCTCTTCCGAGGTGGCGACGATGTCGGTTCCGTCGGTGGCGCCGGGGGTGATCTTGACGCGGACCGGCACGCCGCCGCGCAACACCCAGACGCCCGAGCCATCGACCGAAGCCCGGCTGCCAGCGCCCGGCGGGCGCGACGGCATGATATAGCCCAGCAGGCCGCGGCCCGAGCGGGTGCTGGATTGCGTCTGCGGCGGGGAATAGCGCAGGGCGGCGACGGGCAGCAGCAGCACGCCGGCTTCCTCGGCCACGATGATGGTGGCGGTGGCGGTCATGCCGGGGCGCAACAACAACTGGTCGTTGGCCACGGTCAGGACGGCGGTGTAGGAGACCACGTCCTCGGTGTCGTCCGGGGCATAGCGCAGGCTGGTGATGGTGGCCTGGAACAGCTGGCCCGGATAGGCGTCAACGGTGAAATCGGCGGTCTGGCCGACCTTGACGCGGCCGATGTCGGCCTCGTCCACCGCGACCTGCAGGTCCATGCGGGCAAGGTCTTCGGCCAGGGTGAACAGCACCGGCGCATTCAGCGTGGCGGCGACGATCTGGCCCACTTCGGCGGCGCGGTCCAGGACGATGCCCTTGATCGGCGCGCGGATCACGGCCTTGCCAAGATCGGTCTTGGCCTCGGTCAGCGCGGCCTCGGCCAAGGTCAGATCGGCGCTAGCGATCTGCACGGCGGCGGCCGCGCGGTCATGCGCGGCCTTGGCGGCGATCACGGTGGTCCGGGTGGCCAGGCCGCGCTTGTCGAGGGCCTCGGTCGAGGCCCAGGTGTCGGCGGTCTCGGTCGCCGTCGCTTCGGCCTGCACCAGCTTGCCTCGGGCGGCGGCAAGCTGGGCCTCGGCGGTGATGATGCGGGACTTCAGGGTGGTGTCGTCCAGCCGGGCAAGCACCTGACCGACCTCGACGGCATCGTTGTAGTCGACCTCGACGGCGGCCACGGTGCCCGACAGCTCGGACGAGATGTCGACGCTGGTGGTGGGCTGGATATTGCCGGTGGCAACCACGGTGACGACCAGATCGCCGATGCGGGCGGGCGTGGTGTCATAGACGACCGTCGCGGCGGGGCGGTTGACCCACCACCAGCCTCCGGCGGCGACCACGGCAAGCAACAGGCCAAGCCAGACCCAGCGGCCGAACCGGCGGCCGGGGTTCATGCGGGCAAGGCTGGCAAGGTCGGGGCGGGTGTCTGAGGTCAAGGCGGGTTCTTTCGAGGCTGCCCGTGAAACGCACGCGCGGCCGGTTTCCGTCGGTTCGGCGCCACTATAGGGCGGCCGGCGCCGAGGGGAAGTCACGATCCTGTCGGGGCGGCCGGGCGCAAAGCGTCCACGGCGGAAAGAGAGACAAGCGATTGCAGTCGGTTACGTGGCGATCCTCAGGCCACGAAAGCCGCCTTCGGCCGCGGACGACAGCCCCGATGCGGCCGCCCCGCAGCACAACCGCAGTGCCGGCCCTGGCGCCGGCCGGATGCAAGCGCCCTGCCGAAGGCGTTGCCGGGCCGCGGACGGCCCGGCAGGTGCCGCTAACGATATATCCGGGGGGCGCCCGCGCGGTCGTGCAGCGCGTTCACCTCGGCCGGGGTCAGTTCCAGCGCCTGCGCCAGCGCGTGCAGATACTGCGCCTCGGCCTGCTGGTCGAGGTCTATGGCCATCAGCGAGACGGTATAGACCTGCGGCTCCATCCCCGCCGGCACCGCGCGGGCCAGGCCGTCCACATCCACCGGGCGGGCCAGTTCGGCATTCACCGCCTTCACCTCGGAGGCATCGGCATCCCCCATCGCATCCATCAGCTTGCGCTTTTCGGCCTCGTCCAGGTCGCCGTCGCATTTGACCGCCTGGATCACCGCGCGCAGCATCAGCGCCGCCGACAGCTCCTGCTCCTGCTCGGGCTCGGGCAGCATCATCGGCTTGCCGGCCGCCGCCTTGGTTCCGCCCAGCACCTGGTCGAGCAGATCGCCGACCCCGCCAGAGCCGGCTGACCCGGCCTTGGGCGCCTTGGTCGACGACGCCCCGGTCAACTGGCCCAGCAGGTCGTCGAAGCCGCCCTTGGGGGCCGTCTTGCGCGGCGTGCTGCGCTTGCTGCCGGAAATCTGGTCCAGCAGGTCGCCCAGGCCGCCGCCCTCTCCGCTGCCCTGTCCGCCGCCCGAGGTCTTGGTGGTTTTGGTCGTGCGCGACTTGCCGCCCAGGATGTCGCCCATCATGTCTTCAAGGCCGCCCTTGCCACCGTCATAGCGGCTGCCCGTTCCGGCGCCCGACGTGTCGATGCCGGCGTTGCCCTTCTTGGCCAGGGTCGAGACCCCCTTCGCGATCGCCACGCCGATCAACACCCTCATCAGTGTCTTGCCCAGACTCATCACACACCCCTTGCGTCCGTTGTTTCACCTGCCAAAGCCTCGCTTGCCCCCATCCCCCGGTCAATGCCAAAAGGGCGCAGGCTTCGGGGGGCGGAGGTGCGCAGAGACAGGCTGGACGGCGCCGGAGTGGCGATGCTGCTGGGCGTGCAGGTGCTGCTTGCCTTCAACCAGATCATCGTCAAGGCGGTCAACGCGGGACTGCAGCCGGTGTTCTTTGCGGGCCTTCGCTCGGCTCTGGCCATCGGCTTTGTCTGGGCCTGGCTGGCCTGGCGCGGCCGCCCGCCCCGGCTGCGCCGCGCCGCACTTTGGCCCGGCCTGCTGATGGGCACGGTGTTTGCGGCCGAGTTCCTGTTCCTGTTCCTTGCGCTTGACCTGACCACGGTCGGCCGCGCCTCGGTGCTGATGTATTCGATGCCGGTCTGGTATGCCGCGCTGGCGCATTTCGGCCTGGGCGAGCGGGTGACCCCGTCCAAGGCCGCAGGGCTGGCGCTGGCCTTTGCCGGCACCGCCTGGGCCATCCTGTCGCGCGGACAGGGTGGCGAGGGCAGCCTGGCCGGAGACCTCTGTGCCATTGGCGCGGCACTGGGCTGGGCGCTGACCGCCTTTGTCGCGCGCCGCCCGACCATGCGCGCCGAAGGCCCCGAGCTGCAGCTGTTCTGGATGGTCGTGGTCTCGGCCCCGATCCTGCTTCTGGCCGCGCCGTTCTTCGGCCCGCTGATCCGCGAGTTGCAGCCGCTGCACCTGGCCGGCCTGCTGTTCCAGGCCTCGGTCGTGGTGGCGGGGGGATTCATCCTGTGGCTCTGGCTGCTGTCGGTCTATCCGTCATCCACGGTGGCGTCGTTCTCGTTCCTGACGCCGGTGCTGGCCGTGCTTCTGGGCGCCGCAATCTTCGGTGAGTCGCTCTCGGGCGGGATTCTCGGGGCGGTTGCTCTGGTGGCGGCCGGAATCGTGCTGATCAATCGCGCCCCGGCAAAGTGACGCAAAGGAATCGGCCCGGTGCATCGGGCCTGCATCTATCCCCGCCTCGGCCGGATTCAGTCTTGGTTTCAGGCTTTCGCGGCAAGTGGGCCGGGATGCCTGCAAAACCGCCGCTCTTGAGACTCCGGTGCAAGTCTTGTCCACAGGATCACCCACAACCTCGGCGTGTTCGGGGGACTCGAAGGTTAACGGCGGCGTGATGTGGCCGTGAAAACGCAGGCCCAGCGTCAAGACGGAAAATCCGTCGCGGCTGCAAAAAATTCGTTTGAACCCGCCCCACGAATACGACAGTTTGACGAAGCGGCCCAACGAGACACTAAATCTAGTGCGGCCGGCGAGGGAGCAGCAGACCCCATCCCGAGGGTGCCCGTACCATTGGCACCGAAGCCCCAGTCCGCTTGCTGCGGGCCGGGCGGGGTATTGTTGCGCTTTGCCGGGCAAGGGCCGCGCAAAGGGGACCATGCCATGGGGCCATTCCGGGCCGCCCTGGCCAAAGCGAAGGATCAAGGGGCGATGAAGATCGAGCGCAAGTTTACCAGTGAAGCCACCGGCGCCTATGGGGCGATGGCCTTCTCCGTGACCACATCCGAAATCCGCAATCCCGATGGCAAGGTCGTGTTCCGCAACGATGCCGTCGAGGTTCCCGAGGGCTGGAGCCAGGTCGCCTCCGACGTGCTCGCCCAGAAGTATTTCCGCAAGGCCGGCGTGCCGGCGCGGCTGAGACGGGTCAAGGAAAAGGGCGTGCCCGAGTTCCTCTGGCGCTCGGTCCCCGATGACGCAGCACTTGCCAATCTGGCCCCCGAAGACCGTATCGTCGGTGAAACCAGCGCCAAGCAGGTCTTCGACCGCCTTGCCGGCGCCTGGGCCTATTGGGGCTGGAAGGGCGGCTATTTCAGCTCTGAGTCCGACGCGCGGGCCTATTATGACGAGATGCGCTTCATGCTGGCCCGCCAGATGGCCGCGCCGAACAGCCCGCAGTGGTTCAACACCGGCCTGCACTGGGCCTATGGCATCGACGGCCCGTCGCAGGGCCACTACTACGTCGACCACAAGACCGGCACGCTGACCAAATCCGACAGCGCCTACGAACACCCCCAGCCGCACGCCTGCTTCATCCAGTCGGTCAAGGATGATCTGGTCGGCGACGGCGGCATCATGGACCTCTGGGTCCGCGAGGCGCGGCTGTTCAAATACGGCTCGGGCACCGGCACCAACTTCTCGTCGCTGCGGGGCGAGGGCGAGAGACTCTCGGGCGGCGGCAAGTCGTCGGGCCTGATGGGCTTCCTCAAGATCGGCGACCGCGCCGCCGGCGCCATCAAGTCGGGCGGCACCACCCGCCGCGCCGCCAAGATGGTGATCTGCGACATGGATCACCCCGACATCGAGGCCTTCATCAACTGGAAGGTCATCGAGGAACAGAAGGTCGCCTCGCTGGTGGCCGGATCGAAGGCCCACGAAGCCCGCCTGAACGACATCTTCACCGCCATCAAGGCCTTCGACGGCAGCATGGACGGCGCCACCGATCCAGGCGTGAACCCGGCCCTCAAGGCCGCCATCCGGGCCGCGAAAAAGGCCCTGATCCCCGACACCTATACCAACCGCATCCTGCAATACGCCCGCCAGGGCTTCGACAGCATCGAATTCCCCACCTATGACACCGACTGGGATTCCGAGGCCTATGTCACCGTCTCGGGCCAGAACTCGAACAACTCGGTCCGCCTGACCGACGCCTTCCTCAAGGCCGTCCGTGACGACAAACCGTGGGAGCTGATCCGCCGCACTGATGGCAAGGTCGCCAAGACCGTCAGCGCCCGCGACCTCTGGGACCAGATCGGCCACGCCGCCTGGGCCTGCGCCGACCCCGGCATCCAGTTCCACGACACCGTGAACGCCTGGCACACCTGCCCGGAAGACGGCCCGATCCGGGGTTCGAACCCCTGCTCGGAATACATGTTCCTCGACGACACCGCCTGCAATTTGGCGTCCTTGAACCTGCTGACCTTCCAGACCGGCAGCCGGTTCGACGCCGAGGCCTATATCCACGCCTGCCGGCTGTCGACCGTCACCCTGGAAATCAGCGTGATGATGGCGCAGTTCCCGTCGAAGGAAATCGCCCAGCTCAGCTACGATTTCCGCACCCTGGGCCTGGGCTACGCCAACATCGGCGGCCTCCTGATGAACATGGGCCTTGGCTATGACTCGGCGCAAGGCCGCGCCCTTTGTGGTGCCCTGACCGCGATCATGACCGGCATCGCCTATGCCACCAGCGCCGAGATGGCGCGTGAACTTGGCGCCTTCTCCGGCTATGCCCGCAACCGCGACCACATGCTGCGGGTGATCCGCAACCACCGCGCCGCCGCCTGGGGCAAGCAGGCCGGCTATGAAGGCCTGAATGTCACCCCGGTCGCGCTGGATCAGGTGAACTGCCCCGACCAAAGCCTTGTCGCCCTTGCGAAATCCGCCTGGGACGAAGCCCTTGCCCTGGGTGAGGCGCACGGCTACCGCAACGCCCAGACCACCGTCATCGCCCCCACCGGCACCATCGGCCTGGTGATGGATTGCGACACCACCGGCATCGAGCCCGACTTCGCCCTGGTCAAGTTCAAGAAACTGGCCGGCGGCGGCTACTTCAAGATCATCAACCAGTCGGTCCCCGGCGCGCTGGAAACCCTCGGCTACCCCGGCCACCAGATCGCCGAGATCGTCGCCCATGCGGTCGGCCACGGCTCGCTGGCGCAAGCCCCCGGCGTGAACCACACCGCGCTGATCGGCCACGGCTTCGGCCCGGTCGAGATCGCCAAGGTCGAAGCGGCGCTTCCCACCGCCTTCGACATCAAGTTCGTCTTCAACCAGTGGACGCTGGGCGCCGAGTTCTGCACCGGAACCCTTGGAATTCCCGACGAAAAGCTGAACGACCCGACGTTCGACCTGCTGCGCCACCTCGGCTTTACCAAGGCCCAGATCGACGCCGCCAACGACCACGCCTGCGGGACCATGACGCTGGAAGGCGCGCCCTTCCTCAAGACCGAACACTACCCGGTGTTCGACTGCGCCAACCCCTGCGGCAAGACCGGCAAGCGCTACCTTTCGGTCGAGAGCCACATCCACATGATGGCCGCCGCCCAATCCTTCATCTCGGGCGCGATCTCCAAGACCATCAACATGCCGAACTCGGCCACCATCGCCGAAACCCTTGCGGCCTATGAACTGTCGCACTCGCTGGGCATCAAGGCCAATGCGCTCTATCGCGACGGATCGAAGCTCAGCCAGCCCCTCGCCAGCGCGCTGATCGAGGACGACGAAGAGGCCGAGGACATCCTCACCACCGGCAGCCTGCACGAAAAGGCCACGGTGATCGCCGAGAAGATCATCGAGAAGGTGATCGTCCGCGAAATCGTCCGCAGCCACCGGCTGAAACTGCCCGAACGCCGCAAGGGCTATACGCAAAAGGCCATCGTCGGCGGCCACAAGGTCTATCTGCGCACCGGCGAATATGCCGATGGCCAGTTGGGCGAGATCTTCATCGACATGCACAAGGAAGGTGCCGGCTTCCGGGCGATGATGAACAACTTCGCCATCGCCGTCAGCGTCGGCCTGCAATACGGCGTGCCACTTGAGGAATTCGTCGAGGCCTTCACCTTCACCCGGTTTGAACCCGCGGGCATGGTCCAGGGCAACGACAGCATCAAGAACGCCACCTCGATCCTGGACTACATCTTCCGCGAACTGGCGATCAGCTACCTTGACCGCACCGATCTGGCGCATGTCGCGCCGAAAGGGCACAGCTTCGACGAGATGGGCCGCGGCGACGATGAAGGCAAGCGCAACTTCGGCGAGGTGACCGACGCGCAGGCCACCAAGTCGGTGGAACTGCTCAAGTCGATCAGCTCGACCGGCTATCTGCGCAAACGCCTGCCGCAGGAACTGATGGTGTTCCAGGGCGGTGCGGCCGGCGCCACGGCGCTTGCCGCCAGCGACCCGGTGACCGCGCTGAACATGCTGGTCCCCGAAACCCGGACCGCAGGCTTTGCCGAAACCACCTCTGGCTTCGCGCTCAGCGTCGCCACGACCGAGGTCCGCATCAAGGCCAAGATGCAGGGTTACACCGGCGATCCCTGCGGCGAATGCGGCAACTACACGCTGGTCCGCAACGGCACCTGCCTCAAGTGCAACACCTGCGGCGGCACCACCGGCTGCAGCTGACCCGGACGGCAAGGCAATACAGGCAACATGAGCAGACGGACGGCGGCGGGGACAACCTCGCCGCCGTTTTCCTTGTGCGGGCGGTCCTTTCCGTCCGATCCGCCCTTCCCCACCCCCGGCCCGCGCTGCTATAGCCGCCGGCAAGAGCGCAGCATTCCGGCCAAAGGGAGCCCCCCAATGAGCACGATCATCGACATTCACGCCCGCGAGATCCTTGACAGCCGCGGCAACCCCACCGTCGAGGTGGACGTGGTGCTGGAAAGCGGCGCCATGGGCCGCGCGGCCGTGCCCTCGGGCGCCTCGACCGGCGCGCACGAAGCGGTCGAACGCCGCGACGGCGACAAGACCCGCTACATGGGCAAGGGCGTGCTGGAAGCGGTCGCCGCGGTGAACGGCGAGATCGCCGAGGAACTGGTCGGCTATGACGCCACCGAACAGGTCGGCATCGACCGCACCATGATCGAGATGGACGGCACCCCGAACAAAAGCCGGCTTGGCGCCAACGCCATCCTCGGCGTGTCGCTGGCGGTGGCCAAGGCGGCGGCGGAATACTCCAGCCAGCCGCTGTATCGCTATGTCGGCGGCACCTCGGCCCGCGTGCTGCCGGTGCCGATGATGAACATCATCAACGGCGGGGCGCATGCCGACAACCCGATCGACATCCAGGAATTCATGATCATGCCGGTCGGCGCCCAGGACATCCGCGAAGCGGTGCGGATGGGGTCCGAGATCTTCCACACGCTGAAGAAGGAACTGACGGCGGCGGGCCTGTCGACCGGCATCGGCGACGAGGGCGGCTTTGCGCCGGCCTTGAAAAGCACCCGCGCGGCGCTGGATTTCGTCCTCAAGGCCATCGAGAAGGCCGGCTACGCGCCCGGCGACGATGTCTGGCTGGCGCTGGACTGCGCCTCGACCGAATACTTCAAGGATGGCGCCTATGTACTTGGCGGAGAAAAGAAAACCCTGACTCCGAAGCAGAACGTCGATTACCTGGCCAAGCTGGTGGCGGACTATCCGATCCTGTCGATCGAGGATGGCTGCGCCGAGGATGACTGGGACGGCTGGAAGCTGCTGACCGATCGCCTGGGCGGCAAGGTGCAGCTGGTGGGCGACGATCTTTTCGTGACCAACCCGCGGCGTCTGGCCGAGGGCATCTCGCGCGGAGTCGCGAATTCCATGCTGGTCAAGGTCAACCAGATCGGCACCCTCAGCGAAACGCTGGAAGCCGTCGAGATGGCCCATCGCGCCGGCTACACCAACGTGATGAGCCACCGCTCGGGCGAGACGGAAGACGCCACCATCGCCGACCTGGCGGTCGCCACCAACTGCGGCCAGATCAAGACCGGCTCGCTGGCCCGCTCGGACCGGCTGGCGAAATACAACCAGCTGATCCGGATCGAGGAAATGCTGGGCGAGGTCGGCGAATACGCCGGTCGCAGCATCCTGCGCGGCTGATCGGCCCCGGCAGCATCGCACAGGGCGCCCCCGGGCGCCCTTTTTCTTTGCCCGCCGGCCGGGCTATGGTGGCCCATGCCCCCTCGCGTGATCCTGCTCAACAAACCCTACGACATGCTCTGCCAGTTCACCGACGATCAGGGCCGCGCCACCCTGGCCGATGTGGTGCCGGTGAAAGGCGTCTACCCCGCCGGCCGGCTGGACCGCGACAGCGAGGGCCTGGTGGTGCTGACCGACGACGGCCGGCTGCAGGCCCGGATCAGCGACCCGCGCCACAAGCTGGACAAGACCTATCTCGCCCAGGTCGAGGGCACCCCCGGCCCGCAGGCGCTTGAGGCGCTGTCGGGCGGCGTCGTGCTGAACGACGGCCCCACCCTGCCCGCGCAGGCCCGTATGGTGGATACGCCCGTATGGCTCTGGCCCCGCACCCCGCCGATCCGGGTGCGCAAGTCCATTCCCGACGCCTGGATCGAACTGACCCTGCGTGAGGGGCGCAATCGCCAGGTCCGCCGGATGTGCGCCGCGGTGGGCCTGCCCTGCCTGCGGCTGATCCGCTGGCGCGTCGGCGACTGGACGCTGGACGGCCTTGCCCCCGGCCAATGGAGAGAGGCATGACCGACCCCGACCGCCTGATCGAAACGCTGCGCCTTGAACCCCACCCCGAAGGCGGCTGGTTCCGCGAAACCTGGCGTGGCCCCGACCGCGACGGCCGCGCCAGCGGCACCGCGATCCTGTTCCTGCTCAAGGAAGGCGAGCGCAGCCACTGGCACAGGGTCGATGCCGACGAGATCTGGCTCTGGCACGCAGGCCACCCGCTCACCCTCTCCATCGGCACCACGCGGGCCACCGACCACAGCCTTGGCCCCGACGTGCTGGCCGGCCAAAGCCCGCAGATCATCGTCCCGGCCCAGGCCTGGCAGGCCGCCCGCCCCACCGGCACCTTCAGCCTTGTCTCCTGCACCGTCAGCCCCGGCTTTCGCTTCGAAGGCTTCACCCTGGCCCAGCCGGGCTGGACCCTGCCGCGCTGACCCTCTGCCCATTGCCCTTTCCGAAATACTCCGGGGGGAGTCGCCGCTCTTGCGGCGACGGGGGGCAGTGCCCCCTTTCCCCTGCCCGCCGACCCACATCCTGCGCATTGATGTATCGGGCACAAGTTCGCCGTGGCCCGCCGCCGCCGACCCCGATACACCGGCAGCATGACCCAAAGCACCGCGCCTGCCCGCAACGATGACAGCCTGTCGGGCTTTTTCTACGCACTGGCCGCCTATCTCCTCTGGGGTTTCCTGCCGCTTTACATGAAGGCGCTGGCCAGTGTGCCCCCGGTCGAGGTCATTGCGCATCGGGTGATCTGGTCGGTCCCCGTCGCGCTGGCCGTGCTGGTCGCCCTGGGCCGGACGGCCGAACTGAAAGCCGCGCTGACCAGCCCGCGGATGCTGGCGATGGGCACGCTCACCGCCGCCCTGGTCAGCGTCAACTGGGGCATCTACGTCTGGGCCATCGGTTCGGGCCACGCCCTGGACGCCGCCCTGGGCTATTACATCAACCCGCTGTTCTCGATCGGCCTGGGCGCGCTCTTGCTGGGCGAGCGCCTGCGCGGCGTGCAATGGCTGGCCATCGCCCTTGCTGCCCTCGGCGTCTCCATCCTGACCTGGGAGGCGGGGCGGCTGCCGATGATCGCGCTGGCTCTGACGCTGACCTGGGGCTTCTACGCCTATTTCAAGAAAAGCCTGCCGATCGGCCCGAACCAGGGCTTCGCGCTGGAGGTGCTGATCCTGCTGCCGCCGGCGCTGGCCTATGCCGCCTGGCTGGCGGGCACCGGCCAGGGCCATTTTGCCATGGGCACGCCGATGGAGACCTGGCTGCTTGCCGGATGCGGCATCGTCACCGCCGGGCCGCTGATGCTTTATGCAAACGGCGCCAAGCGGCTGCGGCTTTCGACCATCGCCATCATGCAGTACATCGCGCCGACCATGATCTTCCTGACCGCGGTCTTCGTCTTCGACGAGCCGTTCAGCCAGACCAAGCTGGTGGCCTTCGGCTTCATCTGGGCCGCCCTGGCGCTGTATTCGCTGACGGTGCTGCGCCGCAGCTAGTGCGAGGCCTTCGCCCCCGTCAGCGCGCCCCAGATCGGACCGATCACCCGGGTCGCCAGGGGAATCAGCGCCACCCCCAGAACAAGCCCGGCAACCCCGTCCAGCGCCGCCGTCACGGCCCATTCGACAGCGCCCTGCGCGGCGGGCACGGCATGGGCCGCACCCTCGGCGATGTGGTGGATCACCTCATAGGGCGCGGGCCAGAGATGCGTCACCTCAAGCCCGTGGATCACGATGTTACCGCCGACCCAGAGCATCGCCGCCGTGCCCACGGTCGACAGCACCGACATCAGCTTCGGCATCGCCACCACCAGACCCCGCCCGAAGGCCCGCGCCGCGCGGGTGCGGCGGTTCGCGGCCATGTGCAGGCCGATGTCGTCCATCTTGACGATCAGCGCCACCGCGCCATAGACCGCGACCGTGATCGCCGCCCCCACCACCGCCAGCGTCACCGCCTGCAGCCAGAACGACGGGCTTTCGATGGTCGCAAGCGCGATGGTCATGATCTCGGCCGACAGGATGAAGTCGGTCTTGATCGCGCCGGCGACCTTTTCCTCTTCCAGGTGCGCCGGATCTCTGGTGTCGAAATCGGCCGCGACGCCTTTTTCGGCATGGGGCGCCAGGGCGTGAAACACCTTCTCGGCGCCTTCAAAGCACAGATAGGCCCCGCCCAGCATCAGCAAGGGCGTGATCACCTGGGGCAGGAAATGATCCAGCGCCAGCAGGCCCGGCAGCAGGAACAGCAGCTTGTTCTTCATCGACCCCAGCGCGATGCGCCAGATGATCGGCAACTCGCGCTCGGCCGAGAAGCCGTGCACATACTTTGGCGTCACCGCGGCATCGTCGATCACCACGCCCGCCGCCTTGGCCCCGGCCTTGGCTGCCGCGGCGGCGATGTCGTCGACCGAGGCGGCCGCCACCTTGGCGATGGCCGCCACGTCGTCAAGAAGCGCCAACAATCCGCTCATGCCAATCTCCACCAGGGCTTTCGGTCGAGATAGCGCAGCGGCGGCGCCTTGGCAAAGGGCTGGCTCCGGCGCCGCGGCTTCGTCTATCGTCGGCCCTGGGCCCGGGGCGCGGCCGCAGGAGACACCATCGTGACCGACCGGCTGGCGCTGATCCTGGCGCTGATCCTCGCGGCCTTCATCGGCGCCGACCTGGTGCTGACCGGGGGCGAGACGCTGCTGTATCTGGCGCGCAAGTTCGTCGGGCTGATGGACTGGGTGGAATTCTGGCGCTGACCACGCCAAGGCCGGTTGCATTCGCGGCGGGTTTCGGGTTCCAAGCGCAGGGGCGCCAGCCCGCGCAGCACAGGAGGAACGCACATGGCCGTCAAGGTCGCCATCAACGGATTTGGCCGCATCGGCCGCAACGTCTTGCGCGCCATCATCGAATCGGGCCGCACCGACATTCAGGTCGTGGCGGTGAACGACCTTGGCCCGGTCGAGACCAACGCCCACCTGTTGCGCTTCGATTCGGTGCATGGCCGGTTCCCGGTCGCCGTGACCACCGGCCCCGACTGGATCGACGTCGGCCGCGGACCGATCCGCGTCACCGCGTTGCGCAACCCCGCCGACCTGCCCTGGGGCGATGTGGACGTGGTGATGGAATGCACCGGCATCTTCACCAGCAAGGAAAAATGCGCGGCCCATCTTGAGAACGGCTCGAAGCGCGTTCTGATCAGCGCGCCGGGCGAAGGCGCGGACAAGACCATTGTCTATGGCGTGAACCACGGCACGCTGACCCGCGATGATATCGTCGTCTCGAACGCGTCCTGCACCACCAACTGCCTGGCGCCGGTCGCCTCGGTGCTGCATTCGGTCATCGGCATCGAGAAGGGGATGATGACCACCATCCACAGCTACACCGGCGACCAGCCGACGCTGGACACCATGCACAAGGACCTTTACCGCGCCCGCGCGGCCGCCCTGAGCATGATCCCCACCAGCACGGGGGCGGCCAAGGCCGTGGGCCTGGTGCTGCCCGACCTGAAGGGCAAGCTGGACGGCTTCGCGATCCGCGTTCCCACCCCGAACGTCAGCGTCGTGGACCTGAAATTCATCGCCAAGCGCGCCACCAGCGTCGATGAGATCAACGCCGCCATCAAGGCCGCCGCCGATGGCCCGCTGAAGGGCATCCTCGGCTACACCACGTTGCCGAACGTCAGTTCGGATTTCAACCATGACCCGCATTCGTCCGTGTTCCACATGGACCAGACCAAGGTCATGGACGGCACCTTCTGCTCTGTCCTGTCGTGGTATGACAACGAATGGGGCTTCTCGAACCGCATGGCGGATACCGCCGTCGCGATGGGCAAATTGATCTGAACCGCTTGAAATTCCAGCGAAAGGGCGCCCTCGGGCGCCCTTTCCCTATGTGGAAGGTATGCGTTCGACGCAATGCCGCATCGCAGCATCCGGCCTTGTTCGCGCTAACGGAAACCGCCATCTTCAGCCCATGCGGGAGAAAAAGCAGACCCCGCGAGAAAAGGAAGACGATGATGCTGACGATGATTGGAAGCCTGCGAGAGGCCGCGCGCAAGCGGGCGCTCTACCGGCGCACCCGGGACGAAATCGCGCGGATGCCGCTGGACGTGGCACTGGACCTGGACATCTATCCGGGCGACGCCGACAGGATTGCCTGGCAGGCGGTCTACGGCCGGGCCTGAGCGCCCGGGCCACCGGCGCCGCAAAGGGGTTGCGGCGTGACGGACATGGGGGCCAGTCGGCCCCCGTTTTCGTTTCAGCGATACTTGCGCTCCAGCGCCACCTTGACCGGCGGGGTGACGAACTTGGACACATCCCCGCCCAGCCGGGCGATTTCCTTGACCAGCTTCGACGCGATGGCCTGCCGCCGCGCATCGGCCATCAGGAACACCGTCTCGATCGAGGCATCCAGTGCGCGGTTCATGCCGACCATCTGGAACTCGTACTCGAAATCCGCCACCGCCCGCAGGCCACGGATGATGATCGTGGCCCCCACGTCGCGGGCGCAGTCGATCAGCAGGTTCTCGAACGGATGGACGACGATTTCGCCCCCGGTCTTGGCGACAATGGCGGCGCATTCGTCCTGCACCATGCCGACGCGCTCTTCCAGATTGAACAGCGGTCCCTTGTCGCGGTTGATCGCCACCCCGATCACCAGTCGGTCCACCAGTGCCATGGCGCGCTGGATGATGTCCACATGCCCCAGGGTGATGGGATCGAAAGTCCCCGGGTAAAGGCCGATGCGCATTCAGGGTTCTCCGTCCGGTGCGTTCCGGCCGCCACGCAACAGCATCGCGGCCAGCCGTGCAAGCCCCAAAGCGCCGCACTGCGGCATTGGCCTAGAAGCCCTTGATCATGCCTTCCAGCGCGTGATTCTCGGCATGCAGCTCTTCCAGCCGCGCCTTGACCACGTCGCCGATCGAGATCAGGCCGACCATCTGCCCGCCCTCGACCACGGGCAGGTGGCGGAAGCGGCCGTCGGTCATCTTCTGCAGCACCTCGTCGGCGCGGTCGGTCTTCTGGCAGGAGACCAGCCGAGAGGTCATCACCGACTCGACCTTGTCCTTCAAGCAGGTCGGGCCGCGGCGGCCCAGTTCGCGCACAATGTCGCGTTCCGACAGGATGCCCTCGGCGTGGCGGCCGTCCGTCGAGACGATGACCGCCCCGATCCGGCGCGCCGACAGCATCTCGACCGCCTCCGCCATGGTCAGGCCGGGCGCGATGGTGATCACGCCATCGGCTTTGGTCTTGAGGATCTGGCTGACAAGCATCACGACCTCGCTTCCCTCGGGTTGTCTCTGGAAGGGTCAGGGTTGCAGGGGCATCCTGTCAAGCGATGGATTCGAGATTCGCCATTTCCGCCCGCGCCTCGCGGATCAGCAGGTCGGCGAACCGGTTCAGCCGGGCCACGCGGGTGTCGTCGGCATGGCGGATCAGCCAGAAGCTGCGGGTCAGGCTGATGCGGTCGGGCAGCACGCGCACCAGTTCCGGCGCGGCCGGCAGCGCGAAGTCATGCACGACGCCGATCCCGGCGCCCTGGCGCAGCAGGTTCACCTGAACCGGAATCGAGTTCGAGGCCAGCCGCACCGCTGGCGCGCCGATCTCGGACAAATAGTCCAGTTCCTTGTCGAAGATCATGTCGGGGATGTAACCGACAAAGGGATGCGCGCGCAGATCCTCGGGGCCGGTCACCGGATGGGCGGCCAACCAAGTGCGGCTGGCGGCCAGGTGCAGGCGGTAGTCGGTCAGTTTCTGCACCGTCAGCCGGCCGGCGGCGGGGCGCGAGACGCCGATGGCCATGTCGGCTTCGCGCTTCGACAGGTTGAACACGCGCGGCAGCGCCACGACCTGCACCTCAAGCCCGGGGTTGGCGTCGCACAGGCGCGTCAGCACCTGCGGCAGCAGGTAGTTGGCGCAACCGTCCGGGGCGCCCAGGCGAATCTGCCCGGTCAGCCCTTCCGGGCCGGACAGGGTTTCCTGCGCCGCCAGCGCCGCGCCTTCGGCGCGCTCGGCATGGGGGATCAGCCGGGTGCCGGCCTCGGTCAGGGCATAGCCCTGCGGCGACTTGGCGAAAAGCCGCGCGCCGATGCCGTCCTCAAGCCGGGCGATGCGGCGGCCGACGGTGGCGGGGTCGATCTTCAGCCGCCTGCCGGCGCCCGACAGGCTGTCCGTCCGCGCCACCGCCAGAAAGACCCGCAGATCGTCCCAGTCCAGCATGGTTTCCCCTGCAATCCTGCAAAACCCTTTTGGAAGATTGCCCCTTGGTCTGGCATTTCCGCAAGAGTAAAACGGCCCGGCACATCCTTGGGAGGATTGAGATGGAAGAGATCGGTCACTGGATCAACGGCAAGCGGGTCGCGGGCACCTCGGGCCGCTTCACCGAGGTCTTCAACCCCGCCACCGGCGAGGTGCAGGCCCGCGTCGCGCTGGCCAGCCCCGCCGAGATGGACCATGCGGTGGCCGAGGCCGCCAAGGCCCAGGTCGGCTGGGCCGCCACCAACCCGCAGCGCCGCGCCCGGATCATCGTGGCCTTTGCGGCCCTGATCAACCGCGACATGGACAAGCTGGCCCAGGCGGTCAGCCGCGAACACGGCAAGACCCTGCCCGATGCGCGCGGCGACGTGCAGCGCGGGCTTGAGGTGGTCGAGGTCTGCATGGGCGCGCCCGCCATGCTGAAGGGCGAGATGACCGACAGCGCCGGCCCCGGCATCGACCTGTATTCGATGCGCCAGCCGCTGGGCGTGGTCGCCGCGATCACCCCGTTCAACTTTCCGGCCATGATCCCGTTGTGGAAGATGGCCCCCGCCATCGCCGCCGGCAATGCGATGATCCTGAAACCCAGCGAGCGGACGCCCTCGACCTCGCTTCTGCTGGCCGAACTGTTCAAGGAAGCGGGCCTGCCCGACGGCGTGCTGCAGGTGGTGAACGGCGACAAGACGGCGGTGGACGGCATCCTGGACCATCCGGTGATCCAGGCGGTCGGCTTCGTCGGCTCGACCCCGATCGCGCAATACATCTACGCGCGTGCCGCGGCGAACGGCAAGCGGGCGCAATGCTTCGGTGGCGCCAAGAACCACATGATCATCATGCCCGACGCCGATCTGGACAAGGCGGCCGATGCGCTGGTGGGGGCGGGCTTCGGGGCGGCGGGCGAACGCTGCATGGCGATCTCGGTCGCGGTGCCGGTGGGCGAGAAGACGGCGGATGCGCTGATCGAACGGCTGGTACCGCGGATCGAGAAGCTGAAGGTCGGCCCCTACACGGCGGGCGACGACGTGGACTTCGGCCCGCTGGTGACCAAGGCCGCGCAGGACCGCGTGCTGGGCCTGATCGGCAGCGGCGTGGACCAGGGCGCGAAGCTGGTGGTCGATGGCCGGGGGCTGAAGATCCAGGGCTACGAGAACGGATTCTTCGTCGGGCCGACGCTGTTCGACCGGGTGACGCCGGAGATGGAGATCTACAAGCAGGAGATCTTCGGGCCGGTTCTGTCCACCGTCCGGAGCGGCAACTACGAAGAGGCGCTGAAGCTGGTGATGGACAACGAATACGGCAACGGCACCGCCATCTTCACCGCCGATGGCGACACGGCGCGCGATTTCGCAAGCCGTGTGAACGTGGGCATGGTGGGGATCAACTTCCCGATCCCGGTGCCGCTGGCCTACTACAGCTTCGGCGGCTGGAAGAAGTCGGCCTTCGGCGACCTGAACCAGTATGGGCCGGACGCCTTCCGCTTCTACACCAAGACCAAGACGGTGACGGCGCGCTGGTTCAGCGGCATCAAGGAAGGCGCGAGCCTGAACTTCAAGGCGCTGGACTGACGCCAGCCGACCGCAAAGTCAAAAGGGGCGGCCCGGCGGGCCGCCCCTTTTCCATTCCTTCCGGGCGCGGTCTCAGGCCTTGCGGCGCTTTGCCAGGCCAAGACCGGCCAGACTGGCAGCCAGCATCAGACCGGCGGCGGGCAGCGGAACCGGGGCCGGCGCGTCCTGGGTCTCGACCGTCACCGAGGTGATCTTGAAGGCCGAATAGCCCGAGCCATGACGCGACCGCCAATCGACCGCGCCGACGCCGAACGAATCGGCCCAGCCGGCGGCGGCCGTGAAGACCGTCTGCTTGACGTCAAACACGCCCAGCGACGTGGCACCCTGCCAAAGCTTGAAGTCGTCCTTCTCGTCGACGTAGCTGAAGGTCACCTTCACCAGGTTCACAAGCTCGGAAAAGCGGAACCAGACCGTCTCATCCTCGCCGGTTCCGCTGGAATCAACCAGATGCGGGTCCGGGTTGGGGCCGGGTACGCCCATGCCGTGGCCGGACCAGGTCTGCACCTTTGCCGCGGCCGAGCCGCGCGTCGCCGTGACGTTCAGCGACAGGTCGCCCGAAGCATAGGCCAGGCTATAGGCCGCCCCCCGGTTCGCCGCGTCGAAATCGAAAGTCACGGTTGCAGCCTGGGCAGAGCCCGCTGCAACCGTGACCGCGGCGCTTAGCGCCAGTTTCGTCAGATATCCCACTTGCCAATCCCTTGTCACAAACAGCAGCGTGCAATTGAAGGTGCGCCGTCCTTGATCCTTGTTCGACCGATTCCGGCAGACACCCTCGTGCCTCAACTGAAGAATAACAGCCTGCGCGGACCCACCAAAGCGGATTCCCCTTCTCGGCCGCAATATCTGGGGTCGTTGTTTCCCATTTGGCCCAGATCAGGGGCATGGCCCGCCGGTCTGGCCTGTTTTTGCAACGGTCGTGCAAGGGGTCAATTGCGACCCGCCGGGGCTGCGCAATCTGGGATTGTTCTGTGATTTTCTTGATCGTGCCGCCGGATGTATTGCGCCCCCGATGATTCGGCTTTTCCGCGGCAGCGGCCCGACATGTCCGGTCCAATTGCCGCGGAAACGAGGGGCCGATCGCGGCCCCCCCCGCCCGGCAAAGGAAAGGGCGGCCGATACGGCCGCCCCTGTTCGTCAGAAGGGTCTGCCCCCCGATCTGGCCCCGGTCTTGGCCCAGATCTGGCGCCAGTCTCAGGCCGCCCTGCGCCGCCGCGTCGCGGCAAGGCCGCCCAGTCCCGCCAGCATCAGCCAGCCGGCAGCCGGCAGCGGCACCGGGGCGGGCGCCGGCTCGTAATCGACCGAGAACCCGGCAACCCGGACCTGATCCGTGTCCGGCCCTGCGGCGCCGTTGTCGACCCCGATCCCGAACAGCGAATAGGCCCCGATGTTGATCGGCGTCACCCCCGCAACCGTCTTGTTGTCAAAGATCTGCTGCAGGATCGAGCCGGCGAAGATGTCCACCTCTTCGTTGGTATTCACCTGGTTGAACAGCACGTTGCCGATGGTGACCAGCGCAGCCGCGCCGGTGTCCGCGTATTCGAAGGCGAAGGTCAGCATCTCGTAGAGCGAGCCGCCGTCGAGCAACGAGTTCTGCCGGCACCGGTCAGCGGTGCCAAAGGTGCAAGCCCCCAACCCCTCGTTCTGCTGCTTGTAGACGCCGATCTGATAGTCCAGCACCGGTTCGATCGACGGCGGGACCGCGTTGGAATAGTTGAAGCCCAGCACCGTGACCTTCAAGGCGCCATCGCTGCTGAGAAAGGTCATCGGATCGCCGGGCGCGGCATAGGCATTCGTGCCCGTGCCGAAGTTGAACGACACCGTCGCCGCATCCGCGACCGCGCCAGCACCCAGTGCCACCGTGCCCGCGACCAAGGCAATCTTCAGATCAAACCGCATGTGAATCCCCCACCACACCACTCAAGCCGACAATTTCGGGTCTTGCCTTGAAGAAGTCAAAACCTGATCGCAATCCCGCCATGAAATACACTCTGTGATTTATTCGGACCGGCTTTCAGACAACCTTGCGCAGAGCGCTGTCGCCGATCATTCACGCACAATCGCACTTCGGCCGTAATTGTTCACAAAACGGTGACGGTGATCGGCAACCGGTCGAATGTCGCCCCCTGCCCCGCCGCGGACGCTACATATTGTCAGTGCGCCCGTGCGCGGTGACACTGTCACGGTCGAGTCGGTGCCGCGGTCGGCCAGCCGCCAGAGACCAGGGATGCAAATGCCGGCGTGTGCCAACGACCAGGAAGGGAAACGCATGAGCTGGACGGACACCCTCGGGCCGCTCTCTGCCGCGTCCCAGCGCGATCTGATGCAGTTGCGGATGATGGCGCTGCCCAAGGGCACCATCCTGTTTCGTCCCGGCGACCGCCCTGACGGCTTTCTGGTCGTGCTGTCGGGCCGGGTCGAGGTCTTCCTGACCGGCCCCAGCGGGCGGGAAATCCTGCTCTATGCGGTCGGCCCCGGGCAATCCTGCGTGCAGACGACATTGGGCCTGATGGGGGGCGAGGATTATTCCGGCGAGGCCATCGTCGCCGCCGAGGCCCGCGCCGTGACGATCCCGGCGGCCCTGTTCGCCCGGCTGATGGATCACGAACCGGGCTTCCGCGCCTTCATCCTGCGCGCCTTCGGCCGCCGCATGGCGGATGTGACCCGGCTGTTGGAGCGCGTGGCTTTCGGGCGGGTCGAGGCCCGGCTCGCAGCAGCGCTGCTGGATCTCGCGCGGGACGACGTGGTTGCGGCAACCCAGGCCGAACTTGCCGCCCGCATCGGCTCGGCCCGCGAAGTGGTGTCGCGCCGGCTTGAAGGGTTCCAGCGCCAGGGCTGGGTGGAGACCGACCGCGGCCAGGTCCGGCTGACCGACCCGGGGGCGCTGCGCGGCCTGGCGGCCGTGCCTTTGTGACCTGATCACAGACCCGTCCTTCGGCAGGTGCTAATCTTCCTGCAGCTTCGGGGGAATCGCCCGGGCGAACGATATGGGAGACGTATCATGCTGAAGAACAACGTCGGAGGGATCGACAAGATCCTGCGCATCGCGGTGGGGTTGGCCCTGATCGTCTGGTTCTTTGTCGATAGCGGAACCGGCTTCTGGCACTATGCCAAGCTGATCGGCGTCGTGCCGCTGCTGACCGGCCTGCTGGGAACCTGCCCGCTGTATTCGATCGTCGGCCTCTCGACCTGCCCGATGAAAAAGGCCTGAGGTCAGGCCGCCAGGGCCAGCCGGCACGGCCGGAACTCTTCGACGCGAACCGCGTCGCCCTCGAAACTGCAGAACGAGGCGGCTGGCACTTCGGTCCAGCCGCCTTCATCGCTTTCCAGCGGTTCCGAGACCACGGCCATGCCTTGCCGCGTGTCGGACCAGCGGTAATACAGCGACGGCGCCGCCTCGTCAGTGGCGTAGCGTACGGCGTAAAGCCGGCGGCCGTCAGACAGGGCGGCGGTCATGCGCAGATGCGGCAGCGCGCCCTTGGCCCGGGCCAGCGCGATGAACCGGGCCGAGGCGCGTTCAAGGGCCGCGCGCGGATCGTCATCCAGCCCCTCGGCCAAGGCGACCAGGAACAACGCCTCGCTGTCGGTCGCGCCCTTTCGATGGGTGTACAACGCTTCGGGGATCAGCATGTCGGCATCGCGGCGAAAGGCATCGTAGCCGCCGACCTGGCCGTTGTGCATGAAAGACCAGCGACCCTGCACGAAGGGATGGCAGTTGTTGCGGCTGGTGGCGGTGCCGGTCGAGGCGCGGACATGCGCCAGGAACAGGCCGGATTTCACCTGCGCGGTCAGGCTGCGCAGGTTCGGGTCGCTCCAGGCCGGCATCACGTCGCGATACAGCCCCGGTTCGGGGCGTTCGTCATACCAGGCAACGCCGAACCCGTCGGCGTTGATCGCGCTGTGGCACTGCGTGGCGCAATGCGACTGGTGGATCAGGCTGTGTCCTGGCCGGGACACGATATCTTCAAGAAAAATCGGCGCACCCGCATAGGCTGCCCAACGGCACATCTGTCAAACCCTTCCGCCTGCCCCCGCCCGCGTAGACCTTGTTGCGGTCCTTGGCGCCTGTGCGAGGTCTGCTCCGATATGACCAAGGTAACAGTTTTCCGACAAGCCGTCAGGCCGGGAATTCCGCCGTTTGCGATCAAATTGCCGCGAATCCCGGCAGATCGCGGGTCAGTCGGCGGCTTCGACCACCACCAGATCGCGCACCGCCGCGCCCTTGGCATGCGCCAGCGCGGCCTGATAGGCGGCCGAGTGGTAGCAGTCCACCGCGGCCTCCAGGCTGGGAAAGCGTGCCACCACGTTGCGGCTGTGGTCGGTGCCTTCCAGCTGCACGTAGCGCCCGCCGCGGGCCAGGAAGACGCCGCCATGCGCGGCGATGGCCTCGGTCGCGCCTTTGGCGTATCGGCCGTAGGCTTCGGCGTCGGTCACGGTGACATGGGCGATCCAGAACGCGGTGGGCATCGCCTCAGCCCCCCAGCACGGCTTCGGCGGCCTTGATCGCCGCCTCCGCCAGCGCGATGTCGGCGCCGCCGGATTGCGCCATGTCTGGCCGCCCGCCGCCGCCCTTGCCGCCCATCGCCTCGGCCGCGGCCTTGACCAGGGTGACGGCCGACAGGCGATCCGTCAGGTCGGCGGTGACGCCGGCCGCCACGGCGGGCTTGGCGCCGGTATCGGCGATCAGCAGCACCGCGCCGCTGCCGACGCGGGCCTTCATCTCATCCACCAGGGCGGGCAGGTCTTTCCCGGAAACACCTTGAAGAACCTGCGCGATCAGCTTGATTCCGTTGATCTCTTTCGCGTCCGGCCCGGCTGATCTTCCGCCCATCGCCAGGTCGCGCCGCAACTGCGCCACCTCGTTGAGCAGGGCGCGGCGTTCGTCGGACAGGGCCCTTACCCGGTCTACCACTTCGGTCACCGGGGCCTTGAGAACGGCCGCGATGTCGGCCAGCCGGGCATCCTGCGCCCGCAGATGCTGCAGGGCCACCTCGCCGGTCAGCGCCTCGACCCGCCGCACGCCCGCGCTTGACGCGCTGTCGCCCAAGAGCACGAAGGCGCCGATGTCGCCGGTGCGCGCCACATGGGTGCCGCCGCACAACTCAAGGCTGTAAGTCCGGCCCTCGGCGCCCTTGCCCGAGCCGTCAAGCACCCCCATCGACACCACCCGGACCTCGTCGCCGTATTTCTCGCCGAACAACGCCTGCGCGCCGATGGCGCGGGCGTCGTCGGGGGTCATGATCCGGGTGTCGACCGGGGCGTTCTGGCGGACGAAGGCATTGACCTCGGTTTCCACCTGCGCCAGTTCCGGGGCGGTCAGGGCCTGACTGTGCGAGAAGTCGAACCGCAGCCGGTCCGGCGCATTCAGGCTGCCCTTCTGCGCGACATGCTCGCCAAGCGCGCGGCGCAGGGCTTCGTGCAGCAGGTGCGTGGCCGAGTGGTTGGCGCGGATCTGGCTGCGCCGCCCGTGCGCGACCTCAAGCTTCGCCGGCTCGCCGCGCGACACTTTGCCCTCGATCACCCGGCCGATGTGGATGAACACCCCGGCGGCCTTGCGGGTGTCGGTCACCTCGACCAGGCCGGTGTCGGTGCGGATCCAGCCGGTATCGCCCACCTGGCCGCCCGATTCCGCGTAGAATGGGGTCTGGTTGACCACCACTTGCGCGGTTTCCCCGGCCTCGGCACGGTCGATTGCCGCCCCGTCGCGGACCAGCGCCAGGATCACGCCCTCGGCGGTTTCCGTCTCATAGCCCAGGAATTCGGTCACGCCCTTGTCTTCGGCGATCTCGAACCAGACCTTCGCGTCCTTCGCCTCGCCGCTGCCGGACCAGGCGGCGCGGGCCTTGGCCTTCTGCTCGGCCATCGCCGCGTCGAAGCCCGCGGTTTCCACCGCCCTGCCCTTTTCGCGCAAAGCATCCTGCGTCAGGTCCAGCGGGAAACCGTAGGTGTCGTACAGCTTGAAGGCCGCCTGCCCCGGCAGTTCGGCGCCCTCCGGCAGGCGCGACAACTCGTCATCCAGAAGCTTCAGCCCGCGGTCCAGCGTCTGCTTGAACCGGGTCTCTTCCAGCTTCAGCGTTTCCTCGATCAGCGCCTGCGCCCGGGTCAGTTCCGGGTAGGCCGCGCCCATCTGGCGCACCAGCGCCGGCACCAGCTTGAACATCACCGGGTCCTGCGCGCCCAGCATGTGGGCGTGCCGCATGGCGCGCCGCATGATCCGCCGCAGCACATAGCCGCGGCCTTCGTTGCTGGGCATCACCCCATCGGCGACCAGGAAACTGACCGAGCGCAGGTGGTCGGCGATGACCCGGTGGCTGGTCTTGCCGGGGCCGTCGGGGTCGCTGCTGGTGGCATGCGCGCTGGCCTCGATCAGGCTACGCATCAGGTCGGTGTCATAGTTGTCGTGCTTGCCCTGCAAGAGCGCGCCGATCCGCTCCAGCCCCATGCCGGTGTCGATCGACTTCGCCTCAAGGTCGCGGCGGCTGCCGTCCTCGAACTGCTCGAACTGCATGAAGACGTTGTTCCAGATCTCGATGAAGCGGTCGCCGTCCTCTTCCGCGCTGCCGGGCGGGCCGCCCCAGATGTGCGGGCCGTGGTCGTAGAAGATTTCCGTGCAGGGGCCGCAGGGGCCGGTGGGGCCCATCATCCAGAAGTTGTCGTTGGTGGGAATGCGGATGATCCGGTCATCGCCCAGGCCCGCGACCTTTTTCCAGATCGCCGCCGCGTCGTCGTCGGTGTGATAGACGGTGACCAGCAGGCGCTTGGGGTCCAGCCCGAAGTCGCGCGTCAACAGCTCCCAGGCCAGCGGGATGGCCGTGTCCTTGAAATAGTCGCCGAACGAGAAATTCCCCAGCATTTCGAAGAACGTGTGGTGCCGCGCGGTATAGCCCACATTGTCCAGGTCATTGTGCTTGCCGCCCGCCCGCACGCATTTCTGCGCCGTCGTCGCGCGCTTGTAGTCGCGGGTTTCCACTCCGGTGAACAGGTTCTTGAACTGCACCATGCCGCTGTTGGTGAACATCAGCGTCGGGTCGTTGCGCGGGACCAGCGGAGAACTCTCGACCACCCGGTGGCCGTTCTTGGCAAAGAAGTCGAGGAAGGTGGAACGGATGTCGTTGAGCGACGCCATGGGCCGGGCCTTTCAGGGAATTTCCTGCGGTTTCGCCCTCATGTAGCGGCGGCAGGCAGCCCTGTCCACGGGGGATGCGGCAGGCCAGGAAAAAGGGCCGGAAGGTTGCCCCTCCGGCCCTTGAAATCCTGCCCGGCGACGGGGTTCAGTCCTCGCCGGCCTCGCCATCGTCCGGGCCGGCGACCAGGGTGAAATCCATCCCGTTGGCGGCGCGGATCCTGTCCTCGATCTCGGCCGCAATGGCAGGGTTGGCCTTGAGGAAGGTCTTGGCGTTCTCGCGGCCCTGGCCGATGCGTTCGTCCTTGTAGGAATACCAGGCGCCCGACTTTTCAACCACGCCGGCCTTGACGCCGATGTCGACCAGCTCGCCCGTCTTCGAGATGCCCTCGCCATACATGATGTCGAATTCCACCTGCTTGAACGGCGGCGCCACCTTGTTCTTCACCACCTTGACGCGAGTGGTGTTGCCGACCACTTCGTCGCGGTCCTTGATTGCGCCGATGCGGCGGATGTCCAGCCGCACGCTGGCATAGAACTTCAGAGCATTGCCGCCGGTGGTGGTTTCCGGGCTGCCGAACATCACGCCGATCTTCATCCGGATCTGGTTGATGAAGATCACCATGCAGTTGGTGCGGCCGATGCTGGCGGTCAGCTTGCGCATCGCCTGGCTCATCAACCGGGCCTGGGCGCCGACGGTGGCGTCGCCCATGTCGCCTTCCAGCTCCGCCTTGGGCGTCAGCGCGGCAACCGAGTCGACCACGATCAGGCTGACCGCGCCCGACCGCACCAGCGTGTCGACGATTTCCAGCGCCTGCTCGCCGGTGTCGGGCTGGCTGATCAGCAGTTCATCCAGGTTGACGCCCAGCTTCTTGGCATATTGCGGGTCCAGCGCGTGTTCGGCGTCGACAAAGGCGCAGACGCCGCCCTTCTTCTGTTCCTCGGCCACCACATGCAGGGTCAGCGTGGTCTTGCCGCTGCTCTCCGGCCCGTAGATTTCAACCACCCGCCCCTTGGGCAGGCCGCCGATCCCCAGCGCGATGTCCAGGCCCAGCGAACCGGTCGAGGTCGACTCGATGTCCATCGCCGGGCTGTCGGCACCCAGCCGCATGATCGAGCCCTTGCCGAACTGCCGCTCGATCTGCTGCAGCGCGCTTTCCAGCGCCTTCTGCTTGTCCATGTCCCGTTTGCTCCCGAGGTCGAAAAGGTTCGCCGCCGACATTCCCGTCTCCCTTATTCCACAGCCACCCTGGGGCGGCAATCCTTGCCTGTGTTCGTTTTTCGTTCCCGTTCTTATGGGATCAAAAGCGGAACATTTCAACCAAATTCTCGTAAAATCAGCTTTTGCGCGAATCCGTTAAGGGATAGTTTACGGCGACCGAGGAAAACCGGCCGGAAGGGCCGGAACGAAGAAAAAAGGGGACGGACATGCTGGTGTTCTGGGAGCAGAGGCTGGTTTTCCTGGCCACGCCGAAGACCGGGTCCACCGCCATCGCCTCGGCCCTCGAATCGCTGGCGGCGGTGTCAATCCAGCGTCCGCCGGTGTTGAAGCACACCACCGTGCACCGGTTCCGGCGGTTCTTCGGACCCTACCTCGAGGCGGCGTCGAAGGCCGACTGGACCGTGGTCGCGCTGATGCGGGAACCGCGCGACTGGCTGGGGTCCTGGTACCGCTTCCGCGGCCGCGACGACCAGGCCGACCCCGGGAAAAGCACCGCCGGCAAAAGCTTCGACGACTTCGTCCGCGGCTGGTGCAGCGACCCTCGCCCGGCCTTTGCCGATGTCGGCTCGCAAGCGCGGTTCCTGAAACCGCGTCAGGGCCAGGGGGTGGACCGGCTGTTCCGCTATGAGGAGATCGACACCTTCGTCCACTTCCTGGAAGACCGGCTGGATTGCGAGATCATCCTGCCCCGGCTCAACGTCTCGCCCTCGCGCGCGACCGAGCTGTCACCCGAAACCGAGGCGCTTCTGCACGAGGTGGCCGCAGAGGATTTCGCCCTTCACGCCAGCTTGCAGGTCTAGCGGCGCAGGACCGGCGCCTCGCCAGGGTTGATTTGCGGCCGCACCCTGTGTTGCACCACTCCGTCCGCTCCGCCCTTGCCGGTTCTGCTGGGCGATCGGTTTCCCTGCGCGGTCCTTTTCGCCGCCAGTCCGCTGCACCGCGCAATCCGCGCTGGCGCTCGGTCCGTTCCGCTGCCCAGTCCGCTCTGCCGCTCGGTCGGTTCCGCGACGCGGTCCGCTGCGCCGCACAGTCGTCGGTGCAGCGCAGTCCTCAGCGCCGCACGGTGCGTTCCGCAGTCCACTCCACCGCGCAATTTGCGTCGTTGCGCAGTCCGCTGCGCCGTTCAATCCGCTCTGGCGCTCGGTCCGTTCCGCCGCCCGCCTTGCCGCGCAGTCTGCCTTGCCACGCGGCCCGCTTCGTCGCCCGATCCGCTGCGCCGCGAGGTCCGGCGGCAGCGCGAGCTTGCGCGACTGCTTGCCCTGCCGCTCTGGCGGGCGGCCTGGCGAGACCGCTCCCCATCCTGCAGCCGCATCAGTGGAACTGGTTCTGCACCGTCGTTGTCAGGTCGTTCAGCGAAAAGGGTTTCGGCAGGAAGACCGAGTTCGGGATGCGCGACTGATCCTCGCTGAGGCAATCCTCGGCATAGCCCGAGACGAAGACGACCTTGACGTTCGGCCGATCCTCCAGCGCCATCTTCACCCAGGACGGGCCGTCCAGCCCCGGCATCACCACGTCGGTCACGAAGACATCGACCTCAAGTGCCGGATCTTCCAGCGTCTTCAGTGCCTCTTCGGCGTTTTCGGCCTCAAGCACGGTATAGCCGCGCATCCGCAACGCCCGGCTGGCGAAGGCGCGCACGGGAGCCTCATCCTCGACCAGCAGCACCACGCCCTCGCCCTTGCGAAGCAGCAGCCGCGACGGTTCCTCCTGCGGCGCGGAGGGCAGCGGGACATGCTCGCCCTCGGCCAGTTCATGCACCGGGAACAGCAGATCGAAGGTGGTGCCCTTGCCCGGCTCGGAGGCGACGAAGACATAGCCGCCCGACTGCTTGACGATGCCATAGACCGTGGAGAGGCCCAGGCCCGTTCCCTCGCCCACCTTCTTGGTGGTGAAGAACGGCTCGAAGATCTTGTCGATCTTGTCGGCCGCGATGCCGGTGCCGGTGTCGATCACCCGGATCACCGAATATTCCCCGGGCGGCACGGTGGCCTTGTCGCGCACCGTCGCCTCGGCAAGCGCCAGCGCCTCGGTTTCGATGCGGATCGTGCCGCCATCGGGCATGGCATCGCGGGCGTTGACCACCAGGTTCATCAGCACCTGCTCCAGCCGCCGCTTGTCGGCCCGGATCGGGCCCAGCAGCGGGTCGTGAGCGAAGCGCAGAACGACCTTCTCGCCCAGGAGCCGCTTCAACAGGTGGGTCAGGTCCGACAGCAGGTCCTGCAGATCCAGCCGCTCGGGCTTGAGCGTCTGCTTGCGCGAGAACGCCAGCAACTGGCTGACCAGCGCCGCCGCCCGGTTGGCGTTCTGGCGGATCTGTTCAAGATCGGCGAAATCGCCGTCCTCGCGCCCGTGGCGCAGCAACAGAAGGTCGCAGTGGCCCGAGATTGCGGTCAGCAGGTTGTTGAAATCATGCGCGATGCCGCCGGCCAGCTGGCCGATCGCCTGCATCTTCTGGCTCTGGTTGAACTGCGCTTCCAGCTTCTTCAGCGCGGTCGCGTCGGACAGGATCGCCAGCGCCCCACTGCGGCCCTGCTCGACGATCCGGCGCAACTGCACCTGGGCGAAGGCCTCTTCCCCCGCCCGGCGCATCCGCAGCACTTCCGCCCCGGCCGGCAGCCGCTCGGCGATCACGTCGGCAAGCCAGTCCTGAACCGGCCGGCCAAGGTCTTCGAACAGGTCGTGGAACGACAGCCCGGCCAGCGGGATATCGCCAAGCAGTTCGCGCGCGGCCCGGTTGGCGCTGCGCATCGCCCCGTCGGCGCCGAATTTCATCAGCGCCACCGGCACGTTCTCGAAATCGGTGGTCATCGTGTCGGCGTCCGAGCGTTCCGGCGCCGGCAAGAGGAAGATCTCGCGACGGTCGCCGATGCCCTCGACCTCGGCCACGACGGCGCGGATCTGACCGCCGGGGGTGACGATGTCCACCTCTTCGCCGGTCTGGAATTTCGGCTGCACGAAGATGCGGTCCAGCCGCTTGGGCCGTTCGCCCAGGAGCCGGCGCATCGCCTCGTTCGAGAACAGCACCACGCCGTTGCGGTTGGCCACCACCATCGGCAGGCTCAGCGCTTCCGCCCCGCGGCCGGCAGGGGTGCGGTCCTGGAATTCCTCGAGCCGCCACAGGAAGCGGTTCTCTTCGACCCGGTGCACCGACAGCCGCAGATGACCGCGCCGAGTGACCACATCCTCACGCGCGGCGCCACCGCTGGCCGCCCGCGTCTGCAGCCGGAACAGCACCGCCGAGGGCGAGGCGAACTGTTCGTGCAGCACCCCCACCAGGGTTGCCGTCGGGTTGTCGCCGAACCGCGCCTGGGCGGCGACGTTGCGATACAGGATCTGGCCCAGTTCGTCGGTCGAGAAGCACGGCGCCGCGTCTTCGCCGACCAGGGTGGTCAATTGGCGGGCAAGCCGCGCCTCGCCCCGGTGACCCTTGCGCGCCAGGATCATCATCGCGCCGGCCACAAGCAGGATGGCCAGCCCGGTGGTGATCAGGCTCAGCCGCACCAGCGTCGAACCCGAATAGACCGCCAGCGAAAGGCACAGCATGGCGCCCGCCACCAGCCACGGCAGCCCGCGACGGGTTCCGTCGGTGGTCGCCAACGCGGCCCTGAGTTCAACTTCCGGCCCCAGCACGCAGCCCTCCGTCACGGAATTCCCTTCCGCATCACTAGGCCCACAATGATTAACCAGCACTTAACCGAAGCCGGAAAACATCTGCAAGTTGATCCGTCCGCCTCAGGCGCGCCTTAGAATGGCAAGAAAGAAACCGTCACCCGCTTGCAACGGGGTAAAGCGGGCCTCCCGGTCCAGGGTCCAGCCGGGGCTGCGGGCGCGAAAGGCCGCAACCTGCGACTCATTCTCTTCGCGCAGGAATGAACAGGTGGCATAGGCCAGCACGCCGCCCGGCGCGACCAGGCTGGCGGCGCGGTCCAGGATCTGCGCCTGCACCGCGGTCAGATCGGCCAGCCGGTCAGGCGTCAGCGCCCATTTCCCCTCGGGGTCGCGGCGCCAGCTGCCGCTGCCCGAACAGGGCGCGTCGGCCAGCACCAGGTCATAGGGCGCGGTCGCCTCGGGGCGGTCGGTCAGGCTGACGGCAATGCCGGCGCGGGCGGCGCGGGCCGGCAGGTCGGCCATCCGGCGCGGTGCCGCATCATGCGCCCAGAGCGCCAGCCGGGCGCGGGCGGCCATGGCAAGGGTCTTGCCGCCGCCACCGGCGCAGAGGTCCAGCACCCGCATTCCGTCGCGCAGCGGCAGCGCCTCGACCACCGCCTGCGACGCGGCATCCTGCAATTCCACCAGGCCCGTCGCATAGGCCTGCGAGGCCTGCACCTTGCGCGCGCCCTCGGTCACTTCCAGCGCGAAAGCCGCCAGGGGATGGGGCCGCGTGGCGATGCCTTCGGCGGCCAGCCGCGCCGCCGCCGCGTCGCGCGCGGCCCTTGCGGCGTTCACCCGCAGCACCACCGGCGCACGCTGGCGCATCGCCTGCATCACCGGCGCATAGTCCGCCCCCAGCGCCCGCTGCAGGGCCGGTTCCAGCCAATCCGGCACGTCCAGCGCCTCGGCCCCCTGGGGCGGGCGGCCCTGGTCCGCGGGGCCTTCCGGCGGCGGGGCGTGCGGACCGTCGTCCCAGGGCGTGCGACCGGCGGCCCGCCAGCCACCCAGCACCAGACCCCGGCCGGTCATTCCGCCGCCCAGGGCCGCAAAGGACCGCCGGCAGCGCAGCGCCTCGAACACCAGATCGCGCACCGCCGCGCGGTCGGCCGAGCCGGCAAAGCGCGACGCCCGCGCCCAGGCCGTCAGCACCTTTTCGGCCGACTCGCCCGCCAGCACGCGGTCCAGCACCTCGATTGCGGCGGCGGCGCGGGCGGCAGGGGTCATGGCGGCATCAGGTCCGGTCGGCCAGCGCCTTGCACCAGGCCTCCATCTCGGTGGTCGCCAGTTCCATCGGCGGCTCCAGGAAGGCCAGGTGGAAGCTGTCGCCCAGATCGGCCACGCCGATGGCGCGCGGGCGAACCGCCAGCACATGCGGGTTCGGCAGATGCACCCCGAAGCAGAACACGATGTTCTTGGCGGCCTTGATCTGCGGCGCGATGCTGCCGCCGATCGCGGAGGTATGGGCAAAGTGGTCGAAGGTGGCGATATAGGCCACCTTGGGATGCGCCTCGATGCGGGCGCGCAGGCGGTCGATCACGGCGTCGATGTCGGCGCAGGTGGTTTCCGCCTTCGGCACGGTCAGTTCGAAGACCGGATACTTCTCCATGAGAATCGATTGCTTCATGGCTGGCGGTCCTTTTTTCGCGCCTGAGGGCCCCCCCGCTGATGGCCGCCCCGGATGGGCGCCGGCAAGGCAGTGTAGCGTCGCAAGCCGCGGTCAGCCGGCGCGGTAGTTCGGGCTTTCGCGGGTGATCTGCACGTCATGGACATGGCTTTCCTTCAGGCCCGCGCCGGTGATCCGCACGAACTGGCACTGCGTGCGCATCTCGGCAATCGTGGCGCAGCCGGTATAGCCCATCGCCGCGCGCAAGCCGCCCACCATCTGGTGAATCACCGCCTGGGCCGAGCCCTTGTAGGGCACCTGCCCCTCGATCCCCTCGGGCACCAGCTTGTCGCTGCTGGCTTCTTTCTGGAAATACCGGTCGGCCGACCCGCGCGCCATGGCGCCAATGGAGCCCATGCCGCGATAGGCCTTGAAGCTGCGGCCCTGCCACAGGATCACCTCGCCGGGCGATTCGTCGGTGCCGGCGATGGCGCTGCCGACCATGGCGCAGGACGCGCCCGCCGCGATGGCCTTGGCGAAGTCGCCGGAATACTTGATGCCGCCATCGGCGATCACCGGAATGTCGCCGGCCGCGCGGGCGGAATCGAAGATCGCGGTCAGTTGCGGCACGCCCACGCCCGCGACGATCCGGGTGGTACAGATCGAGCCGGGGCCGATGCCGACCTTGACCGCATCCGCGCCGGCACCGATCAGCGCCCGCGTCGCCTCGCCGGTGGCGACGTTGCCGGCCACCACCTGCACGGTATTGGACAGCTGCTTGATGCGTTCCACCGCGCGGGCCACGCCTTCGCTGTGGCCATGCGCGGTGTCGATCACCACCATGTCCACGCCGGCCTCGATCAGCGCCTGGCTGCGCTCGAACCCGGCATCGCCCACGGTCGAGGCAGCGGCAACGCGCAACCGGCCCATCTCGTCCTTGCAGGCATGCGGGTTGAGGACGGCCTTCTCGGTGTCCTTCAGCGTCAACAGGCCGGTCAGCTTTCCGGCGCCGTCGGTGACCAGCAGCTTCTCGATCCGGCGTGCCTTCATCAGGCTGATCGCCTGGGTGCGGTCCACCGGCTCTTTCAGCAGGGCCAGGTTCTCGCTGGTCATCATCACGCTGACCGGGGTGCGGTCGTCGCTGGCAAAGCGCATGTCGCGGTTGGTGACGATGCCGACAACGCGGTTGTCCGCATCCACCACCGGAAAGCCGGTGATGTTGTAGCGCTCCATCAACTCCTTGGCGTCGGCCAGGGTCTGGTCGGCGCGCAGGGTGATGGGCGCGTAGACCACGCCGGATTCGAAGCGCTTCACCCGCCGCACCTCGCGCGCCTGCGCCTGGGTGTCGAGGTTGCGGTGGATCACCCCGATGCCGCCCGCCTGGGCCATGGCGATGGCCATGCGGCCCTCGGTCACGGTGTCCATGGCGCTGCTGAGCAGCGGAATGTTCATCCGGATGGACTTGGTGACGAAGGTCGCCGTGTCGGCATCGGACGGCAGCACCGAAGAGGCGGCCGGAACCAGCAGGACATCGTCGAAGGTGAGGGCCTCGCGAATCTCCATGGGGAACTCCTGGGGGATCATCGTTTGGCGGTTCCCTGTTTCACGGCCCAAGCCCGGGCGCAAGGGGGAAAGCCGCATCTTGGGCTTGAAAGCAGGGCCGCCCCATGCAGATTGTGCCGGGCTGCCGGACGGAGAAGCTGATGCGCGTCGCCATCGTGGAAAACACCAAGGTCACCCACCACGGCCAGGTCGGCGTGGCCCTGCACGAGGCGGCGGCGAAGATCGACCTTCTCAAGCCCTGGACCGGCCAGCCCCTGCCGCAGGCGCCAGAGGCCGAAGCGCTGGTCGTCTTCGGCGGCGAGCAATCCGCACGGGACGACCATACCCACCCCTACCTGCCCGCGCTGGCCCGGCTGATGGCGGCCTATGCCGCGGCGGACCGGCCGGTGCTGGGCATCTGACTTGGCTCGCAACTGCTGGCGCGGGCCTTCGGGGCGGAAAACCACCTCGGCGCCGCGCCAGAATTCGGCTGGTGCGACGTGGCGCTGACCGACCCCGGCCGCACCGACCCGGTGCTGGGCGCCCTGCCCGGCGAATTCCCGATCTTCCAGTGGCACTCGGACACCTTGAGCCTGCCCACGGGCGCGGTCCGGCTGGCCGGCTCAGCCGCCGCACCGAACCAGAGCTTCCGCATCGGTCGCGCCACCTATGGCATGCAGTTCCATTTCGAGGCCAGCCGCGCCGTGGTGGCCGACTGGACCCGCGAATTCCCCGACCTGATCGAACGCACGGACCCCGGCTGGCCCGCCCGTCACCCGGAACTGGCGCGCACCCGCGGTGCCGCGGCCGACGGTCATGGCCTGGCCATCGCCCGTGCCTGGGTCGGATTGATCTGATCCGTGTCGCGCGGCCGCCTGATCGGCCCTGACAACACCGGCCAAGGCGAACGGGCGTCCGTCACGCCTCGGCCGCGTTGGTCTTGCCTGCCAGCCGCCCGCCGGGCCACAGCGACAGCACCTTCCAGGCCACCACCGGCACCGCCACCAGCGCCACCACCAAAAGGCCAAGGCCGGCGCCGGTCCAGACCCCGCCCAGCCGGATCAGGGCCGCGACAAAGGCGGCCAGCGGAAAGGTGAAGGCCCCCCAAAGCGGCGAGAACCCGGCTTCGGTGATCCAGCGGAACCCCAGCGCCAGCGCCAGGAAGATGCCAAGCGCCAGCACGCCGAAGGCCAGCGCCAGGCCCTCCTGCCCGGTCTGCGCCGCCACCGTGGCGAACAGGCTGGCCGGCGCCAGGTGAATGGCCAGAAGCGGCCGCAGCGGCGCCGGCGGCACCCGACGAATCAGTTGCACCAGGCTGACGCCCCAGATCGCCGCCGCCGGCACCAGCGTTGCCCAAAGCAACCCGCGCGCCAGGCCCGGCAGGCCAAGCTGGGCCGCGGCCACACCGCCGACGATGAAGCCGACGAAGGTCAGATGCCAGCCCGGGTTGACCGCCTGCCCCTCGGGCGGCGCCGCCGCCAGCACGCGGCCGACCAGCAGCGCCAGCCCGGCATGGGCGACCAGGGAAATCGCCAGCATCCCCAGCGCCACGCGCGGCGCAAAAGGGGCCAGCAGCGCCGCAACCGCCATTCCGCCCATCGTCGCCGCCGCCAGCCCCGCCCGCGCCGGCATCACCTTCAGGTCGTCCAGGATCACCCCCGGCCGCCGCGCCAGCTTGACGCCATAGGAAAGGACGGCGAAGGCCCAGACCGGCAGCACCAGGCCGGCCACCAGATCGCCCAGGCCCTCTGGCAGACCCACCCGCGCCAGCCCGGCCCGCAGTGCCAGCGCCAGACCCAGCAGACCCAGGATCACCGGAAAGACCGCCGGCGGCGTGCGGGCAAAGGCCGGCGCCTTGCGCGGCGGGAACTCGGGCGGCGGATATGCCTTCGGGCGAAAGTTCACCGGGTCGTTTGCCATGCCACACTCCGTTGTCGGCCGGCACCCCAGCGCATTCCGGCCCCGGGTTCAAGCAGAACCGGTGCCGCATGCCGTGGCAACGCGGCCGAGCGGGGGCTCGATGCCCCCCGAGGGCGCCCCCCTGGCCCCCCGGGCGCGGGCTGGACAAGCCCCGCGCCGCCTTTCATGCTGCGCCGCCGGGCGGCAGCGAAAGGCACGGGACATGAGCGGACATGGCTACGAAAGCGGGCGGCTGAACCTGCCCTTCGTCGGGATCTCCACCTTCGGCAAACGGCCCTACCTTGCCGACTGGGGCGCGATCCGGGCCGACGTGGCCGTGCTCGGCGCGCCCTTCGACTTCGGTACCCAGTTTCGCGCCGGCGCCCGCTTCGGGCCGCGGGCGATCCGCGAGGCCTCGACGCTGTTCTCCTTCGGCCATGCCGGCGCCTATGACCATGAAGACGACTGCACCTATCTGGGATCGGACGTCCGCATCGTCGACATCGGCGATGCCGACATCGTCCACACCGACACCGAGACCAGCCACGCCAACATCGAGACCGGCGTGCGCGCCATCCTCGACGCCGGCGCCCTGCCGGTGGTGCTGGGGGGCGATCACTCGGTGAACATCCCCTGCATCCGCGCCTTTGCCGGGCGCGGCCCGATCCACATCCTGCAGATCGACGCACATCTCGATTTCGTCGATGTGCGCCACGGCGTGCGCCACGGCCACGGCAATCCGATGCGCCGCGCGGCCGAGCAAGAACATGTGACCGGCATCACCGCGCTGGGCATCCGCAACGTCAGCAGCACCGCGAAAGACGGCTATGACGCGGCCCGCGCCATGGGCGACGACATCCTGTCGGTGCGGCAGGTGCGGGCGCTCGGCCGTGCGGCCGTGCTGGCCCGCATCCCGGCCGGCGCCCGGCTTTATGTCACCATCGACATTGACGGCTTCTGCCCTTCCATCGCGCCGGGCACCGGCACCCCCAGCCACGGCGGATTCCTCTACTATGAAGTGCTGGAAATCCTGCAAGGCGTGGCCCGGACGCATGACATCGTCGGCATCGACCTTGTCGAGGTCGCGCCCGACTACGATCACTCCGGATCGACCGCCATCCTGGCTGCGCAGGTGCTGCTGAACTTCCTCGGCTTCATCTTCCACGCCCGCAAGACGCGCTGAGTCCAACCGAAGCAGCCGATTTCCGAAGTCGGAAATCGTGCACGGAATTCGACTTCGAATTCCGCCTTGCGACGCGGCCGTTAGCGATTCGGAAACCCTTGTCCGGCTCTATCGGGACATGACCCGACGCTCTGCAACCGCCACCAAGCCCGTGCCTTCTATCCGCCTGACCCTCTGGGTCAGCGTGATGTCGGGGGCCGTGCTTTGCGGCCTGTGGCTCGGGTTCCTCGCAATGGTCGGCTGGCCTGGCTAGGCGCTCAGCGATACAGCAGCGACGTGCCGTTCGCGAAAAGGTGCACCTTCTTCGGATCGGCGCCCAGCGACACCGTCCGGCGCCGCAGTTCCGGGCGGATGCCGGGCAGCTTGGCCACCACCTGCGCCGCCTCGCCCTGACGGCGAAAGTAGAGCAGCGTCACCTCGCCCAGGGCCTCGGTGATTTCCACCTCGCCGGTGAAGATCGCCTCGGCCGGCGATTTCCCCGCCGCCTCGACCAGGTCCTCGGGCCGCACGCCGATGTTCACCGGCAGGCCCTTGTCGGCGGCGTTCGTTGGCACCGCCGACACCGCCATGCCGCCATTCGCCAGCCTGACCGTGGTCTTTGCCCCGGTGCCGGTGATCTCGCCCGCCATCAGGTTCATCGACGGGCTGCCGATGAACTGCGCCACGAATTCGTTCTGCGGGCGTTCGTACAGTTCCAGCGGGCTGCCGACCTGGGCGATCCCGCCGCCCGCCAGCACCACGATGCGGCTGGCGAGGGTCATCGCTTCCACCTGGTCATGCGTGACATAGACCATGGTCGATTGCGGCATCGCCTCTTTCAGCTGGGCGATCTCGATCCGGGTCGCCACCCGCAGGGCGGCGTCCAGGTTCGACAGCGGCTCGTCGAAGAGATAGACCTTGGGGTCGCGCACGATGCTGCGCCCGATGGCCACCCGCTGCCGCTGGCCGCCCGACAGCGCCTTGGGCAGACGGTCGAGATAAGGCGTCAGTTGCAGGATCTTCGCCGCCTTGTCGACCGCCTTGTCGATCTCGGCCTGCGATTTCTTGGCGATGCGCAGCGCGAAGGACATGTTCTCGCGCACCGTCATGTGCGGGTACAGGGCATAGCTCTGGAACACCATGGCGATGCCGCGCTGCGCCGGCGGCACGTCGTTCATCCGCACCCCGTCGATGGAAAACTCGCCGCCCGAGATCTTTTCCAGCCCCGCGATCATCCGCAGCAGCGTGGATTTCCCGCAGCCCGAGGGGCCGACGAAGACAATCAGCTCGCCCGTCTTGATGTCAAGGTTGATGTCCTTCAACACCTTGACCTCGCCATAGGCCTTCTCGACGTCCTTCAGCACCAGATCGGCCATCCGTCCCCCCTTCCCTACGCCTGCCGCGCCAGGGCAAAGCCCCAGCCCGGCAGGTGGATTTCCGCTGCATCGACCGGCACCGATCCAAGCTCGGTCCCGATCTGCTCCCATGTCCCGTCCGGCAAGGCGACGCTGCCCGCCTTTTCGTCCAGGTTGAAGGCGCAGAACAGCACTTCGTCCCCCCGGCGCAGGAAACGCGCCACGTCGCCCGCCGCCGCGATCCCGTCCATCGCGCCGGTCCGCAGCACCTCATGCGCACGCCGGAACGCCAGCGCGTGGCGATAGTGGGCCAGCATCGACCCCGCCTCGTCACCTTGCGCCGCGACCGAGCGGCCAAGGTGCCGCGCATCGACCGGCAGCCAGGGCTTGCCAGTGGTGAACCCGCCCGAGGCGTTGTCCGACACCCAGACCATCGGTGTCCGGCAGCCGTCGCGGCCCTTGAACTCGGGCCAGAACTCGATGCCATAGGGGTCTTGCAGGTCTTCCAAGGCCACATCCGCCTCGGGCAGACCCAGTTCCTCTCCCTGATACAGGCAGACCGAACCGCGCAGGCACATCAGCAGCACCGTATAGCTGCGCGCGGCGGCGTCAGACAGCCCCCAGCGGGTGACGTGGCGGATCACGTCATGGTTGGAATAGGCCCAGCAGGGCCAGGCGTCCGGCGCCTTCGCCTGCATCCGGGCAAAGGTTTCCACCAGGGCCCCGGCGGTCAGCCGCGTCGGCTGCAGCATCTCGAACGGATAGCACATCTGCACCTTGTCGCCGCCCGAGGTATACTCGGCCATGATCTCGAGGCCGCGCTGGGCATCGCCCACCTCGCCCACGGCGGCGGCGTTGAAGGGGTTCAGGACGGCGCGGAATTTGCGCAGGAAATCAAGGTTCTCGGGCTGGTTCTTCGAGAACAGGTGAACCTGATGGTTATAGGGGTTCACCTTCGGCGCGATGCTGTCGTTGCGCAGCTCGGGCGGCAGCGAAGGGTTGTCGCGCAGGTACTTGTCGGCAAAGTAGAAGTTGATGGTGTCCAGCCGGAAGCCGTTCACCCCGCGTTCCAGCCAGAACCGCGCCGCGTCCAAGAGCGCCTCTTGCACCGGCATGTGGTGCAAGTTCAGGTCGGGCTGGCTGGTCAGGAAATTGTGCAGGTAATACTGCTGCCGCCGCGCATCCCATTGCCAGGCCGGCCCACCGAACACCGACAGCCAGTTGTTCGGCGGCGTGCCGTCCGGCTTGGGCTCGGCCCAGACGAACCAGTCGGCCTTGTCGTTCACCCGGTCCTTGCGGCTTTGCTTGAACCACGGGTGCTGGTCGGAGGCATGCGACAGCACCAGGTCGATCATCACCTTCAGGCCCAGGTCATGAGCGCGGGCCACCAGCGCGTCGAAGTCGGCCAGCGTGCCGAACATCGGATCGACGTCGCAATAATCGCTGACGTCGTAGCCGAAGTCCTTCATCGGGCTGGTGAAGAACGGGCTGATCCAGATCGCATCGGCCCCCAGCCGGGCGATGTGGTCCAGCCGGGCGGTGATGCCCTTCAGATCACCGATCCCGTCGCCATTCGAATCCTGATAGCTGCGCGGGTAGATCTGATAGATCACCGCGCCGCGCCACCAGTCGGGGTCGGTCTGCGTCATCTCACTTCACCGATCCGGCCAGCAGGCCCCGCACCAGGAACCGCTGCATCGAGAAGAACACCAGAAGCGGCACCGCGATCGACACGAAGGCCGAGGCGGACAGGATTTCCCAATCCCCCCCGCGCGACCCCATCAGGTTCACCAGATTGCCGGTCAGCACCTGCTGGTCGTTACCGGTGCCCAGGAACACCAGCGCGACAAGCAGGTCGTTCCAGGTCCAGAGGAACTGGAAGATCGCGAAACTGGCCAGCGCCGGAAACGACAGCGGCAGGATGATCCGCACGAAGATCTGGAAATCGGTGGCGCCGTCCACCCGCGCATTCTCGATGATGTCGCGCGGCAGGCCGACCATGTAGTTGCGCAAGAGATAGATCGCCAGCGGCAACCCGAACCCGGTATGGGCCATCCAGATGCCCAGATACCCCTTGCCGATGCCAATCCAGTTGTGGAACTGCAACAGCGGGATCAGCGCCAGTTGCAGCGGCACCACCAGCAGGCCCACGATGAAGGCCACCAGCAGCGCGCGCCCCGGAAACTCCATCCAGGCCAGCGCATAGGCCGCAAAGGCCGCCACCAGGATCGGGATGATCGTTGCCGGAATGGCAACAGTCAGCGTGTTCAGGAAGGCCTGCCCGATGGATTGCCCCGCCATGGGCGAGGCGATCACATTGGAATAGTTGTTCACGGTGAACTCGGGCGGCGAGGAGGCGGTGGTGAACACCCGTGGCAGCCGCATCTCGGCGGTGGTGGCCGGAGAACTCAGCACATAGGCGCCATCCGGCTGCACCGTCAGCGTCACGCCGTCGTCCAGGCTGGCGGTCTCGCCCGGGGCATAGGCCTCGGGCTCGCGCGATGAGGTGCCCCAGCGGCTGATCGTGGTGCCGGTGGTCTCATAGAGATTGCCCTCGATGACAAAGGCGCCGTCCTTTTCCACCTCGTCCCCGGCCACGCGGATCGCCGGTTGCTGGGTTTCCTGCGTCGACAGCGCCTGCCACCAGCCGGAACTGACGATCTGGTCGCCGGTGCGGAAGCTGGACACCAGAAGCCCGAAGGTCGGCACGACCCACAACAGCACCAGCGCCACGACCGAGATGTGAACGGCCCACAGAAGGGCGGGTTTCTTGCCGGCAATGTTGTCCATCGACCCCGCCCCCTACTTCATTTCCTTGCGGACGTTCCACACGTTCCAGACCAGGATCGGCGTCACCAGCAGCATGATGATCATGGCACTGGCCGAGCCCATGCCCCAGTCCAGCGAGCGGAACAGCTTGTCGTACATGTAGTTGGCCAGCACCTGCGTCTCCCACTGGCCGTTGGTCATCGCCAGCACGATGTCGAACACCTTCAGCACCGTGATGGTGATCGTCGTCCAGACCACGACGATGGTGCCCATGATCTGCGGCACCTTGATCTTGAAGAAGATCTGGAACGGGTTGGCGCCGTCGATGATGGCGGCCTCGATGGTGTCTTCCGGCACGCCGCGGAGTGCTGCCGACAGGATCACCATGGCAAAGCCGGTCTGAATCCAGACCAGCACGGCCATCAGGAAGAAGTTGTTCCAGAACGGCAGTTGCAGCCAGTTCTGCGGCTGGCCAAAGGGCGGCGCCCACATCACCAGCCCCCACAGGCTGCCCACCGCGCCCCAGATCGCATACAGCACCACCAGCAGCGCAAAGACGATGCCGCCGGCCAGCAGACGGCCGTTGAAATCCTTGCGGGTCTGCGCCACCGCCTGCGCGGCATAGCCCGCCAGCGCCACCGCCAGCACGACAAAGGCGATGACCAGCAGGAACGGCAACAGCTTGAGAAACAGGAACGACCCCGGCCCGCCGTCGAACTTCAGCCACAGCGCGTTGAGCAGGCCGATCTGCGCCACCTCGGCATCGCGGGCATCATAGATCAGCTTGAAGATCACCGATGCCCCGACGAAGGAAATCGCCATCGGCATGAAGATCAGCGATTTGGCGATGTTGCCCCACTTGATGCGGTCGGTCAGTTGCGCCGCCAGCAAGCCGAAGGCGGTGGATGCCGCCGGCACCACCACCAGCCACAGCATGTTGTTCTTCAGCGATTCCGCGAACTTCGGCTCGCCGAACATGGCGATGTAGTTGGCGCCGCCGACAAACTGGCCGGACCTTCCATGCAGCGACAACCAGGCGGTCGCGAAGACCGGATAGGCGAGGTAAAGGCAGAGCAGCGCCAGTGCGGGGAACAGGAACAGCCAGGGCCGGATTGCGCTCGCCCGGTTGATGTTGCGCCCGGCATGCGGGCCACGGGCGGGGAACAGGATCTTGTCCAGCACCAGGTTCGAGGCGTAGAAATACCCCACGCAGCCGCCGACGCCGACAAGAATGACCACAAAGGCCTGCAAGGCCGGATGCATCGTCTTACCCCTCCCGTGGCGATCGGATGAATGGCGACATGGGTCGCGCGGGCAGATCGCTCCGCCCGCGCCCCTTGCGCAGTCAGATCACTTCGGCCAGCTGGCCTGGATCGCGTCGGCCACCTCTTGCGCCGACTTGCCGCCGACATAATCGACCATGCCGGTCCAGAACGTGCCCGCGCCCACCGCGCCCGGCATCAGGTCCGACCCGTCGAACCGGAAGGTGGTCGAGTTCAGCAGGATGTCGCCCATCTTGCGGGTGACCGAGCTGCCGTAGGTTTCCGGGTTGGCGCTCTTCAAGGGCGTCAGGAAGCCCGACTGCGCCATCCAGACCTCATGCGCGATCGGCGTCTTCAGCCAATCGATGAACGCGCGCGAGGCTTCGGTGTCCTTGGTGATGAAGGCCAGCGTGCCCGCCCC
Organism: Rhodobacter sp. Har01; assembly: GCF_020564565.1. Taxonomy (GTDB): domain Bacteria; phylum Pseudomonadota; class Alphaproteobacteria; order Rhodobacterales; family Rhodobacteraceae; genus Pseudogemmobacter. Next base: position 787,636 of record NZ_JAJCTD010000001.1, read on the forward strand.
CAAGACAGGCTTGCCCAGGTCCTTTCCGGCATAGGCCGGGAAGTAGAAGAAGTCGGCATCCTGCCCGACAACCGTGCCTTCGGGGAAGAACGACGGGATGAAGCTGGCCTGATGGTGCATGTAGCACTGCGGCGGCGAGGCAAACAGGCCCTTGGGGCTGTCGCGGAAGTCGGTCGCGGCCACTGCCGCCACGCCGCCGGCGACATAGGCGTCGGTCTTGGCGAAGGCGCCGAATTCCTCGATCGCGCCCACCACTTCGGGGCTGTTGAAGGCCAGCTCGTTGGTCACCCAGCGGTCATAGACTTCCGGCGCCTGGGTGCGCAGCATCATGTCCTCGACCCAGTCGGTGGCCGGCCAGCCGGTGGCCCCGCCCGACCCCAGCCCGATGCACCAGGGCGTGCCGCCATCGGCGACGATCTTGTCGGTCAGCGCCTTCAGGTCTTCCATCGTCTCGGGCACGTCATAGCCCGCGTCCTCGAAGGTCTCGGGGCTGTACCAGACCAGCGATTTCACGTCGATCTTGTAGGGCAACGCGTAAAGCGCCTTGGTGCCGTCGGGGCCGGCATAGGACCCCAGTCCCACCCAGCTGTCGCCGGCGGCATAATTCTCGGCCAGCCATTTCTGGGTGTCCTCGCCCAGCGGCGCCACGAACCCCTTCTTCACCAGATCGGCGATCAGGCCCGGCTGCGGCAGGATGGCAATGTCCGGCGGGCTGCCGGCTTCGGAATCGATGACGATCTGCTGCTCGTAATTCTCGGACGACGAGTAGTTCACCTTCACCCCCGAGGCGGCGGTGAAATAGGCCAGCATCGACTCGACCAGCACCTGGTCCTCACCGCGCCAGGGGCCGAAGATCGTCAGCGTCTGGCCGTCCAGATTGGTCGCCTCGTCATAGGCCTTGTAGCTGTCCCAGTTGAAGGCGCCCTCGCCGACGGGGAACTTCAGGTCCTGCGCAAAGGCGCCACCCGCACCCAGAGCCAGCACCGCGGCGCTGACATAAAGCTTGGTCTTCATTCGCAATCCTCCCGATTGCCCCGCCCGGTTGACGGAGCGTTTTCCCATGGCGGCAGAATCGGTTTCAAACCGCTTTGGATATGGCAGCCTTGCCCATCCGCCAGCCCAAGTCAATCCAAAGCGCTTTTGCACCTGCAGCAATGCCCGTCTAACGCGGGTTCGCTTGCAAACGAATGGCTTTGACTCCTGTTCATCACCCGTTACAGTCCGGTCGATTGAAACCGCTTTGAGCCAGTCCCGCCATGAACCTCAAGGAACTCGCCACCAAGCTGGGCCTGTCGCCCACCACGGTGAGCCGGGCGCTGAACGGTTACCCCGAAGTGAACGAGGCCACCCGCGAACGGGTGATGGCCGCAGCCAAGCGGCACAACTACCGCCCCAACGCCCGCGCCATCCGGCTGGCCACCGGCCGCGCCATGGCGGTGGGCCATGTCATCCCGGTCGCCACCCGGCATGAGATCGTCAACCCGATCTTCGCCGATTTCATCGCCGGCGCGGGCGAGACCTATTCGCGCAACGACTATGACATGGTGCTGTCCGTCGTGCCCGACGAGGACGAGGAAGACACCTACCGCGCGCTGCGCTCCAAGGGCAACGTCGATGGCGTCATCGTCCACGCGCCCAAGATGGAAGACCGCCGCATCGCGCTGTTGCACGAGATCGGGCTTCCCTTCGTCGTCCACGGCCGCGCCTCGGGCGTGACCCTGCCCTACCCTTGGGTCGATGTGAACAACCGCCGCGCCTTCCAGCGCGCGACGGAATTCCTGCTGGACCTGGGCCACCGCCACATCGCGCTGGTCAACGGGCTGGAGTTCATGGATTTCGCCATGCGCCGCCGCGCCGGATACCTGGACGCGCTGGCCGCCCGCGGCATCGCGCCCGACCCCGCCCTGATGGCCAGCGACGAGATGACCGAGGTTTCGGGCTACCGCGCCGCCACCCGGATGCTGGCCCTGCCCCGGCCACCGACCGCCTTTCTGGCGGCCTCGATGATTTCCGGCATGGGCATCCGCCGCGCCGTCGAAGAGCGCGGGCTGAAGCTGGGCCGCGATGTTTCCGTCATCATCCACGACGACGACCTTTCCTACATGAAGAACGGCGAGGACGTGCCGATCTTCACCGCCACCCGGTCCTCGGTGCGCGACGCCGGCCGTATCGCCGCCGAAATGTTGCTGGGCCTGATCGCCCGCCCGCAAGACCCGCCGCCGACCCGCCTTCTGGAAGCCGACCTTGTCATCGGCCAGTCCACCGGCCCCGCCCCCCGCTGAAGGAGCCGCCCATGCTGCCCGCCCGCGCCCAGTTCCCGCAAGGATTCCTGTTCGGGACCGCGACCTCGGCCTACCAGATCGAGGGCCACGCCTTCGGCGGCGCCGGCCGCACCCATTGGGACGATTTCGCCGAAACGCCCGGCAACGTGGTCCGGGCCGAAACCGGCGCGCGGGCCTGCGACCATTACCACCGCTGGGCGGAAGACCTGGACCTGATCGCCGCCGCAAACCTGGACGTCTACCGCTTCTCCGCCTCCTGGGCCCGCGTCCTGCCTCAGGGGCGCGGGGCGCCCAACCCCGAGGGTCTGGATTTCTATGACCGCCTCGTCGATGGCATGGTGGACCGTGGCCTGAAGCCCGCGCTGACGCTCTATCATTGGGAGCTGCCCTCGGCCCTGGCCGATCTGGGCGGCTGGCGCAACCGCGACATCGCCGGCTGGTTCGCCGACTACACCGAGGTGCTGATGCGCCGCATCGGCGACCGCGTCTGGTCCACAGCACCGATCAACGAACCCTGGTGCGTCGGCTGGCTGTCGCATTTCCTCGGGATCCACGCGCCGGGGCTGCGCGACATCCGCGCCACCGCGCGGGCGATGCACCACGTCCTCTTGGCGCACGGTCGGGCGATCGAGGTCATGCGCGGCCTTGGCGTGCCGAACCTGGGCGCGGTCTGCAACCTGGAATGGGCCGATCCGGACGGTGCCAGCCCCGAAGCGGCCGCTGCCGCCGCCCGTTACGACGCGATCTACAACCGCTGGTTCCTGGGCGGCATCTTCCACGGCGAATACCCCGCCCTTGCGCTGCAAGGCCTTGGCCCCCACATGCCGGCGAACTGGCAGGACGACATGGCGTTGATCTCGGCCCCGGTCGACTGGTGCGGGCTGAACTACTACACCCGCAAACTGATCGCCCCCGACCCCGGCCCCTGGCCGCACACCGCCGAAGTCGAAGGCCCGCTGCCGAGGACCCAGATGGGCTGGGAAATCTTCCCCGAGGGGCTGGAATGGTTCCTGCTGCGCACGCAGGCGGAATATTCCCGCGGCCTGCCGATCTTCATCACCGAAAACGGCATGGCCTCGCCCAGCCCGTTCCAGGACCCCGAGCGGACCGACTACATCGGCCAGCATCTGGCCGCCGTGCAGCGCGCCATCGCGCAGGGCGCGAACGTGCAGGGCTATTACTGCTGGTCGATGTTCGACAATTACGAATGGTCGCTCGGTTACGAAAAGCGCTTCGGCCTGGTGCATGTCGATTTCGACAGCTTGAAGCGCACGCCCAAAGCCTCGTATCACGCATTGACGCGGGCGCTGGCGCGGAACGGTTAGGGGACAAGATGGGATCGGGCCTTTCGCTTCTGGCCGACATCGGAGGCACCAACACCCGCGTGGCGCTGGCGAGCGGCACGCGCGTGCTGCCCGACACGATCCGCCGCTTTCCCAACGCCGAATACCAGGCCCGCGGCCAGGACATCGCCCAGATCCTGCGCGACTACCTGGCGCAGGGCGGGGCGCAAGGCGGCGCCGCGATCCAGGGCCTCTGCGTCGCCGCCGCCGGGCCGGTGCAGGACGGCGTCGCCACCATGACCAACCTCGACTGGACGATGGACGCGGCCAAGCTGCAATCCGCCAGCGGGGCGGTCAGGGTCGAAATCCTGAACGACCTGCAGGCGCAAGGCCACGCCCTGGGCCACATCGCGGCCGAAAACCTGCGCCCGGTGATCGACGGCCCGCAGGCGCCCGGCGCTCCGATGCTGGTGGTGGGCCTCGGCACCGGCGTCAATGCCGCGCCGGTCCACGGCCATGGCGCGCGGCGCGTGGTGCCGCCCTCGGAATGCGGCCACGTCAACATGCCGGTGCGCAGCGAAGCGGACCTGCGGCTCATGCGCTTCATCGAAGCCCGCCTGGCCGCGAAAGGCGAAGTCCCCCATTGCGGCGCCGAAGAGGTGCTTGCGGGGCGCGGTCTGGGCAACCTCTGCGCCTTCGCCGCCAGCGAAGCGGGCCAGACCGACACCCGCCAGTCGGCCGAAGTCCTCAAGGCCCTCGATACCGCAGACCCCATCGCCACCCAGGCCGCCGCCCTCTATACCCGCATCCTCGCCCAGGTCCTGGCCGACCTCGCGCTGATCCACCTGCCCTATGGCGGCATCTATCTGATCGGCGGCATGTCCCGCGCCATGTGCCCCCACTTCGCCCGCTTCGGCCTGGCAAGGGCCTTCCGCGAACCCCGCCGGGTGGACCTGCTGACCCACGCCTTCTCGGTCACCGTGGTCGAAGACGACTACGCCGCCCTCACCGGCTGCGCCGCCTGGCTGCAAGCCTCGGCCTAAGAAAGAATGCGCTCCGCGCGGGGGGTATTTATTGCCAAGATGAAGCTGCAATCCCTTCATCTTGGCTCAAATACCCCGGGGGTCAGGGGGCAGCGCCCCCTGCCGACGGCAGCCGCTCGCGCAGGAACTGCAAGGTCACGCCCAGACCATCTGGCGCGATGCCGTGGCCGGTGCCCTGCATGACGTGGCCAAAGACCTCGAACCCCGCCGCCGTCAGCGCTTCGCCGGACAGACCCATCTCGGCGAAGGGCACCATTGCGTCCTCGTCGCCGTGCACCAGCAGCACCGGCGGCCGCACCACCAGATCCGCCGCCAGCCGCTCCGGCGCCAGCAGCCGGCCCGAGATCGCCACCACGCCCGCCACCGCCTGATCCCGCCGCGGCGCGACATGCAGCGCCATCATCGCGCCCTGGCTGAAGCCGACCAGCGCCAGCGCCGACGGCGCCAACCCCTCGTCGGCCAGCCGCGCGTCGAGAAACCCGTTCAGGTCTTCGGCCGCCCGCACAAGCCCGTCCTTCGCCGCCGCCTCGCTGGACCCGTCCAGCCAGGGAATCGGAAACCACTGCCGGCCGAACGGATTGCCCGCGCAGGGCTCGGGCGCATCGGGGGCCACGAAGGCGGTGCCCGGCAGATGTGGCGCCAGCACATCGGCCAGGCCCAAGAGATCAGCCCCATCGGCGCCATAGCCGTGCAGGAACACCACCAGCGACCGCGCCGTGCCCTGCGCCACGCCCTTGCGCCCGAAGTCCAGTTGCCTCATCCGCCCACTCCTTCGCGCCCTTTCGCCACGCGGTAGTAGGCCCACAGCGCCCGGGCCGCAACCGCCCGCCAGGGCCGCCAGTCCTCGGCCATCCCGCGCAAGGCCCGTTCGCCGGGGCGTTCGGACAGGCCGAACAGTAGCCGCGCGCCTTCCTGCAGGGCCAGGTCTCCGGCGGCGAAGACATCGGCGCGGCCAAGGGCGAACTTGGCATAGATCTCCGCCGTCCAGCGGCCGATCCCCGGCACCGCCACCAACGCCGCGATCACCTCGTCATCCGGCAACGCCCGCAACCGCGCATAGTCGATATCGGCCCGCGCCAGCGCCAGGGCATAGCCCGCCTTCTGCCTGCTCAGCCCCGCCGCGCGCAAGGCCGCCTCGTCCGCCGCCGCCACCGCCGCCGCCTGAAGGAACCCCGCCGCCTCCATCCGCGCCCGGATCGCCGCGGCCGAGGCGACCGAGACCTGCTGGCCGATGATCGCATCCATCAGCGCCCCAAACCCATCGGCATGCCGGCGCAGCGGCAAGTCCCCGACCGCCTGCAGCACCAGCGCGAACCGCGGCTCGCGCGCCACCAGCCAGGCCACACCTTCCGCCAGGTCCGCCGGCCCCTCGATGATCCGCCCGATCATGCGCCCCCCTTGCAGGCCCGCCCCGAACCCCCTACCCCTGTGCCCCATGTCCGACGCCCTCGCCAAGCGCAATGTCGCCGTCCTGGTCGCCGCCCAAGCGATCATGGGCGCGCAACTGCCGATGATCTTCACCGTCGCCGGCCTGGCCGGGCAGTCGCTGGCGCCCAACGCCTGCTGGGCCACGCTGCCGATTTCGATGACCGTGATCGGTTCGATGCTGACCGCCACGCCGATCTCGGCCTTCATGCAGCGTTTCGGACGGGCGGCGGGCTTTGCCGTCGGCGCCCTGGGTGGGGCCATCGGCGGCGCGCTGGGGGCCTATGCCCTGTACACCGCCAACTTCGCGCTGTTCTGCCTGGCCGGCCTGTTCACCGGCATTTACATGAGCGCGCAGGGCTTCTACCGCTTCGCCGCCGCCGACACCGCTTCGGCCGCGTTCCGGCCCAAGGCGATCAGCTGGGTCATGGCGGGGGGCCTTTTGTCCGCCATCGCCGGCCCGGAGCTGGTGAAGCTGACCGCCGATGCCCACGTCGTCTCGTTCCTGGCCACCTATGCCGTGGTGATCCTGCTGAACCTCGTCGGCATCGGCCTTTTCGCCCTTCTGCGCATCCCGTTGCCGCCGCCGCCGCGCCACGACGCGGCGCCGGGCCGGTCGCGCGCCGATCTGGTGCGCACCCCCACCATCGCGGTGGCGATGATCTGCGCCACCGTGTCCTACGCGCTGATGAACCTGGTGATGACCTCGTCGCCGCTGGCCGTGGTCGGCTGCGGCTTTCACACCGGCGACGCGGCGAACGTGGTGCAGGCCCATGTGCTGGCGATGTATCTGCCCAGCTTCGTCACCGGCCACATCATCGCCCGCTTCGGGGTCGAGCGTGTGATCGCTCTGGGCCTGATGATCCTGGCCGGATCGGGCGCCGTCGCCATGGCCGGGGTCGAGCTTGAGAACTTCTACCTCGCGCTGATCCTGCTGGGCATCGGCTGGAACTTCGGCTTCATCGGCGCGACCACCATGCTGACCGCCGCGCATCGCCCCGAGGAGCGCGGCCGCATCCAGGGTCTGAACGATTTCATCGTCTTCGGCGGGGTGACGCTGGCCAGCTTCTCGTCGGGCGGGTTGATGAACTGCTCGGGCGGGTCGGTCCAGGCCGGCTGGCAACTGGTCAACCTGGCGATGCTGCCGTTCCTGGTGGCGGCAGGCGGCGCGCTGATCTGGCTCTGGATGCGCCCCAGGGAATTCCGCAACTAGGGTCGGGCGCTGCGGGTGCGCGTGCTTTGGCGCGTCGGCCGGGCCACGCCGGCAGCCGGCACGGCCGCCAGCGCCGCAAGGCCGGAGTTACGGAAACACCGGCGCCAGCATCAGCCCCGTCGTCTCTTCGATCCCCAGCACCAGATTGGCGTTCTGGATCGCCTGACCCGAGCTGCCCTTGGTCAGGTTGTCCAGCACCGCGACCACCACCGCCCGGCCCGGAATGCGGTCGCCGATGACGCCGAGGTGGCAGAAGTTGCTGCCCGCGATATCGCGCGTGGATGGCAGGGCGCCGAACGGCAAGACGCGCAGGAACGGCTCGGATTGATATGCCTTTTCAAGGGTTTCATACACGACCTTCGCATCGCCCTTGAGATAGACCGTGGCCAGGATGCCGCGGTTCATCGGCAACAGGTGCGGGGTGAACTGCACATGCACCGGCCGCCCCGCGACCTTGCTGAACTCCTGGTCGAACTCGCCCAGGTGGCGGTGCTTGCCGCCCGCGGAATAGGCATGCGTGCCGCCCGACAACTCGGCATGCAGCAGGTTTTCCTTCAAGGACCGCCCGGCGCCGCTGACTCCTGCCTTGAGGTCGATCAGGATGTCGTCCTGGTCCACGCAGCCCGCCGCGATCAGCGGCCGCAGCGCGTATTGCCCGGCGGCGGCGTTGCACCCCGTTCCCGCGATCAGCCGGCCCTTGCGAATGTCGTCGCGGTAGAATTCGGTCAAGCCATAGACCGCCTCGCGCTGCAACTCTGTGGCTGCATGCGGCTGGCCATACCACTTTTCGTATTCCGCCGGATCGCGCAGCCGAAAATCGGCGCTCAGGTCGACGATCTTCAGATCGCGTGGCAGCTTTGCGATCACTTCCTGCGTGGTCGCATGCGGAAGCGCGCAAAAGCACAGGTCGACGTTCTGGAAATCGATCTCGTCGATCTTCACCAGCCGCGGCAGGTCGAGGTGGCGCAGAAAGGGAAACACCTCGGCCATGCTCAGCCCCGCCTTGCGGTCGGCCGACAGCGCCGTGATGCGCATCTGCGGATGCGTGGCGATCAGGCGCACCAGTTCCGCGCCCGTGTAGCCCGAGGCTCCAAGAATGGCGATCCGATGCATCAAGTTTTCCTCCACAGACACGCCCGCCTCTCCTGCCGCCAAACCCGCCCTGATGCAAGTCAGCCCTTCATCTTGGCCCAAATACCCCCGGGGGTCGGGGGGCAGAGCCCCCCGCGGTCAGCCGGCAGGCACCCACATCACCGCCTCGACCGAAGGCGCGCCGGTGGCCAGCATCACCAGCCGGTCGAAGCCCAGGGCACAGCCGGCCGCCGGGGGCATCATCGCCAGCGCGGCCAGAAAGTCCTCGTCGATCGGGTAGATCTCGCCGTAGACCCGCGCCTTGATCGCCATTTCCTCCTGGAATCGCCGGCGCTGCTCGACCGGATCGGTCAATTCGCCGAACCCGTTGGCCAGTTCGACCCCGCAGGCATAGACCTCGAACCGCTCCGCCACCCGCGGATCGTCCGGGCAACGCCGCGCCAAGGCCGCCTCGGCGGCCGGGTAGCGGTCCAGAACCGTCAGCCGCCCCATCCCCAGCCGCGGCTCGACCCTCTCGGACAACACCCGGCTGAACAGGTCGGACCAGGTCTCGCCCGCCATCCGAGCGATCCCCGCCCGGTCCATCTGCGCCGCCAGCGCCGCGGCGTCGGTCTCGCCCGCAGCATCCATCGTCGCCAGCAGATCGATCCCGGCATGGTCCGCAAAGGCCTCGGCCACCGAGACCCGGTCGAAGGGTGCGGCCGGATCGCAGACCCGGTCGCGGAACCGCAACGGCCCCTCGGCCGCCAGCCTGACCCAGGCCGCGATGTCCTGCATCAGCCGGTCATATCCCTCACCCACCCGGTACCATTCCAGCATCGTGAACTCAGGCGAATGCAGCGCCCCCCGTTCCCGGTTCCGCCAGACGTGGCTGAAGGCGTGAATTCGCGTCTCCCCCGCCGCCAGCAGCCGCTTCATCGCGAACTCGGGCGAAGTGTGCAGGTATCGCTCCACCCCCACCCCGTCATTGCCGATGGCAAGGGTCCGAAAGGCATGCAGATGCGCCTCGTTGCCGGGCGAGACCTGCAGCGCGGCGGGATCGACCTCGGTGAAGCCGCTCGCCGCCAGCCAGCCCCGGATCGCCGCCTGAATGCGATTGCGGGCCAGCAGCAGCGGGCGGCGGTCGGCGTGGCGCGCGGGGTGCCACCAGGAACGCGGCGGGGGCGTATCGGTCATCTACGGCTGTTCCGGCTGGAATTGCGGGGCAAGGTGCGCTAGAGGGCACGGCATCCGCGCCCGCCGCGCCCATACCACAAGGACCCGACCCCGTGAAAGTCATCGCCTCCTCGCTTCGCAAGGGCAACGTCGTCGACATGGACGGCCGCCTTTACGTCGTCCTCAATTCCGTCAACTTCCACCCCGGCAAGGGCACCCCCACCACCAGCGTGGAAATGCGCCGAATCTCGGACGGGGTGAAAGTCAGCGAGCGGTGGAAGACCACCGACCAGGTCGAGAAGGCCACGGTCGACGAGCGCGGCTATGACTTCCTCTATGAAGACGGCGAGGGCTTTCACTTCATGGAGCCGGAAAGCTATGATCAGGTCGTGGTCACCGCCGACGTGATGGGCGACAACAAGGTCTACTTGCAGGAAGGCATGCGCTGCTTTGTGAAGACCTTCGAGAACATCCCGATCGCGATCGAGATGCCGCAGAAGATCACCGTCGAGATTACCGAGACCGAGCCGGTGGTGAAGGGGCAGACGGCCAGCTCCAGCTACAAGCCGGCCATGACCACCAGCGGGCTGCGGATCATGGTGCCGGCGCACATCGGGGCGGGCACCCGGATCGTCATCAACACCGACGACAATACCTACGTGGAACGCTCCAAGGACTGAGCCTGGCGCCGTCCGCCCGGGCCTGACCCTGGATGACGGCCAGTTCCACTGGGACTCGCGTCCTTCAACCCTGTCCCGCGGCCGTGCGCTGCGGAAGGGTACGTTGCGCCCCTGGAAAGGACGGCCGGTGCCTGACGGTCAGCCGGCGAGCGGGCCACTTTGGCACCGCTGCCGCAGGCCTGCGATTGGCCGTGGCGATCCGATCAGGCGCGTCGCACCGACCAGCCTGATCGCCGGTGGGCAGAACCGCCGTGCGGTCCGGCGTCCTGCGCCGATGTCCCCCTCAGTCAGCGCGTCAAAGGTCAGCGTCCGGGCTGCGGCCTTGGGCGAAACCAGAAACCACCGCTTTCCGACCGCCGCAGCTACCGCAGTGCCTGCCCGCGAGACTGGAAACGACAGCTTCGATCCCAAGCCAGCCAATGCTTCGGCCCAGCCTGAGACGCGACGCTGGTCTGAGGGGGCCCGCATTCCGATCTGGCCCCCACGGCTTGGTTCCGGGCCGAGAACGTGACTGCTTACGCTTCCAGTTCGGCGTCCCAATAGAGGTAGTCGATCCAGCTGTCGTGCAGGTGGTTGGGCGGGAACTTGCGGCCATGGAACTGCATTTCCTCGGATGTCGGCGGCCGCGGCGGGCGGCGCAGCGACAAGCCCGACTGCCGCAGAGTCTTGTTTCCCTTGTGCAGATTGCACGGCGAACAGGCAGCGACGACGTTTTCCCAACTGGTGATGCCGCCGCGCGACCGGGGCACCACGTGGTCGAAGGTCAGGTCGCCCTTCGAGCCGCAATACTGGCAGCAGAACTCGTCGCGCAGGAAAAGATTGAAGCGCGTGAATGCCACGCGCTTCTGGGGTTTTATGAATTCCTTGAGAACGACGACCGAGGGTATGCGGAACTCTTGCCTCTGGCTTCGCACCACCTCGTCGTATTCGGCGACGATCTGCACGCGGTTCAGCACGGCGGCCTTGATCGCCTCTTGCCAGGGCCAGAGCGACAGCGGGTAGTAGCTGAGCGGGCGGAAATCGGCGTTCAGGACCAGCGCCGGAAAATGCCGCAAGGCACCGGGATCGCGCACGAAATGGGTCCTGAAATCGCCGTCCATATGCAAGTGACTCCGCCTAGACCCGACTGCCTTTGGCATCAGGACGGGAGCCCCGCCCCGACGGCGCCGACTATATCTGGTTGGCCAGCACTGGCAACCCCGAGATATTGTCGCTGTGCGCCTGCTTGATGGCAGGCGCACATGACAGGCGTTTGACAATCGAGACCGTTCGCGGAACCGGCAACCGGTCAGCCGGCGGCTTGCACCGCGCGGGCCGTCAGCACCTTGACGAGGTTGGCGCGATACTCGGGCGTGCCGTGCAGGTCGTGGATCAGGCCGGATGGGTCAACCGACAGGCCGGCGATGGCCGAGGCCGAGAAGTTCGCCGACAGCGCCCTTTCGGCCTCGGTCCAGCGGAACACCCCGTCGCCGCCCGCGCCGGTGACGGCCACGCGGACGCCGTCGGCGTATTTCGCCACAAACACGCCGGTCAGGGCGAAGCGGCTGGCGGGCTGGTCGAACTTCTCGTAAGCCGCCGCCTGCGGGATCGGGAAGACCACGCTGGTGACGATTTCCCCCGCATGCAGGGCCGTGGTGAAGAGGCCCTGGAAGAAGTCGTCCGCGGCGATCCTGCGGCGGTCGGTGACCACGGTCGCGCCCGAACCCAGCACCCCCGCCGGGTAGCAGGCCGCCGGGTCGTCGTTGGCGATCGAGCCGCCGAGGGTGCCGCGGTTGCGCACCTGCGGGTCGCCGATGCCGCCCGCCAGCGCCGCCAGCGCCGGATAGTGCCTGGCCGCCTCGCGTGCCACGTCGGCATGCGGGGTGGCGCCGCCGACGTGCAAGCCGCCGTCGCCCAGGCAGACGCCCTTCATCTCTGCGATGCCGGTCAGGCTGACCAGCGTGGCCGGGGCCGCAAGGCGCTGCTTCATGCTGGCCACCAGGGTCTGCCCACCGGACAGCGCCTGCGCGCCTTCGGCTTTCAGCGCCTTGACCGCATCGGCGATGGTGGAAGGTTTGACGAAGTCGAAGTTGTGCATTTGAACCTCCCTCAGCGGTTGTTGATCGCGGCCCAGACGCGGGCGGGCGAGACGGGCATGTCGATGTGGGTGACGTGGGTATGGCCGCCGCGCTGCAGCGCGTCGATCACCGCGTTGACCACGGCGGGGGGCGAGCCGATGGCCCCGGCCTCGCCGCAGCCCTTCACGCCCAGGGGGTTGTGGGTGCAGGGCGTGACGCAGCTGTGGTCGACCTTGTAGAACGGCAGGTCGTCGGCGCGCGGCATGGCGTAGTCCATGAAGCTGCCGGAGAGGAGCTGGCCGTTCTCGTCGAAGACGCAGTTCTCCAGCAGCGCCTGGCCGATGCCCTGGGCAAGGCCGCCGTGGACCTGGCCTTCCACGATCATCGGGTTCACCACATTGCCGAAGTCATCGGCGGCGGTGAAGGCCAGGATGGTGACCTTGCCGGTTTCCGGGTCCACCTCGACCTCGCAGCCATAGGCGCCGGCGGGGTAGGTGAAGTTGGACGGGTCGTAGAAGGCCGTCTCTTCAAGCCCCGGTTCCAGGCTTTCCAGCGGGTAGTTGTGCGGGACATAGGCCGCAAGGGTGATGTCCACCCAGGTTTTCGACTTGTCGGTTCCGGCAACGGTGAACTTGCCGTCCTTCAGCTCGATGTCGGCTTCGCTCGCTTCCAGCAGGTGCGCGGCGATCTTCTTGGCCTTGTTGATGATCTTGTTCGTCGCCTTGACCATGGCCGAGCCGCCCACGGCGAGGGACCGCGAGCCGTAAGTGCCCATCCCCATCGGCGTGTTCGAGGTGTCGCCATGGACGATTTCCACCTGAGCGGAATCGATGCCGATCATTTCGGAGATCACCTGGGCAAAGCTGGTCTCGTGCCCCTGCCCGTGGCTGTGGCTGCCGGTGAAGACGGTGATCGAGCCGGTGGCGTTCACCCGCACGGTCGCGCTTTCGTAAAGGCCGGCGCGGGCACCGAGTTGGCCGACAAGGTTTGACGGCGCAATGCCGCAAGCCTCGATGTAGTGGGCGATGCCGAAGCCGCGGAGTTTGCCGCGTTTCTTCGACTCTTCCAGCCGCTTGGCAAAGCCGGCGTGGTCGGACAGTTCCAGCAGCTTGTCCATGGTAGCCTGGTAATTGCCGGTGTCGTAGACCACGGCGACCGGGGTCTGGTAGGGGAACTGGTCGGGCGTGATGAAGTTCTTGCGGCGCAACTCGATCGGGTCGACCCCCAATTGCCGCGCAGCGAGGTCGATGATCCGCTCCAGCTGGTAGGTCGCCTCGGGACGGCCGGCGCCGCGGTAGGCGTCGACCGGGACGGTGTTGGTGAAAACCGCTTTCACGTTCACGTAGATCAGCGGCGTCTTGTAGTTGCCGGCCATCAGCGTGCCGTGCAGCCAGGTCGGGATGCTGGGCGCGAAGGTGGAAAGATAAGCGCCCATGTTGGCATGGGTCTCGGTGCGGATGGCCAGGAAATTGTGGTCCTTGTCCAGCGCCAGTTCCATCTTGGTCAGGTGGTCGCGGCCCTGCGCGTCGGAGATGAAGGCCTCGCTGCGCGAGCAGGTCCACTTGACCGGCCGCTTCAGCATCTTGGCGGCGAAGGTCACCGCCGCCTCTTCGGCGTAGTGATAGATCTTCGAGCCAAAGCCGCCGCCGACGTCGGGGGCGACCACGCGCAGCTTCGATTCCGGGATGCCCAGCACGAAGGCCCCCATCAGCAGCCGGATCACGTGGGGATTCTGGCTGGTGGTGTAAAGGGTGTGCATCCCCGAATGGTCTTCATAGTCGCCCACGGCGACGCGGGGCTCCATCGGGTTGGCGATCAGGCGGTTGTTGCGCAGTTCCAGAGTGATGTGATGCGCCGCGCCTTCGAAGGCCTTGGCCACCGCCTCGCGGTTTTCCTCGACGAAGCCCCAGTCGTAGCAGAGGTTCGAGGTCAGCTCGTCATGGACCTTGGGCGCGCCGTCCTTGAGCGCGTCCTTCATGTTCAGGACCGGGGGCAGTTCGTCGATCTCGACGTCGATCGCCTCGGCGGCGTCGCGGGCCTGATCGAGGGTTTCGGCCACCACCATGGCGATGGGGTCGCCGACATGGCGCACCTTGCCGTCGGCCAGGACCGGGTGTTTGGGTTCCTGCATCACCTTGCCGAAGCGGTCGGTCACCTGCCAGCCGCAGGGAATGCCGCCCACGGCCGCGAAATCGGCCGCGGTGAAGACCTGCACCACGCCGGGCATTGCGGCCGCGGCGGCGGTGTGGACGGCCTTCAGCTTGCCATGCGCCACGTCGCTGCGCAGGAAGAAGGCGTACAACTGGCCACGGATGTTGATGTCGTCGGTATACCGGCCCTTGCCGGTCAGGAACCGCACGTCTTCGCGCCGCTTTACGCTGGCGCCGATGCCACCATCTTTGGGCATGGAAATCCTCCCTGAATTCTCTTGCGGGTCGGGCGCGGATGCGCCCCCTGCCCGGTTATTCCGCAGCGATCTTGGACACGTCCTGGCCCGAGGCCTGTAACACCGCCTTGACGATGTTATGATAGCCGGTGCAGCGGCAGATGTTGCCTTCCAGCCCGTGGCGCACCTCGGCCTCGGTCGGGGTCGGGTTCTCGGCCAGGAAGGCCGCAGAGGCCATCACCATGCCGGGGGTGCAGAAACCGCACTGAAGGCCGTGATTGTCCTGGAACGCCTGTTGCAGGGTGGACAGCGAGCCGTCGGGGTTCGCCATGCCTTCGATGGTCTTGACCGTGGCGCCGGCCACGTCGGCCGCAAAGATGGTGCAGGATTTCACCGCGCGCCCGTCGACATGCACCACGCAGGCGCCGCACTGGCTGGTGTCGCAGCCGACATGAGTGCCGGTCAGGCCCAGCCCGTCACGCAGGAAGGTGGACAGAAGCGTCCGCCCCTCCACCTCGCCCGAGACGGCCTTGCCGTTCACGGTCATCGAGACCTTCGTCATCGTCATCCTCCCTGGGTATTCCTTGGTAACGTCTGGTGCCGGTGGTTCAGCCGCCGATCATGCGCCGGAACCATCCTTTCTTGTGATCACCCGAATCGGCAACAACTTCTTCGCCCAGGGCTTCGGCCTCGGCGGCGGCGGCCGCTTCGGCGGCAGCGGCGGCGGCCAGTTCCTCTTCGGTCGCGGGTTCTACCGCGTCCTGGAAGCGGGCGAAGAATTCGTCGGCCATCTTCTTGGTGAAGCTGTCGACGATGCGGCTGCCCAGCTGGGCGATCTTGCCGCCGACCGAGGCGTCCACGTCATAGGTCAGGCGGGTGCCTTCGGGGATGGGTTCGAAGGTGACCGCAGCGCCACCCTTGGCAAAGCCGGCGACGCCGCCCTTGCCCTCACCCGTGATGCTCAGCGACTGGCCGGGAACCACGTCGGAGAACGAGACATGGCCGGTGAAGGTAGCGCTGACCGGGCCGACCTTCTGCTTCACCACCGCCTCGAAGCCGTCTTCGACGGTGCCGGTCATCGACTGGCAGCCGGGAATGCACTGGTGCAGGACCTCGGGGTCCAGGATCGCCGACCACACCACTTCGGGCGCGGCCGCGATGTCGCGGCTGTCGCTGAGCTTCATGTTTCTCTCTCCCTCGTGGTGCAGACTATGCAACGTCGGGGCGCGGCGCCATACTTCGATAGTCGTATCCCGGAAGTATCAATTGCCCTTGGGGGTGGCCAGCGCCAGCCGCAGGGCGGCGGCGTCGATGGGCTTGTGGATCAGGCCCAGCCCGGCGGCGCGGGCGGCCTGCGCCAGCGCGGGCGCACGGTCGGCGGTGATCAGCCGGGCAGGCACGGCGCCGTGGCGGGCGTGCAGCGCGGCCACGAAGGCCAGACCGTCCATCCCCTGCCCCAGTTGCTGGTCGACCAGGAACAGGTCGGGCAGGATGCCGATCTCGTCGATCAGGGCAAAGGCCTCTTCGCCCGAGGCGGCCTCAAGCACGCCCAGCCCCCAGGTTTCCAGAAGATGCGCCAGCGCGCGGCGCAGGTCGGCGTCGTTTTCCACCAGAAAGACGATGCGGCCCTGGGTCTGGGGGGCCTCATGCACCGGGGCCGAGGGGGCGGCGGCGGGGGCCTCGGCGGCCAGCGGCAGGCCGACGCGGAAGGTGGTACCCTTGCCAAGGGTCGAGTCCAGCGTCAGCGGATGATCCAGCAGTGCACAGGCGCGTTGCACGATGGCCAGGCCCAGACCCATGCCTTCGCTGGCCGAGGCGCGGGCGTTCAGGCGGTGGAACTCCTTGAAGATATCCTCGCGGGCATGCGCAGGGATGCCGGGGCCGGTGTCTCGGACTTCGATTTCAATCGCGCCGGGGCGGCGGCGGGCGCCGACCAGCACGCGGTCGGTGTCGGTGTAGCGGATCGCGTTGCCGATCAGGTTCTGCAGGATGCGGCGCAGGTAGGCCGGGTCGCTGTCGACCACGGCGCGGCTGGCAACGACGGTCAGCCGCAGGCCCTTGGTGGCGGCAAGGGGGGCGAATTCCTCATGCAGTTGCGCCAGCAGGCGGCCCAGCCGGACCGGGCCGACGCTGACCGCGGCCTTGCCGGATTCCAGCTTGGAGATGTCGAGAAGCGCGTCGAGGATGCCTTCGACCGATTGCAGCGCGTTTTGCGCCTTGTCCAGCGCGGCCCTTGCGGCGGGGTTCAGCGCGGCGGCTTCGATGGCAGACAGGAACAGTTTCGCCGCCGACAGCGGTTGCAGCAGATCGTGGCTGGCGGCGGCGACAAAGCGCGACCGGCTGGCGTTGGCGCGTTCGGCATGGGCAAGGGCGTCCTGCAATTCCAGCGTGCGTTCGGTCACGCGCGCTTCAAGCGTTTCCTTGGCGCGGCTCAGCGCCTCAAGCGCCTCACGTTCGGCTGTGACGTCGGTGAAGCTCATCACGAAGCCACCGTCGGGCATGCCCTGGGCGAAGACGTCCAGGATCGGCCCGTCGCCGGGGCGAACGGTGAAGGACAGCGCGGCGCGGGCGGTGCGGCCGGCGACCCAGTCCATCAGCCGGGTTTCCGACATGCCGGCGCCGAAGGCCAGGTCGGCGCGGAACCGGCTGAGCAACTGGTCGAACGACGCCCCCATCCGCAGCCGCCCGGCTGGCAACGACAACAGCACCGACAGCCGCCGGTTCCAGCCCACCAGCCGGCCATCGCGGTCAAAGATCGCCACGCCCTGGTTGATGTGGTCCAGCGTGGCCCGGATGATGCGGGCCTGGTCGTCCAGCGCCTTGCCGCGTTCATGCCGTTCGGCGCGGATGATGTCGGTGACATCGGTCTGCAGGATGACGGTGCCGCCGTCGGCGGTGCGGTGTTCGCTGACCTGCACCCAATGGTCCTGCACCATGCGGACGTTGAAGATCACGTGCCGGTCCAGGTGCCGCTGCATCCGGCGCACCACCCAGGCCTCGGGCGTTTCGGTTTCGGGCAGCGCGAGGAAGGCCGAGCGGCTGGCCATGGCAACATAGTCGGCGAAGGGCAGGCCCGGCGACAGCCGCCCCCGCAGGTCCTGCATGTGCATGCCGAAGCGGCTGTTGCACATCACCAGACGGTCGTCGCGGTCGAACAGCGCAAAGCCTTCCTGGATGGTCTCGATGGCCGAGGCCAGGTTCTGCCGCGCCGTTTCCGCCTCGGCCTTGGCTTCGGCAAGGCGGGAGTTGGTGGCGTTCAAGAGCGCCAGCGCGCGTTCCAGATCGCGGGTGCGGTCGCGGACCTGATCCTCCAGCAGGGCGGCGCGCTGGAACTGGGCGTAGGCGGCGCCGCTGTCATCCGTCACCCGCTCCATCCGCCGCATCAGCGCGGTGGCGATGGTCAGCAGCTTTTCCGCCCGCCGGTCGGGGGCATCGGCGGGGTCGATCAGCGCCTCGATCATGGGCCGGCCTCGGGCGCCCAAAGGGCGACGCCGGTCATGGTCTGGTTGACGTGCATGGAATTCCACTGCTCGCCATAGGTCGAGAACCCGGCCACCCCATGCGCCCTGAGCACGCTTGAGACGGCGCCGAAGCGCTGCTTTTCCTGCGCCTCGATGCGGCGCAGAAGGCAGTCGCAGGCCAGGATGGCCGAGGGTCTTGCGTCGGCGGAAAGCTCGGTCAGGGCGGCGTCCAGGTGGTCGGCCATGTCCATCGGCTCGGCCAGGGTCAGGACAAGGCCCTCGTCGATGGCCGAGAAGAACACCAGATCGCCGTTCGGGGCCATGCGCTGGATGGCGCGGACGTGGTGGCGGCCGCCGATGCGGACCACAACCGGGTGGGCGGCAAAGGTGAAGGCGGTCAGTTGCGCGGGGTCCTTGCCCAGAAGGCGGGCGTATTCGCGGGCGGCGGGTTCGGCGTTGATCTGGTGCACCACGCGGCGGGCCGGGTCGGCGCCGGTCACCACCATGCGGCGGTCGGTGGGGACCAGATGGTCAAGGCTGAACACGCTGGCGAGGCAGGCGGTGCGGATCATCGCCAGCACGGCGGCGCCCTGGCGGAACCGCCCCCCGGACAGCACGAAGGTCTGCCCGAAGCGTAACCCGTCGCCGGCCGAGCCGCCGAACAGCGGCACCGGGCCAAGGCCGGGGCCAAGGGCGGCGGTCAGTTCGTCTTCGCGGATCGACAGGCCGTCGACCATCAGGAAGGCGAACTCGCCCTGCCAGACGGGGTGGCGGTCGGCCAGAGCCGCGCGGGCGCGGATCATCCGGCCGATCAGGCCCTGCCCGTCGATATGGGTCAGGTCGATTTCCAGCACCTCGGCGGCGAAGGTGGCGGCGGGCAGACCGACGGCGACGATTTCGCCCTCGGCATAGCCTTCGGCCGAGATCTCCCCCGCCGTGGTGCAGCCGATCACCGGCGCGCCGCCGAAGGCCCCGGCGGCAAGGCCTGCCTGCACCGCCAGCCGGTCGGCCTCGGGCGAGACGAACAGCAGCACCGCCGCGAACGGCCCCGGCCCCAAGGCCAGCGCCAGCCGGTCCAGCGCGGCCGGGTCACGCGCCGGGGCATGGGCGCGCGGCATCACCTCGGGCCGGGTGTGACCGTCCATCGCCCTTGTTCCTCCGGTTAAGGGAACCCCAGCCTATGCGTCCTGACCCCGCCCCGGCAAGCGGCTCAGCCGACTTCCGGCATCAGGCTGGTGAAATCGGTGGTCTTGGCCATCAGCACCGCCTGGGTGCGGCTTTGCACCCCCAGCTTGCGCATGATGGCTGTGACATGGGCTTTGACCGTGGTCTCGGCGATCGACAGGTCCCAGGCGATCTGCTTGTTCAGCTTGCCCTCGCAGATCAGTTGCAGGATGCGCGCCTGCTGCGGGGTCAAGAGCGCCAGCCGCGCAATCGCCGCCGCGCGGGCCGAGGCGCGGGGGCTGCCTTGCGGCGCGGGCTCATAGCCTTCGGGCAGGTAGGGGGTGCCCTGGTGCACCGCTTCGACCGCGGCTCGGAACGCCTCGCGCCGGGCGTGTTTGGGGACAAAGCCCGCGGCCCCTGCGGCAAGGCAGGCGCCGATCACCCGCGGGTCATCCATCGACGACACCACCAGCACCGGCACCTCGGCCGCCACCTGCCGCAGCCGGATCAGCCCGTCGATGCCCATCACATCGGGCAGGTTCAGGTCCAGCACCACAAGGTCGGGCAAGGGCGCACGGGCCAGCCGCGCAAGCGCGGTTTCCAGCCGGTCCGCCGTCTCGATCCCGGTCAGGCCGGCCACGGCGCGCAGCGTCATCGACAGCGCGTCGCAGAACAGCGGATGGTCGTCCACGATCAGGGCCGTGGCCATCGGGCGGGGGGCAAGGGGCATGGCGCGGCTCCGGCAGGGGCGGTTGCCGGGCAGAGTAGCGCCGAGGGGCGGCCCTTGCCACAGGCGGAAAGTCGGACACGGGGTGAGGGCCGGCTTGCGCGCAAGGCGCGGGTTTCCTATGCCTGTCCGCCGTTGCCGTGTGAGGTTTCCGATGCCGCTGTCCCGCCGATCCCTTCTGCTGATGCCGCTGGCGCTGGCCGCCTGCGGGGGCCGCCCCGCTGCCCAGGCGCCGACCGGTGACCTGCATGCCGGCGAGACGCCCGAGATGCGGGCGCTGATCCACAAGTATGCCGGCATCCACGGCATCCCCGAAAGCCTGCTGCACCGGGTGATCCAGCGCGAAAGCGGCTACAACCCGGGCGCGCGCAACGGCCCCTACTATGGGCTGATGCAGATCCTGCCGCAGACCGCGCGGACCATGGGCTATCAGGGCCCGCCCGAGGGCCTGCTGGATGCCGAGACCAACCTGATCTACGCCGGCCGCTACCTGCGCGGGGCCTGGATGGTGTCGGGCGGCGATCAGGACCGCGCGGTGATGTGGTACGCCAAGGGCTATTACTACGAAGCCAAGCGGCTGGGCCTGCTGCGGGAAACCGGGCTGCGCGCGTAGGCCGCTAGTACCAGGCGTCGTCCATCGCCGCCTTCTTCTGCGCCACGAAATCGCGCAACCCGTCACGCAGGCCATCGTCCAGCGGCGGCGCCTCATATTCGGCCAGGC
The DNA here is from genome assembly GCF_020564565.1 of Rhodobacter sp. Har01. GTDB lineage: Bacteria > Pseudomonadota > Alphaproteobacteria > Rhodobacterales > Rhodobacteraceae > Pseudogemmobacter. Next base: position 808,325 of record NZ_JAJCTD010000001.1, read on the forward strand.
GCTGCTTCCAGGCCCGGTTGGCCCGGGTCGCGGCGTCGGTGGAACCCGCCGCTTCCCACTTTTCAAACGGCTCGTTGTCGGCCAGGCCGCTGTCCCAGAAGGCGGTTTCGTAATGCGCCATGGTGTGGCTGCAGCCGAAGAAGTGGTTGCCCGGCCCGACCTCGGCAAAGGCATCGACGGCAAGGGTGTCGTCGTTCACCGTCACCCCGTCCAGATAATGGTGCAAGGCGCCACAGAGGTCATCGTCGAGCATGAACTTTTCATAGGACATGCTCAGCAGCCCATCCAGGAACCCCGCCGAATGCAGGATGAAGTTGGCGCCGCAATGAATGGCGGCCAGCATCGACATCGTGCCTTCGGTCATCGCCTGGGCATCGGGCAGCTTCGAGGTGGTGAAGTTGCCCGAACAGCGCAGCGGCAGGTTCAGCCGGCGGGCAAGCTGGCCGATCACCATGCTGCCGATCGCCGGCTCGGGCGTGCCGAAGGTGGGGCTGCCGGAGCGCATCGCCATCGACGACAGGAAGTTGCCGAAGATCACCGGCGCGCCCTTGCGCTCCAGCTGCGTCAGGGCGCAGCCGGCCATGGTTTCGGCCAGCGATTGCGCGATGGCGCCGGCGCTGGTCACCGGACCCATCGCCCCGCCCAGGATGAAGGGCACCACCACGGCGGCCTGATTGGCGCGGGCATAGGCCCTGAGCGAACGGGTCATGGTGCCGTCCCAGACCAAAGGCGAATTGACGTTCACATTGCCCAGGATCACGCAGTTTTCGTCCACGAAGCCCGCCCCGAACAGGATGCGGCACATCTCGATGCTGTCTTCGCTGCGTTCCTCGGCGGTGACCGAACCCATGAACGCCCGGTCCGACAGTTCGATATGCGCCATCACCATGTCGAAGTGGCGCTTGTTCACCGGCACGTCGGTCGGTTCGCAGATGGTGCCGCCCGAGTGGTGAAAGCTGGGGCTGGCCTGCGCCAGCATGATGAAGTTGCGGAAATCCTCCATCGTGCCGAAGCGGCGGCCGCGATCGAGGTCCATCACGAAGGGGCTGCCATAGGCGGGCGAGAACACCACGTTCTTGCCACCGATGCGGATGGAGTTGGCGGGGTTGCGGGCGTGCTGGGTGAATTCGGCCGGGGCGGAGGTCAGGATTTCCCGCAGCATTCCCGGCGCGAACCGCACGCGCAGCCCGTCGATCTGCGCCCCGGCCTGGCGCCAGAGGTCCAGCGCGACCGGGTCGTCGCGGAACTCGATGCCGGTCTCGGCCAGGATGCGGTCGGCGGCACGTTCGATGCGCTGCAGGTTGTCTTCGGACAGGATGTCGTAGGGCGGGATGTTCCGCACGATGTAGGGCCGTCCGACCCCGCCGCCCTTGCGGCTGCGTTCGGCGGCCCGCGCCTGCCGGCCAGACCGGGCCCGTCCTTCGTTGCGCACGTCTGACATTGCCGACCCCCCCCCTGCCGCAAACTCGACACCAGTGTCAGGTTCCTGCGGCCGGGGGTCTGGTCCATGTCCGACATGGAAATGGCGCGAATGAACCTTCAGGTCACCACATCGGGCGTGCTGCGCCCGGTGTGCGCGGCGATGCCGGCGATGGCATGGGCGGCGCGGATGATCGGGGCCAGCGCCTGTTGCGGGTTGTGGTCCAGACCGTCCGGCCCCGCCACATAGCGTTCCAGATACAGCCGCAGCGTCGCGCCTTCGGTGCCAGTGCCGGACAGCCGGAACACCGCGCGCGAGCCACCCGAGAACAGCACCCGCACGCCCTGCGCCCGGCTGATCGAGCCGTCGACCGGGTCGGTATAGGCGAAGTCGTCCGCCGCCTCGATGGTCAGGCCCTGCACGTCCGTGCCCGGCAGGCCCGCCAGACGTCCCCGCAGCGCGGCCATCATCGCATCGGCCTTCGCCGTCTCGATCGCCTCGAAATCGTGCCGGCTATAGTAATTGCGGCCGTAGGTCGCCCAATGTTCCCGCAGGATCCCGGCCACCGACTGCTTGCGCGCGGCCAGGATGTTCAGCCACAGCAGCACAGCCCAAAGCCCGTCTTTCTCGCGCACATGGTCGCTGCCGGTGCCAAAGCTTTCCTCGCCGCACAGTGTGACTTTCGCGGCATCCAGCAGGTTGCCGAAGAACTTCCACCCTGTCGGCGTTTCATAAGCCGCGATCCCCAGCGCCGCCGCCACCCGGTCGGCCGCGGCAGAGGTCGGCATCGAGCGCGCCACGCCGGCCAGTCCGCGGGCATAGCCCGGCGCCAGATGGGCGTTCGCGGCCAACACCGCCAGACTGTCCGAGGGCGAGACATAGATGCCGCGCCCGACCACCATGTTGCGGTCGCCGTCGCCATCGGAAGCGGCGCCGAAATCGGGGGCATCGGCACCGAACATCTCATCCATCAGGGCCTTGGCCCAGGTCGGGTTGGGGTCGGGATGCATCCCGCCGAAATCCGGCAGGGGTGCAGCATTGACCACGGTGCCCTTGGCCGCACCAAGGCGGTTTTCAAGGATTTCAACGGCATAGGGGCCGGTCACCGCACACATCGAATCCATTCGCATCCGGAACCCGCCGGCGAACATCGCCCGGATCGCGTCAAAACTGAAAAGGCTTTCCATCAGCGCAGCATAGTCCGCCACCGGATCGACCACATCGACCGCCATTCCCGCCAGATCATGCCGCCCGATGCGCGACAGGTCGACATCCTGCGCCTGAACGATGCGGTATTCGGTGATCTCTGTGGTGCGCGTGAAAATGCTTTCTGTCACCGCCTCGGGCGCCGGGCCACCGTTCGGCATGTTGAACTTGACGCCGAAATCCTCGGTCGGGCCGCCGGGGTTGTGGCTGGCCGACATGATGATGCCGCCATCGGTCTGGTTCAGCCGGATCAGGTGGCTGGCGGCCGGCGTGGAGAGCAAAGCCCCCTGCCCCACGATCACCCGCGCCGCGCCGTTCGCCGCCGCCATCCGCAGGATCACCTGCGCCGCGCGGTCGTTGAAATAGCGTCCGTCGCCGCCAAGGACGAAGGTCTTGCCGGCACAGCCCACCACGTCGAACACCGCCTGAACGAAGTTCTCAAGGTAGTGCCGCCCCATGAAGACCGCGGTCTTCTTGCGCAGCCCGCTGGTGCCCGGTTTCTGGCCTGCAATCGGCGTGGTCGCTACGGTGGTGGTCATGGATGCTCATCCTTCGGTCGGGCGAATGTGGCGCGCAACAGCAGCACCGACTGGGCCGGAGCCTCATGCGGTGCGGGTCCGTGACCCATGTCCGGGCGCGTGGTGTCAAGGATCAGCTCCCACCCCGGGGCGCTGTCGGGCAGCACCAGCGTCACCGCCGGGCCGCAGTTGAACACCGCAAGCACGGCGTCCTGCGACGGGTCGCCGCCTTCGGCAGACATCCGCAATTCGGCGCAAAGACAGCGGAAGGCCGGATCGTGCCAGTCCTGGGCCGAGGGCTCGGTGCCGTCGGGACGGCGCCAGATCACGTCGCGCAGGCCATCGGCCGGGCGTTCCCGCGCATGCAGGAAACGGCGCTGGCGCAGCACCGGATGCGCCTTGCGCAAGCCGGCCAGCCGATGAACGAACGCCATCAGCCCGGTATCCGCGTGATCCCAGTCCAGCCACGACACCTCATTGTCCTGGGCATAGGCGTTGTTGTTGCCGGCCTGGCTTTGCCCCATCTCGTCGCCCGCCAGCAGCATCGGCACGCCTTGGCTCAGAAACAGCGTCGCCAGCAGGTTGCGCTTGCGCAAGGCCCGCGCGGCCAGCACCGCCGTGTCGGTGGTCGGGCCTTCCACGCCCAGGTTGTCCGAGTGGTTCTCGGAATGCCCGTCGCGGTTTTCCTCGCCGTTGGCCCAGTTGCGCTTGACGGTGTAGCTGACCAGGTCCTCAAGCGTGAAGCCGTCATGGCTGGTCAGGTAGTTCACCGACGAGGTCGCTGCGCGGCCCGAATGGTCGAACTTCTCGGCGCTGCCAAGCAGCCGCGCCGCCAGGTCGCGGGTCATCCCCGCATCGCCCTTCCAGAACCGCCGGACGCCATCGCGGAAGCGGTCGTTCCATTCCAGGAACGGATGCGGATAGGCGCCCAGCTGATAGCCGCCGGGGCCGATATCCCAGGGTTCCGCGATCAGCTTGACCCGGCTCAGCACCGGGTCCTGGCGGATCACGTCAAAAAACCCGCCCTGCGGGTCGAAGCCATGCGCCTCGCGCCCCAGCACGGTGGCCAGGTCAAAGCGGAAGCCATCGACATGGCCGACCTCGACCCAGTAGCGCAGGGCGTCCATCACCATGCGCAACACCATCGGGTGGGTCAGGTTCAGCGTATTGCCGGTGCCGGTGTCGTTGACATAGCGCCGCCCGCCATCAGCCAGGCGGTAGTAGCTGGCATTGTCCAGGCCGCGGAACGACAGGGTTGGGCCCCATTCGTCGCCTTCGCCGGTGTGGTTGAAGACCACATCCAGAATGACCTCAAGCCCCGCCGTGTGCAGCCGGCGCACCATGGTCTGGAATTCCCACAACCCGCCCTTGGCCATGTAGCGCGGCTCGGGCGCGAAGAAGGCCAGCGTGTTGTAGCCCCAGTAGTTGCGCAATCCCCGCGCGACCAGCATGCGTTCGTCCAGGAACGCCTGCACCGGCAGCAGTTCCACCGCGGTGACGCCCAGGCCCAGCAGGTGCTCGATCACGGCATCCGAGGCGAGGCCCAGGTAGGTGCCGCGCAGGCCCTGCGGCACCCGCGGATGGCGCATGGTCAGGCCGCGCACATGCGCTTCGTAGATCACCGTTTCGGGGCGATGCGTGCGCGGGGCGGCATCGCCGTCCCAGCCGTAGGACGGGTCGGTCACCACCGACTTGGGCGCGGCGAAGGCGCTGTCGCGGGTGTCGTAGCTGAGGTCGGCCTTGGGCGAGCCGATCTTGTAGCCCATCAGCGCATCGGACCACTTCAGCCGGCCTTCAAGCGCCCTTGCATAGGGGTCGAGCAACAGCTTGTGCGGGTTGAAGCGGTGGCCGCGCTCGGGCTCATATGGGCCGAAGGCGCGGAAGCCGTAAACCGTGCCCGCGGTCAACCCGCCGACATGGATGTGCCAGATGTCGCCGTCGCGGTCGCGCATCGGCAGGCGAGCCATCTCGCGCCGGCCATCGGGCGAGAACAGGCACAGCTCGATCATCTCGGCATGGGCCGAAAAGACGGCGAAGTTCACCCCGTCGCCGGTCAGCGTGGCGCCCATCGGCCAGGGCCGTCCGGGGGCCACGGCATGGCCGTTCGCCCGCATCAAGGGCAGCTCGGTCACCCCTTGAGCCCCTGATACAGCGCGGCATAGGCGGCGGCGCTGGTCTGCCAACCGACCGCTGCCGCCATGGCGTTCTTCTGCACCCGCGCCCAGGCCTTACGGTCGGCGTGCAGCGCCAGCAAGCGGCGCAGCGCCCCGGCAAAGGCCAGGGCATCGGTGGGCCAGAAGCTGATCCCGGTCGCAACCCCGGCTGCCATCGCTGCGGGTGAAGCATTGATCACCGTATCGGCCAGGCCGCCGACAGCCGCCACCACCGGCAGCGTGCCGTAGCGCAGCCCGTAAAGCTGGGTCAGCCCGCAGGGCTCGAACCGGCTGGGCACCAGCACCGCATCGGCGCCCTGGAACATGCGGTGGCTCAGGCCCTCGTCATACCCGATGCGCAGGCCGACCCGGCCCGGGAAACGGGCCACAAGACCGCGCACCGCAGCCTCCAGTCCCGGGTCGCCCGACCCGAGGATGACCAGCCCGCCCCCGCCATCGAGAAAATCCGGCAGCGCGGCTGGCAGAAGGTCGATGCCTTTCTGATCGGTCAGCCGTGAGACGATGATGGCCAGAGGCCCCGGCACCTCAATTCCGAACTCGGCGCACAAGCCCGCCCGCGCCGCCGCCTTTCCGGCCATGTCGCGGGACGAATAGGCATTTTCCGCTTCGACCTCGGGCGACCATACGTCCAGGTCGACCCCGTTCAGGATGCCCGACACGACACCTGCCCGCGCCGAAATCACGCCTTGCAGACCCATCCCGAACTCGGGCCGCATCAGTTCCGTTGCATAGGTCGGCGAGACGGTGGTGATCCGATCGGCGGTGACAAGGCCCGCTTTCAGGCTGGAGATTCCGCCATAATACTCCAGCGCGCCCGGATGGAAGGCACTGGCCGGCAACCGAAGATCACCCAGCATCACGGCCGAGGACTGGCCCTGGAAGGCGATGTTGTGAACCGTCATGACCGACCGGCAGCCGCCGTTGCCGTGATATGCCAGATAGGCCGGAGCATAGCCCGCCTGCCAGTCATGCGCGTGCAGGACGTCTGGTTTCCAGTCGCCCAGGCCCTCGCGTGCGATACGTGCCGCCACCCAGCTCAGCGCCGCAAAACGCTGCGCATTGTCCCAGTGGTCGCCGCCCGGCCCGTTGTAGGGCCCGCCGTCGCGGTCATACAGATGCGGAGCGTCAAGCAGCAGGACCGCCACGCCCTTCACCTCGCCTGCAAGCACCCGCCCGGTGCCGCCCCAGAGCGCTTGCTCAACCAGCACCTCGGGCCATTCGGCGGCCATGTCGCGCAACTGGCGATAGGCCGGGATCAGCACCCGCATGTCCCAGCCCGCGCCCTTCAAGGCGCCGGGCAGCGCCCCCACCACATCTGCCAACCCCCCGGTCTTGACCAGAGGCACGCATTCCGACGCGACCGAAAGCACCCGCCCGCCCATCTGTCCCCGTCTCCCGTCCTTCATCCTGGCTCAAATACCCTGCGGGGTAGTTCGTCTGTTTCGCCATCGGTTCGAAAAACCGATGGTCTGGGACGCGCAAATCCTCCGGGGCATACCCCGCGCGCCCGGCCCTCAGCCCAGGGCCCTGGCCCGCGCGTCGAGCATCTCCTGCGTGATCAGCACGATGCCAGAGTCGGTGCGGCGGAACCAGCGCCCGTCTTCCTCGGCATCCTTGCCCACCACCAGCCCCTCGGGGATGATCACGCCGGAATCGATCACGCAGTTCCGCAGCTCTGCCTTGCGGTTCACGATCACCCGCGGCAGTGCCACGACATATTCCAGCGCGCTGAACGAATGCGTCCGCACCCCGGTGAACAGCAGCGAATTGCGCACCTCGGAGCCCGACACGATGCAGTCGCCCGAGATCAGCGACGACACCGCCATACCGCGGCGATCATCCTCGTCATGGATGAACTTCGCGGGAGGCACGATCTCGGAATAGGTCCAGATCGGCCAGGAATTGTCATAGATGTCCAGCTTCGGCACGAAATCCGTCAGGTCGATGTTGGCCTGCCAGAAGGCGTCGATGGTGCCGACGTCGCGCCAGTAGGGCTCATCCTCCAGGCCGCTTTTCACGCAGCTGTCAGAGAACTTGTGCGCCATCGCCTTGCCGTTCCTGACGATCTCGGGGATCAGGTCGTTGCCGAAATCGTGGCTGGAATTGTCGTCCACCATGTCGCGCAACAAGAGGTCGCGCAGGAAGGCCCAGTCGAAGACATAGATCCCCATCGAAGCCAGCGCATTGTCGGGATCGCCCGGAATGCCCGGCGGATCCTTCGGCTTTTCCAGGAACTGGGTGATCCGCATGTCGCGGTCGACATGCATCACGCCAAAGGCGGTCGCTTCCATCCGCGGCACGGTCAGGCAACCGATGGTGACGTCGGCGCCGGTGTCGACATGCTGGCGCAGCATCAGCTCGTAATCCATCTTGTAGATGTGGTCGCCCGCCAGCACGACGACATATTTGATCGCATAGCTGTCGATGATGTCGATGTTCTGCGCCAGGGCATCCGCGGTGCCGCGGTACCAGTTCACCTCGTCCATCCGCTGGCTGGCCGGCAGCACGTCAAGGTATTCGTTCCGCTCGGCCCGGAAGAACCCCCAGCCGCGCTGGATGTGGCGGATCAGGCTGTGCGCCTTGTATTGCGTGGCGATGGCCATCTTGCGGATGCCGCTGTTCAGGGCGTTCGACAGCGCGAAGTCGATGATCCGGGTCTTGCCGCCGAAATACACCGCTGGCTTGGCGCGGCGGTCGGTCAGTTCCTTCAGCCGGCTGCCGCGCCCGCCAGCCAGCACGAAGGCCATGGCCTGCGAGGACAGTCGCTGGTTCGATCTTGGCTGCATCTGGTTCTCCGTCCCCGACCGACGCATGTCAGCCCTGCTGAAGATAGACTGCCGACAACGGCGGCAGCGTGACAAGCGCCGAATGCGCACGACCCTGCGCCGGCACGGCCTCGGCCCTCACGCCGCCCAAGTTGCCCCGGTTGCCGCCACCATATGCCGCAGCATCGGTGTTCATCACCTCGGACCATTTCCCGCCGGCGGGCAGGCCCAGCCGATAGCTGCGCTCGACCGGGGTCATGTTCACCGCCACCACCACCATCGGGTCTTTTGCGGCACCCTTGCGGACCCAGGCATAGACCGAGGCGCCGGCATCGTTCGCCTCGATCCACTCGAACCCCTCGGGGCGGCAGTCGTTGACATGCAACGCCGGGGTGTCGCGGTAGATGCGGTTCAGGTCGCGCACCAGCGCCTGCACGCCGGCATGCGCGGGCAGGTCAAGCTGGTGCCAGTCCAGGCTCTGGTTGTGGTTCCATTCCGCGCCTTGGGCGAATTCCTGACCCATGAACAGAAGCTTCTTGCCCGGGTGTCCCCACATGTAGCCGTAGAACGCCCGCAGGTTTGCGAACTTATGTTCGGCATCGCCGGGCATCCGGGTCAGCATCGATCCCTTGCCATGCACCACCTCATCGTGGCTGATCGGCAGGATGAAGTTCTCCGACCAGGCATAGACCATGCCGAAGGTCATCTTGTGGTGATGGTATTTGCGGAACAGCGGGTCTTTCTGCATGTAGCTGAGGGTGTCGTTCATCCACCCCATGTTCCACTTGAAGCCGAACCCCAGCCCGCCCCAGTTCGCCGGCCGCGAAACCCCCGGAAAAGCGGTGCTTTCCTCGGCCACCGTCATCACGCCCGGGCATTCGCCGTAAGCGGTGATGTTCATCGCCCGCAGGACGTCGATCGCCTCGTAATTCTCGCGGCCGCCGTCGCGGTTAGGGATCCACTCGCCCGCCTTGCGGCTGTAGTCGCGGTACAGCATCGAGGCCACGGCATCCACCCGCAACCCGTCGACGTGGTATTCCTCAAGCCAATACAAGGCGTTGGAGACAAGGAAGTTCTTCACCTCAAGCCGGCCGTAGTTGTAGATCAGGGTGTTCCAGTCCTGGTGAAACCCCTCGCGCGGATCGGCATGTTCGTACAGAGCGCTGCCGTCGAACCAGGCCAGGCCATGCGCGTCCGACGGGAAATGCCCCGGCACCCAGTCCAGCAGCACGCCCAGGCCCTTGCGGTGCGCGGCATCCACGAAGGCGCGGAATTCCGAAGGTGTGCCGTGCCGGATGGTGGGGGCGAACAGGCCCACCGGCTGATAGCCCCAGCTTCCGTCGAACGGGTATTCGGAAACCGGCAGGCATTCGATGTGGGTAAACCCCATGTCGACCGCATAACCGACCAGTTGTTCGGCAAGCTCGTCATAGGACAGCATCCGGTTGCCCGGCGCCCGCCGCCATGACCCAAGATGCACCTCATAGACCGAGATCGGCGCGTCGATCGACTGCCGCGCCTGTCGCCCGGCCATCCACTCCGCATCGTGGAACTCGCCGCCGATCCGGCGCACCACCGAGGCCGTGGCGGGGGGATGCTCGGACCCGAAGCCCGCCGGGTCTGCCTTGAGCGGCAAGAGTACGCCGCCGGGGCCGCGGATTTCGTATTTGTAGGCCTCGCCCTCCAGCAACCCGGGCACGAAGATCTCCCACACGCCGGTCGGGCCGCGCCGCCGCATCGGGTGGCGCCGGCCGTCCCAGATGTTGAAGTTGCCCACAACGGAAACCCGCTCGGCATTCGGCGCCCAGACGGCGAAATGCACGCCGTCCACGCCTTCATGGGTGATCAGATGCGCACCCAGCACTTGCCACAGCCGTTTGTGCGTGCCCTCGCCCAGCAGGTATTCGTCCATCTCGCCCAGCACCGGGCCAAAGCGGAAGGGATCGTCGAACTCCCATTCCGTGCCGCCGCCTTGCGCCCGCAGACGATAGGCCGCCTTGCGCCCCTGCACATGGCTAAACAGCCCCGGGATGCCCGGATAGGCCTGCGCCTCGGCAACCGTCTTGCCCGAGACGACCCACAGCCGGTCGGCCCCCGGCACGAAGGCGGTGATGACCCACTTGCCGCCGCGTTTTTGCGGCCCCAACACCGAGAACGGATCGCCATGGCGCCCCTCGGAAATGGCCCAGGCAGCGCCGGCCTCCAGCAGTTCGTCGCCCATCGGACCCTCCCGGACGGCACCCGTTACAGCGCGGGCGTCACGTCCCATACATCCTTCATGTAGCCGCGAATGGTGCGGTCCGACGAGAAGAACCCGGACCGCGCCGTGTTCATCGCTGCCATTCGGACCCAGGCGCCCGGATCGGCATAGGCCGCATCCACCCGCTTCTGCGCCGCATGATAGGCGTCGAAATCCGAAGCGACGAGGAAATAGTCGCTGTGCCACATGCCATGCACGAGGCCATGATAGCGTTCCGGCTCATCGGGGCTGAAGCGGCCCTCGGCGATCATCTGCAGCACGTCCTGCAGGGGCTGGCTCGCCTCAATGGCCTTGCGCGAATGCTCGGGGTCTTCGCGGCGCTTTTGCACCTCTTCCGCGGTCAGGCCGAACAGGAAGAAGTTCTCTTCGCCCACCTCTGCCAGAATCTCGACGTTGGCGCCGTCCAGCGTGCCGATGGTCGGGGCGCCGTTCATCATGAATTTCATGTTGCCGGTGCCGCTGGCCTCTTTCCCGGCGGTCGAAATCTGTTCCGACAGGTCGGCGGCGGGCACCAGGCGTTCGGCCATACTCACGTTGTAGTTCGGCGGATAGACGATCTTCAGCAGGTCGCCGGTCTTGGCATCGTTGTTCACCACGACCGCCACGTCGTTGATCAGGCGGATGATTTCCTTGGCCACCGCATAGCCCGGTGCGGCCTTGCCGCCGAAGATGCGCACCCGCGGCACCGGGTTCGAGATCGCGCCGCTGCGCAGCGCGTGCCAGTGGGCGATGCATTCCAGGATGTTCAGCAGCTGCCGCTTGTATTCGTGGATGCGCTTGACCTGCACGTCGAACAGCGCATCGGGGCTGACCTTGACCCCGAACTCGCGCCCGATCCAGTCGCTGACCTGCGCCTTGTTCGCCCGCTTGGCGGCGGCAAAGCGGTCGCGAAAGCCCGCATCGTCGACATGAGCGCGCAACCCGTCCAGCCGGTCGAGATCATCCTCCCAGCCGGTGCCGACGGCGTCGGTGATCAGCCCTGCCAGCGCAGGGTTCGACATCTTCAGCCAGCGCCGCGGCGTGACGCCGTTGGTCTGGTTGATGATCCGGCCAGGGTGCAGGCGATCCAGCTCGGGGAACAGGTTCTTCTTCACCAGGTCGGAATGCAGCGCCGAAACGCCGTTGACCTTGTGGCTCATGATGAAGGCCAGCTCGCCCATCCGCACCTCGTGGTGCTTGACAATGCCCACGTAATGCGGCCGCGACGGGTAGGTGCGGCGGTGCCAGCTGTCGATGCGCTCGACGATCTGCATGTGGCGCGGCAGCACGGTGCCGAAGGTGAAGGTGGCCCAGCGTTCCAGCGCCTCGGGCAGAAGCGTGTGGTTGGTGTAGCCCAGGCAGGCCCGCGCCGTAGACAGGGCGTCCTCGAACGGCAGCCCGTGTTCGTCGGACAACAGCCGCACCAGTTCCGGCCCGGCAATCGCCGGGTGGGTGTCGTTCATCTGGATCGCAACGTGTTTCGGAAGGGCCTTCAGGTCGTCATGAGCATAAAGATAGCGGCGCAGGATGTCCTGCAGCGCGGCCGAGGTCAGAAAGAATTCCTGCTTCAGCCGCAACTCCTTGCCCTGATAGGTGGTGTCATCGGGATAGAGCACGCGGCTTAGCGTGCGCGCCAGCGCCTCGGGCTCGGCCGCGGCGGCATAGTCACCGCGGTTGAACCGCGCCAGGTCGAACATCGTCGTCGGCTTGGCTGCCCAGAGCCGCAGGGTATTGGCCCATTTGCCCGCCCAGCCGATGACGGGCGTGTCATGCGCCTCGGCAAGGACGGTTTCGCCGGGCACCCAGACCTCGCGTCCGTCGCGGGTTTCCACCTCGCCCTTGAAGCCCACGGTGTAGCTGCTTTCAGGGCGCGGGAATTCCCAGGGATGAGCCTGATTGAGCCAGTCTTCCGGGGTTTCCACCTGGCGCCCGCCCTCGAACCGCTGGCGGAACAGCCCGTGTTCATAGCGGATGCCATAGCCATAGGCCGGACAGCCCAGCGTGGCCATGCTTTCCATGAAGCAGGCCGCCAACCGCCCCAGGCCGCCATTGCCCAGCGCCGCATCGGGTTCGTCCTGGATCAGCGTCTCAAGGTCCTGGCCAAAGCCGGCCATGGTCTTTTCTGCCGCCTCGTACAGGCCAAGGTTGATCGTCGCGTCTTCCAGCAGGCGGCCGATCAGGAACTCCATCGACAGGTAGTAGACGCGCTTGCGGTTCTCGGCCCAGGTGCGGCGGGTGCTGGCAAACCAGGGTTCCACGATGCGATCACGGATCGCAAACGACAGCGCCATGCGCCAGTCGTAGCGGCTGGCGTTCGGAGCGTCCTTGCCCAGGGTGAAGGTCAAGTGATGCAGGACAGAGGACTGAAGGCGGTCAGGCGAAAGGCTGAGGTCGTTCACGGCGGGTCCTGCATTGGTCATGGGTCACTTGGCAGCCTAGGCCGGCCATCGGGCGGGTCAAGCGGATAGGCAGACCGAGTTTCGGCGCCCGGACGCGTGGTCAACGTTCAAAGCGCTTTGATGTTACCGCAATCATCCGGCAAATCCAGTGAATTCGCCCGCTGAAAACCGCGGCTCTGTGCAAGCGAAACCGCTTTGAACCCAAAGCCGCGAAGGGCGGAAACGTCCGGGGACGAAAAAGCCCCGGCCGTGAGGGACCGGGGCATTATCAGGCATTGGGCTGCAAATGGAGGGTCAGCCCGGCCCTCGGACCAGCGACTGCACCGAATAGACCAGGATTGCAAGCCCGACCGCCCCCAGGACCGCAACGCCCAGAAGCACGATCCAGTCAACCGGTCCGCCGATGTTGGAAAAGCTGGACGAGGTGACCTTTTGCACGAACAGCACCGCCGCGACGGCGCCGAAGGGCATCGACAGCTGCGCCCAGAGGAACTTGCGCCAACTGACCCGGTGATCGCGGATCAGGACAAAGAAGTACAGCAGGGTGATCAGCGCCGCCACCGCAACCATGGTCCAGAACAGGCCTCGGCCGAACATTTCCTCGAAGACGGCGATCAGGGTGGAAAGGGTCAGGTCCTTCATCTCTTTCTCCGTCGGTTCAGGCTTTGCCGCGCAGCATGGCGTTGTAGGTGGCTTTCAGAGCCACCTCCTTCATCAGCCAGCTGATCCAAAGTTCTTCCAGCGGGGCGATCAGCCCGGGGAAGGACGGCACCAGGTTGTTGTTGTAGTCGAACTCGACCAGCATCGCCTTGCCGACGCGAGTAATCATCGGGCAGGAAGTGTAGCCGTCATAGACCTCGGTCCCTTCGCGGCCCTCGATGGCGGCAACCAGGTGATCCTCCACCACCGGCACCATCCATTTGACCGATGCCGCCGTCTTGCCCTTGGGCACGCCGGCCACGTCCCCCAGAGCGAAGATCTCGGGGTAGCGCAGGTGGCGCAGGGTCTTCATGTCACATTCGACCCAGCCTTGGTCCGTCCACTTGTCGGCCCAGGACAGGCCGGACTGGCGGATCACCTCGGGGGCGCGCTGCGGCGGAATGACGTGCAGATAGTCGTAGGGCAGTTCGACCGTCGATTTCACTTCGGCCTTGGTCGCCGCATCCACTTCGGTCTTCTCGAACTGCGCCGACTTCTTGCCGGGATCGATCGACATCAGCTTGTGCTGCAGGTGGGTGGTGACACCGCGTTCGCCGAACAGCATCCGCACCTTCTCGGCCACGATCGGCACGCTGAACAGCACGGGCTGCGGCGCGGCAAAATGAATCTCGTACTTGCCCGGGCCGACGGTGCGCCCGGCAATATCCTCAATCAGGAAAGTGTGCTTCAGGGGTGCGCCAGCGCACTTCATTTCGGTCGCGGGCCGGGTGAACAGGCCCACGCCGCCCTCTTCCGTGAACTTTCGGGCGGCTTCCCAGGTCTTGGCCGCATAGTCCGGGCCGGCATAGAGCGCGCCGATGCCGTTCGTGCCCACCATGTCCAGCGAAAAGCCGGGGATTGCATCGTGGTCCAGCACCAGACCGGGCGCCACGATCAGGAAATCGTAGTCCAGCCGGGTGCCGCCTTCGGTCGCGACAGTCTTCGCATCGGGGTCAATGGCTGCGGCCTTCTCTGCGATCAGCGTCACCTCTTTCGGCAGCCAGTCGGCGGTCTTCGAGAGCGTGTAGGAGGCCGGCTTCAGCCCCGCTGCCACCAGTGACAGGCCCGGCTGATAGAAATGGTCCGCCCGACCATCAAGCAGCGTGATCGTGGCACCCTCCAGACGCTCGACCAGCCGGTTCGCCATGGAGGTGCCCGCCGCACCTGCACCGATGATGACAATCCGTGCCGAAGTCCGCACCTTCGCCGCGCGTGCCGGTCCCAAGGTGGCTGCGACCGCCGCTCCGCCAGCCGCCAGCCCCAGGAACCCACGCCGGCCCAACAGCCGCATATCGCTTTGCATCACGCCTCCCCCTCTACGCATGCTCACATCTGAATATGTCATATGTATACAATTGTAAACCGAAATTTTCGCTATGGTGGCGTTAACAGGGGCGAAATGACGCATCGGACCGACACCAATTCGCGCCGGCCGGGCCGGATTTCTGATCTGGATCATGGTTTGCGAAGTCTCACATGCCCAATTTCCCTGGACAATCCTGAGGAGGTCTTCATGCGTCTGACCACCCGAACCAGTCTGGCGATGCGCGCCCTGATGTTCTGCGCGATCAACACCGGGCGCACTGTCCGCCGGCAGGAGGTTGCCGAGGCGACCGGCGCCTCGGAAAACCATCTGGCCCAGGTGATCCACCTGTTGGCGCAGAAGAAATTCCTGCACACCGTGCGCGGCCGAACCGGCGGGTTGCAGCTTGCCCGCCCGGCCGAGCGCATCACCGTGGGCGAGGTCTTCCGCGCCTTCGAGAAGGTCATTCCCTTCGCCGAATGCTTCAAGGGCACAGCGCCGGAATGCCCCCTGGCCGAGGGGTGCCGTTTGAACTGCGTCCTGGCCGAGGCGCTGGATGCCTTCTACGCCCGGCTTGACCGCAGCACCGTGGCCGACCTGGTGGTCGAGAACACCACGCTGGACAAGATCCTCCGCGTCGCCTGAGGCTTTCAGGCGCAGCAGGACGGCCCCTTTGCCAGGCCCGACAGGATCGGGCAATCGGGCCGCGCGTCGCCCTTGCAGGCATGGACAAGCTGCGAAAGCGTGTCCTGCATCGCGTGCAGTTCGGCCAGCTTGGCCTCGATCCGTTGCAGGTGGCGCTCGGCCAGCGCCTTCACATCGCCGCTGGCCCGCGCCTTGTCTTCGTACAGCGCCAGCAGCGACCGGCAATCGTCGATGGAAAAGCCCAGGGACCGCGCCCGGCCGATGAATTCCAGCTTGTGCAGGTCGCTCTCGCGAAAGGCGCGATAGCCGTTGGCGGCGCGCAAGGGCCGGATCAGGCCGATCTCTTCGTAATAGCGGATGGTCTTGGCCGGCAGGCCGGCGCGGGCGGCGACGTCCTTGATGTTCATGTCACCTCCTTGACGAAACGCAGCCGCAGCGCGTTGGTCAGCACGAAGACCGAAGACAGCGCCATCGCCGCTGCCGCCAGCATCGGCGAAAGCTGCGGCCCGCCGAAGGGCACCAGCACGCCCGCCGCCACCGGGATCAGCGCCGCGTTGTAGCCGAACGCCCAGGCCAGGTTCTGCCTGATGTTGCGCATCACCGCGCGGGACAGGCGGATGGCACTGGCCACGGCGAGAGGGTCGCCGCGCATCAGCACCACCTCGCCGGCCTCGATGGCGACATCGGTGCCGGTGCCCATGGCGATGCCCACCTCGGCCGCCGCCAGCGCCGGCGCATCGTTGATGCCGTCGCCGACAAAGGCGCCGCCCTGGGTGCGGATCAGGTCCAGCTTGCCTTCGGGCAGAACGCCCGCCGACACGTCCGAAATCCCCAGGGCCGCCGCCACCACCCGCGCCGCGACCGGGCTGTCGCCGCTGATCATCGCCGGGGTCACGCCCATGTCCTTCAGCGCCGCCACCGCCCGCGCCGCACTGGCGCGCGGCGCGTCGGCCACCGTGATCAGGCCCTGCACCGCGCCGTTGCGGGCCACGAACAAGACACTTTGCCCCTGTGCTGCCGCCTCATCGGCCAGCACCCGCAGCCGGGGCGGTATGGTCGGAAACATCCGCGCCGCCCCGACAAGGGTCGGCGCGCCCGCCACCACCGCCTCGGCGCCAAGGCCCGGGTGCGCCACGAAGCCGGTCGCCTCGGGCACCTCGCCCGCCGCCGCCAGCACCGCCGCCGCCAGCGGGTGTTCGCTGGACGCCTCGACCGCCGCCGCGCCCGGCAGCACCCAGCCCGGCCCATGCACCGCCATCACGCGCGGCTTGCCTTCGGTCAACGTGCCGGTCTTGTCGAAGGCCACGCGCGTCACCCCGGCCAGCCGCTGCAACGCGTCGCCCCGCCGGAACAGCACCCCCAACTCGGCCGCCCGGCCAGAGCCGACCAGAATGGACACCGGCACCGCAAGGCCCATGGCGCAGGGGCAGGCGATGATCAGCACCGACACGCCCGAGACCAGCGCGCGGGCGATATCGCCCGTCACCGCCAGCCAGACCGCCGCCGTCACCAGGGCAATCGCCATCACCACCGGCACGAACCACAGCGTCACCCGGTCGACCAGCGCCTGCACCGGCAGCTTGGACCCCTGCGCCTCTTCCACCAGCGCCACGATGCGCGCCAGCACCGTGCCCGCGCCCACCGTCCGCACTTCGACCGTCAGCGCGCCGGTGCCGTTCACCGTGCCCGCGCTGACCGCATCGCCCGCGCGCTTGGCCACCGGCAGCGGCTCTCCGGTCAGCATGGATTCGTCCACCGCTGAGCCGCCCGAGACCACCGCGCCATCGACCGGCACCCGCTCGCCGGGCCGCAGGGCGATGCGCATTCCCGGCAGCAGGCTGGCCACCGGCACCTCGGTCCCGTCCTCAAGCCGCGCGGTTTTCGGCTGCAGGCCCACCAGCCGCGCAATCGCCGCCCCCGCCTGCCCGCGCGCCCGGGCCTCCATCGCCCGGCCGACCAGGATCAGCACCACGATCACCGCCGCCGCCTCGAAATAGACCGCGCGCGATGCCGCCGGCACCAGCGAGGGCGCAAACAGCACCACCGTCGAATAGGCCCAGGCGGCGAGGGTGCCCACCGCGACCAGGCTGTTCATGTCCGGCGCCCCGCGCAGCAACGCCGGCAAGCCCTTCAGGGTGAACCGCCGCCCCGGCCCGGCCAGCACCAGCGTCGCCAGCACGAACTGCATCAGCCAGATTTGGCGCGTGCCGAAGGTCATCCCCAGCCAGTGGTGAAACGCCGGGATCAGGTGCCCGCCCATCTCGGTGACGAACACCGGCAGCGTCAGCGCCCCCGCCAGGGCCGCTGCACGCCACAACTTGCGCTCTTCCGCCCGCGGATCGGCGGGCCTGGCCGAAGCCAGCGGCGTGGCGACATAGCCCGCCTTGGTCACCGCCGCCGCCAGCCGTTCCGGCGGCACCGGCTCCCACAGCGTCACCTGCGCCCGCCGCGTGGCCAGGTTCGCCACCGCCGAGGCCACCCCGGGCTGCGCCTTCAGCACCCGTTCCACCCGGCCAGTGCAGGCGGCACAGGTCATCCCTTCGACCGACAGGTCCACCACCAGCGGCTTCACCGGATAGCCCGCCTTCGCCAGCGCGCCCGCCATGCCTTCGCGCGTGGCCGGCGCATGGAACCGCACCAGTGTCTCGCCGGTGCCGAAATTGGCGCTGGCGGTCTCGACACCTTCCTGCGCCGTCAGCACCCGCTCGACCCGCGCCACGCAACTGGCGCAGGACATGCCCTCCAGGTGCAGGCGGGCGGTCTCGTTCACGGGGGCGGGGGCGTTCATCGGGGAGACTCCTTCCCCATCCATATGGGGCTTCCAGTCACGGGAAGGTCAAGCCCGCCGCCGACCGCAGGCTTGCCCTTGACCTTCCAGCGACCGGAACGCCCATATGGGGGCAAAAGGAGCACTCCCATGACCACGCTTTCCGTTCCCGACATGACCTGCGGCCACTGCAAGGCCAGCGTCGAGGCCGCCCTGGCCCCCCTTGCGGCGAAGGTCGAGGTCGATCTGGCCACCCGGCAGGTCCGCGCCGAAGGCGCGCCTACCGCGGCCCTTGTTGCCGCCCTTGCCGAAATCGGCTTTCCGGCGAGTGAATTGACCTGACCCTGTGGCAAATGCCGCACTTGTGATTCGGAAATCCGCAAAGGTGCCGCATCCCTGACTTGCCCGGGCCACGCCCGGGGCGCAATCAAGGGGTATCGGAAACAAGAGCCAGAGCGGAGAGCAGTCACATGGCCACGGCACAGATTCAACAGGGCGGCACCCCGGCGCCGACCGCACAACCCCAGCAGACCCAGCCGGGCACGGCCACGCCGCAGCCGCAGGCCGGCAAGCCGATCTACAAGGACTGGGCGTCGATCTGACCCCTGCCCTGTAGACGCCTTGAAGACGCCTTGACGAAACCGGGGGCCAGCCGTCACGCTGGCCCCTGTTGCATTCGCGCAGGCGCCATGTCCGACCCGGTCTCGTCCATCCCCAATCTCGGCCCCGCCAGCGAAGCGGCCTTTGCCCGCGCGGGCATTCACTCGGCCGATGAAATCCGCGCCCTCGGCGCGGACGAGGCCTACCGGCGGCTTCTCCTGTCCGGTTCAGCCCCGCATTTCATCGGCTACTACGTGCTGGTGATGGGCCTGCAGGGCCGGCCCTGGAACGATTGCCAGGGCGACGAGAAAAAGGCCCTGCGTCTGCGCTTCGATGCGCTGAAAGCCAGCCTTCAGGGCACCAAGGAAAAGGGCCGCTCCGATCTGGAGGCGGCCCTGTCCTATTTCGGCGTGGTGGAACGCCGCTGATCCCGGGCGACGGAATTCGACGTCGAATTCCGTCCACGATTTCCGGCTTCGGAAATCGTTTCCGCGCTTAGCCGACCAGCTCAAGCCCCGAGAAGAAGAACGCAATCTCGCGCGCCGCCGAGGCCGGGCTGTCCGAGCCATGCACCGAATTCTCGCCCTTCGACAGCGCGAATTCCTTGCGGATGGTGCCCGCATCGGCCTGCGCCGGATCGGTCGCGCCCATCACTTCGCGGTTCTTCGCGATGGCGCCGATCCCTTCCAGCACCTGCACGACCACCGGCTCGCTGGCCATGTAGTCCACCAATTCACCATAGAAGCCGCGCTCCTTGTGCTCGGCGTAGAACTCGCCGGCCTGCGCCGGGGTCAGGTGGATGCGCTTCGACGCCACGACCCGCAGGCCGGCGTCTTCGAACTTGGCAATGATCTTGCCGGTCAGGTTGCGCTTGGTGGCGTCGGGCTTGATGATCGACAGGGTGCGTTCGGTGGCCATCTGGCTCTCCATGCTGGGTGGGGCCTTGCTGGCCCGTGGTCCGTAATGGCCGGGCTGCTAGCACGCGCCCGGGATGAAGAAAAGACGGCCTGCGACAGGCTGACGCTTGCCCGGAGAGAATCCTCCGATAAAAATACTCGGGATTTTCGCTTGTGAGGCCGACCATGCCCCTCCGCCCCAGCCTTCTTTTCGCCACCCTGCTGCCCTTGCCCGCCCTGGCACAAGAGGCCCCGCCGACCCTGCCCTTCACCTATGCGATGTTCGAGGAATCCGTCCCCCACGTCGACCTTGACGTCTGCCCGGTGCCGCTGGACGGACCAGACCGGTTCTGCCGGATGACATCGCAGTTGGCCACGCTGAACGTCTTCGTCTTCTCGGATCAGGGTGACCAGCCGCTGATTGCCTACCGCAGTTGGCCCGCCGAACTGCTGGCCGGCCTGATGGACTGAGCCCGCGGTTGACGCCGCCCCCGGCATCGGGCAATCCCGCCCCATGCTGCGCATCGAGGACATCACCTATTCCGTCGAAGGCCGCCCGCTGTTCCAGGGCGCCTCAGCCACCATTCCCACCGGTCACAAGGTCGGCCTCGTGGGCCGCAACGGCACCGGCAAGACCACCCTCTTCCGGCTGATCCGGGGCGAGCTGGCGCTGGAATCCGGCGCCATCCGCCTGCCCGCCCGCGCCCGCATCGGCGGCGTCGCGCAAGAGGTGCCCTCGTCGGAAACCTCACTTCTCGACACCGTCCTCGCCGCCGACACCGAACGCGCCGCCCTTCTGGCCGAAGCGGAAACCGCCCATGACCCCCACCGCATCGCCGACATCCAGCATCGCCTCGCGGACATCGACGCCTGGTCGGGCGAGGCCCGCGCCTCGGCCATCCTGCGCGGCCTGGGGTTCGAGCCGGAGCAGCAACTGCAACCCTGCTCGGCCTTTTCCGGCGGCTGGCGGATGCGCGTGGCCCTCGCCGGCGTCCTGTTCGCCCAGCCGGACTACCTGCTTCTCGACGAACCCACCAACTACCTCGATCTCGAAGGCGCGCTCTGGCTGGAAAACTACCTTTCCCGCTACCCGCACACCGTCATCATCATCTCCCACGACCGCGGTCTCTTGAACCGCGCCGTCACCGGCATTCTGCATCTCGAAGACCGCAAGCTGACCTATTACACCGGCCCCTACGACACCTTTGCCGAGACCCGCGCTGCCCGGCTGGCCGTGGCCGAGGCCGAGAACCGCCGCACCCAGGCCCGACGCGACCATCTCCAGGCCTTCGTCGACCGCTTCCGCTACAAGGCCTCCAAGGCCCGCCAGGCCCAGTCGCGGCTGAAGATGATCGAGCGGCTGAAATTCGCCACAACCCCGCAAGAGGCGGCGCTCGCGCGTTTCACCTTCCCCGAGCCAGAGGAACTCGCGCCGCCGATCCTGACGCTCGACGCCGTCGCCACCGGATATGACGGCCCGCCGGTGCTGCGCCGCCTGACCCTGCGCATCGACCAGGACGACCGGATTGCCCTTCTCGGCCGCAATGGCGAAGGAAAATCTACCCTTTCCAAACTCTTGGCCGGGAAACTTCGAGCTTCGGAAGGCCGTCTGGCCCGCGCCTCGAAGCTGCGCATCGGCTATTTCGCCCAGCATCAGGTCGACGAGTTGCACACGGATGAGACCGCGCTGCAGCACGTCGCCCGCCTGCGCCCGGCCGAGCATGCCTCGAAGCACCGCGCCCGGCTGGCCGGCTTCGGCCTGACCGCTGACCAGGCCGACACGCTGGTCGCGCGGCTCTCAGGCGGCCAGAAGGCCCGGCTCTCGCTGCTGCTGGCCACCATCGACGCGCCGCACCTGCTGATCCTGGACGAACCCACCAACCACCTCGACATCGAATCCCGCGAGGCCCTGGTCGAGGCGCTGACCGACTACACCGGCGCGGTGATCCTGGTTTCCCACGACATGCACCTCCTGAACCTGGTCGCCGACCGGCTGTGGCTGGTGAAAGGCGGCACCGTCACCCCCTTCACCGAAGACCTCGACGCTTATCGCGCCCAGCTTCTGGCCGGCGAAGATCCCGTGAAGACCACCGCGAAACCCTCTGAAAAGAATTCAAAATCCGCGAAGGAAGACCTCGCCGCCCTGCGCGCCGAAGTCCGCAAGTGCGAAGACCGCCTGGCCAAGCTGTCCGACATGCGGGCGAAACTTTCCGAGAAACTCGCCGACCCCGCCCTTTACACGCCGGCCCGCAAACCCGACCTCGACGCGCTCACCGCCAAGGCCGCCGAACTGCAAGAGGCCGAACACCGGGCCGAGGCGCTCTGGATCACCGCTCACGAACGCCTGGAGGACGCCACATGACTCCCCTCGAACGCGCCATCGAGATTGCGGTGACCGCGCATGCCGGACAGAAGGACAAGGCAGGCGCCCCCTACATCCTGCACCCCTTGCGGGTGATGCTGTCGCTGGAAGGCGATGCCGAGCGGATCGTTGGCGTCCTGCACGACGTGATTGAGGATTGCCCTGGCTGGAGTCTGGACCGCCTGCGCGGAGAGGGTTTTTCGGACGAGGTGCTTGCCGCGCTTGCCCTCGTCACCAAACAGTCCGAGGCCGAGGACTATACCGCATTCATCGACCGCTGCCGCCAGAACCCCGTGTCGCGGCGCGTCAAGCGAGCCGACCTGCTGGACAATCTTGATGTGCGCCGTCTGCCCGAAGTGACGGAAAGCGATGCCCTACGTCTCGGCAAGTACGGTCGCGCGCTCCGCCAGCTTGACGCCATCTGACACGATCACATCGGTACCGGAGGCCGGACCATGCCCATGCCCTGGACCTATCGCCAGTCCACCCGCGAATGGCAGGCCTTCCTGGCCCATGCCCGCGATGCCATGAACCTCACCTCCGACAACGCCACCTTCACCGCCGTCGAAGGCGTGCTGCGCGCCTTCCGCCGTCGCCTGACGCCGCAACAGGCCATCGACTTCGCGCAAGTCCTGCCCGCCACGCTCCGGGCCCTCTTCGTTGCCGACTGGCACCTTGCCGACCCCATCCCCCCCGGCACCCGCGCCGACTGGACGGCCGAAGCGCAATCCCTTCGCCCCCACCATAACCTGACCCCGCCCAATTGCGTCGAGGCCACCGCCCTGGCCCTGCGCAAATCCATCCTGCGCGAAGACCTCGACCGCGCCACCGCGCTCCTCCCGCCCTTCGCCACCGAATTCTGGTCCACCCCCGGCACCGACCCCGCAACCCTGGGCCCCCGCATCGTCTGATCCTTCATCTTGGCCCAAATACCTCCGGGGGTCCGGGGGGCTGGCCCCCCGGCCTGCGGCGCCCGACGGGATAGCGCTTTCCAGATCGCCCCCCAGCGCGCTAGCCTGTCGCCATGCCCGACAGCGCCTTTCTCATCACCGCCTTCGCCACGCTCTTCGTGGTGATTGACCCGCCCGGGCTGGTGCCGATGTTCATCGCCCTGACCCGCGGGATGGACGCCCGGCAGCGCCGCGCCATGGCGCAGCGTGCCTGCCTGATCGCGGCGGCCCTGCTGACGCTGTTCGGGCTGGCGGGAGAATCCCTCCTGGGCTTCGTCGGCATCTCGATGCCCGCCTTCCGCATCGCCGGCGGCATCCTGCTGTTCCTGACCGCGCTCGACATGCTGTTCGAGCGCCGCACCCAGCGGCGCGAGGGCCAGCACGCCGAGCCCGACCACGACCCTTCGGTGTTTCCGCTGGCCACGCCGCTGATCGCCGGCCCCGGCGCCATCGCCTCGATGATCCTGCTGGTCGGACAGGCCGAAGCGCAGGCCGGCGCAGCCCCGTTCGCAGACTGGCGCGGCGCGGCGGCGGTGATCGGGCTGATGCTGGCGATGATGGCGGTGACCTTCGCCTTCCTGCTCGCCTCG
Organism: Rhodobacter sp. Har01; assembly: GCF_020564565.1. Lineage (GTDB taxonomy): Bacteria > Pseudomonadota > Alphaproteobacteria > Rhodobacterales > Rhodobacteraceae > Pseudogemmobacter. Next base: position 831,858 of record NZ_JAJCTD010000001.1, read on the forward strand.
CCGCCGCTGGAACGCCTTCTGGGCCGGACCGGGGTGATCGTGATCACCCGTTTGCTGGGCATGCTGTTGGCCGCGCTGGCGGTGCAGTTCGTCATCGACGGCGTGCGCCAGACCGGACTGGTCGGCTGATCTTCCCTTGCGCCCGCCCCGCCCCCATATCGGCCGCAAAGGAGACCCCTGATGGATGGCGACACCCTTGGCCGCATGGCCTATCTCGTGCTTCTGCTGGTCGCCGTGGGCGGCTGGGTGATGGTGGAATACCGCAAGCGCCTGGGCCAGGCCCTGCGCACCGCCCTTGCCTGGGGGCTGATCTTCCTGGGCGTAATGGCTGGCTACGGCCTCTGGGGTGACATCCGCCAGGACGTGATGCCCCGCCAAAGCGTCACCAAGGCGGGCGAGATCGAGCTGCCGCGCGCCGGCGACGGGCATTTCTACGCCACGCTCGACATCAACGGCACCGGCGTCCTGTTCCTCGCCGACACCGGCGCCACCAACATGGTGCTGTCGGGCGATGATGCCGCCCGGCTGGGCATCGACCCGGCCGCGCTGGTCTTCATCGGCGAGGCTTCCACCGCCAACGGCACCGTCCGCACCGCCCGCGTGACCCTGCCGCAGGTGGCGCTGGGGCCGTTCACCGACACCGGCGTTCCGGCCTATGTCACCGACGGAGAGATGGACATCTCGCTTCTGGGCATGGATTACCTGCGCCAGTTCCGGGTGGAAATCGCCGACGACCGGATGATCCTGTCGCGCTAGGCCGCGCCGGTTTCGGCCTTCTTCTCCCACCGGCCCGAGGCATCGGCCCAATACTGCGCCGGCAACCCCGCCGCAGTGACGGCCGTCCACTGCCCCCGCGCCGCGGCGACCTGGGCCTGATCGGCATCCTCGAACAGCAGCCAGACCCGTTCCAGCGCCGCCGCCTCGGCCGGGTCCACTGGCAAGGCACCCAGCAGAAGCACCGCCTGCGCCCCGTTCACCGCCGGACCCTGCCCCAGCAGCACCGGCTGATCGGCATCCTGCGGCCCGCCCTCCAGCCCGTGCGGCAGAAACCCGTCCTCCGGCCCCAGCCACAGCCGCGCGTCCAGCCGCTCCAGCGCGGCGCGGTCGGGGCCGCGGACCATCACCCGCCAGCCCTGCGCCAGCGCGCGGTCGCACAGCATCGTCACCGCCTCGTCCAGGGTGGACCGCGTCAGGTGGTAGAAGTTCACCACCCCCATGCGGCACGCCCCGGTTTCAAGCCGGACTTGGCGCGAATTCCGCCGTCCTCAGCCCTCATGGCGGTCGCGGATCAGCCGGTTCAGCGCCATCACGCCCCAGCCGGTGGCCCCCTTCGGCGCCAGCGGCTGGTCGGCCTTCGACAGCGCCACCCCGGCAATATCCAGGTGAATCCATGGCACATCCGGCTTGACGAACCGCGCCAGGAACTGCGCCGCCGTCACAGCACCACCTTCGCGGCCGCCGACGTTCATCATGTCGGCGATCCGGCTTTTCAGCCGCGCGTCATAGCCTTCGCCCATCGGCATCCGCCAGGCGCCCTCGCCCTCCGCCATCGCGGCCTTGAGGAAGGACGTGCACAGCGCATCGTCGTTGGAAAACACACCCGCATTCTCATGGCCCAAGGCGATGATGATCGCCCCGGTCAGCGTCGCCAGGTCGATCACGCCCTTCGGCTTGAAGCGGTCCTGCGCGTACCACAGCACGTCGGCCAGCACCAAACGGCCCTCGGCGTCGGTGTTGATCACCTCGATGGTGTCGCCCTTCATGCTGCGCACCACGTCGCCCGGCCGCTGCGCGCGACCGTCGGGCATGTTCTCGACCAGACCCACCAGACCCACCACATTGGCCTTTGCCTTGCGCAGCGCCAGCGTGCGCATCACGCCCGCGACAACGCCCGCGCCGCCCATGTCCATGGTCATCTCTTCCATGCCCGCCGCCGGCTTGATCGAGATGCCGCCGGTGTCGAACACCACGCCCTTGCCCACCAGCGCCAGCGGAGCGTCATCCCGGGCGCCGCCCTTCCACTGCATCACCACCACCTTGGACGGGCTCTCCGACCCCTGCCCCACGCCCAACAGCGCGCGCATGCCCAGCTTGGCCAACTCTGCCTCTTCCAGCACCTCGACCTCGACGCCCAGGTCGCGCAGGCCCAGCAGGCGCTCGGCGAAATCCTGCGTCGTCAGCACGTTCGCCGGCTCGTTCACCAGATCGCGGGTAAAGCAGACGCCCTCGGCCAGCGCCATCAGCGGCGCCACCTCGGCCGCCACCGCCTCGGGGGCCGCGACCATCATCCGCACCGGGCCTTGCAGTTTCTTCTCGCCCGACTTGTGGGCGGTAAAGTCATAGGCCCGCAGCACCAGGCCAAGGGCCACCTCGGCCGCGCGCGGATGCGCCTCGGCCACCACCGTCAGCGGCTTTTCCCCCAGACCCCGGCCGATTGCACCGCCGGCCTTGCGGGCAGCGGCGGTGTCGGTGCGCTTGGGCAGCCGCACCAGTTGCAGCGCGTCGCAGGCCAGGCCCGCCGGATAGGCCAGGTCCATCGCCTCACCCGGTTTCAGCTTGGCCGCGGCGTCCGAGGCCAGCGCCCGCGCCACCGCCCCACGCGTGGCCCGGTCGATCCGCCGCCCTGCCGGACCCAATGCCGTGCCCGGCTCGACCAGAATGGCAATCCGCCCCTCGGCGGCGATCAGCGCCTCGACCTCGGTTTCGCGGAACTGGACGGGAACGGGATGCGACATCGCAAAGTCACCTTGCGCAAAGGGGTTTCATCGAACTGCAGCCCCGCCCGCACAGCGGCGGAACGGGTCGGCGGGCCATCGCCGCAACGCTATCCAGATGCCCCGGACTTGACCAGATATGAGTTTTCCATGGCCTCGAATTCGGCTAGGGTCCGGCCAGTTGAAACGCAACATCTTGTGGAAACCCGGGTTCCTCTTGGCAAGATTCGACCGTTACTTGTTGTCTTACCTGCTGCAGCTTTTCGGCTTTTTCAGCTTGCTGCTGGTGGCGGTCTACTGGGTCAACCGGGCCGTCGGGCTGTTTGACCAGTTGATCGGCGATGGCCAGTCAGCGCTGGTGTTCCTGGAGTTTTCGCTGCTGTCGCTGCCCAACGTCATCCGCCTGGTGCTGCCGGTCTCGGCCTTTGCGGCCTGCCTTTATGCCATCAACCGGCTAAGCCAGGAATCGGAGCTGGTGGTGATGCAGGCGACCGGCTTTTCGGCCGTGCGCCTGTCGCGGCCGGTGGTGCTGTTCGGGGTTTGCGTCATGGCGATGCATCTGGTCCTCGCCAATGTGCTGGTGCCGATGGCGCAGGGCCGACTGCAATCGCGCAGCGCCGAGATCTCCGCGGACGTCACCGCCCGCTTCCTGAACGAGGGTCGGTTCCTGCACCCGGCCGACGGCCTGACGATCTATATCCGCGAAATCACGCCCCTGGGCGAGTTGAACGACCTGTTCCTGTCGGACGAGCGCGGCGAGAACGACCGCGTGGTCTATACCGCGCGACGGGCGCTGATCGTGCGCGGCGAAACCGCGCCGCAACTGGTGATGCTGGATGGCGCGGCGCAACGGTTGACGCGCGATGTTCCGCCGCGCATCTCGATCACCCGGTTCAATGATTTCACCCTGGACCTGGGCGCCATCGTCCAGGACGACGACGTGCGCCGCAAACAGGTGGACGAACTGTCCACCCTGGACCTGCTGGAAGCTGACCCGGTCCGGATCGAGGCAATGCGCACCACGCGCGCCGTCTTTCTTGAACAAGCGCACAGTCGGCTGGCCGGGCCGTTGCTGGGGCTGGCTGCGCCGCTGCTTGGCTTTGCCGCTCTAATGCTGGGCGGGTTTTCCCGCTTTGGCTTGTGGCGGCAGGTCGGGTTGGCGGTGCTCTTGCTGATCGGCCTGCAGATGGTGGCGACGTCAGCCTCGGGGGTGGCATTGCGCAATGACATGGGGTGGCTGCTGTTGTACCTGGCCCCGGCGCTGGGGCTGGCGGTTTCGGCGGTTCTGCTGTGGCTGGCCCAGCGGCCGCGACAGTTGGGCTACGATCCTGCCGCGGTCGATGGGGCGGCGGCATGACACTATCGCTTTACATCGCCCGGCGGTTCCTGCTGACCCTTGGCCAGGTGTTCCTGGTTTTCTTCGGCATCCTGATGCTGATCGACATGATCGAACAACTGCGGCGGCTGTCGGGCAAGGGCGCCGGTCTGGCCGATGCGGCCAGGCTTTCGCTGCTGAACGTGCCCGAGTCGCTGTACCGCATCCTGCCATTGATCCTGATCATCTCGGCGATGACCCTGTTCCTGTCGCTGGCGCGGTCTTCGGAACTGGTGGTCGTGCGCGCGGCCGGTCGCTCGGGGCTGCGCTTCCTGCTGACCCCGGTCCTTGCCGCTCTGACCGTGGGTGTCCTGACCGTCGGTGTCCTGAACCCGCTGGTCGCGGCCACGTCCAAGGCCTATGAGGAACTGCGCTCGCGCTTTCTGACCGATGGTGCGGTGCTTTCGGTTTCGGACACCGGGCTTTGGCTGCGGCAGGGCGGTGACTACGGACAGACGGTGATCCAGGCGGCGCGGGCGAACCTGGACGGGACCGAATTGACTGCCGTAAGCTTCCTGACCTTCGGCCCGGAAGGCACACCCCTCACCCGGATCGAGGCCGCCGCGGCACGGCTGGAGACCGGGGCCTGGCGGCTGGACGGAGCCAAGCTGTGGAACCTCGACGCGCCGAACCCCGAGGTGGCCGCCGAGATCTGGCCGGATGGCACCCGGCTGCCCTCGGACCTGACGCCCGAGCGCATCCGCGACAGCTTTGGCACCCCCTCGGCGGTGCCGATCTGGCAGCTGCCGGCCTTCATCGGAGACCTCGAACGCGCCGGATTCTCGGCCCGGGCCTACCGGCTGTGGTTCCAGATGGAACTGGCGCAGCCGCTTCTGCTGACCGCCATGGTGCTGGTAGCCGCAGGCTTCACCATGCGTCACGTCCGCTTTGGCGGAACCGGACAGATGGTGCTCTACGCCATGCTGGCGGGGTTTGCGCTGTTCTTTCTGCGCAACTTCGCTCAGGCTCTGGGCGAAGCCGGGCAGATCCCGGTGGCATTGGCAGCCTGGAGCCCGCCGGTCGCCGCCGTGATGCTGGCTCTTGGCTTGCTCTTGCATCTGGAGGATGGCTAGCCCATGCGCTTGCCCCGATTCCTCTGCCTGGGCCTGGCCGCGCTGGCGCTTGCGCTGGCAGCCCCGGCGCAGGTCCAGGCCCAGGACCGCGCCACGCTGGTCTCGGACCGGCTTGAGATCGCCGACGACAGCCGCCTGATCGCCAGCGGCAACGTAGAAGTCTTCTTCCGCGGCACCCGACTTCGCGCCAGCCGGATCGTCTATGACCAAGCCGGCGACAGGCTCTTGATCGACGGACCCATCGCGCTGATCGACGACACCGGCAAGGCGCTGATCCTTGCCTCGGCCGCCGAACTTTCGGCCGACCTGACCGAGGGCGTTCTCGAGAGTGCCAGGCTGGTGCTGAACCAGCAACTGCAACTGGCCTCGAACCGCATGATGCGGGTCGCTGGCCGCTACACCGCGCTTGATCGCGTGGTCGCCTCGTCCTGCCAGGTCTGCGCCGAGCATCCGGTCCCGCTGTGGGAAATCCGCGCCCGCCGGGTGGTACACGATCAGATGGAACGACAGCTCTATTTCGACCATGCGCAGTTTCGCGTCGCCGGCGTGCCGGTGTTCTACATTCCCCGCCTGCGGATGCCGGACCCGACACTCGACCGGGCCACCGGCTTTCTGATGCCGCAGCTTCGCACCACCTCGGGCCTGGGCACGGGTCTCAAGATCCCCTATTTCATAGCCCTCGGCCCCAGCCGCGACCTGACATTGACGCCCTATTTCAGCACCAAGGCCGGCAGGACGCTGGAACTGCGCTATCGCCAGGCCTTTGCCACCGGGATGATCGAGATCGCCGGCGCGGTATCGCGTGATGAACTGGTTCTTGGCGATACCCGTGGCTACCTGGAAACCACGGGCGCCTTCGATTTGCCGAACAGCTTCAAGCTGACGTTCAAGGGCATAACGGCGTCGGACCCGGCCTATCTGCTGGATTATGGCATTTCCGATGCCGACCGGCTGGACAGCCGCATCGAGTTGACCCGGACCCGCCGCAACGGATATTTCGCGGGTCGGATCATCAGTCTCCAGACCCTGCGCGACGATGAGGAAAACACCACCATTCCCGGCTTCGTCACCGACCTGACGTTCCATCGTCGCTTTTCATTGGGCGCGTTGGGCGGCGAAGGCGGGTTCCGCCTGCAGACCCACAGCCATGTCCGCACCTCGACCAACCCAGCGGACGGAGCAGACCTGGATAGCATCGCCGACGGCCGCGACATGAGCCGGATTTCGGCCCGTGTGGATTGGCGGCGCAGCTTCATCCTGCCGGCAGGGATCGAGGCCACGATTCTGGGCGAGGCGCAGGCCGAAGCCTTTACCATAGCCCAGGACGCCAGCTTTGCCGGCGAGTTCAGCCGCGTCCACAGCGCCGCCGGGGTCGAACTGCGCTGGCCCTGGGTCAAGACCACGGGTCGCGGCGCGACGCATGTCATCGAGCCGGTGATCCAGCTGGTCTGGGCCGGCCAGCACGGCGCGGATATCCCGAACGAAGACAGCGCACTGGTCGAGTTCGATGAGGGCAACCTCTTCTCGCTTGACCGTTTTCCCGGCTCGGATGCGGTCGAGGAAGGGGCGCGTGTGAACCTGGGTGTGACCTGGACCCGGCATGATCCAGCCGGCTGGTCGATGGGCCTGACCCTGGGCCGCGTGCTGCGCGACCGCAACTATGGCCAGTTCGGCCCGGCCTCGGGCCTGGGTGGCGGCAGTTCCGACTGGCTGGTGGCGGCGAACGTCGACTGGCAGTCCGGCCTTGCCGCCACTGGACGGCTGGTGTTCGACGACAGCTTCAGCCTGTCGAAGGGCGAGGTGCGGCTGAGTCTGAACCGCGATCGGCTGGCGCTGGCGACCTCGGCGCTTTGGGCCGAAGCGGACCTCAGCGAAAACCGGCCGGATCGGACGCGCGAGTTCACCTTCGATGCACTCTGGAAGGTTGCCCCCTCGCTCTCGGCCATGCTGTCGGGCAGCTATGACTTCGAGGCTGAACGCGGCACCCTTGCAGGCCTGGGTGTGGAATTCCGCAACGAATGCGTGACGGTGAATCTTTCCCTCTCGCGTCGGTTCACGTCCTCGACTAGTGTGACGCCGACGACGGATTTCGGCCTTTCGGTCGATCTTGTCGGCTTTGGCAGCGGCACGGCGGCGGGTCCGTCGCGGCGATGCCGCTAAGGGCAAAGACCCGTGCCATAGGCGGGCGAACTGAACAGGACGGCGGGCGGGCGGGCGGCATGGAACGCAAGGCGGCACGGGGAATGCGGGCGAAACGGGTGGCATTGGTCGCCGCGCTGGCCGGGTGGGCGGGTTTGGGCCTGACCCTGCCCGAGGTGCCTGGAGGCGCCGCTCCGGCGTTGGCGCAGAACCTTTTCGCGCCGCGGCTTTACGTCAACGATGCGGTCATTTCAGACTACGAGGTCATGCAGCGCGCGATGTTCATGCAGCTGCTGCGCGCACCCGGTGACCCCGAGACCGAGGCCGTGAAGGCGCTGACCGAAGACAAGCTGCGGCTGTCCGAGGCCAAGCGTCTGGGCATCAAGGCGACCGAGCAGGAAATCCTGGACGGGATGAACGAATTCGCCAGCCGCGCCAATCTGACGGCCGAACAGCTGGTCGGCGAACTGCAGAAGGTCGGCATCGCCGCCGAAACCTTCCGCGACTTCGTCACCGCCGGCGTGCTTTGGCGCAAGGTCGTGCGCGAGCGGTTCCGCGGCCAGGTTTCGGCCTCGGAGGCCGATGTGGACAAGGCGCTGGAGGCGACCGCGCGGCCGCGCGCGCTGCGGGTGCTGGTGTCGGAATTGGTGATCCCGGCCCAGCCCGGCAACGAGGACGCCGCCATGGCGCTTGCCAATCGGCTGAGCGACGAGATCGACAGCGAGGCCGAATTCGCTGCCGCCGCGCGGCGCCATTCCGCCGCGCCGACCGCCGGCCGTGGCGGCCGGCTGGACTGGCTGCCGCTGTCGAACCTGCCGCCGGCGATTGCCGGAGAGATCCTGGGGCTTGGCGCGGGCGACGTGTCCAAGCCGGTCGTGGTTCCCGGCGCTGTGGTGCTGTTCCAGTTGCGAGATGTGGCCCGGGACGAAACCGCCGAGCCGCTGGAGGTCTCGGTCGAATGGGCCGAGTTCCTGGTGCCCGACGATGCCGCCGAAATCGCCCGCATCCAGGCCGACAATCGCCGGTGCCTCGACCTTTACGACGACGCGCGGGGCCTGCCCGAGGACCGCCTTACCATCACCACCGCCAGCATGGCCGAAGTGCCGCGGGACGTGGCACTGGAGCTGGCGAGACTTGATGCCGGCGAGATTTCCACGACACTTTCGCGTTCGGGCCTTCGCCGGCTGGTCATGCTGTGCGGCCGCAAACAGGTGATGGAGCCCGAGCCGACCCGCGATCAGGTGCGCGAGCAGGTGTTGAACCTGAAACTGGAAGGCCTGGCCAACGGCTATCTGGAAGAGCTGCGCGCAGCGGCCTTCATCCGCGAGCCGTGACACCCGCCCCCGTCGTCCTGACATCGGGCGATCCAGCCGGGATTGGCCCCGAGATCGCCGTGAAGGCCCGCGCCGTGCTTGGGGCAGAGGTTCCGTTCTTCTGGCTGGGCGACCCGCGGCATCTGCCGGGGGCGACCCCGTGGCAGGAAATCGCAGCGCCGCGTCAGGCGGCTTCGGTCCCGCCGGGCTTTCTGCCGGTGCTGCCTTATGCCTTTGCCACGCCGGCCGTTCCGGGCCAGCCGGACCCGGCCAATGCCGCGGGCGTGATCGAGGTGATCGCTCGCGCGGTGGCGCTGGTGCAGGCGGGTGCGGCCTCGGCCGTCTGCACCGCGCCGATCCACAAGAAGGCGCTGAAGGATGGCGCGGGCTTCGCCTTTCCGGGCCATACCGAATATCTGGCACATCTGGCGGGCGTCGGCCGCGTGGTGATGATGTTGGCCTGCCCGGAATTGCGGGTGGTGCCGACGACGATCCACATTCCCCTGTCGCAGGTGCCCGCGGCACTGACGGCCGATCTGCTGGAAGACACCATCCGCATCACCCATGCCGCGCTGATCGGCGACTTCGGCATCGCGCAGCCTCGGATCGCGGTGGCCGGGCTGAACCCGCATGCCGGCGAAGGCGGGGCGATGGGCTGGGAGGACGAGCGGATGATCCGCCCTCTGGTCGCCCGGCTGGCGGCCGAAGGGATGGCGATCCGCGGCCCGCTGCCCGCCGACACCATGTTTCATGCAGCGGCGCGGGCGGGCTATGACGTCGCGGTCTGCGCCTATCACGACCAGGCGCTGATCCCGATCAAGACCATCGACTTTGCCGGTGGGGTGAACGTGACGCTGGGCCTGCCCTTCGTGCGCACCTCGCCCGACCATGGCACGGCCTATGACATTGCCGGGCGGGGAGTGGCCGACCCGTCCAGCTTGGTGGCGGCCTTGCGGATGGCGCAGGACATGGCTGCGCGGCGCGGGCGGCAGGCCCCGGGGGTTTGACACCCCCGGACCCCCGTCGGATATTTTCAGGCGGAAAATGAAGAAGAGGCGGTCTTGGGGACGATCGATGGCTTGCCGCCGCTGCGCGAGGTGATCGCGGCGCATGATCTGGTGGCGAAAAAGCAGTTGGGGCAGAACTTTCTGCTGGACCTGAACCTGACCGCCAAGATCGCGCGCTGTGCCGGCGATCTGGCGGCGTTCGACGTGCTTGAGGTGGGCCCCGGCCCCGGCGGGCTGACGCGAGGCCTTCTGGCCGAAGGCGCGCGCCATGTGGTCGCGGTGGAAAAGGACGCCCGCGCCCTGCCCGCGCTGGCCGAGATCGCGGCGGCCTGTCCCGGGCGGTTGACCGTGTTGCACGGCGACGCGCTGGGGATGGACCTCGGCTCGCATCTGACGCCGCCGGTCAAGGTGGTGGCCAACCTGCCCTACAATGTGGGGACCGAGTTGCTGATCCGCTGGCTGACGCCCGCGGTCTGGCCGCCGTTCTGGCAATCGCTGACGCTGATGTTCCAGAAGGAAGTGGCCGAGCGCATCGTGGCGAAGCCGCGGACCGAGGCCTACGGCCGGCTGGCGCTGCTGGCGCAGTGGCGCTGCGAGACGCGGATCGTGATGACCCTGCCACCCGAGGCCTTTACCCCGGCGCCCAAGGTGCATTCGGCGGTGGTGCATCTGGTGGCCCTGCCCGCGCCACGCTATGCGGCCGACGAAAAGCTGCTGATGCGGATCACCGCGATGGCCTTCAACCAGCGCCGCAAGATGCTGCGGTCTTCGCTCAAGGGGCTGGGGCCGGACATCGAGGCGCGGTTGCTGGCGGCCGGCATTCCACCCACCGCGCGGGCCGAGGAGATCGGGCTTGAGGCGTTCTGCGCCCTGGCGCGGGGCTTTGGCTGAACCGCAAAGAGTGCGATCCGGGCGCGATCTACTCGGCGGCTTCGGGCTTGCCGGGAACCTCGGCCTCCGGGCGCGGCTTGCGCGCGCGGCGGGGCTTGGACTCAGGTTCGGGCTTGGCCGGGGTCTCAGACGCGGGCGCCTGCGGGGCCGGCGCGGGCGCAGAGGCACCGCCGGTGATGAAATCCGGCAGTGCCGTTTCGACCGGGGCAACCGGGGTGTCGCGGCGCCGGTCGTCGCGGTCGCGGCGGAAATCGCGATCACGCCGTTCGGACTGCAGGCGGTCGCCTTGCGGGCGGTCTTCGCGGGGACGGTCCTCACGGGGCTTGTCCTCGCGCGGCCTGTCCTCGCGCGGCTTGTCGCTGCGCGGCCTGTCATCGCGCGGCCGGTCATCGCGGCGGTCGCGGCGGGCGGCCTCGGGGGTTTCGACCAGACCAGCCTCATCGGCGCTGCTGAAATCCAGCACCTCGACCACCGGCTGATCTTCGGCGCCGGGATCGCGGAAATCGGGGCGGTCACGGAAATCGGGTCGGTCGCGATACTCGCGTTCGCGGTTGCCGCCGCCATTGTTGGTGGTGTTTCCGTTGCCACCTTGCTGGAACTGGGACTGCCGTGCCTCTTGCTCGGCAGCCATTTCACGCTGCGCCTCGGCCAAGAGCCGGGTGTAGTGCTCAGCATGCTGCAGGAAGTTCTCGGCGGCGACGCGGTCGTTCGAGAGCTGCGCATCGCGGGCGAGCATCTGGTATTTCTCGATGATCTGCTGCGGCGTGCCGCGGACCTTGCCTTCCGGCCCGGACGAATCGAATACACGGTTGATGATGTTTCCAAGCGTGCGCGGGCGGTTCTGGTTGGAACGCGAGCGTTTCTTCGAAGAGCGCATCTTTGCCTTTGATCCAGTGGTCTGCCTTGGCCCGTGTCACGGACCGCAAGGGGGCCCAGGGGAATATCCGGCAGGATCGGGTTGATGCGAAGGGCGGACCAAGCGTGGCCCAAGCCTTCTTCGCATGACGTTGGATAACCACGCGGCGTGAACACTGGCAAGGGGATTCTGCCGCAAGCCGTGGAAGAATGCCGTGAATTCGTGCAGTTTGGCGCGATTGTGGCGGATTTGCCCAGGGTCAGCCCGGCATCCGGGCGGCGACCACGCGGTCGCGGCCATCGAGGTCGGGCAGGATGTGGATATCGGTCAGCCCCACTGCGGCGAGCATCGCGGCGACCGCCCGACCTTGCGTCGGGCCGATCTCAAGGAGCAGCCGCCCGCCCGGGGCAAGGTGGGATGGCACCCCGGCGGCAAGCGCGCGATAGGCGGCCATGCCGTCGGCCTCGTCGGTCAGTGCAAGGCGGGGTTCGTGGTCGCGCACCTCGGGGGCAAGGCCGGGCATTTCGCTGGCCGCGATATAGGGCGGGTTGGAGACGACCAGGTCGAACCGCCCCTCGATCCCGTCAAGCCAGTCGGCTATGGCAAAGCGCGCCCGCGGGACGACGCCAAGGCTTTCCGCATTGGCGCGGGCGACCGCAAGGGCAGCAGGCGACAGGTCGGTGCCAACGCCGCTGGCCATCTGGCGTTCGGCCAAGAGGGTGACGAGCAGCACGCCGGTACCGGTGCCGAGATCAAGGACAGAGGTGAAAGGTGCGCGCAGAGCCTCGGCCACCAGGGTTTCGGTTTCCGGGCGAGGGTCCAGCGTGTCGGCAGTGACCCGGAACGGGCGGCCCCAGAACAGTCGCTGGCCGGTGATCTGGGCGACCGGGCGGCGGCTTTCGCGGGCCTGGAGGGCCTTCTCATAGGCCGCCACCTGCAGCGGCGTCATCTCGTCAGGTAGCACCAGCGTCAGGCGATCTGGGGCAATGCCCAGGGCGTGGGCCAGCAGGCGGCGGGCGTCCGATGCAGCGTCTTCAATGCCGGCCGAGCGCAGGCGGGGAATCGCGCCGCGCAAGGCACCCTCAGCCGTCACCCTTCCATCTCCGCCAGTTTGGCGGCCTGGTCGTGGGCGATCAGCGCGTCGATGACCTCGTCCAGGTCGCCGGCCATGATCTGCGGCAGGGCGTAGAGCGTCAGGTTGATGCGATGGTCGGTCATCCGGCCTTGCGGGAAGTTGTAGGTGCGGATGCGCTCGCTTCGATCGCCGCTACCGACCTGGGCCTTGCGGTCGGCGGCGCGTTCGCTGTGCAGGCGTTCGCGTTCCGCCTCGAAAAGGCGCGCCCGCAGCACCTGCATGGCGATGGCGCGGTTCTGGTGCTGGGACTTTTCCGAGGATGTCACCACGATGCCGGTGGGCAGGTGGGTGATCCGCACGGCCGAGTCGGTGGTGTTGACGTGCTGGCCCCCGGCGCCCGAGGACCGCATGGTGTCGATGCGGATGTCGCTGGCGGGGACGTCGATGTCGACCTCTTCCGCCTCGGGCAGCACGGCGACGGTAGCCGCACTGGTGTGGATGCGCCCGCCTGCTTCGGTTTCCGGCACGCGCTGCACCCGGTGGACACCGGATTCATACTTCATCCGGGCGTAGACACCCTCGCCCTGGATATGGGCGGTGAACTCTTTGAGGCCACCCAGATCGGAGACCTGCTGTTCGAGGATTTCGAAGCGCCAGCCCATGCGTTCGGCGTAGCGCTGATACATCCGGGCGAGGTCGCTGGCGAAGAGGCTGGCTTCCTCACCGCCGGTGCCGGGGCGAATCTCCAGGATCGCGGGGCGGGCATCGGCGGAATCCTTCGGCAACAGCGCGAGACGGAGGCGCGCCTCCATCTCTGGGATCCGAGCGCGGAGCACGGGGATTTCGTCTTCGGCAAGGGCCTTGAGGTCGGGATCGGAGAGCATGGCCTCTGCATCGGCAAGGTCGGTCAGCGCCAGGCGGTAGGCGGTGATTTCCAGGGCCACGGGCTTGAGGTCCGAGTATTCGCGGCTGATCCGGGCGATGTCCGCGGGGGCAGCACCGGCGTTGAGGCGGGCCTCGAGAAACTCGAACCGCTGGGTGATCTGGGCAAGTCTGTCAAGCGGGACCATGGGGTGGGGGTTTGGCTGTTCCCGACCGGCCGGTCAAGGGTGGAGGCCCAGGGGATTTCACACCCCTGGACCCCCGTGGGAAATTTGCTGGACCGACGAAATCACAGACGCGAAAGCCAGTCGGTCAGCCGGGCGGCGTTGACGCCCATGTCGGATTTGCCAAAGCGCAGGCGGGCGTGGATGTAAAGGCCGTCGGGGCGGGCTTCGGCGGTGGTGTAGTCGGGAAAGCCCCAAAGCCGGCTGCGGGTGACCCAGGTGATGCGGCCTTCCTCCGGGCTGCCGGCGAGGCGGGTGGTGCGCGGGGTGGCCAGCGCGATGGTGTCGAGCCTGGTCAGCAGGTCTGCGGGGGCGCCCTTGGCGGGCGACAGGCGCAGCGCGGCGGCGCCTTCCATCGGCACCACCTGATCCCAGGGGTCGGTGTCTGCCCCGGCCGCAAGCGGAACGTGCCAGCGGGCCGGATCGCTGGGTGCCAGGCGGACGTAGGCCGCGAAGGCCAGCGAGGCGAGAATCAGCAGGGTGACGGTGAGGCCCATGGCGCGTTTCATCTTTGTGTCCTAGCCCAGTGATAAAGGCAGATCAGTTCATACGCCACATGCGCGCCGGCGATGGCGGTGGCACCGGTGGTGTCATAGGGCGGCGAGACCTCGACCACATCGCCGCCGACCATGTTGATGCCGGCCAGGTCGCGCAGCATCGCCGCCGCCTGCCAGGAGGCAAGGCCGCCCCAGACCGGGGTTCCGGTTCCGGGAGCGAAGGCGGGGTCCAGCGCGTCGATGTCGAAGGTCAGGTAGGCAGGGTCATCGCCGACGATGTCCTTGGCCAGAGCCACGGCATGCGCGACCCCCTTCTCATGCACTTCGCGGGCATCGATCACCGTGAAGCCCAGATCGTCCTCGGTGGTGGTGCGGATACCGATCTGGACGCTGCGCCTGGGGTCCACGAGGCCGGTCTTCACCGCCTTGTACATCATGGTGCCGTGGTCGATGCGGGTCAGGTCGTCGTCTGGCCAGAGGTCCGAATGGGCATCGAACTGGATCACGCCCAGGGGGCCGAACTTCTCGGCATAGGCCCTGAGGATCGGGAGGGTGATGAAGTGGTCGCCGCCAAGGGTGATCGTCCCCGGGCCGGCGGCCAGAACGGTGCGGATGTGGTCGGTCAACCGGTCGGGAAAGTCAGCCACCTTGGCATAGTCGAAGGCAAGGTCGCCATAGTCGACGATGGCCAATTCCTCCAGCGGGTTGGTCGGCCAGCCGTAAGGCGGGTCGTAGGGCTGCAGGGCCGAGGCCTCGCGGATCGCCCGCGGGCCGAAGCGGGTGCCGCTGCGATGGGTGACCGCCTGGTCGAAGGGCACGCCGGTGACCGCAAGGTCGACGCCGGTCAGGTCCTTGGTATAATTGCGGCGCAGGAAGCTGGTGGCGCCGCCGAAGGCGTTCTCGAAGGCATATCCCCGCAACCCCTTGCGGGTGAAGGCAGTGTCGGCTTCCGTCTTGGCATCTTCCAGGGCCATGCTGGCAACCTCGGGTCTGGCAGGCGTCGTCATTTCGGCAGCGGAGACGTCGCGGATCCGGGCGCGGGTCAAGCTGCCGCCTGGTCCGCGGAAGGTCAAGCCCGGGTCCGGGGCGCAATCGGCGGTTTTCAAGCGAAGCGGCCGCAGGCGCGGCCGCACTTCTGTCCTCTCGCCTCTGCGGCTGCGCCGCAACCGGCTCGGCCGCTCGACATCCACGCGACGCTTCATTTGTGGTGTGGTTCCCGGCATAGACCGCGGATGCCTCCGGCGGGGATATTTGAGGACAGATGAAAGCCGGAAGATCGTTTCATCTGTCCTCAAATATCCCGGGGGAGTCTTCGCGGCAGCGAAGACGGGGGCAGCGCCCCCCTTCGAGGAGGAGCCTGCAAGGCGACGACGAGGCAAGGGCCGTGCGGCGCATTTCGCGCCGCACGGCCGGATCACCGTCAGAACAGCTTCTGCCTGGCCTTGGCCACCGAGAAGCCATGCCCCGCGGCATTGGTGCAGGTCATGCCGGTCTTGGCCGAAACGCAGGAAATTCCGCCCAGGGAAACGGCCTCACCGTAAGGCAGCACCGGATTGCCCCGGTCCACCATCGAATCCGACACACAGGCCAGATAACCCTTGCCCTGCCTGTCGACCGCAAAGGACATGCCCCAGTCATACTCGCAGTTCGGCGGGGCCTTGGTGTAGCTTGGCGTGTATTCCCGCAGGTCACAGCGCACCGTCGTGGTGCCGTTCCATTGATACAGGCTGCAATGGATATTCCCGGTGGGAGACTGGAAGGCGATGTATTCCTCGGCCATAGCGGCCGATCCCGAAACCAGCAAGGCAACTGCAAGACCCAGAACGCGCAGTTTCATCAAGGCACCCTTTCGGTTGAATGCCCGCAGCAAACCACGACCGCCCCGCCCCGACAAGTCTATGTCGCATTACCCCGCAGCCAGGGGCTGGGCGCGTTCCACCAGCCGGGCGAAGAAGCTGGCCCCGATCGGCGCCGCCTCGTCGTTGAAGTCATAGGCCGGGTGATGCAGCCCCGCCCCCGGGCCGGTGCCGAGGAACAGGTAGGCCCCTGGCCGGGCCTCGAGCATGTAGCTGAAATCCTCGCTGCCCATTTCCCGGTTCGCGCGGGCGTCCACCGCCTCGTCGCCCGAAACCTCGCGCGCGACCTCTGCCGCGAACTCAGCCTGGTCCTCATGATTGATGGTTGCCGGATACCCCCAGTCGTAGTCGATCCGCGCCGTCACGCCATAGGCGGCCGCGTGGCCCTCGACGATCTCGTGAAACCGCTTCTTCAACAGCGCCCGCACGTCGGGCTTGAAGCAGCGGATGGTGGCGCAGAACATCGCCTCTTCGGGGATGATGTTGCTGGCCGTGCCGGTGTGGATCTGGGTCACCGACAGCACCGCCTCGTCCAAAGCATAGACGTTGCGCGGGATGATGGTCTGCACCGCCTGCACCATCCCCACCACCGCCACCACCGGATCGACGCATTCATGCGGCGTGGCGCCGTGCCCGCCCTTGCCGGTCAGATACACGAAGGCAGTATCGACCGAGGCCATCAACGGCCCCGGCGTGGTGTGGAACTGTCCGAAGGGCACGTTGGGTGCGTTGTGGATGCCATAGACCTGGGCAATGCCGAAACGTTCCATGATGCCCTCCTGCACCATGACCTGGCCGCCGCCGCCGTCCTCTTCCGCCGGTTGGAAGATCAACGCCACCTTGCCGGAGAAATTCCGCGTCTCTGCCAGGTATCTGGCTGCGCCCAGCAGCATCGTGACGTGCCCGTCGTGACCGCAGGCGTGCATCCTCCCCTTCACGCGGCTCGAATGGGCCGCCCCTGTCGTTTCTTCGATCGGCAGCGCGTCCATGTCGGCGCGCAGTCCTATCACCGGCCCGTCGCCCCGCCCGTTCAGCATCGCCACGATGCCGGTCCTGGCGATCCCCTCGAAAATCTCGTCCACCCCGATCTCGCGCAGCCGCGCCGCGATCCAGGCCGCCGTTTCCTGGCAGTCGAAGGCCAGTTCAGGGTATTGGTGCAAATGCCGCCGCCAGGCCTTCATGTCGTCGGCGTATGAGGCAATACGGTTCAGCACGGGCATCTTGGAAGAATCCTTTGCGGGGAGGGCGAGACAGACTTTGATCAAATCCGAAAACGGAAGCAGCCGCAATCGGCGATCCGGACTGTTGCCGCCTTGCCATAAGCCGGGAAAACTTCCCGCTTTCAATCGCTTCCGATCAGAGGACGCTCAAGCATCCTGCCCAAGTATGATAACGTTACAGTGAGTAGTCCCTGCAGGAGATTTGAAATGGTTCGCTTGATGGTGTCCATGGCCGCACTGGCCGCAAGTGCTTCGCTCGCGATGGCAGGTGGGCCCTTGGTTGTTCCGGCCGACCCCGTCGTCGTCGCTCCCGTGGCCGTCCACGACTGGTCGGGTCCTTATGTCGGTCTCAGCTATGGCAAGACTTCGGCAGACGTGACTTTCTCCCCCGGTCCGTCGTTCGATTTCGAGGACGGCTCGATCGCGGCGATCCAGGTGGGCTATCTGTATCAGCGGGGGGCGTTGGTCTACGGTGGCGAACTCGCCTACGGCAAGCTGTCGGACACTTTCATTGCCGGCTTCGGCGGCGACGACGAAATCGAATACACCGTCGACCTGAAAGCGCGCCTCGGCTACGCGATGAACAAGTCGCTGGTGTACGGCGTGCTTGGCTATTCGAAATCGAACTATGTCGAGCCCCCCAACGACGACTGGAAAGCCGACGGTATCGCCTACGGTCTGGGCGCCGAGTTCGCGGTGTCGCAGCAGTTCACGCTCGGGCTCGAATACCTGACCCGCGACACCTCTGGCGACAATCCGGACGGATTGGGGCAGACGGCGGACTTTGGTCTCGACACAATCTCGCTGCGGCTGAACTTTGCGTTCTAAGACCTCAGGGGCGTGACATCGCCCCTGAAACGTCTAGTCTCGGGCCGAAGCAAAGGCCCGAGACTGATGATTGCAGATTCCCCGATCCATGCCCTCGACAGCGGCATCGAACGTCTTCTCGACATCATGGCCCGCCTGCGAGACCCGCAGACAGGATGTCCTTGGGATATCGAGCAGACTTTCACGTCCATCGCTCCCTATACCCTGGAAGAGGCGCATGAGGTGGCCGACGCCATCCAGCGCCAGGCCTGGGAAGAGCTTCGTGGTGAGCTGGGCGATCTTCTGCTGCAGGTGGTCTTCCATGCCCAGATGGCTTCGGAGGCCGGGCTCTTTGCGTTCTCCGACGTGGTGGCCGCGATCAGCGACAAGATGGTGGCCCGGCACCCGCATGTCTTCGGCACCGAAAGCCGCGACAAGTCAGCCGAGCAGCAGACCCGCGACTGGGAGGCGCTGAAAGCCCGCGAACGTGGCGCGGCAAGCGAGGGCGCGCGTGTGCTGGACGGCGTGGCGCTGGCCCTGCCCGCCCTGACCCGCGCGGTGAAACTGCAAAACCGCGCAGCTCGGGTGGGCTTCGACTGGCCCTCGACCGCAGAGGTTCTCGAAAAGCTGACCGAAGAGGCGCGCGAGGTCGTCGAGGCGCGCGACAGGCTGAGCCAGGACGAAATTGCCGAAGAGATGGGCGATCTGCTCTTTGTCGTCGCCAACCTGGCCCGCCATCTGAAGGTCGACCCCGAGGCGGCCCTGCGGGCCGCCAACCAGAAGTTCACCCGCCGCTTTGCACGCATCGAGGACTGGCTGTCCGAGGCCGGCCGCAGCCCGGCGCAGTCTGACCTGGCGGAAATGGACGCGCTGTGGAATCGTGCCAAAACAGAAGAAAGGGGCACCGCGAGGCGCCCCGACGGCGGCGAAGAGGTGGTGCGGCGACCTTGAGACTTGCCTGTTGCGCTTTGCGCTCCTACTCGGTTGTTCGGGTACGGCAACCTGGGAGGTTTCGACATGGCTCCGCTGACCGGCATCACCGTCCTGGACCTGACACATGTTCTGGCAGGGCCGTATTGCAGCCACACGCTTCTGGACCTTGGGGCCCGGGTCATCAAGGTCGAGCGCCCGGTGGTGGGCGACGACACGCGGGCGTTTCCGCCGTTCGTGGCCGGGCAAAGCGCCTACTTCGCCACGCTGAACGCGGGCAAACAGTCAATTGCCCTGGACCTGAAGGCCGAAGCCGACCGGGCGGTCTTTGCGCGGCTGATCGCGCGGGCGGATGTGCTCTTGGAGAACTATCGTCCCGGGGTGATGGACCGGCTGGGCTATGGGTTCGAGGTGCTGCACGCGCGGCACCCGCGGCTGGTCTATGGTGCGGTTTCCGGGTTCGGCCATACCGGACCCGATGCGCAGAAGCCCGCCTATGACATGGTGGTGCAGGCGCGCGGGGGGGTGATGAGCATCACCGGCGAGGAGAACGGCCCTCCGGTCCGGGTGGGGGCCAGCATTGGCGACATCGTGGCGGGAATGTTCCTGGCGCAGGGTGTGGTGGCGGCCTTGTACGAGCGGGAAAGGACAGGGCTGGGCGCGAAGGTGGACGTAGCGATGCTCGATTCGCAACTGGCGATCCAGGAGCATGCGATAGCGATTGCTGCCGCCACCGGCGTGCCGCCGGGGCGGACGGGCGCACGGCATCCCACGATCACTCCGTTCTCCACTTATCGGGCAAGCGACGGGTTCTTCGTCATCGCGGCGGGAAACGATGACATGTTCAGGCGGCTGTGCGCGGCCTTGCCGCTGACCTTGGCCGAGGATGCAAGGTTTGCCACCAACGCCGCGCGCTGCGAGAACCAGGCACTCTTGAAGCGGCTGATCGAGGCGGTCACGCTGGGAGAGACGGTGGACTACTGGACCGCACGGCTGGAGGCGGCAAGCCTGCCGACGGCGCGGGTGCAGGACATGGGGCAGGTGTTGAAGGACCCGCAACTTCTGGCGCGCGCCATGGTGCTGCCGGTTGCCGCGCGCAATGGTGGGCCGGGCTTCGTCGCGCCGGGGAACCCGATCAAGATGTCCACCCTGCCCGAGATCGCAGGCCGCGACCCGGCGCCTGCGCTGGATGGCGACCGGGCGGCGATTCTGACCTGGCTAGACGCCGGAAGTGACGGGGGCTGAGCCCAAGGTGCCGTTTCCGGCGTTTGCAGCGCACGCCGCGCGGCCTAGATTTGGGGCACGATGAGGAGGAAGTGCGTGCCCCGAACGACCCTTGTGAACGCAAACGCCTTGCCGGACGAGCGCTGGGACGACCCAGCGCGCGGCACGATCCGCTTTCGGACGCTGATCTCGGCCCCCGCAACCGAAACCGCTGGTTTGGTCTGTGGCCTGGCGATCATGTCGGAAGGCGACAGCTTCGCGCTGCATTCCCACCCCGAGGCCGAGGTTTATTTCGGCCTTGAAGGCGAAGGCGAAGTGCTGGTCGATGGCGTGCCGCAACGATTGGCGCCGGGGGTAGCCCTGTTCATTCCCGGCGGCGCGGTGCATGGCGTGCCGAGGGCCAGCGCCCCCTTGCGCTGGTTCTACACCTTTGCCGCCGACCGTTTCGACGACATCCGCTATCGCTTCGTTCACGAGGCAAAGGACCGCACATGACCGACGACGCCCTGGTGATCTTCACGCCCTCGGGCAAGCGGGGGCGGTTTGCCCTTGGGACTCTGGTGCTGTCCGCCGCGCGGGCCTTGGGAGTGGACCTCGACAGCGTCTGCGGCGGACGGGGCATCTGCTCCAAATGCCAGATCGTGCCGGGTTACGGCGAGTTCTCCAAGCATGGCGTCACGGTTGCAGCGGATGCGCTGAGCGAATGGAACGCGGTCGAAGAGCGCTATGACCGGGTGCGCGGGCTGGCCAAGGGGCGGCGGCTGGGCTGCCAGGCGCAGGTGATGGGCGACGTGGTCATCGACGTGCCGCCGGAAAGCCAGGTCCACAAGCAGGTGATCCGCAAGTCGGCAACCGAGCGGGTGATCGCGATGGATGCCGCCACCCGCGCCGTCTACGTCGAGGTGGACGAGCCCGACATGCACGAGCCTTCGGGCGATTTCGAGCGGCTTTCTCGCGCCTTGGCGGCGCAATGGCAGATCGAGGGCATCGAAGCCGGGCCCGAGGTGCTGCGGCGGCTGCAGCCGGTGCTGCGCAAGGGCGGCTGGACGGTGACGGTGGTGGTGCATCAGGGCAACCACGACGCCCGGCCGCGCGTGCTGGACATCTTCCCCGGCTTCCATGATGGCCCGCTTTACGGGCTGGCGGTGGACCTAGGGTCAACCACCATCGCGGCGCATCTGTGCGACCTGTCGGACGGCCGGGTGCTGGCCTCCAGCGGGGTGATGAACCCGCAGATCCGCTTCGGCGAGGACCTGATGAGCCGGGTCTCCTATGCCATGATGAACCCCGGCGGCGATGTCGAGATGACCCGCGCGGTGCGCGAGGCGATCGATTCGCTGGCGCGCAGCATCGCGGCCGAGGCCGGGGTGGACCCAGGCTCGATCTACGAGATGGTGCTGGTCTGCAACCCGGTGATGCACCACCTGTTCCTGGGGATAGACCCGGTGGAACTGGGCCAGGCGCCGTTTGCGCTGGCGCTGTCGGGGTCGCTGTCCCTGGATGCGCAGGACCTGGACCTGGGGGCGCTGAACCCGGCGGCGCGGGTCTATGTGCTGCCCTGCATCGCGGGCCATGTCGGGGCCGATTGTGCGGCAGTGGCGCTGTCGGAAGAACCCGGCAAATCCAGGGACATGGTGCTGATCGTGGATGTCGGCACCAACGCGGAAATCCTGCTAGGCAACGAGACGCGGGTGCTGGCCTGTTCGTCGCCCACCGGCCCGGCCTTCGAGGGCGCGCAGATCAGCAGCGGCCAGCGCGCCGCGCCGGGCGCGATCGAGCGGGTCGAGATCGACCCCGCCACCAAGGAACCCCGCTTCAAGGTGATCGGCTGCGATCTGTGGTCCACCGATCCGGGCTTTGCCGAGGCGACCGCGCAGACCGGCATCACCGGCATCTGCGGGTCAGGCATCATCGAGGCGGTGGCCGAGATGCGGATGGCCGGGCTGGTGGATGCCAGCGGGCTGATCGGATCGGCCGATCAGACCGGCACCGCCCGCGCCCTGCCCCATGGCCGGACGCATTCCTACCTGCTGCATGACGGGCGTGATGCGGGCGGACCGAGGATCATGGTCACCCAAGGCGACATCCGCGCGATCCAATTGGCCAAATCCGCGCTCTATGCCGGCGCGCGGCTGCTTATGGACGAATTCGGGGTGGACAAGGTCGACCGCGTCACCCTGGCCGGGGCCTTTGGCGCCCATATCAGCCCCAAGCACGCCATGGTGCTGGGGATGATCCCCGATGTGCCCTTGGACCGCGTCACCAGCGCCGGCAACGCCGCCGGCACCGGCGCCCGCATCGCGCTGCTGAACCGGGCGGCGCGCGACCAGATCGAGGCCACGGTGCACGACATCCACAAGGTCGAAACCGCCATCGAGCCGCGCTTTCAGGAGCATTTCGTCGCCGCCAACGCGATTCCGCACGCGGTCGACCCCTTCCCCGAACTGGCCAGGATCGTCACCCTGCCCAACGTCAGCTTCAACACCGGCGGAGGCGGCAGCGGCGACCGCAGGCGGCGGCGCGGCTAGGGCTTGCCCGACTGGTGCTTGATCGGCAAGGCAGCTTCGGCCTAGGGTTGCGCCAAACCGCTTTCCGACCGAGGTTTGCCATGCGCCTGTTGCCTGCCCTGCTGCTGGGGTCCACCCTGCTGTCGTCCGTCGCCCTGGCCGAGGGGCGCAGCATCATCGTGCTGGATGCCTCGGGGTCGATGTGGGGCCAGATCGACGGCCGCGCCAAGCTGGAAATCGCGCGCGAGGCGCTGGCCTCGGTGCTGGGCAGCCTGCCGGCCGAAACCGAGATCGGCCTGATGGCCTATGGCCATCGGACCAAGGGCGATTGCAGCGATATCGAACTGGTGGTTCCGCCCGCAGCGGGCACGGGACAGGCGATCATCGACGCCGCGAACGCGATGAAGTTCCTGGGCAAGACACCGCTGACCGAAGCGGTGCGCCAGGCCGCCGCCGAACTGAAATCCACCGAAGCCAAGGCGACGGTGATCCTGATCACCGACGGCATCGAGACCTGCAATGCCGATCCCTGCGCGCTGGGGGCCGAGCTTGAGAACTCCGGTGTCGATTTCACCGCGCATGTGGTGGGCTTTGGCCTCACCGAAGAGGAAGGCCGCGCGGTGGCCTGCCTGGCCGAGAACACCGGGGGCAAGTACATCCAGGCCGCCGATGCCGGCGCGCTGGTCGAGGCGCTGAAGACCACCGTGGTGCTGGCCGAACCCGAGCCGGAACCGCAGCCCGAGCCGCAGCCCGCCGTGGTGGAAAACAACGTCGATCTGGTCACCTATCTGGCCCCGGGAGGGCCGGGACTGCCGGCCGATCTGGTCGAGACCGTCTATGCCGACTTCTACGCCGTCGGCCCCGATGGCGCGGTGGCGACCGAAGTGACGAATACGCTTTACGGCACGGCAAAAGGCACGCTGCCGCCAGGCAAGTACGTCATGAAGACGGTGATGCATCAGATCATCGACGAACAGCAGGTCGAGGTCCCGGCTGGTGCGCCGGTCAGCCCGGTCGCTGTGCTGGAGGCGGGCGTCTTCGATATCGCGGTCACCGCGACCGAGGGCGGCGAGCCGGACAACGGCGCCTACTGGGAACTGCGCGGCCCCGAGGGCTTTGTCGAATACAGCTATGCGACGGGGCGGCGGGTGGTGCCTTCGGGCGAATACGCCCTTAAGGTGACGCTGGGGGCTGCGGAACTGAACGAGACGGTGGTGATCGACGCCGGCCAGATCGTCGAAAAGCGCGTGGTGATGGGCATCGGCGTGGCCGCCATCGACGCCTGGTACACCGACGCGATGAAGGTGGACGGCAGCGAACACTTCGTCGAGGTGTTCAAGCCCGAGAAGGACCTGGACGGCAACCGCATCTCGGTCGTCTACACCTATGGCGCTGGGGCGGCCTTCGACCTGCCGCCGGGCGATTATGTCGCCGTGGTCACGCTGGGCGCGGCCAAGGTTGAGCAGCCCTTCTCGATCAAAGCCGGCCAGCGCAGCGACATCAAGGTGGTGTTGAACGCAGGCGTTGCGGCCTTTGCCACCCCGGGGGACGAGTTCATCGAGATCGTCTCGCCCACCAAGGACATCAACGGCAACCGGGCCTCGTTCGGCTACAGTTACGGGCCGGACTGGCAGACCACCTTGCCCGCCGGCGACTACGTGGCGCTTGTCGGAAGCAGCGATCCGAAGACCGAGACGCCGTTCACGGTCAAGGCCGGCGAGCGGGTCGAATTGAGCCTCGGCGGACCGTGAGGCGCGGCCGGAACGGCTTGACCTCCGGCCCGCCTTCGCTTACCTCCGAACACGCAAGGCGGGTGTAGCTCAATGGCAGAGCAGAAGCTTCCCAAGCTTACGACGAGGGTTCGATTCCCTTCACCCGCTCCATCTCAGTCGATCACCCCTCGCCCTGCTCTGGCTGTGGCATGTCTGATGCTGGCGGGTTGCGGTGCGCCCGCTGGGGCGCAGACCTGGCCATTCGAAGGGCAATGGGACTGCGAGGTGGGTATCTTCACCTTTACCGCAACGACCTATGACCCGGGCGGCGAAGAGATGGAGATTCTGGACGTGCTCCGCGACGGCGACAGCTACATCCTGACCTTCGCCGACGATTACCAACTGGCCCTGGAAATGAACCCCGATGGCACGATGGACTGGCTCTCGGCCGCCTCGGGCGATGGTTTCACCTGCCAGCCTCTGCCCTGAGCGGCCTTCCCTTCGGCCGGGCTTCGGGCTAGGCATTCGAGGAAATGCACGACAGGAGGGCAGCATGAACACCGACATCACCCGCTACGGCACCGGCCGTCGCATGTCCGAGGCCGTGGCCTACAACGGCATCCTGTGGGTGGCCGGCCAGGTCGGCAATCCGGGCGACGGCGTGGCCGAACAGACCCGGCAGTGCCTGGCCGAGGTCGACCGCATCCTGGCCGCGGCGGGCACCGACAAGACCCGCATCCTGTCTGCGCAGATCTGGCTGGCCGACATCTCGACCTTTGCCGAGATGAACGGCGTCTGGGATGCCTGGGTGCCGCAGGGCCACACCCCCGCCCGCGCCACCGGCGAAGCCAAGCTGGCGACGCCGGATTACAAGGTCGAGGTCATCGTCACCGCCGCCCTGCGCTAAGCCCGGTCAGGGCCTGAGAAAGGCCACCAGACTCGCGGTGGAGCCATCCTTGCCGGATAACACTGCGCGGCCCTCAAGCACCGGCTGCAGTGCCAATGCCAGTTCCTTGCCCAGTTCGACCCCCCACTGGTCGAAGGAATTGATCCCCAGGATCACGCCCTCCACAAACACCCGGTGTTCGTAGAGCGCGATGATCTGACCCAGCGTGAAGGGGGTCAGCCGGTCGTAGGCCAGCGTGGTTGACGGGCGGTTGCCGGGAAAGACCCGGTGGCGGGCCTGGCGGTCGAGTTCGACGCCGGTCAGTCCCTTTGCGACCATCAGCGCGCGGGCCTCGTCCAGGCTGCGGCCGCGCAGCAGCGCCTCGGATTGCGCCAGGCAGTTGGCGACCAACAGGGTGTGCTGGTGGGCTAGGTCGGGTTCGTGGCCGTGGCGGGCGACCAGGAATTCGCAGGGCACGGTGCGGGTGCCCTGGTGGATCAGCTGGTAGAACGCATGCTGGCCGTTGGTGCCGGGTTCGCCCCAGACCACGGGGCCGGAATGGGTGGGCAGGTCGCTGCCATCCAGGGCCACGCGCTTGCCGTTGCTCTCCATCTCAAGCTGTTGCAGATAGGCCGGCAGACGAGCCAGGCGCTGGTCATAGGGCAACACGGCCCGGGTGGCATGGCCGCAAACCTGGTTGTGCCAGAGGCCCACCAGCGCCAGGAGGACGGGCATGTTTCGGGCCAGCGGCGCGGTCTTGAAATGCGCGTCCATGGCGCGGCCGCCGGCCAGAAGATCCTCGAACCGTTCCGGCCCGATGGCGATCATCAGGGCCAGGCCGATGGGGCCCCAGACGGAATAGCGCCCACCAACCCAATCCTCGAAGCCGAACACCCGTTCGGCATTGATGCCAAAGGCCGCGGTCTTTTCGCCGGCGGTCGAGACGGCGGCAAACTGCGCGCCGGGAACGGACACGCGGGTTGCCATCCAGCGTTTCGCGGTATCGGCGTTGGTCATCGTCTCGACCGTGGTGAAGGTCTTCGATGCGACGATCACCAGCGTCGTTTCCGGGTTCAGCCCCTGCAGCGTGTCATGCACATGCGCGCCATCGACATTGGACACGTAGTGCAGCCGCGGCCCGTCGTGATAGGGCGCCAGCGCAAGGGTCGCCATGGCAGGGCCAAGGTCCGATCCGCCGATGCCGATGTTCACCACGTCGGTGATGCGCCCGCCCTGCCCGGTGAACCGACCCTCGCGCACGGCCCGCGCGAACCCGGCCATCCGTGCCTTTACCGCACGCACACCGGGCATGACGTCCTGCCCGTCGACGCAGATCACGGCCTGATCGCCGGCCCGCAGCGCGGTGTGAAGAACGGCGCGGCCCTCGGTGTCGTTGATCCTGTCGCCCGCGAACATCGCGGCGCGCTTGTCTTCCACACCCGAAACCTCGGCCAGCATCACCAGCAGTGCGCGGCCCTCGGCGTCGATGTTGGTCTTGGACCAGTCGAGCAGCATCCCATCGGCGGTGACCGAAAAGGATTCGGCCCGCCCGGGATCGCCAAACAGCGACAGGATCGGCCGAGCCTGCACCCGCGCGTGATGCTCGCGCACCGATTTCCACTTGTCGGTCATGGCCTTACTCCGCCCAATGCACCTCGGCCTGATCCAGTATCACCCGGATCGGTGCCTGGTCCAGCGGCAGACTTGCCGCGCGTTCGATCGCGGCGCGCTTCTCGGGGCCGGTGATCAGGACATGGATGTTGATCGCGCCCCGCAGCACCGGTGCGGTCAGCGTCACCCGTGGCTCGCCTGCGGCTTCGGCCCGCATCGGCAGCAACGGCGGGGCTTGGGGCGACAGCGCCTCGGCCAGGCGGTCGGCGCCGGGAAACAGGCTGGCGGTGTGCATGTCGAAGCCCATGCCCAGAAGCAGCACCGAGATCGGCAGATGCGGTGCCAGCCCCTGCGACAGGGCGTCCAGCACGTCTTCGGGCTGCGCGGCGCCGGGCTGATACAGCGGGATCAGCCGCGCCGTGGCGGCCTTGCCGCAGAGCAGCCTTTGCCGCAGCAGGCGGGTGTTCGACCGCGGGCTGTCCTCGGGCACCCAGCGTTCGTCGTTCAACACCACGGCAACATTCGGCCAGTCAAGATCGACGCCCGAGAGGATGTCGAAAACCGGTCCCGGCGTGGCGCCGCCGGGCACGCTCAAGGTCGCCCTGCCTTCGCGGCGCAGGTAATCTGCCAGTTGCCCGGCGATGGTGTTCGCCAGGCTCAGGTGCAGCATCTCGCGGTCGGGGTAATCGTGCCAGCGCATCAGCGGATTTCCCGCCAGCGCCGACCGTCGCGGTGCATTAGCATCAGCGCGTCCTCCGGCCCCGAGGAACCGGGGTCATAGGCCTGCGGACGGTCGCCGCGGGCTTCGCAGCCTTGAATGATCGGGTCGGTCCAGGCCCAGGCGGCCTCGACCTCGTCGCCGCGCATGAACAGAGTCTGGTTGCCGCGGATCACATCCATGATGAGGCGTTCATAGGCATCGGGGGTTTCCGCGTGTTCGGCGCCAAGCGCATCGGCAAAGGACATGTCGAGGGGCACCTGGGTCAAACGCATTCCCCCCGGCCCCGGTTCCTTGATCATCACCATCAAGTGCATGCCTTCGTCCGGTTGCAGCCGGATCACCAGCACGTTCTCTCGCCAGCCGGTTTCGTCGTCAAAGATCGAGTGCGGCGGTTCCTTGAAGGTGATGGCGATTTCGCTGGCCCGCGCCCGCAGCCGCTTGCCCGTGCGCAGGTAGAACGGCGTGCCCTTCCAGCGCCAGTTCGAAATGTGCGCCCTGAGCGCGACGTAGCTTTCGGTCCGGGAGGCCGGGTTTTCAGCATGGTCGGTATAGCCGCCCTCGCCCCCGCCCGGCAGGTACTGGCCGCGGACGATGTCATCGGGGTGGACCGGGTCCAGTGCGCGGATCACCTTCAGCTTCTCATCGCGCACGGCGTTGGGATCGAAGTGATAGGGGGGCTCCATCGCGATCAGGCACAGAAGCTGCATCAGGTGGTTCTGCACCATGTCCCGCATCGCGCCCGAGGTGTCGTAATAAGTGCCGCGGCCTTCCACGCCCACGGTTTCGGCCACGGTGATCTGGACATGATCGACGTATTCCGATTTCCACAGCGGCTCGAACAGGATGTTGGCGAACCGTACGGCCATCAGATTCTGGACGGTTTCCTTGCCCAGATAGTGGTCGATCCGGTAGATCTGGCGTTCCTCGAAATGGCGGGCAAGCGTGGCGTTCAGGGCGCGGGCGCTGGCGAGGTCGCGGCCGAAGGGTTTTTCCACCACGATTCGGGCATCTGGCCCGGCGATGCCCAGTGAGTTCAGGCGCTCGGCCAGGTCTCCGAAAAGACCGGGCGCGACCGAAAAGTAGAAGACCTGGATCACGCCGGGGCGCAGAGTGGATTTCAGCTGCGCCCAGCCGCCCTCGCCCTTGGCGTCGATGGCGATGTAGTCGAGGTGCTTCAGGAAATCGGCAAGGACCTTCGGGTCGCGCAGGGTGTGAGGAACGAATTCGGTCACCGCCTCGGCAACTTGTTCGCGGAAGGCATCCGGAGCAAGATCGGCCCGGGCGGCACCAATGATGCGGGCTTCGGGCGGAATCTGGCCGGCCAGGAAGCGGCGGTAGAGGCCGGGAAGGATCTTCCGCCGCGCCAGATCGCCGGTGGCGCCAAAGATCACCAGTTCGAAGGGATCGACCGGAATGACGCGGGATACCATCGGGCGGTCCTCGTGCTTGTTAGCGCTAACGACGTCGTTCTAGCCGGAAGGCCACGGCCTGTCCAGCATCCGCAGCGCCGGGTCAAAACGCCTTGGCGACGAAGCTTGCCGGTCAGGACACGGCGTTGGGAGCCAGTTCCCCGGCTTCGATGCGAAAGGGCAGCACGTTGCCGGGGGGCGGCAGGGGGCAGATGGCAAAGGCGGTGAACGCGCAGGGTGGCGTGAAGGCACGGTTGAAATCCAGAGTGATTTCGCCGTTGCTCGCCGCTTCGCCAATCAGGAACCGGCCTGCGCCGTAGGTTTCGCCCGCGGTGGCATCGCGAAAGACGAACATCGGCTTGCCGCCCTTCCAGTGGGTGGGGGTCAGGGTGACCGTGCAACCCTGGTGGATGAAACGCGCCCGGTGGGTCAGGGTCACCGCGACCGAGGTGCCGCCCTTCATGTCGACGGTGCCGGCCCTTGGCACGATTTCTTCCCAGGCGGCTCGGATGGTCCAGTCCGGGGCCTCGGGGAAATATCGCAGGTCTGCCTTCGGCGTCAGCGACAGGTCGCGTACCCGCAGCGCGGGCGTTCCGTCAACGGTGTGAAGTTCAAGCAGGAACGGGTCCACGCGCAGTTGCGGGAATGCGTCGGGAACCGGGCAGAACGGTTCCGGCGCGGCGCCAGGCCGGGCGAAACTGGCGCTTCCGCGCGCGACGGTCAGGGTGCCCAGAAGATCAGGACCGGAAGGCAGACGGACCTCTTGCGCAGCGCCGACCAAGTGGGTGCCAGGGGAAAGGTCGATCCGGGCAACAAGGTTCAACCAGCCATCGGGGGCGCACAGGGCGGCAATGCGGGCAGCGCGGTGATCGGCAAGGGACAGCATCCGGCCAGAATAAGCAACCGAACCGGCCAAGGGAAGCGGCTGCGGCCACGCTGTGACATTCGCGCGAGAATCGCGGCGGACCTTGCTCGGCTTGCCTTCAGTCCGGCGGTCAGGCCTTTTCGAACACGATCTTCCGCCTCAGGAACTGGGTCGCCTTGTTCGACACAGAGGCCGGGTCGCCCGTGGTCAGGAACTTCGAAGCCGTTCCGGGTCCAAGGAATTCGGGGCGGCGGACCAGATAGTCGGCCAGGCTTTCAGCCACCAGCCTGGCCTGCGAATAGACCCTCACCTCGGGCCCCAGCGCCTCCTGGAAGACGTGTTCCATCAGCGGATAGTGGGTGCATCCCAGAATCGCAGCCTCGGGGGCAGGCATCCTGCGCTTCAGCGCCTCGACATGGCTGCGCACCAGGGCCTCGGCCAGGATCTCGTCACCCTGTTCGATGGCATCGACCACGCCGCCGCAAGGCTGCGCCTCGACGTCCACCCCGATGGCTCGGAACGCGAGTTCGCGCTGGAAGGCGCGGCTGGCGACGGTTGCGGGGGTGGCGAACAGGGCGACGTGCTTGACCGCCACCTCGCGCGGGGGCGAGTTGTCGCCCCATTGCCGCTCGGTCAGGGCCTCGATCAGGGGGACGAAGACGCCCAGGACACGCTTGTCCTTCGGCAGCCAGGTTTCCTGCATGCGGCGCAGGGCGGCGGCGCTGGCGGTGTTGCAGGCCAGGATCACCAGATCGCAGCCTTCGGACCAGAGCCGTTCAGTGGCGGCGCAGGTCAGCGCGAAGATATCGTCGGCGGTTCGCACGCCATAGGGTGCATGGGCGTTGTCGCCGAAGTAGACGAAAGGCACTTGCGGCAGTCGCCGCGCGACGGCGTCGAGAACCGTCAGCCCCCCCAACCCCGAATCGAAGATGCCGACCGCCATGACTGCCCCTTTCCTGCCCGCGGGTTCTTGGCCCGTGCTTTGACTGCAATCATAGGCAGAACCGACCCGGCACGGAAGGGCCGAGGCAGCCGCAGTGCTGCATGTGCGGAAAAATTCACCCCGTCATGGCATTCCTGATGGAACAGGTTTTCGCTATACGCATGGCTCGTGCTATGGTGAGTGGGTCGCGAAGGGATCGTGGATGGACTGGGACAAGCTGAGAATCTTCCATGCGGTGGCCGACAAGGGCAGCCTCACGCATGCCGGCGAGGTCTTGCACCTGAGCCAGTCGGCCGTCAGCCGGCAGATCCGCGGACTCGAGGAAAGCCTGAACGTGACGTTGTTCCATCGCCACGCGCGGGGGCTGATCCTGACGGAACAGGGCGAATTGCTGTTCGACGCCACCACGCAGATGGCAAAGCGGCTGGACGCAGCCGCCGCACGCATTCGCGACAGTGAGGACGAGGTCTTTGGCGAATTGCGGGTGACCACGACCACCGGCTTCGGCACGCTCTGGCTGGCGCCGCGCCTTGCGCGACTTTACGAGCAGTTTCCGGCGCTGAAGATCGACCTGATGCTGGAGGAGCGCGTGCTCGACTTGCCGATGCGCGAGGCGGACGTGGCGATCCGGATGAAAGAGCCCAGCCAGGCAGACCTGATCCGCAAGCGGCTGATGCAGATCCGCATGCGGCTTTACGCGACGCCGGAATATCTGGCCGCGCATGGAACGCCAGAACTGATGGAGGACATGTCGCAGCACCGGCTGATCTGCCAACACCCGGGCACGCCGCAGGTGGCGGCGGGTGCCATGCTGGTGGCCGAGTTGATGAGCTACGAAATCCCCTCGACCCTGCACGTCAACAACTACTTCGGCGTGCTGCAGGCAGTGCTGAATCACCTCGGGATCGGCGTGCTGCCCGACTACGTGACCGAGGGCTTCCCGCATCTGGTGCGGGTGCTGGACGACGTGGAAAGCGGCGAGGTGCCGGTGTTCCTGGCCTACCCCGAGGAATTGCGGCATTCCAAGCGGGTGGCTGCCTTCCGAGATTTTGTGATGGACGAGATCCAGGAATACCGGAAGCGGCAGCAGTCCTGATTGTCCCGACATCGGGCAGTTATGCAACACATGCATGGCGGGAATGCTGCACCTGCGGCAATCAGCGCCTTGCACGATTCATGAGCAGCCCATAAATCAGGCGTCGAGACGTTCTGCGAGGCAACTTGCCCGTCTCATACCTCCCTGTTGGACTTGGGCCGAGCTTTTGCTCGGCCTCTCTTTTTTCAGTCCCGCTCGTCGGCGGACTGGAACCGATTCACATCCGGTGGCCACGCTGTGGGGCCTTTCGCCTTGGTGCCGCATCGGCTAGGACGCGCGCGTATCCCTTGCCGCGACCGGAGGCCCTGTGATGAGCGAACCCCAAATCACCCCCGAACTGGTGGCGGCACACGGACTGAAGCCCGACGAATATGCCCGCATCCTGCAGATCATCAACCGCGAGCCCTCGTTCACCGAACTGGGCATCTTTTCGGCCATGTGGAACGAGCATTGTTCCTACAAGTCGTCGAAGATCCACCTGCGCAAGCTGCCGACCACTGGCCCGCAGGTCATCTGCGGCCCGGGCGAAAACGCCGGTGTGGTCGACATCGGTGACGGCGATGCGGTCATCTTCAAGATGGAGAGCCACAATCACCCATCCTACATCGAGCCGCATCAAGGCGCAGCAACCGGCGTCGGCGGCATCCTGCGCGACGTCTTCACCATGGGCGCGCGGCCCATTGCCGCGATGAATTCGCTGTCCTTCGGCCTGCCGTCGCACCCCAAGACCGCGCATCTGGTCAAGGGCGTGGTCGAGGGAGTCGGCGCATATGGCAATGCCTTTGGCGTGCCGACCGTGGGCGGCGAGGTCCGCTTCCACCGCAGCTACAACGGCAATTGCCTGGTCAACGCCTTCGCCGCCGGCATCGCGCGGACGGATGCCATCTTCTATTCGGCCGCCAGCGGTGTGGGGATGCCGGTGGTCTACCTTGGCGCAAAGACGGGCCGCGACGGCGTCGGCGGCGCCACCATGGCATCGGCCGAATTTGACGAGACCATCGAGGAAAAACGCCCCACGGTGCAGGTGGGCGACCCCTTCACCGAAAAGTGCCTGCTGGAAGCCTGCCTTGAACTGATGGCCAGCGGCGCGGTGATTTCCATTCAGGACATGGGGGCTGCGGGCCTGACCTGTTCGGCGGTGGAAATGGGCGACAAGGGCGGCCTTGGCATCCGGCTGCAACTGGATGACGTGCCGCAACGTGAAACAGCGATGACTGCCTACGAGATGATGCTGTCGGAAAGCCAGGAGCGGATGCTCATGGTGCTGAAGCCCGAGATGGAGGCCGAGGCGCGGGCGATCTTCGTCAAATGGGACCTGGACTTTGCCATCATCGGCGAGACCATTCCGGAAGACCGCTTCCTGATCCTGCACGGCAATGAGATCAAGGCCGACCTTCCCCTGTCGAAATTGGCCTCAAGCGCACCGGAGTATGACCGGCCCTGGGTGGCGGCCCTTGCCCCGGCACCCCTTGGCGAGGTCCCGGCCATCGGCGCTCTTGAAGGTCTCAAGGCGCTGATC
This sequence comes from Rhodobacter sp. Har01, assembly GCF_020564565.1. Taxonomy (GTDB): domain Bacteria; phylum Pseudomonadota; class Alphaproteobacteria; order Rhodobacterales; family Rhodobacteraceae; genus Pseudogemmobacter. The sequence goes on from NZ_JAJCTD010000001.1 coordinate 865,210, forward strand.
GGTTCGCCCAGCTATGCCAGCAAGGCCTGGGTCTATGAGCAATACGATGCCCAGGTCGGCGCTGACACGCTGGTCACCCCGGGCCTGCCGGCGGGCGTGGTGCGGGTGCATGGCACCGGCAAGGCGCTGGCCTTCACCAGCGACGTGACGCCCCGCTACGTCAAGGCCAACCCGGTACAGGGCGGCCGGCAGGCGGTCGCAGAAGCCTATCGCAACCTGACCGCCGTGGGCGCCCTGCCGCTGGCCACCACCGACAACCTGAACTTCGGCAACCCCGAAAAGCCCGAGATCATGGGCCAGTTCGTCGGCGCGCTGAAGGGCATTGGCGAGGCCTGCATTGCGCTGGACATGCCCATCGTGTCGGGCAACGTCTCGCTTTACAACGAGACCGATGGGTCGGGCATCCTGCCAACGCCGACCATCGGCGCAGTGGGCTTGCTGCAGACCATGGACGAGTTGATCGCCGGGCGGCCGCAGACCGGCGACCTGGCAGTGATGATCGGCGAGACGACCGGCCACCTCGGGCAATCGGCCCTGCTGGCCGAAGCCTTCGGCATCGAGGCGGGCGACGCCCCCCAGGTGGATCTGGCGGTCGAGAAGCGCACTGGCAACTTCATCCGCGCCAACCGCAAGGCGTTCCGCGCCTGCGCCGACCTGTCCGATGGCGGGCTGGCCTTGGCGGCCTTCGAGATGGCCGATGGGGCGGGCATGGGCCTGTGGCTCTACCCCGCTGAAATCCGGTTCTACTTCGGCGAAGATCAGGCGCGTTACCTGCTGGCGGTTCCGCCCGAGACGATGGACGGCCTGAAAGCAGCCGGCCAGGCGGCGGGCGTGAAGGTGACACTGGTAGGCCAGTTCGGCGGCGATGATTTCGCCCTTGGCACAGAGGCGGAGCCGATGGCGGACCTGTCGCGCCTGTATCGCACCGCTTTCGCGACGGCTTTGGGGGTCTGATGCGCCTGCGTGCCGCAACCGCGGCGGACTTCGGCTTCATCCGCAGCCTGACCGGCAATCCGGACTATGCGCCGTTCATCGGCGACGATGACGAGGCGCAGTTGCAGCGCTGGCTGGACAGCCCTGCCGCACGGGTGCTGATCCTTGACGACGGCGGCGGCCCGGAAGGCTTTGCCATCTTTCGCGAGATCGGTGACCCCTCGGGCCGGGTGGAACTGTTCCGCATCGCGCTGGACAGGGCGGGGGCCGGACGGGGCGACGCCTTCTTCGCGGCGCTGCTGGATTACGCATTCCGTGACCTGGGCGCGGCGCGGGTCTGGCTGGATGCCTCGGCTGAAAACGCCCGGGCGATCAAGGTCTATAGGCGCGCCGGCTGCCAGCGCGAGGGCGTGTTGCGGCAACACTGGTGGCGGCCCTGCCTGGGCCGGTCGGTGGATCTGCACATGTTCGCCATGTCGCGGGCAGAATGGCAAGCCCGGCGCCTGCCGACCTGAGACGAGGGGTTTCCCTACTGGTGCGCGGGTGGGGGTCAGGCAGGATGGCCCCGCCCCAGGTCACATGAGGTTCGCCATGACGCTGCGCCGCCGTTCTCTGCTTCTGGCATTGGCCGTCCTGCATTGCGCGCCCGCCCGTGCGGATTGCCTGCGCGGCACTTGCGACCTGGACGCCATTGCCTTGATCGAAGCAGAGACCGGCCAGCCGCTACCCAGGGACACCGAAGTGATCGGCGCGCTGCAAGGCGGGTTTCAGGATCGCTTCGTGCAAATCCGGCTGGAGATGAGCGGTGAGGGCCTGGACCTTCTGACCAAGGCCTTGAAGGCCGACTCAACCGGCAAGCCGCAGGATTTTCAGCTGGAAATCTCCAAGGCCCCCTGGTGGGACCTGCCCGCCCGTTCCGACATTGCCATCGGCGAGGCAAAGTTCGGCCACTTCGCCTTCGCCTTCATCGCCTTCGGCCCCGCCGCGGACAAGAACCGGCGCGACGTCTATCTTCTGGCCTTCGAAACCTGAACCACACTTGCGGGTTCTGTCCCGTCGTTCTACATCGGGGAAAAGGCAAGCAGCGAGGCCGCCGATGGCGATGGAAGCCGAAGACATCGAGGCGCTGATACGCACCTCATTCCCGCAGGCCAAGATCACCGTGATCGACACTGCGGGCGACGGCAACCACTGGGCGGCGGAAGTGATCGACGAGTCCTTCCGCGGCATGAACCGGGTGCAGCAGCAGCGCGCGGTCTATGCCAGCCTGAAGGGCAAGATGGACGGCGCGCATGGCGAGTTGCACGCGCTGGCGCTGACGACAAAAGCTCCGGACTGAAAGGGACAAGGCATGGGCGCGCAGGACCAGATCCGCGAGACGATCACAAAGAACGACGTGGTGCTTTACATGAAGGGCACCAAGATGATGCCGCAATGCGGCTTTTCCAGCCGCGTGGCCGGAGTGCTGAACTACATGGGCGTCGATTTCGTCGACGTGAACGTTCTGGAGAACCCCGATGTACGCCAGGGCATCAAGGATTTCAGCGACTGGCCGACGATCCCGCAGCTTTACGTCAAGGGCGAGTTCGTGGGCGGCTGCGACATCGTCACCGAGATGACGCTGTCGGGCGAGTTGGACACGTTGTTCGAAGCCAAGGGGGTTTCCTACAACAAGGAAGCCGCGAACAAGATCCGCGAAGCCAACGCCTGATGTTATGTTGACCGGCCCAGGCCCGGGCCAATTGCTGGCAGCGGCTTTTCCAAAGCAAGCCGGAATTCTTGCGACCTCTTCACGCGAAGGGTATTCTGCCCGGGTGCTATTCGCCAACACCCTGTTCGACGCAGGTCTGTAGGACTACGCTCTCTTGCCCTGCGGCGTCCTTCCAATACAGCGTGGCCTCGGTCCCCTTGGTCCACCAGACGTAGGAAGGCCCGCCCGCTGGGTCACCATAGCGCGCGCCCGAGGCTGACATCTCTTGCCAGAGCGGAGCCATGCGGTCTTCGATCATCACAAGCACGGCCCAGGTCTCGCCGTCGTTGACATAGGCGGTCGAGATCATCGCGCCGGCATCACAGATGTAGTCGACCGGCGCCACCTGCAACTCTGCCGCGGCAGGCAAGGCGAGGGCCGGCAGCAGGGCGGCAGCAGCGCGCATCATGCGCGGCGGCGCTCGTCCAGACGATCGGCAAGGGACTCGGCCCAGGCGGCGATCTCGGCCAGGGTCTCGGGCACCTGCGGCGGGATCACCGGCACCTCGACCCGCTGCGCCTCGGGCGCCGGGCGACCCTCAAGCTCGGCGACACGGGTGCGCAGCTGGCGCAACTCGTCGTCCGTTGCCGCCACCTTGTCGGCCAGCATCAACCCGGCCATCAGCAGCATCTTCGCCTCGGGCACCCGGCCCATCGAGGCGAGAAGCGGCTGTGCCTCGTTGTCCAGAAGCTGCGCCGCAGCGCGCAGGAAATGCTCTTCCCCCGGCTGGCAGGACACCAGGAAGGGTCGGCCGCCTACGGTGATCTCAAGCTCAGGCATTTTCCGCCTCCGTGATGTGTTCGTCCAGAGCCGCGGAAATCTCGTCCAGTTCGGCCAGTTCCGACAGCCGCGTGGCACGCAGCGCGTCAAGCTCTGCCAGCATGGCGCGGTTGATCTGCGCCGCATCGACAGTGCCCGCCTCCTGCGCCTCGCGCAGGCGGCGCAGCTCTTCGCGCAACAGCACTGCGGTCTTGCGCATCCGTTGCAGTTCCAGCCCCTGCACGTCCAGCTGGCGGGTCATCTTCTCGGCTTTCTCTTCCAGCTGCGAGCGCGTCAGCGTCTCGCGGTCACGCACCGCGCGAAGGCGTTCGCGCAGCTGTGCGGTCGCCGCGCGCTCGGTTTCCAGTTCGGCACGCAACGTGGCGGCATCGCCCTCAGTCGCGGCCGGCACCGGGGCGAGATCGATTGCGGCGGGCGGCTCGACAACGGCGATGTCCAGCGCATCTATGCCGCGGCCGATGCGGTCCAGCGCGGCCGTGATGCGACGTTCCAGGTCTGTGATCTCTTGCATCCCCTGCCCCTCTTCGGTGCCGTCCCCTGCGAGGCCTGTTCCGGCCATTGCGCATCCTTCCGCGAATCGTCTGGCGGGTCGGACGACGCGATCTTATCGCGAAACCACCACAAAGCAGCCAGCCTTTCTTACCAAGGCCTTGGCGTGCGTGCTTGATCCTGCCGACGAGCGCGGCCAAGTGCAGGCAAGGCTACATCGCTCAGCCTTGACAGAACCCATGCCTTGCGCTGAGCACAGGCGAATTCCACGGCGGATCTTGTCAGCCCTCCCGGTCGGGGCGGCTGATCTGCCCCCCGCCGACCGCCGCCGGGACCCCTGTCGTGGCGGGGCAGGAAGACGGCATTCCGCGCGCCACGCGCACGGCAAGGAAGGCGAAAGCCTGGGCCTCCAACATATCGCCATCAAGGCCCGCAGCCTCGACCGGTTCGACCGGGCAGGAGAACTGCCGAGACAGATGGAGCATGAGCGTGGCGTTGTGGCGACCGCCACCGGTGACCAGCAGACGGGTGATCGGGGATGGAAAGTGCTCGGCCCCGCGCACCACGGCGGCGGCAACGGCGGCGGTCAGAGTGGCGGCGGCATCGGCGTCGTCCAGCTTTCTGACAGCGTCAAGAAGGCCGTGGAAATCATTTCTATCCAGAGACTTGGGCGGCATCCTGAAGAAGAAGGGGTGGCCCAGGAAGTCCATGATCACTTGCCGTTTCACCCGGCCCGCGGCGGCCAAGGCACCGCCTTCGTCGCGTTCGCGCTTGAGACGTCTGCGCATCAGGTCGTTGATCGGGGCGTTGGCGGGGCCGGTGTCGAAGGCCAGCAGCGCACCGGGAACCTCGGGCGCGGGTTGGGCGGGGTCGACCCAGGTCAGGTTGCCGACGCCGCCAAGGTTGAGAAAGGCGATGGGTGCGGTCGCTCCGATCCGGCGCGCCAGCGCGAAGTGGTAGAACGGCGCCAGTGGCGCGCCCTGACCGCCCAACATCACATCGGCGGTGCGGAAGTCCCAGACCACCGGCAGGCCCAGAACCTGCGCCAGAAGCGCCCCGTTGCCGGCCTGATGCGTGCCCCGCCCGCGCGGATCATGTGCCAGAGTCTGGCCGTGGAAGCCGACCAGCGCGGCGCCGTCAAAGCGCGACAGCAGTTCGGCATGGGCGGTTTCCACCACCTCCGCCGCCTCGGCCACGCCGGACCCTCCGGGCCAGCGGCCTAGGGCGGCGCGCAGGGTGGCCTGTTCGGCGGGCGTATAGGGGCGATAGGCGGTGGGGCCGAAGTCCAGAACGCGGTGCCCGTCGGTCAGGATCATCGCGGCGTCGACCCCGTCCAGAGAGGTGCCCGACATGGCCCCTAGCACCCAGATCGGGCCCTGATCCGCCCTGCCCTTCGCCATCTTTCCCTTCGTCCCCTGCCCCGCTATACCGCTGCCACCTTTAAGCACGGGTGCCCCATGACCTACCATCCGAAATCCGACTTCCTGCGCGTGATGACCGAGCGCGGCTTTGTGGCCGACTGCACGGACTATCAGGCGCTGGACGAAGCGTTCCGGGCGGGTGTTGTGCCGGGCTATATCGGCTTTGACGCGACGGCGACCAGCCTGCACGTCGGCAGCCTGATCCAGATCATGATGCTGCGCTGGCTGCAGAAATGCGGCGGCAAGCCGATCGTGCTGATGGGCGGCGGCACCACCAAGATCGGCGATCCGTCGTTCCGGGCGGAAGAGCGGCCCTTGCTGACGGATGCCCAGATCGACAGCAACATCGCCGGGATCAGGCGGGCGTTCTCGTCCTATGTGGCCTTCGGCGACGGCGCGACCGACGCGGTGATGGTGAACAACGCCGAATGGCTGGACGCGCTGAACTACATCGGTTTCCTGCGCGACATCGGCCGGCATTTCAGCGTCAACCGGATGCTGTCCTTCGAAAGCGTCAAGTCGCGGCTGGACCGGGAACAAAGTCTGTCATTCCTGGAATTCAACTACATGATCCTTCAGGCTTATGATTTCCTTGAGCTTTACCGCCGGTATGGCTGCCTGTTGCAGATGGGCGGCAGCGACCAGTGGGGCAACATCGTCAATGGCGTGGACCTGACGCGCCGGGTCATCGAGGGTGAGGTCTTTGGCCTGACCTCTCCGCTGCTGACCACCAGCGACGGCCGCAAGATGGGCAAGAGCCTGAATGGCGCCGTCTGGCTGAATGCCGAGATGCTGAGCGCGTATGAATTCTGGCAGTTCTGGCGCAATACCACGGATGCCGACGTGGGACGGTTCCTGAAGCTGTACACCGAACTGCCGGTGGCCGAATGCGACCGGCTGGGCGCCCTGGGCGGGGCCGAGATCAACGGCGCCAAGATCGTGCTGGCGAATGCGGTGACGGCGCTGCTGCATGGCGAGGCGGCGGCTGTGGCGGCGGAATCCACCGCGCGCGAGGTGTTCGAGAAAGGCGGCGTGGGCGATGACCTGCCGACGGTGCGGGTGGTGCCCGAGGAGATGGCGGACGGCGTCGGCATCGTGCAGCTGTTCGTGCGGGCGGGTCTGGCGGCCAGCGGCAAGGACGCCAAGCGGCTGATCCTCGAGGGCGGCGCCAAGGTGAACGACGAGATCATCACCGATGCCGGGCTGCGGCTGAAGGCGGGCGATCTGGTCGAGCCGGTGAAGCTGACCGCCGGGCGCAAGCGGCACGCTCTGGTGGTGCTGGACTGAGGCTTGCGCTGATTGGCAGGCCGCCGGGGGCGCTGCCCCCGGACCCCCGGGATATTCTCGGACAGATGAAAAGCGGGTCAGTCCTTAGGGCTGAGCCGGGCTTCGTCGTCGATCAGGCGCAGGGTTTCGGCTGTCCAGCGCCAGAGGACCAGGTTGCGGGCCTGTGGCGGGGCGAGGCGGGCGTAGCTGGGGGCAAGAAGGCCGGCGTAGCCTTCGGCGGCCAGGGTGCGGGCCAGGGTCTGGGTCGGGGCCTCACCACCGGCGGCCATTTGGGCGCGCCAGTCGTTGGCGGCAAGGCTGGCGGCGGTCAGGCCCCGGGCCTGCAGCGCCTGCGGGTTGGTGGCGTCGAAGATGGGTTCGATGTCGGCCTGGAAGCTGACCAGGATCGTCGGTTGCAGGGGCTGGCCGATCTGGCTGACTTCGCGGATGGCGGTGACCGGGTCCAGCGTGCAGTAAAGGGCTGCCATGCCCTTGGGGTTGAAGCGGCCGCCGTGGCGGCGGGCGCCTTCGCCGGACAGGGGATCAGCCACCCAGACCGGGTTCAGCGCGCGGTATACAACGGCCTGCAGCCGCATCAGGCGTAAAGACCGGCGTCGATGGCGTCGATGTAGTCCACCACTTCCGCCGCCCGGCCTTGCTGGACAAGGTGCATCGCGGTCAGGCCGCCGTAGCCGGACAGCGGCTCGGACCGGTACCAGGCATAGGCGATGAGGTCAGAGCCGAAGCGCGGCGCGACGCGGGTAAGGATTTCCATCATCTCGCGCAGGCGGGTCTGGGTCTTGGGCGTGCCGATGCGGTCCTTGCGCGACAGCGCATCGCGGCCCAGGCCGGTGGAGCGGGCGACATCCTCGACCGTGGTCAGAAGCTGTTCGGCGATCAGCCGGGGCGAGAAGCCGGGGCCTTCGGCGGCGCGGGCCAGGGCAAGGGACATGGAAGCCTCCACAGGGATTGACGGAATATAGCGTCAATCCCTGTGGAAGACAAGGGTCAGGGCTGGACGGTGACCTTGGCCATCACGTCGGGGTCCGACGAGACCTCGCCGTTCGCGCCGTCGCCACGCTTGATCGCGTCGACGACTTCCATCCCAGAAATCACCCGGCCGACAACGGTATACTGGCCGTCGAGGAAATCGCCCGGGGCGAACATGATGAAGAACTGGCTGTTGGCCGAATCCGGGTCTTGCGCACGGGCCATGCCGACGATGCCGCGCTGGAAGGACAGGTTCGAGAATTCGGCCGGGATGTCCGGCAACGACGAGCCGCCGGTGCCGGCAGAGCCGAGGTCGCCGCCAGCCTTGCCGTTCTGCACGTCGCCGGTCTGGGCCATGAAGCCGTCGATGACGCGGTGGAAGACCACGTTGTCATAGGCGCCCTGCCCCGCCAGCGCGGTGATCTGCGCGACGTGCTTGGGCGCCACGTCGGGCAGCAGGTCGATGACGACGGTGCCGTTGGCCTGCCCCGCCACTTCGATCACCAGGTTGGGGCCGGGCAGGTCGGGCACGTCTTCGGCGAAGGCGGGGGCGGCCAGCAGGACCGCGGCGAGCGCCAGCTTACGCGACATCGGCGGCCACCCGGACGGTGATCATGCGGTCGGGGTTGGCCGGCGGCTCGCCCCGGGCGATCTTGTCGACGTGGTCCATGCCGGAAATCACCCGGCCATAGACGGTGTATTGCCCGTTCAGAAAGTGGTTGTCGTTGAAGTTGATGAAGAACTGGCTGTTGGCCGAGTTCGGGTTCTGCGACCGCGCCGCACCGATGGTGCCGCGGTCATGCGGCAGCTTGGAGAACTCTGCCGGCAGGTCGGGGTATTTCGATCCGCCGGTGCCGGCGCGGCCGGGATTGTAGCCGCTTTCCATGTTGGCATTCGCCACGTCGCCGGTCTGCGCCATGAAGCCCTGGATCACGCGGTGGAAGGCGACATTGTCATAGGCCTTGTCGCGGGCCAGCTGTTTCATCCGTTCGCTGTGCTTGGGTGCCACGTCCTTGAGCAGCTCGATCACCACTTCGCCGTCCTTCAGCGTCAGGATGATGGTGTTTTCGGGGTCCTTGATCTCGGCCATCCGTCGTCTCCGGGTTTTGGGGTCGCCGGAAGGTAGCGACCGGTCGCCGCAAGGGAAAGAACAAAAGGGCGTGATCGGTTGACGGCAGGGGCGAATGCGCGGCAAGAGGGTCGAAACCCGAACAGGAGAAGTCCGATGGCTTGGAATTCGCTCGATGACGTCGCGCTGGCCGGCAAGGTCGTACTGACTCGCGTGGACATCAATGTTCCGATGGAAGACGGCAAGGTAACCGACGCGACGCGGATCGAGAAGATCGTGCCGACGGTCGAGGACATCATCGCGCGCGGCGGCAAAGTGGTGCTGCTGGCCCACTTTGACCGGCCGAAGGGCAAGGTGGTGCCGGAGATGAGCCTGAGCCGGATCGTTCCTGCGGTCGAGGCGGTGCTGAAGCGCAAGGTGGTGTTCGGGACCGATTGCGTGGGTGCGGCGGCGCAGACGGCGATTGCGGCGTCCGGCCCGGGCGAGGTGGTCTTGCTGGAGAACACCCGCTTTCACGCCGGCGAAGAGAAGAACGACCCCGCTCTGGCGGCGGACATGGCGCGCTTGGGCGATGTCTATGTGAACGACGCCTTTTCAGCCGCGCACCGGGCACATGCCTCGACCGAGGCGCTGGCGCGGCTGTTGCCCAAGGCGGCGGGGCGGCTGATGGAGGCGGAACTGAAGGCGCTGGACGCCGCACTTGGCAATCCGGCGCGGCCGGTGATGGCGGTCGTCGGCGGCGCCAAGGTGTCGACCAAGCTGGAACTGCTGGGCAACCTTGTCTCGAAGGTTGAGCATCTGGTGATCGGCGGCGGCATGGCGAACACCTTCCTGGTGGCCCAGGGCATCGAGGTCGGCAAGTCGCTGGCCGAGCGCGACATGGCCGACACCGCGCGCGAGATTCTGGCCAAGGCCAAGGAAGCGGGCTGCAAGATCCACCTGCCAGTGGACGTGGTGGTGGCGCACGAGTTCAAGGCCAATGCGCCCAGCAGCATCATGGTGGTGACCGCCTGCCCGGCCGACGGGATGATCCTGGATGCCGGCTCGGAGACCGTGGCGCGGATCAAGGCCGCGATGTCTCAATGCGCGACGCTGATCTGGAATGGCCCGCTTGGCGCCTTCGAACTGACGCCGTTCGACGCGGCGACCAATGCCACCGCCAAGGAGGCCGCACGGTTGACGGCGGCGGGGCACCTGATCTCGGTCGCCGGGGGCGGCGACACGGTGGCGGCGCTGAACCAGGCCGGCGCGGCGGACGACTTCACCTTCATTTCGACCGCGGGCGGCGCCTTCCTGGAATGGATGGAAGGCAAGGTCCTGCCCGGTGTGGCGGCGCTGAACGTCTGATCCGGCGGCGCGACCGATTCCAAGGCGATTGTTAGCGCGACCGTGATTGCGGGGCGCGGGCTGGTTCGTTATGCGGTAGAAAACACCGCGAGAAGGGAACCGGGCACATGAACAAGGCAGAGATGACGGCGCAAATCCGCGCCGGACTGGGTTTCATCGCAGCGCTGGACCAGAGCGGCGGGTCAACCCCCAAGGCCCTGAAACTGTATGGCCTGGATGAAAGCGCCTGGGCCGACGAGGCCGGGATGTACGACCTGATACACGCCATGCGGACGCGGATCGTCAAGTCTCCCGCCTTTGACGGACGCAAAGTTGTCGGCGCGATCCTGTTCGAACAGACCATGGACCGCAGCATCGACGGCATGCCCACTGCCACTTACCTGTGGGACAAGCGCCGCGTTGTGCCTTTCCTGAAGATCGACAAAGGGTTGCAGGCAGAAGTTGACGGCTGTCAACTGATGAAGCCGATGCCGGACCTGGACGCCCTGCTGGACCGGGCAGCGAAGGCGGGCATCTTCGGGACCAAGGAACGCAGTGTCATTTCGGCGGCCAATGCCACGGGCATTCAGGCCGTGGTGGACCAGCAGTTTGCTGTGGGTGCGCAGGTCGCGGCGCATGGGCTGATGCCGATCCTGGAGCCGGAGGTGACCATCTCGATCACCGACAAGGCCGAAGCGGAATCATTGCTGCTCAGAGCCTTGCTGGCAGGTCTTGAGAACCTTCCCGAGGCCCGGCAGGTGATGCTGAAACTCAGCTTGCCGACGGTGGACAACCTCTATGCCCCGTTGGTGGATCATCCGAAGGTGCTGAAGGTCGTCGCGCTGTCGGGGGGGCACAGCCGCGAGACGGCGAATGCCCTTCTGGCGCGGAACCGCGGCGTGATCGCCAGCTTCAGCCGCGCCCTGACCGAAGGCCTGAGCGCGCAGCAGACTGAGGCCGAGTTCGACCGGACGCTGCAAGGCGCCATCGAGTCGATTCATGCGGCTTCAATCGCCGGTTGAGGCGATAATTCAGGGAATCCCGCGCTTTGGGGGATTCCCTTCGCGCCTTGCTTGTGCAATGATTTGTTGGATGCCCCCATGGAAGAGGGGCAAATCGAGGCGGATCGTCATGACCCAGGCAGGCGCGCGGCAGAACATCGGCGGGCTTATCTACTTCGCGGCGGCCTTCACCCTGGGCGTCTATTTCACCTTCGCTGCGGTGCAGGGCGATTTTGGCGTGCTGCGCCGGGTTGAGATCAGCGCCGAGGCCGACAGCCTGCGCGCCGAGCGCGACCGACTGATGGTGGATCTGGCACAGATGCAGAACCTGACGCATCGCATCTCGGACGAGTTCCTGGATCTTGACCTTCTGGACCAGCAGGCCCGCGATGTGCTTGGCTACATGCGATCCGACGAGATCACCATTCGCTGACCGAACCGCCGATTGGGGCGCACGCTCGCGGCGATTGCTGCACGTCTGCAAGACTTATGGCTTGTGTATGGCCTTGCGCCACACCTTGCCGGCTGAAGACTGCCGCTGAATTTCCCTTTGCCCCGCATTCTTCGATGCGGTAGAAATGGTTTAACGTTGAACCATTCCTTTGACTGGAGGGGGCGCCGCATGGCGAAGACAGCCGAAACCCGGCACAATGTCCAGAAGGACGAATTGCTGCGCTATTACCGCGACATGCTCTTGATCCGCCGGTTCGAGGAAAAGGCGGGCCAGCTGTACGGGATGGGGCTGATCGGTGGCTTCTGCCACCTCTACATCGGGCAAGAGGCGGTGGTCGTGGGCCTGGAGGCGGCGGCCAAACCCGGTGACAAGCGCATCACCAGCTATCGCGACCACGGCCACATGCTGGCCTGCGGGATGGACCCAAAGGGCGTGATGGCAGAACTGACGGGGCGGATCGGCGGCTATTCCAAGGGCAAGGGCGGGAGCATGCACATGTTCTCGAAAGAGCGCCACTTCTACGGCGGGCACGGAATCGTGGGCGCGCAGGTGCCCTTGGGCGCAGGCTTGGCCTTTGCCGACAAGTACCTGGGCAACGACAACGTGAGTTTTGTCTATTTCGGCGACGGTGCGGCCAACCAGGGCCAGGTCTATGAGACTTACAACATGGCCGAGCTGTGGAAGCTGCCGGCGGTATTTGTCATCGAGAACAACCAGTATGCGATGGGCACGTCGGTCAAGCGGGCGACGCGGTCGATCACGCTGCATGGCCGCGGCGTGGCATACGGTCTTCCGGGCGAGGCCGTCGACGGGATGGACGTGATGGCGGTCAAGGCCGCGGGCGAGAAGGCGGTGGCGCACTGCCGCGCCGGCAAGGGGCCATATATCCTGGAGATGATGACTTATCGCTACCGCGGCCACTCGATGAGCGACCCGGCCAAGTACCGCACCCGCGAGGAGGTCGAGAAGATCAAGACCGAGAAGGACTGCATCGAGCATGTCCGCGATCTGCTGACCCAGGGCGGGCTGTCCTCGGACGACGACCTGAAGGCCATCGACAAGGAGATCAAGGCGCTGGTGAACGAAGCGGCCGAGTTCTCGAAGGAAAGCCCGGAGCCGCCGCTGAGCGAACTCTGGACGGATATCTGGGCATAAGGGGGGCATCGAGGATGGCTACGCAGGTTCTGATGCCCGCGCTTTCTCCGACCATGGAAGAGGGCACGCTGGCGAAGTGGCTGGTCAAGGAAGGTCAGGCGGTAAAGGCCGGCCAGGTGATCGCCGAGATCGAGACCGACAAGGCGACGATGGAATTCGAGGCCTCGGACGAGGGAACAGTGGGCAAGCTCTTGGTGGCCGAGGGAACCGCCGGAGTGAAAGTGAACACGCCTATCGCGGTGCTGGTCGAGGCGGGCGAGACCGTGCCGGCAGGGGAGACGCCGGCTCCGGTCACGGCTGTTGCGGCCGCGGCTCCGGTTGCGGTTGCGGCGGTTGCGGCCCCTGCCCTTGCCCCGGTGGCAGCCGCAAGGGGCTGGCCACACTCCGATCTGCCCGAGAATGTGCCGACCAAGACTATGACGGTGCGTGAGGCCCTGCGCGAGGCGATGGCCGAGGAGATGCGCGCCGACCCCACGGTCTTCCTGATGGGCGAGGAGGTGGGCGAATACCAGGGCGCCTACAAGATTTCGCAAGGCTTGCTGGACGAATTCGGCGCCCGCCGGGTGGTGGATACGCCGATCACCGAGATGGGCTTTGCCGGCATCGCCACCGGGGCCAGCTGGGCCGGCCTGAAGCCGATCGTCGAGTTCATGACCTTCAACTTCGCCTTGCAGGCGATCGACCATATCATCAACTCGGCCGCCAAGACGCTGTACATGTCGGGTGGGCAGATGGGCAGCCCGATGGTGTTCCGCGGCCCGAACGGGGCGGCGGCGCGGGTCGGCGCGCAGCACAGTCAGGACTTCGCGGCCTGGTATGCGGCGATTCCGGGGCTGAAGGTCTGCATGCCCTATTCGGCGGCAGACGCGAAGGGGCTCTTGAAGACCGCGATCCGCGACCCGAACCCGGTGGTCTTCCTGGAGAACGAGATCCTCTATGGCCGCGTCTTCGAGGTGCCAGCCGAGGGCGATTTCACCGTGCCCTTCGGCAAGGCCAGCATCTGGCGCGAGGGCTCGGATGTGACGCTGGTCAGCTTTGGAATAGGCATGGCGCATGCGCTGGCCGCGGCCGAGCAACTGGCGAAGGACGACATCAGCGCCGAGGTGATCAATCTGCGCACCCTGCGGCCGATCGACTATGACACCATCCTGGCATCGGTTCAGAAGACCAACCGCTGCGTGACGGTGGAAGAGGGCTTTCCGGTGGGGTCGATCGGCGACCATCTGGCCAGCACGATCATGCAGCGGGCCTTCGATTATCTGGATGCGCCGGTGGTGACCTGCACCGGCAAGGATGTTCCTATGCCCTATGCCGCGAACCTGGAGCGGCTGGCGCTGATCACGCCGGCCGAGGTGGTCGCCGCGGTCAAATCCGTCTGCTACCGCTGAGGGAGGGGAGCATGGCTGTCGAGATCCTGATGCCCGCGTTGTCCCCCACAATGGAGGAGGGGACGCTGTCGAAGTGGCTGGTCAAGGAAGGCGATGCGGTCAAGGCAGGCCAGGTGCTGGCCGAGATCGAGACCGACAAGGCGACGATGGAATTCGAAGCGACCGATGAGGGGGTTGTCGGTAAGCTGCTGGTGGCCGAGGGAACGGCGGGGGTGAAGGTGAACACGCCCATCGCGGTGCTGCTGGAGGACGGCGAGGACGCCTCTGCCGCGCCTGCGGAGGCGGCTCCAGCCCCGGATACCGCCCCCGTTTCGGTGCCATTTGCGGCGCCTGCCCCCGTCGCGGCCGCCGCTTCGGGGCCGCGGGTCTTTGCCTCGCCGCTGGCGCGGCGGATCGCGCGCGAGAAGGGCGTCGATCTGGGCGCTCTCAAGGGTTCGGGCCCGCATGGCCGGATCGTGAAGGAGGATGTCGAAGGGGCCAAGCCCGGCGTTGCGCCCGTGGCGGCTGCCCCGGTGGCGGCGGCCGAGACCCCTGCCCCGGCCAAGGTGGCGATGCCCACGGGCATGGCGGCCGAGACCGTGATGAAAATGTACGCCGACCGCGCCTATACCGAGATGCCGCTGGATGGCATGCGCCGCACCATCGCCGCGCGGTTGACCGAGGCCAAGCAGACCATCCCGCATTTCTACCTGCGCCGCGAGGTTCGGCTGGATGCATTGCTGGCCTTGCGCGAGCAGATGAACCGCGGGCTTGAGGCGCGGGGGGTGAAGCTATCCGTCAACGACTTCATCATCAAGGCTTGTGCGGTGGCCCTGCAGGCGGTGCCAGATGCCAATGCGGTCTGGGCGGGGGACCGGATTCTGAAGCTGAGGCCTTCGGACGTGGCCGTCGCCGTGGCGGTCGAGGGCGGGCTGTTCACGCCGGTGATCCGCGACGCCGAGGCCAAGAGCATGAGCGTGCTGTCGGCCGAGATGAAGGACCTGGCGGCGCGGGCCAAGGCCAAGCGACTGGCACCGCAGGAGTACATGGGAGGCAGCTTTGCCGTCTCGAATCTGGGGATGATGGGGATCGAGAACTTCGATGCGGTCATCAACCCGCCGCATGGGGCGATCTTGGCCGTCGGCGCAGGGGTGAAACGGCCGGTGGTGCTGGCCGATGGATCGGTGGGCGTGGCGACGGTGATGTCGCTGACGCTGTCGGTCGATCACCGGGTGATCGACGGGGCGTTGGGGGCCACGGTGATGAAGGCGATCGTCGAGGGGCTGGAGAACCCGATCTCGCTCTTGGCCTGACGCCGGGCAGGCGGGGGTTTCACACCCCCGCACCCCCGTGGGATATTTTCCGGACAGATGAAAGGGGGCGTCGATGCGCCCTTTTGTTCACCGGCCGCCGAGCGCGGCGCGCAGCCGGACCGAACGGCGCAGGATCGTGATGGCGGTGCCGGCGAGGATGATCCAGAGCGTGACCGCGAGCGTCCAGGCCGGCGCGTAGAGGGCAGCAATCAGGCTGCCCAGCGTCAGCGCAGCCATGCGATGGGGTTTCGCCATCGGGCCGGAGAAATCGGGGGCCAGGCCCTCGGCCCGGCCGAGTTCGCGCAGGTAGGCGGTGGCGACGGCGAGGCTGGCGGCGCCAAGGCCGAGGGCGGGGTGATGCGCGGCAAGACCCGCCCCCCACAAGAGCAGGATGTCCGCGGCACGGTCGGGGGCTTCGTTCCAGAAGGCGCCGCTGCGTGAGGCGCGGCCGCCCTCGATGGCGACCATGCCATCCATCAGGTTGCACAGGAGCCGGGCCTGGATGGCGGCGGCGGCGAGCAGGAGCAGCAGCGCCTCGGCCAGGCGGCCGCTGGTGGCGGCGGTCCAGTAGCAGAGAAAGCCGAGCAGCGCGAAGCCGACCGAGGCGGCCGAGATGCGGTTGGGCGAGATGCCGGCAGCGACCAGGCGGGCGGCGAGGGCGCGCGCCCAGGGTGCGCTGCGGGTGTCCAGCGGGCGGCGCGAAGCCGGGCCGGTCATCGCGGCGCGCCCTGCGCTGTGGGGCAGAGCAGGGCTGCCTTGCGCACGGGCCCGGCGTCAGAGGCGGGGGTTTCACACCCCCGCACCCCCGTGGGGTATTTCTCCGTGTGGAAGGCAGCAGGGTTGATCTCGGTAAGCCTGCCCCAGGCAGGTGGGCAGGAAACCTGAGCCGGAGGGGCGGAAGACCGGTGGCCGGGCGTGAGGGCACGACAGTCGCGGCGGTGTGAGGCCGCACCCGGAACAAGACGGCGCGGGCGGCACGCGGCAAGGCGGTCGCCTGCGCCGTCTGCGCCCGGAACCTGGCGGCGGGGCCTGGGGGCCGCAGCGGGCGTTCCCTTGCCGACGAGTTGGTGCGCGGTGCGACCTTGGGTCATGTGGTGGACCAGAAGTAGCGGGTGAGATGAAAGAAGATCGGCGCGGCGAAGATCACGCTGTCGAGCCGGTCGATGAAGCCGCCGTGCCCAGCGATGAGGTGGCCCCAATCCTTGACCCCCTTGTCGCGCTTGATCGCAGACATGACGAGGCCGCCGAAAAAGCCCATAAGACAGATGACCAGGCTCATCGCGGCCGACTGCAGCGGCGTGAACGGGGTGAGCCACCACAGCCCTGCCCCGGCCAGAACCGCTGAGGCGATGCCGCCGATGGCGCCCTCCCAGGTCTTCGAGGGCGACAGCGCGGGGGCGATCAGGTGGCGGCCTAGCGTCTTGCCCCAGACGTATTGCATTACGTCCGAGAACTGCACCACGAAGATTAGGTAGGCGATCAGAAGGACGTTGCGGCCGTCGAAGCCGGGGAATTGCAGGTAGAGCAGCGCGGGGACGTGGCTGATGCAGTAGATGCAGATCATCAGCGCCCATTGCGTTTCCGCCACCCGATCAAGGTAGCGATCGGGGCGGCCGCGCAGGGCCGAGATCACCGGCAGGAGGAGGAAGACATAGACCGGCACGAAGATCGCGTAGAAGCCGTACCAGTCGATGCCGACCAGGAAATACTGGAACGGCAGGATCACGAAGAAGGCAGCGGCCAGCGACCAATGGTCGGCCACGCTCTTGGTGGTCAGAGTGAGGAATTCGCGCAGCGCCGAGAAGGAGAGGATGCCGAACAGCACCACCACGCCGATGCGGCCGGCAAGGAAGGCGATCGCCAGCAGTGCCACCATAGCCCACCAGGCTGCGATTCGGGCGTTCAGGTTCTCGACCACCGGGTTCGAGCCGTCGGGCGCGAGCGTCTCACGCAAGACCTGGCCGATGGCGGTGGCGAGGATCAGCAGAGCGCCGACGCCGAGAAGCAGCAGGGTGAGGGCAGGTGCTGCGGCGGAGGTCACGGCCGTGGCTCATGCAGGGCGCCAAGCGCGGCCGAAGCGCGGGCGAGGAAGTTCTCTTTCGGCTCGTCCGGATTGATCCGAACGGCCGCACCATAGGTGACGGTGCAGATCAGCGGCACCGGCACGATCTCGCCCTTGGGCATGACGCGGTTGAGGTTCGAGATCCAGACCGGAATGAGGTCGATCTCGGGGCGTTGGCGGGCCAGGTGGTATAGGCCGGACTTGAACGGCAATAGCGGCGCATCCGAGGTGTTGCGCTTGCCCTCAGGGAACATGATCAACGCCGAGCCCGCGTCGAGCGTGGCAATCATCTGGGCGACGGGGTCCTCGCTGCGCGCCTCCGGGCGGCGGTCGATGAGGACGGCGCGGAAAACGTCGCGGCCGAAAAAGGCGCGTAGCGGCGAGGTCAGCCAGTAGTCCAGCGCAGCAACGGGGCGGGTGCGCCGGCGCAGGACAGGGGGGAGCAGCGTCCAGATCAGGACGAAGTCTGCATTCGAGGTGTGGTTGGCGAAATAGACCCGGGGACCCGCGATCGGCAGTGACCCTGCCCAGATGGCACGCGGGGCGGTGACGATGCGCACGAAAAGCGACACGGCATCCCCCGCCACCTTGGTGACGGCCGTGTAGGCCATGCGTTTCGCCCGGAAGAGAAGGGACATGCGGCTGCGGTCACTCGTGCTGGAGCAACTGGTCCATGGTCAGCGCGGGTTGCTCGCAGCCGGCCTTGCCAACCACGCGGGCGGGCACGCCGGCGACAGTGGTGTTGGGAGGAACGTCCTCCAGCACGACCGAACCCGCAGCGATACGCGAGCAATGGCCGACGTGGATGTTGCCCAGGACCTTGGCGCCGGCGCCGATCAGCACGCCGTTGCCGATCTTGGGGTGGCGATCACCGTCTTCCTTGCCGGTGCCGCCGAGGGTGACTGAATGCAGCATCGAGACGTTGTCACCGACCACGGCGGTTTCGCCGATGACGATGGAATGGGCGTGGTCGATCATGATGCCGCGGCCGATGGCTGCGGCGGGGTGGATGTCCACGCCGAAGGCCTCGCTGACCCGCATCTGCACGAAATAGGCCATGTCTCGCCGGCCACGCTGCCAAAGCCAGTGGCCGATACGATAGGCCTCGACGGCCTGGTAGCCCTTGAAGAAGAGGATCGGCTGCAGGAAGCGGTGGCAGGCCGGGTCGCGCTCATAGACCGCCATCAGGTCGGCCCGTGCGGCGGCCCCAAGGGTTGGGTCATCGCCATAGGCTTCATCGGCGATCTCGCGCAGGATCTGCTCGCTCATCTCGCCCGAGGCGAGTTTCAGCGAGAAGCGGTAGGCAAGCGCCCGCTCGAAGGTGGCATGGTGAAGAAGGCCGGAATGGATCAGTGCCCCAAGCAGGGGCTCGGAGCGGATGGCCTCTTCCGCCTCGTCGCAAATCCTTGTCCAGACCGGATCGACGGTTGCGACGCGCTGCTTGGTTTCTGCCATGACCCGCTCCTTCCGCCACTCAACCCTCCCGCTGTCAGGCCTCGGCGCTGTCCGGTCGGATTTGGTGGTGGCGCAGAGTATGGGTCATGTCCCGCGGCGCGGCAATCGGCAAAACCGGCACGACCCGGCGCTTCAGGCGCGACCGGGACGCCTGAGGAAGACGCCCGCGATTGCATCGGCGCACTTTCCGCCGATCGTGGGCTTGTCGGCTGGAATCGCGAGGCGCCCGCTGTCCCGGGCAACGGCCGTCGCGGGCGGTCTTGGCAAGGCGGATCGGCCCCGGCGCCTACAGAGGAGCAAAGACGCGTGTCCCCCGGGCCACGAAGGCTCCATTTGGTCAAGCGATCGCATGCCGTCGCCGGGCCAATCCGGAACAGCCAGCCACGCCAGCGACACCCTTCGCATCGGGCCAGAGACATCACCCTGCCCCCCCAGTCACGCCCCAGCCAGTTTCATGGGCGCAGGCGACTCAAACGCCCCCCTCGCCTGGTCAAGCTGGCACGGGAACCACGCGGAAGGGGCCAGGTCCGAAGCGCGACGATATCTGCGCAACCGCCAGGCTGAAAGAAGAGGACAGACCGTCGGCCGCCTGGGCCAGAGCTGGATAGTCGAAAACCGTCGTGTCCACGGTGTATTCGGCGCGGACGGATTCTCCGACCAGCACGCGCACCATGTAACGCTCTTCGTCTTCGCCAAGCGGCACCTCGGTCGCGATCCAGCTGTCGCCGTCGATGCGCGTGCGGCGTATCCAGGTGGCGAAAACCGAAGTCCCCAAGCTTCCGAAGACCTTCAGGTGGACTACCGAATAGGGCCGAAGGCCGATGCCGTCGAATGCCAGCGTGCGGGCCACGACGCTGGGGTCATCAAAGCCCCGCAGCGAAGTGCCGATCCGGTAGTGGCGGACAAGGCCACGCGCGCTGACAGGCAGATCAATCTGCGACAGGCTGCGATCCAGAAGCACGACCGTGCTGCCAACTGGCCAGACCGGCAACATCGTCTCGCCGGTGCCCAGCTGACCGCGAAGCCGAAGGCTCAGGTCATAGCTGTCTTCGGCAACAAGCGTTGCGTTGGCGAACTGGAATACCTCCCAGTTGCCCGCGCTGCCATCGCCGATAGCCATGGCATTCGCCCCGTTCAGAACGTCGATCACCGGCACGCTGGACAAGCTGCCGCCGACGACCTTGACCCGAAGCGATGCTCCTCGATCCCAGATCCCGGGCGAGCAGGCGGCCAGTTCGGATTCGGTCACACCGATGATCGACGGGGCGGCGACCAGGCGGTTCAGTTCGAACCCGCTTTCGCTGATCGACGACCAGACCGCCACGCTGCCGGGCCAGGGCTCGGCCGAGACCGCAACATGAGGAGCGTGCGGCCGCTCATCTCCCGTGATCAAGGGAAGATCCAGGAAGACGGGAAGCACGGGAACGGGCGCGACAAAGGGACGTATCACGGCTGGGTCCTCCGATCCGGGGCGGCGCTCATAGAGGCTGCCCTCGACGCGAACGGCTTCGACCAGTCGGGCATCTGCATGCTCGACACGATCAACGCGATAGGTGCTGCCATCCTCCAGGCGCAACCGGTCCCCGGCGCCGACAGGCCTGGAAGACGGCGGCATGGCCAGCCGGATCGTGTCGCGGGCAATGCGCGATTCCGACAACCAGCGCAGCACGATCTCCGAGGCCTCGCCAGGCGTCAGGACCAGCTGCAATTCGGTTGCCGAAACGGTGGTCTGAACCTCGTCCGGCACTCGGGCTTCTGCGGTCCGGACCTCGTAGTCACCCTCGCTTTCAATGTGACCAAGCCGAACCAGGCCACTGAGTTCGGGCTCGGATGCGCGGGCGAGTTCGATCTGCCCGTCGAGATCGTCCGAGATCGCCAGGGCATCGACCGCGACAACGTGGTCAATGCCTGGCCTGCGCGGCAGAAAGCGCAAGGCACCTTCACGTTCGACAGCATCGAAGCCGAACGCCATGGACAAGGGTTGAAGGCTCGCGCGGGCGGCCTGGACCTGGTCGGAAGCAAACCCCCGCACCACACCAAACAAGGACGTGGTAACAACCGCCTCCGCGCCACCACTGGAGCAGATTTCTTGCACCACGGCCGATAGCGGCTGATTGGTGGCGCGCCCGTTCAGCCAGTGGCCACGAGCGTAGGACGGACCATCGCTCCACAGGTCGATGCGCCCGGGGAAAGCCGGAAACGGCCGACTGTCCCAGGCCCAGGCATGGCTGCGTGTCAGATCGACCATACGCCCGGGATAGGCCAGAGAGATCGGATTGTTTGCAGGCTCACCCCAGAACTCTGCCATTGCGCGGTAATACTGCATCTGAATCACATCGTCGCGGTGACCCAGCGAGGCCCGGGGCAGCACTGACTCGGACGAAAGGACGTCAAGAAAGCGGTTCGGCTGGTTGGTTGCCTTGTCGATCGCTGCGCATCCATATTCATCCGCCCAGGCCGCATCGAACTGCGGCCCCCGCAGGCTTTCCGGGTCATGCGCCGAGAACACCTGCGCCTCCGCCCCGTTCGGCCAGACCAGCGTGCGGCGCCCCGCCACCCACTCCGGCCGGCGGTCGGGGGGCGAGCACGCCAGGATGCCGCTGTCGCCCAGCACCATCACCTCGCGCGCCTGGTCCACCGTCTCGGCCACCAGCGCCACCCGCTTCGCCCGGCCCGGCGCCAGCGGCGTGCCGCCCTCGACCATGCCGCGCACCCATTCCGACCCGGCCCGCGTCTTGCCCGCGCCGCGCCCGCCCATGATGACCCAGGTCTTCCAGGCCCCCTCCGGCGGCAACTGATGCGGCAGCGCCCAGAACTCGAACACCCAGGGCAGCGCCAGCAGCGCGTTCTCGCTCAGGTCCGACAGGAACCCGTCAATCTCCTCTTGCGTCGCGGAGGCAAGCCAGACGGCGCCCGATTTCATCGCGCGCGGCGTCGAGGTCCAGCTCGCCGCGGGCTCCGACATCCCCGGCAACCTGCTTGCGAAGTTTCTCGACATTCTTGCGTCCCTCCAGGACCTGCTTGCTGAATTCCACCAGATCGCGAACCGCCACCCGGCCCGCCTTTGCCTGCTCGAACTGCCCCTCCCGGATCGCCGCCAGCTCCGCGTTCAGATCGCCCACCGCGATCCGGAACAACTCTTCCGTCAGGTGAAGGGCCTCATCCGGCTCTGCCTCGCCTTCGCTGAACCTGATCGTCATGGAATGTCCTGTCCGCCTTTCTCATGCCGCCCCCCGGCCCGAGCGAAATGAAAAAGCGGCCCCGGGGGTCACCCCCTGGCCGCTCTCGACACTTCTTCTAGCATGCCTGAAGTCCTACCTCAGACCGCTCGCAAGGTCAAGATAAAAATCAAGCGATTTCAGACGGTTGTGAGAACGCGCGGTTAACCTTTCGTTAACCCCTGCAGCCCCGGCTCTTCGGCCTGGACAACCGGCTCACCTGCCGTCAGGCGCGCATGTTCCTGGATGGCGAAGCGGTCGGTCATGCCGGCGACATAGTCCGCCACGATCCGCGCCAGCCCGGTTTCATCCTTCGCCCGCTCGATGTCCAGCCACCACTCCTGCGGCAAAAGCCCGGGATTGCTCAGGAACAGCGGAAACAAATCGTCGATGACCCGGGTCACCTTCGTCCGCACCGCCATCACCGACGGCGCGCGGTACATCCGGTGGAACAGGAAGCCCCGCACCGCCTTCAACTCCTGATACAGCGGCTTCGAGAACCGGATGATCGTCGTGCCCATGTGGCGGATGTCGTCCACCGATTTCGGCTGCGCCCCCGCCAGCCGGTTCTGCGCCACTGCGATCACGTCCTCGACCATGCGGCCGAACACCCGCCGCAAGGCCTCATGCCGCCGGCGCATCCGCTCCAACCCCGGATACAGCCGGTCCACCTCGGCAAAGGCCGGGCCGGCCACCGGCAGGTCCATCAGGTCGTCCTCGGTGAACAGGCCAGACCGCAACCCGTCATGCAGGTCATGGTGCGAATAGGCCACGTCGTCGGCAATCGCCGCCACCTGCGCCTCGGCGCTGGCATGGGTGTGCAGTTCCAGATCCCACGCCGCGTTCACCTCGACCAGGGCATAGGGCAACGGGCCGGCATGCTTGGGGTCGGCGTTGGGGCCGGTCACTGGCCCATTATGTTTGGCAATGCCTTCCAGCGTCTCCCACGTCAGGTTCAGCCCGTCGAAATCGGCGTAGTGCCGCTCCAGCCTTGTGACGATCCGCAGCGCCTGCGCGTTGTGGTCGAACCCGCCATAGGGCGCCATCAGCCGCGCCAGCGCATCCTCTCCGGTATGGCCGAACGGCGTGTGGCCCAGGTCATGCGCCAGCGCGATGGCCTCGGCCAGATCGGTGTTCAGCCCCAGCACGCCGGCGATGGTGCGCGCCACCTGCGCCACCTCGATCGTATGCGTCAGCCGGGTTCGGTAATAATCGCCCTCATGTTCGACAAAGACCTGCGTCTTGTGCTTCAGCCGCCGGAAGGCCGAGGAATGGATGATCCGGTCGCGGTCACGCTGGAACGGGCTGCGGAACGAACTCATCCCTTCGGGGTGCAATCTCCCGCGCGAGGCGTCGGGCTGGCAGGCAAAGGGGGCAAGCATCGCGCCGGGGTATCCTTGGCTTGTTCGGGGCGTCAGGCTTCCATATATGTAAGCCCTCGCCGCAAGGATACGGGAACAGCCATGGAACTGACGCTTCCCCCCCGCGTGACCGACCGCGCCTTCGCCCGCCTGGCCGAGATCGCCGACATGACCGGCGCGCCGCGCCCCCTGCGGGTGGGCGTCTCGGGTGGCGGCTGCTCGGGGTTCCAGTATGACATCCGGCTGGACGATCCGGCATCGGATGACCTTGTCCTGGAAAAGGACGGGTTCAAGGTCCTGGTCGACCCGGTCTCCCTGCCCTTCCTGCAGAACGCCGTGATCGACTTTTCCGATGAGCTGATCGGCGCCCGCTTCGTGATCGAAAACCCCAACGCCAGCAGTTCCTGCGGCTGCGGCACCAGCTTCTCGGTCTGACGCCCGGCGCACCGGCGCCGATCCGCCTTTTCATCAGACTGTCACGTGACCCAGCGCCCGGTCACCCTATCTCCTTTGGGACGGCTAGTTTGGGAGACAGCGATGACGACCGTCCTCATCCTCGGCTCCGCGCCGATGGCGGCCGAGGCCGCGCGCTGGCCGCGGGCGCCCTTCGACCGGATCGTGGCGATCAACAACGCCCACGCGATCCGGCCGGACTGGGATTTCCACATCCATCCCTGGGATTTCCCGACCGAACGCCGCCCCGCCCCCGGCCCCGGCCAGCAGATCGTGACGCAAGAAGACTTCGTGCCGGCCCAGAATGCCTTGGGAGGCTTCGTCTACGCCGGCGGCACCATGGCCTTCACGGCGATCTACTGGGCGCTCCACGCCCTTTCGCCCCGTGTCATCGCCGTTTTCGGCTGCGACATGCACTATCCGGCCACCGGCCCCACCCATTTCTACGGCCAGGGCGCCGCCGACCCGCTGCGCCCCGATGTCACCCTGCGGTCGCTCGAGGCCAAGTCGGCGCGGCTGATGGTTCTGGCCGCCCGGCGCGGCACGGCGATGGTGAACCTCTCGCAAGGCCCGTCGCGGCTGGTCTTCCCCCGGCTGCCCCGCCCGCTGGCACCGCGCGCGCACCCGGCGCCCGTCGACGAACGCCTCGCGGCCCGCGCGCTGGAAATGGAACAGGCGCTCGACTACCGCGTTCCTTCGGGGCGGTATTGGGAAGAATCCCACCGGTTCGACGCGCAAGAGATCGATCGCCTCGACGCCCTCTGGCTGGCCGCAGCCCGCCCCGCGCTTGTGCGCCGGGCCGCGCGCCCCTAGAACGGGCGAAACCGGAGACGCGCCAATGAAGATTGCCAGCTTCAACATCAACGGCATCAAGGCCCGGATCGAGGCCCTGCCGCGCTGGCTGGACGCCGCCCGCCCCGATGTCGTCTGCCTGCAGGAGATCAAGAGCCAGGACGAATCCTTCCCGCGCGAGGTGTTCGAAGACCTTGGCTACCGCGTCGAAACCCACGGGCAGAAGTCGTTCAACGGCGTGGCGATCCTGTCGAAACTGCCGCTGGACGACGTCACCCGTGGCCTGCCCGGCGATGCCGCCGACGAACAGGCCCGCTGGATCGAGGCCACGGTGATCGGCACCCGCGCAGTGCGGGTCTGCGGCCTGTATCTGCCCAACGGCAACCCTGCACCGGGGCCGAAGTATGACTACAAGCTGGCCTGGATGGCCCGGATGGAGGCCCGCGTCCGCACCCTGCTGGCCACCGAAGACCCCACCGTCTTTTTGGGCGACTTCAACGTCATCCCCCAGCCCATCGACGCGGCGAAACCGGAAGCCTGGACGACCGACGCCCTCTTCCTGCCCGAAAGCCGCGCCGCCTTGCGCCGGATCGTCCACCTTGGCCTGACCGACGCGATCCGGGTGCGCGACCCGCGCCCGGGCCTCTACACCTTCTGGGACTACCAGGCGAATGCCTGGGAACGCGGCAACGGCATCCGCATCGACCACCTGATGCTCACGCCGCAGGCCGCCGATCTGATGCAGGACGCCGGCATCGACAAGGACACCCGCGCCGGCGACAAGCCGTCCGACCATGTGCCGGTCTGGGTCGATCTCGCCGCCTGACCAGGGCGAATCCCACCTACTCCGGCTGCGTCACATCATGGCCATACAGCCAGTCGAATCGCCCCAGCGCCGCGCTCGGGGCGACGGCGCCGCCGATGCGCAACCCCAGATGGGCCAAAGACCGCAGCGGCCCCGCCAAGTGATAGGCCTTCGCATTGCGGGTCGCCGCATCCACGATCCGCGCCGCCCGCGCCGCGCGCCGCGCCTGATAGGCCGCCAGCCCTTCGGCCAGACCTCCGGCCGCCAGACTGTCGGCCAGACTGTCGGCCAGCACCCAGGCATCCTCCAGCCCCATGCTGGCGCCCTGCGCCAGGAAGGGCAGCGTCGGATGCGCCGCGTCGCCCAGAATCGCCACGCCGCCCTCGGGCAGCGCCCTTTGCCAGACCGGCGCCACCGGATGCCGGAACAGGCCCCAGAGAAACACGTCCTGCGCCTTTTCCAGCCAGCCCTGCACCCGGCTGCCAAAGCTCTCGAAGGCCACTCGCAACTCCATCGGGTCGTCCTTCAGCGACCAGCCTTCCTCGACCCAGCGCCGCCGCTCCTCGACCGCCACGATGTTGCGCAAGGTGCCGCCGCGCAGCGGATAGCTGACCAGATGCCGCCCCGGACCCATGTGAACCTCGGCCACCGGCCGTGCGCCCCGCTCGCAGGGCACCAGAGTGCGCCAGGCCACCTGATGGGTGAAGAACGGCGCCTGCTGGCCGTTCAGCGCCGCCCGCGTCGGTGAGTGCAGCCCGTCGGCACCGATCAGAAGACCGGTCTCTTGCTCGGCCCCGGTCGCGAACACCAGCCGCGCCCGTGCGCCGCTCAGATCCACCCGCTCTACCTTCTGCAACAGACGCAACTCGACACCGGCGTCGCGCGCGCCCTGGCAGAGCAATTCGATCAGATCGGCCCGGTGCAGGAAGTGGTAGCCCTGCCCCGGTCGCAACTGCGCCAGGTCCAGCCGGGTGACCAGACTGCCGTCCAGCCCGTCGCGCAACTCGACCGCGTCCGCTCGGATCGACACCGCCTCCAGCGCAGCGCCCAGCCCCAAAGCCTTCAGCACCACCGCGCCATTCGGACTGATCTGCAGCCCGGCGCCCACCTCGCGGATGGCATCGGCCTGCTCCAGCACGGTGACCTGCGCACCCTTCAGCGCCAGCGCGCGCGCCACGGCAAGGCCGGCGACGCCTGCGCCAAGGATGGTGACGGACTGGCCAGACAGGGTCATCGGTCAGACCTCCCGAAATGCAAACGCCGGGCGAGAGCACCCGGCGTCACTTTCCCGTCATCCGCGCCAGGCCGCAACCCCCCGCGCCTGCGACGATAAATTCAGTCCTCGCGATGCACCTTTTCCCGACGCTCATGCCTTTCCTGCGCTTCCAGCGTCATGGTGGCAATCGGGCGGGCATCCAGCCGCTTCAGGCTGATCGGCTCGCCGGTCATCTCGCAATAGCCATACTCGCCGCTCTCGATCCGCCGCAGTGCCGCGTCGATCTTGGCGATCAGCTTGCGCTGGCGGTCGCGGGTGCGCAGCTCCAGCGCGCGGTCGGTCTCTTCGCTGGCGCGGTCGGCCAGGTCGGGCACGTTGCGCGCGCTTTCGGTTAGGTTGTCCAGGGTTTCGGCTGACTGGCTCAGCAACTCCTGCTTCCAGACCACCAGCTTCCTGCGAAAGTACTCAAGCTGCCGGTCGTTCATGAATGGTTCGTCTTCGGCGGGACGGTAATCGTCCGGCAGGAACACTTCCGGCTTCATAGCAGCACTCTCCATCTTGTCGGCACGCGCCGGCAGGCAGGCATCAGTCATGGCGCGCTCCTGTTGGGCGGGCATGTAGCTTAAGTCCTTTGCCTTGTCACTAGCGGTTGCGGCATTTTGTGCCTCCCGCTAGGGTCCGCCTCCAGTTGTGATCAGCCCCCGGATGCGGCGATGAAATTCTCTTCTACCCCCGGCTACGTCGCCGCCCCCGAACTGGCCATCGCGGTGAATGCCGCCGTGGCGCTGGAACGGCCGCTGCTGGTCAAGGGCGAACCCGGCACCGGCAAGACCGAACTGGCCCGCCAGGTGGCCGCCAGCCTGGGCATGCCGTTGATCGAATGGCACGTCAAATCCACCACCAGGGCGCATCAGGGCCTGTATGAATACGACGCCG
Organism: Rhodobacter sp. Har01; assembly: GCF_020564565.1. Lineage (GTDB taxonomy): Bacteria > Pseudomonadota > Alphaproteobacteria > Rhodobacterales > Rhodobacteraceae > Pseudogemmobacter. The sequence goes on from NZ_JAJCTD010000001.1 coordinate 892,822, forward strand.
TCAGCCGGTTGCGCGACAGCCAGCTGGGCGATGCCCGCGTCCATGACGTCAAGAACTACATCCGCCCCGGCAAGCTGTGGCAGGCCTTCACCGCGCCGGCCCGCGTGGTTCTGCTGATCGACGAGGTTGACAAGGCCGACATCGAGTTTCCCAACGATCTTCTGCAGGAACTCGACCGGATGGAGTTCCACGTCTACGAGACCGGCGAGACGATTCGCGCCGCGCAACGCCCCGTCGTCATCATCACCTCGAACAACGAGAAGGACCTGCCCGACGCCTTTCTGCGCCGCTGCTTCTTTCACTACATCCGCTTTCCCGACGCCGAAACGCTGGCCGCCATCGTCCGCGTCCACCTGCCCGGCATCAAGGACCGCCTGCTGGCCACCGCCCTGGCCGAATTCTTCGAGATTCGCGAAACCCCGGGCCTGAAGAAGAAACCCTCGACCTCCGAGATGCTCGACTGGCTCAAGCTGATCCTGGCCGAGGACCTGTCGCCCGAGGACCTGAAACGCGACAGCCGCCAGCTCTTGCCCAAGCTGCACGGAGCGCTGTTGAAGAACGAACAGGACGTGCAGCTGTTCGAACGGCTGGCCTTCCTTGCCCGCGGGCAGCGCTAGCCCGCCAGCTTGCCAACCCACCAGGGCCGCGGCCTTCGAAGACGCCGTCAATCGTGTGACTGCCGGTCGCGATACCGGCGCGGAAACCGCCACTTGGCAGCGCGATTTACCTTTTGCGATGCAGCAGCGAATCGGTTCGATTTCGGTCGGTTCAGTCGCGGACTTAAAGTGATTTGCGGTCGGAACGACCAAAATCTGACACAGTATGAAATATTCCGTGATACAGCCGTGGCAAATCTGGTTCCCCGCCCCGCACCCGACGCAAGCGGCAGTAGCCGGCATCTTGACGGCTTTCCCTGCAATTGACTCCGCCGCGCCCTGATGCCGACACTTCGCTGTCGTTGAATTTCTGCACATCGGCCCGGCTGGTCCGCGGGCCAAGGCTGGACAAGGCTGGACAAGGCTGAACAAGGCGACTCCGGGGGCACCAGGTCTGCTCGCCCCCCGGACGCGCCTCCAGTCCCACCCCCCTGGCCAGCCGTTTCAGGACCATCGGAGACTGGGGCGGGCTGCGATGCGGGGGCATCGCGGCCGCTTCGGGCGCCGGCAAACCGCAACCGCGGGACCGCTCTCCCGCTCAGGCATGGATCGGCTGCCAGATCATGCGCAAAGTCACGTTCCTGGCGGTCCTGATGGTCCTGGCGTCCTGCGCGCCGGCTCCCGACGCGCAGGTGACCAAGAACCGTGCCGCGCCGGCGGGGCCGCAAGACGCCGTCTTCGCCGCGCCGGCCTTTGCCGCCGCCGGTGGCGCGCCCAGCCTTCCCGGGCCGGGCGGACATGGCACCGCCGAACTGGCGGCGACCTTTCTCGATCTGACGTTCCAGATGGAAAGCGGGCGGACTCTGCCCGGCTTCAGCCGTTTCGACGGGCCGATCACGGTCGCCCTGACGGGCCAGGTGCCCCCCCTTGCAGCCGGCGACCTGGCGCGCGTCGTGGCGCGGCTGCAATCCGAAGCCGGTCTCGACATCCGCAGCGCCGCACCCGGCGAACCGGCGTCCATCACCATCGAGTTCCGTCCCAAGGCCCAGTTGCGCCGGCTTGCCCCCACGGCGGCCTGCTTCGTGGTGCCGAACGTCGGCTCGCTGGCCGAATTCCGCGCTGCCCGCGGCACCCGGACCGTGGACTGGGCCGCGGTGACCCTGCGGACCAGGGCGGCCATCTTCGTGCCCTCGGACACCAGCCCGCAAGAGGTGCGCGACTGCCTGCACGAAGAACTGGCACAGGCCATCGGGCCGCTGAACGACCTGTATCGGCTGCCTGACAGCGTGTTCAACGACGACAACTTCCACGCCGTGCTGACCCCCTTCGACATGCTGATGTTGCGCGCGACCTATGCCCCCGAACTGGCCCCGGGCATGTCTCGGGGCGAAGTGGCGGCGCGGATCGGCGGCATCTTCGCCCGGCTCAACCCCGACGGCGGCGGTCTCGGTGGGGTGGACCTGTCGGCAACGCCCAAGGCCTGGACCCAGGCCATCGAGACCGCCCTTGGCTCCGGCACCGCGCTGCCCGCACGGCGCAACGCCGCCGACCGGGCGCTGGCGCTGGCCCGCGCCCAGGGCTGGCAGGACGGCCGCCTCGCCTTCAGCCACTTCGCCGTGGCACGGCTCTATGTCGGCGCGGACCGCAGCCGCGCGGTGGCCGAATTCTCCAAGGCCGCCGCGCTCTACGCCCGGCTGCCCGGCGGCGCGGTGCAGATCGCCCACATCGACATGCAACTGGCCGCCATCGCGCTGGCGTCCGGCCGGCCCGACCAGGCGATCGGCTTTGCCGACCGCTCGATCCCGGTGGTGCGGGCCACCGAGAACGCGGCGCTGCTCGCCACGCTCACCCTTCTCAAGGCCGAGGCGCTGGACGACCTTGGCCAGCCCCAGGCCGCCACGCGGCTGCGCCTCGACAGCCAGGACGCCGCACGCTATGGCTTCGGCTCCGAGGCGGTGATCCGGCAGCGCACGCGCGAGATCGCCGCCCTTGGCGCGCAAGGGTCGCGGGGCTGACACCCGGCCCATCGGGCAATGCGACGCGGCGGGCCGGCAATAGCGGGCCGGTGGGCAGGGGGGGGCAGGCGAATGATCGTCATCGGCGGCTTTCTTCTGGGTGCAGTCCTGGGGGCGATCGCGGCCAGCCGCCAGGGTGGCAAGCGGGCCGACATGGCGCAATATGCCGTCGGCTACGGCATCGCCTTCGCCCTTCTGGGCCTGTTCCTGACCATCGCGCTGGCGCGCCTGGTCTGACGCCCAACCCCAACAGGGATGCCAGGCCGATGTTCCAGCCCTTCCTTGCAAGCCTGCGCCGCGAAGGCGTTCCGGTCTCGATCCGCGAATACCTCGATTTCCTGCGCGCGCTCGCGACCGGCCTGGTCACCGCCGACGTCGAGGCCTTCTATCACCTCGCCCGCGCCGCGCTGGTCAAGGACGAACGCCACTACGACCGGTTCGACCGCGCCTTCGCCGCCGCCTTCAACGGGCTGGACAGCCTGACCCCCGAAGCGGTCCTGCAGGCGCTGGACCTTCCCGCCGACTGGCTGGCGAAACTGGCCGAGAAGGTCCTCACCGACGAAGAAAAGGCCCAGATTCAGGCGCTTGGCGGCTTTGACAAGCTGATGGAAACCCTGCGGCAGAGGCTGGCCGAACAGCAGGGCCGCCACCAGGGCGGCTCGAAATGGATCGGCACCGCCGGCACCTCGCCGTTCGGCGCGCATGGCTACAACCCCGAAGGGGTGCGGATCGGCCAGGACGCAAGCCGGCATCGCCGCGCCGTCAAGGTCTGGGACAAGCGCGAATTCCGCAATCTCGACGACCGCGCCGAGATCACCAGCCGCACCCTCAAGCTGGCGCTGCGCAGCTTGCGCCGCTGGGCACGCGAGGGGGCCATGCAGGAACTGGACCTCGATGGCACCATCCACGCCACCGCGCAGCAAGGCTGGCTTGACGTGCGGACCAGGCCGGAACGCCGCAACGCGGTGAAGGTGCTCCTGTTCCTCGACGTCGGCGGCAGCATGGACCCGCACATCCGGGTGATGGAAGACCTGTTCTCGGCCGCCAGGTCGGAATTCCACCACCTCGAAAGCTTCTACTTCCACAACTGCCTCTACGAAGGCCTCTGGCGCGACAATGCGCGGCGCTGGTCGGCCCAGACCCCCACCTGGGATGTCTTGCGCACCCATGGCCCCGACTGGCGCGCCGTCTTCGTCGGCGATGCCGCGATGAGCCCCTACGAGATCACCCACCCCGGCGGCGCCAACGAACACTGGAACCCCGAGGCCGGTCAGGTCTGGCTGACCCGAGCCGTCGAACACTGGCCGCACCACCTGTGGATCAACCCCGAGCGTGCCGAGCATTGGGGCCATACCGCGTCCACGGCGATGGTCCGCGCCATCTTCGGCGGCCGCATGGTGCCGATGACGCCCGAAGGCATCGCCCTGGGCCTGAAAGCGCTGCGATGAGCGTGGTCCGCCGCCACCCGGTCCTGTCTGCGGCCTTCGTGCTGGCCACGGTCCTGGCGCTGTTCTTCGCCGGCCAGTTCGTGGTCCGCACGATCTACTGGATGAACCCCGAACATCGCAACCAGCAGCTCCAGCCCTGGATGACGGTGGGCTACATCGGCCGCAGCTGGGGGCTTGACCCGCGGGCGGTGGACGCTGCCGCCGGCCTGCCGCGCCCGGACGGCCACCCGCTGACGCTGCAGCAGATCGCCGACCGGCGCGGCGTGCCGGTGGCCGAGGTGATGGCGACGGTCGAGACCGCCATCCAGGGCCTCAAGGCCCGCGAAGCCGCCGGCGCACCCGCGCCGCCATGACCGACTGGCTGCTGTCCGCCGTCCCGACCTACGGGCCCTGGCTGGTGGCGATGGTCACCTTCCTGTCCTGCCTCGCCCTTCCCGTGCCGGCCTCGATCCTGATGCTCGCCGCCGGAGGGTTCGCCGCTGCCGGAGACCTCGGGCTTTGGCAGGTGGCGGGCGGCGCTCTGGCCGGGGCGGTGGTGGGCGACCAGACCGGCTACTGGGCCGCCCGCGCTGGTGGCCCGACCCTGCTTGCCCGCATCGCCAAAGGCGACGCCCGCGCGCCAGTGGTCGAGAAGGCCCGCACCCTGTTGGCCGCAAAGGGCGTTGTCGCGGTCTTTCTGACCCGCTGGCTGCTGTCGCCGCTTGGCCCCTATGCCAACCTCGTCACCGGGGCCACAGGCTTTGGCTGGCTGCCCTTCACCCTTGCGGCGGCTGCCGGAGAGGCCGTCTGGGTCGGGGTCTACACCGGCGCGGGCTTCGCCTTCGGCGGCAACCTGCAGGCCGCGACCCAATTCGCCGGCTCGATCATCGGCTTTCTCGCCGCCGGCACGGTGGCCTTCGGTCTGGGGTTCTGGCTGCTGTCGCTTGCACGCAGCGGGCATTGAGGGGCTTTCCCCCCGGCTCGCCCGCCCCCATATTGCCCGCAATGACCAAGTTCCTTCCCCTTCTTCTGGCGGTCCTCTACGCCTTTCTGATGATGCGCTTCTCCGTCTGGCAGACGAAGAAGACGCTTGAGGCAAAGTCGCGCCCGCTGACCGACCCGGCCCTGACCCGGCTGACCGAACGCATGGCGCAGGCGCTGGACATCCCGTCGATCCAGGTCTTCGTGCTGGACGCCGACCCGGTGAACGGCCTGGCCGGGCCGGATGGCCGCATCTACCTGACCCGCGGCTTTGTCGCGAAAAAGATGCAGGGCCAGGTCACGTCCGAGGAACTGGCCAGCGTGGTGGCGCATGAGATGGGGCATGTGGCGCTGGGGCACATGCGCCGGCGGATGATCGATTTCACCGGCCAGAACGCGGTGTTCATGATGCTGGCCGCGGTGCTGAACCGCTTTCTGCCCTTCATCGGCGTCTGGATCGCCAATGCGATCTCGGTGGCGCTGCTGGCCCGGCTGTCGCGGCGCGACGAATTCGAGGCGGACGCCTATGCCAGCGCGCTGCTGATCAAGGCCGGGATCGGGACCGCGCCGCAGAAAAGCCTGTTCCGCAAGCTGGACGCGCTGACCGAGAACCGCGCCGAAGGCGTGCCGGCCTGGCTTCTGAGCCACCCGAAGACAGCCGAACGCATCGCCGCCATCGAGGCGAACGAGGCGCGCTGGCTGGGGTGAGAAAACGATTTCCGACTTCGGAAATCGTGGACGGAATTCGACTTCGAATTCCGGCGCCTCCGTCAGGCGTCCAGCGTCTTGGCCAGCCGGAACAGCCTGGCGCGCTTGAGCAGCGGCTTCAGCGCCACCGGGGCGCCCGACAGCCGCTCGGCCTTGGCGCGCACCGCTTCCACGATCCGCGCCATCTCGGCCGGGTGGCGCGACTGCAATTCCCACAGGAACCCATCCGGGTCGCGCCGGGCAAGGCCCTCGGCGGCCAGCACATGGCCGGGGAAATCGGCGGCGTTGAAGGTCACGATGGCATCGGCGCCGGCCGCGATGGCCACCGCCAGCACATGGGTATCATCCGGATCGGGCAGCAGCAGCCGCGCCTCGATTCCCGGCTGCGGCCGCACCAAGGCGCGCGGGAAGGTGGCCTTCAGCATCACCGCCTCACCCTCGGCCTGGGCCTGCGCGACCGGCCCCAGCTTGGCCGTGGCCCGGGTCCATTCGCCCAGGATGCGCTCGGACCAGAGCGGCTGGTACAGCCCCGCCGCCGCCGCACCCTGCAGGATTTCCCGCAGCACCGTGGGATACAGCACGCAGGCGTCGAGAACCGCCTTCATCCGTCCAGCCGGAACGCCAGCGCCTTGAGATAGCTTGATTCCGCAAGTTGCGGCAGCACCGGGTGGTCCGGCCCGGCAAAGCCGGTCCAGATCACCTGCCCCCGCCGCCCGCCGCGCCCGATGCCGCGCGCCGAGGCGTTGCGGAACGCACTCAGATCGGCCGCGTGCGAGCAGGAACACAGCACCAGATAGCCGCCCGGGCTGACCAGCGGTGCCGCCAGCCGCGCCAGCCGTTCATAGGCGCGCAGGCCCGCCTCCAGCGCCGGTTTCGCGGGCGCAAAGGCCGGCGGGTCGCAGATCACCAGATCGAACCGCGCGCCCTCGGTCCCCAGCGCCTCAAGCACTGCGAAGGCATCGCCCGACCGGGTCTCGAACCGCTCGGCATGGCCCGAGGCGCGCGCGCCCGCCTCGGCCAGCGCCAGCGCCCCCGCACTGGAATCCACCGCCAGGGCGCTTGCCGCGCCCCCCGCCAGCGCCGCCAGGGCAAAGCCGCCGACATGGGTGAAGACGTCCAGCACCTTCGCCCCGCGCGCCAGCCTTGCGGCAAAGGCGTGGTTCTCGCGCTGGTCGTAGAACAGCCCGGTCTTCTGCCCGCCCATCAGGTCGGCCATGTAGGTGGCGCCGTTCATCGGCACCGGCAGCGGCCCGGCAGGCGCCGCCCCCAGCACCACCGCCATCTCTTCGGGCAGGCCCTCAAGGCCCCGCGCCCGGCCCGCGCCGTTCTTGATGACCGTGGTCACCCCGGTGACCGCCGCCAGCGCCGCCACCAGCGCCCCAAGATGCGCCTCGGCCCAGGCCGCGTTCGGCTGCACCACCGCCACCTCACCGAAACGATCGATCACGACGCCCGGCAGCCCGTCCGCCTCGGCATGCACCAGCCGGTAGAACGGCGCCGCATACAGCCGGGCGCGCATCGCCAGCGCCCGCGCCAGCCGCGCCGCGAACCAGGCCTCGTCGACCCCCGCCTCGGGGTCGCGGTCCAGCATCCGCGCCACGATCTTAGAGACCGGGTTCACCGTCACCAGCCCCAACGGCCGCCGCTCGGCATCCTCCAGCACCGCCAGCGCGCCCGGCGCCAGGCCGGCGGTGCGCCGGTCCAGCACCAGTTCATCGGCATAGACCCAGGGGAAACCATGGCGGATCGCCCGCGCCTCGGCCTTGGGCCGCAGGCGGACGACGGGACGGGGCGGCGGGGGGGAAAGCACGGGCTCCATCGCCTTCCCTTAGCGTCTTGCGGCCCGGGCGGAAAGTCCTACTCGGCCGGGACCGCCGTCAGCGTCGCGGCCAGCGCCGGGGCAACCTTCAGCGACGCCAGTTCCGCGCGGATCACCGTCGCCAGGCGGTTGGTCACGATCTCCTTCTGCGAGATCCCGACATAGTCGTTGCGAACCGCCCGCTGACCGCCCACCGCGCGCACATCGGCATTGACCAGACGCGGCCCCGACAGGACCTTGCCCGTCGCCGCATCGCGGATCGTCAGCAGGAATTTCAGCGAATGCACCCCACCGACGGTATAGCGCGTCTTGTCTGTCACGGCGTGGAACCGGGTCACCTCGATCTCGGCCACCACCGGCAGCCCAGCGGTCAAGGGCACCACCGCTGCCGTCACCGCCGCCTCGTAGATCGCCTCGATCTGAGCATAGCGGTCGCCGCGCGGCTCGCCGCGCCAGACAATGTCGGCCACCGGGTAGAACACCTCGGCCTCGGAAACCTTCAGGCTGCGCGGCACCGTCACGGTCACGTCCTGCACCGCCAGCGGCACCTCGACCAGCGCCTCCGCCGCAACCTCATCCGCCGGAGCCGCGGCCGTCCGGATGCTGCCGTCGACCGCACCGCATCCCGCCAGCGCCAACGCCAGCCCAATCCCCGCGAACGCCCTGCTCCACCGCATCTTCCGTGCTCCGTCCCGTGCCGGCCTTCTGGCCTTGCCTGCCGCTTTCCAGATGATTACGGCAGATTTGCGCAGCCGTCGCGGCAAGCTGGCGAAATCCGCAAGGCGCCGTCCAGATTTCCCGGCCCTGTGTCCCGGCGGTCAGGCCAGCCCCGCGCGCGCCAAGACCCCGCCGGCGCCAAGCCCGCCGCCCGCGCTGGAACCGCCGCCCGCGCTTAGACCGCCGCCCGCGCCAAGACCGCCGAAGGCCTTGTTAGCGCTAACGCCGACTGCTAGAATAGGCTCGACCGCAACACCCGCGAGCATGTCCCATGACCCTCCACCCTGCCATCGCCCACGTCACCGACCGCATCCGCGCCCGGTCCGAACGAAGCCGCGGCGACTACCTTGATCGTGTCGCGAAAGCCGCCGCCGCCGGCCCAGCGCGCGCGCACCTTGGCTGCGGCAACCAGGCCCATGCCTATGCGGCCATGGATCGCGACAAGCCATCCCTGGCCGAAGGCCGCGCCCCGAACCTCGGGCTGGTCACCGCCTACAACGACATGCTGTCCGCCCACCAGCCCTACGAAGGCTACCCCGCGCTGATCCGCGCCGCCGCCCGCCGTGCCGGTGCCACGGCCCAGGTCGCCGGCGGCGTGCCCGCCATGTGCGACGGCGTCACCCAGGGCGAGCCGGGAATGGAGCTTTCCCTGTTCTCCCGCGATGTGATCGCCCTCGCGGCCGGGGTTGCGCTCAGCCACAACTGCTACGATGCCGCCCTTTTCCTGGGCGTCTGCGACAAGATCGTCCCCGGCCTGATCATCGCCGCCGCCACCTTCGGCCATATCCCTGCGGTCTTCGTCCCCGCCGGCCCGATGACCTCGGGCCTGCCGAACGAGGAGAAGGCCCGTGTCCGCAACGCCCATGCCGAAGGCAAGGCCACCCGCGCCGAACTGATGGCTGCCGAGATGGCCAGCTACCACGGCCCGGGCACCTGCACCTTCTATGGCACCGCCAACACCAACCAGATGCTGATGGAGGTGATGGGCCTGCACCTGCCCGGCGCCAGCTTCATCAACCCCGGCACGCCTCTGCGCGAGGCCCTGACCGAGGCCGCGGTGACCCGCGCCACCCAGATCACCGCGCTGGGCAACGACTTCCGCCCGGTGGGCGAGATCCTCGACGAACGCGCCTACGTAAACGGCATCGTCGGGCTGATGGCGACGGGCGGCTCGACCAACCTGGTGCTGCACCTGCCCGCCATGGCCCGCGCCTCCGGGGTGCTGCTTGACCTTGAAGACTTCGACGACCTGTCGCAGGCGGTGCCGCTGATGGCCAAGGTCTATCCCAACGGGATGGCCGACGTGAACGCCTTCCACGCCGCCGGCGGGCTGCCGTTCCTGATCGGCCAGCTGCTGGATGCAGGTCTTCTGCACCCCGACGCCAAGACCATCACCGGCGAAGGCCTGGCGCCCTACCGCCAGGAACCGCGCCTGACCGAGGGCCGGCTGAGCTGGACCGATGGCCCGGCCGAAACGCTCAACGACCGCATCCTGCGCCCCGCCGCAACCCCCTTCCAGCCGACGGGGGGCCTGCGGCAGTTGCACGGCAACCTTGGCCGCGGTGTCATCAAGGTCTCGGCCGTGGCACCCGAGCGGCATGTGATCCAGGCCCCGGTGCGCATCTTCCACAGCCAGGACGCCGTGCGCGCCGCGTTCAAGGCCGGCGCGTTTACCGCCGACACCGTCGTCGTCGTCCGCTTCCAAGGCCCGCGGGCGAACGGCATGCCGGAACTGCATTCGCTGACCCCCACGCTGTCGGTGCTGCTGGACCGCGGCCTGCAGGTGGCCCTGGTCACCGATGGCCGCATGTCCGGCGCCTCCGGCAAGGTGCCCGCCGCGATCCACGTTTCGCCCGAGGCGGCCTGCGGCGGCCCCCTCGCCCGCCTGCGCGACGGCGATATCGTCCGCCTTGATGCACCGGCCGGCACGCTGACCTGCCTTGCCGCCGACTTCGACAGCCGCGCCCCGGTGATCGCCGATCTGTCCGACAACGCCCACGGCATCGGACGAGAGCTGTTCGAAGCCTTCCGCCGGACCGTCGGCCCGGCCGAAACCGGCGCCGCCGTGGTGGTCTGACGCCCGACCGCGGCACCCCGCCCCGGCCTTCGCCTCCGGCGGGAGTATTTGGCAAAGGGCAAATCAGGAAAGCCTTGCGCCCCGCATTTGCCCTTTGCCAAATACTCCCGCCGGAGGCCCCGATCTCAACCCGCGATGACCGCCCGAAGGACGCGCCCATGACCCCCGCCGAACAGTCGCTCAAGGCCGCCGAGATCTGTCGCCTTGCCCCCGTGGTTCCCGTGCTGGTGATCGAAGACCTGGCCCAGGCTCGCCCGCTGGCCGAGGCGCTGGTGGCGGGCGGGCTGCCGGCGCTTGAGGTGACGCTGCGCACGCCTTGCGCGCTCGACGCGATCCGCGCCATGGCTCAGGTGCCGGGCGGCGTGGTCGGGGCCGGCACGCTGCTGACCCCGGCCGACGTCAAGGCGGCCAAGGCCGCCGGCGCCTGCTTCGGAGTCTCGCCCGGGGCGACCGACCGGCTGATTGCCGCCTGCGCGGACGAGGGCCTGCCGCTGTTGCCGGGGGGCGCCACCGCCTCGGAAATCATGGCGCTGCTCGACCGCGGCTATACCGTGCAAAAGTTCTTTCCGGCCGAACAGTCGGGCGGCGCGGCCTTCCTGAAATCCATCGGTGCGCCGATCCCGCAGGTGCGCTTCTGCCCCACCGGCGGCATCTCGCTGAAGAACGCGGCCGACTACCTGTCGCTGCCGAACATCCTTTGCATCGGCGGCAGCTGGGTGGCGCCGAAGGACGCGCTCGCCCGCCGCGACTGGGCACAGGTCACGCGCCTTGCCGCCGAGGCCGCCCGCCTGCCGCGCGGCTGATCTGGCGCAGGTCCCCGCGCCCCGGGTGCAGGCTTGACCGCGCCACCCGCCGCCTGAGCCCGCCATGCCCGCACTCACCGTTCAGACCTGCCTGTGGGTCGACACCCGCGCCGAAAAGGCCGCCCGGCCATGCTCCGCGCTGATTCCAGGCGCGCAGATCCTTCAGATCCTTCCCGACCGCGCCGATCCGGCCAGGGCCTTCCTGGTCCATCTCTCCTCCGCCGGCCAGCGCACCAGCTTTCTCGACGGCGGGCCGCATGACAGCCTGGCCCCCGCCGCCTCGATCAAGGTCGAGGCCCGGCGTGTGACCACGGCCATGATGCAGATGGTGAAACTCGACGGCTCCACCCTGGAAACCGCCGCAAGCGGGGGACAGCCCCCCGGGGCCCTGGGCCTATCTGCCGGCTTCGAAGACGAAGCAGCGGTCGCGGCGGATCATCAGCCAGAACGGCGTGCCAGCCTCGGGAAGAAAGACGCCCGGCACGCTGGCGGTCAGCTTTGACCCGTCGAAATCCATCCGGAATTCCACCAGGCTTTCGCGTCCCAGATAGCGCGCGCGGATCACCTGGCCACGCGCCGCCATGCCGTCCTGCGGGGTCGGGTTCGGTCCGCGCCCCGCCCGGTCGAAGTCGATCTTCAGGTGCTGCGGCCGGATCACGATCTCCACCGCCGCGCCGTCCGCATGGCCGGGCGTCAGGAAGGCCCCGAACGGCGTTTCCGTCAGCGCGCCCTTCGAGATCCCCCGGATCACGTTGACATCGCTGAAGAACGCCGCCGCCGCCTTGTCCACCGGCGCGTTGTAGACGTTGTAGGGCGCGCCCTTCTGCACAACGTGGCCGCCCCGCATCAGCGCGATCTCGTCGGCCATCCGCATCGCCTCGTCCGGCTCGTGGGTGACCAGCACGACGCCTGCGCCTTCCTCCTTGAGGATGTCCAGCGTCACGTCGCGGATGCCGTCGCGCAACCGGTTGTCCAGGCCGCTGAACGGCTCGTCCATCAGCATCACCCGCGGCCGCGGCGCCAGGGCGCGGGCCAGCGCCACCCGCTGCTGCTCGCCCCCGGACAACTCGTGCGGATGCTTCGCCCCGAACCCCGGCAGGTTCACCCGCTCCAGCAACTCGCCCACCCGCCGCGCCTTGGCCGACTTGTCCCCGGCCAGGCCGAAAGCCACGTTGCCCGCAACCGTCAGGTGTGGAAACAGCGCGAAATCCTGGAACATCAACCCGACCCCGCGCTTCTCGGGCGGCAGGTGCAGCCCCGGCCCGGCCATTGCCGTGCCGTCGATCCGGATCGCACCAGCGTCCAGACGCTCGACCCCCGCGATCATCCGCAAGGTGGTGGATTTGCCGCAACCCGACGGACCCAGAAGGCAGGTCACCTGCCCCGGCGCCACCTCGAAGCTGACCCCGTCCACCACCGGACGGCCGCCGAAGGCACGGCTCAGGCCCTGAACCTCAAGGCGGGGCGGGCGGCTGTCCGGCATGATTTCCCTTCAGAAACACTCAGGAACCGGCGATACCAGCCCGGCTCCGCCCCCGCAAGCCGCGTCACATCGACAGGTTGGTCGCGCCACCGTCCAGCAGGATGTTCTGCCCAACAATGAAGCCGGCATGCATCGAACAGAGGAAAGCACAGGCTGCGCCGAACTCCGCCGGCGTGCCATAGCGCCCCACCGGGATCGTGGCCCAGCGCTGCGCCCGCGCCTCGTCCTCCGAGATGTTCTGCGCCCGCGCCGCGCCCTGATCCAGCGCCACCGCCCGGTCGGTCGCATGCATGCCCGGCAGCAGGTTGTTGATCGTCACCCCCTGGCCGGCCACCTGCCGCGCCGTGCCCGCCACGAACCCGGTCAGCCCCGCCCGCGCGGCATTCGACAGGCCCAGCACCGCGACCGGCGCCTTCACGCTGACCGATGTGATGTTCACCACCCGCCCCCAGCCGCGCGCCATCATCCCCGGCAGAACCGCCTGCATCAGCGCGATCGGCGTCAGCATGTTGGCGTCGATCGCCTGCAGGAAATCACCGCGCGCCCAGTCGCTCCACAGGCCCGGAGGAGGACCGCCGGCATTCGTCACCAGAATGTCCACCTGCGGCCCCGCCGCCGCCAGCACCGCCGCCCGGCCGTCCTCGGTGGTGATGTCGGCCACCACCGCCGTCACCGGCACCCCCTTGCTGCGCAGGACATCGGCCGTCGCCTCCAGCGCATCGCGGCCGCGGGCGCAGATCACCAGATCCACACCTGCCTCGGCCAGCGCTTCGGCACAGCCGCGCCCCAGCCCCTTCGAAGCCGCGCAGACAATTCCCTTCCGGCCACGAATTCCCAGATCCATCCTGCCCTCCGCCATGCTGCCGCCGCCCGGGACGGGCCGGGCCGGCGCTTCTTCGCCATGCCCTGTCCGTTTCCCGGCGTCAACTGGAGCAGCAATTGACCCGGCTTGGAAGGGTTTGTTAACCGTTCTTCGGGAAGCTGCTCCAGCTTGCCGACTCGCCGCCGCCGCCCGCAAAGCCAATGACCGCCGAATCCAGCGCCTCCCTTCCCGGCCACGCCTGCCAGGTCTTCGCCGCCGAGGACTTCTTCGTCACGGCCGGCGTCAACGCCGGCGATGCGCTCGGCCTGCCGGACAGCGCCGAAACCGGCGATGTCTATGCGCTGGACGATGCCGCCCGGCCGCTCCGCCTTGTCCTCAGCCGCACAGCGCCCAGCAACAACCCCACCGTGGCCGAAGGCTCCGGCATCGGCCAGGCCGGGGATCGCGTCGGCCTGATCGCCGCCTATACCCTGATGTCCCCCGACGGCGACCCGGTCGAGCTGATGGTTCTGTCGGTCTCGGGCCGGCTCTGTGCCCTGCCGCTGTCACCGGTCAGCGGCCGAACCGACTACACGCTCCTGCGGATCGAGACCGCACCGGAACGGGCGCGTCTCATCGACCTGATGGCGCTCAGCTTCGCCCGCGGCACGCGGATCACCCTGGCCACCGGCCTGCAGGTCCCGATCGAGGAGTTGCGGCCCGGCGACAAGGTGCTCACCCGCGACCACGGCGCACAACCCCTGCGCTTCATCGGCCGTGCCACGCTGCGGGCGACGGGGGCTTTCGCGCCGGCAGTCATCCCGCCGGGCGTGCTGGGCAATTCCGGCACGCTGATCGTCAGCCAGCAGCACCGCATGTTCCTGTATCAGCGCCGGCGGCTGCCCGGCCTGCCCTCGGCCGAGCTTCTGGTGCAGGCCCGCTACCTGGTCGATCACGAAACCGTCTTCATCCGCGAAGGCGGCTTCGTGGACTGGTTCAGTCTGGTCTTCGACCGGCACGAGATCATCTATGCCGAGGGGATTCCCGCCGAAAGCCTGATGGTGAATGACGCCACCGTCAGCCGCCTGCCGCCCGAGATCGCCGCCGAAGTGGAACGACAGTTCCCCGGCTTGGCGCAGGTGCAACACTTCGGCACCGAGGCCGGCCGGCAGTTCCTGGAATCGATCGGCCCCGCAGCCCTGTATCAGCCGGCATCTGCCGTGCGGACTCGCGGCCGCGCCGACCGCAAGCCCTAGCCCCGTCGCCCCCCGCCTTCCAGCCGGGCCCGAATTTTCGTCGAAAATTCGAATCCCCCCTGCCGCAGGCCAAGCGCCCTTCCCGCCGCCGCCTCAGCCCAGGATCACCGTCGACAGCAGGTTCACGTTCAGCGCGATGATGACCACCGCGATCAGCGCCGTCACCGCCGTCAGCCAGCGCGGCGCCAGCATGTCGCCCATCTTGGCCCGGCTGCCGGTGAACATCACCAGGGGCACAATGGCAAAGGGCAGCTGGAACGACAGCACCACCTGGCTCAGGATCAGCAACTGCCCGGTCTCTTCGCTGCCATAGATCAGGATCACTGCCAGCGCCGGCGCGATCGCCAGCAGCCGCGTCACCAGCCGCCGCATCACCGGGCTCAGGCGGAACGCGATGAAACCCTCCATCACGATCTGCCCCGCCATGGTCGCCGTCACCGTGGCGTTCAGCCCGCAGGCCAGCAGCGCCACCCCGAACAGCATCGGCGCCAGCGACCCGCCCAACAGCGGCGACAGCAGCGCATGCGCCTGGTCGATCTCGACGATCTCGGTGTTGCCGCTGGCGTGGAAGGTGGCGGCGGCCAGGATCAGGATCGAGGCGTTGATGGTCAGCGCGAACATTAGCGCGATGGTGCTGTCCCAGGTCGCCAGCCGCAGCGCCTCGTGCCGTCCGGCCGGATCGGTGCCCCAGGCCCGGGTCTGCACGATGCCCGAATGCAGGTACAGGTTGTGCGGCATGACCGTGGCGCCGATGATCCCCAGCGCGATATACAGCATGTCGGGGTTGCGCAGGATCTCGGTCGACGGCGCAAAGCCCTTGATCACCGCGCCCCAGTCCGGGTCGGCCATGGCGATCTGCACCAGGAAACTGGCCGCGATCACCCCCAGAAGCGCGATCACGAAGGCCTCGACCTTGCGGAACCCCCGGTTCTGCAGCCACAGGATCAGGAACACGTCGGCCGCGGTGATGAAGATGCCGATCTCCAGCGGAATGCCGAACAGCAGGTTCAGGCCGATGGCGGTGCCGATCACCTCGGCCAGGTCGGTGGCGATGATGGCGCCCTCGGCAAACAGCCACAGCGGGACCGAGACCCTGCGCGGATAGGCATCCCGGCAGGCCTGCGCCAGGTCGCGCCCGGTGCCGATGGCCAGGCGGGCACACAACGACTGCAGCAGGATCGCCATGATGTTGGACAGCAGGGCGACGAACAGCAGCGTATAGCCGAACTTGGCACCCCCGGCCAGCGAGGTGGCCCAGTTGCCCGGGTCCATGTAGCCGACCGCGACCAGATAGCCCGGGCCGACAAAAGCCAGGAACCGCCGGAACCGCGACGCGCCCTGCGGCACCGCGACCGAGCGGAACACCTCCGACAGCGACGGCGCCCTGCGCTCATGGCGCCAGGCCGCGGGCGGGGAAACCAGGTCGGGGGTCAAGGCGTCTGGGGCGGACATGCGGGCCTAGTTGCGAATGATTTGCATTATCAATAGAGCGGACGCGCAGTGTGGTCAAGGGCGTCGCTGGGCCACCTTCCGGCCCATCCGCAGGCAGGCGCCAGCACGATCCGGAATTGAACCCGCAAGCCCTTGGAATCGCTTGTGCCGCAACCTGCCCCGTCGCGAGACAGTCGGGGGAGTGCCGGGGGACACCCGCCCCGTGGACGCCAGCGCCCTTTTCCGCTATTGCCCGGCCATGCTGACGAATGCCGCGCCCCTCCCGCCTGAAATCGCCCGCCGCCGGACCTTTGCGATCATCTCGCACCCCGACGCCGGCAAGACCACGCTGACCGAAAAGTTCCTCCTCTTCGGCGGCGCGATCCAGATGGCCGGCCAGGTGCGGGCCAAGGGCGACGCGCGGCGCACCCGGTCCGACTACATGAAGATCGAGGCCGATCGCGGCATTTCGGTCTCGGCCTCGGCCATGTCCTTCGATTTCCGCCAGTATCGCTTCAACCTGGTCGACACCCCCGGCCACAGCGATTTTTCCGAAGACACCTACCGCACCCTGACCGCCGTCGATGCCGCGATCATGGTCATCGACGGCGCCAAGGGCGTCGAATCCCAGACCCGCAAGCTGTTCGAGGTCTGCCGCCTGCGCGACCTGCCGATCCTGACCTTCTGCAACAAGATGGACCGCGAAAGCCGCGACGTCTTTGCCATCATCGACGAGATCCAGGAAAACCTGGCCATCGACGTGACGCCGGCCTCCTGGCCCATCGGCCAGGGTCGCGATTTCATCGGCGCCTATGACATCCTGCACGACCGGCTGGAGATCATGGACCGTGCCGACCGCAACCGGGTGGCGGAATCGATCCAGATCAGCGGTCTGGACGACCCGCGCCTGGCCGACCACGTCCCCGCCGACCTGCTGGCCAAGCTGCGCGAAGACCTCGAAATGGCGCGCGAACTGCTGCCCGCCTTCGACCGTGAGCAGTTCCTGCACGGCGCCATGACGCCGATCTGGTTCGGCAGCGCCATCAACTCGTTCGGGGTCAAGGAACTGATGGACGGCATCGGCGAATACGGCCCCGAGCCGCAGCCGCAGAAGGCCGCCGAACGCCAGATCGCTGCCGAAGAAACCCCGGTCACCGGCTTTGTCTTCAAGGTCCAGGCCAACATGGACCCGAAACATCGCGACCGCGTCGCCTTCGTCCGCCTCGCCTCGGGCCACTTCGAACGCGGCATGAAGATGTTTCACGTCCGCTCGAAAAAGCCGATGACCGTCACCAACCCGGTCCTCTTCCTGGCCGCCGACCGCGAACTGGCCGAGGAAGCCTGGGCCGGCGACATCATCGGCATCCCGAACCACGGCCAGTTGCGCATCGGCGACGCGCTGACCGAAGGCGAAAGCCTTCGCTTCACCGGCATCCCCTCCTTTGCGCCGGAACTGCTGCAATCCATCCGCGCGCTTGACCCGATGAAGGCCAAGCACCTGGAAAAGGCCCTCACCCAGTTTGCCGAGGAAGGTGCCGCCAAGGTGTTCAAGCCGATGGTCAGTTCAGGCTACATCGTCGGCGTCGTCGGCGCGCTGCAGTTCGAGGTGCTGGCCAGCCGGATCGAGCAGGAATACGCCCTGCCCGTCCGCTTCGAAGGCTCGAACTTCACCTCGGCCCGCTGGATTTCCGGCGACAAGGCGGCCATCGAGAAACTGGTCAACGTCAACAAGCAGCATATCGCCACCGACAGCGATGGCGACCTGGTGTTCCTGACCCGCCTGCAATGGGACATCGACCGCGTCCTGCGTGACTATCCGGGGGTCAAGCTGACCGCGACCAAGGAGATGATGGTCTGAACGGCCTGCCGCCCTGCCCGCCGAAAGCACCGCGCCGGCCGCAGCCCTGACCGGGGGGGCGGGCGGGGGAATGCCGGGGGCACCCCGGCGACCGCCGCTTGACCGGCCTGCAATGGCCTCATAGCCTTGCACATCGCCACGGGCCGCCGAGCGCCTGCGTCGCGGAAAGATGCCATGGCCGACACCGACACAACCGACGACACTGGTGACCGCGTCCCAACCTATCCCGACGTCCCCGATTTCCTGATCGAAACCTGGAATCTCCGTCGCCGCGCCCTGTCGGCGGGCCGGGGCGAGGCTCTGCCGGGCCTCGATGTCGATCTCGACGCGCTTGCCGGTACTCCGGTGCCCCCGTCCGAGGACCCGCCGCCGCGCATGTCGCCGCACGCGCGCAAACGGTTCGACATCCGCCGCGAACTGGCCGGGCACAGCGAACTGGCGGCGCTGAACGGCCTGCTCATCGCGCATCTGCGCAAGGCCCGGTTTCCGCGCCGCGCGCCGCATCTGTTCCGGCGCATCTGGCAGCACAAGGCCGATGCGCTTCTTGCCGAACTGCCGCCGCGCTGGCTGATCTCCTCGGTGATCACCTTCGGCGACCATGGCGAGACCGAGGACCAGCGGCGCATCGGCCTGGCGATGAACGTCTTCTTCTCGCTGATGAAACTGTATGAATTCGAGCGTCTCCACTCGGGCCAGCGCCCCGATCAGATGTTCTCGGCCCGGCGTGTCGCGCGGGTGCCGCTGCCCCTGGGCATGCCGGGGTTCTCGCTGTTGTCCGGCGGGCTTGACGTCAACCTGCTGGCGCAGATCTGGTCGCTGGCAAAGGACGAACCCGTGGCCGGACGCATCGCCTGCAAGCTCTTGGACATGCTGAACGAAGACCCCGGCACGCTGTTCCGGCGGATTGCCCTGATGCGGCACAGTCTGGATGACCACCGCACGGCCAAGGCCGCACGGGCCGCGGCCGGGCCATAGGCGTCATTGCAGCGCCCCGCCCCGCCAGCCATGGTCCGGCGATGCCTTGCCGACCGCGATCCTCCGGACCGCCAGCGGCACCAGCGCGGCCCTTGGCGAGGCGGCGCAGCCCTGTGTCACGATCTTCAGGCTGTTCGCGCCTTCGGGAAACCCGCGCCCGATGCGCACCACGGCAATCTCGCCCGGCGACAGCAAAGGCGAGCGGCCCAGAACCGCCCCCAGGGCCCCGACCAGCTTGTAGCGCAAGGCAGGGCAACCCGAGGCCGGTGCCGTCAGCACCAGACCATAGGCACGGGCTTCGGAATAGGACGTGAAGACAAGGTCTTCCGCTGCCGACCGCGTGGCTGCACCAAGGCCGCCGACCAGCAGGCAGGCAAGACAGGAAACGAAGCGTCGCATCGGAAAATTCCTGCTGAAAAAGAAGGGTCTGCAACACATCAATGTTACCATGAGCAGCGAATCCCGGCCGTGAAAACGGCGTGAGCCGCGCGCAACTTGACCGGTTCCCGGCTTTCCTGTATCGCCCGCACAGGCCCATTCCGGCCGAAATCCGCGGGGCGCCCGGAAATTGCGTCCCATTACCCCCGTGCGGGGCATTCCCCGCATCTGACAGGACGCTGATGACCAAATTCTCCGACCTCGCGCTTGACCCGCGCGTGCTGCAAGCCGTCTCCGAATCCGGTTACGAAATCCCAACCCCGATCCAGGCCCAGGCCATTCCGCACGCGCTGAATGGCCGTGACGTGCTGGGCATCGCCCAGACCGGCACCGGCAAGACCGCCAGCTTCACGCTGCCGATGATCACGCTTCTGGGCCAGGGCCGCGCCCGCGCCCGGATGCCGCGCAGTCTGGTACTGGCGCCGACCCGCGAACTGGCCGCCCAGGTGGCCGAAAGCTTCGAGACCTACGCCAGGCACACCAAGCTGACCAAGGCCCTTCTGATCGGCGGCGTCGCCTTCGGCGAGCAGGACAAGCTGATCGACCGCGGCGTCGACGTGCTGATCGCCACCCCCGGCCGCCTGCTGGACCATTTCGAACGCGGCAAGCTGTTGCTGACCGGCGTGCAGATCATGGTGGTGGATGAGGCCGACCGCATGCTCGACATGGGCTTCATCCCCGATATCGAGCGCATCTTCCAACTGACCCCCTTCACCCGCCAGACGATGTTCTACAGCGCCACCATGGCGCCCGAGATCGAGCGGATCACCAACACCTTCCTGACCAACCCCGCCCGCATCGAGGTGGCCCGCCAGGCCACCGCCTCCGAGACCATCGAGCAGGCGCTGATCAGCTTCACCCCCACCCGCAAGGACCGCAGCTTTGCCGAAAAGCGCGCCGTCCTGCGGGCGCTGATCCGGGCCGAGGGCGAAGGCTGCACCAACGGCATCGTCTTTTGCAACCGCAAGATGGACGTGGACGTGGTGGCCAAGTCGCTCAAGGCGCACGGCTTCAACGCCGCCCCGATCCACGGCGATCTGGACCAAAGCCAGCGCACCCGGACCCTGGACGCCTTCCGCGAAGGCGAGTTGCACATCCTTGTCGCCTCGGACGTGGCCGCGCGCGGCCTCGACATTCCGGCGGTCAGCCACGTCTTCAACTTCGACGTGCCCAGCCACCCCGAGGACTACATCCACCGCATCGGCCGCACCGGCCGGGCCGGACGGGCCGGCAAGGCCTTCACCATCGCCGTGCCGATGGACGACAAGTATCTCAAGGCCATCGAAAGCCTGGTGAAGCGGGAAATCCCGCGCGGCGCGCTGCCCGAAGGGCTGGACCTGGCCGAGGCCGGCAGCGACCGCCCGCGCGAGGAACGCCCCGCCCGCGGTGGCCGCGACCGGGATCGTGATCGTGAACGGGGCGGCCGCGGGCGCGAACGCGAGCGCAAGCCGCACGCCGAGATCGCCCCCACCGCGCCGTTTGTCGCCGAACCCGCGCAGCAGCCCGAGGCCCCCCTCCGCGAAGAGCGCCGGGACGAACCCCGCGCCGCCGCTGCTGCCCCGCGTGACCGTCGCGAACCGCGCGAGCGCCGCGAAGACCGCCGGGACGACCGTCGCGACCGCCGCGAAGACGGCTCCTCGGTGACCGGAATGGGCGACCATGTGCCCGATTTCATCCTGCGCAGCTTCAAGATCGCCGCGCCGTCCCGGGATCTGGCCGAGGATGAAGCCCCGGCCGAGGGCGCCGAGGGCTGAGACGTGAAAAAGGGGGCCTCGCGGCCCCCTTTGCCATCCTATTCCGCCACCAGCCGGCTGACCACCACCGTCACCTCGGGCTTCTTGCCGATCTCCTCCATGGCGACCTGCCGCACGATCTTGCGGATCTCCTCGTCCATCTTGTCGTCATCCCTCAGCACCTTGCGGCCCGCCCGGCCCATCCAGTCGGCCAGGTCGGCCTCCATCGTCTCGTTCAGCAGGCGGTTGCCCAGGCCCCGGTCGGTCAGGCCCATCAGTTCGACCCAGGGCTCGCCCATCGGCTGGTTGTTCTCGTCCAGGATCACCGTCACCAGCACATGCCCGTTCAGCGCCATGCGGATGCGGTCGCGGATCACCCCGTCCATGGCGCCGATCAGCATGGTGCCGTCCAGATAGACGCGCCCGGTCTCGATATGGTCGGCCACCACCGGCACATCGCCGGTCAGGTTCAGCATCGTGCCGTTCACCGCGACGATCGAGGCGATGCCGGCTTCGGTGGCAATGCGGACATGCTCGGACAGATGGCGATGCTCGCCATGCACCGGGATCAGCATGTCGGGCAGCAAGGTGCGGTGGACATGCTCCAGGTCGGGCCGGTTGGCGTGGCCCGAGACGTGGTATAGCCCGCCCTCGTCGTCATGCACGGTCACGCCCATTTCCGAAAACGCGTTCCAGATGCGGATCACCGGGCGCTCGTTGCCCGGGATGGTGCGGCTGGAAAACAGGAAGCTGTCGCCGTCCTTCATCTCGAAGCCCAGATACTTGCCCCGGCTCAGCGCGGCGCTGGCTGCCCGACGCTCGCCCTGGCTGCCGGTGACCAAGAGCATCAGGTTGCGGCGCGGCACTTCCAGCGCCTCGTCGGGGCTCAGGGTGCGGGGAAAGCCGTTCAGCACGCCGGCCTCTTCCGAGGCCGCCAGCATCCGCTTCATCGACCGCCCCAGCACGCAGATCTGGCGGTTCGCGGCGCGCCCGGCCTCGGCCAGGGTCTTCAGCCGCGCCACGTTCGACCCGAAGGTGGTGGCGACGAACATCCCCGGCGCTTCGGAAATCAGCTTGGCCAGCGGTTCGGCCAGCGTGGTCTCGGACCGGCCGGGATGGGTCGAGAAGACATTGGTCGAATCGCAGGTCAGCGCCTTCACCGGCGCCTCGGCCGCAATCGCCTCCCACATCGCGTCGTCCCAGGCCTCGCCCACCACCGGGCTGCGGTCGATCTTGAAATCGCCCGAATGAATGATCCGCCCCGCCGGCGTGTCGATGATCAGACCGGCACTTTCCGGGATCGAATGGCTGACCGGCACGAACTGCACCTTGAACGGCCCGGCGGTGATGACCGCGGGCCGCGGCTCGACGGTGACGATGGCATCGACCGGCAACCCGGATTCCTCCATCTTCAGCCGCCCGATGGTGGCGGTGAAGCGGCGGGCATAGACCTTCTTCTTGCCCAGTTGCGGCCACATCAGGGGCAGCGCACCGATGTGGTCTTCGTGCGCATGGGTGATGAACACCGCCTCCAGCCGGTCGGCCCGGTCGACCAGCCACTGGATGTCGGGCATGATGACCTCGACCCCCGGCGCGCCGTCCATGTCGGGGAAGGTCACGCCCATGTCGACCAGGATCAGCCGCTCCTTGCCGGGCGGGCCATAGCCGAACACGTAGGAATTCATGCCGATCTCGCCGGCACCCCCAAGGGGAAGATAGATCAGCCGGTCCTTGCTCATGCCGCGTCCTTGTTGAAATCGTTGATCAGGACAAGACCATGCATCGTCAGGTCGTCCTCGATGGAATGAAAGAGGTCGGTGCCCTGCGCAAAAAGCGAGGCAAGCCCCCCGGTGGCAATGACCTTGGACGGGCGCGGGCGTTCCTTGCGGACCTCGCGCACAATGCCCTCGACAAGGCCGATATAGCCCCAATACACGCCCGATTGCATGCAGGCCACCGTATTCGTGCCGATGACATGGGCCGGCCGCGCCACGTCGATATGCGGCAATGCGGCGGCCGCCATGTGCAGCGCCTCAAGCGACAGGTTGACGCCCGGCGCGATGACGCCGCCGACATAGGCGCCGTCGTGGTCGACCACGTCAAAGGTGGTGGCGGTGCCGAAATCGACCAGGATCAGGTCGCCACCGTGGCGGTCAAAGCCGCTGACGGTGTTGACCAGCCGGTCGGGGCCGACCGTGGTGCCCTGGTCCACCCGCGGCGCCACCGGCAGGCGGCACTCCGGCTTGCCCACCACCAGCGGGCGGCAGTCGAAATAGCGGTTGCACAACACGCGCAGGTTGAACACCACCCGCGGCACGGTGCTGCTGATGATCGCCTCGGTGATCTTCGCCTCAAGCTTCGTCAGCATCATCAGCGACGACAGCCAGACGAAGTATTCGTCCGCCGTGCGCTTGTGGTCGGTGGCAAGGCGCCAGGTCGCCAGGAATTTCGTGCCGTCCCAGATCGAAAAGACGGTGTTGGTATTGCCGCAGTCGATGGCCAGAAGCATGTGGTCCCCCTTGCGCCGTCAGAAGAACACGTCGGCTGCCGGAATGGCAACCGGCCCTGCGGCCATCCGCAGGATCAGGCTTCCGCCCTCGTCGATGGTCTCGAAGATGCCGTCGCGCGTCTCGGTTCCGGTGCGGGTGCGAATGGGCTGCCCCAGCCGCGCCGCATGGGCCAGCCATTCGGCGCGCAGGGGCGCAAAGCCCTCGGCGCGGAACCGCGCCTCCCAACCCGCATAGGCCGGGGCCAGGACGTCCAGGAATGCCTCGGGCGTGACCCGAAGCCCGGTCTCGGCCAGCAGGGAAACCGGCGCAACGGCGCCCGGCTCGACCGCCTCGGGCGCAGGCGCCGCGATCAGGTTCACACCGATGCCGATGCACAGGACAGGGCCTGAGGATTCCAGCAAGATCCCCGCCGCCTTGCCGCCGTTCAAGAGCACGTCGTTCGGCCATTTCAGCGCGAAAGACCCCGACAGCCCGGTCAGCGCGACAAAGGCGTCGCGCAAGGCCAGCGCGGCGGCAAAGCTGCGCAGGGCGGCGCGGGCCGGCGGGTCGGCGTGGCGAAGCACCAGCGTGCCATAGAAGTTGCCCTTCGGGCTGGCCCAGGGCCGCGCCCTGCGGCCGCGGCCCGCGGTCTGTTCGTGCGCCACGATCCACAACGGCCCCGGCGCGGAAGCGGCCCGGCGAAAGCCCTCGGCATTGGTGGAATCGACCGTTTCCAGCACCAGCCGGGCGCCGGGGCCGGCGTCAGCGGACAAGCGCTTCGGCCGCGACCCGGGCCACCGGCTCGATGCCGAACAGGTTGACGATGCCGGCCAGCATGATGACCGCAACAGTCACCATCAGGGCCCATTGCACCGGCGCCATGCGGCTGTCGGCCGGCTCCTGCTCGGCGCCGAAATACATGAAATAGACGATGCGCAGGTAGTAGAAGGCGCCGATGACCGATGCCACGGCCCCCGCCACCGCCAGCCAGACCATGCCGGCATCGACCGCCGCCTTCAGCACGTAGAACTTGCCGAAGAACCCCACCATCGGCGGCACGCCGGCCAGGCTGAACAGCAGGATCAGCATGGCGAGGGCCTTCAGCGGTTCCTTCCGCGAGAACATGTTGAGGCTGGCGATGTCGCTGACCGGCCGCCCGTCGCGCTCCATCGACAGGATGAAGGCGAAGGTGCCGATGTTCATGGTGACATAGATCGCCATGTAGATCAGCATGGCCTGCACGCCATAGGCGGTGCCGGCAGCCAGGCCGATCAGCGCGTATCCCATGTGCGCGATCGAGGAATAGGCCATCAGCCGCTTGATGTCCTTCTGCCCGATCGCCGCGATGGCGCCAAGGAACATCGAGGCGACCGCCAGCCCCGCCAGCACCTGCCCCCAGTCGCCCGGCACGGCGCCGAAGGCGTCATGCACCAGCCGCGCGATCAGCGCCATGGCAGCGACCTTGGGCGCGGTGGCCAGAAAGGCGGTGATCGGCGTCGGCGCGCCCTCATAGACGTCGGGCGTCCACATGTGGAAGGGCGCGGCCGAAACCTTGAACGCCAGGCCCGCAAGCAGGAACACCAGCCCGAACAGCAGCCCCAGCGGCACCTCGCCTTGCAGCGTGCTCAGGATGCCGGCGAAATCGGTGGTGCCCGCGAAGCCATAGGTCAGCGAGGCGCCATAAAGCAGAATCCCCGAACTCAGCGCGCCCAGGGCAAAGTATTTCAGGCCGGCCTCGGTGGATTTCAGGCTGTCGCGGCGCAGCGCGGCCAGCACGTAAAGCGACAGCGATTGCAGCTCCAGCGCCATGTACAGCGACATCAGGTCGCCCGCGCTGACCATCATCAACATCCCCAGCACTGCCAGCGCCACCAGGATCGGCACTTCGAAGCGCAACAGGTTGGTGCGGCTCATGTAGTCCTGCGCCATCACGATCACCGCGGCGGCCGACAGCAGGATGGTCACCTTGGCAAAGCGGGCAAACGGGTCGTCGATGAACATCCCCTCGAAGGCCGTGCGCGCGCCCTGCCCGGTGGCACTGATCCACAGCGCCAGCGCCAGGAACAGCCCCGCCGTGGCCCAGACCAGCGGCACCGCCAGCCGGTCCTTGCCGGTATAGACCGCCACCATCAGGGCGACCATCGCCCAGACGGCCAGGATCACCTCGGGCAGGACGGTTTGGAAATCGCTTGCGGTCATGCTCGGGTCCTCAGTTCGATGCCACGTCGCCCGCCGCGGCCGCGGCCGCAACGGCGTCGTGGTAGTCCGTCACCAGGGCCTTGACCGAGGGGCCGATGACATCGGTCACCGCCGCCGGGTAGACACCCAGGATCAGGGTCATGGCAATCAGCGGCGCGAAGATCGCCTTTTCGCGCCCGGTCATGTCAGAGATCGACTTCAGCGCTTCCTTGATCAGGTCGCCGAAGACGACACGGCGATACAGCCACAGCGCATAGGCCGCCGACAGGATCACCCCCGTGGTGGCCACCGCCGCAACCCAGGTGTTGACCTGGAAGATGCCGGCAAGCGTCAGGAATTCTCCGACAAAGCCCGATGTTCCGGGCAGGCCGACGTTGGCCATGGTGAAGAACATGAACACCAGCGCATAGACCGGCATCCGGTTGACAAGGCCGCCATAGGCATCGATCTCGCGGGTGTGCATCCGGTCATAGATCACGCCCACACACAGGAACAAGGCGCCCGAGATGAAGCCGTGCGACAGCATCTGGAAGATCGCGCCGTCGATCCCCTGCTGGTTGGCGGCAAAGATGCCCAGGGTGACATAGCCCATGTGCGCCACCGACGAATAGGCGATCAGCTTCTTCATGTCGGTCTGCGCCAGCGCGACCAGCGAGGTGTAGACGATGGCAATCGCGCTCATCCAGAACACCAGCGGGGCCAGCAGGTCACTGGCCACCGGGAACATCGGCAGGCTGAACCGCAGGAAGCCATAGCCGCCCATCTTCAAGAGCACTGCCGCCAGGATGACCGACCCCGCCGTCGGCGCCTGCACGTGGGCATCGGGCAGCCAGGTGTGCACCGGCCACATCGGCATCTTCACCGCGAAGCTGGCGAAGAAGGCCAGCCACAGCAGAGTCTGCAACCCGCCGACGATCTGGAAGCCCAACAGCGGCATGGTCTCGGAGGAGAAGCTGTGGTCCATCAGCCTGACGATGTCGGTGGTCCCCGCATCCATGTACATCGCGATCATCGCGACCAGCATCAGGACCGAGCCGAGGAAGGTGTAGAGGAAGAACTTGAACGCGGCATAGATGCGTTCCTTGCCGCCCCAGATGCCGATGATCAGGAACATCGGAATCAACCCGGCCTCGAAGAACAGGTAGAACAGCACCAGATCCAGCGCGCAGAACACCCCCAGCATCAGGGTTTCCAGCACCAGGAAGGCGATCATGTATTCCTTGACGCGCTTCTCCACGCCCCAGGCCGACCAGATCACCAGGGGCATCAGGAAGGTGGTCAGCATCACGAACAGGATCGAGATGCCGTCCACCCCCATCTTGTAGGTCAGGCCCAGGATCCAGGGCCGCTCGACCACGAACTGAAAGCCGGTGTCGGCGGGGTCGAACTCCAGCAGCAGAAGGATCGAGGCAAGGAAGGTCGCCAGCGTGGCGAACAGCGCCAGGCGCTT
The DNA here is from genome assembly GCF_020564565.1 of Rhodobacter sp. Har01. GTDB lineage: Bacteria > Pseudomonadota > Alphaproteobacteria > Rhodobacterales > Rhodobacteraceae > Pseudogemmobacter. The sequence continues at coordinate 920,079 of NZ_JAJCTD010000001.1, forward strand.
GGCGCCCATCTGCGCGGCGGCATCGTTGCCGCGCATGAACATCGCCATGATGGCGGCCGCCACCAGCGGCAGGAAGGTGATGAACGAGAGAAGTTGCTGTGCCATTGGTCCCGCGCCCTTACCTGGCGCCGCCGTAAAGGGTCATCCAGGTGACAAGGATCACGATCCCCAGCACCATCGCAAAGGCGTAGTGGAAGATGTAGCCCGACTGCGCCCGCCCCGCGAGGCGGGTGAAGAACGGGATGATCCCCATCGCCACGCCGTTGATCGTGCCGTCGATCAGATTGCCGTCACCGCGCCGCCACAGGAAACTCCCGATGCCGCGGGCCGGCGCCACGAACAGCCGCTCATAGAGCTCGTCGAAGTACCATTTGTTCAGCAGGAACAGGTACAGCGGCCGGAACATCCGGGCCAGCGCGGCCGGCAGCACCGGGCTGACGATGTAGAACAGCCAGGCGGTGACCAGTCCCAGCAGCATGGCGACAAAGGGCGAGACCTTGACCCAGACCGGCGCCTCGTGCGCGGCATGGATCACATGGTTGTCCGGCCCGATGGCAATCGCCCCTTTCGGCGCGGTGCCTCCTGCCGCCGGTGCCTCGTGCCCGGCATCGGCGCCCTCCATCGCGGCCATGCCCTCGGCCGGGGCGGCGCCATGCTCGCCCTCGGCCGCGGGTTCGCCGCCGTGCCCGGCGCCCTCGGCCGCCGCGGTCTCCATGCCGTACCAGGCGCGCATCTTCGCCTCGTCGCCGAAAAAGACGCCGTACCAGACCATGCCCGAGAACACCGCGCCCAGACCCAGCACCCCCAGCGGGATCAGCATCGTCATCGGGCTTTCGTGCGGCGTGTGGGCGTGGTCGTCATGCCCCTGCGCGCCGTGACCGTGACCCTGGCCATGCGCGGTCCTGGCATGCGCCCGGCTTTCCCCGAAGAAGGTCATGAACATCAGCCGCCAGCTGTAGAAGCTGGTGAAGCAGGCCGCCACCACCAAGAGCCAGAAGGCATACTGGCTGCCGCCGCCCCAGGCGCTTTCGATCACCGCGTCCTTCGACAGGAAGCCGGCAAAGCCCCAATGCGTCAGCGGAATGCCGACGCCGGTGATGGCGAGCGTCCCGATCAGCATCGCCGCAAAGGTCAGCGGGATCTGTTTCCGCAACCCGCCGTAATAGCGCATGTCCTGCTCGTGGTGGGTCGCCGTGATCACCGAGCCGGCGCCCAGGAACAGCATCGCCTTGAAGAAGGCATGGGTGAACAGGTGGAACATCGCCACCGAATAGACCCCCACCCCGGCGGCGACGAACATGTAGCCCAGCTGCGAGCAGGTCGAATAGGCGATCACCCGCTTGATGTCGTTCTGCACCAGCCCCACCGTGGCCGCAAAGAACGCGGTCGAGGCACCGACGACGACAATCATCGTCTTGGCCTCGGGCGCGACCTCATACAGGGGCGACATCCGGCAGACCAGGAACACCCCCGCTGTCACCATCGTTGCCGCGTGGATCAGCGCGGAAACCGGCGTCGGGCCTTCCATCGCATCGGGCAGCCAGGTGTGCAGGAACAGTTGCGCCGACTTGCCCATGGCGCCGATGAACAGCAGCACCCCGATCAGGTTCGCCGCGTTCCAGTCGCTCCACAGGAACGAAAGGTTGGTCTCGGCCAGTCCCGGCGCGGCGGCAAAGACATCGTCGAAGCGGATCGAATCGGTCAGGTAGAACAGCGCGAAGATGCCCAGGGCAAAGCCGAAATCGCCCACCCGGTTCACCACGAAGGCCTTGATGGCCGCGGCATTGGCACTGGCCTTGCGGTAGTAGAAGCCGATCAGCAGGTAGGAGGCCACACCCACCCCTTCCCAGCCGAAGAACATCTGCACCAGGTTGTCGGCCGTCACCAGCGCCAGCATGGCGAAGGTGAAGAACGACAGATAGGCAAAGAAGCGGGCCTTGTAATGCTCGCCCTCGTGCCAGTTCTCGTCATGCGCCATGTAGCCGAAGCTGTAGAGGTGGACCAGCGCCGAGACGGTGTTGACCACCACCAGCATGATCGCGGTCAGCCGGTCCAGCCGGATCGACCATTCCGCCATCAGGCTGCCGCTTTCGATCCAGCGCATCAGCGGGATGTGCCGGGTCTCGCCGTCGAAGGTCAGGAAGATGTACCAGCTGAGGAAGGCGCCAAGAAAGACCAGCGCTGTGGTCAGCACCTGCCCCGCCTTCTCGCCGATGATCCGCCAGCCGAAACCGCACAGGATGGCCCCGATCAGGGGGGCGAAGAGGATGATCGTTGCCATGGTCACGCCCGCCGTTTCTCAAGGCACCCGGGGGCCTTGCAGGTAATGCTGTCTTCCTCGCCTTTCGGCGCGATGAATCTGAGGTCGCAGGTGACACAGCGCAGCTCGACCATGTTCTGCATCTCGCCGATCACCCTTATGCTAAGTGCCGTGGTTCGTTCCTTGAAACTGCCCACCGGCTCAGCCCTTCATCACGTTCACGTCTTCCACGTCGATCGTCCCGCGGTTGCGGTTGAACACGACGAGGATCGCCAGGCCGATGGCGGCCTCGGCGGCGGCGACGGTCAGCACGAACAGGGTGAAGACCTGCCCCACCATGTCGCCTAGGTGTTGCGAGAAGGCGACCAGGTTCAGGTTCACCGCCAAGAGCATCAACTCGATCGACATCAGGATGATGATGACGTTCTTCCGGTTCAGGAAGATGCCGAAGATCCCGATGACGAACAGCGCCGCAGCGACCGTCAGGTAATGTTCAAGTCCGACCATCTTCCGTTCCCTCAGGGCTCTCGCGGCCCGTTGTCCTTGCGGCCATGCGGCCGAACCATCCTTATGGCGGGGTTCACCCGCCGGCCTTACAACCCCTGCCCCGGCTTGACGTCCTTCAATTCCATCGCCTTGGCCGGGTCGCGCCACATCTGTTGCAGCACGTTCTGGCGCTTCACGTCCTTGCGGTGGCGCAGCGTCAAGACGATCGCCCCGATCATCGCCACCAGCAGGATCAGGCCCGCCGCCTGGAACAGGTAGATGTACTTGTCGTAAAGGATCAGCCCCAGCGCCCGGGCGTTGTCCATGCCATGCGGCGCCGGCGCGTCGCGCAAGGACATCGCGCCGTCAGCCTCGACCCAGGCGCCGATGCCAAGGCCCAGCTCCAACAGCAGCACCACCCCCACCAGCAGCGCCAGCGGCATGGCATGGGTAATCTGCCCCTTCAGCGCGGCAAAGTCGATGTCCAGCATCATCACCACGAACAGGAACAGCACCGCCACCGCGCCGACATAGACGATCAGCAGCAGCATGGCCACGAACTCGGCCCCCATCAGCACCATCAGCCCGGACGCTCCGATGAACGCCAGGATCAGCCACAGCACCGCATGCACCGGGTTGCGCGACAGCGTGACCATCAGGCCCGAAGCCACCGTCACCAGGGCGAAGGCATAGAATGCAACATCGGCCACCGTCATGGCGAAGCTTCCTTCCGTTCGGCAAAGACCGCCTGCGCGGCCTCCAGCGCCTTTTGCATGGCGGGCAACCCGCCGAACATGCTCATCTGCCAGATCACCTCGGCGATCTCGCGTTCCGTCGCCCCCGCCTCCAGCGCGTGCCGCACGGTCATGCGCACCTGCGCCTCGCCCTGCGCGCCCAGCACCGTCAGGCCGGCCAGCGTGACCAGCAGCCGGGTCTTGGCGTCCAGCCCCTCGCGGTTGAAGGTCTTGCCGAACCACATCTCCATGATGTCGGCCGGCATGGTCGGGAACATCTTGTCGAAGCCCGCCACCTTCATTCCGTCCAGCGACGGGTTGAAGGCGCGCAGCATCTCCTGCCCGCTTTCCATCATCTGCTGGAACATCTTTGCGTAAGCGTCGGTCATCTGTAGGGCGCGTCCAGTTCCAGGTTGCGGGCAATCTCGGCTTCCCACCGCGCGCCGTTCGCCAGGAGTCTCTCCTTGGTGTAGAACAGCTCTTCGCGGGTCTCGGTCGAGAATTCGAAGTTCGGGCCTTCGACGATGGCATCCACCGGGCAGGCTTCCTGACAGAAGCCGCAGTAGATGCACTTGGTCATGTCGATGTCATAGCGCGTGGTGCGGCGGCTGCCGTCCTCGCGCGGTTCGGCGTCGATGGTGATCGCCTGCGCCGGACAGATCGCCTCGCACAGCTTGCAGGCGATGCAGCGCTCCTCGCCGTTCGGATAGCGGCGCAACGCATGTTCGCCGCGGAAGCGCGGGCTGAGAGGCCCCTTTTCATGCGGATAGTTCAGCGTGGTCTTCGGCGCGAAGAAGTACTTCATCCCCAGGGCAAAGCCCTTGAGGAAGTCCGTCAGCAGGAAATAGCGGGTCGCGCGGCCCCAGTCGATGTTCGCCATGACCTCAGCCTCCCAGCGTGAAGCGGGCCCAGAAGGCGCCCAGGATTTCGAACTTGGCCAGGAAGGCGACGATCACCACCCAGGCCAGCGACAGCGGCAGGAACACCTTCCAGCCGATCCGCATCAGCTGGTCATAGCGGTAGCGGGGGACGATGGCCTTGACCATGGCGAACAGGAAGAAGAACACCCACATCTTCGCCACCATCCACCACCAGCCGTCGGGCAGGCCGGGGATGGGCGACAGCCAGCCGCCGAAGAACAAGAGGCTCAGCAGCGCGCACATCAGGAAGATGGCGATGTATTCGCCGGCCATGAACAAGAGGTAGGGCGTGGACGAGTATTCCACCATGAACCCGGCAACCAGTTCGGATTCCGCTTCCGGCAGGTCGAAGGGCGGGCGGTTGGTCTCGGCCAGCGCGCTGACGAAGAACAGCACCACCATCGGCAGATGCGGCAGCCAGTACCAGTTGAACAGGCCCCAGTTGCCGTCCTGCGCGGCCACGATGGCCGAGAAATTCATCGACCCGGTCGAGATGATGATGCCGATGATGATCAGGCCCAGCGAGACTTCGTAGGAAATCATCTGCGCCGCCGACCGCAACGACCCCAGGAAGGCGTATTTCGAGTTCGAGGCCCAGCCGCCCATGATCACGCCGTAGACCTCAAGGCTGGAGACGGCAAAGACGAACAGGATGGCCACGTTGATGTCGGCCAGCACCCAGCCGGGGTGGAACGGGATCACCGCCCAGGCCAGCACCGCCAGCACAAAGGACAGCATCGGCGCCAGGAAGAACACCGGCCGGTCCACGCCGGCCGGGATGACGATTTCCTTGACCACGTATTTCAGGGCGTCGGCAACCGTCTGCAGCAGGCCCCAGGGGCCCACCACGTTCGGCCCCCGGCGCAGCTGCACCGCGGCCCAGATCTTGCGGTCCGCATAGACCAGGAACAGCAGGCTGAGCATCACGAAGGCGATGACCCCCAGGCTCTGCGCCAGGATAAGCACCGCCGTCCCCAGGCCCGTGTTCAGAAATCCGTCCATCATCCGTCCCTTACACCGTCGGTATGCCCTGTTCGCCGCAATCGCCCACCGTCACTTCGGCGTCGATCGTCCGCGTGCCCCGGGGCAAGGCGGCCGAGATGAGATAGACCGCATCCCCCCGCCATGTCTCGCCTGCCTTCGCCACCTGCGTGCGCACGTGGCGCGCAAATCCATAGCCGCGGATCAGCGCATATTGCGCGGCGGCGCAGCGGCCATAGGCCTCGACATCCGCCGGCGCCCGCGCGCCGGTCATCGCCACGCGGAAGTTTACCATGTCTCCGTCCAGAAGGATCGTCTCGATCCCCAGGTAATCGGCCTTGGCCAATGCGGTTGCCGGTGCGGTTGCCACCCCTGCCTCGGGCACGCAAGCGCCAAGCGCCGCCGAGGCGGCGATCACGCAGGCACCGTGCAAGGGGTGACGCAGCGGCATCATTCGGCGGCCAGCGGCAGGGTGGCCCGGGCCTTGGCCAGGGCCGACACCTCGGCCATCACGGCGGATGCCCGCGCGATCGGGTTGGTCAGGTAGAAATCCCCGATGGCGTTGCGGAAGGTCGCCGCTGCCGGCGCCCGCACCGGCAGCGGCGTCCAGAGGTTGTCGGCCACCTGGTCCACCCGGCCCAGGTGCGGATGCGCCTTGACCAGCGCCGCGCGCAACTGCGCAAGGCTGTCCCAGGGCAGCGCCTGCCCCACCTCGGCCGACAGCGCGCGCAGGATCGCCCAGTTCTCCTTGGCCTCGCCGGGGGCAAATCCTGCCCGGAAGGCCAGTTGCGGCCGGCCCTCGGTGTTGACGAACAGCCCGTTTTCCTCGGTCCAGGCCGCGCCCGGCAGGATCACATCGGCGCGCGCGGCGCCCCGGTCGCCGTGGCTGCCCTGGTAGATCACGAACGGGCCGCCCTCCGGCCCGCGGGCGATCTCCACCTCGTCGGCGCCCAGGTTGAAGACCACCTCGGCGCCCTCGGTCGCCGCCGCCAGCCCGCCCTCGGTGCAGGCGCCTACGTCCATCGCCCCCACGCGCGACGCCGCCGTGTGCAGCACCAGAAGCTTCGACTCCGAGGCTTCGGCGATCTTCATCGCCAGCGCCAGAACCGCCTCGCCATCCGCCTCACTGATCGCGCCCTGCCCGACGATGACGATGCCGCCCTGCCCGCGGAACCGCGTCAGGTCGGAACTGGCCACCCGCACCAGCGCGTCGCGGTCATCGCCCATGTGGGTCAGGTCATAGGTCAGGTCCGCCGCCGCGCCGATCAGCCCGATGTTGGCGCCATTGGTCCAGGCCTTGCGGATGCGCGCATTCAGGACCGGTGCCTCTAGGCGGGGATTGGTGCCGATCAGCAGGATCTGCTTCGCGCCGTCGATGTCCTCGATCCGCGCGGTGCCGACATAGCCGCTGCGGTTGCCTGCCGGCAGCCGCGCCCCGTCGGTGCGGCATTCCACATGCCCGCCCAGAGCTTCGACCAGCAGCTTCAGCGACCAGGCCGCCTCGACCGGCACCAGATCGCCCACCAGCCCGGCAACCTTGGCGCCCTTCAGCGCCTGCGCGGCCCGCGCCAGCGCCTCGGCCCAGGTCGCCTTGCGCAACTTGCCCCCATCGCGGACGTAAGGCACGTCCAGCCGCTGCCGGCGCAGACCGTCCCAGATGAAGCGGGTCTTGTCGCTGATCCATTCCTCGTTCACGCCGTCATGGTTGCGCGGCAGGATGCGCATCACTTCGCGGCCCTTGGTGTCGATGCGGATCGACGACCCCAGCGCATCCATCACGTCGATGGATTCGGTCTTGGTCAGCTCCCACGGCCGGGCGGTAAAGGCATAGGGCTTCGATGTCAGCGCCCCCACCGGGCACAGGTCGATGATGTTGCCCTGCAGGTTCGAATCCAGCGTCAAGTTGAGATACGACGTGATCTCGCTGTCTTCCCCACGCCCGGTCTGGCCCATCTGGGTGATGCCCGCGACTTCCGTGGTGAAGCGCACGCAGCGGGTGCAGGAAATGCAGCGGGTCATCTTCGTCTCGACCAGCGGGCCCAGGTTCAGGTCCTCGCTCGCCCGCTTCGGCTCGCGGTAGCGGCTGAAATCCACGCCATAGGCCATGGCCTGGTCCTGCAGATCGCATTCGCCGCCCTGGTCGCAGATCGGGCAGTCGAGCGGATGGTTGATGAGCAGGAACTCCATCACCCCCTCGCGCGCCTTCTTCACCATCGGCGAGCGCGTCTTGACCACCGGCGCCTCGCCGTTCGGCCCCGGTCGCAGGTCGCGCACCTGCATGGCGCAACTCGCCGCGGGTTTCGGCGGGCCGCCCATCACCTCGACCAGGCACATCCGGCAGTTGCCAGCGATGGACAGCCGCTCGTGATAGCAGAACCGCGGGATTTCCACCCCGGCAACCTCGGCGGCCTGAATGATCGTCATCGCGCCATCGACCTCGACCTCGATGCCGTCGATGCTGATTTTCCTGAGGTCAGCCATCAGCGCTCTCCAGCTCTGTTTGACTTCGCCTGCCTCCGGGCCGCAGCCTGGCGCGAATCCCGGATGCCGACCGAAGAGTTCATCGGCCGATGGGCAACGTCCTTGTCGATCACGACGATCGAGTCATGCACATGCAGGCCCACCACAAAGTCCTGAAGGGCGGGCCGCTGGATTTCACCATCGTGGTACCAATGGTGCATGTCGTCGATGATCGCTCTCACACTGTTGAAGAAGTTGGGCTTTCCCTTCAGCCCGCCGCCCCACCGCCGCCAGTAGGACGTGTGCAGGTCCTCGATCATGTAGGTTCCGCCCGCTTCAAGCAGCGGAAACAGCGCATCGAGCGATGCTTCGATATGCGCCATCATGTGCGAGCCGTCGTCCAGGACAACGTCCACGCCCCCCATCTCGGCGACGACCGATCGCAGAAACGCCGGGTCGTCCTGCGATCCGATCCGCACCTGCCCGTCGATGCCGTTCAGACGGGCACAGTCTTCAAGGATATCGATGCCGAACAGAACTGCCTGCGGCCCAAAGAACTTGCGCCAGACCGCAAGGCTGCCCCCCTGCGCAACGCCGATCTCAAGAAACCGGACCGGCTTGCCCCGCCATTGGCCGAAATACCGTTCGTAAAGTGGCAGATAGTGGTGCCACTTGTTGATCGCCGGCCCCTCGTTGGCCACGAAAAGCTCAAGCATATCCCCCAGATGAGGGTATTTCGCCTGAAGTTCGGCGCGAAGGTCCAGGTCGGCAGGCGCCCGGAACTTGTCGAGTTTATGGCTCATCCTCGATCCCTCAGCAGGCTGCCGATCAGGCTGCCCTTGGCAATCTCGTCCCGGCCAACCTTGCAGTAGCTTTCCGCATCGCCGTCAACCGCGCCGGCTTCGGTCAGGTAGGCGGCCGCCTCGGCCTTCAGCCGCGCCTTCTGCCCGGGGTCCTTCAGAAAGGCCTTCACCTCGGCCTCCGAGTATCCCTTGGCGCGGGCATAGCGCTTCAGTTCTTCCAGTTTCGACCAGACGGTGAACATGCGTGCCTCGATGGTCGGGCAGGTCTTGCGGATGACGTCGCCAATGCGGCCGGCCCGCAGGCTGTCGTTGATGAACGGCTCTTCGGCCAGCGGCTCCAGCGCAAAGGCCGGCGTGGCAAGCGCAAGACACAGCGCAAGGGTCTTGAGGGCTTTCATGGGGGAACCTCCAACGGCTGCTCTGCCCGCAGACACCGGGGCTTCCCCCCGTGCGCCCGGGCACGGGCATCCTGCCACTGCGGCTTCGGCGGCCCAAAGCACGCCTTCGTGCTGCAGCCGTGATCTGCCAAAGCTGAAACGGTCCGTGATCATGCGCAGGCCCCCGGAAAGACCCAGGCCCCGGACCGGTCATATCCGCCGATGGCAACCTCCTGGAACCGCCCGCCAGCGGCCCGGCAGCCGGCCCGGGCGGCCCGCTTGGCCAGCGCGCCTTCGTCCATCGCCAGCGCGACCCCGCTGCGGCGCACCCGCACGCCCAGACCCTGCACGGCCCGCGCACCATCGGCCGTCAGCATCATCCCCGGTCCGGCCGGCGCGATCTCGGCCTGAAAGCCCAGGCCCTCGACGCTGACCGCCTGGATGCCCGGCCGGGCCGACGCCGCGCCGGTCGGCATCCCGCCCGCCGCGACACAGGCCGACAGGGCCGCCAGACCCAGCATGGACCCCGCTGCGCGCTTCACCGGCAGCCCCCCGTGATCGTCCAGGAGCCGTCAGTGCCCAGCATCGGCGGCACGCCGGGGTCGAACTCGTATCCGGCCTGGTGGCAGGCCTCGGCACCCAGTTCCGCCAACAGGTAGGTCTGGTCGGCCATCGTCGCCCCGTCCAGCCGGCGCAGTCGCAGGTCGGACGGGCCGTCGAATTCGGCCGGCGTCACCTCGGCGGCGTAGTCCACCCCCGCCACGTTCAGCGCCACCGGGATATAGCCCAGTTCCTCGGGCGTCGGCGCGGCCTCACCGGCCTCTTCTGCCGGCGGCTTGGCCGTCTCGGCCCGGACGGGCAGGCCCGCAACCGCCAGGGTCGCCAGAACGAGCGGCGCCAGGATCACGACATGGGCGGCGCGCATGCTCACTCGGCTGCCACCGCGGTCGTGCGGCCGGTCTTGCGGGCCTTGATGCGGTCCTCGATCTCGTCGCGGAAGGCGCGGATCAGGCCCTGGATCGGCCAGGCCGCGGCGTCGCCCAGGGCGCAGATGGTGTGGCCCTCGACCTGCTTCGTCACGCTCAGCAGCATGTCGATTTCCTCGATCTCGGCCTCGCCGCGGACCAGCCGGTCCATCACCCGCATCATCCAGCCGGTGCCTTCGCGGCAAGGCGTGCACTGGCCGCAGCTCTCATGCTTGTAGAACTTGCTGAGGCGCCAGATCGCCTTGATGACGTCCGTCGACTGATCCATCACGATCACCGCCGCCGTGCCCAGGCCCGACCGCTGCTCGCGCAGCCAGTCGAAATCCATGATGGCGTCCTCGCACTGCGCCGCCGTCAACAGCGGCACCGAAGACCCGCCGGGGATCACCGCCTTCAGGTTCTTCCAGCCGCCGCGCACGCCGCCGCAATGCTCGTCCAGCAGTTCGCGCAGCGGGATCGACATCGCGTCTTCCACCACGCAGGGATTGTTCACATGGCCCGAGATGCCGAACAGCTTGGTCCCGGTGTTGTTCGGCCGCCCGAACGAGGCGAACCATTCCGCGCCGCGGCGCAGGATGGTGGGCACCACGGCGATGGATTCGACGTTGTTCACCGTGGTCGGGCAGCCGTAAAGGCCCGATCCGGCCGGGAACGGCGGCTTCATCCGTGGCATGCCCTTCTTGCCCTCAAGGCTTTCCAAGAGCGCGGTTTCCTCGCCGCAGATATAGGCCCCGGCGCCGTGGTGCAGGTAGACGTCGCAGTCGAAGCCGGACTTGCAGGCGTTCTTGCCCAAGAGGCCGGCGTCATAGCATTCGTCGATCGCGGCCTGCAGCACCTCGCGCTCGCGAAGGTATTCGCCGCGGATGTAGATGTAGCAGGCATTCGCCGCCATGGCGAAAGACGCGATCAGCGCGCCCTCGATCAGCGTATGCGGATCGTGGCGCATGATCTCCCGGTCCTTGCAGGTGCCGGGTTCGGATTCGTCGGCGTTGATCACCAGATAGCACGGCCGCCCGTCGCTTTGCTTGGGCATGAACGACCACTTCAACCCGGTCGGAAAGCCCGCTCCGCCCCGGCCGCGCAAGCCGCTGGCCTTGACGATGTCGACGATCTTGTCCCGGCCCAGCGCCAGCAGACCGGCGGTGCCGTTCCAATGCCCGCGCTTCATCGCCCCCTTCAGGCTGCGGTCATGCATGCCGTAAAGGTTGGTGAAGATGCGGTCCTGATCCTTCAGCATCCGTCTCGGCTCCTTACCCCTGGCGTTCCCGCCAGATCTGATACGTCACGACCAGCGCCCAGAAGAACGCGGCCAGGGCGGCCAGGTCGAACAGAAAGACATAGCGGACAGGCCACCCCATCTCTCCTCCCAGCCATTGCGCGCCCATCCACAGGATCATGGTGGCCGCGATCACCACGGCCACCAGACGAACCTTCCCCGTCCGGCGGTCCGATTCCGGACCGCGTCCCTGCGGCGCGCGCATCGTTCCTGCGCCCTCAGTAGTCGTTTCGCTTGGCCCGCTCACGGAAGCGGTCAAGCCCTTCGGTCACGATGATCTTGGCCTGGTTCACCCATTTGTCGCGGGTCACCCGGCCCTTGAAGTTGGTCAGGTTGTCGTTGACCCAGGACACGTCGGCGTCGGTCCAGTTGGCGATCTGGTCAAAGTGCCAGAAGCCCAGACTGTTCACCAGCTTCTCCATCGTCGGGCCGATGCCCTCGATTTCCTGCAGGTTGTCGGCCTTGCCGCCGCGCGGCGCGTCATAGCGCACCGGGCCGGGGCCGGCCTTGACCGGCGCCGACATCAGGGCAGCCGGGGCCGCTACCGGGGTCGAGGTCGCCGCGACCCGCACCGGCGCAGCGGCCGCCGCCGGAACGGCAGCCGCAGCAGGGGCCGCGGCCACAACGGGGGCAGCGGCGGCAACCGGCGCGGCCGGGGCCGCGACCGGGACTGGGGCCGCGACCGGGACCAGGGCCGACCGGTTGGCCGAGACAGGCCCCGGCAGGTTGCCGCCGGCAAGCAGTTCCATGGCCAGACCGGCCAGGACCGCCACCACCCCGCCCAGGTAGGCCGCCGGAAAGTAGTTGAATCCGCCGACGACCTTCAGCGCGGCAAAGGCCACAAGGCCCAGGGCGCAACCAATGATCCAGCCCCCCAGCCAAGGGGCCTTCTCGAACCTGACGTCTGCCATCCTCAGTCCCTCCCTGTTGCGGCCCCCAAGCGGGCCCATTGCGGCCTCAGGCCTTGTCGTTCGACGGCAGGGCCGGACCCGCAGGCAGCGGCCAACCGATGATCGCCCCCATCAGCACGCCCACCACGCCAGCCAGATAGGCGGCCGGGAACAGATTGAAGCCGCCGGCCACGACCAGCGCGCCGAAGGTCACCACGCCCAAGGCAAGGCCGATCACCCATCCACCCATCGAGGGAGCCCGTTCAAACTTGACATCCGCCATCGTCGTCACTCCTCAGTTGCGGCCCCGCGCCCGGGGCCTTGGTTAACCCGTGTCGCCGCGACCGATCCGCTCGGCATCCTCGGCCGAGCCGCCCGCAGCCAGAACCTTTGCCTGCGCCACCCAGCGGTCGCGCGTGACCCGGCCCTTGAAGCCTTCCAGATTGTCATCGACCCAGGCCACCTCGGCCGCGGTCCAGCCGGCAATCTGGTCGAAATGGAAAAAGCCAAGGCGATGGCACAGGGCCTCGAGCTTCGGGCCGATGCCCCAGATCAGCTTCAGGTCGTCCGCCTTGCCCGCCCGCGCAGCCGCCAGAGCCTCGGGCTTCCGGCCCGCCCCAGCGGCGGCCGGCTCCGGCTTCGACATCACTGGCAGGACCGCGCCCCTGGTCGCCGCAGGCCGGCCAAGCCAAGGCGTCGAAAGCGGCACTTCGGTGCCGTCGATCCGCTTCACCGTGTCGCCGATGTCGACCGCGTGTTGCACAGTGGCATTGTATTGCGTCCGCCCCGAGTCGAAGTCCTTGAGCGAGGTCAAGCCGGTCTTCGGTTCGGCCGCATAGCGCCCGTTCTGCGGCCCCGGCACCGGCACCTCACCGGCTGAGAACCGCCCGATCAGCGCCCGCAGGCCCTCGGCCGTCAGGTCCTCGTAATAGTCCTTGCCGATCTGGGCCATGGGCGCATTGGTGCAGGCGCCCATGCACTCGACCTCTTCCCAGCTGAACTTGCCGTCGGCGCTCAGCGTGTGGGGGGTCGGCGCGATCAGGTCCTTGCAGACGGCGATCAGGTCCTCGGCGCCGCAGATCATGCAGCTGGTGGTGCCGCAGATCTGCACATGGGCAATCCGGCCAACGGGTTGCAGCTGGAACATGAAGTAGAAGGTGGCCACTTCCAGCACCCGGATGTAGGCCATTCCCAGCATGTCGGCGACGTGTTCGATGGCGGCACGGCTCAGCCAGCCCTCCTGCTCTTGCGCGCGCCACAAGAGCGGGATCACCGCACTGGCCTGCCGGCCGGCCGGATACTTGCTGATCTGGCCCTTGGCCCAATCCAGGTTGGCCGCCGTGAAGGCAAAGCTGTCAGGCTGGGTATGGTGCAGGCGGCGAAGCATTACTCGACCCCGGCAAGTATGAGCGGAAGGACCGGAGGTCCCCAGATGGTCAACATGAAGACAACGAAAATCAGTCCCGGAAGGCCAAGATTGTTGATCACCGGTCGATCTCCCCGAAGACCACGTCCATGGTGCCGATGATGGCGGCGACGTCGGCCAGCAGGTGGCCCTTGGCGATGTAGTCGATGGCCTGCAGGTGCAGGAACCCAGGCGCCCGGATCTTCGCCCGGTAGGGCCTGTTGGTGCCATCGGCCACCAGATAGACGCCGAACTCGCCCTTCGGCGCCTCGACCGCGGCATAGACCTCGCCCGCGGGCACATGGAAGCCCTCGGTGTACAGCTTGAAGTGATGGATGAGCGCCTCCATCGAGGTCTTCATCTCGGCCCGTTTCGGCGGCGACAGCTTGCCGCGCGCCATCACGTCGGTCTGCGCTGCCGGTTCGCGCAGCTTGGCGCAGGCCTGCAGGATGATGCGGGTCGATTCCCGCATCTCGGCCATCCGGCACAGGTAGCGGTCATAACAGTCGCCGTTCTTGCCGACGGGGATCTTGAAGTCGAACTCGTCATAGCACTCATAGGGCTGGCTGCGGCGCAGGTCCCAGGCCAGGCCCGAGCCGCGCACCATCACGCCGGAGAATCCCCAGTCCTGGATGTCCTTCTCGCTGACCACGCCGATATCGGCGTTGCGCTGCTTGAAGATGCGGTTTTCCGTCAACAGGCCGTCGATGTCGTCCACCATCTTGGGAAAGGCCTGCGCCCAGGTCTCGATGTCGTCGATCAACTGGGGCGGCAGGTCCACATGCACGCCACCGGGCCGGAAATAGGCCGCATGCAGACGCGCCCCGCAGGCCCGCTCGTAGAACACCATCAGCTTCTCGCGTTCCTCGAAGCCCCAGAGCGGCGGTGTCAAGGCGCCGACGTCCATGGCCTGCGTGGTGACGTTGAGAAGGTGGTTCAGGATGCGGCCGATCTCGCTGTAAAGCACCCGGATCAGGCTGGCGCGGCGCGGCACCGTGACCCCGCACAGCTTCTCGATCGCCAGGCACCAGGCATGTTCCTGGTTCATCGGCGCGACATAGTCGAGGCGGTCGAAATACGGCAGGTTCTGCAGGTAGGTGCGGCTTTCCATCAGCTTCTCGGTGCCGCGGTGCAACAGGCCGATATGCGGGTCGCAGCGTTCGACGATTTCCCCGTCCAGCTCCAGCACCAGCCGCAGAACGCCATGCGCGGCGGGGTGTTGCGGGCCGAAGTTGATGTTGAAGTTGCGGATCCTCTGCTCCGGCGTCACCGCGTCGGTCGAGCCGTCGTCGTAAAGGTGCTTGTGCGGATCGCCGTCCATCATTTCGCTGCCTTCTGGTCGCCGGGAAGCATGTATTGGGCGCCTTCCCAGGGGGACATGAAGTCGAACTGGCGGTATTCCTGCACCAGCTTCACCGGCTCATAGACCACCCGCTTCTGCGCCTCGTCGTAGCGCACCTCGACATAGCCGGTGGTCGGGAAATCCTTGCGCAAGGGATGGCCGCGGAAGCCGTAGTCGGTCAGCAGCCGGCGCAGGTCGGGATGGCCACTGAACAGGATGCCGAACATGTCGAACACCTCGCGCTCGAACCAGTTGGCCGATGCGTGGATGGCGTGAATCGACGGCACCATCTCGTCTTCGCGCACCGCGACCTTCAGCCGGATGCGCTGGTTCCGGTACATCGACAGGAAATGGTAGACCATGTCGAACCGCACCGGGCGGTCGGGGTGGTCCACCGCCGTGATGTCGACCAGCGAGGTGAACCGGCAGGACGGGTCGTCGCGCAGGAATTCGACCAGGCTTTCCAGATGCGCCAGCGAGGCGGTCAGCGTCAACTCGCCGAAGGCCACGGAAACGGCCAGCACGGCATCGACGTTCTTCACCTCGATGGCGGCGGCCAGGTCATGAAGGGCGGTGTCGGGCATGGCCTACCTTACCAGGGTTCCGGTGCGGCGGATCTTCCGCTGCAACTGCAGGATGCCGTAAAGCAGCGCCTCGGCCGTGGGCGGGCAGCCCGGCACGTAGATGTCCACCGGCACCACCCGGTCACAGCCGCGCACCACCGAATAGCTGTAGTGGTAATAGCCGCCGCCATTGGCGCAACTGCCCATGCTGATCACATAGCGCGGCTCGGGCATCTGGTCATAGACCTTGCGCAGCGCCGGGGCCATCTTGTTGGTCAGCGTGCCCGCGACGATCATCAGGTCGGACTGCCGGGGCGAGGCGCGCGGCGCGGTGCCGAAGCGTTCCAGGTCATAGCGCGGCATCGAGGTGTGCATCATCTCGACGGCACAGCAGGCCAGACCGAAGGTCATCCAGTGCAAGCTGCCGATGCGCGCCCAGTTGATGATGTCCTCGGTCGAACTGAGCAGGAACCCCTTGTCCAGAAGCTCATGGTTCAGGGCCTGGACCATGACCTCCTGATCGCCGCCGGCGCTGTTCGGTCCGGTGCTCACTCCCATTCCAGCGCCCCCTTCTTCCACTCATAGGCGAAGCCGATGGTCAGCACGGCCAGAAAGACCATCATGGACCAGAAGGCGGTCATGCTGATGTCGCCAAATGCCACAGCCCAGGGAAACAGGAAGGCCACTTCCAGGTCGAAGATGATGAACAGGATCGACACCAGATAGAAGCGCACGTCGAACTTCATCCGGGCGTCGTCAAAGGCGTTGAAGCCGCATTCGTAGGTCGAGACCTTTTCCGGGTCGGGCTTGCGGATGGCGATCACCGCGGCGGCGAGGATCAGCACGAGACCCAGGCCGACCGCAACCCCAAGCAGAACAAGGATGGGCAGGTAGTCCCGCAAAAGCACATCCAAGTGAGCCTCCTCCAGCTGGCAAAAGCGCGCGACGGGTCGTGGGCGCCCGCTTGAACTCTTGCGCTTCGTTTACTCTGCACCCTGCCCCGGGTCAACGCATGGGGGCAGGAAAACCCGTCCCTGCGGTGCATGAATCGACCGAATGTATGCAATGGTGTGCGGTATTTCTCCAGCGGCTGCGTCCATCCGGCGCAGACCGCCCCCCCAGCGTCGCGCCAGAGATCGGGGCGGACAGCGATTCCCCACCTTGACCGGATCGGTCGGCGCGGATTGTCTGGGCCCGAACCGGGTTCCGTCTCGCGAAAGGTCTTCGATGCGTTTGCTGGCTGTCCTCAGCGCCCTGCTGGCGCCCCTGCCGCTGGCCGCGGCGCCGGCCTGCGCCGTCGATCCGGCGGCCGTCGAGGCGCGGATTGCCGGTCTCGAGGCCGCCTACCCCCTGGTCCTGTCCGACATCGGCTGCGAGGCGCCGGCGCTGCCCGCGCATGTGATCCTGTGCGATGCGGCCGAGGCCGCGGACCCGACGCTCTGGCGCATGGCGCGGCTGGATGATCTGGCCTGGGTGCATGCGGTCGAAAACGCCACCGGGCAGCAGGTGGACCAGGTCGATCCGCCGCGCGACGCGGCCTTTGTGGCCCGCCGCGACGCCTGCCGCGACATCGCCTGCCTGTGCGACGTGCTGGTCGCGCATACCGACGACAGCCTCGGCGGCACTTCGCCCTACGCCAGGTAAGCCGATTTCCGAAGCCGGAAATCGAAGCCGGAATTCGACACGAATTCCGCGCCCCGCCGCACCCGCGCCCCTCCGCTTCCGCGCTTAGCCGCACCAGCCGGCGCGCCGGCCCCCGTCGTAAGGCCGACCATGGCCCGCCTTCAGCATCGCCAGGGCCGCATCGATGCCGTCCAGGCGCAGGTGGACCAGCGGCCGGCCATAGCGGTCCTGCCCCTCGACCCCCACCGTCACCTCGCGCGCCGCCTTGACCAGAGCGGCCAGCGCCGCCTTCGCCGCCTGCGCCGCAGCCCGTTCGGCCGCACAGGCGCCGTCGAGTTCCGGCGTGTCGATCCCGATCAGCCGCGCGGCCTCGGTCTGGCCGGGGCAGACCAGTTCCACGGTGTCGCCGTCATAGACATGGCCCACCCGGCAGTCGCCCCCCGGCAGGGGCGTCGGATCGGCCCATTCCCACAGCCGGACCAGCACAAGGCCGGTCAGCACGACATAGGCGAAAAGCGTGGCGTCCAGCCGCATCCGGTCCTGTCCCTGCCGCCCCCGCCGCCAGGGCCCCCGGCAGACGGCGGGGTGGGCGGGTGGGCGCCGTCTGCCGGGGGCCTTTCCCGGCCGGTTATTGCACCTGCGGCGCGGCGACCGCCTCGACCGCCTCGGCCTGGCCGATCCGCAGCGCCTCGGCCCGGATGATGCGGGCGATCTGCGCCACGTCGGCCGGCGCAAAGGTCAGCGGAAGCCGCATGTCCACCAGGCCCCGCAACACCCGGTCGGTCTGCGGGCAGGACTGCGCCCCGGCATAGCGCCAATGCACATAACGGCTGGTGAACGCCACCGGGTCACCCGCGCCGAACCACTTCAATTCCACCCCGCGCGCCACACAGGCCGCCAGGAAGGCGACGATCCGCGCCTCCTCCCACTGCGGGAGCAGGAACTGGAACGACGATCCCACGAACCGCTCTTCCGCGGGCCGCGGGATCAGCCGCAGCCCCGGCACCCCGGCCAGCCCCGCCTCCATGCCGCGGTACAGCGCCGCCCAGCGGTCGCGCCGATCCGCCAGCAGGCCGATCTGCGGCCGCAGCACCGCCGCGCGCAGGTTGTCCATCCGTCCCGAGACGTTGGGCACCTCCAGCCGGATGCGCTGAAACACTTCCGGCCCCGGCGCCGCGCGGTGCCGGCCATACAACATGTAGGACCCCGACAGCAGAACCATCCGCGCCGCCACCTCTTCGTCATCGGTGATGCAGAACCCGCCCTCGCCCGAATTCATATGCTTGTAGGTCTGCGTCGAAAAGCAACCCACCACCCCGTGCCGCCCCGAGGCCACGCCGCGCCACTCGGCCCCCATGGTATGGGCGCAATCCTCGATCACCGTCACGCCCAGCCGTCCGCACAGCGCCATCAGCGCGTCCATGTCGCAGACATGGCCGCGCATGTGGCTCAGCAGCAAGAGCCGCGCCCCGGTCGCCTTCGCCTTGGCCTCAAGGTCGGCAAGATCCAGCACCAGGTCTTCGGTGATCTCGACAAACACCGGCCGGCCCCCGGCCGCGGCAATCGCCCCCGGCACCGGCGCCAGGGTAAAGGCGTTCGACAGCACCGGCTCGTCCCGGTCCAGCCCCACGGCCCGCAGCGCGCAGCCCAGCGCATAGCCGCCCGAGGCGACGGCGACGCAATACCGGGCCCCGGTGAAGGCAGCGAATTCCTCTTCCAGCAACGCGGCCTCGGCCACCTCGTCGCCAGCGGTGTTGTAGCGGTGCAGCCGCCCGTGCCGCAGCACCGCCAGCGCCGCCGCGATCCCGTCTTCCGAGATCGGCTCCTGCTGGGTAAAGCTGCCCTCAAACCGCTCCATCTTGCCCCTCCCGGCGCTTCAGCATCACGAACAGGACCAGCGTCAGGGCCATGAACCCCGCCGCCACCCAGTAGGCCACGTCGGGCGACCGCCAGGCCCGCCCCTCGGCCATGAAATGGCCGAAGACCCAGGCGTAGAACACCGTCCCGGCCAGCATCGCGACATTGGTGATGGCGGAAATGCCACCTTGCAACTCGCCCTGCGCGTTCTCGGGCACCTTGCGCGACATCATCGCGGTCAGCACCGGATGGGCAAAGCCCTCCGGCCCGTGCAGGATCATCAGCGCGAAGACCACGGCCACGCTACCGGCCATGCCATAGCCCAGCACCGCCAGCATCGAACAGGCCAATCCGAACAGCGCCGTCCGCGCCTCGCCGAACCGTGCCACCGCCGGCCCGGTCAGCCCGGCCTGGAAGGCGCCCGTCACCAGCCCGAAGATCGCAAGCGACAGGCCCACCATGCCCTCGCTCCAGCCGAACTTGGCAATGCCCCAGAAGGCCCAGATCGCCGGATAGACCGAGGTCGAAAAGAAATACAGGCCCATCAGCAGGCACATCGGCAGCACGCCCGGATAGCTGGCAAACACGCGGAACGCCCCGAACGGGTTGGCGCGCGACCAGCGGAACGGACGGCGGTTTTCCGGCGCCAGCGTCTCGGGCAGCACGAACCAGCCATAGACGACATTCAGCAGCGAAATCGCCGCGGCCACCCAGAACGGAACCCGCGGCCCGAACTCGCCCAGAAGGCCGCCGATGGCCGGGCCGATCACGAAGCCGATGCTCAGCGCCGCACTCATCAGCGCGAAGGCGCGGGCACGGCCCTCGGGCGGGGTGACATCGGCAATATAGGCGTTGGCGATCACCCAGCTGGCACCGCAGACCCCGGCCAGCACCCGGCCGACGAACAGCCAGAACAGCGTCGGCGCCACCGCCGAAAAGGCGAAATCCAGCCCCAGCCCGAACACCGCCAAAAGCAGCATCGGCCGCCGGCCGAAACGGTCGGCCAGGTTGCCCATCAGCGGCGCGCAGACGAACTGCGCCAGGCTGTAGGCGGCGAACATCCAGCCGCCCACCAGGGCCGCGCGGTCGATGCCAAGGCCCCCCACTTCCTTGATCAGCGCCGGGATGACCGGCATGATCAGTCCGAACCCCACCATGTCGAGGAACACGGTGAGCAGGACAAAGGTCGCGGCGTGGCGCGAGACAGGGCGCGAAACGGGGCGCGAAGCGGGCCGGGAACCGGCGACTGACTTGGGCGCGTCGGACATTCGTCCGGGCTTAGGCATTCGCGGCCCGGCTGTCAAACCACGGCGCGATGACCGGGGATGACGGGGAGATGACGGGGGATGACGGGGGATGACGGGATTTGTCACTGGCCCGCACCGCCACCGGGCCGCATAACCCGGGCCGCACAACCCCGGCCATCCGCGCCGCCGCCCGAAAGGTCAAGACCATGCGCCTCCATGTCCAGATCCTCGCGGCAACAGCCCTGGCGCTTTCGCTTGGCTTCGGCCTGCCGGTCAAGGCGGCGCACCACTCTGCCCTTGATGCCGTCGGCACGACCGGCGCCCGCCCCGCAACGACCGGACTTCCCGACCTCTGACGCCGACACCTTCCGCGACCGGAGCCCGCCATGCCCCCCCGCCGTCCTGCCCTTGCCGCCCTTGCCACCACCCTGACCCTGACCCTGGCAGCCGCCCTTCCCGCCCGCGCCGATCTGGTGATCGAAGGCCGGGCAGCGCAGGCGCTGCAATGCTCGGCGCTGCTTTACCTGGTTTCCGACATGCTGTTCGAAGCCGGCTACATCGATCGGTCCGACCGCGACGCGGCGCAGTCCGCCGCCGTGGTGATGCTCGACCATGTGCCGGGCACCGACGATCAGAAGGTGCAGGCCATGGGCCAGCGCTTCGACCGGATCTTCCGCACCCGCAGCCTGCCCGAGCTGATGGAGGAGTTCGACAAGACCGCGCCCTGGTGCCAGAAGACATTTCTCTGACCCGCGGCGCCCTGATCGCAGCCCGCCGACCCGCGGCCCGACCGTTCAGCCCAGCATCTGCTCCACCAGCGCCGGCAGGTCGCCATAGCCGTGCAGCAGCGCCTCGGGGGCCAGCCGGGCGATGCCCTGCCCCTCGGGGCCAAAGGTGACCAGCGCACAGGGCACGCCCGCGGCCCGCGCCGTTTTCAGATCGGTCTCGGTGTCGCCCACCAGCACCGACCGCCCGACCGCGCCCCCGGCCCGGTCCACCGCCAGCCGGTAAGGCGCCGGGTCGGGCTTGCGCACCGGCAGCGTGTCGGCGCCCACCAGCGCGCCGAACAGATCGCGAATGCCCAGCCGGCGAACCAGCTCTTCGGCCAGGCCCTCGGGCTTGTTGGTGCAGATCGCCACCGCATGGCCCGCCGCCCGCAGCGCCTCGACCGCCGCGACCGCGCCGGGATACAGCCGCGTGTGCACGTCGATGGCCTCGGCATAGGCCGACAACAGCCGTGGATACCAGGTCTCGACCTCGGCCTCCCCGCCCCGTCCCAACCGCGAAAACCCCAGCCGCAGCATGGCCTTGCCGCCATGAAACGCCGTCAGCACGTCGCCCTGGCCCAGCAGATCGCCCTCGCCCATCGCCCGGAAACAGGCGTTTGCCGCCGCCAGCAGGTCGCCAGAGGTATCCGCCAGCGTTCCGTCCAGATCGAAAACCGTGCACTTGCGGCCCTGCAACATCCCGCAACCCTCTGTGAGACCCCGCCCCCTTGGCGTTTCGGCCCCTTCGCCGTAAAACCGGAGCCAACGAAAAGGAAGAGGCAGAATGCAGGTCTCGCTCATCATCCTGGCCGCCGGCCAGGGAACGCGCATGAATTCCGACACCCCCAAGGTGCTGCACAAGCTGGCGGCGGCCCCGCTTCTGCATCACGCCATGGCCGCGGGCCGGGCGCTTGACCCCGCCCGCACCGTGGTCGTCGTCGGCCATGGCGGCGATCAGGTCGCCCGCGCGGCGCAGGACTGCGACGAGACCGCCGAGGTGGTGGTGCAGGACGAACAGAACGGCACCGCGCACGCCGTCGCCCAGGCTGCGCCGCTGCTGGCCGATGCCCCCGGCCAGGCCCTCGTGCTGTATGGCGACACCCCCTTCATCCGGCCCGAAACCCTGCAGGCGATGCTCGACGCCCGCGACCGCCATGCTGTCGTGGTGCTGGGCTTCCACGCCGCCGACCCCGGCCGCTACGGCCGCCTTCTGACCCGCGGCGACGACCTGCTTGCGATCCGCGAATTCAAGGATGCTTCGCCCGAAGAACGCAGCCTGACCCTGTGCAATTCCGGCGTGATCTGCGCCGAGGCGCGCACCCTGTTCCGCCTCGTCTCGCAGGTCGGCAACGCCAATGCCGCCGGCGAATACTACCTGACCGACATCGTCGAACTCGCCCGCGCCCAAGGCCTGTCTGCCGGCGTGGTGATCTGCGACGAATCCCAGACGCTGGGCATCAACACCCGCGCAGAACTTGCTGCCGCCGAAGCCGCCTTCCAGGCCCGCGCCCGGGCCGAGGCCCTTGAAAACGGCGTCACCCTGACCGCGCCCGAGACGGTGTTCTTCGCGCTCGACACTCACATCGGCCGCGATGCCGTCATCGGCCCGAATGTCATCTTCGGGCCTGGCGTCACCATCGAATCCGGGGCCGAGATCAAGGGCTTCTGCCACCTGGAAGGCTGCCACGTGTCGCGCGGCGCCGATGTCGGCCCCTTCGCCCGCCTGCGCCCCGGCGCCGAACTGGCCGAGGATGTCCACGTCGGCAACTTCGTCGAGATCAAGAATGCGATCCTCGATCAGGGCGTCAAGGTCGGTCACCTCACCTACCTCGGTGACGCCGACGTGGGCGAGCATACCAACATCGGCGCCGGCACCGTCACCTGCAACTACGACGGGGTGATGAAGCACCGCACCACCATCGGCAAACGGGTCTTCATCGGCAGCGACACCATGCTGGTGGCCCCGGTGACCATCGGCGACGGGGCCCTGACCGGCTCGGGCAGCGTGATCACCGAAGACGTGCCGGCCGAAGCCGTGGCGCTGGCCCGCGCCCGGCAGACCAACCGACCGGGCCTTGCGACCAAGCTCTTTGAAAAACTCCGTGCCATCAAGGCGGCGAAAGCGAAGGACTGATTTCATGTGCGGCATTGTCGGCGTCCTGGGCCATCACGAAGTGGCCCCGCTTCTGGTCGAGGCGCTGAAGCGCCTCGAATATCGCGGCTATGACTCGGCCGGCATCGCCACCGTCAACGCCGGCCGGCTGGACCGCCGACGCGCCGTCGGCAAGCTGGTGAACCTGTCCGACCTTCTGGTCCACGACCCGCTGGCCGGCAAGGCCGGCATCGGCCACACCCGCTGGGCGACCCACGGCGCGGCGACCGTCGTCAATGCCCACCCCCATCGCGCCGGCGGCGTGGCCGTGGTGCACAACGGCATCATCGAGAATTTCCGCGAGTTGCGCGCCGACCTCGCCGCCGACGGCTACCTGCCGGAAACCGAGACCGACACCGAAACCGTCGTCCTGCTGGCCCGCCGCGCGCTTGACCGCGGCCTGTCGCCCGTCGAGGCCGCCCGCGACACCCTGGCCCGGCTGCAGGGTGCCTTCGCGCTCTGCTTCCTGTTCGACGGTCAGGACGACCTGATGATCGCCGCCCGCAAAGGCAGCCCGCTGGCCATCGGCCATGGCGATGGCGAGATGTTCGTCGGCAGCGACGCCATCGCGCTGGCGCCGATGACCGACCGCATCACCTATCTCGACGAAGGCGACTGGGCCGTCATCACCCGCGCTGGCGCTCAGATCTTCGACGCCGCCGGCCGGCTGGCCAACCGCCCCGAGACCCGCATCCAGATGGACGCGGCCCGGATCGAGAAGGCCGGCTACAAGCATTTCATGGCGAAAGAGATCGCCGAACAGCCCATCGTGCTGGCCGACGCGCTGAAGCACTATGCGAACGGCGGGGTGAAACCCGCCCTGCGGCTGCCCGAAAACCTGAATTTCCAGGCCATCGACCGCGTGACCCTGGTCGCCTGCGGCACCGCCAACTACGCCTGCCAGGTGGCGAAATACTGGTTCGAGCAGATCGCCGGCCTGCCCGCCGACGTCGATATCGCCTCCGAGTTCCGCTACCGCGAGCCGGTGCTGTCGCCGGCCTCGATGGCGATCTTCGTCAGCCAGTCGGGTGAGACGGCCGATACCCTGGCCGCGCTGCGCCACGTCAAGGACAAGGTGGCCAAGGTCGTCTCGGTGATCAACGTCCCCACCTCCTCGATCGCGCGCGAATCCGACCTGGCCCTGCCCATCCTGGCCGGCATCGAGGTCGGCGTCGCCTCGACCAAGGCCTTCACCTGCCAGCTGACCGTGCTGGCCCTGATGGCGCTGAAGGCCGCGCAGGACCGCGGCCGCATCGACGCCGCCACCCTGGCCGACCGGCTGGCCACCCTGCGCGCCCTGCCGGGCCTGATGAACGCCGCCCTGGCACTTTCCGACCCCATCGCCCGCATCGCCAAGGACCTGGCCCGCGCCCAGGACATCCTCTTCCTCGGCCGCGGCCCGATGTTCCCCCTGGCGATGGAAGGCGCGCTGAAGCTGAAGGAAATCAGCTACATCCACGCCGAAGGTTACGCGTCAGGCGAACTCAAGCACGGCCCCATCGCGCTGATTGACGCCGCCGTGCCGGTGATCGTGCTGGCGCCGAAGGACGCGCTCTTCGACAAGACCGTCTCGAACATGCAAGAGGTGATGGCCCGCAACGGCAAGGTGCTTCTGCTGTCTGACACCGCCGGGATCGAGCACGCCGGCCATGGCACCTGGAAGACCCTGACCCTGCCCGAGGTGGAACCGCTCTGGGCGCCCATCCTCTACGCCATCCCGGCGCAACTGCTGGCCTATCACACCGCCATCGCCAAGGGGACGGACGTCGATCAGCCGCGCAACCTGGCGAAGTCGGTGACGGTGGAATGACCGGCATCACCCTGGCCCAGGCCCTGGCGGCGCTGGAAGCCGAGGCCGACCCCGAACGCGCCGCAGGCGAAGCCGCCTACCTGAA
The DNA here is from genome assembly GCF_020564565.1 of Rhodobacter sp. Har01. Taxonomy (GTDB): domain Bacteria; phylum Pseudomonadota; class Alphaproteobacteria; order Rhodobacterales; family Rhodobacteraceae; genus Pseudogemmobacter. The sequence continues at coordinate 945,103 of NZ_JAJCTD010000001.1, forward strand.
GACCACCCGCCGCGTCCTGGGCCTGCGGGTGCCGCGGATCACCGAACTGGCGACGGCCTGGCGCGAAGGGCTGTCGGTCGAGGACCGCGTCGCGCTGGCCGACGGCCTGTGGCGGACAGACATCCACGATGCCCGCGTGGCCGCGGCCAAGCTGCTGACCCAGGCGCGGCTGCGCCCCGACCAGGCGGTCTGGGACCTGATCGCCTCCTGGGTGCCGCAGTTCGACGGCTGGGCCATCGCCGACCACGCGTCCGACGCCGGCGCCCGCCGACTGGTGGCCGACCCCACGCGGCTGGACCATGTCGAGACCTGGACCACCTCGCCCCACCTCTGGACCCGCCGCGCCGCACTGGTGATGACGCTGCCCTGGGCCAAGCTGAACTTCCCCAGCCCCGCCGAACAGGCCGCGCGCGACCGCATCCTGGGCTGGGCGGCGGCTTACGTGCCCGACCGCGACTGGTTCATCCAGAAGGCAGTGGCCTGGTGGCTGCGCGACCTGTCGAAACACGCCCCCCAGGCCACCCGAAGCTTTCTGGCGCAGCATGGCGAAGCGATGAAACCCTTTGCCCGCAAGGAAGCCGGCAAGTATCTGGGCTGACCGGCAGTGATCCAACGGAGCGGCCGCAAGCGCGGCCGCACGCCCTTTGTCTCGCCTCTGCGCGCAAGCGCGCAACCGGCTCGGCCGCCCGGCATCGACGCGACGCTTCATTTGTGGCCTGGCACATTGCACTGGCCGCGGATGCCTCCGGCGGGGGTATTTCCGCCAAGATGAAGCGGCAAGGTCTTCATCTTGGTCCAAATACCCCGGGGGAGTCTTCGCGGCACGCGAAGACGGGGGCAGCGCCCCCGCGCCCGAGGAGGAGCCTGCAAGGCGACGACGAGGCAAAAGCCGTGCGGCGCGCCTGCGCGCCGCGCCGCTGCTTCACCGCCGGTCAGGGGCCGTAGATCACCAGTTCGGGCAGCTCGGTCAGGCCGATCCCCAGCGCCTGGTAGGCCGCCAGCGACATCAGCGCCGCGCCTGTTCCGGGCCGCAGGTCCACCGCCAGCGACTGGCCGTTGGGCGCCACGACGCGCCCCTTGGCGACGGCCTTCACCAACTCCGACTGCACCCAGAGCCCTTGCTCGGCCGGCGCGCCCAAGGCCACAACGGCCCGGCCCAGTTCGCGCTCGCCGCCCGCCGCCGGCGCCGCCAGCGCAGCCGCCTTTTCGGTGGCGCTGGTCTGGTCCAGCGCCTCGGGCGTCTGGCCGCCGCCCAGCGTCTCCAGCGAAGTCGTCTCGACCGGCGCGGCGATCTCGGTCGCCATCGGGGCGGTCTGCTCCGCCGTCCCGGCCGCCGTCTCGGGCTTGCCTGCCAGGCGTTCGACCAGCGCGCAGCCCGAAAGCCCCGCAGCGAAGATCACCAGCACCGGCACCTGCTTGAACATGTGACGACCTTAGTCTGCCGCCCCGCGTGCCGCAACTGCCGCATTCGTGCTTGTGGCCCCGCCGCGCCGCGCCTATTTTTCCTGAATGTCAGACGCAGCTCTCATCGACCCCTTCTCGCGCCCGATCTCCTATTTGCGCGTCTCGGTCACCGACCGCTGCGATTTCCGCTGCACCTATTGCATGGCGGAACAGATGACCTTCCTGCCCAAGGCAGACCTGCTGACGCTGGAGGAACTCGACCGCCTCTGCAGCGCCTTCGTCCGCATGGGCGTGCAGAAGCTGCGCGTCACTGGCGGCGAGCCCCTGGTGCGCAAGGGCATCGTGACCTTCTTCGAAGCCATGTCGCGCCACCTGTCCAGCGGCGCGCTCAAGGAGCTGACGCTGACCACCAACGGCAGCCAGTTGGCGCGTTTCGCCCCCGAGCTGGCCGCCCTCGGCATCCGCCGCGTCAATGTCAGCCTCGACACGCTGGACCCGGCGAGATTCGCCGCGATCACCCGTTGGGGCCGCCTGCCCCAGGTGCTGGACGGCATCGCTGCCGCCCAGGCCGCCGGCCTGCGGGTCAAGATCAACGCCGTGGCGCTGAAGGGCTTCAACGAGGACGAGCTGTTCCCGCTGACCGACTGGTGCGCCCGGGAAGGCCATGACCTGACCTGGATCGAGGTCATGCCGATGGGCGACATCGAACCCTCGCGGCTGGAGCAATACTGGAACCTGCGCGACCTCCGCCGCAGCTACGAGGGCCGCTTCACCCTGACCGACTTGGCCGAACGCTCAGGCGGCCCGGCGCGCTATGTCCGGATCGAGGAAACCGGCCAGAAAGTCGGCTTCATCACGCCGCTGACCCACAATTTCTGCGAAAGCTGCAACCGCGTCCGGCTGACCTGCACCGGCGAGCTTTACCTGTGCCTCGGCCAGGAAGACCGCGCCGACCTGCGGGCGCCCCTGCGGGCCAGTCCCGACGACGGCCTGCTGGACGCCGCCATCCGCGCCGCCATCGCCCGCAAGCCCAAGGGGCACGACTTCGACTACAGCCGCACCGCCATCACCGGCCAGGTCACCCGTCACATGAGCCACACCGGCGGCTGAACCGGCGGGGGCAGGGATACTGCCCGCTGGGGCGATCGCGTCGTCCTCCCCGGACTTCGGCCATGGTCTCCGCCGGGCGGGGCCCGCCGCAGGGGCAATTCCGTGCGGACATTGTCAGGCCGCCAGCAGCGGGAAGGTCACCCCCAGCGCCCAGGCGAAGGCCAGCGCCTGCATGATCGCCCCGGCGAAGGGATGCAGCGTCGCGCCCCAGGCCCGGGCCGAGAGCCAGCCGAACAACAGGAAGAACAGCACGATCACCGGCAGGATGATGGCCAGGAACATCAGCCGTTCGAAATCCAGCGCCACCGCGATCAAGAGGCTGACCAGCAGCCCCGCCTTCAGCGCCACGCCCTCCAGCCGGCCGGCGCCCATCCCCCGCATCGCCCATTCCAGCGCCAGGAAACAGGGCAAGGTGCCCGCGGCGATGGCCGCCATCACCAGCCAGCGGCCCGGACCGGGGAAGAAGTTGGTGAAGAAGGCGTCGATCGGCCAGAAGATCAGCCCCGCCACCAGCGCAAAGCCGATCAGCCCCGCCGCCAGCGCCCGCAGCGGAACGTCCGGCCGCGGTGCCCCGGCGGCCCAGAGGCACAGGGCGAGGGCCGCCCCGAAGGCCGCAAAATGCACCGCCAGGTAGTCGGCCACCAGCACCGGCAGGAACTGCGTCGGCAGGAATCGCAGCAGCACCGGCACCGCCACCACCGGCACCAGCGCCACCCACCACAACCGCCGCCAGGGCATTCCCGCCCCGCGCGGCTCTGCGCTGACCCGAGGCAGAAGGCGCATCCCCTGCCCCGCCAGCGCCGCTCCGCAGATCATGAGCAGCACGATCCAGCCGCCGCGGTCGGCCACAGCGCCCTGCGGCGCCATCCCGAAGACCCGGTCCAGCCAGCCCACCGTCTCGGCCATCGTGGTTTCGGAAAACAGCACCGCGGCATGTTCCACATGCGGCGCCACCGCCACCCGGCGCTGGTTCCCCTCGGCGCCCACCGTGTCCCCTTCGGCCGCCGCCGGGTCCATCAGCCGGCCCACCCGCAGCGCCTCGTCCCGCAGCCGCGGCTCCCATTGTCCGGTCACCACCAGCAGGTTTCGCGGCGTGCTCGCCGTCACCTCCCGCGAGAACATCGACACCAGCACCGTGGCCTCGACCTCCGGATGCCGCTTGACCGCCCGCACCACGATGTCGGTGGCCATCGAATGCGCCAGCACCGCCAGCCGTCCGTCGCCATACCCCCGCGCCGCCGCCATCACGGCTTCGAATTCACGCTGGAAGGTCACCGTGGCGCCGTCGACCTCGGTGATCGAACCGGCCAGCGGCTTCGGGTTCCGCCCGTGCCCCGCGGCATCATAGCTGACCGCGACATAGCCCGCCCGCGCTGCCGACAGCGCGAAGCTGTCCATGATCCGCGCCGATCCGGCAAAGCCGTGGTCGATCACCAGCACCGGCCCCTTCGCCGGCCCCTCGGGCCGGAACACCTGCGCCGGCACGCCCGCCAGCATCACCCGCTCCACCGCCACGCCCTCGGCCTGCCGCTGCAACTGGCAGAACGACACCATGAACCCCAGCGCCGCCAGCAGCACGATCAGCGCCACCCGGCGCATTGCCGTGGTCGCGTCCATGCCCAGATCGATGCTCTGTCCCAGCCTCATGCGGCAGACCTAAAGCAACCGGCGGAAAAGTCACGCCCTTGCGCCAATTACCACGCCCCCGGCCAAAACCCGATCACCGGCGCGTGCAGATGCCACAGCCCCGCCCAGGCCAGCAGCCACAGGCCCAGCCGCAGCCCCGAGGGCCGTCCCTCGGGCCGCCACCACCCGGCCAGCAGCGCTGCACCGGGCACCAGCCCGGTCCGCGCCGTCAGCCGCAGCCACGCGGCCGGCCCCATCGCCCGGCGGCGACGGCGCTCGACAATCCCCATCCCGGCCACCGAGAACCCCAGCATCAGGCCAAAGAACACCACATGCGCCAGATCGCCATTCGCCGCCAGATGCGCGCCAGACCACAGCACCAGCGCCCAAAGCAGCGGCTGCCGCGTCAGCCCCGCGATGCCCGGCCGGTCGGGGTCGAACCCCGCCCGCCGGCCCTCGAAGGCAAACGGATTGGGCGCCGCCACGCCAAAGGCCGCCAGCAGCCCCGCCACCGGCATCGCGATGTTGACCAGCCAGCGCGACCACCCGGTCGGCGGCCACAGCTCGACATGGGGCGCCCGCCCCGCCGCCACGATCACCCAGTAGAGCAGCGCCAGCGACCCGACCGAGAACGCCACGGTATAGCCCCGCGCGCCCAGGGCTTCCTCGGCCCGCGCCTTCACCCCCAGCATCGCCGGCAGCCGGTGCGAGATCAGGAACAGCCCCAGGGCAAGCGCGAAGTTCAGCCAGTCCAGCATCCGCCCTCTCTACCCCTCGCCGGGGGACGCGTGCAAACCCCTAGACCCCGCCACTCCACGCCACTCCACGCCACGACGCCGCCTGCTTTCCCGGGTCAAGTTCGCTTGCATCGCCACCGCGCCTTGATCCCGCCGCCTTCGCAGGCCTTCCCCAGGCCGCAGCGCACCCTGCCCGGCGACGTCATCGCTTGGAAAGCCGCAGACTGGCAAGGCACCTGTTGCGGGCGCCCCCGGCCCCGGCGCTCTGGTGCGCCCCGTGCCTGGTCCTGTCGCTTGAACCGCGGCTGCGGACAGCCGGACCCGCCCCAAGCCGTCGTCCCGCCGGCCCCTCGGCCCCGCAGGCCGCTTCCGGCCCCGGCCCTGCGCTTGCTCTCCCCGCTGCTGGCCCTGCGGCTGTGCGTGGCCCTGCCGATCCTGCCGGTCCTGCCGGTCCTGCCGGTCCTGCCGGTCCTGCCGGTCCTGCCGGTCCTGCCGGTCCTGCCGGTCCTGCCGGTCCTGCCGGTCCTGCCGGTCCTGCCGGTCCTGCCCGGGAAACCCATTCGGGCAGTCTGGTCAAGGGCGCCTGCGCACATGCCGCTGCCGCGCCTGACTCGGTTCTCGCTGACCCTTGTCTTGCCATCCCGGCCCCGCCGTTGGCCCTTGGCTGACGATGTCGGTCCTGCCCTGGGCGGTCTTCCGGGCGCCCGGGTGACAGACGCCGGTGCGCATGCCGCTGCTGGCGCAGGGCTCGCGGGCAGCGGCCGGTGGCTTCTTTCGGCTTGCCTCTCCAGGCAGACCGGCACATCGCGCGCGATCTGGCCGGCCACAGCCAAGTCGCTTCGGCTCCGGCCATCCTGCCTCGACCGTGCCGGGCGGAAATCCACGGTCCAGGAAACGCCCTCCCCCCCGCCTTTCCCAATGCCCTCCGCCCACCGCGCGGCCCAGCGCGCCGTTTCCCCCCGATCAGCACCACCCCGCCGATGGAACCGTCCTTCTGGCGAAATGCCGGGCTCCAGAGGCAGGCCGGCAACCCCTCCATCAGCCCCGAACGGCCCGCCCGGTCTCGGCCCAGCGCGCCGTTTCCCCCCGATCAGCACCACCCCGCCGATGGAACCGTCCTTCTGGCGAAACTCCGGGCTCCAGAGGCAAGCCGGCAGCCCCTCCATCAGCCCCGAACGACCCGCCCCGTCTCGGCCCAGCGCGCCGTTTCCCCCCGATCAGCACCACCCCGCCGATGGAACCGTCCTTCTGGCGAAACTCCGGGCTCCAGAGGCAGGCCGGCAGCCCCTCCATCGACCCCGAGCGGCCCGCCCGGTCTCGGCCCTGCGCGCCGATTTCCCCCGATCAGGACCACCCCGCCGATGCGGCCGCCCTTCTGGCGAAACTCCGGGCTCCAGAGGCAGGCCGGCAGCCCCTCCATCAGCCCCGAACGACCCGCCCCGTCTCGGCCCAGCGCGCCGTTTCCCCCCGATCAGAACCACCCCGCCGATGCGGCCGCCCTTCTGGCGAAACGCCGGGTTCCAGAGGCAGGCCGGCAGCCCCTCCATCAGCCCCGAACGGCCCGCCCGGTCTCGGCCCAAGGGGGGTCGGGCGGCGATGGTCGGGTGCTGGGTCGCCCAAGCCAACACGTCTGCATGCGCTTGACGGTCTGCGCCGCCGGGTTTCCACGGCGTGACCTCTCGGTGCCAGACCCCGGCCGCCAAGGGCCGCGTTGATTCCTTCGCCCAGACCCGGGCAACCTTGCCGCCGACCCGCGCTGTCGTGGTGGGCAAGGGCCCGGCCTGTCCCTGTGCCCCGGGTCCAGAGCCCTGCAAAGCCGTCCATCCCCTTGCGTCAGGCAACAGGCCCCGGCTTTCCCCATCCGGAAAGCAACCGGTGTCGCCGTGCCAAGTTGAGGATCAAGCCGCGAACCCGGCAGGCCCAGGCTCAGTCCCCCAGCGGCCCCACCCCTGGCCCGCGCCACCGCCTGCTCTCCCGAGCCAAGCCAGCCCGCATCCCCGCGCAGCCCCGTCCCGTGCCCACTGCCTTGCCTGCTCCCCCAAGCAATGCCAGCCCGCATCCCCTCGCAGCCCCGGCCCGCGCCCACGCCACCGCCTGCCGTCGCGATCCAGCCCAGCCCGCATTCCGCGCATTGCCCCGCCCAAGTCCATGCCGCAGTTTGCTCCCCCGAGCCAGGCCAACCCGCACCTCCTTGCGCCCCGGCCCCGAGTCCATTTCCCTGCCTGCTCTCCCGAGCCAAGCCAGCCCGCATCCCCTCGCAACCCCTGCCCCAGTCCACTGCCCTGCCTGCACCCCCGAGCCAAACCAGCCTGCACCCCCTCGCAACCGCGGCCCCAGCCCACTGCCCTGCCCGCTCCCCCGAGCCAAACCAACCCGCATCCCCCCGCACCCCCGGCCCCAGTCCACTGCCCTGCCCGCTCTCCCGAGCCAAGCCGCCCGCATCCCCTCGCAGCCCCGGCCCGAGTCGGCTTCCCTGCCTGCTCTCCCGAGCAACGCCAGCCCGAATCCCGTCGCGCCCCGTCCCGCGCCCACGCCACCGCCTGCCGTCGCGATCCCGCCCAACCCGCAATCCCCGCATTGCGCCGCCCAAGTCCATGCCGCAGTCCGCTCCCCCGAGCCAAACCAGCCCGAATCCCCGCGCATCCCCGGCCCCAGTCCACTGCCCTGCCTGCTCCCCCGAGCCAAGCCAGCCCGCATCCCCTCGCAAACGCGGCCCCAGCCCACTGCCCTGCCCGCTCCCCCGAACCAAACCAACCCGAATCCCCTCGCAGCCCCGGCCCCGAGTCCATGCCGCGTCCCGCCTGCCTGCATCCGGCCCCGCGTCCGGCCCTGTTTCCGAACAGCCCGCACGCCCTCGGCTGGGCCGAGCGCCTTGCCCAGGTTCCGTTTCGCTCGCCCGGGGGGACGATGCTTGCGGTGGGGATACATCCAATCCTTAACGAAAGGTAAAACCGCGCGGGCAACCCATTGATTTCGTTGTGCCCGGATCATGTCCCATCATGGGACACCTCAGAAATGGAAGTCCTCGACAACCTCCCGGCGGCCCAGGGTCATCGCGTCGGCCACGTGGACCATGGGGGCCAGGTCGACCTCGCGCGCCCCGGCCCGGACCAGCGCGGCCATGCGGGCGTACAGGGCCGGATACTCGCCCATGATGTCCGCTTCGCCCGCCTCGGCATGGCCGTCCACTTCAAGCACGTTCCCCCCCATTCGCAGGGCCATCCTTCCCCCGCCCGCGGTCTCGACCTCGATGTCCCAGGTCTGCGGCCCCTCCTGCCGCCAGTCGAAACCGGCACTGACGCCCCCGGTGAAGGTCAGTTCCGCCGCGATGGGGGTCTGCCGGTTGGCGGGGAAGCTGAGCACCGCCCCGGTCAGGTGAACCGGCGCGGGCAGGATCTCGGTCAGGATCGACAGCGCGTTGATGCCGGGATCGAAGACCCCCATGCCACCGGGTTCGAACACCCAAGTTTGCCCGGGGTGCCACTTTCGCACGTCCTCGCGCCAGTCGATGCGGGCGCGCAGCACCCGCCGCCCCGACAGCCAGCCCTTTGCGGCCGCCACCGCCCGTGCCATCCGGCTGTGCCAGGTGGCGTAGAGCGTCAGGCCCCTTGCGGCCGCCAGGGCCTCCAGCGCCTGTACCTCGGCGAGGGTCGCCCCCGGGGGCTTTTCCAGCATCACGTGCCGCCCGGCCATCAGTGCCGCCTCGGCCGGCGCAAAGCGCGGCACGGGGGGCAGGCACAGCGAGACGACCTGTACCTCGGAGTGGGCAGCCAGCATCGCTTCGAACGAGGTGAACCCAGGCACGCCGGGCACCCGGCCCTTGCGGCTGACCGTCGCCACCAGTTCCCAGTCCGGGCTGGCGGCGATGGCGGGCACGTGCTGGTCCAGCGCGATCTTGCCGATGCCGACCAGTGCCACCCGCAGGGCCATCAGTGGCTCTCCCGCGCCACAGCATGGCCGCGGCAGCCGATCAGGAAATCCATGTCGGCGCCCTTGTCGGCGCCCTGCACGTGGTCATGGTATAGCCGGGCGTAGCCGCTTGCGGGTGGGTCCACGGCGGGTGTCCAGGCCGCCAGCCGGGCGGTCAGTTCCGCCTCGGATACGTCCAGGTGCAGCCGCCGGGCGGGGACGTCCAGTTCGATCATGTCACCGGTCCGCACCACCGCCAAGGGCCCGCCGCGCGCGGCCTCGGGGCTGGTGTGCAGGACCACGGTGCCGTAGGCCGTCCCGCTCATCCGCGCGTCGGAGATCCGCACCATGTCGGTGATGCCCTTGCGCAGGACCTTGGGCGGCAGGCCCATGTTGCCCACTTCGGCCATGCCGGGATAGCCGCGCGGGCCGCAGTTCTTGAGCACCATCACGCAGGTCTCGTCGATCGCCAGCGCCTCATCCTCGATCCGCGCCTTGTAGTCGTCGATGTCCTCGAACACGACCGCCCGGCCGCGGTGCCGCATCAGGTGCGGGCTGGCGGCCGAGGGCTTGAGCACCGCCCCGTCCGGGGCGAGATTGCCGCGCAGGACCACGATGCCGCCCGACTGCGCCAAGGCCTTGTCGGCCGGCAGGATCACGTCGTCATTGTCGATGCGGGCATCCTTCACCTCATCCCAGATTGGCCCGCCGCTGACGGTCAGCGCGTCCTTGTTCAGCATCCCCGACTCGCCCAGACGCTTGATGACCGCGGGCAGGCCGCCTGCGTAGAAGAATTCCTCCATCAGGTATTTGCCCGAGGGCATCAGGTTCACGATCGTCGGCACGTCGCGACCCCAGGCATCCCAGTCGTCCAGCGACAGCGGCACGCCGACCCGGCCAGCGATGGCCAGCAGGTGGATCACCGCGTTGGTGCTGCCGCCCACGGCGGCGTTGGTGCGAATGGCGTTCTGGAACGCTTCGCGGGTCAGGATGTGGCTGGGGCGCAGATCGTCCTTCACCATCTGCACGATCCGGCGCCCGGTCAGGTGCGCCATCACCCGCCGCCGGCTGTCCACCGCCGGGATGGCGGCGTTGCCGCTGAGCGTCATTCCCAGCGCCTCGACCATGCTGGCCATGGTGCTGGCGGTGCCCATGGTGTTGCACGAGCCGGGGCTGCGGCTCATCGAGGCCTCGGCCTCGACGAATTCCTCGGCCGTCATCTCACCGGCTTTCACGGCCTCGGAGAATTTCCACAGATGGGTGCCCGACCCGACCCGTTCGCCGCGGAAATAGCCGTTCAGCATCGGCCCGCCCGAGACCATGATGGCGGGAATGTCGCAGGACGCCGCCCCCATCAGCAAGGACGGAGTGGTCTTGTCGCAACCGACCAGACAGACCACGCCATCCATCTGCTGGCCGCGGATGGTTTCCTCGACCGCCATTGCGGCGAGATTGCGGAACATCATCGCGGTGGGGCGGAAGCCGGATTCCGAAACCGAGAACACGGGCACATCCACCGGCAGGCCGCCGGCCTCATAGACCCCGTGCTTCACCCGCTGCGCGAGGTCGTTCAGATGCGCGTTGCAGGGGTTCAACTCGCTGAAGGTATTGAGGATGCCGATCACCGGGCGGCCATCGAACAGGTCGGCCGGCAGGCCCTGGTTCTTCATCCAGCTGCGGTGATAGATCGCGTCCTTCGACTGGCCCGCAAACCATTCCTGGCTGCGCAGCTTCCGGGGCCAAGGGGCGGGTTTGAAGGTCATGTGGTCCTCACAGGGGGCAGACGGCGGTGGGGCCGGCGTCTTTCGGCGCAAACGCAAGCGGGTTCTTCAGCGGCAATCCGAAAGCAGCCGCCTCGATCTCGAACACGTCGCCGGGCTGGGTGCGGATACCGTCCGCAAACGACAGCGTGGCGGTGCCGAACATGTGCAGATGCAGGTCACCCGGCTGACGGAAGAGGCCGTACTTGAAGTGGTGATGCTCAAGGTTGGCAAGGCTGTGCGACATGTTCGCCTCGCCCGACAGGAATGGCTTCTCCCAGATCACCTGGCCGCCCCGCCGCAGGCGGCTGGTGCCGCGTAGGTCGGCGGGCAGGTCGCCGACCAGAATCTCAGGTCCGAAGGACGCGGGGCGCAGCTTGGAATGTGCCAGCCACAGGTAATTCACCCGCTCTGTGACATGGTCGGAGAATTCGTTGGCCAGCGCCCAGCCGATGCGGAAGGGCGTGCCCTGCGGGCCGATGAGGTAGATGCCGGCAACCTCGGGCTCTTCGCCACCGTCCTCGGCGAAGCCGGGGGCGACCAGCGGGGCGCCGGGGGCGACGGCGGTGTGCCCGTTGCCCTTGTAGAACCACTCGGGCTGCACCCCCACGGCGCCGGCGTCGGGCTTGCCGCCCTCAAGGCCCATGCGGAACATCTTCATGCTGTCGGTCAGGGTTTCGCCGCCCGAGGACGCACTGGCCAGTTTGGCGTGCATGGCATCCCGCGCCGAGGCGCTGCCCAGGTGCGTCAGGCCGGTCCCGGTCAGGTGCAGATGCGCCGGGTCGGGGTGGCTGACGGGCAGGGTCACGCGGCCCTCGTCCAGCAGGCGGGTCAGGTCCACCGCCTCGCCCAGGCCGTGCGCGGCGATCACGGCGGCCAGGGGCCTGCCGGCGGCGATGGCCTCCTGCGCCAGCGCGTAGGTCGAGGCCGCGCCCTTGACGATGGCGGCCTCGCTGCCGTCACGGGCCACCACCGCAAGGCTGCCGTCAGGCCGGATGATCTGCGAAATCAGCACCTTGCGGCCCTCACTTGTTCTTGTTGTAGACGTCGAAGATGACCGCCACCAGCAAGACCAGGCCCTTGATCACCTGCTGATAGTCGATCCCGATCCCAAGGATCGACATGCCGTTGTTCATCACCCCCATGATCAGCGCGCCCACCACGACGCCGATGATCCGGCCCGAACCGCCGGTCATCGAGGCCCCGCCGATGAAGACGGCGGCGATGACGTCCAGCTCAAAACCCGTGCCGGCCTTGGGCGTGGCACTGTTCAGCCGGGCGGTGACGATCATGCCCGCAAGTGCGGCCAACATGCCCATGTTGGCGAAACACAGGAAGGTCAGCCGGCTGGTGTTGATGCCCGACAGCCGCGCCGCCTTTTCGTTGCCGCCAAGCGCATAGATGCGGCGGCCGGGCGTGGTGGCCTCGGTGAAGAAGGCGTAGAGCACGGTCAGCACCGTCAGCACCACCAGCACGTTCGGCAGGCCGCGGAATTGCGCCAGCTTCCAGCCGACGAAGATCAGCGCGGCCGAAACCACCACGTTGCGCGCCCAGAACAGGCCCATGGGTTCCGGCGTGATGCCGAATTCGGCGTCGCGGGCGCGGGCGCGCAGGCCCAGCCAGACCAGCACCAGCGCGGCCGCCACCACCACCAGAACCGCGGTGCCGTTCAGCCGCTCGATCCCCAGAAGCGCCTGGTCCCAGTCGCCCAGCAGGTCGGGGACAAAGCCGTTCGACATGCCCTGAAAGGCTTTCGGGAACGGCCCGATGTTCTGCCCGCCCAGAAGCCACAGCGTCGAGCCGCGGAACACCAGCATCCCCGCGAGGGTGACGATGAAGGACGGAATACGCCAGTAGGCCACCCAGTAGCCCTGCGCCGCGCCGATCAGGCCCCCTACCGCCAGCACCGCCGGAATGACCGCCACCACCGGCCAGCCCAGCTTGACCGTCAGCACCGCCGAGACCGCCCCGGTGAAGGCCGCGACCGAGCCGACGGACAGGTCGATGTGCCCCGAGACGATGACCAGCAGCATCCCCAGCGCCATGATGATGACGTAACTGTTCTGCAAAAACAGGTTGGTGATGTTCTGCGCCGACAGGAAATCGACGTCGATCATCGCCCGCACCACGACGGTGAAGAAGAACACGATGGCAACCAGCGCCACCAGCATCCCGTTTTCGCGCAGGTGCCCGCCCAGATGCGATCCCAGGCCGCGGGGTTTCTCGCCGCTGATCTCTGCCATCACGCCGCCTTCCCTGTCGTCCGCAGGATCATCGCCATGATCCGCTCCTGGCTGGCCTCCTCGCGGCTGAGTTCCCCCACGATCCGACCCTCGTTCATCACGTAGATGCGGTCGCACATGCCCAGAAGCTCGGGCATCTCGGAACTGATCATGACGACGCCGCGCCCCTGTGCGGCCAGGTCGTTCATGATCGAGTAGATCTCGTACTTGGCGCCCACGTCGATGCCGCGCGTCGGCTCGTCCAGGATCAGAACCTGCGGATCGGTGTAGAGCCACTTGGCCAGCACCACCTTTTGCTGGTTGCCGCCCGACAGGTTCACCACCTTCTGCTGCACCCCCGGCGTGCGGATCGCCAGCGCACGGCGGTAGTCTTCCGCGACCCGCGCCTCGCGCCGCTTGTCCAGGATGCCCTTGACGGCAATGCCGGCCAGGTTCGCCAGGCTGATGTTCTTCAGGATCGGCTCTTCCAGCACCAGACCCAGCGCCTTGCGGTCCTCGGTGACATAGGAAATCCCCGCCGCAATCGCCTTGGGCACGGTCGAGACGTCCACCTCGCGCCCGCCCATCCGCACCCGGCCCTGATGCCCGCGCCCGTAGCTGCGGCCGAACAGGCTCATCGCCAGTTCCGTCCGCCCGGTGCCCATCAGCCCGGCGATGCCGACGATCTCGCCCTTGCGGACGGTGAAGGCCGCGTCGCGGATCATCTGCCGGTCGGCCTGCTCGGGGTGCCAGACGTTCCAGCCCTCGACCTCCAGCAGCACCTCGCCCACCGCGGGCACCCGCTCGGGGTAGCGGTGCGCCATGTCGCGGCCCACCATGTCACTGATGATGCGGTCCTCGGAAATCTGCCCCCGGTCGATGGTGGACACTGTGGAGCCGTCGCGCAGTACGGTGATCCGGTCGGCCACCCGGGAAATCTCGTTCAGCTTGTGGCTGATGATGATCTGCGTCACGCCCTGCGCCTTGAGTTCCAGCATCAGGTCCAGCAGCTTTTGACTGTCGTTCTCCTGCAAGGCCGCCGTCGGCTCGTCCAGGATCAGCAGACGCACGTCCTTGGCCAGCGCCTTGGCGATCTCGATCAGTTGCTGCTTGCCGACGCCCAGCTTGCCCACGATGGCGCTGGGGGGTTCGCTCAGACCCACCTTCCGCAACCAGCCCTCGGCGGCCTGATACGCGCGCGGCCAGCTGATCACGCCCCGCCGCGCGACCTCGTGGCCAAGAAACATGTTCTCGGCGATCGAGAGCAGCGGCACCAGTGCGAGTTCCTGATGGATGATGATGATCCCCCGTTCCTCGCTGTCGCGGATGCCGCGCAAGGCCAGTGCCTGGCCTTCATAGACGATCTCGCCCTCATAGCTGCCGTGCGGGTAGACCCCGGACAGCACCTTCATCAGCGTCGATTTGCCGGCACCGTTCTCGCCGCAGATCGCGTGGATCTCGCCTGTCTCGACCGTCAGGTTCACCTGGTCCAGCGCGCGCACGCCGGGAAAGGACTTGCCGATCCCGCGCATCTCCAGAAGCGTCGCCATCATCCCTCCCCCGGATGAACGGGCCCGCCCCCAACGGGAGCAAGGCGCGGGCCCGTCTGCCGTTCAGCCTACTTCAGCTGGTCGGCGGTGTAGTAGCCGGATTCGACCAGAACCTTCTCGATGTCGCCCACCCCCAGCGCCATCGGCTCCAGCAGGTAGGACGGCACGACCTTGACGCCGTTGTCGTAGGTGGTGGTGTCGTTGATCTCGGGTTCGCCACCCTGCAGGATGGCATCGACCATCTTGACGGTCACGCCGGCCAGCGCGCGGGTGTCTTTGAAGACCGTCGAATACTGCTCGCCCGCCATCATCGACTTGACCGAGGGGATCTCGGCGTCCTGTCCGGTGACGCAGGGCATCGCCAGATCGCCCGAACCGTAGCCGACGCCCTTGACCGACGAGAGAATGCCAATCGACAGCCCGTCATAGGGGCTGAGGGCGCCGTGCAGCGCCTTGTCGCCGTAGTTGGCGCTGAGAAGGTTGTCCATCCGCGACTGCGCCACCGCGCCGTCCCAGCGCAGGGTGCCGACCACGTCCATCCCCATCTGCCCCGAGGGCACGGCGATGTCGCCCGCGTCGATCATCGGCTGCAACACCGACATGGCGCCGTTGTAGAAGAAGAAGGCGTTGTTGTCGTCGGGGCTGCCGCCGAACAGCTCGATGTTCTTCGGCTTGGCGTCGCCGAAACGCTCGTTCAGGCACTGCACCAGGCTTTCGGCCTGCAGCACGCCGACCTTGAAGTTGTCGAAGGTGGCATAGTAGTCCACCGCGCCGCTTTCGCGGATCAGCCGGTCATAGGCGATGACCTTGATCCCCGCGGCCTGGGCGTTTTCCAGCGCGTTCGACAGCGTGGTGCCGTCGATGGCCGCGATCACCAGCACGTTGACGCCCTTGGTGATCATGTTCTCGATCTGCGCCAGCTGGTTGGGGATGTCGTCCTCGGCATATTGCAGGTCGGTGGCATAGCCGGCCTCGGTGAACTGCTTCACCATGGATTCGCCGTCGGAAATCCAGCGCGACGAGGATTTCGTCGGCATGGCGATGCCGATGGTGCCCTTGTCTTGTGCCGCAACAAAGCCCGGCGCGGCGATCATCGAGGCAGCCGTGGCCAGCGCCAGAACGGCGCGTCTTGAAAGGTGCATGGTCGTCCTCCCATGGCCGCCCCTGTGGCGGCGCTTTTCCGGCCCTCTTGCGCCCGCACCTCCTCTGATGCAGCCCGAAGCCGTGCGCGGGACGTTGCCTTGCGGGGTCATATCCGTCAAATCATGTCTTCAAAGGGTTTCATACCGGAATTGCCATGCCAACCAGCCGCCCCGACCCGCTGCAAGCCCGCGGCCTGAAGCTGTCGCACCTGCGGCTGATGGCGGCGCTGGTGGAGACCGGCCAGATCGGCCTGGCCGCCGAGGCGCTGGGCATTGCCCAGCCCGCCGCCTCGCGCCTGTTGGCCGAGGTGGAACGGATCGTCGGCCAGCCAGTGCATGAACGCACCGGCCGCGGCATGACCCTGACCGCCCTGGGCGAGGCGCTTGCCCGCCGCGCCCAGCGGGTGCAGATGGAGTTGCGCGATGCCGCCCGCGACCTGGCCGAGATCGGCGCCGGCACCACCGGCCACGTCCGCATCGGCGCCGTCACCGGCCCGGCGCTGGACCGCGTGCTGCCTTCCCTGCGCGCCGCCCGCCTGACCCTGCCGCAGATCACCGCCGAGGTCGTGGTGGCGCCGTCCGATCTGCTGTGCCAGCAACTCCTGTCCGGGCGGCTGGACTTTGCCCTTGCCCGCCGGTCCGAAGGCCCCGACCGCGACCTGCTGGACGACCACCGCCTGACCGGCGAGCCCGTGGCGCTGATCGCCCGGCGCGCCCACCCGCTGGACCGCCCCGGCCCGATCGCGCCGCTCGATCTGATGGCGCATGACTGGGTGATGCCGGGGCGCGACGTGATCCTGACCCGGACCGTGCTGGCCCGGCTGGCCGCCCTTGGCCTGCCGGAACCGCCGCAGCGGCTGTCGACCTCGTCCTTCCTGCTGACGCTGGCGATGTTGCAGCAATCGAATGCCATCGCCCCCATCGCCGATGCCGTGGTGCAGGCCTTCACCCGGGCGCCCGACGCGCCCTATGTCCGCCTGCCGGTCGACCTGGGCATCGTGGTCGAGCCCTTCGGCCTGCTGACCCGCGCCGGCCGCGCCCTGCCTCCGGCCGCCGCCCGGCTGGCGCAGATGATGATCGACCCTTCGCCGACGCCCGCGCTGCCCTCTGGCGCGACCGACCCGGCTGTGATCATCTGAGCCGACGCCGCAACGGCCCCCGGACCCATGCCCGACACCCAGACCCAGGATGCGCTCGGCGCGCTGCTCTCCCTGCCGCCACCCGTGCTGGCGCCCGAGGCGCTGGCGGCCGCTTTGGCCGCGCATTGGGGCCTTGCGGGGCGTCTGTCGCCATTGACCTCGGAACGCGACCTGAACCACCGGCTTTCTTCGGCACAGGGCCGCTTCATGCTCAAGCTGGCGAACCCGGCCGAGCCCCTGGCGATGACCGAGTTCCAGACCCGCGCGCTGCAACACGTCGCCGCCCGCGACCCCGACCTGCCGGTGCCGCGGCTGGTGCCCACCCGCCTTGGTGCGCCCTGGGTCGACCTGCCGCAGGGCCGCCTGCGCCTGCTGACCTGGCTGGACGGCACGCCGCTTGCCGCTGCGCCGCGAACCGACGCCCAGCGCCGTGCGGTGGGCGAGGCACTGGCCCGCCTGACCGCCGCGCTGGCCGATTTCGCTCACCCCGCCGACGACCATGTGATCCTGTGGGACATCAAGCAGGTGCCGCGTCTGGCACCGCTTCTGCCCGCCCTTGCCGATCCGGGCCTTCGCGCCCGGGCGGACTCCTTCGTGGCCGATTTCGAGGGCCGCCTCTCGCCGGTGCTGGCCCGCCTGCCCGCACAGGTCTGCCACGCCGATTTCAACCCGCACAACCTGCTGGTGGCGCCCGACGACCCCGACCGGGTGACCGGCATCCTCGACTTCGGCGACATGGTCCGCACGCCGCGCATCTGCGACCTGGCCACCGCCGCGTCCTACCAGATCGACCCCGACCGCCCGCTGGACAGCCTTGCAGCCTTTCTGTCCGGCTACACCGCCCGCCTGCCGCTGGACCGCACCGAACTGGCGCTGCTCTATGACCTGATCACCGCGCGGATGGTCACCACCCTGACCATCGCCGGCTGGCGCGCCGCCCGCTACCCCGAGAACGCCGCCTACATCCTGCGCAACGCGCCCTCGGCCCGCGCCGGGCTGGCCGCCTTTGCCGAAATCGGCCGCGACGCCGCCACCCTCGCCTTCGCCGCCGCAACGGAGTAAGCCCCATGCCCCCCTCGCCCCGCATCGGCTCGATGGTCAACGCCTATACCCCCGGCCAGGGCCACCTTTCGCCGCAGGATCAGGCGCTGGTCGCCCGCCGCACCCAAGCCCTCGGCCCGGCCTATCGGTTGTTCTACGAAACTCCGGTGCATCTGGTGCGCGGCCAGGGCGTCTGGCTCTATGATGCCCAGGGCAACCCCTGGCTGGATTGTTACAACAACGTCGCCTGTGTGGGCCACTGCCACCCCCGCGTGGTCGAGGCTTTGGCCCGGCAAGCCTCGACCCTGGCCACCCACACCCGCTATCTGCACGATGGCATTCTGGATTATGCCGAAAAGCTGCTGGCCACCTTCCCCGCTGAGCTGGCCCACGTCATGTTCACCTGCACCGGGTCCGAGGCGAACGATCTGGCCTACCGCATCGCCCGCGCCGCCACCGGCGGGACCGGCGTGATCGTCACCGACAACGCCTATCACGGCGTGACACTGGCCACCGCGCAGATGTCGATGTCGATCGGCCCCGCCGTGGCGCCCGGCCCCGAGGTCTTTGCCATCCCCGCGCCCACACCCGCCAACTACCCTGCCGGCATCGCCGAAGGCTTCGCCGCCGCCGTGCGCGGGGCCTGTGCCGCGATGCGGGAAAAGGGCCTCCGACCAGCGATGCTGATCGTCGACACCGTATTCTCCTCCGACGGCCTCTGGCTGGACCCGCCCGGCTTCCTGGCCCTGTCCGCCGCCACCATCCGCGCCGAAGGCGGGCTGTTCCTGGCCGACGAGGTGCAGCCCGGCTTTGCCCGCACCGGCGGGTCGATGTGGGGCTTCCAGCGCCATGGCGTGGTGCCCGACATGGTCTCTCTGGGCAAGCCGATGGGCAACGGCTACCCGGTCGCTGGCCTGGTCCTGCGCCCCGAGGTGATCACCGAATTCGGCGCAAAGGCGCGCTACTTCAACACCTTCGGCGGCAATGCCGTGGCCGCCGCCGTGGCGATGGAGGTGCTGCGGGTGATCGAGGACGAAGGCCTGATGCACCACGCGGCCGTCACCGGCGCGGCCTTCGCCGAAGGCCTGCGCAAGTTGGCCGCGCGCCATCCCGAAACCTTGGGCGAAGTGCGCGGCGCGGGTCTGTTCCTGGCCGTCGAGATCCTGGAAGGCGGCGCGCCCTCGGCCGCCACCGCGGGCCGCATCGTCAACGGCCTGCGCGACCGCCGCGTGCTGATCTCGGCCACCGGGCCCGAGGGCCATATCCTGAAACTGCGCCCGCCGCTGCCGTTCTCGACCGCCAACGTCGATCAGTTCCTGTCGGCTCTGGCGGAGGTGCTAGCGGCCTGATCCCTCGGCCCGGTCGTCGCCAGCGGGGGCCAGCCCCCGCACCCCCGGGATATTTGAGGACAGATGAAAGGGCAAACGCTGTGCCGGTTTCATCTGTCCTTCAAATATCCCCGCCGGAGGCATCTGCGGTCGATGCCGGGTGCCCGGCCGGAGGAAAGGCGTCGCGTCCAAGCAGGGCGGCCGAGCCGGTTGGCGCGCCTGCGCGCCAGAGGCGAGAGACAAGGCGTGCGGCCGCGCTTGCGGCCGCTCTGCTGGATCACCCCGGTCGGGGTTCAGCCCAGCGCGTAGCCGGCGCCGCGCACCGTGCGCACCGGGTCTTGCCCGCCGTGCTGCATCAGCGACTTGCGCAAGCGCCCGACATGCACGTCCACCGTCCGCGTGTCGACATAGATGTCGCGGCCCCAGACCCGGTCAAGCAATTGCTCGCGGCTCCAGACCCGGCCGGGCTTTTCCATCAGCGTGGACAACAGCCGGAACTCGGTCGGCCCCAGCTTCAGCGCCTGCGCGCCGCGCATCACCCGGTGCGTTTCCGGGTCCAGCCGGATGTCCTCGAACTCGAGCACCACCCCGACGGTCGAGGGCCGCACCCGGCGCAGTTGCGCCCTGGTCCGCGCCATCAGCTCCAGCACCGAATAGGGCTTGATCACATAGTCGTCGGCGCCGGTTTCCAGGCCGCGGATGCGGTCCACTTCCTCGGCCCGGGCCGACAGCATGATGATCGGAATGCTGCGCGTCTCGGGCCGCATCTTCAGCCGGCGGCAGACCTCGATGCCCGACAGCTTCGGCATCATCCAGTCCAGGATGATGACGTCCGGCGCCTCTTCCTCGACCAGCAGCAGCGCGTCCTCGCCATTGTCGGCCGAAGTCACCCGGAAACCTTCCGCGTCCAGATTGTAGGACAGGACTTCGCGCTGTGCCGGCTCGTCCTCGACCAGAAGCACCGTGGGCCGCTTGTCCTGCGCCATGGCTCCGTCTCCCTTCAGCCCTCGGTGACGCTGTCGACCTTGGGCCGCGCCGCCCCGGGCACAGCACCTTCGACCAGATAGATCACCTGCTCGGCGATCGCCGTCGCATGGTCGCCCACCCGTTCGATGTTCTTGGCGATGAAATGCAGGTGCATGCAGGGAGTGATCGTGCGCGGGTCTTCCAGCATGTAGGTCAGGAACTGCCGGAACAGCGCCCCATACATCTGGTCCACTTCGGCGTCGCGCAGCCGGACCTCGGCCGCCTTGGCCGCATCACGCGCGATATAGGCGTCCAGCGCGTCGCTGAGCAGCGCAACCACCGCCCGAGCCATCCGCCGGATCGCCCCCGGCGCGCCGTTCACCGGCGCCATATGCATCAGCACCAGCGCCCGCTTGGCCAGGTTCTTGGCATAGTCGCCCGACCGTTCCAGCGCCGCCGCCAGCCGCATCACCGTCAGCACCGTGCGCAGATCGGTCGCCGTCGGGGACCGCAGGGCCAGGATGCGGGCGCATTCGGTCTGGATAAGCTCTTCCAGCGCGTCGATGGCCGCATCGCCGACCCGCACCTTTTCGGCCAGGGCCTCGTCGCGCATTTCCAGCGCCTCGACCGCCTCAAGAAGTGCCTTCTCGACCAGCCCGCCCATCCGCATGACCTGGGCCTGAACGGCCTCAAGGTCCTTGTCGAAGGCAGTCAGGATATGGGGTTCCAGGGTCATCTCTCGCCTCATCCGATCCGGCCGCTGATATAGCTTTCCGTGCGCGGGTCGCCCGGGTTGGTGAAGATCTGCCCGGTCTCGCCGTATTCGACCAGGTTCCCAAGGTGGAAGAACGCCGTCTTCTGACTGACCCGCGCCGCCTGCTGCATCGAATGGGTCACGATCACAACCGCGAATTCGCTGCGCAATTCGTCGATCAGTTCCTCGACTTGGGCCGTGGCGATCGGGTCCAGCGCCGAGCAGGGTTCGTCCATCAGCAGCACCTCGGGGCTGGTGGCGATGGCACGCGCGATGCACAGGCGCTGCTGCTGGCCGCCCGAAAGCCCGGTGCCGGGGCTGGTCAGACGGTCCTTCACCTCGTCCCACAGCGCCGCCCGCCGCAGCGAAGCCTCGACCAGGGCATCCATCTCGGCCTTGCCGCGGACCAGCCCGTGAATGCGCGGGCCATAGGCCACGTTGTCATAGATCGGCTTCGGAAACGGGTTCGGCTTCTGGAACACCATGCCCACGCGCGCCCGCAACTGCACCGGGTCCACTTCGCGGGCGTAGATGTCTTCGCCGTCCAGGGTGATCCTGCCCGTCACCCGCGCCGAAGCCACGGTATCGTTCATCCGGTTCAGGCACCGCAGGAAAGTGGACTTGCCGCAGCCCGACGGGCCGATGAAGGCCGTCACCATGCGATCCAGGATGTCGACCGAAACCTCTTTCAGAGCCTGGGTCGACCCGTAATGAACGCTCACGCCTTCAGCCTTGATCTTTGCCGCCTCGCTGACCACCGTGCGCTCCAAAACCCGCATGTCGTTCATGTTCGCCTCCGCCCGCCGCATGGCACGCGCTATCTCGTCCCGCTTCTGCGTCGGCCGTGTAACGAGAGTATGACAGTTTCACGAAATCCGGGCGACACCCGCCCGCAGCTTCAGCCAGGCGGCGCCAGAAGGGCGTCGATCTCGGCCCGCGATGGCATCGACGGCGCCGTGCCGGGCCGCGTCACGCTGATCCCGGCGGTGGCACAGCCGAAGCGCACCGCCTGAATGACGTCCCGGCCCTCGGCCAGCGCCACGGCAAAGCCGCCGTTGAAAGCATCGCCGGCACCCGTCGTCTCGACCACCGGCCCGGCGCTGATCACCGGCACATGCACAGACTGACGCCGGTCGCGGTAAAGTGCCCCGTTGCCGCCCAGGGTGACCACCACCGCCCCCACGCCGCGGGCCAGTAAGGCATCGGCCGCCCGCTCGGCACTGGCCACGTCGGTCACCGCCACGCCGCTCAGGGCTTCTGCCTCGGTCTCGTTCGGCGTCACGACATCGCACAGCGCAAGCAACGCGTCGTCCAGCGCCGCCGCCGGTGCCGGGTTCAGGATCGTCCGCACCCCGGCGGCCCGGGCAATTTCAAGCCCGCGCCGCGCGGCCGGGACCGGCTGCTCGAGCTGGGTCACGAAGACCGATGCGCCGCGGATCAACGCCGCGCGCGCCTCGACATCCTCGACCGAGATGCGCGCCGCGGCGCCGGGCGAGACGATGATCGCATTGTTCCCGGTCGCGGCATCGACGAAGATGAACGCCGCCCCGGTGTAACTGGCGGCATCTTCGGTCACTTCGGGCGTCACGCCGGCCCTGTCCCAGGTTGTCCTTGCGATGGCCGCAAAGTCGTCCTTGCCCAGACGGGTGACGAAATGCACCGCGCCCCCCGCCCCCGCACTTGCCTTCGCCGCCGCCACGGCCTGGTTCGAGCCCTTGCCCCCCGGCCCCAGCGCGAAGCTCTGCCCCAGGATGGTCTCGCCCATCTTCGGCATCCGCACGGCGCGATAGCTGGTGTCGGCGACGAAGATCCCCAGGATCACGATGGGTTTCATGTGCTCAACCCTCCGGCGGGATCACGCCCTTGCGGAACATGAAGCAGCCGTAGAACCGCCGCTCGCCGGTCTGGATCACCGCAAAGGACCGGCGCGCCATGTCATAGAAGGCAAACCGCTCGATGCCGACCATCGGCCGCGGCCGGCCCTCGGCGCGGTCGATCAGCGCCTGCACCTCGGCTTGCACCGGTGGCACCTCCTGCGGCGCCCCCACCACCTCCATCCGGCCGGCGAAATCCGGCACGAAGGTGTCAAGCGGCAGCACCGACAGGATCGCGCCCGCCGCCTCGGCCGCGGTCAGGTTCTCCATCCGCAACGGCCGGCCGGTGACCGTCGTCCGCGCCACCGACTCGGACGGAAAGTTGCTGTCCGCCAGGATCAGCACGTCGCCATGCCCCATCGCCCGCAGACAGGCCAGCACCTCGGCATTCAGCCGGTTGTCGATTCCCTTGAGCATGACCCTCGCCTTTCGCCGTCAAGCCTATCCCAGAGGGTCCGCCGGTGTGAACCCCCGGGAGACCTCTCTGCACGCCGTGCGCCTGCCGCGGGACGGCGGGATGCACCGTCACCGCACCGGACACCGGCACTGGCAAACCGCGGCGGACTGGGGTTGCCCCCCTCACGGCTGGGCCAGCGCGTCGCGGTAGCGCTGCATCGTCTCGTCATAGCCTGCCGGCAGCTGGCCCTGAGCCTGCAGGGCTTCGAGCAAGGCCAGCGCCTCGGACAGATAGGGCTTGGGGTCCTGGTAGTAGCTTGAGGTGCGGTCCAGCGCGGTGGCCAGGTCAACCACATTCCAGATGTTGTCGGTCTGGGCGTCCTTCACCCAGCGCAACAGCGCCAGGGCCTGCTCTTCAATCGGCCGGCCGGTGTCATAGTTCTCTTCGTAATAATAGGTGTCGGCCAGTTTCTGCAACGCATAGGCCAGCAGCCGCTGATCCACCACGGAACTGGGGGCCTGTCCGGTCAGCCATTGCCGCAGTGCGATGGTGGCCTCGAAGTCGGCCCGGGCCCCCGGATGGTCCTTCAGCGCCGCCCTGGCATCGCCCGAGCGCTCCAGCGCCAGCGCATAGTCGTTGGCATTGACCGTGCTGTAGGGGTCCGAGGACGACAGCGCATAGCCTGCCGCCACCATGGTCTGGAAGGTCGCAAGCGCGGCGGCGTAGTCCTGCACCGCCATCTGCGCATCGCCCAGGCGGTTGGCGGCAACCAGCCGGTCTTTGAGGAACATCGGGTCGGTCGGCCGGACTGCAAGCAACCCGTCGGTGACCGCCAGCGAGGCCTGTGCGACGGGCACCGCCTCGGCCCCCCTGCCAAGTGTCAGCAGAGCCGAGACCAGCTGGTTCTGCGCGATGGTCAGGTCGCGCATCAGGCTGGTCTCGCCGGGCACTTCGTTCACCAGGGCCTGGGCGATGTCCACCGCCTCGGCCAGCGCCGCCCGCGCGCCCTCGGGGTCGTCCATGGCAAGCTTGAGGTCCGAGATGTTGAGCAGCGAATACCCGACATCCCGGCGGTATTGCAGCACCGTCGGGTCGGCCGCCGTCAACTGCCGGCGCAGCGCCTGGGTTTCCTCGTGCAAGGCCAGCGCACCGGCCAGATCTCCCTTGTCCCACAGCACAAGCGCGATCTTCTCCATGGCGAAGCACAGGTCGCTTTGCCGGGGCAGGTTCGACGGGTCCAGCGCCACGATGGCGCTGCGCAGGTCGCGGGCCTTTTCATAGGCCGCCAGCGCCCCGTCATAGTCGCCCTCGCGCTGGTGCAACTCGCCGACTCGCAGGTAGCTGACGGTCAGGTCACGCACCCAGCCGCTGTTGTTGGGGTCGATGCCGACCAGCTTTTCCCGCGTGTCCAGCGCCTGCTGGTGCGCCATCAGGGCCGAGCCGACATCGCCCAGCGCGGCGTGGATGTCACCGATGCGCTCATAAGTCACCGACAGGTCGCGCTGGCGGATCAGGTTGCCCGGGTCCAGCCGCGCCAGATCCTCGCGAATGTCCATCGCCTGAAGAAAGATCGCCAGCGCCGAATCATAGTCGGACTCGGCCATGGACATGTCGCCCAGCCGTTCGTAAGCCACCGAAAGGCTGAAGCGAAAGTCCTGGTCGTCGGGGAATTCGTTGACCAGTTGCTGCGAGATGCGCATCGCCACGTCGAACGCGTCGCGCCCGCGATCATAGTCGCCCATCGAGACATAGACGTCGCCGATCCGCTCTTGCGTGTAGCTGACGTCGCGCAAATACAGGATCAGCGTCGGGTCGGTCTCAAGCAGCTTCTCGGCAATTGCCAGCGCCTCGGTATAGGCCGCAAGCGCGCCGGGATAGTCGGCCAGAGCATAGCGCACCTCGCCCAGCTTGTTGCGCATGACTTCCAGGTCGCGCATCAGGTCCACGTCGTCGGGGTTGCGCTCGGTCTGGGCCTTGGTCATTTCAAGCCCGCTGACGATGGCCTCTTCGGCCTCGCGCAGGTAGCCCTGCTGCTGCAGCACGGTGCCCACGGCGTTCAGCGCGAAGATCACCTCGCGGGTCCAGCCCAGATCGGTGGGGTCCGCCTTGGCCTGGCCTTGCGCGAACTCCGACCGGGTCATGTGGGCGCCCAGCGCGCCGAAACTGTTGCCGGCGATCATCTGCAGGTCGCCCAGGTCCTGCAGCGCCAGCAGATAGCCCATCTTGGTCTCGCGGTCGGGCAGGTCCTTCTCGACCTCGGCGTAAAGCTCGACCGCCTTGGTCAGGTCGCCGATGGCCAGGTCGTAGCGCAGGTCGGTGCGGGCGGCGTTGGCGTTCAGAAGATGGGTCGAGGCCTCGGACAGGGTCCGCGTCAGGTAGTTGTTCTTGATCGCGCTGCGGGCCTGGCTGTCGATCCCGGCCGCTTCGGTCAGCAGGGCCCGCGCCGCATCGACTGCGCCCAGGGTCAGTTGCTCTTCGGCCTTGGCCCGCAGGTCCGCCACCTTCGGGTCGTCGCTGGCGTATTTCACCAGTTCCGACTGGAAGGCATGGTAGGACCGGGCCGCCTCTTCCAGCATGCGCTGACGGTCGTCCGGGCTTTGGCCTTCCAGTTCGCCCGAGATCAGCGCGGCGTAGAGCGGCGCCAGCGGCATGTCGTTCGCCGCCGCCACCGTTTCCACTTCGGCGCGCAGGTCCGGCGTCAGCCCGGCCATCGCCATCAGAAGCTGGTCGCGTTCCGGCAGATCGCCCTGTTCGCTGATGAACACCAGTTCCGGCAGGCCGCTTTCGATGTAGGGCAGCTGTTTGCCGCGCGAGCGGTCATAGACATCCTGCTGCACCAGCGTCAGGGCGGATTTCAGTTCCACCCCGTTGGTGCCGAAATGGCGCAGGAGCGCGCTGGTGAACGGCGAATTCTCGCCCTCGCCGTCGGAAGCGGTTTCCCCGGGCGCCGCGGAAAAGGCGAAAAGGACACCGTCCGAGCGGCCGATCCGGCCCAGCCCGGGGCTGGGCTTAGGCGCATCCGGCGGGTCGCCCGCCAGCGCGACCGCGCCGCGGTCGTCCTCGCCTCCACCACCGCCGCCGGCAAAGGGATCATCGCGGCAAGCGTCCAACAGCATGATCGCCACCGGCGCCACCGTGTCCAGCACCGCCTGCACGTCGGCCAGCGGCAGCGAGGTCTCGGCCAGCTTTTTCGAAGAAGCGGCGTCCGCGTCGGTCGGCAGCAGGTAGTTCACCCCCTCGATGGCCACGCCATGGCCGGCAAAGAACACCAGCGCCACGTCGGCCCCCGCGGCATCGGCGCTGAAATCCTCCAGCGCGCGGCGCATCCGCTTGAGGTCGCGGTCGGTTTCCAGGAACACCTCGAAGCCCAGGTCTTCCAGCAGGCTTTCCATCGCCCGCGCATCGCTGACCGGGTTGTCCAGTTGCCGAAGGTTGCGGTAATCCTCGGCAGCCAGAACCAGCGCCACGCGCCGCTCGGCAAGCGCCGCCGAGGCGAGCCCGAGGAAAACGCACAAAGCCAAGAAAACGCGCCGCAGCATCGCGTTAACCTTTCGACCAATGCTGCCAATCTGGCTGCGGCTTTGCGGCGGGTCAAAGGAAAAAAGCCGTCATCAGGCCGGCATTCACAGGCCCGTGCGCCGCGATCACGCCGCCTCGGCTGCCTCTTCCGCCACCTGCTGCGCCCACATCGCGGCATAGCGGCCGCCCCGGGCCACCAGGTCTTCGTGCCGGCCGCGTTCGATCACCCGGCCTTCCTCCATCACCAGGATCTGGTCGGCATCCGCGATGGTCGACAGCCGGTGCGCGATCATGATCACGCTGCGGCCCTGCCCCATCTCGTTCAGGCTTTCCTGAATCGACTTTTCGGTCTGGGTGTCCAGCGCCGATGTCGCCTCGTCCAGGATCAGGATCGGCGGGTTCTTCAGCAGCGTGCGCGCAATGCCGACCCGCTGCTTTTCCCCACCCGACAGCTTCAGCCCCCGCTCGCCCACCCTGGTGTCATAGCCATCCGGCAGCGACACGATGAAATCATGGATGCGCGCCGCACGCGCCGCCGCCACGATCTCGGCCTCGGTCGCGCCGTCCTTGCCGTAGGCGATGTTGTACAGGATGGTGTCGTTGAACAGCACCGTATCCTGCGGCACCACCCCGATGGAGGCGTGGATCGAACCTTGCGTCACCTCGCGCAGGTCCTGCCCGTCGATGCGGATCGCGCCGCCGGTGACGTCATAGAACCGGAACATCAGCCGCGCGATGGTCGACTTGCCGCTGCCGGAATGGCCGACCAGCGCCAGCCGCTCGCCCGGGGCAACGCGGAACGACACGCCCTTCAGGATCTCGCGCGACGGCTCATAGGAAAACCGCACGTCGTCGAAGACGATCTCGCCGCCCGACACCGCCAGCGGCCGCGCGTCAGGCGCGTCCACCACTTCGGCCGGCTGGCCCAAGAGGCCGAACATCTCGCCCATGTCCACCAGCGCCTGGCGGATTTCGCGATAGACCGTGCCAAGAAAGTTCAGCGGCATGGTGATCTGAATCATGTAGGCGTTGACCATGACGAAATCGCCCACCGTCAGCGTGCCCGCCTGCACCCCGCGCGCCGCCATCACCATCACGATGATCAACCCGCTGGTGATCAGGAACGACTGGCCTGCGTTCAGGAAGGCCAGCGATTGCCCGGTCTTGACCGCCGCCGTCTCATAGCCCTGCATGGCCGCGTCATAGCGGCTGGCCTCGCGGCCCTCGGCGTTGAAATACTTGACGGTCTCATAGTTCAGCAGGCTGTCGATGGCCTTCTGGTTGGCATCCGCGTCCTGGTCGTTCATCTGCCGGCGGATGCGCACGCGGATCTCGGTCACCTTGAAGGTGAAGGCCACGTAGAGCGCGATGGTCACCACCACCACCGCCGCATACTGCCAGCCGAAGACCACCGCGAAGATGATCGAGACCATGCTCAATTCCAGGATCAGCGGCCCGATGGAAAACAGCATGAAGCGCAGCAGGAAATCGACACCCTTAACGCCGCGTTCAATAACCCGGCTCAGGCCGCCGGTCTTGCGGGTGATGTGATAGCGAAGGCTCAGCCGGTGGATGTGGGTAAAGGTCTCCAGCGCCAGCTTGCGCAGCGCGCGCTGGCCGACGCGGACAAACACCGCATCGCGCAATTCGCCGAAGACCACCGCCCCCAGCCGCGCCATGCCATAGGCCACCGTCAGCCCCACCGCGCCCAGCGTCAGCATCCAGGCCGGGTCGTTCGCGGCCTCCTGGCTCAGCATGTCGACGGCCAGCTTGTAGATATAGGGTGTGACGATCGACACCATCTTGGCCGCCAGCAGGAACCCCAGCGCCATCATGACGCGGTGTCTTACCCAAGGCTGGTCGGCGGGCCAAAGATAGGGGCCGACCCGCATCATGGTCTGCCACCCCGAGGCGGGCTTGGTCGGCTGGTCGGCAGAGGTGGCATTGCTGCGCATGGGGGGATTCGTCCTGATCACGGTCGGCGGTTGATTTCACAGCGCCGCGCGGGTATCAATATTTCAACTGTTCATGAGTAGTTGAAACATGGAGCGGAGTAAAGCCCTCGCGGCCCTGTCGGCCCTGGCCCACGGCGACCGGCTGGACCTGATCCGCCTGCTGGTGCAGGCCGGTGGCACCGGGCTGCCGGCGGGCGAGATCGCGCGGGCCCTCGGCCTGTCGGCCTCGCGCCTGTCGTTTCACCTGTCGGCGCTGGAACAGGCGGGGCTGCTGCGCTCGCAGCGGGTGGCACGCAACGTGATCTATGCCGTCGATGCCGGGGGCTTGGGCGCGATCATTGCCTATCTCCTGAACGATTGCTGCATGGAGCACCCCGAGGTGGTGGCCTGCTGCCGCCACGGCCGCAGCGTCGCGGAGTCCGCGATCCGCTTGCCCGGGTCAGCCGCGCCCTGACGGCAAGACGCCTTGGGCGCATGTCGAGAAGGCCGAAGCGGCCAGCGCCGGTCACCCTCAGGGCGCTGACGGAAGCACAAAGACCTGTCCAGGATAGATCAGGTCCGGATCGCGGATCTTCTCGCGGTTCGCCTCGAAGACCTGGACGTAGAGGATGCCGTCGCCCCATTGCCCCTTGGCAATGGCCCAAAGCGTATTCCCGGGCTGCACCGTCACGCTGACCGGAGGCGGCGGGTCCAGCGCCCCCGGCGCCGGCTCGCCTCCGGCCACCGGGTCCAGCCCCGGCAATGCCGAGGCGGGCGAGGCGGTCTCGCTGCCCGGCACGGTCGCCGGGCTTTCCGCGGCCGACAGGCCCGCCGGTGGCACGGGCGGCGAAGCGACGGCCGCCACCGCGGCCAGCGCCTCTGGCGTTTCGCGGCGGAACGGCGTTTCGAACCGCGCGGTCACCTTGCCGGTCTGGTCCGTCTGATCGGCCCGCAAGGTGTAGGTGCCCGGCGCGATGCCGGCCAGACTGACCTGCCACTGACCGCGCGCGGATACCGGCGCCTCGGACAGAAAGGCGGTGTCGAGATAGAGCCGCACCATCAGCCCCGGCTGCCCCGTTCCGCCGATCTGCACGGCATCGCCAGACGCATAGGCGATTGTTTCGATGGTCACCGCCGCAACCGGCCCGCCTGGCGCCACCGCGGCCTTCGGCGGCTCGGACCGCAGCAGGCTTGCCCCTGCTTCGGTCACCTGCAGCGCCACGGCGGGCGGCGCGTCCGGGGTCGCCGGCCCCGGCACCGGCCCCAGCGCCACGATGCCCTTGGCCGCGACGGCACGCCCATCGGGCCGAACCTCGGCCAGCGTCAACACCGAAGCCGCGGGGTTCGGCGGCAACGTGGTCAGCAGGGCGAATTCGCCCGCCGCATCGGCGGTGCCCGTGGCAACCACCTTGCCGTCCAGTTCCACCCGCACCTCTGCCCCCGGCGTGGCGGTGCCGGCGATCGTCGCCGTCCCGTCCGGTTCGACCCGCCAGACCGCGATCTCGGGCCCGGCCTCATCCGCCGCACCCGCCGGCTGTGCTGGGGACGCTTCAGGCAGCGGAGCCGGTGCTTCCGCCGCTTGCTCCAGCCCCGCCGGCGGCGAGTCGGACCGCGAGACCGGCGGCGACGCAGGAGGAGACGCGGGCTCTGGTCCGGCCAGCTCCCAGAGCACGGCGGCCGCGCCGGCTGCCAGAACCAGACCTGCCGCCCCCCCTGCAAGGGCATTCGCGGCCCTGCCTGCCATCGTTTCCTCCCATCCGGGGCGTCGCTCTCCGCGCGCCCGCTTCCCTTCCCGATGGAAGCCCGATATCACCCGCTCAGGCAATCCTTTTCCCAAAAGGCGCCCCATGTCTGTTCATTCCGTCTGCGTCTTCTGCGGCGCCCGCCCCGGCCGCAACCCGGCCCATGCCGTCGTCGCCCGCGCCACCGGCGCGATGCTCGCCCGCAACGGCTGGCGGCTGGTCTATGGCGCCGGCGACGTGGGCCTGATGGGCGAAGTGGCCCGTTCCGCGCAAGCCGAAGGCGCCGCCACCTTCGGGGTGATTCCGGTGCACCTGATGCGGGCCGAGGTCGGCAAGCGCGACCTGACCCGCTTCGTCGTCACCGAGGACATGCACGAACGCAAGAAGGTGATGTTCATGAACTCGGACGCCGTGGTGGTGCTGCCCGGCGGGGCGGGATCGCTGGACGAGTTTTTCGAAGTGCTGACCTGGGCGCAGATCGGCCTGCACCGCAAGCCGATCCTGCTGCTGGATGTCGAGGGCTACTGGCAGCCGCTGAACGCGCTGATCGACCACATCGTCGCCGAAGGCTTCGCTGATGCCTCGGTGCGCAGCCTCTACGCGACCGTTCCCGACGTGCCCACTCTGGAAACGGCGCTGAACGACGTTCTGGGCCAGCCACCCGCGCCGGCCTGAAAGCTACAGCCCCAGGGCACGGAACACCTTCGGCAGTTCCTCGGGCAGGTCCTCGGCAATCAGGCCAGGGCCGAAGCTGCGCGCGCATTCGACATGCAGCCAGGCCCCGGTGCAGGCGGCGTCGAAGGGGCTGAAGCCGCGCGCCAGCAGCCCGATGATGAACCCCGCCAGCACATCCCCCGACCCTGCCGTCGCCAGCCACGGCGCCGACCGGTCGTAGTGTGCCGAGTTGATGGCACATCGCCCGTCCGGCCCGGCAATCACCGTGTCCGGCCCCTTGAACAGCACCACACACCCCGCCCGCGCCGCCGCCTCTCGCGCGGCATCGACCTTGGAATAGGCCGGGCCTTTGGTCGCCGGGGCTGCCAGCTTCTCGGCGATGTCCGGAAACAGCCGGGCAAACTCGCCGGCATGGGGCGTCAGCACGCACCCGTCATGCAGGCCCGCAAAGAGCGAAGCATCGCGCGCGATGAGCGTCAGGGCATCGGCATCCAGCACGAGCTTCCGGCCGCTCTTCAACCCTTGCGCTGTCAGCGCGCGGGTCTCATCGCTGAGCCCCATCCCCGGCCCCAGGCACAGCGCATTGATCCGCGCATCCTCGAGCACCCGCGCCAGCACGTCGGCGTCGGCGATGGGCCGCAGCATCACCGCATCCAGCCGCGCGGCGTTCTCGGGGATCGCCTCCGGCGGACACCCCAACGTCACCACCCCCGCCCCAATCCGCAACGCCCCCCGCGCCGCCAACCGCGCCGCCCCGCCGCGCCCGGAGGGGCCGCAGAGGATGACGGCATGGCCATGGGAATACTTGTGCTGCCGCGAACGTCCGAGCCTGAACAGAAACGGCACGCCAACCCGCCCCCACTGTCCCGGGTTCAAGTGATTGAATTCCTTGTCCGGAAGGGACAACCGATGCAGCCGCTGAAGTTTAAGAACGCCGCTCCATGACCCGCCTCGCTTGACGGGTTTGTCCATGAAGAGCCAAGGCTGAAGCCCGATGGGCTTGACCACGACCTTGCCGCAAGCCTCCGGTCCCGTACCCAGGTAATGCCCGGGTTTTGCCGCCTCGAAGGTCACCGTAAGGGCCGCCATCGCCTGATAGCCCCGCGTGTCGACAAGGCTCGACTTGCCCAGGGCGCAGCCGCTGTCCAGGCACATTCCGGACGGCGCATCGATAGCCACTGTCCGCGACGCGTAGTCGTCACCACCTCGGCCTGACATATGGGTCAAGACGTCCAATGCCTCGCCCGTGAGGGGGCGCGAGATGCCCGCGCCGAAGATTGCATCGACATAAAGGTCGGAGTAGGCGTTCCCGTGAATGGGATGAGGTGCCCGGAACGCCCGTTCCGTCAGCTCCTTCACCTCCCCCATCACCGCCCACCGCTCACAATTCACCCGCGCATCCAGCGGCAGCCGTTCCGGGTCACCATAAAGGAAGACCTCAACTTCCCAGCCCCACTCTTTCAACAGTCGCGCCACGACGAACCCGTCGCCGCCGTTGTTGCCCGGCCCGCACAGCACAACTGCGCGGTGCGAGGTGGCACGCAACTCCGGCCATTCCTCGAAGATCGCCTCGACCACGCCGCGGCCGGCGCGTTCCATCAGCTCCAGCCCGGTCACCTGACCGCTGGCAATCGCCGCCTGTTCGATCGCCCGCATCTGGGCTGCGGTCAGGAGTTCGGTCATCGTTTTCCCCGCTCCGTTCGCAAACTGCCCAACCCGACAGCGCAATGCACAAAAATCAGGCATTATCGGCGGAATCCCGCAGGCGGCCCGTTGCGCCTTGACCCTAGCCAATTGTAGCCGCCCGGGGGAAGTGGTCAGAGAGGTGCCCAAGAAGCGGGGGAGTCGGTGCATGAAGAAGATCGAAGCGATCATCAAGCCGTTCAAGCTTGATGAGGTGAAAGAGGCGCTTCAGGAAGCCGGCATCCAGGGCCTCTCGGTCACCGAGGTCAAGGGCTTCGGCCGCCAGAAGGGCCACACCGAACTGTATCGCGGCGCCGAATATGTGGTGGACTTCCTGCCCAAGGTGAAGATCGAGGTCGTGCTGACCGACGATCTGGTCGAAGGCGCCATCCAGGCGATCATCGCCGCCGCCCGCACCGACAAGATCGGCGACGGCAAGATCTTCGTCACCCCTGTCGAACAGGCCATCCGCATCCGCACCGGCGAAACCGGCGACGATGCCGTCTGAACCGGGACCCCGAATTTTCGTCGAAAATTCGGACCCCCGCCCGAACCACCGGGGCCACGGCCCCAAACCGGAAACCAACCGAAAGGCAGCATGATGAGCGCAGTCGCGAAAGCTCTGAAACTGATCAAGGACGAGGAAGTCGAATACGTCGACATCCGCTTTACCGACCCGAAGGGCAAGCTCCAGCACGTCACGCTGGTCTCTGACCTGGTGGACGAGGACTTCTTCGAGGAAGGCTTCATGTTCGACGGCTCGTCGATCGCGGGCTGGAAGTCGATCGACCAGTCCGACATGAAGCTGATCCCGGACGCGTCCTCGGTCTATATCGACCCGTTCTACGCCGAAAAGACCCTCTGCGTGCATTGCAACGTGGTCGAGCCCGACACCGGCGAGGCCTATTCGCGCTGCCCGCGCCAGACCGCGGTCAAGGCGGAAGCCTACCTCAAGGCCTCGGGTATCGGCGACACGGCCTACTTCGGGCCGGAAGCCGAATTCTTCATCTTCGACGACGTGCGCTATTCGGTGACGCCGTCCAAGGTGTCGTTCCAGATCGATGCCGAAGACGCGGCCTGGAACACCGACGCGGCCTTCGAAGGCGGCAACCTGGCGCATCGCGCGGGCCACAAGGGCGGCTACTTCCCGGTGAACCCGATCGACGCGGCGCAGGACCTGCGGTCGGAAATGCTGTCGACGATGAAGCGCATGGGCATGCGCGTGGACAAGCATCACCACGAGGTCGCCACCGCCCAGCACGAGCTGGGGATGATCTTCGGCGGGCTGGTCGAACAGGCCGACAACATCCAGAAGTACAAGTACGTCATCCATAACGTCGCCCAGGCCTACGGCAAGACCGTGACCTTCATGCCCAAGCCGATGAAGGGCGACAACGGGTCGGGGATGCACGTCAACATGTCGATCTGGAAGAACGGCAAGCCGCTGTTCGCCGGCGACAAGTATGCCGACCTCAGCCAGGAGGCTCTGTACTTCATCGGCGGCATCCTCAAGCATGCCAAGGCGCTGAACGCGATCACCAACCCGGCGACCAACAGCTACAAGCGGCTGATTCCGGGCTTCGAGGCCCCCGTGCTGCGCGCCTACTCGGCCCGCAACCGCAGTGGCTGCGTCCGCATCCCGTGGACCGAATCGCCGAAGGCCAAGCGCGTGGAAGCCCGGTTCCCCGATCCGTCGGCCAACCCCTATCTGGCCTTCGCGGCGCTGATGATGGCCGGTCTCGACGGCATCAAGAACAAGATCGACCCGGGTCCGGCCTCGGACAAGGACCTGTACGACCTGCCGCCCGAGGAACTGGCCGAAATCCCCACCGTCTGCGGCTCGCTTCGCGAGGCGCTGGAGGAACTGGAAAAGGACCATGACTTCCTGCTGGCCGGCGACGTCTTCACCAAGGACCAACTGGAAGCCTACATCGGGCTGAAGTGGGAAGAGGTCTATGCCTTCGAGCATACCCCCCACCCGGTCGAGTACCAGATGTACTACTCCTGCTGACACCGGCATCCCCGGTTCAAGGACAAAGGCCGCCCCACCCGGGCGGCCTTTCGTCTTTGGCCACAATGCCAGGGTTCCGCCGCAATCGCGCCCCGGTTTCGCCGCGCCCGGCGCCCAGCTTCCACGGGATTGTTTCTGCCTGGTGAGGCCGATGTCGCGCAACAGCAATGACAACCGTCCGCAAATCTGGTCGGAAGGCCGCCAGCACCTGCCGCTGAACCCGCGCACCTTCGCGCTGGCCAGCGTCGGCTTTGCACGCGATGGCCTGGCCGGTCTGCTGGGCCGCTGCGCCGGCTCGGCCCGCGATTTTGGCGGCGCCGTCTTCGGCGGGCTCTGGCGCATCCCGGAAGACCGGCTGGGCCGCACCGGTCGCTACCTGCCCTCGCACCGGCGCGTCGGCCAGGCGGTGACCGAAGGCGCGGCGCTGCTGGAACGGACCGCGCGCGTGGTCCGGCCAAACCCCGAGGCGGTGGCGCCGTCGATCTTTCACGCCGCCCCGCTGGCGCCGCGGCCGGTGCGCCGCCTGCCCCCTGCCGCCGAAGCCGCCCTGCGCAGCGAAGACCCTGCCGATGCTGAACTGGTGGCAATCCGCGCCCTGATGGATCCGGCGCCGGCCCTTTCTTTGCCCGAGGTGCCCTGCGTTGCCGACACGTCGACGGAGCCGGCGGTTGCGTCACCGCCCGCGGGTGCCGGACGCCTTGCCCTGGTGCGCGATGCCTTTGCCAGCGCGCTTGGATATGGGCTTCTGGTCGTCGCCGTTCCCTATGGCGCCATCAAGGCTGGAATCGCCCATCTGAACGGCGAAGACCTGCGCAGACTGGTCGACTGAACGCGCTCAGCGCAGCCTCCGGTCCAGTTCGGCCAGGGTGGCGCGAAGCCCGGCCTCGAACCGCTTCAGCCGGTCCGGCTCGACCGCTTCGGCCCGATGCAGCGCCCGCCAGATCACCCGCGCCCGCGGCGCACAGGGCCTAACGATCCCCAGACGCAAAATGCGCTGCAACGGCCGCCGCATCACCAGGGTTTCCACCCACCAGGGCGCACCCATCGTGGTGACCGCCAGAACCGCCCGCAGCCCGTGCAGGCGCGGAATCATCGGGCCATACGCCGGCGCATGGTCATAGGCCAGGCCGGGCGCCCAGACCCGGTCGAACCAGCCTTTCAGGATGGCCGGAAAGCCGAACCACCAGGTCGGAAACACCAGGACAATCACTTCAGCCCAGGCCAACTCCTCCAGCTCTCTTGCAGCTTCACCGTGGAAGTCGCTGTAATAGCTTTCTCTTTCCGGCTTGCTCAGGTTCGGATCGAAGCCGCGCGCGTACAGATCGCAGTGCCGGACGTCCCAGCCGGCCGCACCAGCCTGAGCCGCGACCAGGGCTGCCAGCCGGGCAGCGAGACTGTGCGGCACCGGATGTGCCAGCACCACAAGACAGCGCAGCGCGCTCACGCCGCTGCCTCGCACAAGCCACCCCACCTCACAGCCTGGCGCGACAAGCCTTGCGCCAGGCAGGCGTTGTGTGATCGGCGGGGGCAAAGGGCCTGCGGCTCTGTCATGGCCGCCAGCCTAGCCGGGCAGGCGCTAAAGGCAATCGCCCCTGCCATCCCGGTGGTGCGGCCCCACGCCACGAAACCGGGCCGCGACAACGAAAACAGGGCGCGGCGTCCGGCCCGGCCGGGACCGGGACCGACGGCTCTGCGGGATCGCCGCCCGCGACCTTGCGCCACGTTCGGTCGATTTTGCGCGACGGCAGCGAAAATCCGAGGCAAAGATGAATCATGGGGACGCAAGGACAGCGACCCCCGAACCGGCGGCCGGGCAGTACGGGCCGCCAGAGATGCTCTGGATCCCGCCCTGCCCAAGCGCCGCCCACGGCCCATGGGAGGGACCAAATGAGCCACGATATCCACGGCACCCGATGCGCCGCGCTGGTCGGCGCGCATGGCAGCGGCAAGACCACGCTCTTCGAATCGCTGCTGCATGCCGCCGGAATGACCGACCGGCGCGGGACCGTGAAAGACCGAACCACCGTCGGGGATGCCTCGCCCGAGGCGCGGGCGCGCGGCATCTCGACCGAGATGACCCTCGCCAACTGCCGCTTCATGGACGAGGATTGGACCCTGATCGACTGTCCCGGCTCGGTGGAATTGCTCACCGATACCCGAAGCGCGATGAGCATCGCCGATATTGTCGTCGTCGTCGCCGACCCCTTCCCGGAACGCGCCGTGGCGGTCTCGCCGCTGTTGCGGTTCCTGGATGACCGACGCATCCCGCATGTGATCTTCATCAACCGGCTTGACGTGCCAGAGGCGCATGTCCGCGCCACCTTCCACGCCCTGCAGGCGCTGTCCGACCGGCCGCTTGCCCTGCGCGAGATTCCGCTGCGCGACGCCAGCGGTCAGGTCACCGGCATGGTCGATCTGGTCAGCGAACGCGCCTGGCGCTGGAACCCTCACAAGCCCTCGGACCTGATCCCGCTGCCCGAGGCCGTGAAGGCCGACGAAAGCGTCGAACGCAGCGGCCTGCTCGAGGCGCTGGCCGATTTCGACGACCGCATCATGGAGCAGGTCCTGGACGATATGACCCCTGCGCCTCAGGAGATCTACGCCTCGCTCGCCCGCGATCTGGAGCAGGACCTGGTGGTCCCGGTTTTCTTCGGCGCGGCCGAGTTCGAGAACGGCGTCCGCCGGTTGTGGAAAGCGCTGCGCCACGACTGCCCGGCCCCGGCGGTCACCGCCGCCCGGCTGGGCCTGTCCGACGGCACCGGCCCGATGGCGCAGGTCATCAAGACGTTCCAGTCCGGCCAGGCCGGGCGCGCGGCCTTTGCCCGCGTCTGGCGCGGCGAGGTCAAGGACGGGCTAACCCTCGGTCATGATCGCGTTGGCTCGGTTTCCTCTGCGTTGGGCCGCAAGTTCACCCCCAAGGGCCATGCCGGCCCCGGCGAGATCGTCGTCCTGGGCCGCATGTCCACCGTCAAGGCCGGCGAGGTGCTGACCGAAGGGGCGGCCCAAGCCAGCGACTGGCCGGAACCGCCCGCGCCGCTGGCGGCCATCGCGATCCGGGCCGAGCATCCGGCCGACGAGGCGAAGCTGTCGACCGCCCTGTCGCGTCTCTTCGACGAAGATCCCGCCTTGTCCACCCATTGGGCGGCCGATACCGGCGAGACCCACCTGCGCGGCCAGGGCGACATTCACCTGCAGATCGCGCTGTCTCGGCTGAAGGCCGAGGCCGGGCTTTCGGTCAAGACGGCCAAGCCGACCGTTTCCTACCGGGAAACGATCAGCAAGAGCGCGACGTTCCATTCGCGGCACAAGAAACAATCCGGCGGGCACGGCGAATTCGCCGACATCCATGTCGAGATTGCGCCGCGCGGCCGGGGCGAGGGCTTCCAGTTCTCGGACAAGATCACCGGCGGCGTGGTGCCAAAGCAGTACATCCCGGCGGTGCAGAAGGGCGTGGAGACCGCGCTTGACCGCGGGCCGCTGGGGTTCCCGGTGGTCGATGTGGGCGTGGTGCTGACCGATGGCAGCTATCACACCGTCGACAGCTCCGACTTCGCCTTCCAGAAGGCCGGCGCCAAGGCGATGCAGGAAGCCATGCCCACCTGCGGACCGGTGCTGCTGGAGCCGGTGATGGAGGTCATCATCTCGGTGCCCTCCGATTTCACCCCGCGCGCCCAGCGCATCGTCACCGCCCGGCGCGGCCAGCTGCTGGGCTTTGACACCAAGACCGGCTGGAAGGGCTGGGACGAGGTCTCGGCCCTGATCCCCGAAGGCGAGTTGGACGGGCTGATCACCGAACTGCGCTCGCAGACCCTTGGTGTCGGCTTCTACACCGCCGGCTTCGACCATCTGGAGCTTCTGGCGGGCCGCGAGGCCGATCAGGTGATCGCCGCCCGGGCCGAGGCGCTGAAGGGCTGATGCCCTTGCCGGAAGGCGACATGCCCCGTCGCCTTCCGGCATGACTTCGCGGCCCTTCCGGACCAGCCTTCGGGCTGACCCGGGGGAGGCCAGCCATGACCGACTACCACCGCGACCGCCGCAAGATCGACCCCAGCCGCGGCGCGCAGTTGGGCGACGGCAGCCCGAACGACAACGACCGGGTCGAGATCGGCCCGACGCAACTGGCCTTTCGCGAATGGCAGGCGGCCGGGCTGACCCCGCCGAACCTTGAGGCGATGCGCAGCTACCGCTGGCGGCGGCTAACCAAGGCGCTGGTCGACCGCGACTATGGCGGGCTTTTGATGTTCGACCCCCTGAACATCCGCTACGCCACCGACACCACCAACATGCAGCTTTGGAACACCCACAACCCGTTCCGCGCCTGCCTGTTGTGCGCCGACGGGCACATGGTGATGTGGGAATACAAGAACGCGCCGTTCCTTGTGGAGTTCAACCCGCTGGTCAGGGAACTCCGCTCGGGCGCGACCTTCTTCTACAATTCCACCGGCGACCGCGGCGAGGCTTCGGCCCGCGCCTTCGCAGCCCAGGTGGATGAGGTGATGCGCGCCCACGCCGGCGCCAACCGCCGCCTGGCGGTGGACAAGATCATGGTCCACGGGCTGCGGGCGCTGGAAAGCGCCGGCTTCACCGTCGAGGAAGGCGAGGAAGTCACCGAACGCACGCGAGCGATCAAGGGGCCGGACGAGATTCTGGCAATGCGCTGCGCCCATCACGCCTGCGAGGCCGGCATTGCCGAGATGGAGGCCTTCACCCGAGAAAACGTGCCCAAGGGCAACGTCAGCGAAGATGCGATCTGGGCCGAGTTGCACGCCGCCAACATCCGCCGCGGCGGCGAATGGATCGAGACCCGGCTGCTGGCGTCAGGCCCGCGCACCAACCCCTGGTTTCAGGAATGCGGCCCGCGCATCGTGCAGCCCGAGGAAATCGTCGCCTTCGACACCGACCTGATTGGCGCCTACGGCATCTGCATCGACATCAGCCGCACCTGGTGGGTGGGCGAGACGCGGCCCTCGAACGCGATGATCAGCGCCTTTCACCACGCACTAGACCACATCCGCGACCATCAGGCCCGGCTGCGCCCCGGTGTCAGCATCAAGGAACTGGTCTTCGGCGGCCACCAATTGGCGCCGGAATACTGGGCGCAGAAATACGCCTGCAAGATGCACGGCGTGGGGCTGTGCGACGAGTGGCCCTATGTGCACTACCCCGACGGCTGGATTCCGGGCGCTTTCGATGCGGTGCTGGAACCCGGCATGGTGCTTTGCGTCGAGGCGCTGGTCAGCCCCGAGGGCGGCGATTTCTCGATCAAGCTCGAGGACCAGGTGCTGATCACCGAAACCGGCGCCGAGAACCTGACCCGCTACCCGTTCGACCCGCGCCTCCTGGGCTGACACCGGCCAAGGACGCCGGAAATCGGCTTTGCCGCCTATAGCGAGACTTCGGCCAGCAGACCCCGGTGGTCCGACCCCAGCGTCTCGCGCGGTTCGACCTGCCCGCCGCCGGGGGAAAATACATGGTCGATGGGCAGTTCGGCCCAGCGGGCCAGGCCGACATAGGTGTTCAGGACCCTGCCGGCCGGAACGACGCGGCTCGCCGCCATCATCCGGCCCAAGCTGACCGACCAGCGCACCATGTTGAAATCGCCCGCCATCACCACCGGCCCGTCCAGGCCTTCCAGCACCGGCACAAGCGCATCAACCTGCGCCGGTTGCCGGTGCGGCCAGGGCCAGTGCAGGTGGATCGAGACCAGCCAGAGCGGTCCCTCCGGGCCCTGCACCTGCATCGCCGCCAGGCCTTCGGCGCAAACCGTCCGTCCGGGAATCGGAGCCAGGCGCGTGGCGATGGCGGTGCCGCCCACCGCCGAGAACGGACAGGTGTCCTGGTGCGGCAGAACATCGGACAGCGCGGCCAGCAGCAGCTCGTTCGCCGACGACACTTCCTGCAGGGTCAGAACATCCGGCGCTGCGGCGCGGACATCTGCCTCAAGGCCTGCCAGATCATCGTTCCGGAACAGCATGTTCTTCTGATAGACCCGCAACGCACCCGCCGATCCCTCGGCCAGCGAAGCGCCGATCAGCGGCCCGCCGGCAAAGGCGGCCAGCGCCAGCCCGGCCAGGCCCGCCGCCCGGGCGCGCAAGGCCAGCGCCAGGGCCGCGGCAAAGGTCAGGACGACGGCCCCTTGCGGACGAAACACCGCGAAGGAATCGCCCGCCGGGTGCAGGGTCCCCAGATAGCCCGCAAGCACCGGCACGGCGGCCAGGACCACGATCAGGGCGGCGGCACGCCTCATGCTGGCCCGGTCAGGATCGCCTCGGCCACGCGCTTCAGCGGGCCGCGCATCGCAACCCCGGCCGATCCGCGCAGCGATTCCAGCCCGATCAACGCGCCGTAGAAGGCGGCGGCGCCTTCCTCGGCCGTCTCGGGCGACACCCCGGCCTCGGCCAGCAATTCGCGCAGGGCATCCATCCGGCGGCGGTCCACCCGCA
This sequence comes from Rhodobacter sp. Har01, assembly GCF_020564565.1. Classification (GTDB taxonomy): domain Bacteria; phylum Pseudomonadota; class Alphaproteobacteria; order Rhodobacterales; family Rhodobacteraceae; genus Pseudogemmobacter. The sequence continues at coordinate 986,069 of NZ_JAJCTD010000001.1, forward strand.
GCAGCACCGCCCGGGCGCGCGCATCCGTGCGGCCCCAGTCGCGGATCGCCGGTTCCAGTGCGCCTCCCGATACCTCGGCCTCGGGAAGGACCGACACCAGTTCAACCAACCGCAGCACGCGCCCCCGCGGGTCCAGGTCGGCCGCCCGTGCAGCGGCGGTGACGGCGGTCGTGGCCAGTTCGGCCCAGGCCTCCAGCATGGCCTGGTGCAGCGCGCCCAAATCCTTGAAGTGCCAGTAGAAAGAGCCCTTCGTGGCCCCCAGTTCGCGGGCCAGGGTTTCAACCCGCACCGCTTGCGGCCCGACAGCCGCCAGGGCACGGAACCCGGCCATGATCCAGTCAGCCGGCGCGAGCCGCGCTTTCAGCGCTGCCACCGTCATGCCCCTGCCCTCAAGCCGCGTCCGATCCGCACCCCGACCTCCTGCCAGTGTCCGGCGCCTGCGGCCGGAACAAGGCCACCCTAGGAGAAGCTGGTTAACGAAGCGCAAATGACCGCCGACAGTCGATTTTCGCGCGGAAATCGTGCCCGGATTTCGCGCGAAGTCCGCCTGCCCCGCCGCTGGCCGCCTGCCCGCCTCCCTTGCACGCCTTGCACGCCTTGCGGCCACAGCGTAAGGCCAGCCGCAACCGCCCGCCAGTCAGAGGTCCGTGATGATCCCGCGCTATTCCCGCCCCGAAATGGTGGCCATCTGGTCCCCGGAAACCCGCTTCAAGATCTGGTTCGAGATCGAGGCCCATGCCTGCGACGCCCAGGCCGCACTTGGGGTGATCCCGAAAGCCAATGCCGAAGCAGTCTGGCGGGCCAGGGATGTGGAATTCGACATCGCCCGCATCGACGAGATCGAAGCGGTGACCAAGCACGACGTGATCGCCTTCCTCACCCACCTGGCCGAGATCGTCGGCAATGAACAGGCCCGCTTTGTCCATCAGGGCATGACCTCGTCGGACGTGCTGGACACCACGCTGAACATCCAGATGATGCGCGCGGCCGACCTCTTGCTGGCGGGCGTCGATCGCGTGCTGGCGGCGCTGAAGACCCGTGCGCTGGAACACAAGGACACCGTCCGCATCGGCCGCAGCCACGGCATCCACGCCGAGCCCACCACCCTGGGCCTGACCTTCGCCCGGTTCTACGCCGAGATGAAGCGCAACCGCGAACGCCTTGAAAACGCGCGGAAAGAGATTGCCACCGGCGCCATTTCGGGTGCCGTCGGCACCTTCGCCAACATCGACCCGAGGGTCGAGGAACACGTCTGCAAGGCGCTTGGCCTGACGCCCGAGCCGATCAGCACGCAGGTCATCCCGCGCGACCGCCACGCGATGTACTTTGCCACCCTGGGCGTCATCGCCAGCAGCATCGAGAACGTCGCGACCGAGATCCGCCACATGCAGCGCACCGAAGTGCTGGAGGCCGAGGAATACTTCTCGCCCGGCCAGAAGGGCAGCAGCGCCATGCCGCACAAGCGCAACCCGGTGCTGACCGAGAACCTGACCGGCCTAGCCCGCATCGTCCGCATGGCCGTGGTCCCGGCGATGGAGAACGTGCCGCTCTGGCATGAGCGCGACATCTCGCATTCCAGCGTCGAGCGGATGATCGGCCCCGATGCCACGATCACGCTGGATTTCGCCCTGCACCGGTTGGCCGGCGTGATCGAAAAGCTGGTGGTCTACCCCGAGACCATGCTGAAGAACCTGCACAAGTTCAAAGGCCTGGTGATGAGCCAGCGGGTGCTGCTGGCGCTGACCCAGGCCGGGGTCTCGCGCGAGGATGCCTATCGCCTGGTGCAAAGGAACGCGATGAAGGTCTGGGAGAAGGGTGCCGATTTCAAGGCCGAGCTTCTGGCCGACCCCGAGGTCACCGCGGCCCTGAGCCCGGCCGAAATCGAAGAGAAGTTCGACCTTGGCTACCACACCAAGCACGTCGACACGATCTTCGCCCGCGTCTTCGGCTGACGGCGCCTGTTCCCCCGGGAACCGCCCCTGCCCGATTTCCATGCGATCAACGCCCCGCAGGACCTTTGTCTGCGGGGTTTTCCGCATCCACCGTGAAACCTGCATTTGACCCGCACGGATTCGTGCTATCCTTGATTGAAAGGGAGATCCCCCATGCGCCTTCTGCCCCTTCTTCTGCTGACCACCCTGCCCTTCGCGGCCTTCGCCGCCGGGTCGGACGACAGCGCGCCGCCCACCGCCACCCAGACCACGACCGAATGCAAGGATGGCCAGGTCTGGGACGACACCGCAAAGAAATGCGTCGCCCCGCAGGATTCCCGGCTGGATGACGATGCCCGCTTCGGTGCCGTGCGCGAACTGGCCTGGGCCGGCCGCTACGATGAAGCGATGACCGTGCTGGCCGCCATGACCGAAGGTGAAACCGACCGGGTGATGACCTACAAGGGCTTCATCCTGCGCAAGTCCGGCCAGATCGAAGCCGGCATCGCGGCCTACGAGGCGGCGCTGCGGATCAACCCCGGCAACATCCTGACCCACAGCTACTATGGCCAGTTGCTGGTCGAGATGAACGAACCGGACGCCGCCCGCGTTCATCTGGCCGCGATCCGGGCCAACGGCGGCAGCGGAACCTGGGCCGAAATCGCGCTGGCTTCGGCCATCGAGACCGGGCTGACCTACACCTTTTGACCCTGACCCAAGGAGGACGACCGATGACGACCAGAACCGCCCTCGCCACGCTTGCTCTTGCTCTGCTGCCCTCGCTGGCCGCCGCCAACGGGTGCCACGACGGGATGAAGGAGATCACCGCCTCGTCCTGCGCCGAAGGCATGGTCTGGGACATGGCCAAGGGCCAGTGCGTCCTGCAGCCGACCAGCTGACGGAAAGCCCGCGTTAACTGCCATCGGCCATTCTCCGATCCGGACCCATCGGAATCGGAGAAGGCCATGGCATCGGAACGGCTCCCCCTCGCCCGCATCACCCCCGTGCAGCGGATGATGACGGTTCCAGGGGAAGGGCTGCGCAAGATCCTGTCTCCTCGCGAGAAGGCGGCGGTCATCGTGCGCTATCTTCTGGGCGAGGGGGCCTCGCTGCCGCTGGCGCAGTTGCCCGACCACATGCAGGCCGCCCTGGCCGAGACCATGGGCCTGATGCGGCTGGTGGACCGTCAGACGCTGGACCAGGTGGTGCACGAATTCGTCACCGAACTGGATCAGGTCGGCCTGGCCTTCCCGGGCGGCCTGGAAGGCGCGCTGTCGGTGATGGACGGTCACATCTCGCAGACCGCCGCCAGCAGGCTGCGCCGCAAGGCCGGCGTCTCGGCCAAGGGCGACCCGTGGGAGCGGCTGCTGACCCTGCCGATCGAAAAGCTGATCCCGATCATCGAGGACGAGGCGGTCGAGGTGGCGGCGGTGATCCTGTCCAAGCTGCATGTCCAGCGCGCCGCCGACATCCTGGGCAAGCTGCCCGGCGAAAAGGCCCGCCGCATCGCCTATGCCGTGTCGCTGACCGGCAACGTCGATCCGGAAACCGTGCACCGCATCGGCCTTGCCGTGCTGGGCCAGATGGACAGCCAGCCGCCGCGGGCCTTCGACCAGGACCCGGTCGAACGGGTGGGGGCGATCCTCAACATCTCGCCCGCGGCAACGCGCGACGACGTGCTCAAGGGCCTGGACGACGCCGACGCGAAATTCGCCGAACAGGTGCGCAAGGCGATCTTCACCTATTCGCACATCCCGACAAAGATCACCCCGCGCGACATTCCCAAGATCATTCGCATCGTCGACCAGACCATGCTGGTCACCGCCATGGCCTATAGCACCGGCAAGGAAGGGCTGGAGGCCGCGACCGAATTCGTCCTGGCCAATATCTCGCAACGCATGGCGCAAAGCATCCGTGAAGAGATGACCAGCCGCGGCAAGATCAAGGAGAAGGATGCCGAAGAGGCGATGAATGTCATCATCAGCGCGATCCGCACGCTGGAAGCCTCGGGCGAACTGGTGATGGTCCAGCCCGAGGAGGATTGACCGTTTTCCTTCCAGCGCATCGGTGACCTTGACGGGGCGCTGTTCCAGGAAGGGATGATCCCGTCGCTTGGCACCTGTTCACTTTCGCCGGCGATCATACCTCGGCGGACCGGACGCCAACCGGCGCTGCCTGCACCGACACGCTTCCCGATCACCGGCCCGGGGCCGGCTGCGCCGATGTCCTCGGCCGCCAGACCGCAGGCCGCCCGTGCGAAGATCCGTCCGCAGGGGAAACAGGACCAGGCCGGTCGGGGCCAGGGCCGCACCGGGATGCGCGCCCGGCCAGGGCGCCGGACGCGAGTTCCGCTTCCCCGCCGGAAAGACCGCGCTGATCCCGGCCCTGTCGCGCGGCGGCAAGCCCTGCAGGCGTTCCGCGCTCGATTTCAGCGCGGAAATCGCCCCCTTGCCGCCACCCCGCCCCGCGCCTAGGGTCACACCCCATGGCCGCCGAGCAGAACCCCGCCCGCGGGATCGCCCTGATGATCCTGGCGATCCTGCTGTTCACCGCGATGGACGCGGCGGCCAAGGGGCTGGTGCAGCGCTATCCGGCGCCGCTGGTCGTCTGGGGTCGCTTTGCGGTGCAGTTCCTGATCGTGCTGGCGATCCTCAACGCCCGCGCTCCCGCGCTGGCGCGCACCCGCTACCCCGTCCTGCACCTCTGGCGCAGCCTGTTCCAGTTCGGCGCCACTGCCTGCTTCTTCCTGTCGCTCGGCCACGTCGGCCTGGCCGAGGCGACCGCGCTGACCGACCTCAACCCCGTCCTGATCACGCTGGGTGCCGCGCTGTTCCTGGGCGAGCCGCTTGGCCCCCGCCGCATCGCCGGCGTCGTCGTGGCGCTGATCGGCGCGCTGATCATCATCCGCCCGGGTGCTGGCCTGTTCACGCCCTGGGCGCTGCTGCCTTTGGGCGCGGCGCTCAGCTACACCGGCAACGCGCTGCTCACCCGCCACCTTGGCCCGCTGGAATCGCCCTGGACCTCGATGATCTGGGCGGCGGGCTTCGGCACCCTCGTGGCGGCCTTGGCCCTGCCCTTCGTCTGGACGCCCGTCTCGGCCGCCGACCTGGCCCGCTTTGCCCTGATCGGCGCTTTGGGCACCGGGGCGCAGCTTTGCCTGATCCGCAGCTTTTCCATCGCCCAGGCTGGCATCGTGGCCCCCTTTGCCTATCTCGGCATCGTCTTCGCCACGGTCTGGGGCGCGGCCCTTTATGGCGAATGGCCCGATGGCTGGACCATCTTCGGCGCGCTTGTGATCGTGGCGGCGGGTCTCTATGTCTGGCACCGCGAAACCCTTGCCGCCGCTGCGGTACGCCGTCCTGATGAGCAGCCCTGACATCCGCCCCCCCTTTCGGCCTGACCACTTCGCGGTCAACCTCGTTCTGCGGGGCCTGATCAAGCTGGCCCTGGTCCTGCCCTATACCCTGCGCGTGGCCTTCCTGGGCGGGCTGATGCGGCGCGTCCTGGGGCCGCTTGCCGGCTATCGGCGCCGGGCACTGGACAACCTGGCCCTGATCTGGCCGGACCTGCCGCCCGCGCGCCGCCGCCAGATCGCAGACCAGGCGCTGGAAAACGCCGGCCGCACCCTGATCGAGAACTACTCCACCGCCGAGTTCACGGCCCGTGCCGCAGCGCTGGTCCCCGAAGGCCCCGGTCTGGCCGCGCTGGAAGCCGCGCGCGCCGCGGGCCGGCCGGTCATCCTGGTCTCGGGGCATTTCGGGAATTACGAGGCCGCCCGTGCCGCTCTGGTCGCCCGCGGGTTCAACATCGGGGGGCTCTACCGCAACCTCAAGAACCGCTACTTCAACGCTCACTACGTCAAGACCATGCAGGCCTTCGGTGGCCCGGTCTTCCCGCAGGGGCGCGCCGGCACCGCAGGCTTCGTGCGCCATCTCAAGGAGGGCGGACAGCTCGTCCTCTTGTTCGACCAGGACGTTGCCTCGGGCGAGTTTCTGCCGTTTCTCGGCCGCCCCGCCCGCACCGCTCTTTCGGCCGCCCAACTGGCGCTGCGGCTGAAGGCCGACCTCATCCCGTTCTTCGCCATCCGCCAGCCGGACGGGCTGGACTTCCGGGTAGAGCTGGATGCGCCGGTGCCCCACAGCGACCCGCGGACCATGACCGAAGCCATCACCCGGGCGCTGGAGCAGCGCGTGCGGGCCCACCCGGGGCAATGGTTCTGGATACACAACCGCTGGAAAGGCTCGACCCGGCGCAGCCGCAAGGCACCAGACTGATCAGTCGGCCTGAGCCGCCGCCAGAATCGCCGCCGGGCCTTCATTTTGCAGGACGACCACCGCCGGGTCGCTGCCGGGCGCCGGGGTGGACAGGTCCAGCGGCTCGACCCCCGCCCAGTCGGCGACATGCTCCCAACTGGTCACCACGTTGAAATAAGTGATGGTCTTGCCGGCATTCTCTCCGCGCTCGATGGTCACGGTTTCCTCCGGCACATAGCGCACCAGCTGCACCCGCACCGGCTCGGTCAGCGGCGGGTCGGCTTCGGCCCGGATCACCAGCCGGTCGCCTTCGCGCGTGACGGTCAGCCGCACCTGGCTGCTGCCGGCCAGGTGGCGTTCCAGAAGATCCACCGTCTCGACCGGCGCGAAGCCCTCGACCCGGTCCAGACCCCCGACAATGAACTGTGGCGTGTAGATGGTGCGCGAGCCGATGGCGCGGGCATAGGCCTTCTGCCGATCGGTAAAGCGGCCCTGGGCAAAGCTGTCTGCCCAGCCGATGTAATCCCAGTAATCGACGTGCAGCGACAGCGGCAGCACCTTCGGGTCTGCCGCCAGCCGTTCGACGAATTCGTCCGCCGGCGGGCAGGATGAACACCCCTGCGAAGTGTAAAGCTCGACGATCACCAGATTTTCGGCCTGCGCGCCGAGGGCAAGGGTCATCCACAGGCCGCAAGCGGCGCTGACCAATTGTCGCATCATTGCTTTCCCGGTCCCCTGAGCCCGTCCTTCGCTTATAGGAAACGGCATCCGGTCCGGCCAATCAAGGTTTTGCGAGTGCCGCACGAGACCTGTATCAGGAACGGGAATCGGCGGCGGGGGCAGGTCGAAAACGGGGACTGGATTTTTGGCATACAATTGCATACAAAGACCCGGACTCGCCTGACAGCCCGACAAGCCCCCTTCCGACCCTGCCGCCCCACCCGAGCGCGAGCGCCCCGAGCCAAGGAGCATCAAAGATGACCGTCACCGTCGGACACGACAGCCAGAAAACCCGCAAGACCCTGACCGCCGGCGGCCAGACCGTTTCCTACTACTCGATTCCGGCCGCCGAAGCCGCGGGCCTGGGCGATTTCGCGCGTCTTCCGGCGGCGCTGAAGGTCGTGCTGGAAAACATGCTGCGGTTCGAGGACGGCAAGACCGTCACCGTCGACGACATCCGCGCCTTTTCCGACTGGGCGGTCAAGGGCGGCCAGAACCCGCGCGAGATCGCCTATCGCCCCGCCCGCGTGCTGATGCAGGATTTCACCGGCGTTCCGGCGGTTGTCGACCTGGCCGCGATGCGCGATGGCATCAAGGCGTTGGGCGGCAACGCACAGAAGATCAACCCGCTGAACCCGGTCGATCTGGTCATCGACCATTCGGTGATGATCGACGAATTCGGCCATCCGCGCGCGTTCCAGATGAACGTCGACCGCGAGTATGAGCGGAACATGGAGCGCTACGTGTTCCTGAAGTGGGGCCAGAACGCCTTCAACAACTTCCGCGTGGTGCCGCCGGGCACCGGCATCTGCCATCAGGTCAACCTGGAATACCTGGCCCAGACGGTCTGGACCGACACCGACCAGCATGGCGCCGTGGTGGCCTACCCCGACACCCTCGTCGGCACCGACAGCCACACCACCATGGTCAATGGCCTGGCCGTTCTGGGCTGGGGCGTGGGCGGCATCGAGGCCGAGGCGGCGATGCTGGGCCAGCCGGTTTCCATGCTGATCCCCGAGGTCGTCGGCTTCAAGCTGACCGGTCAGATGCGCGAAGGCACCACCGCCACCGACCTGGTGCTCAAGGTCGTGCAGATGCTGCGCAAGCACGGCGTGGTGAACAAGTTCGTCGAATTCTACGGGCCGGGCCTTGACCACCTGCCCTTGGCCGACCGCGCCACCATCGCCAACATGGCGCCGGAATACGGCGCCACCTGCGGCTTCTTCCCGGTCGATGACGAGACGCTCCGCTACCTGCACATGACCGGCCGCGACGAATCGCGGATCGCGCTGGTCGAGGCCTATGCCAAGGCCAACGGCATGTGGCGCGGCCCGGACTATGACCCGGTCTACACCTCGACCCTGCACCTGGACATGGCCGAGATCGTGCCGGCCGTCTCGGGGCCGAAACGGCCGCAGGACTATACCCCACTGACCCAGGCCGCCGCCTCGTTCACCAGGGTGGTCAGCGACTACCGCGGCGTGGACGCCACGGCCCCCGCCAAGGACATGGCCTCGGAAGGCCCCAACCACACGGCCGCGGTGGATGTCCGCAAGTCTGCCGCCGTCGCCGGTGCCGACTACCGGCTGCGCGACGGATCTGTGGTGATCGCCTCGATCACCTCCTGCACCAATACCTCCAACCCCTATGTGCTGGTCGGCGCCGGGCTGGTGGCCCGCAAGGCCCGCGCTCTGGGCCTGACCCGCAAGCCCTGGGTCAAGACCTCGCTCGCGCCGGGGTCTCAGGTGGTGTCCGAATACCTTGAGGCCGCGGGCCTGCAGGACGACCTGGATGCCGTGGGCTTCAACCTGGTGGGCTACGGCTGCACCACCTGCATCGGTAACTCGGGCCCCTTGCAGCCGGAAATCTCCAAGGCCATCGCCGAGGGCGATCTGGTCGCCGCCGCCGTCCTCTCCGGCAACCGCAACTTCGAGGGCCGGATCTCGCCCGACGTGCGGGCGAACTACCTTGCCAGCCCGCCGCTGGTGGTGGCCTATGCGCTGGCCGGCGACATGACCATCGACCTGACCACCGAACCCCTGGGCACGTCAAAGGACGGCAAGCCGGTGTTCCTCAAGGACATCTGGCCCACCAACAAGGAAATCGCCGACATCGTCCACGCCGTCGTCACCCGCGAGGCGTTCCAGAAGAAATACGCCGATGTCTTCAAGGGCGATGCCAAGTGGCAGGCGGTCAAGGTCACCGATTCGGAAACCTACGACTGGCCCGCGACCAGCACCTACATCCAGAACCCGCCCTACTTCCGCGGCATGGCCAAGACCCCGGGTGTCATCCGCAACATCGAAGGCGCCCGCGTTCTGGCCCTTCTGGGCGACATGATCACCACCGACCACATCTCGCCCGCCGGTTCGTTCAAGGCCTCAACTCCGGCCGGCAAGTACCTGACCGAACGGCAGGTTCCGGTCAGCGAGTTCAACTCCTACGGCTCGCGCCGGGGCAACCACGAAGTGATGATGCGCGGCACCTTCGCCAACATCCGCATCAAGAACGAGATGCTGGATGGCGTGGAAGGCGGTTACACCATCGGGCCGGACGGTCAGCAGACCTCGATCTACGACGCCTCGATGGCCTACCAGGCCGCCGGAACGCCGCTGGTGATCTTCGGCGGCATCGAATATGGCGCCGGCTCCAGCCGCGACTGGGCCGCCAAGGGCACCGCCCTGCTGGGCGTCAAGGCGGTGATCGCCGAATCGTTCGAGCGCATCCACCGCTCGAACCTGGTCGGAATGGGCGTCATCCCGTTCGAATTCACCGGCGGAGCCAGCCGCAAATCGCTGGGCCTGAAAGGCGATGAAGTCGTCAGCATCGAAGGTCTGGAGGGCGCTCTCACGCCGCTCAGCACCGTGCCCTGCACCATCACCTACGGCGACGGGCGCAAGGTGACGATCCAGATCAAGTGCCGGATCGATACCGCCATCGAGATCGAATACGTCGAGAACGGCGGCGTGCTGCATTACGTGCTGCGCGATCTGGCGACGCGCTGATCCATTGGCCTGCGGCCCCTCCGGCCCATGACGGGACCCCGACCCACGGTCGGGGTCCCGTTCGATTGCGCGCGGGGCGAAAGCGGTGGCCCGGGACCGAAACAGCAACGTTCGTTCTTGTTAAGTTCCCTTAAACCCACCTGTGCCATGCTGGTCCGGACCGCACCCCGGAAAGGCACCTTGCCATGGACACCCGTTTCCCCGCCCTTGCCCCGCAGTCGCGCAGCGTCACCCTCGCCTTGCCGTTAAAGGCCCTGCCGCTGGGCGAATGGACGGTGTTCTCGGCGCTGATCCTGCTGCTGCTCTGGGCCTAATCTCTGGGCCTAATCTCTGGGCCTGACCCGCCGCATCAGTTGCCGCAGGTCGCCTCGGGTTTCGGCCACAGCATGAACTTCGTTCCGCCGCTGATGCCGCTGGCGCAGGTCAGCAGCGGATAGTTGGCGCCGTTGTTGCCGTATAGGCACCACAGATCGACCACCGTCATGCTCTGCCGGGCCACCAGCAGGTTCTGGATGTCGCCAAAAGTCTCGAACCCCAGCACGAACAGCGGCTCGGCCCCTTCGGCGCAAGGCGTCACCGCCAGGCCACCCGGCACTGGGTTCATCCGGACCAGGTCGTTCAGCAGCCCCGGCGGCGTGGCACCATCGCGCCCCACCCGCTCATAGACCCCGGTGAAATACTCGGGCGGCGTCCCTTCGGCCATCGCCGCCCCGGCCCCCGAAGCCAAGGCCAGCGCCGCGGCCAGCGTCCGGGTCACTGCAGCGCGTCTTTCAGCGCGGGTACAAAGCGCCGTTCGTAGTCGCCGCCGATCAGCGGTCCGATGAACTTGAACAGCACCTTGCCGTCGCCATCGACGATGAAAGTCTCCGGCGGGTTGGTCACACCCCACTCCACCCGGTTGCGGCCATCCGGATCAGTCGCCAACGCGAAGAACGGGTTGCCCTCTTCGGCCAGATACCCGAGCGCGTCGGCCTCCTTGTCCATCATGTTCACCCCGGCAACCCGGATGCCCTGCGCCGCCATATCGGCCAGCACCGGATGCTCGGCCCGGCAGGGCGGGCACCAGGACGCCCAGAAGTTGACCACCGTCACCTCGCCCGCCCGCAGGTCGGTGTCGGTCAGTTGGACCGTTCCCGGCAGCCCGGTCACCGGCAAGGTCGGCGCCGGCTTTCCGATGAAGACGCTGGGCAGGTCATGCGGATCGCGGCCTTGCATGCCCACATAGAACATTGCCGCCAGCCCGGCGAAGAGTACCGGCGGAATCACCAGCAACCACCTAGCCATCGGATTTCCCCGCCCGGGCCTCGACCTCTGCCAGCGCACGTTTGACCCGCGCCCGCTGCCAGAACGACACCGCCACCAAGGCCACAAGCAACACGATGGTCGCGCCATAGGACGCCAGCACCGCAAAGGTGTATTTCCCCAGATCGGGCATCATGCCAGCCGCTCCCGCGACAGCAGCGCCGCCAGCCGCCGCGCCCGAATCTCGGTCCGCGTGCGCACCAGCACCAGCGTCACGAACAGCAGCACAAAGCCCGCGATGCAGATCACCAGCGGTTGCCAGAACACATCGGACACGTTCTCTTCCTTGTCCAGGCTCAGCGAAGCACCCTGATGCAGGCCCTGGTTCCAGAAGTTCACCGCATACCGGCTGAGCAGCGCAAAGACCGAGCCGACCACGCACAGAACCGCGGTCAGGTCGGCCGCGGTATCCGGGTTCTCGATCGCTTTCCACAGCGCGATGTAGCCCAGGTAGAACAGGCACAGCACCAGGAACGAGGTCAGCCGCGGGTCCCAGGCCCACCAGGTGCCCCACATCGGCTGGCCCCAAAGCGCGCCCGTCGCCAACGCGATCAAGGTGAAGGTCAGGCCGATCGGCGCTGCGGCCTTGGCAGCAAGCGCGCTGACATGGTGGCGGCGGACGACCCAGATCAGGCTGGTCACCAGCATCATCGCCCAGGCATTGATCGCCATCATCGCGGCGGGAACATGCAGGTAGATGATCTTGACGGTCGAGCCCTGCTTGTAGTCGTCAGGCGTGAAGAAGAACCCCCAGACCAGGCCCACAGCCATGCAGACAACCGTCAACACGATCAACCCGGGCAATGCCCAGGCCGAGGTCTGCATGAACTTCTTCGGATTTGCGTATTCCCAGATCGACATGTGCTCTCGTTACTTCGCCCAGGGCGCGGGCTCAATTCAATATCATGTGCCTGACTAGCGCAAATTGATGCGCAGCGCAGCAGCCGCGGCAAAGGGCAGCAGCGCGGTCGCCCCGGCGGTGATCGCTGCCAGCATGGCCAGCGGCGTGCCGATCTCCATCCCGGCTGCGCCGCGCTTGACCACCTCGGCGCCGAAGATCAGCGTCGGCACGTAAAGCGGCAGCACCAGCAGGCCCAGCAGCAGCCCGCCGCGCTTGAGCCCCACCGTCAGCGCCGCCCCGAAGGCGCCGATAATGGACAGCGCCGGGGTGCCGATGGCCAGCGAGACGACCAGCCAGAGATAACCCCGCTCGGGCAGGAACAGCAGCAACCCCAGCACCGGCGAGGCCAGCGTCAGCGGCAGCCCCGTCACCAGCCAGTGCGCCGCGGCCTTGACCGCGACAGCACCCTCCAGCGGCAAGGGCGCGGTGGCCAGCAGGTCCAGGCTGCCATCCTCGAAATCCAGCGCGAAGATGCGGTCCAGCGACAGCAGGCACGCCAGCAGCGCACCCACCCACAGGATGCCCGGCGCGATCTTCGCCAGCGTGCCGCCCTCGGGGCCGACCCCCAGCGGCACCAGCACCGCGACCAGCAGAAAGAACGCCAGCCCCAGGCCAAAGCCGCCGCCGGCACGGAACGACAACCGCAGGTCGCGCAGCAGGAGGGCGATCATCCGAAGGCCCCGTCAAAGCTGTCGTCGAAGCCGCCGGCCACCGCGAGCGCCGGCCCGTCGGCGCGGAACGGCGCCAGTTCCAGCACTTCGGCCTCGGGCAGGCCCAGGTCGATGTGGGTGGCGATAAGGGCAGCACCGCCACTCGCCAGATGCGCGCGCAGGACCCAAGCGAACAGCTCGACCGAGGCCGCGTCCAGCGACACGGTCGGCTCGTCCAGCACCCAGATCGGCCGCCCAGTCACCAGCAGCCGCGCCAGACCCAGCCGCCGCTTCTGCCCCGCCGACAGGTTGGCCGCGCGGCGCTCGGCCAGCGCCGCCAGGTTCATCCGCTGCATCGCCCCGGCCACCGCCCCCGCCCCGGTGCCATAGACCGCGGCCCAGAAGGCCAGGTTCTCGGTCACCGTCAGCACCGCCTTCAGCCCATCGGCATGGCTGGCATAGGCCAGACTCTCCGGCGGCACCGATACTGAGCCCGCCACGGCCGGCTGCAGCCCCGCAAGGGTGCGCAGCAGCGTGGTCTTGCCCACCCCGTTCGGGCCGCGCAAGACCAGCGCACCGCCCGCGGCCAGGCGAAAGCTCACACCCGCCAGCACCACCAGCCCGCCGCGCTCAACCGCCAGATCCGAGACCACCAGTTCCATGAGCCGAAGCCCTAGCGCAAACCACGCTTCGGCAAAACCCCCTCCAGAGCGCCGCGAGGCACTCGGGACAGACCATTCAGGATAGGCGCACCTCCGGCAGCCAGCTGGAACCGGCAGGAGGCGTGGCAAGAGCCCGATTTTTCGTCGAAAAATCGAACCCGAGTTTTCGACGAAAACTCGGATCAGGCCACCGGTAGCAGCGCCGCGGCGATCCGGCGACCTTCGCCCAGAAGCACGTTGTAGGTGCGGCAGGCCGAGGGCGAGACCATCGGCTCGACGCCGATCCCCGCCTCTTCCAGCGCCTCGCGAAAGGGTTTGGGCGGGTAAGCCAACGTCGTGCCCATGCCCAGCAACAGCACGTCGATCCGCCCCGCCAACGTCAGCGGCGAGGCAATGTCTTCAAGCCCCCCCCAGGGTCCGGCATCCCAGGGCGTGATCAGGCAGGCCCCGCGCAGCACATGCCCGCCGATCCGGAAAAAGCCCGACCCATACCCCTCGATGGGCCGGGCCGAGCCATAGCTGATCTCGGTCAGCCGCATCGCCCGCCCTTCAGGCTTCGATGCTGGCGAATTCGCCGGTGTCTTTCTTCGGCTTGTCGCCGCGGTCCACGCCCAGCATCAGCACGATGTTCTTGGCGACATAGAGCGTGGAGTAGGTGCCGATCACCACCCCGAACAGCATGGCGAAGACAAAGCCGCGGATCACGTCGCCGCCAAAGATGAACAGCACCAGAAGCGCTATGAAGGTCGTTGTCGCCGTCATGATGGTCCGGCTAAGCGTCTCGTTCGCGGTCAGGTTCATCATCTCGCGCAAGGGCATGGTCTTGTACTTGGCCAGGTTTTCCCGCAGCCGGTCGAAGATGACGACCGTGTCGTTTACCGAATAGCCAAGAATCGTCAACAGCGCCGCCACGATGGCGAGGTCGAACTTGATCTGCAGCGCGGCGAAGACGCCGACCGTGACGATCACGTCATGCAGAAGGGCCGCCACCGTGCCGACCGCGAACTGCCATTCGAAGCGCATCCAGACGTAGAAGAGGATGCCCACCGACCCCGCCGCCACCGCCAGGAAGGCCTTCCAGATCAGCTCCTGGCTGACCTTGGGCCCGACCGATTCGACCGCTGGAAAGCTGATCGCCGGGTCCACTGCCTTCAACGCCGTCTCGACCTGCGCGATGACTTCGGGCGTCACCGCCTCTTCGCCTTCGCGCGCGCCCAGCCGCACCTGCGCCACGTGCTGGTCGGCGCGGAAGGTGGGGTCCTTCACCTCGGTGATGCTGACATCGCCCAGGTTCAGCGCCGCCAGGGCCTGCCGGTAGGCGCCGACGTCCACCGGTTGGCTGCTTTCGGTGCGGATCGTGGTGCCGCCGCGGAAGTCGATCCCCAGGTTCAGCCCCATCACCGCCACCAGCACCAGCGATGCGACCACCGCCACCACCGAAGCGCCGAAGGTCACGAACTGCCAGCGGAAGAAGTCGATGTTGGTCTTGGTCGGAACCAGTTTCAGACGCCAGGCCATTGCCGCTTCCCCCCTAGACCACGATCGTTTTCGGCCGACGCGCGTTCAGCCACAGCTCGACCACCAGCCGCGTCACATAGACCGCGGTGAACATCGAGGTCAGGATGCCCAGGCTCATCGTCACCGCAAAGCCGCGCACCGGCCCCGAGCCGATGAAGAACATGATCAGCGCCGTCAACAGGCCGGTCACGTTCGAATCGATGATGGCCGACAGGGCGCGGGCAAAGCCGGCTTCCACCGCCTTTGGCGGGCTCAGGCCGGCGCGCAATTCCTCGCGGATGCGCTCGAAGATCAGCACGTTGGCGTCGACCGCCATGCCCACGGTCAGCACGATGCCGGCGATGCCGGGCAGCGTCAGCGTGGCGCCGATGGTGGACAGCAGCGCAATCAGGATCAGCATGTTCACCGCCAGCGCGATATTGGCGAAGACGCCGAACAGCCCGTAGGACGCGACCATGTAGACCGCCACCGCGATCATTCCGATCACCGCCGCCAGCTTGCCGGCAGCAACCGAATCGGCGCCCAGTTCCGGGCCGATGGTGCGCTCTTCCAGGAAGGTCAGGCTCGCTGGCAGGGCACCGGCACGCAACAGAATCGCCAGTTCGGTCGATTCCTCGACCGTGAACGATCCGGTGATGATGCCGTTGCCGCCCGGGATGTGGCTCTGGATCACCGGAGCCGAGATCACCTCGTCGTCCAGCACAATGGCGAAGGGGGCGCCGATGTTGGCAGCGGTGTAGTCGCCGAACTTGCGTGCCCCGGCACCGTCGAAGCGGAAGCTCACCGCCGGCTGGCCGTTCTGGTCGAAACTGGGCTGGGCATCGACCAGTTCCTCGCCGGTCACGACCGGGGTTTCCTCGACGATATAGTACAAGCCCGTCTCGTTGCGTGCGGGCAGCAGGGCATTGCGGGCGCCGGCGTCGGCGCCGGCATTGGTGGTGGTCTTGACCACCGGATTGAAGGTCAGCTTGGCGGTGGTGCCGATCAGGGTCTTCAACTCGGAAGCCGAACCGATGCCCGGCACCTGGATCAGGATGCGGTCGCTGCCCTGGCGCAGGATTGTCGGTTCGCGGGTGCCGACCTCGTCCACCCGGTTGCGGATGATCTCAAGGCTTTGCTGCACGGTGCGGTCGTCCGAAGCGGCGCGTTCGGCCTCGGACAGGCGCACCACGATGTCGGCACCTTCCGCAGTCACCTCGATGTCGGCCGCGCCGACGCCGGTCAGAGTATAGACCGGGGTCGCCAGTGCCTGCACCGCCTGCACCGCCGCAACCATCCCCTCGGGGTTCGATACCGTCACCCGCAACTCGTCATCGGGCGAGGGCGCCCGGCGCACCGCGCCGACCTGGTCGCGCAGATCGCGAAGCGCGTCGCGCACCTCGGGCCAGAGCCCGTCGATCCGCGCCTTGTAGACGTCTTCCACCTCGACCTTGGCCAGCAGATGCGCGCCGCCGCGCAGGTCCAGGCCCAGCGGCATCAGCGCCGAGGGCAGGAACGCAGGCCAGGTTCCCAGCGCCGCATCCTGGTCCGGCGTGGCGACGCCGCCCGCCTTTTCGATGGCGACCGCAGCGTCGTTATGGCCCTCGACCCGGCTGTAAAAGGCATTGGGCAGGGCGGCAAACACCCCCCAAAGGCAGACCGCAAGGATCAGAAGGCGCTTCCACAGCGCGGTCGGGGTCATGATCGGTGCCTCAGCCTGCCGCGGGTTCGGTCTTGTTCAGCACGGTGGCGATGGTGTGTCGCATCACCTTGACCTTCACGCCGTCGGCGATTTCCACCTCGACGATGCCGTCCTCCTGCACCTTGGTCACCTTGCCGATCACGCCGCCCTGGGTGACGATCTGGTCACCGCGCCGCAGCGCCTCGACCATGGCCTTGTGTTCCTTCAGCTTCTTCTGCTGCGGGCGGATCAGCAGGAAATACATGATGCCGAAGATCAGGATCAGCGGCACGAAGCTGGCGAAAGCACCGGCGGCGCCGCCGGCGGCGTCCTGGGCGAAGGCGGGGGTTGCGAACATGGCGATCCTCTCTGGCTGGCCCCGGTCCTCCCGGCCCGGTCAGGGCCTGTGGTCCGGCAGGGTTTGCGCCCATGTAAGGGCTTTTTGCGTCTTATGCCAGAGGCAGGGCGTGCGGGGGATGACCGCACTTCCCCCGACTCTGGCCATCTGTCATAACGCCGCCCGAACGACAGGCCCGAAAGACCTCCGCCATGCACGACATCCGCACCATCCGCGACAATCCCGCCGCCTTTGACGCAGCCCTGGCCCGCCGCGGCCTGCCCCCCGCCTCGCCCGAGCTTCTGGCGCTGGACGCCGACCGCCGGGCGAAGATCCTGGCGGCCGAGACGGCGACGGCTGAGCAGAACCGCGCCTCCAAGGAGGTCGGCGCCGCCAAGGCCCGCGGCGACGACGCCGAATTCGAGCGTCTCCGCGCGCTGGTGGCCGAGAAGAAGGCCGAGATCGCGAAGCTGACCGCCGAGGCGACCGAGGAAGACGCCCGCCTGCGCGACCTGTTGATGCGCATCCCCAACCTGCCGCTGGACGATGTGCCGCAAGGCGCCGACGAAGCCGACAACGTCGGAATCCACCGCTGGGGCACGCCCCGCAGCTTCGACTTCAAGCCGCTGGAACATTTCGACATTCCCGGCGTGAAACCCGGCATGGATTTCGAGACCGCAGCGAAACTCTCGGGCGCCCGCTTCGTGGTCCTGCGCGGCGCGGTGATCCGCGTCCACCGCGCGCTGGCGCAGTTCATGCTTGATACCCACATCACCGACCACGGGCTGACCGAGACCTGGACCCCCGTCCTGGTCAAGGACGAGGCGATGTATGGCACCAACCAGCTGCCCAAGTTCGCCGAGGACAGCTACCAGACCACCAACGGCTGGTGGCTGATCCCCACTTCCGAAGTCACCCTGACCAACACCGTCGCCGGCGACATCCTCGACGAAGCCCGCCTGCCCATCCGCATGACCGCCCACACCCAGTGCTTCCGCTCGGAAGCCGGCAGCGCGGGCAAAGACACCACCGGCATGCTGCGCCAGCACCAGTTCGAGAAGGTCGAGATGGTGACGATCTGCACCCCCGCCGAAGCCCTGAACGAACATCAGCGCATGACGACCTGCGCGCAGGCGATCCTTGAAAAGCTGGACCTGCCCTACCGCACCATCGTCCTGTGCACCGGCGACATGGGCTTTGGCGCACAAAAGACGCATGACCTTGAGGTCTGGTTGCCCGGCCAGAACCGCTATCGCGAAATCTCCAGCGTTTCGACCTGCGGCCAGTTCCAGGCCCGCCGGATGAATGCCCGCTACCGCCCCGCCAGATCTGAAAACGCGGGCGGCAAGCCCGACTTCGTCGCCACCCTCAACGGCTCGGGCCTGGCCGTTGGCCGTTGCCTGATCGCGGTGCTGGAAAACGGCCAACAGGCCGATGGCTCGGTCGACCTGCCCGCCGTCCTGTACCCCTACCTTGGCGGCAAGACCCGCATCGCGGCAGACGGCGCTCTGGTCTGATCGCGGCCGGCCTGCGTAGAAGGACCATGATGAAAGCCATAGTCCTTCTGCTCGCCATCGCCGCCTTCGGCATCGCCCCCTTCGTGACGCCGCCCTTCACCGGCTACGACCCCGGCCAGTTCCCGGTGCCGATCGAACGGCCCTCGATCCAGCCAGCGGGCTATGCCTTTGCCATCTGGTCGGTGATCTACCTCTGGCTGGCCGTCCACGCCGTCTTCGGCCTGTGGAAACGCGCCGACGATCCCGCCTGGGACCGCATCCGCCCCGCGCTGACCGCCGCCGCGCTGATCGGCGCGGTCTGGCTGTCCATCGCCGGGGTCAGCGCGATCTGGGGCACGGTGACGATCTGGCCGATGGCCGCGGCGGCGCTGACCGCCTTCCTGCTGGCCGACCCCGACCGCGACCGCTGGCTGCTCTCCGCCCCGACGGCAATTCTGGCCGGCTGGCTGACCGCCGCCACCGCCGTCTCGACCGGCGTGCTGATCGCCGGTTACGGCTGGCTGTCCGACACCACTGCGGCCGCCGTCATGCTGGCGCTGGTGCTGCTGGTTGGCCTGCTGGTGCAACGCGCCCGGCCCCGGATGCCGGTCTACGGCCTGACGGTGATCTGGGCGCTGGTCGGCGTCGGGGTGGCGAACCTGGGCGCCAACACCCTGATCGCCGCGCTGGCCGGCGCGGGAATTGCGGTCATGGCCGCGGCACTGGTCCTTTTGCGCCGCTGACTCAGTTCTTCTCAGGCTTCTTCTTGTCGGTATGCTTGCGCAGGCGCGACGGGGTGTGGAACTTGCGTTCCTTCCACGGGTTCTCGTCGCCCTGGCTGCGCAGATACAGCCGGATCGGCGTACCCGGCATGTCAAAATGGTCGCGCAAGCCATTGACCAGATAGCGCTTATAGCTTTCCGGCAATTCGTCGGGGCGCGAGCATTTGATGACGAACCCCGGCGGACGGGTCTTGGCCTGGGTGATGTAGCGCAGCTTGATCCGGTGCCCGCCCGGCGCCGGCGGCGGGTGCGCCTCGGTCATGGCACCCAGCCAGGTGTTCAGCCGGTTGGTCGAGATGCGCCGGTTCCAGACGTCATGCGCCTTGAGAATGGCCTCGTGCAGCCGGTCCATCCCCCGGCCCGTCTTGCCCGAGACGGTGACCAGCGGCGCCCCGCGCAACTGCGGCAAGAGCCGCTCGAACATTTCCTTCAGTTCGACCAGCTTTTCCTGCCGTTCGGTCTCAAGATCCCACTTGTTGACCGCCACGATGACCGCCCGGCCTTCGGTCTCGGCATAGTCGGCGATGCGCAAATCCTGCGTCTCGAACGGAATTTCGTTGTCCAGCAGAACCACCACGACTTCCGCGAACCGCACCGCGCGCAACCCATCAGCCACCGACAATTTCTCAACCTTGTCCGTGACTTTCGACTTCTTCCTCATCCCCGCCGTATCCCAGATGCGCACCGGAGTGCCCATCCAGTCGCTGCGGACCGAGATCGCGTCGCGGGTGATCCCGGCTTCCGGCCCGGTCAGCATCCGGTCCTGGCCGAGGATCCTGTTGACGAGGGTGGATTTGCCGGCGTTCGGCCGCCCGATCACCGCAATCTGCAATGGCTTTTTCTGCGTCGGCCGGTGGGCGTTCTCGTCCGCCTCAAGCGCGGCCTCCTCCTCGGTCAGGTCAACCTCGGTCTCGGGCAGCATCTCGGCCTCGCGCGGGGCGAATTCCGCCTGGAACGGGCGCAGCGCGTCGGCCAGGTCGTCCATTCCCTCGCCGTGTTCGGCCGAAAGGCGGATCGGCTCGCCCAGACCCAAGCTGTAGGCCTCCAGCGCGCCCGCGTCGCCCGCCTTGCCCTCGGCCTTGTTGACGCCGACCAGCACGCGCGCATTCTTCTTGCGCAGGATCTCGACAAAGGTCTCGTCCGATGGCGTGACGCCGACCCGGCCATCGATCAGGAACAGGCAGACATCGGCCAGTTCCACCGCCCGCTCGGTCAGCCGCCGCATCCGGCCCTGCAGGCTGTCGTCGGTCACCTCTTCCAGACCCGCCGTGTCGATCACCGTGAAGCGCAGGTCATACAGCCGCGCGTCGCCTTCGCGCAGGTCGCGCGTCACCCCGGGCTGGTCATCGACCAGCGCCAGGCGGCGGCCGACCAGCCGGTTGAACAAGGTGGACTTGCCCACGTTGGGCCGCCCGACGATGGCAAGCGTGAAACTCATGGGATGCGCCCTTGGAAAGCCGCCCCCTTACACCGCGCGCGCCTCAGCGGAAAGCCAGAAGTTGCCCCCTGGTCGAGACGACATACAGCGTGCCGCCCGCCACCGCCGGCTGTGTTGCCGCGCCGCCGGGGATTTCGGCCGTGGCCACCAGGCTGCCATCGGTGGGGCTGAAGCCGCGCAACACGCCGTCCGAACCCGCAACCCAAAGCCGCCCGCCGGCCAGAACCGGCCCGTAATGGGCAAAGACCGCCTTGCGCTTCTTTTCCTTGCCGGCCTCAAAATAGGGCATCTCGACGGCCCAGACCGTTTCGCCGGTTGCCGCGTCCAGCCGCACCAGCCGCGCCTCGTCGTTGACCAGGAAGACCGCGCCGCCTGCCACGACCAGAGGGCCCATCGCCCCCTCGCCAGCCGACCAGATCATCTCGCCGCCGCCGGCATCCAGCGCCGCCGTCCGGCCCGCCGCGGTGCCGGTATACAGCGTGCCGCCCACCAGCGCCGCATCGCCGGTCACATCGGGCGTCAGCGCAAAGGCGCGACCCAGTCGCTTGCCCGCAACCGAAGTCTGCCAGACCTTGGTGCCGCCGCCAATCTTCAGGACCGCCATCAGATCGCCCGCCGAGGTCGGGAAGATCGCCACCCGGTCCGCCACCGTGGGGGCGGCACTGCCCAGATAACCGGCCTTGCCCGGCGTGCCGAAGACCTGCCAGGCGACCTTGCCGTTGTCGGCCGCGATCGCCCAGGCGCTGCCGTCACGGCCCGAGACATAGACCACGCCGTCGTCTACCGCCGGCGCGCCGATCACCGGCGCATCCACCCGCTGGCGCCAGATCACCGCTCCGCTGCCAGCGTCCAGCGCCACCACCTCGCCATAGGCCGTGGTGGCATAGACCCGGCCACCCATCGCCGCCAGGCCGCCGCCCGAGGCGCCGCCGCCGCGGTCGAAGCCCGCCGTCAGGTCGGCCTGCCACAACAGCGCGCCTGCCGTCGACACCGCCGAGACCACCGCGCCCGCATCCATCGCGAAGACCCGGCCGTCGGCCACCACCGGCGCCGCGGCAACCCGGGACTTGCGGCTGGAGCCCTGGCCGACGTTGACCGCAAAAACCAGTTGCGGGGCTGCCGACAACGCGGCGTGCGGCGCGGCGTGGCGCGCGTTGCCGCCCCGCTGCGGCCAGTCGGCATTGGCCTGCACGCCGGGCAACGAGATCGGCGCGCTGACCGAAGGCAGCGCCTCCGACGGCGCCTTCGGCGCGGGTTGGCCCTCGACCGGCACGCTGGCCTCCAACGGTGCCCGCACCGGGAAGCGTTCGCCCTGAAGGATGACCTCGCGCTCGCCGCAGGCCGCGATCAGCGCCACAAGGGCGATGCCCGATTTCCACCCGATCCGACGCATGCGCACCGCCCCTGCCCTTCTTTCCTGCCGTCCGCCGGGCCGTCTCAGCCGTCCGATGCGGCCGCGGCCTCTTCCGTTGCCTCGGGCTTGCCGCCCAGGGCCGTCACCACCTGCGCCACCCGCGCGCGAAGCGCGCCGGTGGCATCCTGATCCTGGGTCAGCGCGTTCAATGCCGCGATCGCCTGATCGGTCTTGCCCTCTTCGATTAGAAGATAGGCCAACTGTTCCGCCGCCAGCGCCCGATAGGGCCGCCCGGCCGCCGCAATTCCCTCCAGCGCCGCGCGCCGCTCGGCCAGGGGCTGGTCGGCCCCCGCCACCGTCACCCGGCGCAACACCGCCAGGTCGCGCCAGACCGCCGGGGCGGCTGCATCCGCGATCACCGTGTCCAGGGCCGCCAGCGTCTGCGCCTTGTTCTCGGCCGGGTCCGAGGCCAGGATCATGTCGCGCAGCCGCGCCTGTTCCGGGCTGACCGCCAGCGCCGCCAGCGCCGACCGGCGGTCTTCGGGGCTGCCCATGTCCAGCGCTTCGATGACGCCGTCGCCGAAGGCCTCGGCCGAGGCCCGGGCGCGCGCCTTCAGCCATTCGTTGCCGGCGGTGCCCGCGACCACGATCACGATCAGGCCGACACCGATCCAGCCAAAGCGCTTGTACAGCTTGAACAGCCGGTCGCGCCGCACTTCCTCGGTGACTTCCTGGATGAAACTGTCCGGATTGCTCAACGCAGGCCTCTTTGCGGTCTTTGTCCCTCGTCTTACAGGCAAAGCCCCAAGGTTGCCAAGCCCTGCCCCTTCGCCAGTCCGTCGCCCCGCCAGACACGAAACGGCCCCGGGGTCTGCGCCCCGGGGCCGGTCGCTGTCGTCTTCGGCTCAGATCACAGCTTGCCGGCCTGCTGCTGCGCCATCATGAACACGTCGTAATTGTATTCGGCGATCTGCGCGTTCAGATAGGCGTCGCGGCGGAAGGCATCCTGCGCGTCCTTGATCTTCTTGAAGGTCGCGTTGGTGGCGCTGACTTCGGCATAGGTCGCATTGGCCGCGTCGAAGGCCGCCGACAGCACGTCCTGCGGCAGCGGCCGCAACTGCGCCCCGTTCGCAACCAGGGATTTCAGCGCCGTGGGGTTCTTCCAGTCATAGGCCGCCAGCATGTCGGTGTTGGCCACCACGCAGCCCGCCTTCAGCGCCGCCTGATAGGATTTCGGCAGCTCGTTCCACTTGGCTAGGTTGATCATGGTGGCGATCGACGGGCCGCCTTCCCACCAGCCGGGATAATAGTAGTAGGGCGCGACCTTGAAGAAGCCCAGCTTCTCGTCGTCATAGGGGCCGACCCATTCGGTGGCGTCGATGGTGCCCTTTTCCAGCGCCGGATAGATGTCGCCGCCGGCGATCTGCTGCGGCACCACGCCCAGCTTCTCGATCACCTTGCCGGCGAAGCCGCCGATCCGCATCTTCAGGCCCTGAAGGTCGGCCAGCGAGTTGATCTCCTTGCGATACCAGCCCGCCATCTGCACGCCGGTGTTGCCGGCCGGGAAGGCGATCAGGTTCTGCGTGGCATAGAACTCGTTCATCATGTCGATGCCGCCGCCGTGATACCACCAGGCGTTCATCATCCGGGCGTTCAGCCCGAACGGCACGGCCGCGCCCAGCGCATAGGTCGGGTCCTTGCCCCAGAAGTAGTACGGCACGGTATGGCAGACTTCGACCGTGCCCGCCGACACGGCATCCGCCGCTTCCAGGCCAGGCACCAGTTCGCCTGCCGGAAAGACTTGCAGGGTGAACTTGCCGTCGGTCATCTCCGACACGTATTTCGACATCGTCTCGGCGGCGCCGAAGATGGTGTCGAGCGATTTCGGGAAGGACGAGGTCACCCGCCAGGTGACGGTCGGGGCGTCCTGCGCGATGGCCGGGGCAGCCAGGGCCGTGGCGCCGGCGGCCATCGTGCCGCCGACCGCGGCCTTGGTCAGGAATGAGCGACGATCCATAGAGTTCCTCCACTGGTTTCTTTGCGACCCTGCTCTCATCGGATCGCTGGTTGGTGGCGGAACCCTAGCCAGACCGGCGCGGCTTGCAAACCGGTTTTTCGCCGCAGGCATATGTCGGCGGGCCGGGGCAAGCGCTGCCTCGGCCTGACCTTGCGTCACCGGCCAAGGCGCCCGGGCAGACTGCCCAGGCACCGGGCCTTTGCCTGCTATTTCAGCAGTCCCTCGGCCGTCATCGCCGCCGCGACCGACGGCCGCGCGGCCACCTTGGCCCGCAGCGCCTCGATCCGCGGAAACTTCGCCAGGTCGTGGCCCATCGGTTTGGACCAGTTGGTGACGGTGAACAGATAGGCGTCGGCGGGGGTGAAATCGGCCCCGGTCAGCCAGCCGCGGCCATCGGCCAGCCTGTCCTCAAGCACCTTCAGCCGGGCGTCCAGCAGGGCCAGCTGCGCGTCCTTCGCGGCACCCTCCAGACCGCGGAACAGCGGTGAATAGGTCTTGTGGACCTCGGTCGCGACGTAGTTCAGCGCCTCGACCAGGCGCGCGCGCTGCAGCGTGCCCAGCGCCGGCAGGTGGCCGGGCTTCGCGGTGTCCATCACATATTGCATGATGGCGACGCCCTCGGTCAGCACCTCGCCGCCGCCCAGGTCCAGCGCCGGCACCGCGCCGCGCGGGGTGACGGCCAGATACGACGCGCCGCTTTCGGTCGTCTTGTCGCGCAGGTTCACCTTCTCGGCGGTGTAATCCACCCCGGCCTCTTCCAGCGTGATGTGCGAGGCCAGCGAGCAGGCCCCCGGCGAGTAATACAGCTTCATGGCAACTCCCTTGCGGCCGCAGACCCGGCGGCGCTGCACGACTTCTAGCGCATCAGGCCGGGCCGACAGAAGCCCCTTGCCGACTCAGCCGCGCACAAGCGGCTCTGCACCCCCGCGCAGTTTCGGGAAATTGCGCACGGCGGCGCGCCCGTCGCAACATTCGTTCAAAATCCGGTGCCCCTGCGGCATTTTTGATCCGCTTTTGCGGTTGACGCCCCCGAAGGCCCGGCCTAGTGTCCCGCGCGGAAAAGACCTTGTGAGGCGACGATGGCGCAGGTTCTTGTAGTTTGGGGGATCAGGCGCATGGGCCGGTAACGGCACACCATGAAGGTGACCATGCGCCCTCGGGAACCCCTCCCCGGGGGCTTTTTCTTGGATCGGACGGCAAAGGGACGACAAGCGATGACGAAGGCGATGACCGGGGCGAAGATGGTGGTGCAGGCGCTCAAGGATCAGGGCGTCGAGGTGGTCTTCGGCTATCCGGGCGGCGCGGTGCTGCCGATCTATGACGAGATCTTCCTGCAAAACGACATCCGCCACATCCTGGTGCGGCACGAGCAGGGCGCCATCCACATGGCCGAGGGCTATGCCCGCTCGACCGGCAAGGTCGGCTGCGCGCTGGTGACCTCGGGCCCCGGCGCCACCAATGCGGTGACCGGGTTGACCGATGCCTTGATGGATTCGATCCCGCTGGTGGTGCTGACCGGCCAGGTTCCCACCTTCATGATCGGCACCGACGGCTTCCAGGAGGCCGACACCGTGGGCATCACCCGGCCCTGCACCAAAATGAACTGGCTGGTGAAGGACACCGCCCGGCTGGCCGAGACCATCCACAAGGCGTTTCATGTGGCCAAGTCGGGCCGACCGGGGCCGGTGCTGATCGACATCCCCAAGGACGTGCAGTTCGCCACCGCGGAATACGTGCCGCCCGAAAAGATGAAGACCGACCACTATCAGCCGCGGGTCAAGGGTGACATCGAGGCGATCACCCGCCTGGTCGAGATGCTGGAAACGGCCGAGCGGCCGGTGTTCTACACCGGCGGAGGAGTCATCAACTCGGGTCGCGGCGCCAGCCTGCTGTTGCGCGAACTGGTCGATGCGACGGGGATGCCCATCACCTCGACGCTGATGGGCCTTGGCGCCTATCCGGCCAGCGGCAAGGCCTGGCTGGGCATGCTGGGGATGCATGGCCTCTACGAAGCCAACCTGGCGATGCACGGCTGCGACCTGATGATCAACGTCGGCGCCCGCTTTGATGATCGCATCACCGGCCGGGTCAAGGATTTCTCGCCCCGCTCGCGCAAGGTGCACATCGACATCGACCCATCGTCGATCAACAAGGTGATCCACGTCGATGTGCCGATCATCGGCGACGTCGGCCATGTGCTGGAGGACGTGCTGAAGGTCTGGAAGGCCCGCGGCCGCAAGGTCAACAAGGAGGGCCTGGCGAAGTGGTGGAAGCAGATCGCCGAATGGCGCGCGGTCAATTGCTTGGCCTATGAGCCGAGCACCAAGTCGATCAAGCCGCAATACGCGCTGCAACGGCTTGAGGCGCTGACCAAGGGCCACGACCGCTACATCTGCACCGAGGTCGGCCAGCATCAGATGTGGGCGGCGCAGTACCTGGGCTTCGAGGACCCCAACCGCTGGATGACCTCGGGCGGCCTTGGCACCATGGGCTATGGCCTGCCGGCCTCGATCGGCGTGCAGATCGCCCACCCCGAGGCGCTGGTGATCAACGTCGCGGGCGAGGCGTCCTGGTTGATGAACATGCAGGAAATGGGCACCGCGATGCAGTTCCGCGCGCCGGTGAAGCAGTTCATCCTGAACAACGAACGCCTTGGCATGGTGCGGCAGTGGCAAGAGCTTCTGCACGGTGAGCGCTATTCGCATTCGTGGAGCGAAAGCCTGCCCGATTTCGTGAAACTGGCCGAGGCTTTCGGGGCCAAGGGCATCAAGTGCAGCGACCCCAAGGACCTGGACGACGCGATCAACGAGATGATCAAGTCTCCCGGCCCGGTGATCTTCGACTGCCTGGTGGAAAAGCACGAGAACTGCTTCCCGATGATCCCCTCGGGCAAGCCGCACAACGAGATGCTCTTGTCGGCCGATGCCGAGGCCTTCCGATCCGGCGCCGTGCTGGTCTGACGCGGGCGGACCGGGGGCCAGCCCCCGGACCCCCGGGGTATTTGCGGCCAAGATGAAGGGGGGCGGGGGCGGATGCGCGCGCCGTCGTTGCATGCAATCTGGCGTCGGGTCCAGCGGCCGGCGGGCGCGGTCAGTCCTGCGGGCGGATCTTCGAATGGCCCGGGTCGCCCTTGGGCATCTCGACGCCCTTTGGCAACAGGAAGATGACCGAATGGCTACCCTGCAGGCCATCTGGCAGGGTGATCGGGCCTTCGACCACGTATTCCGCCTGCTTGCGTCCAACCCAGGTCTTCGGTGCCTCTTCGGTATAGGCCAGCCCGCCAGAGCCGATCATGTCGTCGCCATGGCCGGGGAAGATGACCTTGCCGTTCAGGGTGATGCGGCCGTTCTCGTCCTCGATCACCATGTTCTCGGCCGGGCCGCGCGGCTGCGGCGTCAGCAGCCCCTGTTCCACCAGTTGCGCCAGGCCCGCCTCTTGCGGCAGCACCGTGTAGGGAGCGGTCTGGTAGGGCGCGACCACGTCTTCGGCGGCGATGTCCACCAGGCCGCCGGGATTGTGGCGCAGCATTTCGGCCCAGATCGCGGCCGCGGGGGCGTCGCCCGGCAGGCTGCGGGCGCCCGGCAGCGGCGCCAGCGGCAGCACCTCGGCGCGGCCCAGATCGACCGCGCCCACGGTATAGGCCGCGACCAGGGCCAGCGGCGGCCGGCCCAGCGCCGCGGTCAGCCGCTCCAGCGGGGCGGGTTCGTTCTTTTTCTCCGGGTCCCACAGGTCGGTGGTGCAGGGCGGCGTGATCGTGCCGAAGCGCTTGAGCTGGCGCCGCTCAAGCCCCATCGTCGCCACCGCCGCATCCAGCCCGATCACGCCGTTGATCCGCCCGACCGCACCGGAAAAGCGCAGGATCACCGCCTCCTGGAAATCGGCGACCACAAACAGCTTGCCCTCGCCTTCCGGCACGATCACGTCGGCGACCGTGGTCAGGCTGCCCTCGCGGCCGATCCGCAGCGTCGACAGCGCCGCGCCCTCGTAGCCGGCCACCGCCACCACCTGCGCCGCGTCCGGCACCGGGTTCAGCCGGCATTCGGGGCGCAGATAGGTGTCGATCAGCACCTCGGCGGGGTCGATCGGCCTGGCGACGACCGGCGGACGTTGCAGGAAGGCGGCACGCTCGGCCTCGGTCAGGCGGCCGTCCTTGTCGGCGTCCAGGCCTTCGGTCGCCGACAGCAGCCCGGCCAGATGCTCGGCCCGGGTCAGCACGCCATCAGCATCGGCATCCAAGAGCGGCGCAAAGGCAAAGATGCCGCGGTCCCCGTCAAAGGACCGCCGGTCCCGGTCGTTCAGGGCGGCCAGTTCGTCCGCATCCAGCCGGCCATTGCCGTTGGCATCCAGCGCGAGGACTTCGGCCAGGAAGGCCTCGACGATCTGGCCTTTCTGTGCCTCGGTCGGCTCGACCTCGGTGTCGCCCGAGCGCAGCGGCTGGTTCGCCTTCTGCTGGGCGAAGGGGCGCAGTTCCTCGACGGTCACGACGAAGTCGCCGTTCAGGTCGAACTCCAGCATTTGCGCCAGCCGACGCGCCCGGTGGCGGGCCAGGTCCATCTGCGCCGACAGCTCCCGATCCAGCGGGCCAAGCCCCGGCGCACCATCACGTTCCGCGGTCGCAAAGACCTGCAGCCAGGTCGCCTGCATCTGGTCCGTCGTCGCTGCCCGTTCCACCGCCTGCCGCAACGCCCGGTCCAGCGCCTGCTCGGCCTCGGACGGCCGATCACCGCCTTGCCCCTCGGCACGGGCCACCTCTGCGGCGAAAGGGCTGCCCAAGGCAAGCACCAGCCCAAGCGCGAACCTGCGCGAACGCGTCACGGAACCCGGCATCGGCAAACCTCTGGCGATGGCGACCCGCATCTTGTATTCCAGGCCTCGCGGGCAAGCAACTTCCGCGACCGGGGACGAAGGAGACGAAGGTGTCGGCGCTGAACATCAAGAAGGGGTCGTCCAGCCATTCGGCCTATGACCTGCGCGACAGTCATTCCGAGGTGGAGACGAGCCACACCCTTGCGGTTATCGTCGAGAACGAGCCGGGGGTCCTGGCGCGGGTGATCGGGCTGTTCTCGGGTCGCGGCTACAACATCGACAGTCTCACCGTGGCCGAGGTGGACCACACCGGACACCGCTCGCGCATCACCGTGGTCACCCGCGGCACGCCGGCGGTGATCGACCAGATCGAGGCACAGCTGTCCCGGATGGTGCCGGTCTACGAAGTGCACGACCTGACGACCGAAGGACCGTCGGTCCAGCGCGAACTCGCGCTGTTCAAGGTTGCGGGCAAGGGCGAGCAACGGATCGAGGCGCTGCGGCTGTGCGAGATCTTCCGCGCCAAGGTGGTGGATTCGACGCTGGAGAGCTTTGTCTTCGAGATGACCGGCACGCCCGAGAAGATCGACGCCTTCGCCGATCTGATGCGCCCCCTTGGCCTGCGCGAGATGGCGCGGACCGGGGTCGCGGCTTTGTCGCGGGGGGCGTGATGCGGCGGTTGCTGGGCGGCCTTATGGCGGCGCAGCCGGTTGCAGCCCTGGCCGAGCCCTATGCCGACTTTGGCCACCCCGAGCAGTGCGGGGCCTACCAGCAGGCGGACTATGACCGCGACTCGTGGTTCGCCGGCGGCGAAGGCGGAGCGGTCGCCCTGGCCGATCCGCAACCGGTGCGCGGGCTGAACGCGCTGCTGTTCGACGGCATGGTGGTGGAAGAGGGCTTTGCCGAGCCCGCCGGTCGGGTGATGGCGGTGCGTGGCCCGCTGCTGGGGGTCGAAGGGCCTCTGGCCGACGAGGTGGTGGTGATCGTCACCGAAAAGGGCATCCGGCTGCTTCAGCCCTGCCGCTGAGGCGGCTTTCGGGGGCGGGTCAGGCGTTCCTCGACCCGTCCCTTCACCAACCAGGCCAGCGCGAAGGCCCAGACCGCCACAGCCTCGAACCACAACACAAGCCGGCCGTCGGTAACAATCTTCTGCGGCGCCTCGGGGCCGCGGATTCTGAACCATGACGCAACGATCACGGCGACGGTCATCGCCAGGATGGTCCTGCCGCAGGCCCGGTAGATGCGGCGGCGGACGGGTTTGGCGGTGCGGGCAAAGCGGCCCAGGCACAACGCCGCAAGCGCCGTCAGGAAGACGATCGCGCTCAGATAATGCGCGGCAGCGGCAGCCTTGGCCCCCAGCGCCTGCTGGGTGATCGAGCCAAGCAGGTTGGCGTTGGTGCGCACCTCGTTCGGGAAATAGGCCACCCCGAAGGCGGCGATCCCGGCGACGGTGCTGATCAGGTCGTCCGACAGCCGCTCGCCCCGCGCCCGGGCATGGCCGGGATAGGTGATCAGGAACAGGCCGATGGCGGTCAGCACGCCGACGAAGGCGTCGCGCATCAGGGTATGGTAGTAGTCGGAAATCGACGGCTCGACCGCGCGCTGGCTGAGAACCCCGCCCAGGATCAGGACGACCGGCAGCGCCAGGCCCAGCCAGCCGACAGCGCGCCGGATGCGGCAATAGGCGCGCACCACGTCGTCGCGGTTGGGGTCGGGGTCGGGCATGCGGGTCTCCGGGAACGCTGCGGCGGCATGCAGCGCCCGGATGGGCGGCGCCGTCAAGAGCCCTGCCGGCGTTGAAGCAGATCAGCGCAGATGCGCGGTGCCTCAGGCCCCGCGAAACCGCGGCGGGCGCTTTTCCAGAAAGGCCGCGACGCCTTCGCGGAAATCTTCGGTACGGCCGCAAATGCCCTGCAGCCGGGCCTCCACGGCCAGGGCGGCGTCAAGGTCACGCTCGAAGCTGCCGCGCAAGGTTTCGCGCAGCGCGCGGTAGGCCACGGTCGGGCCGTTGGCCAGATGGGCGGCGCGCGCGGCGACATGAGCCGCAAAGTCGGCATCGGGCACGGCTTCCCAGATCATGCCCCAGTCGGCGGCCTGCCGGGCGGAGATCTTCTCGGCGAAAAGCGCCGTGCCCAGCGCCCGGGCCAGGCCAATCTGGCGGGGCAGCCAGTGCGTGCCGCCGGCATCCGGAATCAGGCCGATGCGGGTGAAGGCCTGGATGAAGCTGGCGCTTTCGGCCGCGATCACCACGTCGCAGGCCAGCGCAAGGTTGGCCCCTGCCCCGGCCGCCGCCCCGTTCACGGCGGCGATCACCGGCACCGGGCTGTCGGTAATCAGCCGCAGCAGCGGCACGTATTCGTCGTTCAGGATGCGCTCGAAATCGACCGCCTCGATCCGGCCGGCATCGTTCAGGTCCTGCCCCGAGCAGAAGGCACGCCCCATCCCGGTGATCACGATGCAACGGGCCCTGGCCTGCGCCGCGCGCAGCGCCGCGGCCAGTTCCAGCCGCAGCGCCGAGGACAGCGCGTTCATCACCTCGGGGCGGTTCAGGGCCAGGGTCGTCACCCCGCCGTCCTCGCTTGCCCGGATCGTCTGCCAAGCCATCGCGCCGCCTCCTCTTTGCGGCCCGCAGTCTAGCCCCGCGCAGGCCCCGCGAAAGGCAGAACGCCGCGTCACCGCTTGAGGATTTCCTTCAGCCGGGCTTCCTCATCGGCGCTCAGCCCGGTCTCGGGCGCGGTCTTGCGGCGGAACGCGGCCAAGGCGATGCCGCCGCCAAGGGCCAGCATCGCAGGACCGGCCAGCCAGAGGATCAGGTTCGACCCGGTGGCGCGCGGGTTGTAAAGGATGAACTCGCCATAGCGGGCGACAAGAAAGTCGATCACCTGGTCGTCGCTGTCCCCGGCCACCAGCCGCTCGCGCAGGATGATGCGCAGGTCGCGGCTGATGGTGGCGTTGGAATCGTCGATCGATTCGCCCTGGCAGACCGGGCAGCGGATCTGCCGGCTGATGTCTCGGGCGCGGGCCTCGAGTGCAGGATCGGCCAGGATCTCGTCGGGCTGCACCGCCAGCGCGGGCGTTGCCAGCGCCAGACCGATCGCCAGGATGCAGGCCGGGGTTCCACCCCACCACCGCTTGCGAACCACGCTCATTCCGCGGGCACCCCCTGCACCGATGCCTTGCGCGCCCCGGCGGCCACCCGGTAGCGCCGGTCGGTCAGGCTGAGGAACCCGCCCAGCGCCATCAGCGCGGCGCCGGTCCACAGCCAGCTTGCGAAGGGCTCGATATAGCCGCGCACGGCCCAGCCGCCGCCCTGCTGCGGGTCGCCGATCACCAGGTAAAGGTCGCGGAACAGGCCCTGGTCGATGGCGGCCTCGGTGGTGGGCATGGCCTGCACCGGATAGACACGCTTTTCGGGGAACAGCGTGGCGACCGGCGCGCCGTCCTTCGTCACCAGCATTTCGGCGGTGGTCGAGGTGTAGTTCGGCCCCTCGACCTGGCGCACGTCCTTGAGGGTCACCTCATAGGACCCCAGCGGGAAGGTCTCTCCCAGCTTGGCGATGCGGATGTCCTCGACCTTCCAGGCATGCAGGGCGGCGACGGCGAAGATGACGATCCCAAGGCCGGCATGGGCCGTGGCCTTGCCCCAGTCGGCCCGTGGCAGGCGGATCAACCGGCCAGGGCGGTTCGCCCCGCGCCCGGTGCGCGCCCAGAGGTCGGTCAGCGCCCCGAAGACCAGCCAGCCGCCAAGGCCCAGCCCCACCGGCCCCAGGGCCGAGCGGCCGGTCTGCATCGCCCAGGCCAGCGCCGCCAGCGCCAGCGCCAGCACCGCGGCCGGGACCAGGCTGCGCAGCGACCGGCTCAGGCTGCCGCGCTTCCAGGCCAGCATCGCCCCGGGCGGCAGGATCACGGCCAGGGCCACGGCAAAGGGCGTGAAGGCGGCGTTGAAGAAGGGCTCGCCCACCGAAACGGTGCGGCCCATCACGATTTCCGCGATCAGGGGCCAGATGGTGCCGATGAAGACCACGAAGGCCGAGACGGCGAGAAGGATGTTGTTGGCCACCAGGGCGCCCTCGCGGCTGACCATGCCGAACAAGCCCTTCGACTCCATCGCGCTGGCGCGCAGCGCGAACAGCAGCAATGCACCGCCGGTGAAGAAGCCAAGGATCGCCAGGATGAACACCCCGCGGGCGGGGTCCGACGCGAAGGAATGGACCGAAGTGATGACGCCCGAGCGCACGATGAAGGTGCCGATCAGCGAAAAGCCGAAGGCGAGGATGGCCAGCAGGATGGTCCAGCTTTTCAGCGCCTCGCGCTTTTCCACCACGATGGCGCAGTGCAGCAGGGCGGCGGCCAGGAGCCAGGGCATGAAGCTGGCGTTCTCGACCGGGTCCCAGAACCAGAACCCGCCCCAGCCCAGTTCGTAATAGGCCCACCAGGACCCCAGCACGATGCCGATGGTCAGGAACACCCAGGCGGTCAGCGTCCAGGGCCGCACCCAGCGGGCCCAGGCGGCGTCCACCCGGCCCTCGATCAGGGCCGCAACGGCAAAGGAGAAGGCCATCGAAAGGCCGACATAGCCAAGGTAGAGAAACGGCGGATGGAAGGCCAGGCCGGGGTCCTGCAAGAGCGGGTTCAGGTCGGCGCCGTTCAAGGGCGGCTCGGCCAGGCGCCAGAACGGGTTCGAGGTGAAGATCAGGAAGGCCAGGAAGGCCACCCCGATCGCGCCCTGCACGCCGATCACCCGGGCGCGCAGCGCGGCCGGAAGGTTCGCCCCGAACACCGCGACGGCGGCTCCGAACAGTGCCAGGATCAGCACCCACAGGTGCAACGAGCCCTCGTGGTTGCCCCAGACGCCGGTGACCTTGTAGAGCATCGGCTTCAGCGTGTGGCTGTTCGCCGTGACCACGGCAAGCGAGAAATCGGACTTCACGAAGGCCCAGGTCAGCACCCCGAAGGAAAACGCGACCAGCGCCAACTGGGTCACCGCGGCGGGCACCGCCAGCCCCATCAGCGCCGGATTGCGCGCCTGCGCGCCGTAGAGCGGCAGAATGGACTGCACCAGCGCCACCATCAGGGCCAGGATCAGGGCATAGTGGCCAAGTTCTACGATCATCTGAGCGGTCTCTCCCTTGCGGCACCCTGCATCCTAGTGGGCGCGGCGCGCGCTTCCAATGGGCCGCGTGCGTGGGTCGCGTCAATGTGCATTCGGCTGGCGGCTTTTGCGGCTCTGGGGGTGGTAGGGGCCGGTCGGGCCGGTATAGTCGTCCGGAACGGCACGGAGGACCCCATGGCCAGATGCATCCTGATCGGCGCGCCCATCGACAGCGGGCAACGGCGCCCCGGCTGCCTGATGGGCCCGGCCGCCTATCGCGTGGCGGGCCTTGCCCAGGCCATTGCCGCCGAGGGGCACGGGGTCGAGGACTGGGGCGATCTGGCGCTGCCCGCGCTGCGGCCCGTGACCTGCGCCAACCCGGTGGTGCATTCCCTGGCCGAGACGGTGGGCTGGACCGAGGTGCTGATGGACCGGGTGGACGATGCCCTGTCGCAGGGCGGCCTGCCGATCATCCTGGGCGGCGACCATTCGCTGGCGCTGGGCTCGGCCGCCGGGGCGGCGGCCTTTGCCGAACGCCAGGGCCGGCCGCTGTTCCTGCTGTGGCTGGACGCGCATTCCGACTTTCACACCCCGCTGACCAGCACCAGCGGAAACCTGCACGGCACGCCGCTGGCCTATATTGCGGGCCGCGAGGGGTTCGACGCCTTTCCGCCGTTTCCTGCCCCGGTGCCCGCCCCGCGCATCTGCATGTTCGGCATCCGCTCGGTCGATCCGGCGGAACAGGCGGCAATGCTGGAACGCGACATCGCCATCAACGACATGCGGGTGATCGACGAACGCGGCATCGGCGCGCCGCTGCGCGAGTTCCTTGCCGCCTGCCGCGCGGCGGGCGGAATGCTGCACGTCAGCCTGGACGTCGATTTCCTCGACCCCTCCATCGCGCCGGGTGTCGGCACCACGGTGCCGGGGGGGACGACCTTCCGCGAGGCGCATCTGGTGGCCGAGCTCTTGCACGACAGCGGCCTTGTCAGCAGCCTGGACCTGGTGGAACTGAACCCCTTTCTCGACGACCGTGGCATGACGGCGCGGCTGATGGTCGATCTGGTCGGCTCGATCATGGGCCGCAAGGTGTTTGACCGGCCCACGCGGGCCAAGTGACCGGCCGCGGCCGGGGGTTTCACACCCCCGGACCCCCGTGGGATACTTGTCCAGAGAGGAAGGGCTAGAGGTCCTTGTAGCTGTGACGGTTGCGGTTCGGGTCGGTCACGATCCAGCCGCCCTGCCCGTCAGGTTCCAGGTAGTCAGGCCCCACCGGCACCTTGCCGTGGCCGCCGGGAATATCCAGCACATAGGTCGGCTGGGCGATGCCCGACAGGCGGCCGCGCAGGGCCGCCATGATCGCCTGGCCTTCCGCCAGCGGCAGACGGAAGTGGCCGGTGCCTTTGGCAAGGTCGGGGTGGTGCAGGTAGTAGGGCTTGACCCGCTGCGCGATCAGCTTGCGAAACAGCGCTTCCAGCGTATCGGCATCGGCGTTCACGCCCTTCAGCAGCACCGTCTGCGACAACAGCGGAATGCCGGCGCGGGTCAGCCGGCGCAGGGCGGCGGCGGCCTCGGGCGTGATCTCGTCGGGGTGGTTGATGTGGATCACCAGCCAGACCGGCAGCCGGCCGTCCAGCGCCGCGACCAGTGCCTCGGTCACCTTTTCGGGGGCCACGACCGGAATGCGGCTGTGGAAGCGGATCACCTCAAGCGCGGGGATCGCTTCCAGCGCGCGCAACATCGCCGACAGCCGCCGGGGCGATAGGGTCAGCGGGTCGCCGCCGGTGAAGATCACCTCGCGGATCTGCGGGCTGGCCCGCAGGTAAGCCAGCGCCGAGGCGAAGTCGGCATCGGACAGGGCGCCGGTGTCGCCCACCTTTTCGCGACGAAAGCAGAAGCGGCAGTAGACCTCGCAGGTTTGCGTGGCGTGCAGGATGGCGCGGTCGGGGTAGCGGTGGGTCAAGCCGGGCACCGGGCGGTGGGCGTCGTCGCCGATCGGGTCGATGCGCTCTTCGGGGCGGATGTCCAGTTCGGCGGAGGAGGGCACGATCTGCGCCCGCACGCCGGCGCTGTCCAGCGGCAGGGCCGGGGGAATGCGGATGCGGAAGGCCGCCGCGACCGCCGTCAGGGCGCCGCGGTCGGCGGCCTTGGCCAGGCCCTTGCGCACCAGGTCTTCGACTGTGGTCAGGGCGCGGGGGGCGGGCGGGCGCAGGGCATCGGTCATCGCCGCGGCGTCCTACCGGCGGCGCCGCGCCGCCGCAAGGGGCGAGCCGCGGACAAAGGCGCCTCCCCTGCCATTGCACCCCATCTGCGGTATGGTGTAACCTGCAACCAACAAAATCTGGGCCCTTTGCGGGCAGACAAGGCAGATCGTGGTCGATACCCCGGAAGACACTGAAAACAAGGGCGAAACGCCCGAGCGGCCGGCCTACCACGGCCCCCAGGTCGACATCGCGCAAGAGATGCGGACGGCCTATCTCGACTATGCGATGAGCGTGATCGTCAGCCGCGCCATCCCCGACCTGCGCGACGGGCTGAAGCCGGTGCACCGGCGCATCCTGTTTGCAATGAGCGAGACCGGAAACACCCACGACAAACCCTATCGCAAGTCGGCCCGGCCGGTCGGCGACACCATGGGGAAATACCACCCCCACGGCGACAGCGCGATCTATGACGCGCTGGTGCGCATGGCACAGCCGTTCTCGATGTCGCTCAAGCTGCTGGATGGTCAGGGCAACTTCGGCAGCATGGACGGCGATACCGCCGCGGCAATGCGCTATACCGAAGTGCGGATGGACAAGCCGGCGGCCTTTCTGCTGGCCGACATCGACAAGGACACCGTCGATTTTCAGGACAACTATGACGGCAAGGACCGCGAACCCACCGTCCTGCCGGCGCGATTCCCCAACATGCTGGTCAACGGCGCGGGTGGCATTGCGGTCGGCATGGCGACCAATATCCCACCGCACAATCTGGGCGAAGTCATCGACGCCACCCTGGCCCTGATCGCCAACCCCGACATCAGCATGGAGGCGCTGATGGAGATCATCCCGGCGCCGGACTTTCCCACCGGCGCGCTGATCCTGGGCCGCTCGGGCGCCCGCAAGGCCTATCTCGAAGGCCGCGGCAGCGTGATCATCCGCGCCCGCACGCACATCGAAGAGATTCGCAAGGACCGCTGGGCCATCGTCCTGGACGACGTGCCTTATCAGGTGAACAAGGCCTCGATGATCGAGAAGATCGCCGAGATGGTGCGCGAAAAGCGGATCGAGGGCATCTCGAACGTTGCCGACGAAAGCGACCGCATCGGCGTGCGGGTGGTGATCGAACTGAAGCGCGACGCCACGCCGGACGTTGTGCTGAACCAGTTGTTCCGCTTCACGCCGATGCAGATCAGCTTCGGCTGCAACATGCTGGCCCTGAACGGCGGCCGGCCGGAAACCCTGACCCTGCGTGATTTCCTAAGCCATTTCATTACCTTCCGTGAGGAAGTGGTGGCCCGCCGCACGGCCCATGAATTGCGCCGCGCACGCGAGCGCAGCCATATCCTCTGCGGTCTGGCGGTGGCGGTGTCGAACGTGGACGAGGTGGTGGCCACCATCCGCTCCTCCGCCGACCCGGCCGAGGCGCGTGACCGCCTGATGACGCGGCGTTGGCCGGCGCATGACATCGCGCCCTACATCCGGCTGATCGACGACCCCACCCACCCGATCAACGAGGACGGCACCTACAACCTGTCCGAGGCCCAGGCCCGCGCCATTCTGGACTTGCGGTTGCAGCGGCTGACCGCGATGGGCGTCAAGGAAATCACCGACGAGCTGGAGGAACTGGCCGGCAAGATCAAGGATTACCTTGAGATTCTCGGCTCGCGCGACCGCATCATGGCGATCATCTCGGCCGAACTGGCCGAGGTGAAGGCGCTGTTCGCCGTGCCGCGCCGGACCGAGATCGTCGATTGGGAAGGCGATCTTGACGACGAGGACCTGATCGAGCGCGAAGAGATGGTCGTTACCATCACATCGGGCGGCTATATCAAGCGCACCCCCCTGGCCGAGTTCCGCAGCCAGAACCGCGGCGGCAAGGGCCTGGCCTCGATGCAGACCAAGGAAGACGATGTGGTGACGACGCTTTTCGTCTCCAATACGCACACTTGGCTGTTGTTCTTCACAACCGATGGCATGGTCTACAAGCTGAAGACCTGGCGCCTGCCGCTGGCCGGCCGCACCGCCAAGGGCAAGGCCATGGTCAACATCCTGCCGATCGAGACGGGCATTTCCATCGCCGCGCTGATGCCGGTGGATGTGCCGGAAGAAGACTGGGCCAACCTGCAGATCGTCTTTGCCACCAGTGACGGCGACGTGCGGCAGAACGACCTTTCCGACTTCACCAACGTCATGCGCAACGGCAAGATCGCGATGAAACTGCCCGAGGGCGTCAGCCTGGTGAACGCCGCCATCGCGGATGAGAATGACGATGTCATGCTGGTCACCCACCTGGGCCGCGCCATCCGTTTCCCCACGACGGAAATCCGCGTGTTCAAGTCGCGCGGCAGCACCGGCGTGCGCGGCATCCGCCTGGGTGGCGGAGACCGTGTGGTCAGCATGTCGATCATCCGCCACTTCGAGGCCACCCCGGAAGAGCGCGAGGCCTATCTCAAGCAGCGCCGCCTTGTGGCCGGCGTGACCGAGGACGAGGCCGACGACGAGGAAGAGACCGTCGCGGCCGGCCAGCTGTCGCCCGATCGCTATGCCGAGATGTCGGCGGCGGAAGACCTGATCCTGACCATCACCGCGGGCGGGTCGGGCAAGCTGTCGTCCAGCCACGATTATCCGGTGCGCGGGCGCGGCGGCATGGGCGTCAAGGCGATCTCGCCGGGGCCGCGCGGCGGGCGCATCGTCGCCAGCTTCCCGGTCGAGTTGCCGGACCAGATCATGCTGGCCACCTCGACCGGCCAGT
Source organism: Rhodobacter sp. Har01 (assembly GCF_020564565.1). GTDB lineage: Bacteria > Pseudomonadota > Alphaproteobacteria > Rhodobacterales > Rhodobacteraceae > Pseudogemmobacter. The sequence goes on from NZ_JAJCTD010000001.1 coordinate 1,024,949, forward strand.
CGATCCGGGTGCCGGTCGAGCAGATCAGCTTCCGGTCCCGCAGCGCGGGCGGCGTGCGGGTGTTCAACGTCGGCGCCGACGAAGAAGTGGTGTCGGTCGCCCGCGTCGCCACCGAGGCCGATGACACCGCTTGAGGCGCGCCTGGCCGCGCTTGCAGCGGCGGGGGCCACCGTGACCTATGGCGCGCTGGCGCGCGATCTGGGCCTGCGGATGGGCGAGTTGACGGCCGCGCTTGAGGCGACGATGGACGCTGACGCGGCGGCGGGCCGACCGTTTCGGGCCGCCGTCTGCGCCGGACGGCTGGCCCAGGGACTGCCTGCAGCGGGGTTCTTCCTCAAGGCCGCCGAACTGGGGCGGTTTGGCGCGGGCGACGATCCGGCGGGCTTTGCCACGGCCCAGCGGGCGGCGCTGCAGGCGGCAGCGCCGTTAACCGACAGTTAAGGTTTCTCTTCCGTGAATCGGTGTTCGCAGGCATAGCAGAGGCAACGGGCCAGCGCCCGGCGGATGGCGAAGCCTCCGAACCAACCCTCTCCGGCTCGGCGTTCAGAAGGTGCCCCCCGGCCCAGACCCTTGGTGCCCCATGTCGCGCCCGTTGACCCTTGCCGCCGTTCTGCTTGCCCTTGCCCCGACCCTGCCCGCCCAGGCCGACAGCCTGGGCCTGACCTGGGCCACGATCTCGGCCGGCGTCGATGGCGACGAGCAGCCCTTTGCCAGCCTGTCGGGCGACTGGAAGATCGGCAGCGCGCATGGCCTGCAGTTCGGCCTCGGCTTTGCCGACCGACCGGACGGCGCCCTGCTTTCGGTCGACGCCCATCTGTATCTGATGCCGAAACCCGGCCGCAAATACGGCTTCTATGCCAGCGTCGCCGACATCGACGGCCGCAGCGTGACCACCGTCGAAGGCGGCGTGGCGGGGATGCTGGCGCTTGGCGACCGCACCGTCGTGCAAGCCCGCGCCGGGGCCGGCATGTCGAATGCCGACCTGGATTGGCTGACCGTCTCGGCAGGGCTTTCGCATGATGTCAGCGACAGGTTGCGGATCTACGGCGGCGTCATGCTGACGGAATTCGACGAAACCGCCTTCCGCGCCCTTGCGCACGAGGTGCGCGCCGGGGTCCGCTACCGGGTGGCCGGGGCAACCCAGGTGACGCTGGCGGTGGTGCAGGACGGGCTGTCGGGGCGCAACGGAGCGCCGTCCGACACGCGGCTGGAACTGGGCGTAAGCTGGACCTTCGGCGGTTCGGGTAGCGGCGATCCGGTCGCCGACCACGCCTTCGACACGCCGCAGCCGGTGGATGTCCTGTTCCGGCGCGGGTTGTTCTAGCCTCCCCGCCGCGGGGCCGGGGGAACGCACCCCGCGGCCCCGGGGGCCGGGATGCGGCTGCGGTTAAGCGTCTGGAAACCTGTCCGTGGTTTGATTCGGTCCGCAAAGGAGGACCCGGATGAACCTCTATCACTGCTTGATCGAACTTCGCCCCGAGGCGCGGGCTCTGGTCTTCGCCCAGGCTTGCTCGCACTGGATGGAATACCTCCAGGCGCAGGGTCTCATCACCGGCTGGCAGCTTCTGCGCCGCAAGTTCGGCCTTGGCTCCGGCGTGCACACCGACTTCCTGCTTGAGGTCGAACTGCCAAATCTGGCCACGCTGGACACGGCGTTCTCTGTCCTGGCAAAGGCGGATGACGAAGCGACGCGGCGCTACGACCAGATGCACGGCATGATCGCGCAGGCCGACGTCGGCCTTTACCGCCCCTACCCCGACGCAACCCAGCGCGAACGCATCGCCCTGATCTGACGGTTGAACTGGCGGGGCCCGGGCGATACATCGCCGGCATGGAATCCCTTCACATCATCGGCGGCGGCATGGCCGGGTCCGAGGCCGCCTGGGCCGCCGTGCGCCTGGGCGTGCCGGTGGTGATCCACGAGATGCGGCCCCGCGTCGGCACCTTCGCCCACCGCACCGGGCTGTTCGCCGAGATGGTCTGTTCCAACTCGTTCCGGTCCGACGATGACGAACGCAACGCCGTAGGCCTGCTGCATTGGGAAATGCGGGCGGCGGGCGGCCTTACCATGGAAATGGCTGCCCGGCACCGGCTGCCGGCAGGCGGCGCGCTGGCGGTGGACCGCGATCCCTTTGCCGAAAGCGTCACCGAACGGCTGCGCTCGCATCCGCTGGTTTCCGTTGTAGAGGAAGAGGTTACAGAGCTTCCCTCAGAAGGGCACTGGATCATCGCCACCGGACCGCTGACCAGCAGCGCGCTGGCCGAAAGCCTTCGCGCCGAAACCGGCGCCGAGGCATTGGCCTTCTTCGACGCCATCGCCCCCATCGTCTATGCCGACAGCGTCGACATGTCGGTGGCCTGGATGCAAAGCCGCTACGACAAGGGCGAGACGGTTGCCGAGCAGACCGCCTACATGAACTGCCCGATGGACAAGCCGCAGTATGAGGCCTTCATTGACGCCTTGATGGCCGCCGAAAAGACCACCTTCCACGAGGGTGAGACGGCAGGCTATTTCGACGGCTGCCTGCCCATCGAAGTGATGGCCGAGCGCGGCCGCGAAACCCTGCGCCACGGGCCGATGAAGCCGGTCGGGCTGACCAACGCCCACAAGCCGGACCAGAAGCCCTATGCCGTGGTGCAACTGCGCCGCGACAACAAGCTGGGCACGCTCTACAACATCGTCGGCTTCCAGACCAAGATGAAATACGGCGCGCAAGTTGATGTTTTCAGGCTGATTCCTGGCCTTGAGGGCGCCAGTTTCGCGCGTCTGGGCGGGATCCACCGCAACACCTTCCTCAACGCGCCCACGCTGCTCGACGCGCAGATGCGGCTGCGGTCGCGCCTGAACCTCCGCTTTGCCGGCCAGATCACCGGCGTCGAGGGCTATGTCGAAAGCGCGGCCATGGGCCTTTTGGCGGGGCGGATGGCCGCAAGCGAGATCCTTGGCCGAACCCTGCCACCGCCGCCGCCGGAAACCGCCATGGGCGCCTTGGTGACCCACATCACCGGCGGGGCCGAGGCGAAGACCTTCCAGCCGATGAACGTGAACTTCGGCCTCTTCCCCCCGATCGACGCCAGGGGCGGACGCAAGGGCCGCAAGGACCGCTACAAGGCCTATACCGACCGGGCGAAGGACGCCTTCCTCGCATGGCTCGGGTAACCCGCTTCGCGCCCTCGCCGACCGGTCCCCTGCACCTTGGCCATGCCTATGCGGCGTTGGTGGCGGCGGCACGGGGCGACCGGTTCCTGCTGCGGATCGAGGACATCGACTGCGCGCGGTCGCGCCCGGAGTGGGAAGCAGCGATCTTTGACGACCTGGCCTGGCTGGGCCTGGCTTGGGAAACCCCGGTGATGCGGCAGTCCGACCGCCTGCCCGCCTATCAGGCCGCGCTGGCGCAGCTGCAGGCCGAGGGCCTGACCTACCATTGCACCTGCACCCGCGGCGACATCCGCGCGGCCCTCTCGGCACCGCAGGAAGGCGTGATCGGGCCCGACGGGCCGGTCTATCCCGGCACCTGCCGGGACAAGGGCCATGCGACGGGCGCGGTGCGGATGAACATGGGCGCCGCGATGGCGCGGTTGGGCGCGGTGGCGTTCACCGAGACCGGCACCCGGCCAGGGCTGTGGCGCTACGACGCCCAGACCCTGTGCCGTGACGTCGGAGACGTCGTCCTGGCGCGCCGCGACATCGGCACGTCGTATCATCTGGCCGTGGTGGTGGATGATGCGGCCCAAGGGATCACCGAAGTCACCCGCGGCGAGGACCTGTTCGGGGCGACAGCGATTCACGTGGTTCTTCAGGGCCTTCTGGGCCTGCCGACCCCGCTGTACCACCACCACCGCCTGATCCGCGACGCGGCCGGAAAGCGGCTGGCCAAGCGGGACGACGCCCGCGCGCTGTCGAAATACCGCGCCGAGGGCGCGACACCCGCCGATATCCGGCGGATGGTCGGCCTCACATCGGCTGGGACAGGATGACCTCTGCCCCCTCACGCACCGCCGTATAGAAACACGACCGGCGGTTGGTGTGGCAGGCCGGGCCTTGCTGTTCGACCAGCGCCAGCAGGCAATCGCGGTCGCAGTCCAGCCGCAACTCGATCAGCCGCTGGACGTGCCCCGAGGTCTCGCCCTTCACCCAGAACTCGGCCCGCGAGCGGCTCCAGTAGGTGACGCGCCCGGTCTCCAGCGTCCGCGCCACCGCGGCGGCGTTCATCCAGGCCAGCATCAGCACCTCGCCGCTGGCGTGGTCCTGCGCGATGCAGGGAATCAGGCCGTCGGCATCATACCTCAGGCTTGCCGGATCGAAGGCCATGGCGGTTCTCCTTGGCGGGGCTGGTTTGCGGCATTACATAGGGGGCCGCAGGAGGGCAAGGGATGAGCGACGCCGATCTCGTCAAGCTGTATTCGGGCCGCATCCTGGCCCTGGCCGCCGATATCCCGCATCTGGGCCGGCTGCCCTCGCCGCAGGGAACGGCGCGGAAACGCTCGCCGCTCTGCGGATCCACCGTCACCGCGGATGTGGTCCTGCGCGGCGGCCGGGTGGCCGAATTCGCGCAGGACGTGAAGGCCTGCGCCCTGGGGCAGGCTTCGGCCGCCGTGCTGGGGCGCGCGGTGCTGGGGCGAAGCCTGGCCGAGCTTGAGGCCGCACGCGACGCCCTGCGCGCCATGCTTCAGGCCGGCGGGCCGGTGCCGGCGGCGCCCTTCGACGGCTATGAGGTGCTGCTGCCGGCGCGGGATTATCGCAATCGCCACGCCTCGATCCTGCTTGCGCTTGAGGCGGTCTGTGACGCCTTTGCCCAGGCCGAACAGGCCGCCTGAACCCCGGATAAAAAAACCGCCGCGCACCCGATGGGGTGGCGGCGGCAGGAGCGTGTCTGAGGCGCGCGACGGGCAACCGCAAAGGGGACAGGCGGGTTGCGCGGGCCTTGGGGACAGACCGCAGGCAGAAAGGGTCAGACGGCGCCGGGCAGGGCAAGCGCCGCAAACAGCACGACGAACAGCAGAGCCACGCCCAGCAGATCCTCGGCCAGCGAGGCATCGGCACGCAAGGTCTTGAGTCGGGCGATCATGGTCGGCACTCCCTGTTCGTGTTGCCGTATTGTTCTCATGACGCGAACGATTCGTAAAGAACTTTTTAAGAACATTTGAGGACACGCCGTGAACAGCCGAGTCGCCGGCCGCTACCCTACTGAGATCAGCCTTATCGCCCGGTCCTGATCCAAGAGCCACAGCAGCAGCCGCGCCGCCTTGCCGCGCGGGCCTTCCAGCGCCGGATCGGCGGCCAGCAGCGCCCGCGCGTCCATCTGCGCCACCGCCATCAGCGCCGACTGCCGTTCCAGATCGGCCACCCGGAACTTCGGCAGGCCGCTCTGCGCGGTGCCGATCAGGTCGCCCGCCCCGCGCATCGCCAGGTCTTCCTCGGCAATGCGAAAGCCGTCCTCGGTGTCGCGGATCGTCTTCAGCCGCCGCTCGCCGCCTTCGGTCAGCGGCGGCTGGTACATCAGCAGACAGGTCGAACCTTGCGTGCCCCGCCCGACCCGGCCGCGCATCTGATGCAACTGCGCCAGACCGAAGATCTCGGCCCGTTCAATGACGATGATTGTCGCATTGGGCACGTTCACCCCGACCTCGATCACCGTCGTCGCCACCAGCACGGCGGTTTCCCCGGCCACGAAGCGCGCCATCGCGGCGTCCTTTTCGGCGGGCGGCATCTGGCCGTGCACCAGCCCGACCCGCCCCTCTCCCAGGGCCGCGCGCAGGTGCTGGAAGCGTTCCACCGCCGAGGCGAGGTCGACCACCTCGCTTTCCTCGACCAGCGGGCAAACCCAATAGGCCTGCCGCCCCTCGGCAATGGCGCGGCGGAGGTGGTCGACCACTTCGTCGCTGCGCGCCGCCGAGACCAGCGCGGTCTTGATCGGCTTGCGGCCCGCCGGCTTCTCGTCCAGAACCGAGACATCCATGTCGCCATAACTGGCCAGTGCCAGGCTGCGCGGGATCGGCGTCGCCGTCATCACCAGCACGTCGGCCGCCTGCCCCTTGGCGCCCAGCTCCATCCGCTGCGCCACGCCGAAGCGGTGCTGTTCGTCCACCACCGCCAGGCGAAGGTCTTGAAACTCCACGCCCTTCTGGAACACCGCATGGGTGCCGAGAAGAATGTCGATCCGCCCCGCGGCCAGGTCGGCCAGCTTCGCCGCACGCTCCGCCCCCTTGTCGCGGCCGGTCAGGATGTCCACCCGCACCCCGGCGGCGGCGGCGAGGGGCTGCAGCGCCTCCAGGTGCTGGCGGGCCAGAATCTCGGTCGGGGCCATCAGCACGCCCTGCCCGCCCGATTCCACCGCGACCAGCAGCGCCAGAAAGGCGACCAGGGTCTTGCCGGCGCCGACGTCGCCCTGCAGCAGGCGGTTCATCCGCAGGCCCGAGGCCATGTCGGCGGCGATCTCCTGCACCGCCCGCTCCTGCGCCGCCGTCGGGGCATAGGGCAGGCTCCCCAGCACCTTGCGCTGCAAGGCGCCGGTGCCGGTGCTGGAAATCCCCTTGCCCCGCCGCATCTTCTGCCGCGCCAGCGACAAGGTCAGCTGATGGGCGAACAATTCGTCATAGGCCAGCCGCTGCCGGGCCGGATGCGTATGCGCCACCCCGGCGGCATCCTTCGGCGCATGCGCCGCGGCCACCGCCTCGCGCCAGTCGGGCCAACCCTCGCGCGCCTTCAGTGCCGGATCGATCCACTCCGGCAGCACCGGCGCCCGGATCAGCGCCCCGGCCACCGCCTTCTGGATCAGCTTCTGCGTCACCCCCGCGGTCAGAGGATAGACCGGCTCATAGGCCGGCAAATCGCCCGCCTCTTCGGGGCGCAGCACATGGTCGGGATGGACCATCTGCGCCAGGCCATCGAACAACTCGACCTTGCCGCTGACCAGCCGGCGCTGGCCGGTGGGCAGCAGGGTCTGCAGATAGTCGCCGCGGGCATGAAAGAAGACCAGCGCCCAGTCCAGCCGCGCGTCGCGCACGTTCACCCGGTAGGGGCCGCCCTTCTTTCGCGCCGGAACGTGGCTGCCCACCTCGACCTCGACCGTCAGCGTCGCCGGCGGGGTCACGTCGCGCACGCTGGCCCGTCGGGTGCGGTCGGTGCCGGAACTCGGCAACAGGAACAGCAGGTCCTTCGGGCGGCGGACCTCCAGCGCCTCGAAAGCCCGCGCGGTCTTCTCGCCGACCCCGTCGAGCGTTTCCAGCTCGGCGAAGAGCGGGAACAGGATTTCCGGGCGGCTCATGCTTGCCCGATGAGGGCGAGCCAGGCGTCCTCGTCGATGATCTTGATACCCAGCTTCTCGGCCTCCTTGGCCTTTGACCCTGCGCCGGGGCCGGCGATGACAAGGTCGGTCTTCGCACTGACGGACCCCGCGACCTTCGCACCCAAGGCCTCGGCCCGGGCCTTTGCCTCGGCCCGGGTCATCCGCTCCAGCGTGCCGGTGAAGACGATGGTCTGGCCGGCGACCGGGCTGTCGCTGGCGGCAGCGGCGACCGGCAGGACGGTCAGCTGGGCGACCAGGGCGTCGATGGCCACGCGTTCGGCGGGGTTGCGGAAGGCCTCGGTCAGGCTGGTGGCCAGAGTCTCGCCCACGCCGTCGATGGCGGTCAGTTCGGCCCAAGCGACGTTGCCGGGTTCGGCGGTGGTCATCGCGGCCTCGAAGGCGCCCCAGGTGCCATAGTGCCGGGCAAGCAGGCCCGCGGCGGCCTCGCCGGCGTGGCGAATGCCCAGGGCGAAGATCAGGCGATCCAGCGGGATGGTCCGCCTGGCCTCGATGGCCGCAAACAGCTTGGCCACCGAGGTTTCGCCATAGCCGTCCCGGTTTTTCAGCTTCTTCAGTGGGTTGGCGGAATCTCTTGCGGCAAGGGTGAAGACGTCTGCGGGGGTCTTAACCGGCAGGTCCGGGTCGGCGAAGAACATCTCGATCTGCTTTGCCCCCAGGCCGTCGATGTCGAAGGCCCCGCGCGAGACGAAGTGCTTCAGCCGCTCGATGCCCTGCGCCGGGCAGATCAGCCCGCCGGTGCAGCGGCGGACGGCGTCGCCCTCCTCGCGATGGGCGGGGCTGCCGCATTCCGGGCAGACCTGCGGAAAGACGAAGGGAAAGGCCCCCTCGGGGCGTTGCGACAGGTCCACGTCGGCGACCTTGGGGATCACGTCGCCGGCGCGGTAGACCTGCACCCAGTCGCCGATGCGGATGTCCTTGGACTTTCCGTTTTCGTCGGGCCGGATCGTGTTGCCGCGGGAGTCGCGGCCGGCGATGTAATCCTCGTTGTGCAAGGTGGCATTGCTGACCACCACGCCGCCCACCGTGACCGGCGTCAGCCGCGCCACCGGTGACAAGGCGCCGGTGCGGCCGACCTGGATGTCGATGGCTTCCAGCCGGGTCCAGGCCAGTTCGGCAGGGAATTTGTGCGCGATCGCCCAGCGCGGGGTGGACGAGCGAAAGCCGAGGCGGTGTTGCAAGGCAAGGTCGTTCACCTTGTAAACCACGCCGTCGATGTCATAGCCCAGCGTCGCCCGCTGCGCCTCGATGGCGCGATATTGTGCCAGCAGCGCCTCGGGGCCATCGCAGAGGCTGGTCAGCGGGTTGGTCTGAAAGCCGAAGGCGCGCAGCCGGGCGATGGCGTCGAACTGCGTGGCCGCCAGCGGTTCGGACAGCTGACCCCAGCTGTAGGCGAAAAAGCGCAATGGCCGTGCGGCGGTAATCGTCGCGTCCAGCTGGCGCAACGACCCGGCGGCGGCGTTGCGCGGATTGGCAAAGGTCCTGTCGCCGGCCGCGGCCTGGCGTGCGTTCAGCGCGGCAAAGTCGGCGTGGGACATGTAGACTTCGCCCCGCACCTCCAGCACCTGCGGCGCACCGTCCACCCGGGCCGGAATGTCGTCAATGGTCAGGGCATTGTCGGTGACGTTCTCGCCTACCTCGCCATCGCCCCGCGTCGCGGCCTGCACCAGCCGGCCGGCTTCATAGCGCAAGGACAGCGACAGCCCGTCGATCTTCGGCTCGGCGGTGAACAGCAGCGGCCCGGCATGCCCCAGGTATTTCCGCACCCGGTCGACGAAATCGGCCACATCGACCTCGGCGAAGGCGTTTTCCAGGCTGAGCATGCGCACCGCATGGGCGACCTTGCCAAAGCCCTCGGCCACCGCCCCGCCAACCACGTCCGAAGGGCTGTCGGCCCGCTTCAGCGCCGGAAACCGGGCCTCGATCTCGGCGTTCCGCAGCTTCAGCGCGTCATATTCGGCATCCGAGATCTCGGGGGCGTCGCGGGTGTGATAGGCCTCGTTCGCCGCGGCGATGCGCGCGGCAAGGTCGGCCAGGTCCGCCAGAGCCTCGTCCATGGTCAGTTGATCGACTGGCTTCGGCTCCATCACCCCCTCCGCAGTGCGGACAGACGTTAGGCGGTGGCTCCGGGCAGGTAAAGATCAGGCAGAGGCAGCCAGGCGCGGTGCGGTCTTTTCGGTGACGGCCGGATCGCGCAGCACATAGCCGCGGCCCCAGACGGTTTCGATGTAGTTCTCGCCGCCGGTCGCCTCGGCCAGCTTCTTGCGCAGCTTGCAGATGAAGACGTCGATGATCTTCAGTTCCGGCTCGTCCATGCCGCCGTAGAGGTGGTTGAGGAACATCTCCTTGGTCAGCGTGGTGCCCTTGCGCAGCGAAAGCAGTTCCAGCATCTGGTATTCCTTGCCGGTCAGATGCACCGCCTTGCCCTCGGTCTCGACCGTCTTGGCGTCCAGATTCACGGTGATGCTGCCGGTGCGGATCACCGACTGGCTGTGCCCCTTGGACCGGCGGATGATGGCGTGGATGCGCGCGACCAGTTCCTCGCGGTGGAACGGCTTGGTCATGTAGTCGTCGGCCCCGAAGCCGAAGCCCTTGAGCTTGTTCTCAGTGTCGTCGGCGCCCGAAAGGATCAGGATCGGCGTTTCCACCTTGGACAGGCGCAACTGACGCAGCACCTCATGCCCCGACATGTCGGGCAGGTTCAGGTCCAAGAGGATCAGGTCGTAGTCATACAGCTTGGCAAGGTCGATCCCGTCTTCGCCCATGTCGGTGCAATAGACGTTCAGGTTCGCGTGGGTCAGCATCAACTCGATGCTGCGCGAGGTGGTGGGATCGTCTTCGACGAGAAGAATGCGCATCGGGGGCTCCGCTCAAGGGTCGTCGTGGGTCGGGTCATCTTCGTTAACGACATTGGCGGGCAATGGTTAACGCAAGGTTACTTATCCAGAGCGGGAGCGATAAACAATTTAAAGTTGTCTGTACTTCTGAATCGCCGTGACCTTCAGGGCCTTTTCGCCATGCTGCTCGATCGCCTGGCGCCAAAGCGCGAATTCTTCCTCGGACAGCGCGTAGCGATCCAGCGCCTCGGACTGGGTGATCAGCCCGTAGAGCACGGCCTTGACCACCACCGCCTTGCGGCTGGCGACCCAGCGGTGGGTGTCCGGCGGCGGCAGATCGGCACGGCTGAGGATGGTCCCATCCGGCAAGGTCACCTGGCGCGGCCCGTCCACTTTCTTCAGATACATGGGAAACACACCCTGTTCCGTTCCTGCATTGCCGGGCAGATTGGGCGATCGGGCTTAAGCAATGCTGAAAGCCGGGGTTGAGGATGCCGCGGATTTTCCTATATTCCAGCAGTTAAGTTTTTCCCCCGGACAAGACCGATGCCGCGCGACCTGACCCTCAACTCGCTGGGGCTGCCCAAGGCCCCTGCCGACACCCGCGTCGTGGTGGCGATGTCGGGCGGTGTCGACTCGTCGGTGGTCGCGGCGATGCTCAAGGACGAAGGCTATGACGTCGTCGGCGTGACCCTGCAATTGTATGACCATGGTGCTGCGCTGGCAAAGAAGGGCGCCTGTTGCGCCGGGCGCGACATTCACGATGCCCGCCGGGTGGCCGAAACCATGGGCTTTCCGCATTACGTTCTGGATTACGAAAACGTATTCCGTGAATCCGTCATTGAGGAATTCGCCGATGCCTATCTGGCGGGCGCGACTCCGGTGCCCTGCATCCGCTGCAACGAGCGGGTCAAGTTCAAGGACCTGATGGCCACGGCGCGCGACCTTGATGCCGACTGCATGGCCACCGGCCACTACATCCAGCGCAAGCTGGGCCAGGCCGGGCCGGAACTGCACCGGGCGGCAGACGCCGCCCGCGACCAGTCGTATTTCCTGTTCTCGACCACGGCCGCGCAACTGGATTACCTGCGCTTTCCCCTGGGCCATCTGGCCAGCAAGGCGGAAACCCGGGCGCTGGCGGCGCAGTATGGCCTGCCGGTGGCCGACAAGCCCGACAGCCAGGACATCTGCTTTGTGCCGCAGGGCAACTACGCGGCGGTGATCGAGAAGCTGCGCCCAGGGGCGGCCGAGCCGGGCGAAATCGTCGATCTCGATGGCACTGTGCTGGGCCTGCACCGCGGCGTGATCCACTACACCGTGGGCCAGCGCAAGGGCCTGGGGCTGGGCGGCCTGGGCGAGCCGCTCTATGTGGTGCGGCTGGAGGTGGACGCGCGCCGGGTGATCGTCGGGCCCAAGGCGGCGCTGTCCACCCGCATCGTGCCGCTGCGCGAGATCAACTGGCTGGGCGATCAGCCCTTCGACAGCCGCCCCGAATGGCATCTGGACGTGCGCGTCCGGTCCACCCGACCGCCCTGCCCGGCGGTGGTGCGGCCGCTGTCGGCCACCGAGGCCGAGGTTGAACTGATCGCGCCGGAAGACGGCGTCAGCCCCGGGCAGGCCTGCGCCTTCCATGCGCCCGAAGGCAGCCGCGTGTTCGGTGGCGGCTGGATCTGGCGCGGCCGCTAGGGACGAATTCACGGCCCTTTCACCGCAGTTTCCCGCGGCTTTCCCGGGCCGGGGCTTCTGACGGAAAGCCACAGGTGGCACACTGAAGGCGACCCGGAACTTCCCGGGGCCATCGGTGACACGCCCTTTCCGCAGGAGTATTTCCATGTTTCATGCTGGCACGGCCGCTGCCCGGGCGGCCCCCGTTCCCCCGCCGGCCTCTCCGCTCTGCCTGACCGCCGCGCAGGGGCTGGCCATGCTGAAGGCCGTGCCGGGCCTTGTCTGGTCGGACGAGGCCCGGGCCCAGGCCGAAGACCTGGCCGCCGTGCTGATCGACGGGCAGGAGGTCCGGGTGCCCCGCGGCGTGCTGCGTCGGCTGGAAACCTGCATTGACCCGGCGGTGATGGCGGAAGCTCTGCTTCTGGGCATGGCGGTGGTGATGGGGCTGACCACGGGGCGGCTGGACCGCGCGGCACTGGCCCGCCCGATCGAGATCCGTCCGCGCGACGGCGGTCTGGTCTTTGCCGTCAGCACGCGACCCTGATCCGAAGGACCGCCGCCTTTCAGTCCGCGGCCAGCGCCTTCAGCACCGACCGCGCGGCACGCAGACCCGGGGCCTCGCCGCCGCGGCCCAGGCGGTCCATGGTCAGGCGCATCGCCTCAGTCTGGGCACCGGGGCCTTGGTCCAAAAGCGCCAGCAGCGCGGGGGCAATCCTGTCGGCGCGGCAGTCGGGGCCGATGAATTCGGGCACGCTGCGGCTGTCCGAGACCAGGTTGACCAGCGTCACCGTGTCCACCCGGGCCATCCGCCGCATCAGCCACAGCGTCAGCGGCGCCATGTCATAGGCGATGACCATCGGGCAGCCTTGGGCGGCCAGTTCCAGGCTGACGGTGCCCGAAGCGGCCAGCGCCGCATCGGCGGCGGCGAAGGCGGCGGTGCGGATGGGCACATCGGGCGCGGTCAGGATCACCGGCGCGCCGGGCCAGTCCCTGGTGGCCTGGGTGACGTGCTGCGACAGGTGCGGCGGCGTCGGCAGCACCACGCGCAGGTCCGGATGGCGGGCCGCGACACGGGCTAGGGTCGCGCCGAAGGGGGCGATCAGCCGCGTCACCTCGCTGCGGCGCGATCCGGGAAGGGCGGCAACCAGCGGCGCCTCGGGGGCGATGCCATGGGCCTTGCGAAAGGCCAGCGCATCGGCCGGGCTGGCGACGGGTTCGGCGGTGACGGGATGGCCGACGAAATCGCAGCTCATCCCGGCGGCGGTCATGTAGGGCGGCTCGAACGGCAACAGCGCCAGCACATGGTCGATGACGCGGGCCATCTGTCCCGCCCGCCCCGGCCGCCAGGCCCAGACCGAGGGCGCGACGTAGTGGATCGTCTTCAGGCCCGGCCGCGCCGCCTTGACGATCTTCGCCACCCGCAGGCAGAAGTCGGGGCTGTCGATGGTGATCAGCGCGGCGGGGTCAGCCTCCAGCGCGGCCTCGGCCGCCTGACGGATGCGGCGCTTGAGCGGCAGATACTTCGGCAGCACCTCGACCAGCCCCATGACCGACAGCTCTTCCATCGGGAACAGGCTGGCCAGCCCTTCCGCCTGCATCGCCGGCCCGCCGATGCCTTCGAACCGGACGTCGGGCGCAAGCTCCTTCAGCCCGGCCATCAGCGCAGCACCCAGCCGGTCGCCCGAGGGTTCTCCGGCGATCAGGAACAGCTTCACGGCCGGCGCGACCACAGGAACAGCCCGTGGTCGGCGGCAACAACCTGCATCGCGGGCAGGTCAAGGCACAGGACCCCCCCCGCCTCCCAGGCGATGCCGCCCAGGCCCGCGGCGGCGGCGGCGGCCACGGTGGCGGGGCCAAGGGCCGGCAGGTCGATGCGGCGGTCCTGCAAGGGCTTGGGCGCCTTGTAGAGCAGCCCCCTGCCGGCCTGCGCGGGCGGGCGCAGACCCGCGGGCAAGCCGGCCACGGTGGCCAGCATGGCATCGGTGCCCGACAGGGTTTCGGTCGCCAGGCACAGGCCCTGCTGCACCACGCAGCCCTGGCCCACGTCGACCCGCCCCAGCGCCTCGGCAATCGCGGCGGCGCGGGTGGCGTCCTGCTGGTCGCGGTGGGTCAGCGCCCCGGCATACAGGCCCTCGGGCGGCACCAGCGCGGGGGCCACCTCGGCGGCGCCGACCACGGCGAACCCCTCTTCCTCGAACAGCGCGATCACCTCGCGCAGCGTGGCATCGTCGCCCTGCGCCAGCGACTGCATCAACCGAGGCACGATCTGCGCGGTGGCGGCATCGAACAGCGCCGGGTCCAGACGCGGCCGGCGGACGGCACCGGCAAAGCAGACCTGAGTGACCCCGGCGCCATGCAGGGCATTGAAGAACGGATACAGCCGCTCGATCCGGAAGCTCAGATCAGGCGTCAGGGCATCCGGCGGAAACCCGTCCAGCGCGGCGACAAAGGGGCACTGCGGCAGCGCCGCCACCAGCGCCGCCGGCAAGGCCCCTGCCCCGGCGATCAGCGCCAGCGTCATTTCGCGCCCTTGGGCGTCAGGAAGCTGCGACCGCTGTCGGCCAGAATGAACTCGGCCATGTCGCGGACCAGCGGGCTTTCGCTGTCTTCGGTCAGCCGGCGGGCGCGGTCCTGAAAGGTGCCCTCGCCCTGCGCCAGCGTCTGGTAGGCGGCGCGCAGCGCGGTGATCTCGGCGCGCTCCACGCCACGGCGCTTCAGCCCCACCAGGTTCAGCCCGTCCAACTCGCCGCGCGGAGCCTGCACCAGGCCAAAGGGGATGACGTCGTTCGTCACCATGGTGACGGCGCCGATGATCGCCCCCTGCCCGATCCGCACCCACTGGTGGATGCCCGACAAGCCGCCGACGATCACGTCGTCGCCCAGAACCACATGGCCGGCCACGGCGACGTGGTTGACCAGGATCACCCGGTTGCCGATCTGGGCATCATGGCCGACATGGGCGCCGGTCATGATCAGACAGTCGTCGCCCACCCGCGTCACCCCGCCGCCGCCCTCGGTGCCGGTGTTCAGCGTCGCGCCCTCGCGGATGCGACAGCGGGCGCCGATGACCAGACGGGTCCGCTCGCCCTTGTATTTCAGGTCCTGCGGCACCTCGCCGACACAGGCAAACGGCCAGATCGTGCAGTCATCGCCGATCTCGGTCCAGCCGGTGACCACGGCATGCGATTTCACCGTGACGCGGGCGCCAAGGCTGACCTCGGGGCCGATCACGGCAAAGGGTCCGACATAGCAATCCGGCCCGATCGTCGCGCCTTCCTCGACGAAGGCCGAGGGATGGATGACGACGGTGCCGTGAATCCTCATCGGCTCATGCCTTCGCCACGTCGAACATCGCCATGAACGTGGCCTCGCAGGCCAATTCGCCCTCGACCATCGCCCGGCCCTCGAACTTCCACACCCGGCCGCCGCCGCGCAGCGCGCGGACATGCAGTTCCAGCACGTCGCCCGGCACCACCTTGCGCCGGAACTTGACGCCGTCGACGCCCATGAAGAAGACCTTGGCGTTCTTGTCCACCAGGTCCATCGACAGGCCGACCAGCACACCGCTGGTCTGCGCCATCGCCTCGATGATCATCACGCCGGGAAAGATCGGCATCCCGGGGAAATGCCCGGTGAACTGCGGCTCGTTGATGGTGACGCATTTCACGCCCACGCATCTTTCGTTCACCACGATGTCCTTGACCTTGTCGATCAACAGGAACGGGTAGCGGTGCGGGATGATCCGCTGGATCAGGTCAAGATCGGCGGTGCTGACCGACTGGGCGTCCACGGGACGTGTCCTTCTCTGGGGCCGTGATTTTTTCCCTGCTAGCAACTTGCGACGACCGCGGCAAGTTCCGGCGCAGTCGCGAGCTCAGGGCGGCGCCGGAGCAGGTCCAGGTGCGGGTCCAGGTGCGGGTCCGGGCGCCAGTTCGGGGCTCGGTTCGGGGCTCGGTTCGGGCACCGCTTCGGGCGCCGGCAGGCGCACATCCAGCCTCTCGATGGCCATGTCGGTGATATCCAGCGAAGACAGCGACAGCACCACCGCCTGATCGGACAGGATCGCCACGGCACCCATCTCGCTCATCAATTCGCCCAGGATCGGAACCGCGGCCTCGAAAAAGGTCTTGCGCTGCTGGTCAAGCCGGTTGGTGATGTCACGCGACTTGGCGGCCTGGGCGGACCGGATTTCCTCGACCTTGGTGTCGAAAGCGGCGGCAAGCGGCGCGAAATCGGCCGGTGTCATGGTCTTGCGGCGCTCGGTCAGGTTGCGCTCTTCGGCCTCGAGCGCGGTCTCGATGCGGCGGTTCTCGGCGGCCAGTTCGGCGGTCTCGGCCTCGGCCCGGGCCAGGGCGGCGCGGCCATAGGCCGAAGCCTGGAACAAGCGGTCCTGGTTCACCGTCACCACCGGCACCGCCAGCGTCGCACCCGGCTCAACCATACCGTTTCCCGCCGCAGCTTCGGCCTGAGGTGCGGGATCGTCCTGCGCAGCGGCGGCAGACGGCAGTACAAGGAAAAGTCCCAGACCCGCCAGCGCGATGCTGCCACAGGCAGCGACAGCGCGGGCGGCCCGGGCGACAGGGACGCCCATCAGAACCTGGTCGAGACCGTCAGGTCGAAGGTCTGCTCCTTGTCGTAGTCCTCTTTCTTGACCGCCTTGCTGAAGTTGAACCGCAACGGGCCAACCGGCGTTTTCCACAGGAACGACAGGCCGACGACGACCCGAGGCTTGAAGCCGTCGTCCACGATCGCACCACCGAAGCCCGCGGTATCGTCCAGGCTCCAGACCGAGCCGACGTCCATGAAGGCGCCGCCGGTGATGCCGTATTCCTCGGGCAGGCCCAGCGGGAAATCGGCCTCGAGCCGGGCCACGGCAAAGGCGTTGCCCCCCAGCGCGTCCTGGTTGGACGCACCAAGGTCGCGCGGACCAAGGCCCTTGGGTTCGAAGCCGCGGACCTTGCCGTTGCCGAAGTAGCGGTCGGTCACCCGCGTGCCGACGTCGCCGAACGAATGGATGTAGCCGCCTTCGAAGATGGCGCGGAAGGTCACTTCCTCGTTGAAGGCCTTGCGCTCGGCCACCGCCAGCAGGCTGGATTCAAGGAACTTGGTGTCGCCGCCAAGGCCGCCGATCTCCTGGCCAAAGCGCAACAGCAAAGTGGAATCAGGGCTGAGGCCGGTGATCCGGTTGTCGTATTCGTAGCTATAGCCGATCGCGCTGGTCAGCAACACGCCGTCGCCATTGACCGCCTCTTCGGCCTGGATGATCGGCGAATCCCCGGTGTAGTCGTACAGTTCTTCCCGCGACAGCCGATAGGTCAGGTCCAGGCTGGACTGTTCGCCCAGCGGAAAGCCGATGCCGAAGGTGAACCCCGTGCTGGTGGTGCTGAACACCGCATAATCATTGTCCGACGTGCGGTGGTAGGCACCCACGGTGAACTTGAGGTCGCGCCCGAACAGCGCCGGCTCGGTAAAGCTGAAGGACGAATTCTGCGTGTCGGTGCCCGCGTTCAGGCTCAGCGACAGCGCCTGACCGCGGCCCAGGAAGTTCGTCTCCGAGAAGCTGATGTTGAACCCGGTGCCGCTGGCCACGCTGTAGCTGACGCCAAAGTTCAGCGAACCCGTGGGCTGTTCGGCGACGTCGACGTTGACCACCACCTGGTCGGGGGCGGTGCCCGGCTCGGCATTGACCTGGGCGTCCGAGAAGAAGCCAAGCGCCCGGATTCGTTCCGCCGACTGGCGAATCTCGCGCGGGTTGAAGGGGTCGCCCTCGACACTGCGGAACTGCCGGCGCACCACCTGGTCCAGCGTGGTGGCGTTGCCCTCGATGTCGATGCGCTCGACGAAGATGCGTTCGCCGCGGACGATGGCGAATTCGATGTCCACCGCCTGATTGCGGTCGTCGCGGGTGATCCGCGGCTCGACCCGGATGAAGTTCAGACCCTTCTTCAGGGCCAGGTTCTCCATCCGGGCGATGTTGGCGTCGATCAGCCCCGGATTGTAGGTCTGCCCGGTGCGGATCTTCTGCACCGCCACGAACTCGGCCGCGTCCAGGCCCTCGACCTCGGACACCGTCGACACGCCGCCGATGGTGTAGGACAGGCCTTCGCTGATGGTGAAGGTGACAAAGGTCGCATCGCGCTCGCGGCTGACTTCCGCCGTGGCGTCCATCACCTGAAAGTCGATGTATCCGCGCGAGCGGTAGAAATCGGTCAACAGCTGCTTGTCCAGATCCAGCCGCTCGGGGATGAAGGTGTCGCGCTGGATCAGCGCCCGCAGCGCGCCGGCCTGCTTGGTTTCCAGCACCTGGCGCAGCCGGCGGTCGGAAAACGCCTTGTTGCCGACGAAGGACAGCCGCTCGATCTCGACCACCTTGCCCTCGGTGATCTCGAACACCAGGTCCACCCGGTTGTCGGCCCGGCGGATGATCTTGGGCTCCACCGTCGCCGCCATGCGGCCGCGGGCGCGGTAGGCCTCGGCCAGGGTGGCGGCATCCGATTCGGCCGTTGACGGCGAATAGACCCGGCTCGACTGCGACTTCACCAGCGCGGCCAGTTCCTCGTCCTTGATCCGCTTGTTGCCTTCGAAGCTGATGACGTTGACGAAGGGGTATTCCTTCACCTTGATCACCAGGGTCGAACCCTGCGGAATCACCTCGACCGTCTCGAACAGGCCCGAGCCGACGATGCGCTGGTAGGCATCGTTCAGCGCCCCGGCCGAGACCTCGGCCCCGCGCTCGATTCCCGCATAGGCCACGATGGTCGGGGCATCGACGCGCTCATTGCCCTCGACCTTGACCGAGGAGAAGGCGAAGGTCTGCGCGAAGGCCGGCGTGAAGGTCGGGACCGAAAGCCCTGCGACACCAAGGAAAACCGTCGTGGCCATCAGGACGGCAGCAGTCCGGGGGCGCGCAATGCGACGCGATTGTCCGAAATTCACCCGATCCATTGCCCAGCCCCACGGTTCTTCTGTCTGAGGCAAGGGTTAGCCCGAAAGCCCAGCCTTGTCAAAAGGCTGCGGTCCTTGTGGATAACTTTGCCAGATATGGTAGCCGGCCAGTCTCGGAAGCCGTCTCAGGCGCCGTCTCGGGCCCCGCCTGCCCAAGCCGCAAATGGCCCCGCGGACGCGCCTAGTGGCCGACGATGGCGGTGCCCAGAAAGGCCCCGGCCAGCAGGCCCACGATCACGGTCCCGATGGTGAAAAGACGGTCGGCGTTCACCTTGAGCAGCAGCACCACGCCGGGAAAACGGTCTTGGACAAGTTGCATCTCAGCATCCTCTGAATAGCCTTCGGCTAGCGCCGGAATGCGGCAGGACTAAGGCGCCCGGAACCGGGTCGGCATCAGACGCAGGTCAGGTCGTTCCACAGCGCGAAAGCCATCAGCGACAGCAGGATCGTCAACCCCGCCATCATCAGCCCGCGCAGGATGCGGTCCGACGGCGGCCGGCCGGTCACCGCCTCGTAGGCGTAGAACACCAGATGGCCGCCGTCGAGCACCGGGATCGGCAGCAGGTTCAGGATGCCGACGCCCAGGCTCAGCACCGACAGCATGGTCACGAAGCTGACCCAGCCGACCTTGGCGGCATCGCCCATGATCTCGGCCATGCCGATCACGCCCGACATGCTGCAGGTGGAAATCTTGCCGGCGATCATGTGCGCCAGGCCCTGGAAGGTGGTGGTGACCTGCCCCCACATCTGCTCGCCGGTCAGTTTCACGGCCTCCCACGGGCCCGGCGTGCGGGTGGCCAGGTCGAAGGACAGGCCCGAGGCCAGGCCCATCATCCACTTGGTCTCGAACCCGCTGCCGTCGGGCAACGGAAGGTCGCGGCGGCGGGGCGTCAGGGTCAGATCGAAGGTCTGTCCCTCGCGCCAGACCGTCAGCGACACCGGCTGGCCGCCCGAGTTGAACACCACGTCCTGCAGGTCGGAAAAGGTGACAAGGTCGCGCCCGCCGGCGCGCAGGATCACGTCGCCTGCCTCGATGCCGGCGTCGATGGCCGCCGACTTGACCTGCACCGAGGAGACCAGCGCCGGCATCGGGTGCGGCGCGTCGAGCGTCATCTCCGCACCGTCGCGGCGGATGGTGAAGGCAATAGTCGGAGTGCGCGGCAGGGCCTGGAGGACCTTGTCGAAGGCCTGGGAATCGGGCGTCGGCGTGCCGTTCAGGGCCAGCACCACATCGCCCTCGCGCAGGGTCTGTGCGGCAGGAATGGGCAACAGCTTGCCCAGCGTCGGCTCTTCGCGCACCACGCCGGTGAACAGCAGCAGTCCGCCCAGCACCACGAAGGTCAGCAGGAAATTCGCCACCGGCCCTGCCGCCACGGTCGCGGTGCGCGCCCACAAGGGCGCCCCGGCCATGGTGTGACGACGCTCTGCGGGCGACAGGCCCGCGGTCTCGGCCCGGCGCACCGAAGAGGCATCGGCGTCGCCCAGGAACTTGACGTAGCCGCCGAAGGGAATCGCCGCCAGTTGCCACTTGGTGCCGCGCCGGTCGGTGCGCGAAAACAGCACCGGGCCGAAGCCCAGGCTGAACACCTCGGCATGGATGCCCGACCAGCGGCCGACAATGTAATGGCCATATTCGTGGATCGCGACGATGATCGACAGCGCGATGATGAAGAAGACAGCGGCCCAGGCCGTGCCCCCCAGCGCCCCGAGAATTTCCATCAAGCCCTGCCCTTCGCCCTGCCTGTGGCGGCCTCGGCCGCCCTTGTCCTTGCGAGATGGTCCATCGCAAGGACGTCCTCAAGGGTGATCGCGGTCTTTTCAAGGCCCGGACCGGCAGAAAGCCGGTCGAGCGTGTCCTCGACCACGCCCGACATGTCCATGAAGCCGATGCTTCCGGCCAGGAAATGATCCAGCGCGATCTCTTTCGCGGCGTTGAAGGCGGCGCCGGCCAGGCCGCGCAGTCGCATCACTTCGCGGCACAGCCGCAGCGCGGGGTAGCGGTCGGTGTCCGGGGCGCGGAAGGTCAGTTGCGCCAGTTGCGCCAGGTCCAGCCGGCGCACCGGCAGCTCCAGCCGGTCGGGCCAGTTCAGGGCGAAACCGATGGAATGGCGCATGTCGGGCGCGCCCATGTGCGCCATCAGCGCGCCGTCGCGAAAGCCGACCATGGAATGGATGATCGATTCGGGGTGGATGATGACCTCGATCCGGTCGGGGTCCACGCCGAAGAACTCGCGCGTCTCGATGACCTCCAGCGCCTTGTTGAACATGCTTGCGCTGTCGATGGTGATCCGCTGCCCCATCGACCAGTTGGGATGCGCCAGCGCCTCGGCGACGGTGGCCTTCGCCAGCTTTTCCGTCGGCCAGTCGCGCAGGGCGCCGCCGCTGGCGGTCAGGATGATCCGCTCGACCGCCTCCATGGGTTCGGCGGCCAGGGCCTGGAAGATGGCGGAATGCTCGCTGTCCACCGGCAGGATGCGCGCCTGGTGCGCCTTGGCGGTGGCCAGCAGCAACTGGCCCGCGGTGACCAGCGACTCCTTGTTCGCCAGCGCCAGCGTGGTGCCGTGCTGCAAGGCCCGCATGCCCGGCACCAGCCCCGCCGCGCCGACGATCGAGGACATGATCCAGTCGGCCGGGCGGTCGGCGGCTTCGGCAATCGCCTGCGGACCCGCGGCGGCCTCGGTTCCGCTGCCGCCGAGGGCGTCGCGCAGGGCGGGCAGTTGCACCTCGTCGGCGCAGACGGCGATCTCGGCCTTCAGCGACCGGGCAATCTCGGCCAGCCGCGCCACGTTGCGGCCGCCGGTGACGGCGACCGTCCGGAAGGCGGCAGGGCCGCCGGCGCGGGTGATCAGATCGACGGTCTGTTCGCCGATCGACCCGGTGACGCCAAAGATCGAGATTCGTCGCAAGGTCAGGGTGCTCCCGCCAGGCGTGCCAGGGGCACAAGGGGTTGCATCGCCATGACCAGAAGAACGGCCCCGGTCAACGCGTCAAATCGGTCCATCACCCCGCCGTGGCCGGGGATCAGCTGAGAGGAATCCTTCACCCCCGACCGCCGCTTGATCCAGCTTTCGCCGACGTCGCCCATCTGGCCGGCGAAGGCCACGAAGGGCGACAACAGCGGCAGGATCGCCGGGCCGTGGCCGGAAAGCCAGAAGCCAAGCCCGACCAGCGCCGCGCCGATCCAGCCCGCGGCGGTGCCCGACCAGGTCTTCTTCGGGCTGATCGCCGGCCAGAACTTCGGCCCGCCGATGATGCGGCCCGCGAAGTATCCTGCCACGTCCGAGACGATGACCACCGCCAGCAGCCACAGCAACGTCGCCGTGCCGGCCTCGTCGCGGATCACGAACAGCCCGTGCCCGGCGACCAGGATCGCCAGCGCAGTCAGGCCCGAGACGACCGGAAAGATGCGTGGGGTCAGCGCCATGGCCAGCGCCACCGGAGGAAACAGCAGCCAGGCCGGCATGGCGGGCACGCCTTCGTCGATCCCCAGCGCCAGCGCGCCGGCCAGCCCCAGCGCGAGCGGCAGCCAGGCCCGCCCGCCCTGGCCCGTCATCCGCGCCAGTTCCCAAAGCATCAGGCCGGAAAGGACGGCAACCAGCGCCAGGAAGACCAGCCCGCCCAGCCAGACATGCACCGCGCCAACCACCGCCAGCACCATCGCCGAGGCAAGCCGGGGGCCAAGGTCCGCCCAGCGGCCCGGGTCGCGCTGCTGGCTCACCGTTGCACCCCGCCGAATCGCCGCTCGCGGTTGCCAAAGCGCGCCAGGATCGCCTGCAGGTCGGCCGGCGCGAAATCCGGCCACAGCGTCTCGGTGAACTCGTATTCGGCATAGGCCGCCTGCCAGGGCAGGAAGTTCGACGTCCGCGTCTCGCCGCTGGTACGGATCACCAGGTCGGGGTCGGGCAGATCATGGGTGTCGAGCCGGGTCGAGAACGCCGCTTCGGTCAGGTCGGCGGGGTCGAACCTGCCCTCGGCGGCCTCCTGCGCCAGGCTGCGCAGGGCGCGGATGATCTCGTCCCGTCCGCCATAGTTGATCGCCACCGTCAGGTTCAGCCGGCGCAGATGTGCGGTGCGCGCCTCGATCCCGGACATCAGACGCTGCAATCTCGGCGCCAGACGGCTGCGGTCGCCGATGAACCGCATCCGGACACCTTCGGCGGCCATCGCATCGGCCTCGCGCTGGATGTAGCGGGCGAAGATCGCCATCAGGCCCAGCACTTCCTCGGTCGAGCGTTTCCAGTTCTCGGTCGAGAAGGCATAAAGCGTCAGCCATTCGATCCCCAGGTCGGGGGCGGCGCGGACGATTTCCTTCACCCGCTCGGCGCCCTTGCGGTGGCCCACAAGGCGCGGCCAGCCGCGGTTGGTGGCCCAGCGGCCGTTGCCGTCCATGATGATCGCGACGTGGCCCGCGTGTCGTGCCTGTCGTAGCGTGTCCGCGGGCATGGGCGCGGTCCTTTCCGGTCCGGTCAGACCTGCATGATCTCGTGCTGCTTGGCCTCAAGGGCCTGATCGACAAGCTTGATGTACTTGTCGGTCATCTCCTGCACCTCGTCCTCCCAGAACGAGGCATCGTCTTCGGAAAGGTGCTTGGACTTGGCCTTCTTGATCTGGTCCATGCCGTCGCGGCGCAGGTTGCGGATGGCGACGCGGGCGGTCTCGGCATAGTGGCCGGCGACCTTGGTCAGCTCGCGGCGACGCTCCTCGTTCAGCTCGGGGATCGGCAGCATGATGATGGTGCCGTTGAGCTGCGGGTTGATGCCCAGGCCGCTGTCGCGGATGGCCTTTTCCACCTTGGAGACCATGCCCTTGTCCCAGACGTTGATGGTGACCATGCGCGGCTCGGGCACGTTGATGGTGCCCAGCTGGTTGATCGGCGTCGGCTGGCCATAGGCATCGACATGGATCGGCTCCAGCATGGACCCCGAGGCGCGGCCGGTGCGGAGCGAGGCGAATTCGGTGCGCAGCGCGGCCAGCGCCCCGTCCATCCGGCGCGTCAGGTCATCGGTGTCGAGCATGAACTCTTCGGTCGACATCTGGTCTTTCCCCGTCAGATCGCCCCGATCCGGGGCCCTGCGCCGATATATGACGAAAGCTGTGGGTGGTATAGAGGGGGAAGGTTAACCGCGTGTTCCCGTCGCAGGGAATCGGCGCAGATCGGAATTCGAAGTCGAATTCCGTGCACGATTTCCGAAGTCGGAAATCGTCCGCCGCCGCCGCCGGGGCGCCTATCCGTCGACCCGCGTATAGGTGCCGTTGCCCGACAGGATGGTGCGGAATCCGCCGGGTTCGTCGAGGCTGAAGACGATGATCGGCAGCCGGTTGTCTCGGGCCAGCGCGATCGCGGTGGCATCCATCACGCCAAGGTGCTTTTCCAGCGCCTCGTCATAGCTGACGCGGTCGTAGCGCCTGGCGTCGGCGTGCTTCTTGGGGTCCTTGTCGTAGACGCCATCCACCTTGGTGCCCTTGAACACCGCCTCGCAGCCCATTTCCGATGCGCGCAGCGTGGCTGCGGTGTCGGTGGTGAAATAGGGGTTGCCGGTGCCGGCGGCAAAGATGCAGACGCGCTTCTTTTCCAGGTGGCGCACGGCGCGGCGGCGGATGTAGGGCTCGCAGACCTGGTCCATCGGGATGGCGCTGATGACGCGCGTGAAGACCCCGATGGCTTCCAGCGCCGATTGCATGGCCAGCGCGTTCATCACCGTGGCCAGCATTCCCATGTAGTCTGCCGTGGTGCGTTCCATTCCCTGGGCGGACCCTTGCAGCCCGCGGAAGATGTTGCCGCCACCGATCACCATGCAGACTTCCACCCCCATCTCATGGACCGCCTTCACCTCTTGCGCGATGCGGACGACGGTCGGCGGGTGCAGGCCATAGCCCTGGTTGCCCATCAGGGCCTCGCCCGAGATCTTGAGCATCACGCGGCCATACTTGACCCCCGGCTCGGCGGCTGGCTTCGACATGGTTCCCCCGTATCTTGCTGTGCTCTTGGATCGCGCCGCAAAATGCTGGAAAATGCCGGCAGGTTCAACCTGTGACTTGCGGCGGCAGCCGGGGGCTTCGCGCCCCCGGACCCCCGCGGGGTATTTAGGCCAAGATGAAGCCCGGGACGTTGAAGGCGATTTCGCGTGAGGCACCGGTGTTGATCGCCGGGCCGACCGCCAGCGGGAAGTCGGCGCTGGCGCTGGCGCTGGCGGCGCGCGACGGGCGGATTGTGGTGAATGCCGATGCGCTGCAGGTCTATGCCAACTGGCGCATCCTGACGGCGCGGCCGTCGCCGGCCGACGAGGCGGCGGTGCCGCATGCCCTGTATGGCCATGTCGGGCGGGACGCGGCCTGGTCCGCCGGGCACTGGCTGCGCGAGGTGGCGCCGCTGTTGTCACGTCCGGTGGTCATCGTCGGCGGCACGGGGCTGTATTTCCTGGCGCTGACCGAGGGGCTGGCCGAGGTGCCGCCGATCCCCGCCGCGGTGCGCGCCGAGGCGGATGCGCTGCGGGCGGGCGACTTCGCGGCGATGCGGGCGGGGCTGGATGCCGCCACGGCGGCGCGGATCGACCTGCGCAACCCGGCCCGGGTGCAACGGGCCTGGGAGGTGTTGCAGGCAACCGGGCGCGGTCTGGCCGACTGGCAGGCCGGGACCGGCGCGCCGCTGCTGCCGCCCGGCCAGGCCGAGGCGCTGGTCCTGCAGGCCGAGGTGGGCTGGCTGGACGACCGCATCGCGGCCCGGTTCGATGCGATGATGGCCGCCGGCGCGTTGCACGAGGTGCGGGCCGAACTGCCGTTCTGGGATCCGGGCCGGCCCTCGTCGCAGGCCATCGGGGCGGCCGAGCTGGTGGCGCATCTGCGCGGCGAAGCCGGGCTGGACGCGGCGGTGGCGGCGGCAAAGCTGGCCAGCCGGCGCTATGCCAAACGCCAGCGCACCTGGTTCCGGTCGCGGATGCGCCAGGCTTCGGGCTGGCGGGCACTGTCGTTGCCCTGAGACCCGGGTCGGCGCCTTTCCGCCCATCCACAGGCTTATACACAGGTTTCCGCAACGACGGTGGATAACTTTTCCGCCTTGCCTTCTTTTTGCTTTGGTGTTCGACAATTGGCGGCATAACCTGAGGTTGTCCGTCAACGGAATTCCGGCCTGATGCAAGAACTGACCGTGCCGTCCCAGCTGCGCCTCGTGGCCATCCCCCGGCTTGCCGCCGGCGGGCGCTGGAGGGTCGAGGCGATGCGCTCGCTCAGCGAGCCGTGCTT
Source organism: Rhodobacter sp. Har01 (assembly GCF_020564565.1). Lineage (GTDB taxonomy): Bacteria > Pseudomonadota > Alphaproteobacteria > Rhodobacterales > Rhodobacteraceae > Pseudogemmobacter. The sequence goes on from NZ_JAJCTD010000001.1 coordinate 1,050,942, forward strand.
TCTGTGGTTCACCAAGGGCCAGGGCCGGATCACCTTGCAGGGCATGACCCGCGGCTACACCGCCCACAATGCGATCTTCATCCCGCCCGGCGTGATGCACGGGTTCGAGGCCGGGCCGACGGTGTTCGGCACCGCGATCTTCTTCGGCCGCAAGTGCGACGTGACCCTGCCGCAGGCGCCGCTGCACCTGCGCATCCGCGAAGTGCATGCCCAGCAGGAGTTGAACGTCCTGCTGGATTCGATCGGGCGCGAGATGGATGCCGATACCCCGGCGCATGACCGCGCCACCCGGCACTACCTGGGCCTGCTGGGTGTCTGGCTGGAGCGCCAGGCGAAGAAATCCGAATCAGAGGCGCCGAAGCCCGACGCCACCCGCCGGCTGGTCGCCCGCTACACCGCGCTTTTGGAACGCGACTTCCGTTCGGGCATGGGGGTGGCAGAGTTTGCCGCCGCGCTGGGGGTGACGCCGACCCACCTGACGCGCTGCTGCAAGGCCGCCTGCGGCCGCCCCGCCAGTGCGCTGCTGCAGGACCGCCGCATCTTCGAGGCGCGCAGACTGCTGGCCGAAACCCGCATTCCGGTGGGCCGCATCGCCGAAAGCCTGGGGTTCAACTCGGCCGCCTATTTCACCCGCGCCTTCCAGCACCTGACCGGCAAGTCTCCCACCGCCTTCCGCCGCGCCTGCTGACCCCCGCCCGCCGCGACCCGACCTGTTCCCGCCCGCACACGCCGCGCCGGTGTCGCGAATGCGTTGTCAGGCGTCTTTTACGGGCGTTGACGCAACGGCGAAAAACATGCGCAATGGCATTCGGAGGGGGAGAAGCGCCGGGCGGCATCAAGACCGCACCTGCAAAGGGGAAACCGGCCTGCGGCCTTTCGCATTTCGACGGCCGTTCCGGCCGCGGACAACGACGCCTGACAGGGAGAAAATGGAATGAAAGACACAGTTTCGGCCGAGACGTTGCATCCGGCCGCGCAGATGTATGCCCAGGAGGTGCGCGCCGGTCAGTTGAGCCGCCGCGAATTCCTGACCCGTGCCACCGCGCTGGGCCTGGCAGCCCCCGCCGCCTATGGCCTGCTGGGCCTGGACGCCCCCGCCTTCGCGCAGGATGCCCCGGTCGCCGGCGGCACGCTGCGGATGTCGATGGAGCTGAAGGCGCTCAAGGACCCGCGCACCGCCGACTGGAGCCAGATCGCCAACTACACCCGCGGCTGGCTGGAATACCTGGTCGAATACAACAACGACGGCTCGATCCGCGGCATGCTGCTGGAAGGCTGGGAAGCCAATGCCGACGCCACCGAATACACGCTCAAGGTGCGCCCCGGCGTGAAATGGTCGAACGGCGACGACTTCACCGCCGATGACGTGGTGGCCAACATCCTGCGCTGGTGCGACGGGCGGGTGCCCGGCAACTCGATGTCGGGCCGGATGTCGGCGCTGTGCGACGAGATCACCGAGACCCAGCCCGACCCCGCCGACGCCACCAAGACGGTCGAGGTCAAGATCCTGCAGCCGCGCGAAGGCGCGGTGACGGCAGTGGACGCCGGCAGCGTCCTGCTCAAACTGAAGGCCCCCGACATCACCATCATCGCCGGCATGGCCGACTATCCGGCCGCCGTGGTGCACAAATCCTATGACAACGGCGATCCGATGACGACGCCGGGCACCGGCCCCTTCAAGCCCGAAACCTTCGAAGTCGGGGTCAAGGCGGTGCTGGTGAAATCCGACCAGCCCTGGTGGGGCACCGCGGTCTATGGCGGGCCCTGGCTGGACCGCGTCGAATACATCGACCTCGGCACCGACCCCTCGGCCGAAGTCAACGCCGCCGCCTCGGGCGAGATCGACGCCACCTACCAGTCGACCGGTGACTTCATCGGCCAGCTTGACGGGCTGGGCTGGATGAAGACCGAAGCCGTCACCTCGGCCACCCTTGCGGTGCGCTTCAACCAGCTGGCCGAGGAATACAAGGACGTCAACGTCCGCAAGGCCCTGGTGCAATGCGTCGACAACGCGGTGGTGCTTGAGCTTGGCTATTCCGGCCTTGGCACCGTGGCGGAAAACCACCACGTCTGCCCGATCCACCCGGAATACTTCGCGCTGCCGCCGCTGGTGGTGGACCCCGCCGCCGGCAAGGCCGCCATCGCCGCCGCCGGAATGGCCGACCACGAGTTCGAGCTGATCTCGCTGGACGACGCCTGGCAGGCCGCCACCTGCGACGCCGTCGCCGCCCAGATCCGCGACGCCGGCATCAACATCAAGCGCACCGTGCTGCCCGGCTCGACCTTCTGGAACGACTGGACCAAGTTCCCCTTCAGCGCCACCGAATGGAACATGCGCCCGCTGGGCGTGCAGGTTCTGGCGCTGGCCTATCGGACGGGCGAGGCCTGGAACGAAAGCGCCTTCTCCAACGCCGAGTTCGATGAACTGCTGGGCAAGGCCATGTCGGTTGCCGACGCGGCCGAGCGGTCCAAGCTGATGGAGCGGGTCGAGCAGATCATGCAGGAACAGGGCGTGATGGTGCAGTCCTACTGGCGCTCGCTCTACCGCCACGCCGATGCCAAGGTGAAGGATTGCGACATGCATGCCACCTTCGAGCATCATCACTACAAGTGGTGGATGGCCGCCGCCTGATCGGGCGCGCGATCTGAACAGCCGGGGGAGAGGCACCGCCCCTCCCCCGACCCTTCCCTGTTCCCGTCTCGGCCCCGCCCGCCCTTGCGCGCCAAGGGAAAGGAGATGCCATGCTCGCCTTCGTCCTGCGCCGCCTGGGCGTGATGCTGCTGACGGCGCTTGCGCTGACCTTCATCGTCTTTGCGCTGACCAACCTGCAGCCCAACCTGGAAAAGCTGGCCAAGTCCGAGGCCTCGGTCCGGATGAGCGACGATGCCGTGCGCGCCTGGCTGTCCGAGAACGGCTATTCCGGCACGATGATCTCGCGCTATGGCCAATGGCTGGGGGTGCTGCCGGGCTGGACCGGGGCCACCGCCGACGGCACCGCCACCGGGCGCTGCGTCGAGAGGGGCGTCGCGGCCGAGGCGACACCCCGCTTCTGCGGCATCCTGCAAGGCGACTGGGGCCAGTCCACCGTGTTCAAGAAACCGGTGCTGGACATGCTGGGCCGCGCCTTGGGCCATACCGGCTGGCTGATGCTGGCGGTGATGCTGGTCATGGTGCCGACCGCCCTCTTGATCGGCGTGCTGGCCGGCATGCGCGAAGGATCAAAGACCGACCGTGTGCTGTCCACCGCCGCCATCGCCACCACCGCCACGCCGGAATACGTCTCGGGCGTGATCTTCATCGCGCTCTTTGCCAGCGCCACCGCCGGCATCTCTCCGCTTCTGGTCGAATGGGGCTGGCTGACCGGCCGCAAGACACTGTTCCAGGGCACCGCGACCAGCGCCATGGACGACATCACCTTCTGGAACTTCGCCCTGCCGGTGATGACCATCGCGCTTTACGGCATCGGCTACATCGCCCGGATGACCCGGGCCTCGATGACCGAGGTGATGACCCAGCAATACATCCGCACCGCGCGGCTGAAAGGCGTCGGCTTCGGCCAGGTGGTGATGAAACACGCCCTGCGCAACGCCCTGATCGCCCCCTTCACGGTGATCATGCTGCAGTTTCCCTGGCTGCTGAACGGCGTGGTCATCGTTGAGACCCTCTTCAACTACAAGGGCTTCGGCTGGACGCTGGTGCAGGCCGCCGGCAACAACGACATCGACATGCTGCTGGCCTGTTCGGTGGTCGCGGTCTTCGTCGTCCTCTTGACCCAGCTGATCTCGGACATCGGCTATGTCTTCCTCAACCCCCGCATCCGGCTAAGCTGAGGAGACCGCGATGGAACCGCTTTCCTGGGGCGCCATCTTCGCCAAGGCCGCGATGCAGTTCTGGCCGGTCTGGGCGGCGATGCTGGTCACCTTCTTTCTCTCGACCGCGCTCAAGCGCCGGCTGGGGCTCTATGGCAAGCTGTTCGATTCCACCGTGGGAATGTTCGGCTTCGGCATCGTCACCTTCTGGGTCTTCACCGCCGTCTTTGCCGACCAGATCATCACCCACGACCCGCTAGCGCAGCTGTCGGGCATGAAGAACGCCCTGCCCGGCATGGCCGTGAAGTCCCCGGCCGAAGGTGGCTATCCCTTCTACCTCTTCGGCGGCGACAGCCTGGCCCGCGACGTGTTTTCCCGCATGGTGATGGGGGCGCGCGACGTGCTCAAGATCGCCCCCGCCGCCACCGTCTTCGCCTTCATGGTGGGCGTGACGCTGGGCCTGCCGGCGGGCTACTTCGGCGGCAAGCTGGATACCTTCCTCAGCTTTCTGGCCAACCTCGTCCTCGCCTTCCCGGTGATCCTGCTGTTCTACCTCCTGGTGACGCCCGAGATCGTGCAGACCGGCATCCCGGTGATCTTCGCGGCCATCCTCTTCGTCTTTCCGATCGTGTTCTTCACCATCCTGTTCAACTCGCGCTTCCACATGAACCCGGCCAAGCGCAACCTCTACGTCGGCCTGACCCTCGCCCTCGGCCTCTGGGCCTACTCGGGCCTGGCCTTCAACGCCGATCCGGTGGGCCTCTTCTCGATGGACCCGAACCTCCTCAACGTCTTCGTCTCGGTGGTCTTCGTGAACTCGCCCGGCGTCTTCCGCATCGTCCGCGGTCTGGTGATGGACATCAAGGCCCGCGACTACGTCGCCGCCGGCCAGACCCGCGGCGAAAGTTCGTGGTACATCATGCTGTGGGAAATCCTTCCCAACGCCCGTGGGCCGCTGATCGTCGATTTCTGCCTGCGCATCGGCTACACCACCATCCTTCTGGGCACGCTGGGCTTCTTCGGCCTCGGCGTCAGCCCCGAATCCCCCGACTGGGGCTCGACCATCGACGACGGCCGCAAACTGCTCGCCATCTTCCCCCACGCCGCCGTCGTCCCCGCCCTCGCCCTGATGAGCCTGGTCCTCGGCCTCAACCTCCTCGCCGACGGGTTGCGCGAAGAAAGCCTGAAGGACTGACCCCATGCCGCCTGCTGCTTTCATCTGTCCCTAAATATCCCGGGGGTCCGGGGGCTGGCCCCCGGTCCCACGCCGCCACAGGAGACCCGAATGGAAGACTGGGACCCCTCGAAGCCGATCCTTGAAATCGAGAACCTCTCGATCAGCTTCTTCACCCGCCTGCGCGAGATTCCCGCGGTGATGGATTTCTCCTGCACCGTCATGGCCGGCGAGGCGATGGGGCTGGTCGGCGAATCCGGCTGCGGCAAGTCCACCGTGGCCCTTGCCGTCATGCGCGACCTTGGCAAGACCGGGCGCATCACCGGCGGCTCGATCCGTTTCAAGGGCCGCGACCTGACCCGGCTCTCCGAGGAAGAGCTGCGCCACATCCGCGGCTCCGAGATCGCGATGATCTACCAGGAACCCATGGCCTCGCTGAACCCGGCGATGAAGGTCGGCGCGCAACTGGCCGAGGTGCCGGTCATCCACCAAAACATGGCCAAGGCCGAGGCCTGGGCGCTGGCCCGCCAGATCGTCGCCGATGTGCGCCTGCCCGACCCCGACCGCATCCTGAACGCCTACCCGCACCAGCTGTCGGGCGGCCAGCAACAGCGCATCGTCATCGCCATGGCGCTGATGGCCAAGCCTGCACTCCTGATCCTGGACGAACCCACCACCGCGCTCGACGTCACTGTCGAAGCCGGCATCGTCGATCTGGTCAAGGACCTCGGCGCCAAATACGGCACCTCGATGCTGTTCATCAGCCACAACCTCGGCCTTGTCCTCGATGTCTGCGACCGCATCTGCGTGATGTACTCCGGCGAGGCGGTCGAAACCGGCAATGTCGAGGAAGTCTTCACCTCGATGCGCCACCCCTATACCCAGGCCCTCTTCCGCTCGATCCCGCTGCCCGGCGCCGACAAGAACGCCCGGCCCCTGATCAGCATCCCCGGCAACTTCCCCCTGCCCCACGAACGCCCCCCCGGGTGCAACTTCGGCCCCCGCTGCGACTATTTCGAAAAGGGCCGCTGCGACGCCGCCGACGTCCCGATGGAGACCGTCCCCGACGCCCACCGCCACGAAAGCCGCTGCCGGAAGTGGCGCGAGATCGACTGGCAGGCCCCGCCCAAGGCCCGCATCGCCAAGGAAAAGCTGCCCTTCGGCAAGGTCGTCCTTCGCATGGACGACCTCAAGAAATACTACTCGGTCTCGACCGGCGCCTTCGGCGGCGGCTCGAAAAAGGTGGTCAAGGCCAATGAGACCCTCAGCTTCGAGGCCCGCGAAGGCGAAACCCTGGCCATCGTCGGCGAAAGCGGCTGCGGCAAGTCCACCTTCGCCAAGGTGCTGATGGGGCTGGAAACCGCCACCTCCGGCCAGATCATGCTGTTTGACGAAAACGTCCAGTCCACCCCGATCCAGAAGCGCGGCGCCGACACCGTCAGCCAGGTGCAGATGGTGTTCCAGAACCCCTTCGACACGCTGAACCCGTCGATGACCGTCGGCCGCCAGATCATCCGCGCACTGGAAGTGTTTCGCAAAGGCGACAACGACGCCGACCGCCAGCGCATGATGCTGGACCTGATGGACCTGGTGAAACTGCCCCGCGCCTTTGCCGAACGGATGCCCCGCCAGCTGTCGGGCGGCCAGAAGCAGCGCGTCGGCATCGCCCGCGCCTTCGCCGGCGGCGCCAAGGTGGTGGTGGCGGATGAGCCGGTCAGCGCGCTGGACGTCAGCGTCCAGGCCGCCGTGACCGACCTTCTGATGGACATCCAGCGCGAAAACCGTACCACGCTTCTGTTCATCAGCCACGACCTCTCGATCGTGCGCTACCTCGCCGACCGGGTCATGGTGATGTATCTGGGCCATGTGGTGGAAATGGGCACCACCGAGCAGGTCTTTTCGCCCCCCTACCACCCCTATACCGAGGCCCTGCTTTCCGCCGTCCCCATCGCCGACCCGACCGTCGTGCGCAAACGCATCGTGCTGGAAGGCGAGATCCCCTCGGCGATGAACCCGCCCCCCGGCTGCCCGTTCCAGACCCGCTGCCGCTGGAAGGTGCAGGTGCCGGGCGGCTTGTGCGACACCGAACTTCCCCCGGTGCGCGATCTGGGCGAGCATCACCAGATCAAGTGCCACCTGTCGGCCGAAGTGCTGGCCACGATGGAGCCGGTGATCAAGGTCGCCGCCGAATAGGGCTTGACGCCCCCATGTCGCCGCATATCTTGCGGCCATGGATGAGATTGACCGCAGAATCATCGGCCTTCTGGCCGAAGACGCCCGCCGCGCCCTGGCCGACATCGGCGCCGCCGTGGGCCTGTCCGCCTCGGCGGTGAATGACCGCATCCACCGGCTGCAGGCGCAAGGCGCGATCCGCCGCTTCACCGTCGATGCCGACCCCGCCGCCCTGGGCCTGCCGGTGCTGGCCTTCGCCTGGATCGCCCTGCGCGATGGCGCGGATGAACCTGCCTTCCGCGCCTTTGCCGCCGCCCACCCGGCGGTGATCGAATGCCACCACGTCACCGGCCCCTGGTCCTATCTCTTGAAACTGCGACTGCCGGCCCTTTCCGCCGTGGAAACCGTGCTGGCCGACCTCAAGGCGCAGGGGTCCCTCGGCCGCAGCGAAACCATCCTCGCCCTGTCCTCGGCCGTCGAAGGCGCCCACGTGCCCCGGGGCGCCGCGTGATGCTGTTCTGGAAAAGCCTGCTGCTGGGCCTTGCCGTGGCCGCCCCGCTTGGCCCCATCGGGGCGCTCTGCATCAACCGAACGCTCGACCGCGGCTTTCGCGCCGGGGTCGCCGGGGGCCTTGGCACCGCGCTGGCCGATGCGCTGTACGCCAGCCTTGCCGCCGCCGGTTTCGCGGCCTTCGCCAGCCTGCTGGCCCGCGTGCAGCTTCCGCTCATGGTCGCGGGCGGACTGTTCCTGCTCTGGCTGGGCGCGCAATCCCTGCGCCCCCGCCCGGCCCGCCCCGCGGCCCAGGTCGGCGCCCGCGACCTTCTCGGCACCACCGCCGCCACCTTCGCGCTGACCATGGCCAACCCGATGACCATCCTCAGCTTCGCCGCCCTTTTCGCCGGCCTCGGCCTTGCCGCTGCCGCCGGACCGGGCGCGGCGATGCTGGTGGTCGCCGGAGTGTTCTGCGGCTCGATGCTGTGGTGGGTGCTGCTGTCCGGTGGCGTCGCCCTGGCGCGCCACCGCCTGCCTCCGGCCTTCGCCCTCTGGACCGCCCGCGCTTCGGGCGCCGTGCTCATCGGATTTGCAGTCTGGGCGCTGGTTTCCGCCGCGCGCACCGCCTGGGCCGCCTGACGCCTTGCCCGCTGTTGGCCGCCTGCCCGTAGCCGTGCTAGCTGTCGGAAAATGCCTTTCCGGTTCACAATGGACGCCGCCCTTCTGACATCCGACCATCTTCTGCGCGGCTATGCCATGGGCATCTTTCCCATGGCGGAATCGCGTGACGACCCGCAGGTCCACTGGATCGACCCGCGCCGCCGGGGCATCCTGCCGCTGGACGGCTTCCACATCTCGCGCAAGCTGGCGCGCCGCATTCGCCGGGCTGACTGGCAGGTGCGCGCCGATACCGCCTTTGCGGCCGTGGTGCAGGCTTGCGCCGAGCGGGATGAGACCTGGATCAGCGACCGCATCCTGGCGCTGTACGTTGCCCTCCACGACCGCGGCTTTGCCCATTCGGTCGAGGTCTGGGAGGGGGACGAACTGGTCGGCGGGGTCTATGGCGTGACGCTGGGCGCAGCGTTCTTTGGTGAATCGATGTTCTCGCGCCGGACGGATGCGTCAAAGCTGGCGCTGGCCTGGACGGTCCACCGCCTGCGTGCCGGGGGCTTCACGCTGTTCGACACCCAGTTCCTGACGCCGCACCTTGCCTCGCTGGGCGGTGTCGAGATTTCCCGGGAAGACTATCATCGCCGCCTGGCCCGTGCCCGGCAACGGGCCGCGGATTTCGCGCCGCCGGGCTACGGCCCCTCGCCGTCCGAGGTGGCCGCGGGGTCCTCTGCGGTGTCGGGCGGGGCATAGCCCGGCACCAGGCAGCGCAGCACCCAGACATCGTAGCGCGGGTGGTCCATGGCGGAAAGCGCGGGCGACGAGGCCAGCATCCAGCCGGTGAAGACCGGCCCCTCGCGCGAACTGTCGACGATGGTCAGGTGCGCCTCGGCCTCGGCGGCGGGGTTGTCCTGCGGGTAGCGGCAGGCGTCCAGCTGGATCGTCAGCCGCCCGTTCGAGGCAGACTGCCCGCGCTGCAACTCCAGATCGCCGGTCTCTCCGGTCAGCTTGTCCAGCCAGCGCACCAGACCGCCTTCGGCCTCGGCATAGCCCTGCGCCTGGGCCGGCAGCAGCCCCGCAAGCACCAGCGCCGCCGCCAGACCAAGGCCACGGATCATGGTGCCGCATCCTTCGCGGGGGGCACGACCGGCGGCTCCGGCATGGGCTCGGCCGGCGCTTCCTCGGGCACGTCGGCGGGCGCCTCTTCGGGGATATCGGCGGGCGCCTCTTCGGGCGGCTCTGCCGGCGCGGCGCCGGGTTCGGTGGCGGCTGGCGAGGCACCGGCGGCCGGGTCTGCCGACTCGTCGCCGGCGACGAACTTCATCAGCAGCGTGATCAGGCTGACCGCACCCTGGGTGTCCTCGATCTCGGCGCCGGGCGGCAAGGTTTCCACTGCGCCGCCGGGCAGGATTTCGACGAAGTTGCCGCCCAGCAGCCCTTCGGACGAGATCAGGATGGCGCTGTCCTCGGGCAGCAGGATGCCCTCGCTGATGGCGATCTTCGCGTCCGCCATGAAGGTCTGGGGGTTCAGCGTCAGTGCAGTGATGGTGCCGACCTTGACGCCGGCGAGCCGCACGTCCGACCCCACCGTGATCCCCTCGACCGAACGGAAGCTGGCGCTCAGCGGGTAGCTGCCCGCGTCGCGTCCGGTCAGCCCGGTGCCTTGCGCGGCATAGAAGGCGAAGGCGGCGCCCACGGCCAGGACGCCGGCCCCGGCCAGAACCTCGGCGGCCGTGTGGCTCATTCCGGCTGCCAGGCCTCGTAGTCGCGCCGCTGCGCCGGGCTGGTGCGGCGGATCGAGCCCGGCGGCGCATAGGCCGTCTCGCTGCCCGACAGGTTTTCCTGATGCGGCGCTTCCCAGGGCTTGTGGGTCAGCGGCGCCTTGGTCGGCGGCTGATCCCAGGTGTGGTGCAGCCAGCCGTGCCAGTCGGGCGGCACGCGGCTGGCCTCCATCTCGCCGGCATAGATCACCCAGCGCCGCTGGCCATCGCGCGAGGTGTAATAGGCGTTGCCCTGGTCGTCCTCGCCCACCTTGTGGCCATGCCGCGCGGTGAACAGCTGGGTGCCCAGCGTCTGGCTGTTCCACCAGGTGAGCAGGCGCTTGAGGAAGTACATCGGGGCCTCCGTCGTGGTTCTGTTTCCTATGCCGGATTGCAGCGCCAAGGTCCAGCCTTGCAAAGGCGGCGGGCGGTGATCTTGCAGAGCGGCGCGCGGACGCGCACGCCTCGGGCGATGGGGGCGCTGCCCCCAAACCCCCGGGGTATTTTCACCAAGATGAAGCAGCATGGCCTTCATCTTGGCCCAAATACCCCCTGGGGGTGCGGGGGGCGGAGCGCCCCCGCCGGTCCGAGCCGGTTGGCGCGCGTCTTCGCGCGCCAGAGGCGAGACAAGGGGGGTGCGGCCGCCCCTGCGGCCGCTCCGTTTCGAAACCGCCGGATCAGCCGGGCAGGCGGGCGGTGACTTCGATCTCGATCTTGTGGCGGGGGTCGATCAGGCCGGCCTGAATCATGGTTGCCGCCGGCGGGTTGGCACCGAAGGTGGCGGCGAGGATCGGCCAGCAGGCTTCGAAATCGGCGGCCTTGGGCAGGATGTAGTGCACCCGCACGACGTGCGCGAAGCTGCTGCCCGCCTTCTTCAGCGCGGCGCCGATGATCTTCAGCGCCAGTTCACATTGTTCGGTGACGGTCTTCGGGATGGAACCGGTGGCGTGGTCCGTCCCGGTGGTGCCCGAGACGAAGACCCAACCGTCGGCAATCACCACGCGGGCGTAGCCGATCTTCGCCTCCCAGGTCGATCCGGTGGTGATGCGTCGTATGGCCATTGCCGTGCTCCTGAATGTGAAACGCCGCCCGGATGGGGCGGCGTTGCGGTATGGGGGGCCGGGCCTCAGCCCGCCGCCGCGGGTTCCTTCTTCTTGGTCTCGGTGTGCACCAGCAAGGGCTTGGCGCCGTTGTTCACCGCCTCTTCGTTGACCACCACTTCCGAGACGTCCGACATGCCGGGCAGTTCGAACATGGTGTCGAGAAGGATGTCCTCCATGATCGAGCGCAGGCCGCGGGCGCCGGTCTTGCGCTTGATCGCACGCTTGGCGATGGCGACCAGGGCATCCGGGCTGAAGGTCAGCTTGACGCCCTCGATCTCGAACAGGCGCTGGTACTGCTTGACCAGCGCGTTCTTCGGCTCGGTCAGGATGGTGACCAGCGCGGCCTCGTCCAGGTCGGCCAGGGTGGCGATCACCGGCAGGCGGCCGACGAATTCCGGGATCAGGCCGAATTTCAGCAGATCCTCGGGTTCCAGTTCCTTGAACAGCTCGCCCGCGCCACGGGCATCGGGGTCCTTGACCTCGGCCTTGAAGCCGATGCCGCTGCCCTTGTTGCGCTGGGCGATGATCTTTTCCAGGCCGGCAAAGGCGCCGCCGCAGATGAACAGGATGTTCGTCGTGTCGACCTGCAGGAATTCCTGCTGCGGGTGCTTGCGGCCGCCCTGCGGCGGCACCGATGCGACCGTGCCCTCCATGATCTTCAGAAGCGCCTGCTGCACGCCCTCGCCCGAGACGTCGCGGGTGATCGAAGGGTTGTCCGACTTGCGGGTGATCTTGTCGACCTCGTCGATGTAGACGATGCCGCGCTGGGCGCGTTCGACGTTGTATTCGCTGGCCTGCAAAAGCTTGAGGATGATGTTCTCGACATCCTCGCCGACATAGCCGGCCTCGGTCAGGGTGGTGGCGTCGGCCATGGTGAAGGGCACGTCCAGGATGCGCGCCAGGGTCTGGGCCAGCAGCGTCTTGCCGGTGCCGGTGGGGCCGATCAGCAGGATGTTGGATTTCGACAGTTCGATGTCGGTCTTGGACGAATGGTTCAGCCGCTTGTAATGGTTGTGCACGGCGACCGAGAGCACGCGCTTGGCGTGGCTTTGGCCGATGACATAGTCATCGAGCACCTTGCAGATCTCGCGCGGGGTGGGCACGCCATCGGCGGATTTCAGGCCCGTGGTCTTGGTTTCCTCGCGGATGATGTCCATGCACAACTCGACGCATTCGTCGCAGATGAACACCGTCGGGCCCGCAATCAGCTTGCGCACCTCATGCTGGCTTTTGCCGCAGAACGAGCAGTAGAGCGTGTTCTTGCTGTCGCCCGAATTCGTAGCCATTCGTCGCCCTCTGCCCTGTACGCACCGAAAGTCTAGGCCAAGGCCCGGACCTTCACAACGCCAAATCGCCCCCGGCCGGACCGCCCGGCCGGGGGGAATGCCTCACTTTTCCGCGTCGTCGGCCTTGCCGCGATCGGCCAGGATGTCGTCGATCAGGCCCCAGGCCTTGGCATCCTCGGCCGACATGAAGTTGTCGCGCTCAAGCGCGGCTTCGACGACCTCGTAGGTATTGCCGGTGTGGCGCACGTAGATCTCGTTCAGGCGGCGCTTCAGCTTCAGCGTCTCCTGGGCGTGGATCATGATATCGGTGGCCTGGCCCTGATAGCCGCCCGACGGCTGGTGAACCATGATCCGGCTGTTCGGCAGGCTGAAGCGCATGCCCTTTTCGCCGGCGGTCAGCAAGAGGCTGCCCATCGAGGCCGCCTGGCCGATGACCAGGGTGGAAACCTTGGGCCGGATGTATTGCATCGTGTCGTAGATCGACAGGCCCGAGGTCACCACGCCGCCGGGGCTGTTGATGTACATGGCGATTTCCTTGGACGGATTCTCCGCCTCGAGGAACAGCAGTTGCGCGCAGATCAGCGACGACATGCCGTCATGCACCGGGCCGGCCAGGAAGATGATGCGTTCCTTGAGGAGACGCGAGTAGATGTCATAGGCGCGTTCGCCCCGGCTGGTCTGTTCGACCACCATCGGGACGAGCGTGTTCATGTAGGTATCGATCGGATCGCGCATCGGTCCTGCCTCTTCTATCGCCGTCAGGGTTATCGCCGGAACATTTCCAGAGTCTTAGTGGTGCGGTTCGGGGGCTGCAAGGGCGGGGCCGGGAAATGCGACCGCTGCGCGGGTGGCAAGCGGCCGGGGGCGCTGCCCCCGGACCCCCGGAGTATTTGGCAAAGGGCAAATTGCAGGGCGATCAGCGAAAGATCGGGCGGGCGGCCAGAATGCGGGCGGTGGCGGTGATGAGGCAGAGGATGCCGAAAATCCAGGCAGCGGCGGGGAAGGCGGCGGGCCAGAGGCACAGCAGGGCGAAGAAGGCGATGGTCTCCGACCCCTCCAGCAGGCCGGCGGCGTAGTAGAGGGATTTCTCGCCTTGGGCGGTCGATTCCAGGCCGCGCTTTGCGGCCATCGCGGCATAGCCGAGGAACGAGGCGGCGTTGACGTAGAAGGCGGCCAGCAGGAAGGCGGCGGGGATGGCGTTGGTCTCGGGCGCGCGCAGGGCATAGGCCAGCGGAATGGCAGCGTAGAAGGCAAAGTCGCAGGCGATGTCGAGGTAGCCGCCGAAGTCGGTTCTCCGGGTGGCGCGGGCGACGGCACCGTCAAGGCCGTCGGCAAGGCGGCTGAGGGCGATGAAGGCCAGGGCCAGACCGGTGGGGGCGCCCAGCGCCAGCACGAGGGCGGCCAGCAGACCGCAGCCGAGGCCGGCCAGGGTGACCGTGTCTGCCGCCACGCCGCGCGCGGCAAGCGCCGCTCCGGCGCGGTTCAGCGGCGGGTCGATCAGCCGGCGCAGCGGGGCGTCGAGCACGGGTTATCCTTTCGTTACAGGGCCTCGCGCCAAGGTGTTCGGCGGTCACGCCCGCGGGATCGCAGCACATTCCGGTTGCGCTCTGCCCCTTCGCCTTCGTAACCCTTGGGCGAAGGTCCGCCAAGCCGGGCCTGTGACCACGGGAGCTGGAATGAACCGCCGCGCCTTTACCCGCCTGACGCTGGCCACTGCCGTTCTGCCGGCCCTGCCGCGCGCCGCCCGTGCGGTCGAGGAATGGGACGGGATCGTCGATCTGGCCCGCGGGCAGGAAGTCTGGTGGCATGCCTGGGGCGGCGATCCGAAGATCAACGATTTCATCGCCTGGGTGGGTGGGCTGGCGGCGGAACGCTTCGGGATCACCCTCACCCAGGTCAAGATCGCCTCGACAGCGGATTCGGTCGCGGCCGTGCTGGCCGAGCGCGATGCCGGCAAGACGACAGGCGGCGCGGTCGACCTGATCTGGATCAACGGCGAGAACTTCGCGGCGATGAAGCGCGAGGGGCTGCTCTACGGTCCCTTCGCCGAGCGGCTGCCGAACTGGCGGCTGGTTGATGTGGCGGGCAAGCCGGCGGTGGTGACCGATTTCACCCTGCCGACCGAGGGATACGAATCGCCCTGGGCCATGGCGCAACTGGTGTTCGAATACGACAGTGCCCGCCTGCCCGAGCCGCCGCGCAGCATCGCCGCGCTGCAGGACTGGATCCTGGCCAACCCCGGCCGCTTCACCTTTCCCAAGCCGCCCGACTACCTGGGCGTGACCTTCCTCAAGCAGGTGCTCTACGCCACCCTGCCCGACCCCGCGATCCTGCAATCGCCGGTCGATCCCGCCACCTTCGCCGCCACCATCCAGCCGCTGCGCGACTTCCTTGCCAGCGTCGAGCCGGCGCTCTGGCGCGAGGGCCGCGCCTACCCCGACAACGAATCCGCCCTTGGCCAACTCCTGGCCGATGGCGAGATCGACATCGCCTTCGCCTTCAACCCCGGCCGCGCCAGCGCCGAGATCGCCGCCGGCACATTGCCCGACAGCATCCGCACCTTCACCTTGCAGGGTGGCACCATCGGCAATGCCTCGTTCCTGGCGATCCCGTTCAACTCATCCGCGAAGGAAGCCGCGCAAGTCATTGCCAACCTTCTGCTTTCGCCCGAGGTGCAGGCCCGCGCGCAGGACGCCGCAACGCTGGGCTTCCAGACCGTGCTGAACCTCAAGGCGCTGCGCCCCGAGGACCGCGCCCGGTTCGACGCCCTCAGCCTTGGCCCCGCGACCCTGCCGCCGGACCAGCTTGGCCCGGCGCTGCTGGAACCCCATGCCAGCTGGGCCACCGCCCTGGCCGAGGACTGGACCACCCGTTCCGGAACCGGCGATTGATCCAGCCGCTGCGGGCCGCACCGGCCGTCACCCTGGTCTTGATGGCGCTACCCGTGGCGGCGGGGCTGGCGGCAACCCTGGTGCCCGCCGCGGCCCCCGGCGCCCTGGCCGGCCTGCTGGCCTGGCCGGGCCTGCCCCGCGCGGTGACGCTGTCGCTGACCACCGGACTGGCCTCGACCGCGCTGGCGCTGGCGCTGACCCTGCTGATCCTGGCGGCCCTCAGGGGCACACCCGCCTTCCGCCTGCTTGTCCGTCTGCTCTCGCCGCTGCTCTCGGTGCCGCATGCCGCGGCCGCCCTGGGCCTGGCCTTCCTGATCGCGCCCTCGGGCTGGATCGCCCGCGCGCTGTCGCCCTGGGCGACCGGCTGGTCGCAACCGCCCGACCTCATGATCCTGAACGACCCCGCCGGCATCGCCCTGATCCTGGGCCTGACCGCCAAGGAACTGCCGTTCCTGCTGCTGATGGCGCTGTCCGCCCTGCCGCAGACCGACGCGGCCAACCGCATCACCCTGGCCCAGACCCTCGGCTACGGCCGCACCGCCGCCTTCGCGCTGACCGTGCTGCCGGCGCTGTACCGGCAACTCAGACTGCCGGTCTATGCCGTCCTCGCCTATGGCATGACCTCGGTCGAGATGGGGCTGATCCTCGGCCCCGACCTGCCGCCGCCGCTGGCGGTTCAGGTCGCCGACTGGATGACCGAGGCCTCGCTCACCCGCCAGGGCACCGCCGCCGCCGGCGCCGCGCTGCAACTGCTGCTGGTGCTTGCTGCCCTGGCCCTGTGGCGCGGGCTGGAAGCCGCCACCCGCGCCGCGCTGGTCCGCGCCGCCACGGCCGGCCTGCGCCTGCCCGCGCTGGACGCCCCCGCCCGTGCCCTTGCCCTGACGCTGGCCGCGCTGCTGGCCGGCGCCTTGCTGGCCGGGCTTGCCGGGCTTGCGCTGTGGTCCTTCGCCGGATTGTGGAGCTTTCCCGACGCCCTGCCCGAAACCCTGTCCCTCTCGACCTGGACCCGCGCCGCCGCCAGCCTGGCGCAGGCCACCGGCCAGACCCTTTTCCTGGCGCTGTCCAGCGCCGCGCTGGCCCTGGCGCTGACCATCGCCTGCCTTGAGGCCGAACACCGCTTTCGCCTGCGCCCCGCCGCCCCGGCGCTGTGGCTGTTGTGGTTGCCGCTGATCGTGCCGCAGATCACCTTTCTGCCCGGCCTGCACCGGCTGGCCCTGACCCTGGGCCTGCCGCCGTTTCCGGCCACCTTTGCCGCCCACCTTGTCTTCGTGCTGCCCTATGCCTTTCTGTCGCTCGCCCCGGCCTGGCGCGCCTTTGATCCAAGGTTCATCCCCCTGGCCGCCAGCCTTGGCGCCACGCCGACCCGCGCCCTCTGGGCGCTGCGCCTGCCGATCCTGCTGCGCCCGCTGCTCACCGCCTTCGCCGTGGCCTTCGCCGTCTCGGTCGGCCAGTATCTTGCCACGCTGCTGCTGTCCGGCGGCCGCATCGCCACGCTCACGACCGAGGCCGTGGCGCTGTCGTCCGGCGGCAACCGGCGACTGATCGGCGCCTATGCGTTGCTTCAGATGGCGCTGCCGGCGCTGGCCTTCGCGCTGGCGCTGGCCCTGCCCGCGCTATTGTTTCGCAATCGCAAGGGAATGGCGGCATGACGGCCGGGCTGACCCTGGACCACATCCAGATCGACCGCGCCGGCCGGCCGCTGGTGCGCGTCGATGCCCATGTGGCGCCGGGCGAGGTGTTGACGGTCATGGGCCCGTCCGGCTCGGGCAAGTCCACCCTGCTGGCCGCGATCATCGGCAGCCTCGATCCGGCCTTCACCTGCCGTGGGCGGATCTGGCTTGACGGTCGCGATGTCACCGCGCTGCCCACGCGCGAGCGGCGCATCGGTATCCTGTTCCAGGATGCGCTGCTGTTTCCGCATCTCTCGGTCGCCGGGAACCTGGCTTTCGCCCTGCCCCGCGGCGTATCCGACCGCGCCGGCCGCATCGCCGCGGCCCTGGCTCAGGCGGGGCTTGACGGGATCGGTCCGCGCGACCCCGCCACGCTATCGGGCGGCGAGCGCGCGCGGGTGGCGCTGTTGCGCACCCTGTTGGCCGAACCGAAGGCGCTGCTTCTTGATGAACCCTTCTCCCGGCTCGACGCCGATCGGCGGGCGCAGATTCGCGCCTTCACTTTTGACATCGCCCGAGCGAATCACCTTCCGGTTGTGCTTGTCAGTCACGATCCCGACGATGCCAATGTTTCCGGAATGCGCACAATCTCGCCGATCTGACGGAAATGCTCGGCGGATTAACGATGATAACATGAAAATGCCCTGCCTTCTCCCATCGAAGGACGCACAACCATAGCTAATCTGTGCTCATCTGCTCCTTAGTCTGGTCGGGGTATCCGAATGTCGAAATCTCTTCTCGCTGCCGCAGCGCTGTCTGTGGCGGCCATGGCCGCCCTGCCGGCGGCTGCCTGCATCATCCCGGCGAACTCGGGCGCGCTTCAAGCCGAGCTGATTGCCGGCGTGAACGCCGAGCGGGCCCGCAAGGGGCTTGCGCCGCTGAAGCTGAATGCCGCGCTGGACAAGGCGGCGCAGTCGCTGGCCTGCGACAATGCGGCCCGGCTGTCGATCAGCCACGTCTCGACCGATGGCAGCCACCTGCAGCATCGGCTGCGTCAGGTCGGCTACCGCTTCAAGACGGCGACCGAGAATACCGGGCGCGGCTTCGCCACCGCGGCGCGGGCGGTGGACTGGTGGATGCACTCGCCCAAGCACAAGCAGAACATCCTGATGAGCGCGACCCGCGAGATCGGTGTCGGCATCGCGATGAGCCCGGCGCCCGACAGCAAGCTGCACTGGATCATCGACATGGGCCGGTCGAAGTAGGG
The DNA here is from genome assembly GCF_020564565.1 of Rhodobacter sp. Har01. Classification (GTDB taxonomy): domain Bacteria; phylum Pseudomonadota; class Alphaproteobacteria; order Rhodobacterales; family Rhodobacteraceae; genus Pseudogemmobacter. The sequence continues at coordinate 1,069,116 of NZ_JAJCTD010000001.1, forward strand.
CCCGGCGCGGGGCAAATCCTAAGACTTCGTTAAAACGCGCCCGCAAGCCATTGATTTTGTTAGCGTGACGGCCTGTCCCATCATGGGACAGGCCGTTTTTCCTACCGCGACAGGGCCAGCGCCAGCTCGGCCCGCAGCCCGCCCAGCCGCGCCGACCGCCCCAGCCGCAAGGCCCCGCCATGGCTCAGCGCCACGTCGGCCGCGATCGACAGGCCCAGCCCCACCCCGCCGCCCCGGTTCGGGTCGCGCTCGGCCTCAAGCCGGGTGAAGGGCCGCAACGCCTCGTCGCGCCGGTCCTCCGGGATGCCCGGTCCGTCGTCCTCGACCGTGAAGACCAGCTCGCCCCGGCGCCGTTCCAGCCCGACCTCGACCCGAGAGCCGTGCCGCAACCCGTTGCCGACCAGGTTCTCCAGCGCCCGCGCCACCGCCTGGGGTCGCATCCGCATCGCCGGCAGCGCGGCGTCCGGCAGGCGCAGGTCCACCCGCCCCCCGCCGCGCACCGCCGCCTCGACCACGCCTGCCGCCAGCGCCGCGGGATCGGTCTCCTCTGCCCCCTCGGTCGCGTCGCCCCGGACGAAAGCCAGGAATTCGTCCACCAGCCGCTCCATCTGCCCCAGGTCAGCCAGCAGGGCGCGGCTCTCCTCGTCCTCGGGCAGCATCGACAGCCCCAGCCGCATCCGCGTCAGCGGCGTGCGCAGGTCATGGCTGACCCCCGACAGCATCAGCGTCCGCTGCTCGATCTGCCGCTCGATCCGCGCCCGCATGTCCAGGAAGGCCTGCCCCGCCGCCCGCACCTCCAGCGCCCCGCGCGGCCGATAGGGCTCTGTCTCCCCGCGCCCGAAAGCCTCGGCCGCCCGCGCCAGCTTGGAAATCGGCCGCAATTGGTTGCGCAGGAAGAAATAGGCTACCACCGTCAACAGGACCGAGGTGAACGCCATCAGCACCAAGAGCTGGTGCGGGTTCGATGCCGACATCCGCCGCCGCGACAGGTCGGCCTCCAGATCGCCGTGCCGGGTGGCAAAGCGCAGCCGCACCGTCCGGTTCGGATCGGTCACATCGGCGGCCAGCAGGCCCGGCAGCCGGGCCGAAAGCGTCTCGATGATCGCCCGGCCCGAAAGGTCGTAGAACGCCCAGGTGTTCTCGGTCGGCGCCAATGGTCCGGCCGGAAAGACCAGCACGATCTCCAACGGCGCGGCAACCCGCGTTGCCTGGGCCAGGGCCTCGGCGGGTGTCGCCCGCGCCTCGAATTCACGCATCACGAAGGCCAGATCGATCGCCACGCCCTGGGTCATCTGCCGGGTCACGCCTTCGAAATGGCGCTGGATGAAGGCGGTGGACACGACCAGCTGGATCGTGACGATGGGCACGATCAGGATCAGGGCGGCGCGTCCGTACAGGCTGCGCGGCAAGAACCGCTTGAGCTGGAACATGGGGGAAGGCTAGCCATGGCCGGGCCGGAAGAAAAGAGTGCTGAGGTGTCGCTGCCGCCGGGCCTGCGCGCAGTGACCGCCGGCAACGCCTCGCCCATGACCGGCCCCGGCACGACGACCTACGTTCTGGGCAAGGGCAGCGTGGCCGTGATCGATCCCGGCCCCGACGATCCGCGGCATCTCCGGGCGATTCTGGCCGCTCTGGCGCCAGGAGAATCGGTCGCAGCGATTCTGGTGACGCATCCCCACCTGGACCATTCCGCCCTTGCTCCGCAGCTGCGACAGGCCACGGGGGCACAGGTCCTGGGCTTTGGCCCGCCTGGCAGCGGCCACAGCCCGCTGATGCGTCGCCTGGCCAAAGCCGGGTTGACCGGCGGCGGCGAGGGCGTCGACCCCGGCTTCGCCCCCGACCGCTGCCTGAGCGAGGGAGAAACGGTCGACGGTCCGGGCTGGAGCCTGCGCGTGCTGCATACCCCCGGTCACATGGCCGAGCATCTGTGCTTCGCCTGGGGACGGATGCTGTTCACCGGCGATCTGGTGATGGGTTGGGCACCCAGCCTGGTCTCGCCGCCAGACGGCGACATGGGGGCCTATTTGGCCAGCCTGTCCCGCATTGCCCAGCAGGACTGGCAGATGCTTCTGCCCACCCACGGCCCGCCGGTCACCGACCCGGCCCGCCGCATTGCCGAGCTGACCGCCCACCGCAAGGGCCGCGAGGCCCAGGTGCTGAAGGCGCTCGACCGCGGGGCAACGACGCTGCCCGAGATCGTGGCCGTCGTCTACCACGATCTCTCACCCGCCCTGCAGCCGGCGGCTGCCCGCAATGCCCTGGCCCATCTGATTGATCTTGCAGAAAGAAATCTGGTGGTCGCCGAGCCGGCACCGCTGCCCGCCGCACGGTTCCGACCGCGCCGCCCGGCGCCCTGATCCGGCACCGAATTCCGCCCTTTTGCCCCTTGCCGCCCGCAGGACCGCTTGCTATACGGCCCCCCGTGTTCCGGCGTAGCTCAGCGGTAGAGCAGTTGACTGTTAATCAATTGGTCGTAGGTTCGATCCCTACCGCCGGAGCCAATATATCTTGCCCGCCCCTACGCAACGCGGGCAAGATGATGGTTATCTCCCAATAAAATCATAGCACTACCTCAGGCTGCCGGTTGCGTCATCTACCGACAAGGCCCGACAACATCGCTGACCATGCGGTCAAAACTCGGTCAAAGCGATGGAGCCGGAGATGCCACATTTGAAGATCACGCAGGCGCTTGTTGACCGCCTGCCCTACCAAGACGAAGGGACCATGTGGGTCCACGATCTCGACCTTCCAGGGTTCAACCTGGCCGTGGGCAAGGCGAGCAAGACCCTCTACGCCTGCGGCGAGCACAAGCGGAAGTTCGTTCGCGTGAAGATCGGCCGGTGCGACGTCACCAAGGTCAACGAGGCGCGGGCTGTCGCGCAGAACGTCCTGCTGCCGGAGTTGCGGCGCGGCGTCGATCCGCGCGCAAGGCCCCTGTCCGACGAGGACCGCGCGTCCGACCATGCGAACATCCTGGCCGGTATCCGCGAGGCACGTCCCGAGGACCTGACCGACGGGATGGCGAACCGCATCCTGCGCGGCAAGGCAAAGAGCCGTGCCGACGAACTGACGGTCGGCCAGGTGTGGGAGAAATACGAGGAATTCCACCGCGCCTCGATCCTTGAGGAACATGGGCCTGAGAAGGCACGTCGGGCAGAAACCCACATCATGCAGCAGCGGCAGTATCTCGGCGGCGGGGAGAAATACGGTAAGGACGGCCCCTACGCGTCAACGCTCGACTGGCCGAAAGGCTGGTGGGATCGCCCCATCACAAGCATCACCCCGGAGCTATGCTCGACGACGTGGCGGAACATGTCTCGGACGCGCGGGCGTCGGTCAGCCCAGATGTTCTTCCTTAGCGTCCACGTCCTGTTCAAGTATGCGGTCGCCAAGAAGGAGGTGCCGGTCACAGCAAGCCCGGTTGTGATCGACGTTGCAGGCGACGGCATCGGGTTGCCCAAGGGCTGGCAGACGCTCAAGGCACAGAACGCGGTCGAGCGTATCTCGGACCTTCGCGCTTGGTGGCAGCAGGTGGATCAGATGACGGTCATCCCGAAGTCGGCGCTGAAGGTCGCGCTGCTCACAGGGATGCGCCCGTCCGAAGTGATCGGGCTGAAGTGGGACCAGGTCGATCTCGACGCAGGCAAGGTGTCCTTCGGGATGACCAAGACGACCGACTACCGCGAGGTCGCCCTGTCCTCCTGGACGGTCGCGCAGCTCGAGCGGCTGGCACGATACGCGGGCAAGCGGGAGTATGTCTTCACCGGGCCTACGGGCGGTCGTCTGCTGTCGCTGCCGAACGTCACGCGCGGCAAGGACCGCTGGACGCCGAAGCAGCCTCGCAAGGAGTGGGCTGCGACGGCGGCTGAGATCAACGTCAACGGCGACCTGGCCGAGTTGCAGATGGGTCACGCCCTGTCCGGTGTGAAAAGCCACTACATCGTCAACGCGGACCTGCGCGCGACGGTGCAGGCTGTCGCCGATGCCATCATGGAGAAGGTCAAGGGCGCAGTCTGAGGCGCATCGTGCGGCCTTTGAACGCCTTCAGCTCCGGCCCACCGTCCTTGTCGAAATAGAGCGGGGTCAGGCCGGTGATTGCCTCGATCTTCCGCAGGCTCTCCCACCGCGTCGATTGATCGGCGTAGTGGTCGCAGAGGACGGCCTCGGGCTGCGTCACCTCGCGCAACATGCGGCCTGCGGCGGCGTTCGGGTTCGGCAGGTAGGCGTCGAGCACCGTGCAGAAGTCCCCGAAGGCCCAAGGTCGTTTAAACGTTGCGACCCGACCGAAGTTCAGGCCACCGATTTCCAGGGGCTCGAGCGCGAAGAACTCCTTGCCCTGCGCACGACCGACGGCGAGTTTCTCCTGCTTGACCTGTGCCGCCTGGGTTGCGGCGAGGCGGTCCTGGTGCTCCTGCCTTCGAGCGATGGCCGCCGCGTGCTCGTTCCCGAAGGCTGCGTCCCGTTCTGCCCGCACTCGTTCGGCCTCGCGTTCTTTCGCACGACGTTCCGAGGCCTCAGCGGCGAAGGCGCGCGACCGGTCGAGGGTCTCCTGGTCCTTCGCGAGCCGTTGCGCCCACTGACGACGCGCCTCGACGACGCCCGAGACGAAGTTCGCAGGCTTCCGCCCACGGTCGCCCGACAACATGCCGTCTGGGGGTTCTGCGCCTTCCAGGATCGAGACGACGTGCTCCCGCAAGTGCTCGTGGTCGATGCCCGCAGCTGTCGCGACGTCGCGACGTGACGCAGCCCACGCCCCGACCTTGTCGGTCAGGAAGTGCAGGGCGTCTGACTGGTCCTGGGCTGTCGCAGCGGAGCTGGGCGAGAATAAGTCCTCGACCGCCGACATGATCACGGTCAGCCAGAGGGACTCGAAGTCGTCGCGACGTCGGGACGCGACGACCTCAGGCCTGTGTGGGACGACCTCGCGGGTCGGGACGATTGCGAGGGCTCTCATGTCAGGCCTCCGAGACGAGAGCCTCGAGTTCCTTGCGCTCGGCATCCGGGAGGGCGTCCCAGGACTTGATCGGGCGCAGCTGCTGGTGGTTGCGCTTGGCCTCGGCCTCGAGACGCAGGAAGTCCGCGCGGCTCCGCATCAGCTCCGACGTGACGTAGATGGTCGACTCCGTCTTGAGGAAGGTCTTGCTCGCCAGGGGTCCGGTCAGCGGCTCGGGCGCGTTGTCCGGGACGATGATCACCTGGCGGCCGATGCCTTCGGCAGCTTCCTGCGCCTTCTGGTAGGCGGCACGATTGCGCGCCTGGGTGCGGGTCAAGGTGATCATGTCGGGGGTGACGTGGACGACGTTGACGCCTCGGGCGTCGGCCTGCTTCACAGCGCTCTTGAACTCGAGGCTGTTCCGGTCGGCTTCTTCTTTCGCGATATAGATCGGTTTCACGGTGGGTCTCCTGGTTGGCGTTGGTGTCGGGCCAGGTGAACATAGCGAGAACAACAAGCGAGTTGTTCCGCAGATTGAGGTCTTTTGCGGGAGATTTGGGTGCAGCTCGGTCAAGTGTCGGTCAGCGCCGCACGGTGCGCGATGCAACCGCCTGAAGTCGTGGGCGTTCGCAGGTGATTGTTGATCACTTCGACCGTTCAGCAGCGCGGGCGCTAGGCGGTTCGACGTCGCGCGGTGACGTGGGTGGGGGCTTGGGTCGGTGTGCCGCAGCGCTGACGAGCTGTCGCAGCCTCTAGCCCAAGCGCGACCGTTGGTAGCCGTGTTGGCACGGATCGACGCCCATCCGGGCTTTCTTCTTGGGCATGTCCCACTCGTGCCATTTCTGGACGAACCGGAGCCCGCGTTCCTTCTTGAACGTCTCCAAGGCCCAGGTCTTGTCCGCGTCCGTCGGGCGGCTGTCCCACGCGAACGTCACGCGGTTGCCGAGGCTGTCGTAGCTGGTGCGCAGGAGGTCAGCCACGGAAAGTCAGGTGGGTGAACGAAGGCCCGCGTCGGATGCTGACCTTGATGGTCACGCCTTGGTTGGCGCGTGAGGCAGGCGGGGTGAACGTCGCCTCCGCACGGGCGCGCTCCAAGGCTGTCGGTGCGGCGTCCCAGTGAAAGGTCACGCGGTTGCCATCGGTCGTGGTCCGCAGGACCTTAGCCATCTCGTTCCTCCCAAGCCTTCTTCAGCTCGCGCCATGCACGGATGAGGCGAACGAGGGCGCACATCAGACGGGGTGCTTTTCCAGGACAGCCGGGATGGCGACCTCGTCGCCGTCGTCCAGGATCTCTGTGACCAGATGCGGGTTCGCGTGGGCAAGGGCCAGGAAGCGATCCTTCGCGCCGGTGACGTCGAGGTCCACATGGACGTCTGCCTGCACGGCGACCGATTGCAGCTTCGGGCGGACGTAGGCCGCGACCTCACGAGCTGCTGTGAGCGCCATGGCTGTGTCCCCGGCATCATAGGACTCCGCTGCGATAACGGCCATCAAAAGGACCGGGTCGAATTCTTCGGGGCCGGAATGCAGCTTGAGTTGGCGGAGCTTCGCGTCGATCCGTTGGGCCAGCTCGTCCTTGGATTTGACGGGCTTCCCTGTCCGGGTGCTGATGTTCGTGTAGCCCATGACCAATCACCTGAGGTTGACGGGCGCAGGGAGGAGCACCCGCGCCCGCCGTTGACACCATGACCAGGAGCGACACCGGTCGTCGCGATCATGTCACCTGACCAGGCTGCTATCGACCGGGAACGCGGGTGCAAATTGACGTGCCATCACCAGCAGCGGCGAGCGGTATCACTCGGTTATACATGCGGGGGCGTCCGCTTGACCGATGCTTGACCGCAACCGGTCATGGCGCAGCGTCGAACGTGTAGGGGTATCGCAGGTATCCCGTGGGCATCGGCAGCTCTTCGAGGCAGCAGGTCCAGGGCCATTCGAGCAGCGTGTGGTACTGGTTCCACTGGGCGACGGCTTTGTCCTTCGTCGCGTTGTGCAGGACCCGTGTCTCGTTCAGGGTCGAGGTCTTCACGGCCAGGGGTCGGCCCGTTGCCGTGCGGTAGGGCAGGATCGCCTCCTCGCCGGTGCAGTACCATTCCAGGGTGTCACCGGGCTGCATGACGTCGGCGCGGGTGCCAGCCAGCCCGAAGGTGGTGAAGGGTTCGGGGTTCATCAGGTGGAGCCTTTCGGTTGGGCGGGCACCGTCTTGATCACTTCGAGCAGGCGCTCGAAGCCTTCGACGTGAGCCGCGCGGGACAGTGTGCGGACGTAGCCGTCGAGCTTGACCGTGACGATGTTCGGGTCCTCCTCGCCAAAGACGATGAAGGACAGGTTGCGGTTGTCGTAGTCGACCACCTCGACCTCGACGACGTGGTCAATCGGGCTGTGCTGGAAGGTCTTGATCGCTCGGGGCATAGGGGATTCCGAGTAGGCCGAGGACGATGGGCAAGATGGGCGTGTCGTCGTCTTCGGGCAGCGAAGGGATATCCGGGTGCTTGTCCAGGATGGCGAGTGCGCGGGAGATCGCGTCGTCAGGCATGTTGGACAGGCTGGCCGATCAGCTCTTGGGCGAAGGCCTGCTCTGCCTCGGTCGGCGGCTTGCGCCAGTGCACGACGATGCCACCTGCGGGATTGGTCGTCACGCGCTTGACGTTCAAGCCGTTGCCAGACAGGCGGGCGGTCATGTCGTCGTCGGTCACGGTGACCTCGGGCAAGGCTGCAACGTCGGTGGGCAGCAGTTTGGTCGATTTCTTCATGGTGTGGGCTCCAGGGTTGGTGTCCCGTCGAATGATACGACCCGCGCCGATGCCGACCCAACCAAGATCGCAGGACCCGATCCACACGAAGTGATGAACAATCACCGCAAGAGCCGTGCGGTATCAAGAAGTTAACCGTGCGGTAGGTTCAATCTGATGGACGCTTGACCGCAGATCGACGGCGCAGACGACGGCGCGACGTGGGCTGTCGGGCGAGAATGCGCCAGAGACTGCGAGAGCTCGTCAGCGCTTGGGGGTTAGGCGGTTTTGGGCGTCATGGTAGGGGCGCGCCGGAGACCGCCTTCGCTGGGCGTTTTTCGCGGGGGTTCGATCCAAGATGTGATAAGATAACATTCACCGCCGATAATCCTCTGAGCCGGGCGTGTGGGCAGGCTGTCGCGCGGTTTGACTAGGATCGAGGCTGCACCACGCCAAAGCACAGCCCAGCGCGCGATCATGCGCGTTGCAACAACAACGACGACGACACGCTGGGGGTGGCACCAACGGGAGTTAATCGTGCGCGCGATCATGCGCGTTGCAACAACAACGACGACGACAAAGCGCGGCATGGGGTCTTGTCGTCGTCGTTGTTGTTGACGCCACAGCCCAGTAACTTGCGTTGGTGTTGTTGGTGTCGTTGGTGCCAGTCAGCAACCCCTTAGCAGATCACGACATTCTCAGCGATTTAGCACCAACACGGGGCCAGAAAGCACCAACAACTTAGATCATCGTTTCCCTTTTTCCTTCCTGCCCATACGCGCGCGCCTAGTTTTCGTGGGTCTAGACCTCGATCCTTGGTCGATCCCCTGTGCCCAACTGACTTATAACCAAAGCCTGCCCACCCCGATCAACAGAGGCCCCTATGAACGCTCTCGCCTTCGCGCACCCCGTCGCAGCCCGCCCGACCTTGCAGCCTCACCGGTTCGCCCAGTTCCTGCATGACGGTCTGGTCAAGTCGGGCTGCATCCGTGACCGTCGGTCGGCAGAACGCTGGCTGATCCTGCGCACCCGTGACACCGCCCAGTTGAACTGCTTCCTTGACGCGCTGTTTCCCAATGGATGACCTCACCGCGATCAAAAACGCTGTCTCAAAGCGCGTCCTTGCGCAGTCAGATGACCTGGTCGAAAGGTTGTCCGGCCTCGACCTCGAACGGTCGGAGCTCGTCATTCGGATCAAGCAGGAGCTTGCGGAGGTCGGCATGGCCGCGACTGACCAGGAGCTTGCGCTTCTCGTCCAGGACGTCGAGCGTGGATAGGATCACCCCTGACCTGATCGGCCTTGCCATCGCGCGCAGCGCCAAGCCCGACCTGCCCGCCGTGAAGTCGCGCGCCCTCGCCCGCATCGTCGAGTCGACCGACCTGGCGGACATCTACAAGATCATCTTGGACGAGCTGGCCCGTGCAGGCATCATCCTGGCACACCAGCCCCTGGCCGACTTCTGCGCCGACGTGTTCCAAGACAGACAGCGCGCCTATCCTGGAACACCGATCATCAACCGGGCTGGCCTGTATTGAGCGCCGCGAGCGCGTCCGCGATCACCTGATCCTGCGCTGCCACCGCAGCTTCCTGTTCGGCAACCATCCTGTCACGATGCGCGACCCACTTCGCTTCCCACTCGTCATCTGTGGGCTGGTAGTCGCGCGCAGTCAGCAGTTTTTTCCTGTTCGCGAGCCATGTCTCCCGATCCGGCAGCTCGAACGTCAACCGACGCAGACCCGTCAAGTGGAAGACCTTCTCGTCTTCCGTCGCATCGCGCCAGTAGCCTTCGGTCACCTCACCCGGCACCCAGCGCCTAGGAACGACCTTCACGCGGTCGCCGCCCGGATAGGCCCAGTGAGCCTCGACTTTCTGGGATACCCAGCGCCCGTCTACCCTCACGCGCTCGACATCCTCGTCCACCCAGACCCTGACGTCCTCGGGCGGCTCGACCAGTTGGTCAGGCACATGGTAGCCTGTATCTCGACGCGGTTCCCAGACCTTGTGCAGCCCAACAACTTCTTCCCGGTAGTCCCAGGCTGCGTCGTCCCAGACGTAGCGCCAGAGCTCCTGCTTTTCGCCTCGGGTGACGACATACTCCCAGGACTCGCCATTCCAGGCGCGCGGGGTGTAGTCGGCGAACTTCGACTTGAGCATCTGGTCGACCATCGTCGCAGCCCAGTCATAGTCATCCTGGGTCAGTGCGACGGCATATCCAAGTGAGGGCTCGCGGTCGATATCTGGCAGCAGCAGGTCGATGCCAAAGAGCGCTTTCGCTCGTGCGGCACGTTCGACAAAGTCCTCCGTGGTGCGGCATGGCTTAAGGAAGAACAAGTGGTGCAGCCCATAGGGCGCGCGACGTGTGAACCGGACATGATCACCACGGACCCCGCGCCTGATCCCCTCAGGCGTCGAGACCCATTCGTCCATCTGCGGGTCGAGGTCGGCTGTGTAGGCACGGACAAGTTCCCCATCTGCCTTCTGCTGCTCGCAGACGTCCCGCAGCTTGGCTGACCAGGAGTCGAGGCGTTCCTGGACCGCTGCCCGCACGTCAGGCTTGAGCGGCCTTTTGCGCAGTTTGTCGAAGGCTGTCTCGGTCAGCACGTCGTCAAGCCGCAGGATGCGATACCACCACGCGAACCCGTGGAAGTCGGCCAGCTCCTCGAGTGTGTCAGGCGGGCGACACCACGCCCAAGGGTCCGAGTATATCTCGCGATACAGGTCTTGGAATGCTCGCACGACGATGGGCGGCACGGGCTTCTCGTTCAGTGCAAGGCTGATCGTGCTTTTGTCCAGGGGATGATCCAGCCCGAGGCGCTCGAAGTTGACCTCAACCCACGCCTGCGCCCGCTTGTTGTGCCCGAGCAGGAACCGCATGAGGTCATGCCCGTGCTCGAACTTCGCTTTCGGCCCTGCTGGCATCACCCCCGCTCCATCATGTAGGCGTCGAGGTCCTCCTTGCGATACCGGACCATGCGCTGGCCGATCTTCTTGAACGCAGGCCCCACGCCTTTGCAGCGCCAGTCGGCCAGGGTCTGCTCCGCCGTGTCCAGGTACTTCGCCGCCGTTTCCGGCGACTGCCACTCGGGCCACTCCGGGATCACTCTTGACTGCACGGTCATGTCTCGCTCCTTCGTCATATCCTTACTTGGGACGATATACGGAGACCTAGTCGAGTTCATCGCCGGAATAAGGTGGAATGGGGGCAGATTGAGGTGGCGCGTTTAAACGGGCAGTTGGCATGACGGCAGCACAATGCAATGATGCGCGAAAACAAAGGAAGAACACTTGCTGATAGAATCCGTTGACCGCGCCCGCCTTGAAGTCTCGCCAACCTTGGACCCGAAGCGCCGATCCAAGCTCGGTCAGTTCATGACGCCGGGGCGGATCGCGGCCTTCATGGCAGGCATGTTCGAGAACATGCCGACCGACGTGCGCCTTCTGGACGCTGGTGCAGGAATGGGCGCGCTGACCGCAGCCTTTGTCACCGAAGCCTGCCGACGTGCCGACCGTCCGGCATCCATCACCGTGACAGCCTACGAGGTTGATCCGCAGATGGCAGACATCCTGGACGGCACAATGCAGGCTTGCGAGGACAGGTGCGCAGAATCCGGCATCACATTCTCCTGCCAGGTGATCCGCGATGACTACATCCTGCGGTCAGCGGAACCGCTGCTTGCTCACAGTCCTGCCTTCAACTGCGCCATCCTCAACCCGCCCTATGGCAAGATCAACGTGTCGTCCGAATGGCGTCACGCCCTGCGCTCACTCGGGATCGAGACGGTCAACCTCTACACGGCCTTCGTTGCCGTCGCGCTGAACCAGTTGGAGCACGGTGGGGAACTCGTTGCCATCACGCCGCGCTCTTTCTGCAACGGCTCCTATTACGAGTCTTTCCGACGTCAGATGCTCGACACGTCAGCGCTGCTTGCCCTGCATGTTTTCGAGTCTCGCAAAACCGCCTTCAAAGACGACGACGTGTTGCAGGAGAACATGATCTTCCACGTCAGGAAAGGCACCCCGCAGGCCGAGGTGGCCTTGTCTACCGACGCCGCCCCAGCCCGCGCTGTGCCCTTCGCAGAAATCGTGCGCCCGAATGATCGTCACGCCTTCATCCGCCTACCCGTTGACGGTGACGGCCTTGCAGCCCGCGTCCAGGCATTGCCCTGCACCCTAGTGGACCTTGGGATCAAGGTTTCGACCGGGCGTGTCGTCGATTTTCGCGCGACGGAACACCTGCGGAAGATGCCGGGTGACGATACCGTGCCACTGATCTATCCGACCCACTTTGACAACGGCGCTATCCGCTGGCCGGTGCCAGAGTCGAAGAAGCACAACGCGATTGCGGACAATCCCGAAACGGCCAGCCTGATGGTGCCGGGCGGCGTCTATGTCCTGACCAAGCGATTTTCGGCCAAGGAGGAAAAGCGTCGCCTCGTTGCCGCGATCTATGACGGCGGGCGCGTGGGTTTCGAGAACCACCTGAACTATTTCCACGAGAACGGCAAAGGCCTGCCGATGGACCTTGCGCGCGGCTTGTCAGCCTTCCTGAACTCGGAAGCTGTCGATCAGTATTTCCGCATCTTCTCTGGGCACACCCAAGTGAACGCGACGGACTTGCGCAGCCTGCACTTCCCAACCCGTGCCCAACTCATTGCGTTGGGCACAGGCGAGACGACGATGGCCGACCTCGTTTAGCCTTCGACCTTGAACTGCTTCGCCGGGTCGCCTTGAATCCAGATGTAGGTGTCGATGGCGATATTCTGGTGCGGGCCTTGGCGGGATGCAGCCTCCTTCCAAGTGCGGTATGTGGTCGTGAAACCAACCCCGGCCTTGCCGCAACGTGCGGCCATGCGCTTGACCGCTTGGACCTTGTGCATGTCCACCTCGCCGTCGCTCGTCACCGCCTCAATGACCCAGAGGTGATCAGTCGCGCGGTTCCACAGCAGCGCGTCGGGCATGGCATCCTCAAGGGCAAGGTTGACACCTGCGGCGGCCATGCGCGCCCGTTCTACATCACTGATCCGGTCGCCGTCCGCGTCGTCGATGTAAAGAACCTCAAACCCGGGTAAAAAGCGCGGCGCATACTGTTCAACGCTGGCTCGGATCAGGTCTTTGTGGCCGGTATCGACGTTCGCGCGGGCGAGCTCCGCCATGTCAGCCTGGAACGCTCGACGACCTCGCGCAGCATCAGCCTGCGCCCAGGCTGCAAGCAGGCCGCGCCATTGATCATCGGGTGCGCCCAAGATTGCGCGAACGCCCGGCTCCAAGCGGTAAGCAGAGTTTGGGGACTTCGCGACCGGATGCCCCGCGATGAACTCGCCATCCTGCAACGTGATAGCCTCGAAACCACCGATCTCCCGCAGGGGTTTGATCCAGTAGTCCCGACCTTCCCGGTCAAGTTTGCCGCCCCCGCGTTGCAGGATGCCAATGTGGCAGGCGAGGTGCCCTGTCGATGCACCGTCAGCGATTTTCGATCCAGCCGGTGCTTTCGAGAACCAGCTATCGGTCTGGTCATCCAGCAGCGCAAAGACGCAATCGACTAGGTCGGCGTTAGCCCCAAGGTCGAGCGCGCGCAGCACGGCCCTGATCCGGTCTTTGGTCACGCCCTGCAACGCATCCGGCATCGGCCCGCGCTGCTGTCTCAACCGTGCAACATCATCATGCAGCGCCATACGCCTGTATCTCCTCAGAAAATCACCTGAGGCACCCTACTGCGCATTCTTCTGGGAGTCGATTGAGATACCCGGTTTACACGCGCCGGGGTGAGGACCGATAACTTGGTTATAGGTCAACTGTGCTGACCTACTAGCAACGGAGTGAAAGACATGACCGACCTGATCAATATGACCAAAGCCCAAGTCAACGCCCTCCTGGCCTCGCCCCTGACAGCCTCGCAACTCAAAAAGACGTCCCACGCTGACCTCGTCGCCATGTTCGACGCGATGCCTGCGACCGACGCCCTAGACGCTGACCTGCGCGATGCCCATGCCGACGACACGCCCCCGACCGACGATAAGACATTGCTCAAAACCCTGCGTGATCTGACTATCCCAGAGGGGCACTTGCTCTCGGCCTTTGCGCATTGCGAGAACAACGTGACCAACGGTGCGCCGAAAAGCGCGAAGGTGGCCGCCGACCTCGCGACCTGGGTTTGGCTCGATGCGCGCAAGGTTGGCGACATGACAACGGCTCAGAAAAAGGGCGTGCTGTCGTCGCTGGTCAAGAAGGGCCTGCTCGTGATCACGCCCGACGCGGAGGGCGATTTACTCGGCTGGACCCTGCTCGGCTTCGACGTGGTGCAAGCCCTCCTTGAAGAACCTTTGCCCGCAATGCCGACGGCGAAAAAGCAGAAAGCCGCGCCCGCACCGTCACCAGCCCCAAAGAAAGCCCGCGTCCTGGACGACCGGATCATCACGCAGCCCGCGCAGGACCAGAAGCATATCAAGGCCGTGACGCAAGGCAGCAAGCGGCATCTGCTGATCGAAGCCCTCGCCAAAGGCGCGACGATTGACGACCTGATGACCGCGACCGGCTGGAACAAAGACACCGTGACGTCGGCACTGCGTTGGGACCTGTCACAGGCTGGCCTCGGCTGCGAACGCAAGGGAGGCAAATACTTCCTACTCCTGCCGAAAGGCTTCACCCGCCCGGCCATCGTGGAAAAGGGTCAAGCCAAAGGCGCGGTTCTGCTCGCCGCCTGCAAGGGGTGATCATCATGAAGTGGTCAGAAGCCCTCCCCCTGCTTCTTGTCGTCCACGAGAACGGATCGCCGAAAGGTCGGCGGTTCGCGCGTGACGAGTTGCAGCGCATGGCAATCCTGCTTGATCGGCTTCTCCCGGATACGGGTGGCCTCGACCAACCCGATCCGCCCAGGGTTCCCGAGGAAAGTTGAGACGGTATCTCGACTTACCGGTCGCACACACTTTCGACACAATTCACGATTGAACGGGCCGACGGCATTTCGCGTCGGCCATTTTCTTTGGAGGTATTTCCCATGTCGGGACCCATTTCGCAGGCGAGTTGGCTCGTCACCTACTACTTCAACGGCCTTTATGGCTACGTCGCAATTCAGCAACCCCTATCCCAGCTATCCCATTCACTTGACGCAATGGGACTCGGGGAAGCCCACTTAGTGCGGGTGGACGCGATATGACCGGGCAAATCGTTCCCTTTGATCGGCCAGAACAAGGCTGGCTCTATGTCCTTACAAATCCGGCCATGCCTAAGCTTTGCAAAGTCGGTTACACCACGCGCTCACCTGAGGAGCGCGCGGTTGAATTGCACACTACGGGCGTCCCGATGCCGTTCCGAATTGTCGCGTCTTGGCCGACGTCTGACGCGCGCGAGGCCGAACGCGTAGCCCACAAGGCCCTTGCGCACTATCGGACGTCAGAGGCGCGTGAGTGGTTCTCGGTGGATGTGCCAACGGCCATAGAACGGATCGAAAAGGCCTTGAACGTGACGACGCAAGCACCTGCCAAAGGCCCTTGGCGGTTCGTTCGCGGCATCGTCGAGGCATTTGGCTGGCTCTCGCTTGCATTGCTTGCCGCCGGGTTGATGATCGGTGGTGCGCCGTGATTGAAGTTAACCTCTTTGAACGGCTGGACGCAGAAGCTGCCCGCCGCATGACCGAAAAGGCAAGAGAGGGGCGCAAGCGCGCGCTGGCTGCCCTCCACCGGCACTACGTCATCGTCACCGACGACGGGCGAAACATGCAGGAGGTGTGGTTCGAGCAGCCGCCGACGATCCAAGAGCTTTTGGCGCGCATTGGGCCTGACCGTTGGGTCGTGTCCGTCGGGATGCGACGGCGCAGCCTGCGAAACCTGCTGGCGGCTGAGTGACCTCACTGACGTTTAAACGACCTCCGACGGGCGCGGCGTTTGCTGCGCCCGTTGCCATGACCTGCGCAGAGCGCCCGCGCTACCGTGCGGTTCGACACCGTGCGGTGTCACCGTAGGGGCTGACCAGGAGAACCGCCTTCGCTGACGCGCTGCTGCGATCTGCTGGGCGCTTCGTCGTGCAACGGCCCATGAGATTCCAGCGAACCGAACGAGCGCGCGGGTTCAGAACGCCACGTCGTCGTCATCCGGCTTGCGATTGAGCGAAGCAATGCCAGCCTCAAAGTCTGGCACCCTCGGGTTAGGCTCGACCGGCATGGCCTCCCGTTGCAGCCTGAGGGCTTTCGCGCGTTCGGACTCCCTCGGGATGTCTCGGTTGCGCTTGACGGAATCCAGCTCGGCTTGGGCGCACATGTCCTTGCCGCTGGCCGTGCGATCCGGCTTCTTGATCAGTGGTCCCGTGCTCGAGAACAATCCCAGTGTGCCGGGTCCCGTTGGAGCGGGGACGTGCTTCTTGCTTGCCATAATGCCTCCTGTTTCCAGGCTGCATCGCACGGCATTCTGGCGCGAGTGTGGCGGCACCTTGGATAGCGGTTAGGTAGCGCTCGGGCATGTGCGAAAATCGCGTATGGACAGAGCATTTTACACTTACACCATCTTCATCGACGGCGTTCCCGTATATGTCGGCAAAGGCAAGGACATCCGGTGCTTCGACCACCTGTATGAAAAGCCCGAACTGATGGAGCAACCACTCCAGATCAAGGTCGAGTGGGCTGCAAGTGCGGCGGAGGCGCTCGACCGTGAGAAGGAGCTGATCGCAGCCTACGCACCGCACGGAACGCTTCTCAATGAAAAGATGAACCCGTTTAAACGAGGCACGAGGCGACCGTTCAGAAGGCCCGTTGAACCTGAGATCAAGGTCAAACGTCCGACCGAGGCGCGGCCTCATGTCCGTTGGGGACCCAAGGGACGCCGCAAGTTTATCCGGTCGTTGGTTCCAGTGGAGAGCGCCGCGCAAGACCTGTCTACTGAGGCTGCGGCGTTGCTCGTGCATTGCGGCTCGCCGTACTGGTTCAAGGAAACAGACCGCTGGCTCGCCGACCATGCGCACTACGAGGATCAGTTCACGGGCTGGCCTGACGGTCCGTCGACCGGCTTTGCTCAGGTCATGGCTGCACGTCGGCGGTGTGAGCGCGTCCTCGATCATGCGCGGGCGTGGTGCAAGGATGTGCCGGATGAGGAATTCTCGTTCAGATTCGGTATGTTGGTCGAAGAGCACCCCTGGCTCGACTCGTGGCTGGGGTGGTTTTGACGCTCGGTCGCAATTCACTCAAAACGCAAAGCAGGTGGAGCCTAACCGCTTGATTGCTCAGTCATCTGGCGGTGCCTGTTAATCAATTGGTCGTAGGTTCGATCCCTACCGCCGGAGCCAGAGTTTCGAAAGCGCCCGCCGTTCAGGCGGGCGTTTCGCGTTTCCGGGTGCCTTGTCAGGCTGCGGGCATGCGGGCCTCGGCCATGCCGGCGTACCAGCTGGCGCCGAAGGGGATGACGTTGTCGTCGAAGTTGTAGGCCGGGTGATGGACCATTGCCGTGTTGCCGTTGCCGATGAAGATATAGGCGCCGGGGCGGGCGTTCAGCATGAAGCTGAAGTCTTCGGCCCCCATCAAGGGCGGGGTGTCGGCGTCGACCTGGCCCGAGACAGCGTGGGCGACCTCGACCGCGTGGGCGGTGTTCTCGGGGGCATTGACGGTGACCGGATAGCCACGCTGGTAGGCGACCTCGGCCCGCGCGCCCAGGGCCAGCGCGGTGCCCTCGACGATCTGGGACAGCCGGGTTTCCACGAAGTCCTGCACCTTGGCGTCCAGCGTGCGGACCGTGCCGCGCATCTTCACCACCTGGGGAATGACGTTGTGGGCGGGGCTGTCGGTTTCGACCGTGCAGATCGAGACCACGACCTGCTTCATCGGATCGACGCTGCGCGAGGCGATGGTCTGCGCCGCGACGATGATATGGGCGGCAACGACGGTGCTGTCGATGCAGTCGTGCGGCTTGGCGGCGTGGCCACCCTTGCCGGTAACGGTGATCTCGAACTGGTCGGCGGCGGCCATCAGCGCGCCGGGGCGGATGGCGAAATGGCCGACCGGGATGCCGGGCATGTTGTGCATGCCATAGACCTCTTGCACGTTCCAGCGGTCCATCAGGCCGTCGGCGACCATCTCGCGACCGCCGCCGCCGCCTTCTTCGGCGGGCTGGAAGATGCAGACCACCGTGCCGTCGAAGTTGCGGGTCTCGGCCAGGTATTTCGCAGCACCCAGCAGCATGGCGGTGTGGCCGTCATGGCCGCAGGCGTGCATCGTGCCCGGGGTCTTCGAGGCATAGGGCACGCCGGTCTGCTCGATGATCGGCAGGGCGTCCATGTCGGCGCGCAGGCCCACGACGCGGCCGCGGGTGTCGGTCTTGCCGCGGATCACGGCCACCACGCCGGTGCGTCCGATGCCCTCGACCACCTCGTCGCAGCCGAAATCCCGGCACAGCCCGGCCACGCGGGCGGCGGTGCGGTGGACGTCGAACAGAAGCTCGGGGTGTTCGTGGAAGTCGCGGCGCCAGGCGGTGATCTCGGGCAGCAGCTCGGCGAAACGGTTCTTGACGGGCATGGGTCGGGACTCCTTTTGCCCCGAAAAGGTGGACCGGCTTGCGGCCCGCGGCAAGGGGGATCGCGGTGTCCCATGATGGGACACAGAGCCGAGGCAAGGATTTCAATGCCTTGCGATTTGATTTTTACACTTTCTTAACGATTGCCACCGCCAGGGGCCGGCAAGGCCACGGCCCGCCCGCGCCGCCGCACCGGCCCGAGCGCCGCTTGCACAAGCCCGCCGGCCGCCCGGGCGCAACTGCCACGGCTTGCAGCTTTTCGCGCGGCATCCGCCGCCGGCCCGTCAGGCCACCGCCAGCACGCGGGCCGGACCGCCGGTGCCGGTCTTGTGCTTGGGTGCGCCGATGAACACCGTGGCCCCGGTCGCCGGCAACTGGTCGAGGTTGGCCAGGTTCTCGATGCCGAAGCGACCGCCCGGCAGCCAGCTGAAATGCACCGCGAAATCGGCCGAATTGCCGGGGTCCAGCGACAGCGTGTCCACCCCGATGCAGGCCACATCAAGGCCCGCCAGCATGTCGGTCGCGGCCTTGGAGAAGCCGGGGAAGGCGAACTTGCCGTCGGGCGTGTTGCGGAATTCCGGCGTGGCCACCTTGGCGGCCCAGCCCGAGTGCATGGCCACGCAGGCCCCGGCGGGGATGGCCCCGTTGGCGCTGACCCAGGCCTCGATATCGGCCGGTTCCACCATGGCATTGGCGTCCTGCGCGGCCTTGGCGGTGATGTCCAGCACGCAAAGCGGGCAGATCAGCCGCTCGGGCGGCAGGTCGGCGACCGAGGTGCCGTCGGCGGTGAAATGCAAGGGCGCGTCGATGTGGGTGCCGGTGTGTTCGTAGATCGTCAGCTTCCACAGCTGGTAGCCGCTGTCGGCGAACTTGACCGACGGCTCATACAGGATGCCCGGATTGCCGTCGAAGGTGGGGAAGCTGCCATCATAGGCATGGGTCAGGTCCACGACCTTGCCGGAGGCCTGCGCCAGCGCGGGCCGCGCGGTGGTCAGCCCGGAGGCGACGACAGCGGCGGTGGTGGCCGCGGCGCCCGCGAACAGCGCGCGGCGCGACAGCATGGAGGCTTTGACGGAATCGATCAGGCAGGCATCACACATCGCGGAAACTCCCTGGTCCGGGGCGCCGGGATGCGAAGGTCCGGCGCCGGCTGTCTGGCTTGTTTGGCGCAGGATCCTGCGCCGGCGCAGGGTTCCATCCCGGCGGGCGTCGGTCAAGCAGAGCTTTGAGCTGATTTCTGGTGCCCCCAGAGGGATTTGAACCCCCGACCCCCTGATTACAAATCAGATGCTCTACCAGCTGAGCTATAGGGGCACGGGTTTCCTTTACCGCGGGCCGGGGGTTCGGTGCAAGGGTGCGGGGCGTCAGGTCCGGCCGCTGCGGGCGATCGGGATCACCGCCGTCAGGCCCACCGCCATAACCAGAAGTGCGGCCGGGGCGGCCTCGGACAGGCGTTCCAGCGAGGCGAGTTCGAAGACGCGCGTCGCAAGGGTGTTGTAGTTGAACGGGCGCAGCAGCAGCGTCGCGGGCAGTTCCTTGACGCAATCGACGAACACCACCAGCAGCGCCGTCAGCACCGAGCCGCGCATCAAGGGCAGATAGACGGCGGTCAGCGTGCCGCCCGGACCGCGGCCCAGCGACCGCGCCGCCAGCGGCAGCGACGGCGAGATACGGCCGAAGGCCGCCTCGACCGCGCCCTGCGCCACGCCGAAGAAGCGCACCACATAGGCCAGCCCCAGCGCAAAGGCGGTGCCGGTGATCAGCAGGCCCGGATCGGTGCCGGTCAGCGCCTGCAGCGCGTCGGCCAGCCGGTGGTCCAGCGCGGCCAGCGGAAACAGCAGGCCGACCGCCAGCACCGCGCCGGGCGTGGCATAGCCGAGCGTGGTCAGCGGCAGCACGGCGCGGCCAACCGGATGGGCCGAAAGCCGCAGGCCATAGACCAGCACCAGCGCCAGGGCGACCGTGGTCAGCGCAGCGCCACCGCCGGCGATCAGGGTATTGGCCAGCGCCGCCAGGAGGCCGGGCGCCAGCCATTCGCCGGGCGCCTGCACCGCATGCACCAGCATCACCGAGACCGGAAGGACGAAGCCCAGACCGAAGGGCACCAGGCAGGCCGCCAGCGCCAGCAGGCCGCGGGCGCCGGTCAGCGGCTGGCGCTCGATCGGGCGTTGGGCGCGCGACAGGCGGTGAAAGCGGGCGTTGCGGCGCGACAGCCGTTCCAGCGTCACCAAGAGCAGGATCAGCGTCAGCACGACGCCGGCGATCTGCGCCGCGCCGCCGGCGTTGCCGCCATCAAGCCAGGTCGAGAAGATGCCGGTGGTCAGCGTCTGCACGCCGAAGTGGTGCACGGTGCCGTAATCCGCCACCGTTTCCATCAGCGCCAGCGCCACGCCGGCGGCGATGGCGGGCCGCGCCATCGGCAGGCCGACGCGGTAGAACAGGCCCCAGGGCCCCTGCCCCAGCGCGCGGGCCACCTCATAGGTGCAGCCCGACTGTTCGCGGAAGGCGGCGCGGGCCAGCAGGTAGACATAGGGATAAAGCGCCGCCGCCAGCACCACCGCGGCCCCCCACAGGCTGCGGGTGTCGGGGAACCAGTAGTCGCGCGCGCTGGTCCAGCCCATCGTCGCGCGCAGGGTGGTCTGCACCGGGCCGGCATAGTCCATCAGGTCGACGATGGCATAGGCGCCGACATAGGCCGGGATCGCCAGCGGGAAGAACAGCGCGACATCCAGCCAGTGCCGGCCGGGGAACCGATACATCGACACCAGCCAGGCCGCGCCGGTGCCCATTGCCGCCGCCAGCGTCGCCACCGACAGCATCAGCGCCAGCGTGGTGCCCAGATAGCGCGGCAGCACGGTGGCCGTCAGGTGCGGCCAGATGTTCTCGGTCGGGTGGAAGGCGATCCAGACCACCGAGGCCACCGGCGCCAGCACCAGCGCCGCGATCAGCACCGCGCCGAGCGTCCAGGGATCGGGGCGCCAGAGCGGGGCCCGGCCAAGTTGAGTATTTTGCTCAGTCATCCCTTGGCGGGTTACAGGAAAGCGGTTTATCTGTAAAGAAAACACCGTATAGTGCCGGCGGCGGCGGTTCCCCGGCGTCCAACAAACGAGCAGCTTCAAGCCGATGCGCATCGTCTATCACCTGGGCGCCCATTGCACCGACGAAGAGCGGCTGATCCGCTGCCTGCTGAAGAACCGGGCGGTGCTGGCCGAAGAGGGCATCGTGGTGCCCTCGCCCACGCGCTATCGCCGGTTGCTGCGGGATACGGCGGTGCAACTGAAGGGCGCGCCGGCCAGCCGCGAGACCACGGCGATGGTGCTGGAACAGATCATGGACGAAGCCGAGGCGCGGCGGATGGTGCTGAGCTGGGACAGCTTCCTGAGCTTTCCGCAATGGGTGCTGCGCGGCACGATGTATGCCTTCGCCGGCGAGCGCATCCGCGCCTTCACCCGGATCTTCCCGGAAATCGAGGCCGAGTTCCACCTGGCGATCCGCAACCCGGCCAGTTTCGTCCCGGCCCTGTTCGACAAGCAGAAGGGCCGCAGCTACGAGGATTTCATCGACGGCACCCGGCCCGAGACGCTGCGCTGGTCCGAGGTCGTGCGCCAGATTGTGGCGCATAATCCGGGGGTGCCGCTGGTGGTCTGGTGCGACGAGGACACGCCGCTGATCTGGCCGGAAATCCTGCAGACGGTTTCGGGCCATGCCGATGGCACCGTGCTGGACGACACCGACGAGCTCTTGTCGGGCCTGATGGCCCCGGAGGGCTTTGCCCGCCTGCACGCCTATCTGGCCAGCCACCCGCCGGCCTCGATCCTGCAGCGGCGGCGCATCGTCTCGGCCTTCCTGGACAAGTTCGCCCTGCCCGACCGGGTGGAGATGCGGTTTGACCTGCCCGGCTGGACCGAGGCGATGGTCGAGGACATGACCGCGGCCTATCAGGCCGACATCGAGACCATCCGGCAGATGCCCGGCGTCAGCTTCGTCGCCGCCTGACGGCAAGCGGCGCGGCGGCCTCAGGACATGCCGAGGGCAGCCTTGTACATGTCCAGCACCGCCTCTTCCTCGGCGATGTCGTCGGGCTTGCGGCGGCGCAGGGCAATGACCTTGCGCATCACCCTTGTGTCATAGCCGCGCCCCTTCGCCTCGGCCATCAGCTCTTTCTGCTGCTCGGCCACGTCCTTCTTTTCGGCGTCCAGTTGTTCGAACCGCTCGATGAACTGGCGCAGCTCGTCAGCGGCAATGCCGTAGGTGTCGGTCGTGTCGGCCATCGGAAACGTCCTGCCTGTCAGGGGATCATCGGCCCGCCGAATAGCCCGGCGCGGCGGCCGGTTTCAACCCCTGTCTTTCCGCCACGGAGGACTTGCACCGAGCGCGCGCTCGGGCTAGCCAAGACGCTGGGGAGATCGAGGGAAGGAGCGAACATGCAGGCCATGGTCTGGGCTGGCACCCTTGTGTCCCTGTTTGGCATGGCAGGCCTTGTCTATTGCGTGCTGCGCGCCCTGCGCGCCCGCCGGGCGGGCCTTCCGGACGAAGCGATGCGGGCCGAGTTGCAGCAGGTGGTCGTGATCAACTTCGGCGCCCTGGCCCTGTCGGCGGCCGGGCTGATGCTGGTGGTGCTGGGCATCTTTCTGGGCTAGCAGCGCAGCCGCGCCCGCCCCCGTCCCCGCCCCCGTCCCCGCCGGGGGTCACGGCCGGTCGTCAAGGTCGCGCAGGTGCTGGCCCTGCGAGATCAGCCGGTCGATCACCGGAGCCGGCGCCCACAGCGGGTCATCGCCCTGCCAGTCAT
Organism: Rhodobacter sp. Har01; assembly: GCF_020564565.1. Taxonomy (GTDB): domain Bacteria; phylum Pseudomonadota; class Alphaproteobacteria; order Rhodobacterales; family Rhodobacteraceae; genus Pseudogemmobacter. The sequence goes on from NZ_JAJCTD010000001.1 coordinate 1,092,061, forward strand.
GCATTTCGGCCCGCACCACCATCAGGCCGCGCTGGTCGGCCAGGTGCATCGGGCCGCCCCGCCAGGCGGGAAAACCGTAACCGGCGACCAGCAGGAAATCGACGTCCGAGGGCCGCCGGGCAATGCCCGCATCGACCAGCCGCAAGCCTTCGTTCAGCATGGCGGCCAGCCAGCGGCGGATCACCTCGGTCTCGGTCATCGGGCGCAGCGCCGCCGGCGGCGGATCGGGGTCCGGCAGCGCCGGCAGCACGTGGCCGAACCCGTCCAGCGCCGAGGCCAGCACCCGCCGCGACACCCCCAGCGCCAGCAGCCGCACCAGGGCTGCCCGACCGGCCCCCCAGACCCGACGCCCGACAATCGGCGAGCGGTTGACCAGCAGCGGCGCCAGCGCCATCCGGCGCAGGACCTGCACGGCGGCGGCAACGCTGTCGGGCCGGGCCCGGTCTGGCAGGGCCAGTTCGCAGGCCAGCCCCGAGGGCGTCAGCGCCAGGCCCATCAGCCCCTCGGCCGCCCCCAGCACCAGTTGCGGCACTGACGCGAGGCGCTGCGCCACCTCGGACCGGGCCGATCCCGGCCCGCCATGCACGATCACCTCTGCCGCGGCCAGCGCGTCGGGTCCGGCGGCGGCCAGCAGCCGCGCCCGGTCGGCATCGCGCTGCACCGGCGTCAGGCGGCGGGCGCGCACCTCTTCCTCTTGCCGGGCGGCCAGCGCTTCGACGGCTGCGGCCAGGCGGTCCCGGTCTTCGTCGAACCAGGTCACCCGCAGCCCGTGGCCCAGGGCCGACAGTGCCAGCGCAACCAGCGCCGGGCCGCCGCCGCACAGGCCCAGATGGCTGAGCGGCGCCAGCTTTGCCTGCGTCACCTCGAGCGGCAACAGCAAGGCCCGCCCTTCGGCCCGGGCCGAGGCCATCAGGCCCTGGCTTTCCGGCGTTTCCGACAGATCGGCGCGGGCCACGGCTTCCATCGCCAGGCCATTTTCGAACGGCAGGTAAAGGGCGGCCTCGATGCAGTCGATGATGCGCGGCGGCGCCGGCAGGATGCCGCGCCGCGCCGCAGCCCGCGCCGCGGCGATGGCGGCGGCATGGGCCTCGGCGGTGGAAAATCCGTCGGTCCGCGCCGCGGTCGGGCGCGGACCCGGCATCGCGGCGGCATGGGCTTCGGCCGCGGCCCCGAGGTCGGCCTCGGCCAGCACATCGACCAGGCCGATCGCCAGCGCCTCGATCGCCGAGGTCGGACGCGCGCCGACCAGGATTTCCAGCGCCTCGGCCGTGCCGACGAGGCGCGGCAACCGCTGCGTCGCCCCGGCCGACGACACCAACCCCGACCGCACATCCGGGAACACCAGACGCGCGCCGGAATGGGCCACCCGCGCATGCGCCGCCAGCGCCAGTTCGGCGCCCGGCCCCACCACGGCGCCCTGCAAGGCCACCACGACCGAGCGCGCAAAGCCTTCGACCGCGCGGCAGAGGTCGGCCAGCGACGGCGTGGCCGTATCGGTCGCGTCGGGTGCGGGCGGTGCGGGCGGTGCTGCGGTCGAGAAGTTGCGGCCTTCGGCCCGGATCACCACGGCCCGCGCCGAACCGGCATCGGCCAGCGCCGCCAGCAGCGCCTTGCGGACCGCCGGGGTCAGGGCATTGGCCGGCGGGTTGTCGATGGTCAGGACGACAATGTCATTCCCGGCGCCCGACCGAGCAACCCTGACTTCGCTAGCGGCATCATCCATCCTGTCCCCGCGGCCCGCACCCCGGCCCTTCGGGAGGATTTAACCTGCAAATCACGCAGCTTGGCAAGCCGCGCCGCGCATTGCGCGGGTCTGATCGGCAATCAGGCCGGCAGTCAGACTGGCAGTCAGACCGGCATGTTGTCGAAGCCGGCCTCGACCTCGGCCTCATCGGCGACATGGCGGGCCTGCGCCGCGGTGGCTTCTTCGGCCGTCAGCGGCATCGCCGGCACCATGGCCGCGAACACCTGCATCTCGGCGGCGAAGACATCCAGCATCGCCTTCTGGCCCGCGGCCGCCAGTTCGATAGCATCCTCGGCCAGACGGGCCATCGGGTTCGCTTCCTTGTCGTCGGTCATTGCAAGTCCTCCGTTCTGGGCAGCCTCCGTCCTTGGACGGCCTCTGTCGTCACGTCGCGCAGGTCCGGCAGAACGGCGTGTAGGGCACGGCGTCCAACCGCTCGGGGGCGATCTCGGCACCGCATTTCCCGCAAAACCCATACTCGCCCTCATCGACGCGCCTCAGCGCGGCCTCGATCATGCGAATCTCGTTCTGGCTGGACACGCCGGTCGCTTCCAGCACCTCGTCGCCTTCCCGCTCGACCGCCGCTTCTTCCCAATCGCGCTCGACATGAGAGTCGAGTTCTTCTTCGATCGCACTGAGCCGGGCCTTCAGATCGGCCAGCCGCGCCTCCATGGTCGCCTTGCGGGCGGCAACGGACGGGTCCAGGTGTGCAGTCATCGCGGTCTCCTACCTTGCGCCGGAAATCCTGCAACAGGCGTGGGCCTTTCACATTGACGCATGTCAACCCCAGGGGCGAGGAAGCAAAGCGGGGGTGCCGACACATTCACGTCTGGAAATCTGTCGCGCCGGACCTAGATTGAAGCAGTCCGCGCCAAAAGGATAGCCCCCGGAAGGAAAGCCAGATGACCCCCGCCGTCCACGCCTTCTTCGACGAGGCCACCAGCACCGTCACCTATCTGGTGCGCGATCCCGAAGGCAGCGCCTGCGCGGTGTTCGATTCCGTGCTGGATTTTGATCCCGCCTCGGGCCGCACCGACACCCGATCCGCCGATGCGGTGATCGACTTCATCCGCGACGCCGGGCTGACGCTGGACTGGGTGCTGGAAACCCATGTCCATGCCGACCACCTGTCCGCCGCGCCCTACATCCAGGCCGCTCTGGGCGGCCGGATCGGCATCGGCGCGCGGATCACCGAGGTGCAGCGGACCTTCGGAAAGATCTTCAACGAGGGCACAGGGTTCCAGCGCGACGGCAGCCAGTTCGACCGGCTGTTCGCCGATGGCGACAGCCTGATGATCGGGCAGATGCGGGCCGAGGTGCTGCACACGCCGGGCCACACGCCGGCCTGCCTGACCTATGTCATCGGCGACGCGGCCTTTGTCGGCGACACCCTGTTCATGCCCGACTTCGGCACCGCGCGGTGCGATTTTCCCGGCGGCAGCGCCGAGGCGATGTGGGACTCGATCCAGAGGATCCTGTCCCTGCCCGACGCCACCCGCATCTTCGTCGGCCACGACTACAAGGCCGAGGGCCGCGACGCCCATGCCTGGGAAACCACCGTCGGGGCGCAGAAGGCGCAGAACCGGCACATCGGCGCGGGCCGGTCGCGCGAGGCCTTCGTCGCCCTGCGCCAGGCCCGCGACGCGACGCTTGCCATGCCGCGGCTGATCCTGCCGTCGCTGCAGGTGAACATGCGCGCGGGCCGGATGCCCGAGCCGGAAGACAACGGCGTCAGCTACCTGAAGCTGCCGCTGAACAGCCTGTAGTCCCCGCTTTCGTCCGTGGCCCGGCGCGGCTAAGGTCGCAAAAGCCGAACTTGTGACAGGACGAAAGCCATGGACATCCGCCCGCTGACCCCGACCTATGCCGTCTCGCCGCAGATCGAGCCTTCGGACCTGCCGGCGATCAAGGCGGCGGGCTATGTCATGGTGATCGACAACCGCCCGGACGGGGAAATCCCGCCGCACCTGCACACCGCCGAGATGCGGCGGGAAGCCGAGGCGCTGGGGCTGGTGTTCGTGGCCAATCCGGTGATCGGCGGGGCGCTCACGATGGACAATGTCGCCGCGCAGGCGCAGGCCCTGGACCGGGCGACCGGCCCGGTCTTCGCCTATTGCGCCAGCGGCAACCGCTGCGCGGTGGTCTGGGCGCTGACCCAGGCCGGCACGTGGCCCGCCGATGAGCTGATCGGCCTTTCGGCAAGGTTCGGCTACAATCTGGAGCCGCTGCGCGGCCAGATCGACGCCTTGGCAGCGGCGCGGCCGGCGCGGGCCTGACGGGCCGGAAGACGGCGATTTCCGTGCGGAAATCGTGGCCGGACTTCGCGCGAAGTCCGGTGCCCGGCGGGCGGGGGTCAACCCGCGGCCAGGAAGCCCGGGCCGGGGTCGAAGCCCAGCGCCGGAAACTCCGAAACCCCCGGATCGGGGGCGGGAAAGCCGGGCGGCCCTCCGAGCATCCCACCGAGCGGCCCACCAAGCGTGCCACCGGAAGACCCACCGAGCGCGCCGCCGGGCGGCGCGGCGGCAAAGGCGCCGGCGGCCGGCGCATCCGCGGACTGGCCGGAACCTTCGGGCTCGGCCAGGCGCACCGCGCGCATGCCGCGGTGCTGGCCCAGATTTGCCCGCGCCATCGCGCGGCCGTCGATGCCTTCCAGGGTGATCCGGTCCAGCGCGGCATCGGGCAACGGGATCACCAGGTCGGCCGCCAGCCCCATCACCGCGCCCAGCGGCAGCGACAGCCGGGCGATCACCGCGTCCAGCGTCACCCCGGCGGCCAGCACGACATCGCTGAGCGCCTGGGCAAAGACCGGCATCCCGTCCGGGGGCTTGCCGGAATCTGCCAGATCGGCGCGCAGGCCGGTGGGCATCTGGCCGCGGCCTTCGGCCGGCAGCGCCAGCAGAACCTGGCCCTGGCGGGCGCCATCGGCCATGGTCACCTGCATGGTCAGCACGCGATAGGCGATGTCGTCCAGAAGCAGGCCCAGGGGACGGACGTCTTCCAGGAACGAGGCGTAGCGAAAGCCGCCGGCCCAGACCAGATCGGCCTCTTCGGCCAGCAGCGCCTCAAGCTCGACCAGGGCGCGGTCGATGATCGGCGTGACCATGGCGGCATCGGTGCGCGTCGGCCGGCGCGGCGCCGGCACCGCCGGCGAGACCCGGCCGATCGTCTGCATCTCGACCAGCGCGGCGGTCAGTTCCGGCGACAGCGCGATCATCCCCAGCCCGCCGGCCGGCCCGTCCAGGAGCACGATCAGCGCCCGCTCGGGCGGCAGTTCCAGCAGATCGGCCAGGCCACGCCGGGCCAGCCGCAGGCTGGTGACGGTGACCAGCAGCCCGACCGCATCGCGGGCGGCGCGGGCAAACCCCAGCCGCCAGCCGTGATCGGCGCCGGGGCAGCCCTCGGCCCCGGCGGCAGTGCCGCTGATGACCTTGCGACGCAGGATGTCATTCATGCCGCAAATCCGACCGAGGAGCCAAAGAGCCGCTGCACCGCGACCCCGGTGCGCCAGAGACTAGTCCCGTCAACCTTAGAAAAGGGTTAAGCGGCCTGGACTTCCAGCCGCAGCGGGATGAACACCCGGAACGCAGCGCCGCCCTGCCCCGGCAGGTAGTCGATGGTGCCACCCAGGTTGGCCACGATCTCGCGGCAGATCGCCAGGCCAAGGCCCGCGCCCTTGGCCCGCATCTCGCCCGGCAGGCGGGCGAACTTTTCGAAGATCAGCGCCTGCGCGTCCTTCGGGATGCCGCTGCCGTTGTCGACGATGTCGATGCGCACACGCCCCGCCTTGGTCTTGACCGCGATGCGGATTTCCGGCTGGACGGCGTCGCAGTATTTCCGCGCGTTCGAGATCAGGTTGATGAAGACCTGGGTCAGCCGGTCGGCATCGGTGCGCAAGAACAGGGTCTCGGCCGCCAGGTCGCGCTGGATCGACACCCGCATCTCGGGCTTGACCTGTTCCGAGGCCTGGATCGCCCGGTCGATCATCTCGCGCAGGTTGGCCATCCCCAGCGACAGCTGCACCTTGCCGCTTTCCAGCACCGACAGGTCCAGGAGGTCATCCAGCAGCCGGGTCAGCCGGCGGGCCTCGTCCTGGATGATGCGGCCGTTGCGGGCCACCAGCGCCGGCGGCAGGTCGCCTTCGGCCAGGATCTCGGAAAACGCCCGGATCGAGGTCATCGGGGTGCGCAACTCATGACTGATCTGGCTCAGGAAGGCGTCCTTCTGCACCGACAGCTGGGTCAGCTTGTCGTTGGCCTCGCGCAGGGCGGTGGCGGTGCGGGCCAGTTCCTCGCGCTGGGTTTCCAGCTGGGCCGAGTATTCCATCAGCTGGGCGCTTTCGCGCGCCACCGTCATCAGGTCTTCCACCGTGACGGTGCCGCGACCGGCCAGGTTCGAGATCATCGCATGCGCGGTGGCCGCCCCGACCGAGCCGGAAAGCCGCTGTTCCAGGTCGGACAGGAAGGCGGGTGTCGGGTCGGGCAGGATCGACTGACGCTTGCCCTGCGCCCGGGCCGCCTCTTCGAACAGGGTCTGTGCCGCCTCCTCGCCCAGGATGTTCTGCGCCATGCCCAGCAGCGCCTCGGGTTCGACATGGCCGCTGCCCCAGCCACCCGGCCCGACCGCGCCTTCGAAGACATTGACGAAGGCGGCGCCCTGCAGCCGTTCCACCGGGCCGGGGAAGGTGAGGACCGAGCCGAGGAAGAACGCGGTGGCGTTCAGGAACAGCGACCAGAACAGCGCATGGATCAGCGGGTCCATCGCCTGCGCGCCGAACAGCGCCTGCGGGCGCAGCCACGACAGGCCCCAGGGTCCGTCGGACAACAGCGCCGCCGACAGCACCGCATCGGGGCCGAAGGACGGCAGGAACAGCGCATAGGCCCAGACCGCAAAGCCGGTCAGCAGCCCGGCCACCGCCCCAACCCGGGTGGCGCCGCGCCAGAAGATGCCGCCGATCATCGCCGGCAGGAACTGCGCCACCCCGGCAAAGGCGATCAGCCCGATTGCCGCCAGCGCCCCGGAGCCGCCGGAGACGTGGTAATAGCCGTAGCCCATCGCCAGCACGATGGCGATCGACACCCGGCGGGCATTCAGCACCACCGCGCGCACGTCCTCGGACATCGCCCCGGTGGGCCAGAGCCGCAGCCATAGCGGCATGACGATATGGTTCGACATCATGGTGGCCAGCGCGATGGCCTCGACGATGACCATCGAGGTGGCCGATGAAAACCCGCCCAAGAAGGCCAGCATCGCCAGCCCGCCCTGACCTTCGGTCAGGGGCAGGGTCAGCACGAACATGTCGGGGTTCGATCCGGCGGGCAGCCGCTCCAGCCCGATCACCGCAATCGGCACGATGAACAGGCTCATCAGCATCAGATAGGCCGGAAAGGCCCAGCTGGCGCGGGCAAGATGGCCCTCGTCGTAGTTTTCCACCACCAGGACGTGGAACATCCGCGGCAGGCAGATCACCGCAACGGCGGCCAGCAGCAGCAGCCCGGTCCAGCGGCCGGGGCGCATTTCCCACGACGACAGCGCCGAGGCGTCGATCCGCTCCATGACGCCGGTCACCCCGCCGGCCAGGCCCCAGACCACGAAGGCGCCTACCGCCAGAAGGGCGAACAGCTTGACCACCGCCTCGACCGCGATGGCGGTGACGATGCCGTGGTGCTGTTCCTTGGCGTCAAGGTTGCGGGTGCCGAACAGGATGGTGAACAGCGCCAGCCCCGCGGCCACCCAGATCGCCGTCGCGCCGGGCCCCAGCGGGGCCGAGCCGTCGGGGGCATGCGCCGCGAAGACGCCAAAGGACAGCACCACCGATTGCAGTTGCAGCGCGATGTAGGGCGTGGTGGTGATCACCGCCATGACGGTGACGATCACCCCCAGCAGGTTCGACTTGCCGAACCGGGCCGAGATCAGGTCGGCGATCGAGGTCACCCGGTGCTGCCGGCCGATCCGCACCAGCTTGCGCAACACCCACCACCAGCCGACAAACACCAGCGTCGGGCCGAAGTAGATGGTCAGGAACTCCAGCCCCGACCGCGCGGCATAGCCCACCGCGCCATAGAACGTCCAGGCGGTGCAGTAGATCGACAGCGACAGGGTATAGACCAGCGGGCTGCGCAACCAGCCCAACCGCCCGCGCCGGGCCCGGCGTTCGACCAGAAAGGCGACGGAAAACAGCAAGATGACGTAGGAGACGCAGGCCAGCACCAGCAGGTTGAACGGCATCTCAGTCCTCGTCCCCGTCGACGCTGTCGTCGCCGTCGTCGGCGTGGCGCGACAGGCCGGGGGCGAAGCCGGCGGCGACCCCGATCAGGCCAAGCCAGACCGCGAACAGATAGACCAGATCGCCTGACAACAGCCGCAGCGCGCTGCCGGGCGGCGACCACAGCAGCGGCAGCACCAGCAGAAACAGGCCGAACAGCGGCAACAGCCGCGCCGCATCGCGCAGCCGGCGGCGGCGATAGGGGATGCGCCCCAGAAACACCGGCCGGCGCGGAATTCTCATTGCCAACCCCTCACCCGCGGCCCGTCAAGGCGCGCACCTCGGCCAGGATCTCGGCATTGGCAAAGGGCTTGGACATGAAGCGGTCCGCCCCCGCCCGCGCCGCGGCCTCGCGGTCGCGCGGCTGGCCCTTGGCGGTCAGCATCAGCACCGGCACCGCCGCAGTGGCCGGATCGCCGCGCAGCGCACCCAGCACCTCCAGCCCCGAGACGTCGGGCAGCATGTGGTCCAGGATCACCAGGTCGGGCAGCAGCCTGCGCGCGGTTGCCGCCGCCTCGCGGCCGGTGGCCAGATGGGTGACGACCCAGCCGTCGCGGGACAGGATGAAGCCGATCGCCTCGGCGATGTTCGGTTCGTCCTCGATCAGCAGCACTTGCCGGCCCATGCGTCGCGCGATCCCCTCCCCCAGCGTCCGGGCACGGCGCCGCCCGGAGCGCCAGTATCGGGGCAAAGCGCGCGGCTGTCAAAAGCTGCGGCGGGGCTTCACCTTGCGGTTTCGCCCAGGATCGAGGGTTCGCGCCGCGCCGGGCAATCGCCACGCGGGCAGATGCGGCAGGTGGTGCCGACGGCCAGCACAGGGCGGGCGGCGCGCGGGGCCGGATCGGGCAGGATCAGCATCGCCGCCAGCCGCAGTTCGGGGCCGGAAAAGCCCAGCGGCAGACGGGATTCGGCAAAGGCGAGACAGCGGAACAGGCCGCCACCGGGGCCGGGCGTGGCAACCTGCGCCTCGACCGGGGTGCCGGGGCGGCCCAGCGCGGCATAGAGCGGCCACAAAGGACAGGCCGCGCCAAAGCGCGGCAGCGCGAAGCCCTGGGCCGGCTTGCGAAACAGCAGCGTGCCCGAGGCATCGCAGGTGACCAGCCCCGCAGCCGCGCCCGGCAGCAACGCCAGCCGCCGCATCGGCGCCAGCAGGCCGCAGCCGAAGCGTGCCGCCAGCGCCGCCGGGTCGGGGCCGGTTTCCGCCAGCGCCTGGGCAAAGGCAGCCAGCGGCAACGCCTCGGCATCCGCCGCCACCTGCACCAGGTGGGCCTGCGCCAGCGAACGCGCCGCAGCCGAGGCCAGCGCGGCGATGTCGGCCTCCAGGTCTTCGGCACGGCCTTGCTCGACTTCGGGCAGATGCCAGCCGCGCGCGGCGAGCCAGGTCTCCACCTCATCCTGCGGCGCGGTCGCGCCGTCATCCGCCGCCGCGTCCGAGCGGTCGAGATAGGCCACCAGCGCCTCGGCCCCGGTCGCCAGGCGCTCACTGTCCTGATAGAGATTGCGGTGGAACCGGGCCTGCCAGTCGGCGGCAAGGTCGGGCGTTTCGGCCAGGATCGACGCGGTGGCCCGCACCCCGGCCAGCGCCGACAGCAACTCGTGCAGCGCCGCCGACAGGTGCGGGTCATGGCTCAGCCGGTCGTTCAGCGCCGCCACCGCGCGTTCCAGCCCGGCGGCGCGGCCGTGCAGCGCGGCGGTCAGGCCCGCCCAGCCGGGAAACCGGCCGGCGAACTCCTCCAGCCGGGCAACCTCGGCCTCGGCCCCTGGCAGCGCCGCGGCGGCCGAGCGCAGGTCGTCCAGCAGCGCTCCGGCCGAGGCCTCGGCCAGCGCCTGCGGCTCGATCCCCAGCGCGGTGGCCAGCCGTGCCAGCACCTCGGGGGTGACGTTGCGGCGGTTGTGCTCGATCAGGTTCAGATAGGACGGCGAGATGCCCGCCCGGTCCGCCAGATCGCTTTGCCGCAGGCCCGCAGCCAGCCGGCGCTCGCGCAGCCGGGTTCCGGTCAAGGCTGTCATCGGCATGGCTGGCCCCCCGCTTCTGTCAAACGATTGACAAATTGACAGCGGATTTACAAGCCGTCCGCCTCCATCGACGGGAAGTGCTGGCCATAGAAGGCCATCGCCCGCCAGGCACAATCCTGCAGCCCCAGGAACAAGGCGCGGTCTTCGGGTTCGGACGGGTTGGCGGTGGCGCGTGCCAGCGCCGCCCGGCCGGCGCCAAAGGCGTTGCCGGCCCGGCCGCGCCAGAATTCCACCTGTTCGTCCAGGAACCTGTCCAGCCGCGGGTCGCTGCCGCGGCGCGCCAGTTCGCCGATGCGTTCGGCCACGGCCAGACAATAGGCGGCCTCTTCCTGCGGGCCGGGCAGGCCCTGCAGGAAGGCCGAAGGTCCGGCCTTGCCGGTCTGCCAGACCAGGTAGAACAGCCCCGCCAGCCCGGCCACCAGCACCAGCCCCGCCAGAATTGCCCGCATCTGCCTGCGCATCGTCCCCACCGCCTTTGCCGGCATCCAAGCAGCCCCGGGTTAACAATCCCGGAACCGTCCCGCCAAAAACGGCACGCGCCCGGGGGACACCCGGGCGCGGCAAGGTCGCCGTCAGGCGGCGGCAATCAGAACGACAGGATCAGGGCGCCAGCGCCTTGTCGGTGATCATGCTGGTCCAGGCGCCTTCCGGCGCCTTGGTGATCACCGGGTCCGAGCCACCGGCCAGCAGCGTTGCCACGGTCTTTTCCGCCGCCGCCACGTCCAGCGCGCCGTTCGAGCCGGCCGTCAGCTTGGCCACCTCGCCCATCATCCGCTTCTGGTGGGTTTCGGTCTGGGCGCCGGTCTCGTCATTCTCAAGCACGATCATCGCCGCCTCGTCGGTGTTCGCCTCGGCGTATTTCCAGCCTTTCATCGAGGCGCGGACGAACTTGACCATGGTCTCCTGGAACGCCGGATCGGCCAGCTTGTCCTCCATGACGTAAAGCCCGTCTTCCAGCGTGGCCACGCCCATGTCCTGATACTTGAAGGTCACCAGCTGTTCCGGCGTGATCCCGGCATCAATGACCTGCCAGTATTCGTTGTAGGTCATGGTCGAGATGCAGGCCGCCTGCTTCTGCAGCAAGGGATCGACGTTGAAGCCCTGCTTCAGCACCGTCACACCGCCGGCGGAGCCATCGGTGGCAAAGCCAAGCTGGCTCATCCACGACAGGAACGGGTATTCGTTGCCGAAGAACCAGACGCCCAGGGTCTTGTCGGCGAAATCCTTCGGCTCCTTGATGCCGGTTTCCGCCAGGCAGGTCAGCATCATGCCCGAGCTGGCAAACGGCTGGGCGATGTTCACCAGCGCCAGCCCCTTTTCGCGCGCGGCCAGGGCCGAGGGCATCCAGTCGATCACCACATCGGCACCGCCACCGGCGATCACCTGGGTCGGCGCGATGTCCGGCCCGCCCGGCTTGATGGTGACGGTCAGGCCCTCTTCTTCGTAGAACCCCTTGGCCTGGGCGACGTAATAGCCCGCGAACTGGGCCTGGGTCACCCACTTCAGCTGCAGCGTCACGTCCTCGGCCTGGGCGCCCGTGCCCATCGCCGCCAGCAATGCCGCACTCATCAGTCTCTTCATCGTCACGACCTCCATGTTGTGGGCCGGGGCTGTTTCCCCGCGCCCGATTAATGCCTCTGGCTGGGGTGCCAGAACGTCACTGCCTTTTCCACCAGCGCGATCAGCCCATAGAGGGCAGACCCCACCACCGCCGCCACCACGATCTCGGCCCAGACGATATCCAGTCCCAGCCGTCCGACCTCGGTCGAGATGCGGAACCCCATCCCCACGATGGGGCTGCCGAAATATTCCGCGACGATAGCCCCGATCAGCGCCAGCGTCGCCGAGATTTTCAGCCCGTTGAAGATGAAGGGCATCGCCGCCGGCAGCCGCAGCTTGACCAGCGCCTGCGCCCAGCTGGCGCCCCAGGTCGCCATCAGGTCGCGCTGCATCCGCTCGCTGGCCTGCAACCCGGCGACGATGTTCACCAGCATCGGGAAGAACACCATCACCACCACAACGGCGGCCTTGGAGTGCCAGTCGAACCCGAACCACATCACCAGAATCGGCGCCAGCCCGACGATGGGCAGCGCGGCGACGAAATTGCCGATGGGCAAGAGGCCGCGCTGCAGGAACGGACTGCGGTCGATCACCAGCGCGGTGACAAAGGCCGCCAGCGCGCCGATGACAAAGCCCGACAGCGCGCCCTTCAGCACGGTCTGCACGAAGTCGGCCCACAGCACCCCGGGCATCGACACCAGCCGTGCCGCAATCGCCGTCGGCGCGGGCAGGATGACGGGCGGCACTTGCAGCCCGCGCACCAGCCCTTCCCACAGCACCAGCAGGGTAAAGCCGAACAGCACCGGCACGAGGAGGCGCACCGCCCGGTTGCGGCCGTGGCGATTGGCCAGCCAGGCACTCAGCGCCCAGGCGCAGAGCCAGAACACCACCGCAAGGGCCAGCACGCTCATGCCCGCACCCCCATCCGCCGGTTCGCAGCCCGCTCGACCAGGCCCACCGCCACGATCAGCACGCCTGCCAGCAGCGCCGCCGCCACCAGCGAGGCCCACATGATCAGGGGCTCGCCGAACTGCGACCCGATCAGCATCCGCGCCCCCAGCCCCTCGATGGCCCCGGTCGGCAATTCACCGACGATGGTGCCGACCAGCGCCGCCGCAATCGCCACCTTCAGCGAGGCGAAGAAGTAGGGCAGCGAGGCCGGCAACCGCAGCTTCCAGAACGTCTGGGGGTCCGAGGCGCTATAGGTCCGCAGCAGGTCAAGCTGCGCCGCATCGGGGCTGCGCAAACCCTTCACCATGCTCACCAGCACCGGGAAGAACGACAGATAGGCGCTGATGATCGCCTTCGGCACCTCGCGGCTTTCGATGCCCAGCTGGAACGACACCGCCAGGATCATCGGCGCCAGCGCCACGATGGGCACCGTCTGGCTGATGATCGCCCAGGGCATCACGCTCATCTCCATCACCCGGAACCGCACGATGGAAATCGCCAGCCCCACGCCGAACAGGATGCCCAAGCCGAACCCCATCATGGTGCCGCGAAAGGTGATGAAGCTGTGGTAGACCAGACTGCGCTTCGAGGTGACGGCCTGCCCCGCCACCCCCTTCCACAGCGTCGCCGCCACCTGATGCGGCGGCGGCAACAGCGGCCGGTCCTGCGCCATGGTCTGCGGAATGACCTCGGCCCAGGTCACCACCTGCCCGTTCCGCTCAGCCTGGTCGAACACCCAGGTCGCATTCATCCAGACCGCGGCGGCATACCAGACCGCCACGATCGCGGCGAGGACAGTGAGGATCGGGAGCAATCTACGCATTGGCGCCCCCCCCTTGCTCAGAGTCCGGCTTTCTTGTCTCCAACCACTCGAAGAAGACGATCATCGGCCACCAGAGAAGGCCCGTGATCGCAAAGAACCCGCTGATCAGCATGAACATTTCGATGGGCACATATTCCGAGTACGGCCCACCCTTGCCCATGCGGATGGTGCGGGTGAAGGGATTCCACTGATCGCCCATTCCGCTTCGCAGGGTCTGCGCGCAGTGAAGAAAGACCACGATCGACATCAGCCAGTAGGTTGAGGCCGACAGGACCGTGCCCAGATGGCTCCGCATCCGGTCGCCGTTCAGATCCTTGGGCCAGGCACAGGCATGGTTCGCCGGTAACCCGCACAACAGGTAGGGGCGCACGACCGCTGCGGGGATGAAGCACAGGAACGGGAGCAGAAACAACAAGTAGAACCGCAGAGCGAAGTCCAGTCCATCTCCGTACGCGATTCCCCCAAGAACCAGCAAAGCGAGAAACACGACTTCCCAAGGATGTCTTGGCCTGTTCCTGGCGACCCGTTCTGCCAGGCGGGCTTCGTCTTCAGCACTCCGCGCAAACGCAGCCTTCGAGAAGCGTGGCCAACCCCCTGGATCATGCAAGAGGGTCTCTGCAACCTTCTGCATCATCCCCTGGCCCCCGTCGGCCAGGCGATCAGCGCCACCGCCACCACGCCCAGCGCCATCCCCGCCAGTTGCAGCCCGGTCGGCCGCTCGCCAAAGACGAAGATCGCCATCACGGTGATCGCCACCAGCTGAAAGATCGCCGACAGTGCAATCGCCAGCCCAAGGCCGTTCAGCCGCATCACCTGCACCATCATCCAGTTGCCGATGCAGAACAGCGCCAGCGCCGCCAGCAGCACCGGCACGCCGCCTTTGACCGCATAGCTCTTCAACACCCCGTTCGCCGCCACGAACACCGCCGTCGCCGCCCCCAGCCACAGAAAGCTCAGCCCGCTCATCGACGCAGTCCCGCAGCAGCCCGCAGGCAAGACCCGCAGCCCCTGTCCATCCCGTCTGCCGCTTCATCTTGGCGAAAATACCCTCGGGGGGTCCGGGGGGCAGAAAGCCCCCCGTGCGCGCTCCGCTTGCCGGACCAGCGCCATGCCGCCCGCAGACCCCGGTCAGTCATAGGAATGCCCCGCCCGCAGCCCCTCGCGCACCCGGTGGGCCACCTCGATGAAGGCACGGCTGTCGCGGATGTCCAGCGGGCGCTCCTTCGGCAAGGGCGAGTCGATGATGTCCGTGATCCGCCCCGGCCGCGGGCTCATCACCACGATCTTCGTGGACAGGTAAACCGCCTCGGGAATGGAATGGGTGACAAAGCCGATGGTCTTGCCGGTCCGCGCCCAAAGCTTCAGCAATTCCTCGTTCAGCCGGTCGCGAACGATCTCGTCCAGTGCGCCAAAGGGTTCATCCATCAAGAGAATGTCGGCATCGAAGGCCAGCGCCCTGGCAATGCTGGCGCGCTGCTGCATGCCGCCCGACAACTGCCAGGGAAACTTCTTGCCGAACCCCTTCAGGTCCACCAGATCCAGCACCCGCTCGACCCGCGCCTCCTGCTCGGCCCGGTCGAACCCCATGATTTCCAGCGGCAATCTGACGTTCCCGGCAATCGTCCGCCAAGGATAAAGCCCCGCCGCCTGGAACACATAGCCATAGGCCCGGCGCCTGCGCGCCTCATCCGGGGTCATCCCGTTGACCGTCAGACTGCCCCCCGTCGGATGCTCCAAGGCCGCGATGCAACGCAGGAAAGTGGTTTTCCCGCAGCCACTTGGCCCGATGAAACTGACAAATTCCCCCCGGTTGATCGCCAGGTCCACATCCTTCAACGCCTGCACCGGACCATCGGCGGTTTGGAACACCAGGTTCAGCCCCTTGGCTTCGATCACCGGAGCGGTGGTGTTCATCGTGTCCTTCAAACCCAGGTTCCTTCACATTCCCGTTGTCCGCCGCTGGCATCCTTGCAGCCCGGACGCAATGCCCCCATCTCGTCCGAAATCGGAGGACCGCCATGCTTCTCAACGCCTTGCAGACGACCCTCGCCTTCGCCCCCGCGCCCGAGGATCTGGACGACATCGACTTCCACACCCCCGTGATCACATTCGCGCCCCCCGTCCGGGATGACGAGGAAAGCGAACCGGGAGAGCCGTGATCCCTGCATCGGTCTGATCTCCCTATGCCGGGCAACCGGCAAGGTGCCGCTCTGCCCTCCAGCACGCCACACCTCCCACCGCTCCGGCAACCGCGATGGCCGGGTCCGGCGGATACTGCAGGTAAAGCTCGAGTGTGTCCGCTCCCATCAGCAGGCTGACCAGCCCATACGCATTGATTGCACCCAGCACCGCGAAGCTGACCCAGTCGGTGCGGCCCAAAAGATGCATGAGCGCGCGGAAAAGGGCAAATGTCGGCACGGACAGGATCAGGATTGCAACGAAAGCGATCAGAAGCCCTGGAACGGCGGCGAGCACGACCGAAACGACCTCTGCCAATGTATCCGAGCGGAAGAGAACCTCGCGCATCGCGACGTATGTGGCAATGGTCGCGGCGGCGGCTCCGCAGCCGGCCAGGTAACCGCTCAATACGCGCCAGCCGGCCAAGCCCACGACCCAGCCTGAGGTCTCTGCCGTCATCACACCCCCGTCGCCGGAATGCCGGACCGGACCACCGGTCTTGGCGCCGTCAGGTCTTTCCACTGGCTCAGCGCATTGTTGACCGCTGGCCGAGGCTCGCGGGCGACGAAACGCCCATGGCCTTCCTGCGTCTTCACCTCGCCATCGTGGATCGCCACATGGCCCCGGGTCAGGGTAAAGCGCGGCAGGCCCTTCACCTTGTGCCCCTCGAAGACGTTGTAGTCGATCGAGGACTGCTGCGTCGTCGCGCTGATCACCTTCTCCCGCTCGGGGTCCAGCACCACCAGATCGGCATCCGCACCCACCAGAACCGCGCCCTTCTTCGGGTAGCAGTTCAGGATTTTCGCGATATTGGTTGAGGTGACGGCGACAAATTCATTCGGCGTCAGCCGCCCGGTCGCCACGCCATGCGTCCACAGCATCGGCATCCGGTCTTCAAGGCCGCCGGTGCCGTTGGGGATCTTGGCGAAATTCCCCAGGCCGAACCGCTTCTGCTCGGTGGTAAAGGCGCAGTGGTCGGTCGCCACCACCGACAGAGACCCGGACTGCAACCCCGCCCAGAGGCTGGCCTGATGCGCCTTAGACCGGAAGGGGGGCGACATCACCCGCCGCGCGGCATGGTCCCAGTCGGGGTGGAAATATTCGCTTTCGTCCAGCGTCAGGTGCTGGATCAGCGGTTCGCCCCAGACCCGCTTGCCCGCCGCCCGCGCCCGGCGGATGGCCTCATGGCTGTCCTCGCAGGACACATGCACCACATAGAGCGGCACGCCGGCCATGTCGGCGATCATGATCGCCCGGTTGGTCGCCTCGCCTTCCACCTGAGGCGGCCGGCTGTAGGCGTGCCCCTCCGGCCCGGTATTCCCCTCGGCCAAGAGCTTCGCCGTCAGCTCCGCCACCACATCGCCGTTCTCGGCATGCACCATGGCCAGCCCGCCCAACTCGCCAATCCGGCGGAACGACGCATACATCTCGTCGTCGTTCACCATCAGCGCGCCCTTGTAGGCCATGAAATGCTTGAACGAGGTCATGCCGGCCTTGATGCTGTCGGCAATGCCCTCGAACACCTTCTCCCCCCACCAGGTCACCGCCATGTGGTAGGAATAATCGCAATTCGCCCGCCCCGATTTGTTGTGCCACATCTGGGCCGCATCCATCAGCCCCTGCCCCTGCCCCGGCAGCACGAAGTCCACCACCATCGTGGTGCCGCCCGCCAGCGCCGCCCGCGTGCCCGACTCGAAGTCATCCGCCGAGTAGGTGCCCATGAACGGCATCTCCAAGTGCGTATGCGGGTCGATCCCGCCGGGCATGACATAGCAGCCGGTGGCATCGAGTTCGGTGCCGCCCTTGAGGCCCTGCCCGATCTCGGTGATGGTGCCGCCCTCGATGCGGACATCGGCCTTGTAGCTGAGGTCGGCAGTGACGACGGTGCCGTTCTTGATGATGGTGGTCATTTTGCCCCTTCCTGATCATCGGGCTTCACGAAGCCCTTTCCAATCCAAGTGAATATGAAGGCCGAGAACAGCACGCCGATGGGAGCAATCAAAGCATAGAGCATAAGAAGTGCGGCTTCCCACTTTCTTTGAGTATAGGAATTTTGGTTTGATTCTAAATCTCTGCGTCGCAACTCTCTAGCGTCGAGTATTTCGAGGGGCGGCAAACCTTTCTCTTTGCGATCTGCGTTCTCAATATTGTGAATAAAGATCTCAACGTCAGTAAGTCTTACCGGCGCAGCCAATAGTTCTTCGTTTCTCTTCTTGTATTGATCTGCCGCAATTTCGAACTTGTCGTATGTTAGATATAGAGCTGCACCTATCCAGAGGATGGTGGTCACTAGCCAAATGCGAACGAGTCCTCGTTTCCAATGAAGTGGCCTCACCCCACCACCTCCGCCACCTCAAGCACCGCGTGCAGGAGCACATCCGTCCCGGCTGTCGCCCATTCCGGAGAAATCTCCTCGGCCTCGTTGTGGCTCAAGCCCCCCACACACGGGCACATGATCATCACCGTGGGGGCGACGCGGTTGACCCAGCAGGCGTCATGGCCGGCGCCGCTGACGATGTCCATATGGGAATAGCCCAGCTTTTCAGCCGATTGGCGGACGACCTTCACAAGGCCGGGGTCGAAGGTGACGGGGTCGAAGTGGCCGACGTCCTCGATGCTGCACCCCAGGCCCAGTTCGGCCGCCACGGCATGGGCGGCGCGGATCACTTCGGCCTTCATGGTGTCCAGCTTGGCCTGTTCGGGGCTGCGGATGTCCACCGTGAACACCACCTTCCCCGGCAAGACGTTGCGGCTGTTCGGCGTCACCTTGATCTGGCCGACGCCGCCCACCGCGTTCGGCTGGTGGCTCATGGCGATCTGCTGGACGCGTTCCAGAATTCGCCCCATCCCCAACGAGGCATTGACCCGCATCGCCATCGGGGTGCTGCCGGTGTGGGCCTCTTTCCCGGTCAGGGTGATTTCCAGCCACCACAGGCCCTGGCCATGGGTCACCACGCCGATATCGCGGCCCTCGGCCTCAAGAATCGGCCCCTGTTCGATGTGCAATTCGAACATCGCGTGCATCTTGCGGGCGCCGACCTTTTCGTCGCCGACCCAGCCGATGCGCTGCAATTCTTCACCGAAGACCTTGCCGTCAAGGTCAGTCCGCGCTTTGGCGTAGCCTTCAGTGTGGATGCCGGCGAAGACGCCGCTCGCCAGCATGGCGGGGGCGAAGCGGGCGCCTTCCTCGTTGGTCCAGTTGGTCACCACGATGGGGTGCCGGGTCTGCACGCCCATGTCGTTCATCGTCCGCACCACCTCGAGCGCGCCGAGAACCCCCAGCACGCCGTCATACTTGCCCCCGGTGGGCTGGGTGTCGAGGTGCGAGCCCATGTAGACCGGCAGCGCGTCGGGGTCGGTCCCCGCCCGGGTGGCGAACATGTTGCCCATGGTGTCAACGCCCATGGTCATGCCTGCCGCCTTGCACCAGCCCGCAAAAAGGTGCCGCCCCTGCCCATCCGCATCGGTCAGGGTCTGCCGGTTGCAGCCGCCCGCCACGCCGGGGCCGATCTGGGCCATTTCCATCAGGCTGTCCCACAGGCGCGCGGGATTGATCCTCAGGTTTTCCCCGGGTGACGGCATCTGGCTTCTCCCTGTCGCGGCGCCTCTGGCGGGCGCATGCCGACTGTGCTTGCGGCGAATCTCGACCTGACCCTATGGTCGGATCGAAGCGCAGCACAACCTGACCAGCCGGTCAACAAGTTTCCCTTTCCCCCGATGGCCTGCCGATGGACGAGACTGCCCAGAATTCGCGCACCAAGGCGGGCCGTCGCACGGATATCCGGCGCGAGAACGAGCGGCTGATCCTGCAGGCCGCCGAGAAGGTGTTTGCCGAGGCCGGATTCGGCGGCGCCACCATGCAGCTGATCGCCGATATGGCGGGCCTGCCCAAGGCCAACCTGCATTACTACTTTGCCACCAAGGAGGACCTCTACCGCCGGGTGGTCGAGAACATCTTCCAGATCTGGCTGCGCGCCGCCGACAGCTTTGACAGCGCGCCGGACCCGGCCAGCGGCATCGGCGCCTATATCGAGGCCAAGATGCGCATCTCGCGCGAGCATCCCTTTGGATCGAAGGTCTGGGCCAGCGAGGTGATGCACGGCGCGCCGGTGATCCAGGACTATCTGGAGGGCACCCTGCGGGCCTGGACCGAGGGCCGCATCGCCGCCATCCGGCGCTGGATCGACCAGGGCCTGATGGCGCCGATCGACCCGCGGCACCTGATGTACATGATCTGGGCCACCACCCAGCACTACGCCGACTTCGGCCACCAGATCGAGACGCTGAACGCCGGCAAGCCGCTGAGCGACCGGCAGTGGAAGGCTGCGACCGCCGAGGTCAAGGCGATCATCCTGCGCGGCATCGGCGCCCTGCCGGACGTTCTGGCCCCGCCGCGGCGCCGCACCGCCCGCCAAACCGGTCGCTGACCGGTTCCGACCCGGCAAACCATCCTTTTCAAACCCAGCACCTCTGCTAGGGTGGACGGGTTTGGTCCCCCGGGCTGCGCGCCCCGCCATCGAAAGGGCATCTTCCGCATGCGTCTTCCGCTTCTGGCCGCGCTGGCCGCCGTTTCCCTGACCCTTCCCGTCCAGGCCGGCCCGGTCGCCGATGCCGCCGCCGCCGTCGAGGCCGCGGTTGCGGCCGGTGACTTCGCGGCCTGGCAGGCGGCGAACGGAACATTGCTGACCGAGGCCTGGTTCGCCCCAGGCCTGCACTTCAACCGGCTGATCCTGACCGCCGCGCCGGCCTCCGGATATGGCTCTTACGAGGCGCGGCCGAATTCTACCTACGGCCGCGGCGAAGACATCTTCGTCTATGCCGAGCCGGAGGGCTATGGCTTCGGCGACCTTGGCGGCGGCAAGCTGGAGATCGCCTTCGACATCGACCTGCGGGTGCTGGACCCGGCCGGCACGGTGCTGGTCGAGGCGCCGGACTTCATGGCGGTGTCGCACCAGGTCTGGGGGCCGGCGCGCGAGTTCGTCGCCAACATGACCGTCAGCATGGGCGAGGCGCCGGCCGGCGCCTACACGCTGGAATTCACCTTCCGCGACCGCCATGGCGGGCAGAAATCGACCTTCACCACCGACGTGACGATTCAATGACTGACCCAATGACCGACCCGGCGGCCGGCCCGGACCCCGAAGCGATCGCGGCGGATTATGCACGCCTGGTGTTTCCGCAGTTCGACGAGCGGGTGGCGCTGGCGCTGGGGCAGGATCTGGTCAGCCGCGGGCTGGCGGCAGGGCTGCCGATCGTGGTCGACATCCGCACGTCAGACCGGGTGCTGTTCCACGCCGCCCTGCCCGGCGCGGCGCCGCTGAACGACCGCTGGGTGGCGCGCAAGTCGGCCACTGCGCTCTTGTTCCAGTTGCCCTCGCTGCTGGTCGGGCTGCGCAACCGGGAAAAGGCCGAGACGCTGGCCCGCCACGGCCTTTCCTCCGAGACCCATGCCGACAACGGCGGCGCGGTGCCGATCCAGGTGGACGGCACCGGCGTTGTCGCCTGCGTCACCGTCTCGGGCCTGCCGCAGGTCGAGGATCACCGGTTGGCGGTGGCCGGCATCAAGGCCGTGCTGGCCACGCTCTGACCGCTTCCGAAGGCGATTTCCGAAGCCGGAAATCGAGACCGGAATTCGCACGAATTCCGCGCCCTTCGCCCGGCCGTCACGCCGCCGGGGCGGGTTCCTTGAGCTCGACCTCGACAAAGCTCATCGGCGCGGCGCCGGCGTTGATGACGTTGTGCTCGACCCCCTCGTCGCGGCGATAGGCGCTGCCGGCGGGCACCAGCACCTCGCGCTCCGTGCCATCCGGCGCCTCCAGCCGCATCGCGCAATCGGTCAGGGCGCAGATCACATAGTCATGCCCGTGCCGGTGCCAGCCGGTCTGCGCCCCCGGCGCGAAGTCGAACCGGGTGACCCGGACCCGGGCATCGTCCACCAGTACCGTCGCCGTGCAGTCCTCGGCCATGTCATCCTCCTGATTTGCGGCCAGTGAACCTTGGCGCGGCCGGCACCGCAAGGGTTTGACCGCAGGCAGAGGCCCGCGCTAGCATCACCGCCCGGACAGAAAGGCGACCATGACCGTCCAGCGCAGCCGCATCCAGCGCAAGAACCGCGAGGCCATTCTCGAAGCCGCGCTCGAGGTGTTCTCGGCGCATGGCTTCCGCGGCGCGACGGTGGACCAGATCGCCGAGGTGGCGGGGCTGTCGAAGCCCAACCTTCTGTACTATTTTCCGTCAAAGGAGGCCGTGCACCGCACCCTTCTGACCGGCCTGCTGGACAGCTGGCTTGATCCGCTGCGGGCGATGAACCCCGACGGGGAGCCGGTCGAGGAGATGCTGTCCTATGTCCGGCGCAAGCTTGATCTGTCGCGCGACTATCCGCGCGAAAGCCGGTTGTTCGCCAACGAGATCCTGCAGGGCGGCCCGCGCATCCGCGAGGCGCTGGAGGGCGACCTGAAGCGGCTGGTGGACGAGAAGGCGGCGCTGCTCGGCCGCTGGATGGATCAGGGCCGGATCGCCCGCGTCGATCCGGTGCACCTGATCTTCTCGGTCTGGTCGCTGACCCAGCATTATGCCGACTTCGATTTCCAGGTCCGGGCCGTGCTGGGCCCGGGGCATGATCCCTTTGCCGAGGCCGGGGCCTTCCTCGACACCCTGTTCCGCCGCCTGCTGACCCCGCCGGGCCGCTAAGCTTTTAAAGACTATCCTGTGGGAAACCGGCCGCTTTGGCGGTATGGTCGTGTTTGGTGGGGGCACCATTGGAAGGTGACGGGAATGGGACCGATCTCATCCGTCCGGCCAACGGTGCTGACGTTGGGAACATCGCCGCATCTGACGGCAGGACAGAACTCTTCGGGCGGCACGGCCGCCCACAACGGCGCGCGGGCTGAGCCTGCGGCGGCGGCCGAGACGAAACGGCCGGTGGCGCCCTCGGCGGGGGCGTCGGAGGGCGTGGGCAACCTGGCCGAGAAGAGCTATGCCATCGAATCGGCGCGGGCGCGGGCCGAGGCGGCGCAGCGGGCCTACATGATGGCCTCGCTCGCCGCCGGGCTGAACCCGCTGAACGACCCGGTCCCCTGAGGGCCGCAAGGGGTGTCCCATGATGGGACAGGTCGGGCCGCAAAGGATTCCAAGGGGTTACCGCCTCGGTTTAACCCTTTGTCAGGATTTGGCCCCAAGAGCGGCCAGTAGGCCCTCGCGCAGGCGGGCGGCCTTTTCGTGGTAAAAGGGCGTGTGGTCGGGGTCGTAGACCGTCAGCGCCAGATCGACGTGCTCCAGCGCCCGCCGCAGATGCGCCCCGGGGTCGTCGCAGGCAGGGTGCTGCGCCCAAGCCTCGTGACAGATCGCAAGGTTCTCCTGGGTCATCGCCCATTGCACCGGATGATCGGCACGGGCGCGCACCTGCAACGCGTCCTCATAAGCCGCGACGGCGCGGGACAGGAGCGCGGTGCCCGCCTCGCCCGCCGTCCGCTCGCCCTGCGCCCGAAGCGCGCTGGCGAGGTTCTGCATCGTCGTCGCCCAGTTCACCGGAAGATCAGCGCGGTTGAACACCAGCAAGGCGTCCTCATAGGCCGCGACGGCGCGGGACAGGAGCGCGGTGCCCGCCTCGCCCGCCGTCCGCTCGCCCTGCCGAAGAAGCGCGTTGGCGAGGTTCTGCATCGTTAGCGCCCAGTCCACCGGATGATCGGCGCGGGTGCGCACCTGCAAGGCGTCCTCAAAGGCCGCGACGGCGCGGGACAGGAGCGCGGTGCCGACCTCGCCCGCCGTCCGCTCGCCCTGTGCCCGAAGCGCGGTGGCGAGGTTCTGCATCGTCGTCGCCCAATGCACTGGATGATCGGCGCGGGTGAACTCCTGCAAGGCGTCCTCGAATGCCGCGACGGCGCGCGACAGGAGCGCAGTGCCCGCCTCACCCGCCGTACGCTCGCCCTGCGCCCACAGCGCAGCAGCGAGGTTCTGCATCGTCGCCGCCCAGTCCACCGGAAGATCAGCGCGGTTGTAGACCTGCAAGGCGTCCTGGTAGGCCGCGACGGCGCGGGACAGGAGCGCGGTGCCGGCCTCGCCTGCTGTCCGCTCGCCCTGTGCCCGAAGCGCGTTGGCGAGGTTTTGCATCGTCATCGCCCAGTCCACCGGATGATCGGCGCGGGTGAAGACCTGCATGGCGTTCTCATAGGCCGCGACGGCGCGGGACAGAAGCGCGGTGCCGGGTGGGCCTTCGGTGCGTTCGCCCAGAGTCCCGCAGACTATTGCAAGGCTGTTCTGGGCGGCCGCCCAATCCCACGGCGAGGCATCGCGCGGGAGGTCTTCCAGCAGGCGGTCCAGCAGGCGGATGGCGAGGGGGAGGGCCGGGCCGCCGTAGCGGGTGCCGTGGTCGCTCAGGCGAACGGCGTAGGTGCGGCGGCGGCGGGCGACCTGGACCGGGTCGAGGGCGGCGAAGCTGTCGGCGGCGGCGGAGAACAGGGTGAAGGCTTGGTCGGCCTGGCCTTCCAGCAGGGCGATCTGCGCCTGACGTTCCATCAGGGCGGCGTTGATTTCCAGCGGCTTGCGCAGGGTTTCGGCCTGCACCTCGCGCGCGGCTTCCAGCTTCTCCTTGGCATCAGCAAAGCGCAGGGCGGCGATGTCGGCCTCGACGGCAGCAAGGATGTTGTCCAGTCGGTCGGAAAGGCCGCGCATGGCGGCGGAGTCCGCGGAAAGCACGCGGAGGTCTTCGGCCTTTTGTTCCAAGAGGCCGACAAGTTGGCGCGGATCGGCACCGGGTGCGGGCGCAAGGCCGAAGCGGAGCGCCAGCACCTCGAGTTGCGAGCGGTGGAGGTGGCGCAGGTCATCGAGCGAGCGTGCCAGCGTGCCGTAGGTCTGCGATAGGCCGACAAGCGCATCGGCCAGTTCGGCAAGGCGCGACAGAGTTTCGCGGGCGATCAGCGGGGCAAGGGTCTGCACGAAGGTCCGGTCGGCCAGCAGGCGCGAGAGGCTGGGGCGGACCCAGTTGCAGAACGCCGCGACCATTTCGGATTGACGGTGTTCGGAATCGGTCAGCTTGTCGAGCATGAGGCCGAGGACGGCATCGGTATCAAGGTTCCGGCCGAGAATGTCGGCCGGGGCGGGAAGGGCTGCTTCGAGCATCTGCGGCAGAAGCGCCGGGCCGCGTGCCGGCATGTGGAACTGCGGGATTTCCAGCGCGGCGTCAAGCTCGGCGGTGATGGCCTTGACCAGCGCCTTTGCCTCGGGCGTGGAGGCCTTGAAGATGTCCTTAAGGGAAAGAATGCCGGTCGCGGCGGCGCCGGTGACGGCAAGACCGGACGGATCGGCGACGCAGGCCGCGACGGAAACGAGGAGATTGGCGGCGTGGGCCGCGCGCGACGAAACCTCAGCCCACATGGCCGCCCCCCTCACCACCGGAGGGTGAATATGTGGGGAAAGGTGTTGCGGATCAAGGGGAAAGGAGGTGGCGGCGGGGGTGCTGTGCGTGGTGTATCTGGCGATGGCCTTCCGGGCGTGACGGTCGGCGCAAATCCGGCCGCGGCCGGCCCGCGGGGTGGGCGCAATCGCGCCCGCCCTGGGGGGGCGGGTCGGGCGCGGTCGGATTTGCCTGGGGCAAATCCGACAAACAGAGAAACGGGGCTCCTGGGGCCTCGAGGCTCTGGCGGTGGGGTCTGCCCGGAGGTCCGAAGCCTTTGGGCCGCGCCCGACCCGGGGCGGGCGTGGCCCTCTGTCCGGAGGCAGAGCACCGGCGCGTCGGGCGTGGGGTTGGGAGCGGGCGCCCTATTCGGCCGCCCGTGCCATCGGGTTGTTGGGGTGCGTGGTCCAGTTGGCGTAGTCGGCGACCTTGCGACCGGTGCGCGGGTCGGTGGCGCCTTTGGCCATGGGGACCATGGTGATGCAGCCCTCGACCGGGCAGACGTTGACGCAGAGGTTGCAGGCCACGCAGTCCTCATCCTTCACCGTGAACACGCGGTCGGGCGACATGGCGATGGCCTGGTGGCTGGTGTCCTCACAGGCCGCATAGCAGCGGCCGCACTTGATGCAGGCGGCCTGGTCGATGTGGGCCTTGGTGACGTAGTTCAGGTTGAGGTACTGCCAGTCGGTGACATTGGGCACCGCGCGGCCGATCAGGTCCGAGAGCGCCATCCCCTTGTCGTCGAGATACTGCGACAGGCCCGAGATCATTTCATGCACGATCTTGAAGCCGTAGGTCATCACCGCGGTGCAGACCTGCACGTTGCCCGCGCCCAGGGCCATGAACTCGGCCGCGTCGCGCCAGGTGGTGACGCCGCCGATGCCGCTGATCGGCAGCCCGCGGGTGTCGGCGTTGCGGGCGATCTCGGCCACCATGTTCAGGGCGATGGGCTTGACCGCGGGGCCGCAATAGCCGCCGTGGGTGCCCTTGCCGTCGATCATCGGCTCGGGCGAGAAGGCGTCAAGGTCGACGGCGGTGATCGAGTTGATGGTGTTGATCAGCGAAACGGCGTCGGCGCCGCCGCGCCGGGCCGCTTCGGCGGGCTTGCGGATGTCGGCGATGTTCGGCGTCAGCTTGACGATGCAGGGCATGCGGCTGTGCTTCTTGACCCAAGCCGTGACCATCTCGATGTATTCCGGCACCTGGCCCACGGCCGAGCCCATGCCGCGTTCGGCCATGCCGTGCGGGCAGCCGAAGTTGAGTTCCACCCCGTCGGCCTCGGTATCCTCGATGCGGCGCAGGATGTCCTTCCACGACTCCTCATCGCAAGGGACCATCAGCGAGATCACCAGGGCGCGGTCGCGCCAGGCGCGCTTGACGCGCTTGATCTCGTCGAGGTTCACCTGCAGCGGGCGGTCGGTGATCAACTCGATGTTGTTCAGGCCCAGAAGCCGGCGGTCGGCGCCCCAGATCGCGCCGTAGCGCGGGCCGCCCACGTTGACGATGGGCGGGCCGTCCGAGCCGAGCGTCTTCCACACCACGCCGCCCCATCCGGCCTGGAACGCGCGGGTGACGTTGTATTCCTTGTCCGTGGGCGGGGCCGAGGCCAGCCAGAACGGGTTCGGCGACTTGATGCCGACAAACGACGAGGTCAGGTCAGCCATGGCGGGCCTCCTTGCGAGGGGCGGGGAGATCTTTGTGGGGTTGTCCGCGGTCGCGCGGGGCGGTCAGGCGAAAAGCGACCAGAGCCAGCCGATCAGGTCGCCGCCGAACTGGCCGAGCTTGGGAATCAGGAAGGCCCAGGCGGTGGCGCCCAGGGTATTCCAGAAGGCGAAGCGGGCGAGGGTCATGCCGCTCATCCCGGCCAGCAGGAACACCACCGGGCGGAAGACGGTGACGAAATGGCCGACGAAGACGGTCGCGGGGCCATAGCGGTGAAACGCGGCGCGGGCCTTTTCGGCCATCTCGGGGTGGTTCGACAGCGGGCGCATGCGCAGGATCGTGCTGCCATAGCGCAACCCCAGCCAGAACGAGAAGGTCGAGCCGATCAGCGCCCCTGCGGTGGCGCCGGCCCAAAGCGGCAGGAAGTCGATCGCGCCGGTCGCGGCCAGCGCGCCGACGGCCACCAGGATCGCGGTCGAGGGGACCAGGATCGACAGGAAGGCCGTGGTCTCGGCCGCCGCAAAGACGACCATGATCCAGGGCGCCCAGAAGTGGTGGCGTTCGATGAACGCGATGATCGTGTCGATCCAGGCCTGCATGCGTGCCCCGTGGTTTCGGCCCGAATGGCCGAGGCAGGGCCGCAAGGCAAGGAAAAACCGCGGGCATCAGAGGGCCGTCAGGGCGACGTGGATCGCCTCGGCGGCGTCGCGGCCCTGCGCCACGGCGGTCACCGTCAGGTCCTCGCCGCCCGCGGCGCAGTCACCGCCGGCCCAGACCTTCGCGGGCGTGGCGGTGATCTTGCCGGCCTCGACCGTCACCCCGGCAGGCACGTCCGCCAGGGTCTGGCCGATGGCCTTGAACACCTGGTCGGCCTTCAGCGCGAAACCCTGGTCCAGCAGTTTCAGGCCCTGCGGACCGGCTTCGGTATAGGCGAAGTCCACAGCTTCGGCCGTCACCCGCAGCGGGGCCGCGTTGTGCAGGATGCGCACGCCAGCCTGCACGGCGTGGTCCTGTTCGTGGCGCGAGGCGGCCATCTGGTCCTGGCCGCGGCGGTAGACGATGGTGACGGTTTCCGCCCCCAGCAGTTTCGACTGCACGGCGGCATCGACGGCGGTCATGCCGCCGCCGATCACCACCACGTCGCGGCCGACCGGGAGCTTGGAGAGGTCCGCCGCCTGCCGCAGTTCGGCGATGAAATCGACGGCATTCGCGACACCGGGGCGGTCTTCGCCTTCGGCCCGCAGGGCGTTCACCCCTTGCAGGCCCAGACCCAGGAAAACCGCGTCGAAATCGCGGATCAGGTCGGAAAGCTGGACATCGCGGCCCAGCTTCACCCCGCAGGTCACGGTGATGCCGCCGATCTGCAAGAGCCAGTCCACTTCGCGCGCGGCAAAGCCGCCGGTCGCCTTGTAGCTGGCGATGCCGTATTCGTTCAGCCCGCCAGGCTTGGAGCGTTTGTCGAACACGGTCACCGCATGGCCCTTCATGGCCAGCCGGTGGGCGCAGGCCAGGCCCGCCGGGCCCGCGCCCACAACGGCGACCTTGTTCCCGGTGGCGGGGGACCGCGAGAAGGGATGCCGGTTCTTCGCCATCGCCACATCGGTGGCAAAGCGTTGCAGCCGGCCGATCTCGACCGGCTTGCCCTCGGCCACTTCGCGCACGCAGACCTCTTCGCACAGCGTCTCGGTCGGGCAGACGCGGGCGCAGATGCCGCCCAGGATGTTCTGCGACCAGATCGTGAGCGCGGCCGCTTCGGGCGTGCCGGTCGAGATCTGGCGGATGAAAAGGGGGATGTCGATGCCGGTCGGGCAGGCCGTCATGCAGGGTGCATCATGGCAGAAGTAGCAGCGGTCGGCCGCCACCCGCGCCTCATGTGCGTCGAGCGCGGGCTCCGAGTCAGAGAAGTTCGCGGCGTAGGCGGCGGCTGGCAGGCGCGCGGGCACGATCCCAGGCGTCAGCGGGCTGTTCGGCATCGGGGTCGGGCCTCCCTGGCTTCGTGTCTTGGGCCGAGCGTGGCACAGGTCGGGAATTTATCAAACGGTAAATTTTCTGCGCCGGGCAAATTTCTCTCCCCTGCCCCACAATCCGTCCCGCAATCTGGCCCGCACTTTGGCCCGCACTTTGGCCCACGGGTGCGACGGATTGCCCGCAAAACCGGCAGGAATGATCGGCGCTTTTCACCCCGCGTGACCTGCCCTATAAGCGGGCATCCCTGACGGGCGCCTTCGGGCGCACGGCACAGCAGGTTGCGCAGGAACCGCCAACAGAGGACGGCATGAGCAAACAGACCCCCGACACGGACGTGGCCTTCATCTCGGCCTTGGCAGAGCTTCTGAACAAGAACGAGCTGACCGAGATCGCGGTGAAACGCGAATACGGCGAGGACGACAGCCTTGAGGTGCGCGTGGTCAAGCAGGCGACGGTGATCCACGCGGCCCCGGCCCCGGTCTATGCCCAGGCGCCTATGGCCCATGCCCCCGCCGCCGCAGCCCCGGCCGGCCCGGCGGCACCCCCGGAAGACCCCAGCCAGCACCCGGGCGCGGTGACCTCGCCCATGGTCGGCACGATCTATCTGTCGCCGGAACCTGGCGCGAGTGCCTTCGTCACCCTGGGCACCCAGGTTGCCGAAGGCGAGACGGTGCTGATCATCGAGGCGATGAAGACGATGAACCACATCCCGGCGCCGCGCGCCGGCACGGTCAAGCGCATCCTGGTCGAGGACGGCCAGCCGGTCGAATACGGCGCCCCCCTGATGATCATCGAATAAGGGCGCGCGGGATGTTCGAGAAAATCCTGATCGCCAACCGCGGAGAGATCGCGCTGCGCGTGATCCGGGCTTGCCGGGAAATGGGGATCAAGTCGGTCGCGGTGCATTCCACGGCGGATGCCGATGCGATGCATGTGCGGATGGCCGACGAAAGCGTCTGCATCGGCCCGGCCCCCAGTTCGGAAAGCTACCTCAGCAAGGCCGCGGTCATTTCGGCCTGCGAGATCACCGGCGCCCAGGCGGTTCACCCGGGCTATGGCTTCCTGAGCGAGAACGCCGCCTTCGCGCAGGCGCTGGAAGACCACGGCATCACCTTCATCGGGCCAAGTGCGGAGCATATCCGCATCATGGGCGACAAGATCACCGCCAAGGAAACCGCCAAGGCCTTGGGGATTCCGGTGGTGCCGGGCAGCGACGGCGGCGTGCCGGATTTCGAGACCGCCATCGGCGTGGCCGAAGGCATCGGGTTTCCGGTCATCGTCAAGGCCACCGCCGGCGGCGGTGGCCGCGGCATGAAGGTGGCGAAGTCGGCGGAAGAACTGGAGATCGCCTTCCGCACCGCCCGGGCCGAGGCCAAGGCCGCCTTCGGCAACGACGAGGTCTATATCGAGAAATACCTGCAGAAGCCGCGCCACATCGAGATTCAGGTCTTCGGTGACGGCAAGGGCAATGCGCTGCACCTGGGCGAGCGGGATTGTTCCTTGCAGCGCCGGCACCAGAAGGTGTTCGAAGAGGCTCCGGGTCCGGTGATCACGCCCAAGATGCGGGCCGAGATCGGCGCGGTCTGCGCCAATGCCGTGGCCAAGATCGCCTATATCGGCGCGGGGACCGTCGAGTTCCTGTATGAGGACGGGCAGTTCTATTTCATCGAGATGAACACCCGGCTGCAGGTCGAACACCCGGTGACCGAATACATCTTCGGCGTCGATCTGGTGCGCGAACAGATCCGGGTGGCGGCCGGCCTGCCGATGTCGTTCGGGCAGGACGAGCTGGAGATCAACGGCCACGCCATCGAGGTGCGGATCAACGCGGAACGGTTGCCGACCTTTGCCCCCTGCCCCGGCAAGGTGCGCACCTTCCACGCGCCGGGCGGCCTGGGGGTGCGGATGGATTCGGCGCTTTATGGCGGCTACACCATCCCGCCCTATTACGACAGCCTGATCGGCAAGCTGATCGTGCACGGCCGCGACCGCCCCGAGGCGCTGTCGCGGCTGCGCCGGGCCCTGGGCGAATTGATCGTGGACGGGGTGGAGACCACGGTGCCGCTGTTCGACGCGCTGCTGGCCGAGCCGGACATCCAGAACGGCGACTACAACATCCACTGGCTGGAGAAGTGGCTGGCCAAGCAGTTCAGCTGAGGCCGCTGCACCCACGGTCGCCGCGGCCCGGCGGCGGTCAGCCGAGGATGGCCTTCACATAGGCCTTGGTCTCGGCATAGGGCGGGATGCCGCCATGCTCTTCCACCGCGCCGGGGCCGGCGTTGTAGGCCGCAAGGGCCAGCTTCCAGCTGCCGAACTTGTCATACATCATCCGCAGGTAGCGCGCGCCGCCGTCCAGGTTGTCCTCGGGGTCGGCGATGTCGACCCCCAGCTTGCGCGCGGTGCCCGGCATCAGCTGCGCCAGGCCCGAGGCGCCCTTGTGGCTGACCGCGCCGGGGTTCCAGCCGGATTCCTGCTGGATCAGCCGCAGGAACAGATCCTCGGGCACGCCATGCTTGCGCGCGACGGCCTTGGCGACCTCAAGATACTTGCCCTTGTAGCTGCCCTTGTAGCGCGGCACCGACTCGGCCAGGGCATCGTCGGTCTTGCCGGACTTGTACTTGGGCGTCAGCTTGACCGAACCGGAGTATTGCTTGGCCAGCTTGTCGTCGAGCAGCGCCGTCTGCGACTTGAAGATCGAGTTGCGCGATTTCGACGAGCCGGACAGCTTCAGACCCTCGGCCCCGGCCGGCAGCGCAAGTGCCAGACAGGCCGCAGCGGAGACGACCCACGACTTCCCGGTCCGATGCTGCAAGGTCCCACGTCCCCCAAGGCGACTTGTCGCGAAAGGACTATACGAAAAGCCGGGCCGGATTCCAGAGGGGAATCGCCGGTGACGGCCAAAGGTCGGGGTGTCCGACCGGCAGGAAGCTGCCGAGCCGCCGAGGCCCGGCGCTTGGTTGCGGCGCGCAGCGGGGCCGTGTAGAGGATTGGTTAACCTTGCCGGGAGAATGTGACCCGGCAAACGGCGTCCATCAGGGAGAGCGTCATGGCCGGTTCGGTCAACAAGGTCATCCTCATCGGCAACCTCGGGCGCGACCCCGAGGTGCGGTCGTTCCAGAATGGCGGCAAGGTGGTGAACCTGCGCATCGCCACCAGCGAAACCTGGCGCGACCGCGCCACCGGCGAGCGCAAGGAGCGGACCGAGTGGCATACGGTGGCGATCTACAACGAAAATCTGGCCAAGATCGCCGAGCAATACCTGAAGAAGGGCAGCACGGTCTATATCGAGGGCGCGCTGGAGACCCGCAAGTGGCAGGACCAGTCGGGCGCCGACCGCTACTCGACCGAGGTGGTGCTGCGGCAATTCCGCGGTGAGCTGACTCTGCTGGGCGGCCGCGGCGAAGGCGGCGGGGGTGGCGGCGGCGGGGGCGGCGATGACCGCGGCTATGACGACTACGGCGGCGGCGCCTCGGGCGGCGGATATGGCGGCGGGGCCTCGGGCGGCGGCGCGGCGCGGGGCGGCGGCGCTTCGGGCAGCGGCGGCGGGGGCGGCGGCGGCCGGTCCGACATGGATGACGAGATTCCGTTCTGACCGGAGCCTGAGGCATCAGGAACAGGCCGCGGCAAGGGACGGACGTGATGGCAGGCGCAGGCCGCAGCCGGGCGGTGGACGGGCTGAAGCTGGTCCTTGCGCTGATGGTGGTGGGCATCCACGCCAACCCCTTTGCCGGGTTCGGCCACACCGCCATCCTGCTGACCGGCGAGGGCCTGTACCGGCTGGCGGTGCCGGTCTTTCTGGTCTTCAACGGCTGGTACCTGCAGCCCGCGATCGCGGCCGGCAAGGGCTGGGCCACGGTGCGGCGGGCGGCGGGGCTTTATGCCCTGTGGATGATCCTGTACCTGCCGCTCTGGATCGGCTTTGCGCGCAATTTCCAGCCCTGGCAGGCGCTGCGCTTTGCCGTCTTCGGCTATTGGCATCTGTGGTATCTGGCCGGGCTGGCGATGGCGGCGGCGGCGCTGGTCGGGCTGGCGCGCTGGCCGACGCGGCCCTTGCTGGCACTGGCGCTGGCGCTGGCGGCAGCCGGGGCGGCGGTCAGCTGGGCGATGGGCGAAGGCGTGCTGACCCCCGGCCCGGTGTTCCATGACCCGCTGTCGGCCTTTCGCAACCCGTTGTTCCTGTGCCTGCCCTATGCGGCCTTCGGCCTGTTGATGCGGCGCGAAGACCTGCCGGGGCGGATCGGCCGGGGCGCGGCCCTGGCGCTGGCCGCGGTGGGGGTCGGGCTGGTGCTGGCGGAATCGCTGCTGCGCGCGGCGCTGCCCGTCGGCGTGTCGCATGACGCGATGGCCAGCCTGGTGCTGGCCGCGCCGGCGCTGGCGCTGGTGGCGTTGCAGACCCCCGGCGTGACCGCCAGCCGCGCCCTGGGCGACCACGCCAGCGGGATCTACTTCCTGCATGTGGCCTTTGTGGCGCTGCTGATCCGGCATACCGATCTGGCGCGGCCCATGGTCTATGTCCTGGCCGTGACCGGGTCGCTGGCGCTGACCGAGGCACTGCGGCGGGCCGGTCTGGCGCGGCGGTTGTTCTGACGTTGTCGGCGCACTGGACCTTGGCGGCGGCATTCCCTATATAATCGGTCAACAACCGCTGCGGGGACCGATGCCGATGGATGCCAATGTCGAAGGTGCGCCGCTGATCCGCCCGTCCACCACCGATCATCCGCTGTATGATCAGGTGGTCGAGGCCTGCCGTTCGGTCTTCGACCCCGAGATTCCGGTGAACATCTACGACCTCGGGCTGGTCTACACGATCGAGATCAGCCCCGAGAACGCGGTCGACATCACCATGACGCTGACCGCGCCGGGTTGCCCGGTGGCGGGCGAGATGCCGGGCTGGGTGGCCGACGCGGTCGAGCCGCTGCCGGGGGTGAAGCAGGTCGAGGTGCACATGACCTTCGACCCGCCCTGGGGCATGGACATGATGTCCGACGAGGCGCGGCTGGAACTGGGCTTCATGTAAGGCGCGGCCGCAAAGAGCGGCCGCAAGCCGATATCTCGCCTCTGGCGCAAGCGCCAACCGGCTCGGCCGCCCGGCCGCGGCGCGACGCCTTTTCTCTGGCGGGGTGGCTTGCCCCGACCGGGGCGCCCTGCGCGGGAGCAGTCGGAAAAGGGCAAGCCATCGGCGCGGAACTGCCGGGGCCAAGGCGGTTGCGGTTTTCCGCATTCGTGCCCGGGACGAGTCGCGCTAGCCTGCGCAGGTGTCATGCGGGAGGCGATGATGCTGTCGCGGCGGGCGTTTCTGCAATCGACCCTGGCAGGGATGCTGGCCTCGGGGCTGGCGCCTCGGGCCCGGGCGGAGGGGACGCAGGCCGACCTCTGGCTGAACCGGCTGAGCTTTGGCGCGACCTCCGGGACACGGGAGGCGTTCGCAGGGTCCGGGCCGGAGGCCTGGCTGGAGGCGCAACTGGCGATGCCGGCCGAGGATGCGGGGCTGGCAGTGCGGCTGGCGACGGCGCGGCTGCGGATTGCCTATGAGGCCGGCGGCGATGCCAACGGGCGCTGGGCCGCGGCGGACGAGCTGCGCCCCTTGGCGGCGCTGACGGCCGAGCCGGCCGAATTGCTGCCGTTGCTGGATTGGGACCGGGCGATGGCCTATGCCGAGCGGTCGCGCCCGGCGGACGAGGTGATCTCTGCCAGCCTGATCCGGGCCGTGCATGCCTCGGCGCAGTTGCGCGAGGTGATGACGCAGTTCTGGCACGACCACTTCAACGTCCATGCGCAGAAGGATGAATTCGTTTCGGTTTTCTTCCCGGCCTATGATGCCGGACTGCGGGCGCAGGCGCTGGGGAATTTCCGCGAGCTGCTGGGGCATGTGGCGAAATCTCCGTCGATGCTGGTCTATCTGACCAACGACGAAAGCCGCGCCAGCCCGGCCAACGAGAACTTTGCCCGCGAGCTGCTGGAACTGCATACGCTGGGCGCCGGGCGCTATTGGAACGACCGGTACCGGGCCTGGGATGCGGTGCCGGGGGCGGCGGCTGGGCTGGCCGAGGGCTATCTGGACGAGGATGTCTGGGAGGTGGCGCGCTGTTTCACCGGCTGGACGGTGGGCGATGGCCGCTGGGTGGCCGAGGGCGAGGCGACGCCGAAGACCGGGCGCTTTGCCTATGTCGAGGCCTGGCACGACCCCTATCAGAAGCGGGTGCTGGGGCGGGCCTTTCCGTCGCATCAGGCGGCGCTGGCGGATGGCGAGGCGGTGCTGGACCTGCTGGCGACCCATCCGGGCACGGCGCGGTTCGTCTGCGAAAAGCTGGCCCGGCGGCTGCTGGCGGACGCACCCGACCCGGGCCTGGTCGAGCGGCTGGCCGGGGTGTTCCTGGCCGCCTCGGGGGCGCCGGACCAGATCGCGCAGGTGATCCGGGCGCTGGTGGCAGACCCGGCCTTTGCCGCGACCCCTCCCGGCAAGCTGCGGCGGCCGTTCGAGTTTCTGGCCGCGCTGTTGCGGGCGACCGGGGCCGAGGTGGCCTCGACCGAGAACGGCTGGGCCTGGGAGTTGAGCCGGGCGGGCTGGCTGCAGCACAGCTATCCGCCGCCGACGGGGCATCCGGACCGGGCCGAGGCCTGGGCCTCGGGCGTGGTGCTGCTGCGGCTGGCCGAGCTGGCGCTGTATGCGCAGGAGGGTTGGAACGGCTGGGTGGCCAAGCCGCTGTCGGCTCGGCTGCCAAAGGACGCGCGCGACGTGGCGGCGATGGCGGCGCACTGGGGCGGCGCGATGGGCGTGGCTCTGGACGCAGGGGTGCTGGCGGCGGCCGGGGTCGATCCGGCCTGGGTGCCGGAAAGCGATGACGAGCGGTCGGGCGTCTCGGCGGCGCTGTCGCCGGCGTTCCTGTATCGGTAGGGGGTTGGGATGGGCGAACCGATCCTGGTGGTGATCTTTCTGCGTGGCGGGGCGGATTCGCTGTCGCTGATCGCGCCGACGGCGGATGCCGATTACATCGCGGCGCGGCCCGAGGCGCTGCGGGTGCTGCGCGGCGGCGACCGGCCGGGGCTGGCGCTGCCGCCGGCGCTGGCGGATGTGGAGTTCCGGCTGCATCCGGCGGCGGCCGAGTTGCATGAGTTGTTCGGGGCGGGCGACCTGTCGCTGCTGCATGCGACCGGCCTGACCGAGGCGACGCGCAGCCATTTCGACGCCGAGGCACGGATCGAGAGGGGCGGTGCGGGGGGCACGGCGGGCGGCTGGCTGGCGCGGTGGTTGGCGGCGGAGGCGCCGGCCGGCCCGCTGCCGGTGCTGGCGGTGGGGGCGGCGGCGCCGGAAAGCCTGCGGGGCGCGCGGGCGGCGGTGGCGCCGGCGCTGGCGGACCTGATGTTCCTGCCCGGCAACGGTTGGGCGCCGGCGCTGCGGGCGCGGCTGCAGGAGGGGTTCGGGGCACATGGGCCGCTGACGGCGACGCTGGCCGAGATGGTGGCAATGTCGGACCTGTTGCAGGGGCGGCTCTGGGACGCCGGGCGCGGCGAGGCCCGCGCCTATGTGCCGGACCTGCCCTACCCCGAGGACAGCGCGCTGACCGAACCGCTGATGACGGTGGCGCAGGCGATCAAGCAGGACCTGGGGTTGCGGGTGGCGACGGTGGATTACGGCGGCTGGGACACGCACGACGCGCAGGCCGCTCAGATCGAGGCGCTGATCGGCGGTCTGTCGCGGGCGCTGATGGCGTTCTGGCGCGATCTCGGGCCGCGCCAGAACGACGTGGCCGTGGTGGTGCAAAGCGAGTTCGGCCGGCGGCTCCGCGCGAACGAGTCGGGCGGCACCGACCACGGCCGGGCCGGAGCGATGATGGTGCTGGGGCCGCAGGCCCGGGGCGGGCGGCTGCTGGGCCGCTGGCCGGGGCTGGCGAACGAGGCGCTGGAGGAAGGCGCCGACCTGGCCGTGACGACGGATTATCGCGACGTTCTGGCCGAGGTGATGGCGGGGCACATGGGCTTTGCCGACACCCAGGCGCTGTTTCCGGGTCTGATGCCGCAGCCGCCGGGACTCTATGGCCGGCGGGCTTGAAGCCGCGGCCCGGGCGGATTACCTTTGAAGCAGACAAAGGATTTTCCCCATGTTCGGCATTCCCGGCAAGGCCGCCGTTTCCCTGACCCCGGCCGCGACACGGCAGATCGCCCGGCTGATGGCGCGCGACGGGCGCCAGGGCCTGCGCATCGGCGTGAAGAAGGGCGGCTGCGCGGGCATGGAATACACCATGGACTTCGTGTCCGAGGTGAACCCGCTGGACGAGGTGGTGGAACAGGACGGCGCCCGGGTGCTGATCGCGCCGATGGCGCAGATGTTCCTGATCGGCACCGAGATCGACTATGAGGTCGACCTGCTGCACGCCGGGTTCAAGTTCCGCAACCCGAACGTGGCCGAGGCCTGCGGCTGCGGGGAATCGATCAAGTTCAAGGACGAGCCAGCCGCCTGAGGCCGGCGTCGCAGGGGGGCTTTCTGCCCCCCTCGGGCCTGGCGGCCCTTCACCCCCCGAGGGTATTTTGGCCAAGATGAAGGGGCTTGAGGCTTTTCCTTTCGGCGGTGGCGCGCTAGGCAGGGTGCGGTTTTGGCACGGAGGGCGGGATGCGCAAGCTGGCGGCGGGGAACTGGAAGATGAACGGGGTGGCGGCCTCGCTGGCCGAGGTGAAGGCGCTGCTGGCGGCGCACCCGGACCCGGTCTGCGAGATGCTCTTGTGCCCGCCGGCGACGCTGATCGCGCAGATGGCCTGGGCGGCGAAGGGGTCGGTCCTGAAGATCGGCGGGCAGGATTGCCACCCCAAGGCTGCGGGCGCGCATACCGGCGACATTTCGGCGGCGATGCTGGCGGATGCCGGGGCGGGCCATGTGATCCTGGGCCATTCGGAACGCCGGGCCGACCATGGCGAGGGCGATGCCCTGGTGCAGGCGAAGGCACAGGCGGCCTGGGCGGCGGGCCTGGTCGCGGTGATCTGCGTCGGCGAGACCGAGGCGCAGCGCGACGGCGGCCAGACGCTGGCGGTGGTGGGCGGGCAACTGGCCGGGTCGGTGCCGGACGGCGCCACGGCGGCGAATACGGTCATCGCCTATGAGCCGGTCTGGGCCATCGGCACCGGCCGCACGCCGACGCTGGCCGAGATTGCCGAGGTGCACGGATTCCTGCGGGCGCAACTGACCGCGCGGTTCGGGGCCGAGGCGGCGGGGATGCGGCTGCTTTACGGCGGCTCGGTCAAGCCGTCGAATGCGGTCGAGATCTTCGCGGTGCCGGATGTGGACGGTGCGCTGGTCGGTGGCGCCAGCCTGAAGGCCGCCGATTTCGGTGCCATCGTCGCGGCGCTGTCGGCCGCCTGACGACAAGCCATGTCGCCGCCGGGCCAGACGGCCCTGGCGGCCCGTGGCACGCCGTGACGGATGAGTGCTTCCCCTGCCGCCCCGGCCCAGACCGGCCTTTTGGCCGCGAACCTGATCTGCATGGCCTCGATGCTGATCTGGGCGGCCGGGTTGCCGGCGGCCGACCACCTGATTCCGCTGCTTCCCCCCGAACAGCTGAACGCGCTGCGGATGGCGCTGGCGGCGGGGTCGGTGGTGCTGTTCTGGGTGCTGGCCGAGGGCTTTGCGCCGCTGCTGCGGGCGAACTGGCTGAAGGGCGTGGCGGTGGGCAGCCTGATCGGCCTGGGCGCCTGGTTCCTGATCAAGGGCCAGGCCCTGGGCGGAGCGGTGACGGCGGCGGTGATCTCGTCCACCCTGCCGGTGGTGGGCATCGCGCTTGAGGTGCTGCTGGACAAGCGTCGGGTCACGCCGGCGCTGGTGATCGGGCTGCTGCTGTCGCTGGTCGGCGGGGTGGCGGCGCTGGACCTGAAGGCGGGCGGGATGAGCCTCGGGATCGGGGCGCTGTTGTGCTTCGGCTCGGTCGTCACCTTTGCGCTGGGGTCGCGGCTGACGGTGACGGCCTTTCCGCGTGAAACCCCGCTGGGGCGGACGGCGGTGACGCTGACCGGGGCGGCGGTGGCGGCGGGGGCGGTGGCGGGGGTGCAGGTGGCCACCGGCATGGCCCCGCCGGACTTTTCCGGCTGGGGCTGGGGCGAGGTGGGCGCGATCCTGCTGTTCAGCGTGGGGGCGCTGGGGATCAGCCAGGTGATGTGGATCATGTCGGTCGAGCGGCTGGGCATCGGCCTGTCGGCGCTGCACATCAATGCCGCCCCGTTCTACGTGATGATCATCCTGTTCGCCTTGGGGTCGCCCTGGAACTGGGTGCAGGCCGGGGCGGCGGCGCTGGTGGGCCTGGGGGTGCTGATCGCCCAGGGCATCATTCCCCTGTGGAGGCGCGCGTGAAGGCTTTGACGCAGGCGCCCACCGATCCGGCCTTTGTGCAGGACCCCTACCGGTTCTATGAACGGGCCCGCGCGGCGGGGCCGTTCTTCCTGTGGCAGGATTACGGGCTGGTCTGCACCGGCAAGGCGGCGGCGGTGAATGCCATCCTGCGCGACCGCCGGTTCGGCCGCGAGGTGCCGCCCGAATTGGCGCCGGCGATCCCGGCGCATCTGGCGCCGTTCTATGCGGTCGAGGCGCATTCCATGCTGGAGCTGGAGCCGCCGCGCCATACCCGGCTGCGCAACCTGGTGCTGCGCGCCTTTACCAGCCGCCGGATCGCGGGGTTGCAGCCCGACATCCTGGGGCTGGCGGAAGACCTGATCGCGGCCTTCCCCGAGGGGCCGTTCGACCTGCTGGCGGCCTTTGCCCAGCCGTTGCCTGTCCGCATCATCGCGCGCCTGCTGGGCGTGCCCGAGGAAATGGCGCCCGACCTCATGCGCTGGTCGAACGCGATGGTGGGCATGTACATGGCCGGCCGCACGCGGGCGATGGAAGACCGCGCGGTGGCGGCGACCGAGGCCTTCGTGGGCTTTCTGCGCGGCTATGTCGAGGACCGGCGCAAGCGGCCGGCCGACGACCTGATCACCCAGTTGATCGCGGCCGAGGAGGCGGGCGAGCGGTTGACCACGGACGAGCTGATCACCACCTGCATCCTGTTGCTGAACGCCGGCCACGAGGCGACGGTGCATACCATCGGCAACGGGGTGAAGCTGCTGCTGGAGACCGGCACCGGAGCCGCGGCGCTGGCGCCCGACCGGGTGGAGGCGACGGTCGAAGAGATCCTGCGGTTTGACCCGGCGCTGCATCTGTTCACCCGCTGGGCCTATGAAGAGGCCGAGGTGATGGGCCGGACCTTCCGCCGCGGCGACCAGGTCGGCCTTCTGCTGGCGATGGCCAACCGGGATCCGGCGGTCTGGGACCGGCCAGAGCAGTTCCTGCCATCGCGCCCGGCGAAGCCGCTGGCAACGTTTGGTGCGGGCCTGCACTTCTGCATCGGCGCGCCGCTGGCCCGGTTGGAACTGATTCTGGCCTTGCCGCTGATCTTTGGCCGCTGCCCGGGCCTGCGGCTGGTCGAGACGCCAGCCTATGCCGACCTCTACCATTTCCACGGGGTGCAGCGCCTGATCGTCGCCCGCTGAGGCGGAGGCCGGGTCAAAGGTGCATCGTCACCCGGTGGCCGGGCGGATGGCAGAGCCGGACAAAGGTGATCGGGCCGGACAGTCCGCGAGTCGTCCGCTCGATCACCAGCAGCGGGGCGCCGGGGTCGGTGTCCAGCGCCGCCGCCTCGGCCCGCGACGCCGGTTCGGCGCCGAAGACGAGATCACCCGAGACGAAGGGCACGGTGGCCACCAGCCATTCGTTGGCGGACAGGACGGCGAAATCCGGCAGGTCCGGCGGCAGCTGCGCCGGGTTCAGCCAGCGCAGTTCATAGGCATAGGGGCGGCCCTCGGCCAGATGCAGGGTTTCCAGCCGCAGGGCCGGCACGCCGGGCGCAAGGCCCAGCCGCGCCGCCGGACCGGCCGGCAAGACCTCGCGGCGCTGCGTCAGCAGGCGGTGGGCATAGGTCTGGCCGCGCCCCTCGACCTCGCGCCGGATCACCGGGATGTCGAGCCGGGCCTTGCGCACCGGCAGGGTGGCCACCCGGGTGCCGGCGCGCTTGCGGCGTTCCACCACTCCGGCTTCGGCCAGCGCCTGCACGGCGCGATTGACCGTCGCCCGCGCCACGCCATAGGCCAGGGCCAGTTGTTCCTCGGCCGGGATCAGCGCGCCCGGAGGCCATTCCCGCGCCCGGATGCGGGCCAGAAGGTCGGCGCGCAGGTCGTCCCAGCCGCGGCTCATGTGCGGTCCCGCAGGCCGGCCAGGGTGGCGCGGAACCGCTGGGCGATGACGTCGCGGGCGACATGGCGGCCGGCGCGGACCAGTGGGCGGCCGGCGGACCAGAGCCGGTCCACCAGGCCCGCGGTGCCGCAAAACACAAAGCCATCAAGGATTTCGTCGCCACGGCGGCCCGCAAGCACCGGCGCGGCCATGTCGGGCGCCAGAAGATCGGCCCAAAGCCCCGCAGCGATGGCGCCCGAGGCCCGACCAGCGGCCCGGGCACCGCCCCGCGCGGCTTCGTCCCAGAGCGTGCGGCCGACCGAACGGTCGGCGGCGGCGAGGACCGCCCGCGCCCGGTCGCGAAGGCGCTGGGAATACTCCAGGCTTCGCAGCTCTTCTGCCAGCGAAATCAAAATGTTGCTGTCTGATCCTACACCCCAGGCGCCGCCGCCCGCGCGCCAGCCGGTGGCGTCGAAGATGCCGTCGCCGAGATTCGCCTCGGTGATCGGACAGAGCCCCGCCACGGCACCGGTGGCGGCCAGGCACGCGGTTTCCCGGGGTGTCATCTGGGTGCAATGAACCAGGCACCAGCGCGGCCCCAGCGGCAGCTGATCCAGTGCCCAGCTGACCGGACGGGCTCCGGTGGCGGCCAGCACCTCGTCCACCTCGGCCTGCTGTTCGGCCAGGTGCATGTGGATCGGACCGAGGGTCATCTGCGCCACCCGGGCCAGCGTTTCGGGTGTGACGGCGCGCAGGCTGTGCGGCGCGACCCCCAACGCGGCATCCGGCGGCAGCGCCTTCAGATGCCGAGACGTGGCTTCAAGCATCGCGCCGAACCCACCGGGATCATTGTGGAACCGCCTTTGCCCTCCGGTCAGCGCCCGACCGTCGCAGCCGCCGCGTTCGTAGATCACCGGCAGAAGCGTCAGACCCAGACCCGTCTCGGCCGACGCCGCCGCGATACGACCCGCCATCTCGGCCCGGTCGGCATAGGCGCTGCCATCCGGGGCGTGGTGCAGGTAGTGAAACTCGGTCACGGCGGCGTATCCGGCTTCGGCCATCTCGACCATGACCTGCGCGGCGATCGCCTCGACATCCGGCGGCGTGAGCCGGTCGAGGAAGCGATACATCAGCGCGCGCCAGGTCCAGAAACTGTCCTGCCCGGCGGTGCGGGCCTCGGTCATTCCGGCCATGGCGCGCTGGAAGGCGTGGCTGTGCAGGTTCGCCAGCGCCGGCAGCAGGCAGGCCACCCGCTCGCCTTCCGGCGCGGCGCCGGGCGTGACCTCGGCAATCCGCCCGGCCACAATCCGCACCCGAACGTCGCGCGCCCAGCCTTCGGGAAGCAGCGCCTGCTCGGCATGAAGCAGCATGACGGACCTCGCTTGACAGCGGCTATTATGTATAGACATATTAGGCGAAAGCGACTGGGAAAGGCAAGCCGGAATGGCACTGGTTGTGACCGATGCGGTGGTGGCGACGATGCAGGGCGGCACTGGCCTGATCCCCTCGGGCGCCGTCGTCCTGCGCGACGGGCGCATCCTCTGGGTCGGGGCTTCGGACCGCATTCCAGATGAGTATCAAGATATTGAGCGGCATTCCTGCGATGGCCGGCTGGTCACGCCGGGATTGATCGACTGCCACACCCACGCGGTCTGGGCGGGGTCGAGGGCGGCCGAGTTCGAGGCCCGTCTGAACGGCGCAAGCTACGAAGAGATCGCCCGGGCGGGGGGCGGGATTCTCTCGACCGTCGCGGCCACCCGTGCGGCCAGCGAGTCCGACCTGATCGCCGCCACCCTGCCGCGGCTGGACCAGATGATCGCCAGCGGTGCCACCACCATCGAGGTGAAGTCGGGCTACGGCCTGACCGTCGCAGACGAACTGAAGATGCTGCGCGCCGCCCGTGCGCTGGAGCGGCTGCGTCCGATCCACGTCGTCACCACGCATCTGGCCGCCCATGCGGTGCCGCCCGACTACAAGGGCCGCGCTGCGGACTACATCGCCGAGGTCGCGATCCCCTCGCTTCGGGCGGCGCATGCCGAAGCTCTGGTCGACCAGGTCGATGCCTTCTGCGAAGGAATTGCCTTTTCTTCCCAGGAACTTGCGCCGCTTTTCTCTGAGGCGCGCGGGCTCGGCCTGCCGGTCAAGCTGCATGCCGAGCAGCTGTCCGACCGGAAGGGCGCGGTCTTTGCCGCCGCCGAAGGCGCGCTCAGCTGCGACCATGTCGAATACATCGGGCCGGACGGCGTGGCGGCGATGGCCGTGGCGGGCACCGTGGCGGTGCTGCTGCCCGGCGCCTTCTACTCCTTGCATGAGACGCAACTGCCCCCCGTCGCCGCCTTCCGTGCTGCCGGCGTGGCGATGGCGGTGGCGACCGACCTGAACCCCGGCACCTCGCCGATGGCCAGCCTGCCCCTGGCGATGAACATGGCCTGCACCTTGTTCCGCCTGACCCCGGCCGAGGCGCTGCTGGGCGCGACCGTCCAGGCCGCCCGCGCCCTGGGCCTGACCGACCGCGGAAGCATCGCGCCCGGGCAGCGGGCCGACCTCTGCCTGTGGGACGCCACCCATCCGGCGGAAATTGCCTGGCGCATCGGCGGGCCGAAGCTGCACGCCCGCATCTTCGGAGGCCGCCTTGACGCCTGAAATCCTGACCCCCGGCGAAACCACGCTGTCCCAACTGGAACGCCTGTTCCGAGACGGCCTGCCCGCCCGACTGGCCGACAGCGCCCGCCCCGGCATCGAGGCCGCCGCCGCCCGCATCGCCGTTGCTGCCGCCGGCGATACCCCGGTCTATGGTGTGAACACCGGCTTCGGCAAACTGGCCAGCCTGAAGATCGACCGACAGGATACGGAAAAGCTGCAGAAAAACCTGATCCTCAGCCACTGCTGCGGGGTCGGCGACCCGATGCCGCGCGACGTGACGCGGCTGATGATGACGCTCAAGCTGTTGTCCCTTGGCCGCGGCGCCTCGGGCGTGCGCCCGGCGGTGGTCGCGATGCTGGAACAGATGCTCGCCCGCGGCGTGACGCCCGTGGTGCCGGACCAGGGCTCGGTGGGCGCCAGCGGCGACCTGGCGCCCTTGGCCCACATGACCGCGGTGATGATCGGCCATGGCGAGGCCGAGGTCGGCGGCTGCACGAAGCCCAGCGCGCAAGCTCTTTCCGAAGCTGGACTTTCCCCGCTGACCCTTGGCCCGAAAGAGGGCCTTGCCCTGATCAACGGCACCCAGTTCTCCAC
This sequence comes from Rhodobacter sp. Har01, assembly GCF_020564565.1. GTDB lineage: Bacteria > Pseudomonadota > Alphaproteobacteria > Rhodobacterales > Rhodobacteraceae > Pseudogemmobacter. Next base: position 1,136,043 of record NZ_JAJCTD010000001.1, read on the forward strand.
CGCCTACGCGCTGGCCGGCCTGTTCCAGGCCTGGTCCGCCGCGCGCGAGGCGCTGGTGATCTCGGCCCTGACCACCGACGCCATCATGGGCTCGACCGCGCCCTTGCAGCCGGAAATCCACACGCTCCGCGGCCATCCCGGCCAGATCGAGGCGGCGGCGGCGATGCGCGCCCTGCTGGACGGCAGCGAAATCCGCGAAAGCCACCGCGACGGCGATACCCGCGTGCAAGACCCCTACTGCATCCGCTGCCAGCCGCAGGTGACCGGCGCCGCGATGGACGTGCTGCGCATGGCCGCCCGCAAGCTGGAAATCGAAGCCAACGCCGCCACCGACAACCCGCTGGTGCTGTCGAACGGCCGCATCGTCTCGGGCGGCAACTTCCACGCCGAACCCGTTGGATTCGCAGCAGACATGATCGCCCTGGCCCTGGCCGAGATCGGCGCCATCGCGCAGCGCCGCGTGGCGCTGATGGTGGACCCGACGCTGTCATTCGACCTGCCCGCCTTCCTGACCCCCAACCCCGGCCTCAACTCGGGCCTGATGATCGCCGAGGTCACCACCGCGGCGCTGATGAGCGAGAACAAGCACCTCGCCCACCCGACGGTGATCGACAGCACCCCCACCAGTGCCAACCAGGAAGACCACGTCAGCATGGCCGCCCATGGCGCCCGGCGGCTGCAACCGATGGTCCGGAACCTGCAGGTCATCCTGGGCGTCGAGGCCCTCTGTGCGGCCCAGGGGATCGAGTTCCGCGCGCCGCTGCAGACCTCCGCGCCCCTCCGGGCCGCCCTCGCCGCGCTGCGCGCCGAAATCCCCGCCCTCACCGACGACCGCTACCTTGCCCCCGACCTGACCCGCGCCGCCGCCCTCGTCGCCGCAGGCCGGCTGGCGCAAGCCGCCGGCCTTGCCCTTCATCTTGGCTGAAATACCCCGCGGGGGTCCGGGGGCGCGAAGCCCCCGGCGGCCCGCGACAGGAGACCCCGATGCAAGACCCGCGCCACAACAGCCGCGACATCTATCCCCCCACCGGCCCCGAGATCAGCGCCAAGAGCTGGCAGACCGAGGCGGCGCTGCGGATGCTGATGAACAACCTGCACCCCGACGTGGCCGAAAACCCGCATGAGCTGGTGGTTTACGGCGGCATCGGCCGGGCCGCCCGCACCTGGGAAGACTTCGACCGCATCTGCGCCGCCCTGCGCGACCTCGGCCCGGAGGAAACCCTGCTGGTGCAGTCGGGCAAGCCGGTGGGCATCTTCCGCACCCATGCCGATGCCCCCCGCGTCCTGATCGCCAACTCGAACCTGGTGCCGCACTGGGCGACCTGGGCGCATTTCAACGAATTGGACCGCAAGGGCCTGATGATGTACGGCCAGATGACCGCCGGCAGCTGGATCTACATCGGCACCCAAGGCATCGTGCAGGGCACCTATGAGACCTTCGCCGAGGCCGGCCGCCAGCACTATGGCGGCAACCTGAAAGGCCGCTGGATCCTGACCGGCGGGCTAGGCGGCATGGGCGGCGCACAGCCCCTGGCCGCGGTGATGGCCGGCGCCTGTTGCCTGGCGGTCGAGGTCGACGAGACCCGCATCGATTTCCGCCTGCGCACCCGCTACCTCGACGCCAAGGCCCGCAGCCTGGACGAAGCCCTGGCGATGATCGACCGCTGGACCGCGGCGGGAGAGGCGAAATCCGTGGGCCTTCTGGGCAACGCCGCGGAAGTCTTCCCCGAACTCCTGCAACGCGGAGTTCGGCCCGACATGGTCACCGACCAGACCTCGGCGCATGACCCGCTGCACGGCTACTGCCCGGCAGGCTGGAGCGTCGGCGACTGGCGCGCAAGGCAGGAAACCAACCCGGCGGCGGTCGAGAAAGCCGCCCGCGCCTCGATGCGCACCCAGGTCGAAGCCATGGTGGGCTTCTGGAACGCCGGCGTGCCGACGCTGGATTACGGCAACAACATCCGCCAGGTGGCACAGGACGAAGGGATGACAAACGCCTTCGCCTTCCCCGGCTTCGTGCCCGCCTACATCCGCCCGCTGTTCTGCCGCGGGATAGGCCCGTTCCGCTGGGTGGCGCTGTCGGGCGACCCGGAAGACATCCACAAGACCGACGCCGCGATGAAGCGGCTGTTTCCCGACAACGCGCATCTGCACCGTTGGCTGGACATGGCGGCCGAGCGCATCGCCTTCCAGGGCCTGCCCGCCCGCATCGCTTGGATCGGCCTTGGCGACCGCCACCGCGCCGGGCTGATGTTCAACGAGATGGTGGCCTCCGGCGAGCTGAAGGCCCCCATCGTGATCGGCCGCGACCACCTCGACAGCGGCTCGGTCGCCAGCCCCAACCGCGAGACCGAGGCGATGCAGGACGGCTCGGACGCGGTCAGCGACTGGCCGTTGCTGAACGCGCTTCTCAACACCGCCTCCGGCGCGACCTGGGTCAGCCTGCATCACGGCGGCGGGGTGGGCATGGGCTTCTCCCAGCACGCCGGCATGGTGATCGTGGCCGACGGCACGCCCCAGGCCGCAGGGCGGCTGGAACGGGTGCTGTGGAACGACCCCGCCACCGGCGTCATGCGCCACGCCGACGCAGGTTACGAAACTGCCATCGCCTGCGCCCGCCACCACGACCTTCGGCTTCCTGGCCTGTAATTTCATCTGTCCAAAAATATCCCGGGGGTCCGGGGGCAGCGCCCCCGGCGGCCCGCCACAAAGGACCACGCCATGCATTATGCCCCCGGTCGCGAGGCCTGCCCGCTGCCCTTCAGCCCGTTCAAGGCCTGCACCGTGCCGCGCCCGATCGGCTGGCTCTCCACCGTCTCGGCCGCGGGCGTGGCCAACCTCGCCCCCTACAGCCAGTGGCAGAACCTGAGCTTCGACCCGCCGATGGTGATGTTCGCCGCCAACCCGTATTCCGACGGCCGCCGCAAGCACACCGTGCTGAACGCCGAAGCGACCGGCTGGTTCGTCTGGAACATGTGCACCTTCGCGCAGAAGGACGCGATGAACATCACCGCGATGGAATGGCCCGAGGGCACGGATGAATTCGAGCGGGCCGGCCTGACCAAGGCCCCCTGCCTGGATGCCCCCGGCCCGCGCGTCGCCGAAAGCCCGGCGCATTTCGAATGCCGCTACCTGTCGACTCACCGACTGCGCGGGCAGTCGCAGGCTGGCTGGGTGGACGTGGTCTATGGCGAGGTCATGCGCATCCATGTGCAGGACGAGATGCTGACCCCCGAAGGCAAGCTGGACTATGCCCGCATCGCTCCGCTGGCCCGGGTCGGCTACCACGACTACACCGTGGTGCGCGACACCTTCCCGATGCCGATCCCGGGCGCCTCGCCGGCTGCGGCGGCGGGGCTTGAGGGCAAGCCCTGACCGCGCCCGCAAACGATTTCCGAAGACGGAAATCGTGCACGGAATTCGACTTCGAATTCCGGCGCCCGGCCGGTCAGCCCAGGCGCGGGTTGACCCCGGCCGCGCGCCAGATCGGGTTCGACCAGGCCCGCCGGCCGGCCGCGTCGATCACCGATATGCGCAGCCAGGGGCTGCCCAGAAGCCGGTCGAGCGGCACCTCGGCCCGGGTTATCGAATGGCCGTGCACCCCCTTGGCCCCGGTGCCCCAGCCCATCGCCACCACCGATGTCGCGGCCGAGCATTCGACGATGGCGGTGTTGCCCTCGATCCGCACATCGCGGATCTCGGGGCCTTGCGAGGAATAGAAATCCCCCCGCTTCAGCGCCGCCAGCAGCGCCTCGGGTTCGTTCGCCTCGGCCTTCACCATGACCCAGCCACCGAAATGGTCGGGTTCCGAGAAATGCGCGTCGTCGGTGGCGATCAGCGACAGCTTGCGGCCCTCGGTCAGCAGCAGGTCGGCGATCCCTGCCCCGTCGCCACGGTCGCAGCCCGCCGCGCAGCCGTGGTTGTAGATCTCCACCGCGTGTGCGGCCCGGATGCTGCGCGCGTCTTCCAGCGTCAGGCCGGACCATTGCGGATGCGCGATGGCGACGAAGGCGCCGGCGGCCACCGCCCGTGCGGCGATCTCGGGGCCGGTCTCCTGGCCCGGTTCGGGGACAAAGCTCATCGTCTTTGCCGCGGCGAAGTCCGCCGGCAGCCCGACGGCCAGGATATGCCACAACTCGCCGTTCTTCTGCGCGCCAGAGTGCAGTTCCGCCCCCAGGAGCGTGGTGAAGCCGTCGCTGCGCATTGGCACGGTATCGACCAGGGGAAAGCCGTACATGCCGATGAAATGATCGGTCAATGCCAGGAAATCGTAGCCCTCGGCGCGGTAGCGGCGGCAGACCTCTTCGGGGCTGAGCACCCCGTCCGAACGGTCGGAATGGGTGTGCAGATTGCCGCGCCAGAAGCGGCCAGGCGCGGAAAAGGCGGAGTGGCGGGTCATGGCGTCCTCAAGGGGGAATCGGGCACGCCGATCCTTGCCCAGGCCGCCACGGCGCGGCAAGGCCGCACTCGCAAGCGGACCTGCGCCATGCTATGAATCACCCGCACATATTCAAAGGTGTGTTGCGATGAACGTAGTCCAGGCGGACCTGTCCAGCGAAGACGAGACCTGCGGCATGCTGCCGCCGGACGAGATGCTGCGCCAGGCAACCACGGCGGCCGGGTTCCTGAAGGCGCTGGCGCATGAAGGGCGGCTGATGATCCTGTGCCACCTCAGTTCCGGCGAAAAGTCGGTGACCGAGCTTGAGCACCTGCTCGATTCGCGCCAGGCGGCGGTCAGCCAGCAACTGGCGCGGCTGCGCCTGGAGGGGCTGGTGGCCACGCGGCGCGACGGCAAGGCGATCTATTACTCGATCCAGGACCCCAAGGTGCTGCGCTCGATCACGCTGATCTACGACATGTTCTGCAAGCCGGCGGACTGACGCCGCCGAAGCCCGCTGTGGTCAGCCGCGCCCGATATAGGGCATGTCTCGGGCCATGATCGTCAGGAAGGGGATGTTCACCTCTGGCGGCAGGCTGGCCATGTGCAGCACGGCCGCCGCGACATGGCCTGCATCGAACACCGGCTCGGGGCGGATGCTGCCGTCGGCCTGCGGCACGCCGGTCAGGAACTTTTCGGCCAGCCCGGTCAGCGCGTTGCCGATGTCGATCTGGCCGCAGGCGATGCCGAAGCGGCGGCCGTCCAGCGCCAGACTGCGGGTCAAGCCGGTGACGGCGTGTTTCGACATGGTGTAGGGCGCCGTGCCCGGCCGCGGCACATGCGCCGAAACCGAGCCGTTGTTGATGATCCGCCCGCCTTGCGGCGCCTGCCGCCGCATCAGGCCGAAACCGGCGCGGGCGCAGAGGAACATGCCGGTGATGTTGGTCTGGCACAGCCGCAGCCAGTCCTCGACCGCGATCTCGTCGATCGGCCGGCCGGGCAGCGACAGGCCGGCGTTGTTGAACAGCACGTCCAGCCGGCCCCAGGCGGCCTCGACCCGGGCGAAGGCGGCGTCCACCTCCTTGGGCACGCCCACATCGCCGGTCAGGATCAGCGCGGCGGCTTCGCCCGCGGTTTCGCGCAAGGGGCCTTCGCGCCGGCCCAGCAGGGCGACGCGCCAGCCGGCGGCCAGGAAGGCGCGCGCGGTGGCGCGGCCGATGCCGGCGCCGGCGCCGGTGACGAGGATGGTCTTGGTCATGGATCGCTGTCCGCCTCTTGCGCAAAGCCGTATTTCATCAGCCAGATCAGCACCCGGGCGGCGGCCCGCTGCGGCAGGCCGGCGGTTCTGCCCAGGTCTTCGAGCCGGGCACCGGCCGGGCCGGCGCCATCCAGCGCCGCCAGCAGCGCGGCGATGTGGGGGCGGGCCTCGATCAGGCGGCGCGTGGCTTCGTAGTCGCGCAGGTCAAGCGTCTGCGACAGGTCCGGCCGATCATCGCGCGGCGCGGCGCGGTAGCGGCGGCCGGGGTCGGGGCCGGTGCGGCTGGGATAGCTGGCGAAGAAGACGCCCGGCGCGGGCGCCGGCGGCAGCCGGGTTGCCGGCATCGGCGGCGGGGCGCTGCCCGCCGCGCGGGCCAGCGTCAGCCGCGCGGCCTGCTCGGCCCAAAGCGCCTGGATCTGCGGCATCACCGCCGCCCAGTCGTACAGGCTGCGCGCCCGCGCCCGACCCGCCGCCGCCATCCGGGCGCGCAGGTCCGCGTCGCCGCCCAGCGCGACCAGCGCCCGGGTCAGGGCCGCAAGGTCGATCCGGGTCAGCGCCGAAAGCTGGCCGGCATATTGCGCGTAGCTGTCGGTGCCGCCGAAGTGGCGCTGGCCCAGATAGGCGGTCAGCTCCGTCGCCGGCATTTCGGTCGGCACGCGGATGCCCACCTCGGGGGGCACGGTGTCCTTCATCCCGTCCCAGTCCGAGACGATCAGCGGCAGGCCCGCCGCCATGGCCTCGATCGGTGCAAGGCCGAAGGTTTCCTGCACATTGTCGATGGGAAACAGGAACAGGTCGGCGGCCGAAAGCGTGGCCTTGCGGGCGGTGGCGCTGGCCCCGTCGAGCAGGTGAAAGCCGACCTCGGGCATCATCTCGGCGGCCCCGCGGGTGAAGGCGCGACGCGACGGGTCGTCGCGGAACTGGCCGCAGAGCAGCAGGTGGAAGCGCCGCCCCAGCGTCCGCTGGGCGCGGGCGAGCGCCAGATAGAGCGGCAGCGGGTCGAACTTCTCATGCGCGGAAAGCCGGGCGACGATGGCGCAGGCGATCTCGCCCGGGGCCAGCCCGAGCTGCCCTCGCAGGGCCGCGCCGGCGGCCGGGTCGGGGGTGAAGTCGTCGCAGGTCACCCCCAGCGGGATGACCGGCATCAGCGGCCGCGGCGGTGGCGGACGGCCAAAGCGGTCGCCAAGATAGGCGTCGGTCAGGTCCATCTGCGCGGCAAGCGAGGCGGCCACCGCCTGCGAGGTGCAGATCACCGCGTCCCAGGGCATCTGCGGGGCCGCGCGCAGGTCGAACAGGCCCTGCATCACGGCCTTGGTGGCGGTGGTGTGGGTGATGCCGCAGATCGCATGGGCGGCCCCGCCGAACGGCGCCCGGCGCCAGCATTCGGTGGCGAAGTTGGGGCTGGGGAAGCTGATCACCTGCAGCGGGGCGATGCCGCGCATCTGGTCAAGCCGGACGCCGCGGATCGGCCGCGTCACCCCCTGCCGGGCAGCGACGTCGCAGAACCGCGCCTCGTCCGAAGCAAAGTGGGTCAGGCAGACGAATTCCTGCACATCGGCATGGGCGAAAAAGCCGCGCAGGAAGCTTTCCCCGGCCACCCGGCGCCCGTTGATGCCCCTTGCCGCCGGGTCATAGCCGTCGGGCGCATACCAGATCGCAGCGTTGGCGCTGGCGCTGGCGGCGGCGGCCCGGGTCATGCCCTTTCCATCCACAGCCAGGGCGTGGGCGAAGCGCGCCATTCCCACAGCAAGAGCAGCCGGTCGAGGTCGTTCAGCGCCTCGGTCCAGGCCGGCAGCGCCTCGGCGGCCAGGCGGCGGTCAAGCCGGGTGATGCGGTGGGTCGCGGAAAAGCGGTCCGCCAGCCGGACCAGCAGGCCGGGGCGAACACCTTCGTGCACCTCTACCAGGATGTCGGCGGCCCGCAGGCCAGGGGCTGCCACGGGGTCAAGCAGATCGTCCTCGGCGCCTTCGATGTCGCAGATCACCACGGTCGGCTGGGCGGTACAAAGCGCAAAGTCCCGGTGATCCAGCCGCCCCGCCACCTGCACCCGGTCGGCCACGCCGTTGGCCTGTGCCAAGGCCCGGCACAGCGCCTGGGCGCGGTCGTCGCTGTCATGCGCCAGCACCCGCGTCTGCGGCATGCGGCGGGCCAGGCCCACGGCGTAGTAGCCCTCGGCCGCGCCGACGTCGATCACCAGCGGATAGCCACGGGCGACGATGGTCTCGATCACCGGCGCGAGGCCGGCCTCGTAGCAGCCCAGCAGCCGCGCGGCGCGCGCACCTTCGGCTGCCTTCACCGGATAGTCCATGCCGGCAAACGGCCCCGACAGCACCGCCCGGCCCGATTGCGCGGCCAGCGTCGCGTCCAGCACCGCCGAGCGCCACTTGGCAAGGTGGCGAAGGGCGGCGTTCAGCCGCGCCGGCGCCGGCGGCCCGTCCAGCAGGCGGCGCAGTCCTTCGGTTGCGGCGCGGGTCAGTTCGCTGGGTGTGTCGGCCATGTCCCCCTGCCCTTTGCCGCCCATGGTTAGGGGCTTGCGGCAGGTGCGTAAAGCGAAAGGCGTGCGGCGGACGGCAGCGGCGGGCCGCAGTTTGCCGATGCGGGGACTGCGGCACCGGCGAGCCTGGGGGCGCCGCGTGCCGATCGTCAGATGTAGAACCTTGCCCCCATGACGCGATGCACTTCGCCTTCGCGGGTCAGCCCCCGGCTGGCGAGGTCCTCGTCCGACAGACCGCCCAGCCGCAGCAGCGCCTGCGCCTGCGGCCGGCTTTCGGACAGGGCGACAAGTCGGTTCCAGAGCGCTACGGATTTCGGCGACGTGAACATGGGATATCCCCTTTTCGGCAGGATGTCCCCCCTTCGGCGCATCATGCCGCAGCGCAGAATGATCGGGTAGTGCGCCCGCAGCATAGCCGCCATGCGGTCAGGACGTGGCCTTGGGCTGCGGGCGGGTCGGACCGGCCAGCGGCGCCGTGGCCCCTAGAGGCTGGGGCCGGGGCGCAGCCTGGTTCCATCGCTGAACCGCGCCAGGCGAAAGCGGGACAGGTCGTGGCCGGGGTCGGTGCCGGTCACCAGCGCGGCCACCACCCGGCCCATGCCGGGGCCGATGCCGAAGCCATGGCCGCTCATCCCGGTCGCGACGGTCAGGCCGGGGATCGCGGCGACGTGGTCCACCACCGGCACCACGTCGGGCAGGGTGTCGATCATGCCGGCCCAGGCGGCCGTCAGCGGCGGCCGGCCCAGCGCCGGGAAGCGGAGGGCGAAGTCGTCGCGCAGGCGTTGGATGATCCGGCCGTTCGGCGCGGGATTCAGGATACGGCAGCGTTCGAACGGCGTGGCTGCGTCGGGCGACCAGCGGCGGGGGGTGCTCCAGGCGTCGGGAAAGCCCTTCGGCGCGAAGGGGTGCAGAACGGTGTGGCGCCAGTCCTGCTGCACCACAGGCCAGAAAGCCCGCAAGCTGGCCAGGGCATCGCGGCCGGGGAAGAAATCGTGGTGGTCCGAGGGCGCGAGGGTATAGCCGCCGTCGGCGCGGCGGCGGAAGGCAAAGGCGGAATCGGTGGCGGCACCGTCGAAGACCGAGGGCAGCGCTGCGGTGGCGGCAACGGTGGCCAGCACCGAAAGCTGCGGAAGGCGCACGCCATGCGCGCCAAGGAACAGCCGCGACCAGGCCCCGGCGGCGACGACCACCCGGCCCGCCCGGATGCGGCCCTGCTCGGTGACCACTCCGGCGACCCGGCCTGCGGCGATGTCCAGCGCCCGGACGGCGCAGGATTCGACCAGCGTCACACCGCGCCGGGCCGCCGCCTGGGCCAGCGTCGGAACCGCGACCCAGGGCTCGGCCCGGGCGTCCGAGGCGGTCCAGAGGCCGCCCGTCCAGGTCCGGGCCGCCTGCGGCAGCAAGGCCGCGACCTGCGCGGCCGACAGCGCGCGGGTGTCCACGCCGTTCGCCCGCGCATGCGGCAACCAGCCCTCGTAGCGGGCCATCTGCGCGACGCTGTCGGCAAGGTAAAGCACACCGGTCTGCCGGAAGCCCAGGCCCGGCCCGATCTCTTGCGCCAGCCGCTGCCAGATCCGCATCGATTCGACCATGATCGGCAGTTCGGCGGGGTCGCGGCCCTGCTGGCGGACCCAGCCCCAGTTGCGGCTGGATTGCTCGCCGGCGATGCGGCCCTTTTCGCACAGGGTGACGCGCAGGCCCTGGTCGCGCAGGAACCAGGCGGTCATCACGCCGATGACGCCGCCGCCGATGACCACCACGTCGGCGTCGGCGGGCGGCGGGCCGGGAAAGCGGATCGGCGTGCGGTCGGTGATCGGGAAGGTCATGCGCAGGATGAGAGCAGGTTTTCCATGAGCCGCTGCCCGGCCTGGAATTCGGACAGTTCAAGGTATTCGTCGGGCTGGTGGGCCTGGGCGATGTCGCCGGGACCACAGATCGCGGCGGAATAGCCGGCCTCTTGGAACTGCCCGGCCTCGGTGCCGTAGCTGACCACGCCGGTGGCATTGTCGCCGGTCAGGGCGCGGACCAGGGCCTCGGCCTCGCCGCCCGGTTCGGGCATCAGCGCCGGGACCGCGAAGAAGCGGTCCAGCGTGACCCCGGCCTCGGGGCGTTTCGCCTTCAACGCGGCGTCCAGCGCCTGGGCCCGGGCGGCGAAGGCGGCCGCGCGGGCCTCGATGTCCTCGTCCGGGATCACCCGCATTTCCAGCGAGAACCGGCAGTCGGCTGCGGTGATGTTGTTGGCCGTGCCGCCGTGGATCTGGCCAATGTGCAGCGTGGTGAAAGGCGGGTGGAAGGTGGCCGCCAACGGGCTGGGGGCCGCGGCCTGGAGGCGGGCGTTCTCGTCGTTCACCCACTGGATCAGCCGCGCGCCCTCCATCACCGCCGAGACGCCGTCGGGCAGCAGCGAGGAATGCACCTCGTAACCCTTCACATGGACGTGGAACCCGGTGCCGCCCTTGTGGCCGGTGATGATCTTCATGCCGGAGGGTTCGCCGATGATGGCGGCGCTGCCCTTCGGCACCAGGCCCTGCATGGCGGCGATCATCGGCGGCGCGCCGGTGCAGCCGATCTCTTCATCATAGGACAGCGCCAGTTGCAGCGGGCGCCGCGTGCCGCCTCGCGCGGCGCGGCCCACCGCCCAGGCGGCCAGCGCGACAAAGCCCTTCATGTCGCAGGTGCCGCGGCCGTAAAGCCGGCCGTCACGCTCGGTCACCGTCCAGGGATCGCTGGTCCAGGGCTGGCCCGCGACCGGGACCACGTCGGAGTGGCCGGACAGGACGACGGCGCCGGGTTCCCACGGCCCGGCATGGGCGATCAGGGCGGCCTTCTGGCGGTCTTCGTTCCAGTGCCGGAAGCAGCGCGCTCCTTTCGCGGTCAGCCAGCCTTCCAGCCAGTCGACCAAGGCCAGGTTCGATGTGGTCGAGACGGTGGGAAAGCTGACCAGTCGGTCGAGAATCTGACGTGGCGTCAGGTCGTCCATGGCGGCGCCTCCATATCTTGTGGCAAGGGTCACCGGCGGGGCGGCAAGTGTCAATATCTGGCGATCTGACCGGCAGAGGTGACATTCTGCCGGGAAAAGTCGCAGCGGCGACTGCGGAAATCGGGATTGAACCGCTTGGCAAAATCGGGAACAGTCGTCCGATACGGTGGGACGGACCGCAAGGCACGGACCCGAAAACCGCAACGAAAACAAGAACAAGAAAATCCTTGGGGAGTACTTCATGCCCGATGGGGCGCAGCCTGTCCTTCAAGTCAGGGGCCTGAAGACCGTTTTCCGCACCCGGGCGGGAGAAGTCCATGCCGTGAACGACGTCAGCTTTCACCTGCGGCGCGGAGAGCTTTTGGGCGTGGTCGGCGAAAGCGGCTCGGGCAAGTCGGTGACGATGATGTCGCTGTTGCGGCTGTTGCCTGCGCCGCCGGCGGAAATCCGGTCGGGCGAGGTGCTGCTGGACGGGCGCGACCTGCTGAAGATCAGCGATGCCGAGTTGCGCGAGGTGCGGGGTGGCAAGGTCGGGTTCGTGTTCCAGGACCCGATGACCAGCCTGAACCCGGTGTTCACGGTGGGCATGCAGATCACCGAGGCCCTGCGGCGGCACATGGGGCTGGACAAGGCCGCGGCCGAGACGCGGGCGGTGGACCTGCTGGAGCTGGTGGGCATTCCGGATGCAAGAAAGCGGCTGGGGGCCTATCCGCACCAGTTCTCGGGCGGGATGCGGCAGCGGGTAATGATCGCCATCGCGCTGTCCTGCGACCCCGACGTGCTGATCGCGGACGAACCGACCACCGCGCTGGACGTGACCATTCAGGCGCAGATCCTGGAACTGGTCAAGGAATTGCGCCGCAAGCTGGGCATGGCGATCATCTGGATCACCCATGATCTGGGCGTGATCGCCGGCATCGCCGACCGGGTGATGGTGATGTATGGCGGCCAGGTGGTGGAACAGGCGCCGGTGCGCGAATTGTTCGCCAACCCGCAGCACCCCTACACCCGCGCCCTGTTGCAGACGATTCCCAAGATCAGCGGCGAGCGCGAGGCCCGGCTGAAGGTCATCGAGGGCCAGCCGCCGATGCTGGCGGCCGTGCCCGCGGCCTGCGCGTTCCGCGACCGCTGCGAATTCCGCCATGACCGCTGCGATCGGGAAAACCCGTTGCGCCGACCGGTGGACGGCAAGACCCTGGGCCAGGGCCATGATGTCGCCTGCCACTGGCAGGCCCCGGCTGCGGCGCGGCCGCAGGAGGTCGCGCATGCCTGAGCGGGCTGCTCTTGTGCCTTCGCGGGTGGCATCGCCGGGCCGGCCCGGGGCGGCGCCCGCACCGGCGCGTCAGGCGGCGGTTTGCGCGGAGACCTGGCATGCTTGACCTGGCGCGCCAGCCGCTGGTCCGGGTGGACGGGCTGAAGATGCACTTTCCGATCTATTCGGGCGTCTTCCGCAGCCATACCGGCGACGTCAAGGCGGTGGACGGCGTCAGCTTCGACATTGCCCAGGGCGAGACCCTGGGTCTGGTCGGCGAAAGCGGTTGCGGCAAATCCACCGTCGGCCGCGCCCTGCTGCGGCTGTACGAACCCACCGCCGGCCGCGTCATCATCGACGGCGAGGACGTGGCCCATCTGTCGGCGGAAAAGCTGCGTCAGAAGCGCCCCACCATGCAGATGGTGTTCCAGGACCCGCAGGCCAGCCTGAACCCGCGGATGACCCTGGCCGGCATCATCGGCGAGCCGCTGGACGAGCACACCCGCCTGAGCCGCGCCGAAAAGACCGCCCGCATCTACGAGTTGATGGATCAGGTCGGGCTGAACCGCCGCTTTGCCAACCGCTACCCACATGAATTCAGCGGCGGCCAGCGCCAGCGCATCGGCATCGCCCGCGCCCTGGCGCTGAACCCGAAATTCATCGTCTGCGACGAACCCATCGCCGCCTTGGACGTGTCGATCCAGGCCCAGGTGGTGAACCTGCTGGAAGACCTGCAGGACCGGCTTGGCCTGACCTATCTGTTCATCAGCCACGACCTGTCGATGGTGCGCCACCTGGCCGACCGGGTGGCGGTCATGTATCTGGGCCGCATCGCCGAGCTGTCGCCGGCGAAGGACCTTTATGCCCGGCCGCTGCATCCCTATGCCGAGGCGCTGCTGTCGGCGGTGAACGAGCCCGACCCGGTCATCGCCGCCCGGCGCAAGCGGATCATCCTCAAGGGCGATGTCCCTTCGCCGGCGAACCCGCCCACGGGGTGCAACTTCTGCACTCGCTGCCCGCAGGTGTTCGAGCTGTGCCGGCAGGTCAAGCCAGAGCTTTCCGAGGTGGAACCCGGGCGCTTCGTCGCGTGCCACCTCTACGACAACAACAAGGCCGCCAGATCAACCGGCGGGCCCGAGGCAACAGAGCGCAATCAACAAGGAGCTTCGACATGAAGATGAAAACCGCCCTTCTGGGCGCCGCGGCCGTGCTGGCCTTTGCGCCGGCCGCCTTTGCCGAGCGCGGCGCCGACGGCAACGTCAACGTCCTGTACTGGCAGGCGCCGTCGATCCTGAACCCCTACCTGTCGTCCGGCACCAAGGACGTGGAAACCGCCTCGCTGATCCTGGAAGGCCTGGCCGGGTTCAACGAAAAGGGCGAGGTGATCGCCCGCCTGGCCGAGACCGTCCCGACGGTGGAAAACGGCGGCATCAGCGCCGATCTGACCCAGATCACCTGGAAGCTGAAGGCGGGCCTGTTGTGGTCGGACGGCACGCCGGTCACCTCGAAGGACGCCAAGTTCACCTACGAATACTGCACCCACCCCGAGGGCGGCTGCGCCCAGGCCGCGCGCTATGTCGGCATCAAGGCGATCGACACGCCCGACGACCTGACCGTCATCATCACCTTCGACGGGCCGAAGCCGAACCCCTACCAGGCCTTCGTCGGCGGCACCTCGCCCGTCCTGCAGGCGGCGCAGTTCGCCAACTGCCTGGGCGCCGCGGCCTCGGCCTGCAACGACCAGAACTTCATGCCGATCGGCACCGGCCCGTTCAAGGTGGTGGACTTCAAGGTCAACGACGTGGTGCAGCTGGAAGCCAACCCGAACTACCGCGACCCGGCCAAGCCCGCCTTCGCCACGATGACGATCAAGGGCGGCGGCGACGCGCAGGCCGCGGCCCGCGCGGTGCTGGAGACCGGCGAGTTCGACTATGCCTGGAACACCCAGATCAACCCCGAGCAGCAGGCCCAGATGGCGGCGGCCGGCAAGGGCGTTCTGCTGAACGGCTTCGGCACCCTGGTCGAGCGGATCGAGATGAACATGACCGACCCCTCGCCCGAACTGGCCGAGGGTGAGCGCTCGACCGTGAAGCATCCGCATCCGTTCCTGAGCGACATCCGGGTGCGCAAGGCGCTGTCGATGGCGATCGACCGGCAGACCCTGGTCGACATCGGCTATGGCGCGGCGGGCCGGGCGACCTGCAACCTGGTGCCGGCGCCGGAAATGTTCGCGTCCGACAACACCGACTGCCTGAAGCAGGACGTGGAAGGCGCCAAGGCGCTGCTGGACGAGGCCGGCTGGACCGACACCGATGGCGACGGCATCCGCGACAAGGATGGCAAGAAGCTGCACCTGCTGTACCAGACCAGCGTCAACCCGGTGCGGCAGGACTTCCAGGCCGTCATCAAGTCGTGGTGGGAAGCCATCGGCGTGGAAGTCGAGTTGAAGACGGTCGACGCCTCGGTGTTCTTCGGCGGTGACGCGGGCAGCCCCGACACCTTCCAGAAGTTCTATGCCGACGTCGAGATGTACGCCAACAACTTCGACGGCACCGATCCCGAGCCCTACCTGGCGCAATACCTGTGCGACAAGATCCCGGGCCCGGAAAACCAGTGGCAGGGCGAGAACATCAACCGCTTCTGCGACCCGGCCTATGACGCGCTGGTGGCGGATCTGGCGAAGACGGCCGACATGGCCAAGCGCGCCGAGATCGCCAAGAAGCTGAACGAGATGCTGACCAAGGACAGCTATGTCGTGGTGCCGCTGGTTGACCGCGGCCGTCTGTCGGCGGCCTCGAACACGCTGGGCGGCGTGGTTCTGAACACCTGGGACACCGAATTGTGGAACGCCCAGGACTGGTTCCGGATCAAGTGATCTGACACCGTGACGTTGCGGGGTGCGGGGGAGGTTCCCCTGCACCCCGTCTTGCATCCCCGCTTGCCCAGACCCGACTGCTGACCCGAGGCGCCGCCCATGCTGACATATGTGCTCAGACGGCTATTGATCGCGATTCCGACGCTTCTGCTGATCAGTCTGGTGATCTTCTTCCTTGTCGATCTGGCGCCGGGGTCTCCGGCTTCGGAAATCCCGCTGACGGTGGATGCCGCGACGCGGGCGAAGATCCTGGAATCGCTGGGCGTCAACGCCCCGCTGCACGAACGCTATTTCCTGTGGCTGAAGCAGTTCTTCTGGATCGAGCCGCAATATGCCATCGACCACCTGTTCGGCACCGATCTGGCGCAGGGTGCGCAGCGGATCATCAGCTATTCCTCGCGCTCGCCGGTGTTCAGCATCATCGCCGAACGGCTGCCGCAGACCCTGACGGTGATCGGCACGGCCTATGCGGTGGCGATCCTGATCGCGCTGCCGATCGGAATCTATTCGGCCTACCGGCAGTATTCCTGGGTCGATCAGCTGGGCACCTTCGTGTCGATGGTGGGCTATTCGGTGCCGACCTTCTTTACCGGCGTGGTGCTGATCGTGATCTTCGCGGTCAAGCTGCAGTGGTTCCCGTCGATCTACGACACCACGCTGAAGATCACCGACTGGGGCAGCCTGTGGGCGCAGGTGCATCAGATGATCCTGCCGGTGGCCGTGCTGGGCCTTTACAACGCGGCCGAGATCAGCCGCTACACAAGGTCGTCGATGCTGGAGAACCTGGGCCAGGACTATGTGCGCACCGCCCGTGCCAAGGGCATGGGAGAGCGGGTGGTGGTGCTGAAGCACGTCGCGCGCAATTCGATGATCCCGGTGGTGACGATCATCGCGCTGGGGTTGCCGGGCGTGTTCGGCGGCGCCATCGTGACCGAGCAGGTGTTCAAGATCAACGGCATAGGTGCGGCACTGATCGGTGCGATCCACGCCAACGACCTGCCGATGGTGCAGACCATCACCTTCATCACCGCGATCCTGATCGTGACCTTCAACCTGATCGCCGACATCCTGTACGGCATCCTGGACCCGCGGATCCGCTATGACTGACGTGGTGCAATCCATCGAGGCCCCGCGCAGCCAGTGGCGCGACGTCTGGGACCAGTTCCGCCACCACAAGGGGGCGATGACAGGGCTGTTCGTGCTGACGCTGATCGTGGCCTTTGTGGTGATCGGCCCGCTGGTCTGGCGGGTTGACGGCACCTACATCGACCCCGACGCGGCGAAGATGATCCTGGGCCGCAACAAGCCCCCGTCCTGGGCGCACCCGCTGGGCACCGACCAGGTCGGCCGCGACATGCTGGCGCGGATGATGCTGGGCGGAAAGGTCAGCCTGGCGGTGGGTCTGGTGGCGATGCTGGTGTCGATCTTCATCGGCACCACGGTGGGCGTGCTGTCGGGCTATTTCCGGCGGATGGACGGCGTGCTGATGCGGCTGACCGACCTGTTCCTGTCGCTGCCGCTGCTGCCCTTGCTGCTGGTGCTGATGTTCCTTTACGGCGAAAGGGTGAAGGGCGTCTTCGGCCCGGAACTGGGCACCTTCCTCTTGGTGGTGCTGGGGATCGGGGTCACCAGCTGGATGCACTCGGCCCGGATCGTGCGGGGCAACGTGCTGGCGCTGAAGGAACGCGAATTCGTGCTGGCGGCGCGCTCGATCGGCACGCCGTCGCGGCGGATCATCACCCGGCACATCCTGCCGAATGTGGTATCGGCCGTGATGGTGGCCGCGACGCTGGGGATCGCCGGCGCGATCATCACCGAATCCGTGCTGTCCTTCCTGGGCCTGGGCTTTCCACCCGATTTCCCCACCTGGGGCGGCCTGTTGAACGAGGGCTATGTCAACCTGACCACCTACCCCAGCCGGGTGATCTTTCCGGGCATCGCGATCTCGCTGACGGTGCTGAGCGTGAACTACATCGGCGACGGGCTGCGCGACGCGCTGGACCCGCGCATCCGCGGCCGCTGAGGTCTATTCGCCGTCGTGCAGGTGGTCCTTGACCCGGCGGACCATCAGCCAGACCAGCAGCACCACCGGCAGCACCAGGGCCGCCGTCATGCTTTCCTTGGACAGGCCCGCCAGAGTGCCCAAGGGCGTGGCCACATAGGCCGCCAGGCTGACCGCGTAGTAGCTGATCGCCACCACCGAAAGCCCTTCCACGGTGCGCTGCAGCCGCAGCTGCAGATCGGCCCGGCGGTCCATGCTTTCCAGCAGCTTCTGGTTCTGCGCGCTGCGTTCCACATCCACCCGGGTACGCAGCAACTCGGCCGCGCGCTGCGCCCGTTCGGCCATTTCGTGCAGCCGTTTGTCGGTGGATTTCACCGTCCGCATCGCCGGGTCATAGCGGCGCATCATGAACTCGGCAAAGGTCTGCCGGCCCTCAATCCGCTCTTCTCGCAGCGCCTCGATCCGCTGGGTCAGGATCGCCTCATAGGCCGCCGTTGCCCCGAAGCGGAAGGTATACTTGACCGACATGCTTTCCAGTTCCGCCGAGATCCCCAACAGCGCATGCAGCGCCACCTCGGGCGAGGGCTCGCGGTGGTCAAGGTCCGAGACCAGGCCGGTCAATCGCGGGTCCAGCTGGTTCAGCAACGTGGTCAGGTTTTGGGCACGCAGCAGGCCCAGCATCGACATCGCCCGGTAGATCTCGATCTCGCACAGACGCTGGACGATCCGGCCCACCCGCCGGCCGCTGATCCCGGGCCTGACGAAGACGGCAAGGCGCATCTGCCCGCTGGCGTCGATGCGGAAATCGCAGGCCACCACGGCGCCGCGATCCACCACCCAGGACATCGCCAGGCTTTCCGGCACGAACCACTCGTCGGCCTTGCGCAGCATTTCGGCTTCGTCCTCGGGCATCGTCTCGACCCGGATGAGCGCCGAGGTCAGCCGCTTGCCCGGTGCCTGGGCCATCCAGTCCTCGGGGAAGACCAGGGCTTCGGCCGGATCGAACGGCCGGGCCGAGACGCCGGGCGTGAAGGCCGTGTAGGTGACGAACTCGGTATGGCTTTCCCATTTCAGCGTGCCGCGGCCGAAGGGTCCGAAGAAATGCGTGGCCTCGGGGGCGGGATGCTGGCCGCCCTCACGGGTCAGCAGATCCAAGAGATGCGTCCGGTCCAGCGCGCGGTCGCGCGAGGCGGCATCGACCGGTTCCTTGATCGCCAGGAAGACAGCGGTGCAGGGCACCGGCAACGACGGGAACGGCCGCGCATGCAGCTCGTTCACGGTGGCATAGCGTTTCGGATGGTCCTCGATCGGCGGCATGGGCGGGTTCCTGAGCGGCTATGCGTCGGAGGTAGGATCGGGATTCGGTCCCGGCCAGTTTTTTCTTTCGATGCGCGGGTATGCCGCAAGGGTGTTGCCAGAATGCAAAGCCGGCCTCGGCCGCTGACCTGCCCCCTGCCCCGACACTGGCCCCGGTTCTCGCCCCCGGTTCTGGCGCCGGTTCACGGCCCCGGTTCACGGCCGGATCGTGCCGTCGCCGGTGACCAGGTATTTGAAGCTGCACAACTGCTCGGCCCCCACCGGGCCGCGGGCGTGCAGCTTGCCGGTGGCGATGCCGATCTCGGCGCCCATGCCGAACTCGCCGCCATCGGCGAACTGGGTGCTGGCGTTGCGCATCAGGATCGCGCTGTCGAGCCGTTCGAAGAACCGCGCGGCGGTGGCGTCGTTCTCGGTCAGGATCGCTTCGGTGTGGCTTGAGCCATAGCGGCGGATATGGGCGATGGCCTCGTCGACGCCATCGACCAGCCTCGCGGCGATGATCATGTCCAGGAATTCGCGGCCGAAATCGTCGGGCGCGGCGCGGGTGGTGCCGGGGATTTTCAGCAACTCGCCCTCGGTGCGCACCTCGACCCCGGCCTTCAGCAGGTCTTCGATCAGCACGGGCCCGTGTTTGGTGTAGAACTGCCAGTCGATCAGCAGGCATTCGGCGGCACCGCAGATGCCGGTGCGGCGGGTCTTGGCGTTCAGCACCACCCGGCGGGCCTTTTCCAGATCGGCGTCGCGGTCGGCGTAGACGTGGCAGATGCCCTCCAGATGGGCAAAGACCGGCACCCGGGCCTCGCGCTGTACCAGACCCACCAGGCCCTTGCCGCCGCGCGGCACGATCACGTCGATGAATTCGGTCGCGCGCAGCATCGCCGTCACCATCTCGCGGTCGCGGGTGGGGACCAGCTGGATGGCGGTGTCCGGCAGGCCGGCCTCGCGCAGGCCCTGCACCATGCAGTCGTGGATCACGCTTGAGGTCTCGAAGCTCTCGCTGCCACCGCGCAGGATGACCGCATTGCCGGACTTCAGGCACAGGGCGCCGGCGTCTGCGGTGACATTGGGACGGCTTTCATAGATCACGCCGACCACGCCCAGAGGGGTAGCGACGCGCGCTATGTGCAGGCCGTTCGGCCGGTCCCATTCGGCCAGCACCCGCCCGACCGGGTCTTTCTGCTGGGCCACCGCCAGCAGGCCATCGACAATGCCGCGCAGCCGGTGGCTGTCCAGCCGAAGTCGGTCCATCATGGCGGGCGACAGGCCCTCGTCGCGGCCGAAGTCCAGGTCGAGGCAGTTGGCGTCGAGGATCTCCTGCTCGCGCGCGCGCACCGCTGCCGCGGCCGAGACCAGCGCCGCCGCCTTGCGTTCGGACGAGGCACAGGCCAGTTCGGACGCCGCCGCCCGCGCCTTGGTGCCGATCCCGGCCATGAGATCAGAGAATTGTCCGTCCATGGTCCTTCCTCTCTGCGAAAATATCCCGGGGTCCGGGGCAGCGCCCCGGGGCCGCCGCCTCAGACCACCATGTCGTCGCGATGCACCAGTGCCGCGCGCCCCTCATAGCCCAGGATCGCGGCAATCTCGCCGGAGCGGTGCCCTGCAATCAGCTTGGCCTCTACGCTGGTATAGCGCACCAGGCCCTTGCCCAGAACCGCCCCTTCCGGCGACAGGATCGCCACTGGCTCGCCCCGGCCGAAGGTGCCGGTGACGCGGGTCACGCCGGCGGGCAGCAGGCTCTTGCCGGCGCGCAGGGCGGAGACGGCGCCGGCGTCCAGCAGCAATTCGCCCTTGGGCTTCATCGCGTTGATCCAGCGCTTGCGGGCCAGGTGCGGGTCGGAATGCGCCACGAACCAGGTGCGGGGCGCGCCTTGGGCCAGGGCGGTCAGCGGCCGCAGGGTGCTGCCTTCCATGATCGCCATGGCGCAGCCGCCGGCAACGGCGGTCTTGGCGGCCAGCAGCTTGGTCTTCATGCCGCCCTTGGACAGGCCGCTGATCGGGTCGCCCGCCATCGCCTCGATCTCGGGGGTGATGGTTTCCACCAGGTCGAAGCGGGTGGCAGTGGCGTCTTCCTTGGGGTTGGCGGTGTAGAACCCGTCCACGTCACTGAGCAGGACCAACTGGTCCGCCCCCACCGTCACCGCGATCTGCGCAGCGAGCCGGTCGTTGTCGCCGAACCGTATCTCGTCCGTCGCGACAGTGTCGTTCTCGTTCACGATGGGAACCACGCCCAAGGCAAGCAGGGTTTCCATGGTCGCGCGGCTGTTCAGGTAGCGGCGGCGGTCCTCGGTATCTTCAAGCGTCACCAGAACCTGCGCGGTGGTGATGCCGTGCGGGGCAAGCACTTCCTCATAGGCGCGGGCCAGACGAATCTGGCCCACGGCCGCCGCCGCCTGCGACTGCTCCAGCGTCAGCACGCCATCGCCCAGGCCCAGAACCTTTCGCCCCAGCGCGATCGAGCCCGACGAGACCAGCACCACATCGGTTCCACGCACCTTGGCCTCGGCCACGTCCATCGCCAGTGCGGAAAGCCAGGCCTGTCTCAGCCCCGCCTTGCGGTCGACCAGCAGGGCCGAGCCGATCTTGACCACCAGACGCTTGGCGGCGCGGATGTCGGGCGCGCGGATGTCGGGGGCGCGGTTTTCGGTCAGGGCTGCCATGGCCGCGCCTCTGCCAGCTTGGGCTCTTCGCGCACGATCTGGGCGTAAAGCGCGCGCAGCACCTCGGGCAGGCCCTTGCCCGACACGCCCGAGATCACATGCACCGGGCCGCCGGAGGCCTTTTCCAGTGCCCGCCGGCGGTCGCTGATCTGCTTGGCATCCATCGCGTCGGTCTTGTTCAGGGCCACGATCCGGGCCTTGTCGCCCAGCACCTCGGAATAGGCCTCAAGTTCGGTCACGATGGTCTTGAAATCCTTGGTGATTGTCGAAGACGTGCCATCCACCAGATGGAGCAGGACCTTGCAGCGCTCGACATGGGCCAGGAACTGCATCCCCAGGCCCCGCCCCTCGGAGGCGCCTTCGATCAGGCCGGGGATGTCGGCCATGACGAATTCATGTCCGTCGATGCCGACGACGCCCAGGTTCGGGACCAGCGTGGTGAAGGGATAGTCGGCGATCTTGGGCCGGGCGTTCGACACCGCGGCCAGGAAGGTGCTCTTGCCGGCATTCGGCAGGCCGACAAGGCCCGCATCGGCGATCAGCTTGAGCCGCAGCCAGATGGTGCGCTCGATCCCCGGCTGGCCGGGGTTGGCCCGCGCCGGCGCGCGGTTGGTCGAGGATTTGAAGCGCAGGTTGCCCCAGCCGCCATTGCCGCCCTCGGCCAGGCAGACGCGCTGGCCCACGACGGTCAGGTCGGCCAGCACAGTCTCCTCGTCCTCGTCCAGGATCTCGGTCCCCAGCGGCACCTTCAGCACGACGTCCTCGCCCGAGCGGCCGGTCTTCTGGCTGCCCATGCCGGGTTGGCCGCTCTTGGCAAAGAAATGTTGCTGGTAGCGATAGTCGATCAGGGTGTTCAACCCTTCCACCGCCTCGGCCCAGACGGCGCCGCCATGGCCGCCGTCGCCGCCATCCGGCCCGCCGAATTCAATGAACTTCTCGCGCCGGAAGCTGGAGCAGCCGGCCCCGCCGCCGCCCGAGCGGATATAGACCTTGGCAAGATCGAGGAATTTCATCGGGGCACGGGCTTTCGCTGGGATGCAAGGGCGATACAGGATCGCAAGGGCAGGCTCAAGCTTCGCGACGGCGGCAGGCAAGGCGATTTCCGAAGTCGGAAATCGTGGACGGAATTCGAATTCGAATTCCGGCCCCTGCCCCGGCCGGGCGCGCCTTCAGCCCAGCTTGCGAACGTAGGTCCAGGTCGGCACACGGGCGTTGCGGGCCACCGAGAAGGCCTCGGCATCGCCCAGATACTGGAAGCCCGCATTGGTCAGCACCCGGGCACTGCCGGGGTTGTCCTGGAACACTTCGGCGAAATAGGTGCAGTCCTGCAAGGGGTTGGCCGCGATCAGCGCGCGCACGGTCTCGGAGGCGATGCCGGTGTTCCAGAACGCCGGCGCCACCCAGTAGGCCACCTCGCTTTGTCCGCCCTTGCCCTTTGCGGCCTCCATCGGCTTGAGGCTGATCACCCCCAGCACCTCGCTCAGCCCCGTCGCCGTGCCGTCCATCACCCAGACCGAGCCTGGCCGTTCATGGGTGATCGCCCGGGCCACATAGGCCTCGGCCGCGCCGGGGGGAAACGGGTGGGGAATGTTCTGCGTCGCCTCGGCCACGCGGCGGTCGCCGGCGTGATGGGCGATCAGGCCGGCATCCGAGGCCCGCACCGGGCGCAGCACGAAACGGCCCGCGGCGATCTGGCCCTTGGCGGCCGGTACAGTATCAAGAACCATGGCTTCCCTCCTTTGAAGCGCATGTGGGGGCCGGACCGCCGACTTGCCACAGCGAAGTGGCGGAAATGAGGAAGGGGACCGGCCTTCCGGCCGATCCCCCCTACATTCCGCAGGTAACGGTTCGGCTTACTCGGCGGCCACGACGACAGGGAGGACCGAAATGAAGGTGCGGCCCTTGAGCCCCTTCTTGAAGGTCACCTTGCCCTCGACGGTGGCGAAGATGGTATGGTCGGTGCCCATGCCCACGCCCTGCCCCGGAAAGAACGTCGTGCCGCGCTGACGGACGATGATGTTGCCCGGAATGGCGGCCTGGCCGCCGTAGAGCTTGACGCCCAGGCGACGACCGGCGCTGTCGCGACCGTTGCGGGAAGAACCGCCTGCCTTCTTGTGTGCCATGGCAGATTACTCCTTCGCTTCCGCGGCCTTGCGGGCGCGCTTCGGTTTCTCGGCGGGGGCCTCGGCGGCCGGAGCGGCCTCGACCACGGCTTCGGCGGCCTTCGGGGCCTTGGCGGGCTTGGCGACCTTGGCCGCGCCGGGCGCTTCATGCGCGGTGCGGCGGGCGTCGGCGGTGCCGGTCGCGGCCTTGACGCCCGAGGCATCGGCGCCGGCTTCCAGCACGTCGGTCACGCGGACCAGCGTCAGGTGCTGGCGGTGGCCCTTGGTGCGCTGCGACGAATGCTTGCGGCGGCGCTTGACGTAGTGGATGGTCTTTTCGCCCTTGATCTGGTCGATCACCTCGGCCTGCACGGCCGCACCGGCCACCAGGGGCGCGCCGACGGTGGATCCCACCATCAGGATATCGTTGAACTGGATCTTGTCGCCAGCGGCAGCGTCAAGCTTTTCCACGCGCAGCACGTCACCCGCCTGCACCTTGTATTGCTTGCCGCCGGTCTTGAGGACCGCAAACATGGGTCGTTCCCTTCCATTCCTTCGCGTCCTGCGGCCCCGTTTCCGGCGTTCCCGGGGGCTTTCGCCCCGCCTTCGGACAGCGCGCCCCTGCAAGGGGCGAGTGTCAAAACGTAACCCGCCCGGGATTCGCACCCCGGGCAAGATGCGGGCTTATCGGGCCAGGCTTCGGCGAAGTCAAGCGCCTGTGGCCGACCGCCAGGCCCTGCGCTTCGGACCGGCCTCAGATCTGCCGGCTGGAGGCGAAGCGCGCGGTCAGCCGCCCGAGATCGTGCGACACTGGCACCAGTGCAGCCTCCATCGCCCGGCTCAGGGCGGCGGTCACGGCGCGGCCTTCGGGCGTTTCGCTGAAGCGGACGTAGGCGCGCAGGTCCTCTTCGCTGAGCGGCGCATAGGCCTGCACCATGAAGCGGATCAGCCAGGCCCCGGTTTCGCCCCGTACCGCGGCCTCGTCCGACCAGATGTCCTGGATGCGGTCCTGGCGCGGCCGGACCAGGCCCGGCGGGCTGCCCTCGGCCAGGCCGTCGGAAAAGGCCAGCTGAGCCGTGAGCGTGCCCGCGACACCGGTCTCGACCAGATCGCCGGCGGCGATCAGGTCGCGGATCAGCCGCAGCCGCGGGTCGCGGCGGTCGCGCAGGTTCTGCGCTGCAACCTCGGCCGCCTCTTCCACGGCCACGTCGATCAGGGCACGGCGGGCGTCGATTTCCAGGGCGAGGATGCGCTGCCCAAGCTCCGAGGCAAAGAAGGCGGCGGCGGCGGGGATCGTCGCCTCCTGCCCCTGCAGGGCCTCGGCAAAGGCGGTGTCGAAACGCACCCGCAGTGCCGTGGGGTCATACAGCGCGAGGACCGCCTCGGTCCATTCGGCGCCACCCCGGCCCGGAAAGAACTGCGCCTCAAGATCGGCGGCCTGCGGACCGGCCTCGTCGATCAGCACGGCGAAGGTCGGGTCCAGTTGCAGGAGCGCCGCCAGTCCGGCCGCATCGGTGGCCGCGGCCGCAGCTTCCGCGGGCGCTGGAGAGGCCGTTTCAGACCCGACCTGCGTCGGCAGGGCCAGTACCAGGGCGCAAAGGGCGAGCAGGCGGATGGAATGGCGCATCTCGGTCTCCGGCCCCGGGGATGGATGCGGCAAAGCCTAGGTGCCCGGACGCCCGCCGCCAAGCCCCGTCCGGATCACGCCCGCATCACACCTGCATCACACCCGCATCACACCCGCGCAATCCCGGCGCAGCCAAGGCGGCGCGGCCGCAAGAAACGGGGTTGCGCTTGCCCGCGCGGGCGGCTAAATGCCCCGCTCACGACGACCAGCGGACAAGCGCGGAGAGGTGCCGGAGTGGTCGATCGGGGCGGTCTCGAAAACCGTTGTGGGTTTGCGCCCACCGTGGGTTCGAATCCCACCCTCTCCGCCACTTGCCCTCGCGAAAGCGTTCTCCCCATCCGGCAGCGGCCGAATTTTTCCGTTGCTTTCAAGGGTTATGCGGGACGGGCTGAGCACCGGCCCCGTCGCCAGGAGGCCCCGAAGCGTTCTCTCGGGGCGCAGGTTCTCCGGACCTGATGACTGCGTCAATTTGGTGATCAGCCTATATGTCATTGAAAGCATGCTGCTTTCAAGAACGGTAAGCTGAACACTTCGACGTCGGGGGCGTTTGCTGAGATGGAACGGAAAACGAACTTTCGCCAAAGGGGCTCTGCAGGTGTGATTGCTGAGCCCGCGCATACGCGAAGGGCGGGAAGCGGCCTGTGAGGCTGCGGCATCGCATCAGCAGCAATTTGTGCAAAGTTGCCGTTCACCACCACCTCCGAAGTGGCAATGATGCGCTGTCAATGACCGGAGGTGGATGCCGCAATAGGAGAAGCGAGAACACCGGGTAGCGGCCCGTAGTTCAAAATCTCTGTCCAACGCGCTTCCAGCCGCGAGCTAGCGGTCGGCGAACCGGCAGCTTGCCATAGAGGATGTCCGGCAGCACTGTGCCCTCGCTTATGTGCGCCACGACCTTGGCCTTCGGATAGAAGAAGCCGAGAACCCAGTCTCCGTGAACGCGCCGCAGGACCCAGACGTCATCCGTCCCGAAGTCGAACGCGACGATCACGCCGACCGTAACCCACTCCTTCAGCAGCCGCGCAGCGCGCATGTTCACCTCGTAGACCATTCCGTCCGGTGTCGGATGGTGCCGAGCGTATTCTAGGGCTTCGATGAAGTTGGGAGCGTCGGTCGCCCTCCGGGTCGCATCCACGACCCAGAACATCGGGTTGTGAAACTGCGTCCGCTTCTGTGCCTCCTCCCGGTTGAGGAAGGAATGCTGGAACTCCACCACCAGATCTTTGTCGGTCTTGATGTCGGCGATGTGCAGCTCGCCGTGCTCGTCGCGCGCCGTGATCTCCTGCCAGTCTGCCGGGAAGTGGTTCTTCCAATCGCGGTGCCACTGGGTTTCGTTCTCCCACCAGTGGTCGCAATGCCGTCGCCCACGGTGCGCCCAGTGCCACACCCTCTGCGTGCCGCAGCGCGCAACCATTTCCGCGCCGCAGCCGGGACATTCGCCCTTTGCCCCCGGGGTTGCCTCGATCCGTTCTCCGTCTGCGGCTGCGAACTTCATCCCAGTGATCCGCTAAGCTATACGCCGAACGCGCCATTGATCTTCTTGAACAGCCGCTCGGCATTTGCCGCTGTGCCCTTCGGCAGGTCGCTGACCTTCTTCCAGCTGTCGAAGTCGCGGAGCATCTCAGTGAGAACGTCTTTCTTTTTCAGTTCTCGAGAGTGCTTCATCGTAAGCGCGGCTTCTACCCGCTTTGCAATCAGCGTGGTGCCGTCTTCAGGTAGATCGGCAAGCGTCAAAGCAACGCCGTAGGCACGGTTTGCGCAGTCGAGAAACCAGTCATCGGGAAACAGGTCTTCGATGGCGACATCGGTCTTTTTAACACCGGACGCCTGACCGATCATTAGGACCCGGAACTCGTGACCCGTCTCGTCTGAGTATTCCTTTAGGTCCATCTTCTTGATCTTTTCGTGCGCCTGATTTCCCGCTTCGTCCGTGTCGAGAAGCACACCAGCGTCCCACCGTTGACCGATGGCGAACGCGGCATACATCGGCGCCTTCGTGGAGGTCTCCGCTGGCCACATATAAACTTGGTCCGAAAGACCTTCCTTGCCTTCCTTCGCCAGCAGACCAGACAGCTTGCTCAGGATAAGCGCATCGGTGCCTCCCTCTACGATCAGCACCTTCCGGTTGCCGAGCATACCGGACAGGTCCGATGTGAGGCCGAGCGCACTTTCGATGACTGCCATGGGCGCGGATTGGCTGCTCACGACCCCATGCGTCACCTTGAGATGGTGCTCCTCGTCCGTTTCGATTATCCGCACACGCTCAGGATTGGCCTGATCGACCATCGAGGAGAGATGGGTAGTGTAGAGGATGCCATTCATCTCGGAGAGGTGCTCAAACACCCCCAGCAGATCGCGCTGCCCGCTGTAGTGCAGGTGTATGCCAGGCTCCTCCAGCAGAAGAATGCAATTCTGGAAGTCACCCTCTGACGCATGGGTGAATTTCCAAGCAAAGGACACATACCAACGGAAGCCGGTGGACCGGCGGTTTAGTCGGACAGGAAAGCCAATCGCGTCATCGACCGTGAAGATGTTCAGCGTGGTCCCATCAACCGCGATGTCGAAGCTCACCTTTTTCTGCCGCCAAAGCTTGCGGAATTGCTTCGACAGGTATGCAGAGGCGGCGCGCGTATCGAATTGCCGCAGCGTCCGACCGTCCGATGTGCTGCCTTTCTCGACCACGTCGTCGATGTCGATCTCGGCGAGGTCGAGAACGATAAGGATCGTCTGATCCGCAGAAGACAGCTTATGGCGGTTGTCGCGGCCCACTTTGTCCCATCGGGCCTTGAGTTGGTCTAGCTCCACCTGCGCACCGGAAAATTCGTAGTCTTGGATCAAGACAAACTTCGGCACGTTTTCCAGTGACCACTCTCTCACCTTTTCCGTCGAAAGATTGAGCTTCTCGTGCTCCAAAATCTCGCCAGAACTGTCCGCGACGTAAAACGCGGAAGCATATCCATAACGATGTTGCGCAAAGAGTTGCGCTCCTTCCGGCACTGCAGCAACAACGACGCCTTCGCCTCCCTCGCCGTCGGCCCCGCCTTCAGGCGGCACTGTGGCGAACTCGAAGAGCTCGGTCGCCTCGTCGTCCTCGAAGGCGTAAAGCGCCCGACTAACCACATTGCCCTTTGCGTTCTTTCGTCCTTTCCAGTCATCAACTGGCCAGTCCTCGTCGGGGTCATGGTCGGCGTCGTCGTAGGGATGCAGGCGGTGTAGCGCCTCGAAGAGATTACTTTTGCCGGCCTCGTTCTGCCCCACGAATGCGGTGACGCTGGTCGTTTCGATCCAGCCGCTGTCGATGACATTGCGATAATTGCTTATGCGAAATCTGCTGAGCTTCATGGCCTGCCTCGGGATTGAATACTTCCAATCTCATACACGGTTGGGCGCTGTTCCCCGGCGAGGTCGCTTATGTCTGGCACGGCGCCCTGCATGCCACGACGGTGGCCGAGAGCCTCAAGGCCAGCGGCTTCGACATCCGGGCGCAGATCGTCTGGGCCAAGGAACGCCTGGTGCTGGGCCGCGGCGACTTCCATTGGCAGCACGAGCCCTGCTGGTATGCGGTACGGGCCAAGGGAAAGAGCCACTGGTGCGGCGACCGCAAGCAGACCACGCTTTGGTCGATCCCGAGCCGCGACCAGGACGCCGCCACCGTGCACGGCACGCAGAAGCCGGTCGAATGCATGCGCCGGCCGATCCTCAACAACTCCGCCCCGGGCCAGGCGATCTATGAACCCTTCTCCGGATCGGGGACGTGTATCATCGCCGCCGAAGCCACGGGGCGGGTCTGCCTCGCGCTGGAACTGGACCCGGCCTATGTCGATGTCGCGGTGGAACGCTGGCAGGCCTTCGCGGGCGGCGTGGCGGTGCTGGAGGGCGACGGCCGCAGCTTCGTCGAAGTCCGGGGCGAACGCCTGACGGAGGCGGCAGCATGACGGGCCGGCCTGCAGTCATTCTCACCGATGCCCAGCGGACGGAGGTGGAGACCCTCGCCGCGGTCCTCAACGCCGAGCAGATCGCCGACTACCTCGGGATCGGCCGGACCACCTTCTTTGCCCTCTTGGGGCGCGACGCGGACCTTTCCGAACGCTACAAGAGGGGCAAGGCGCGGGCAGTCGGCGCGGTGGCGCAAAGCCTCGTCACCAAGGCGCGGTCGGGCAATGTCACCGCGATGATCTTCTACCTCAAGACCCAGGGCGGCTGGCGCGAGGCGATCGAGGTGGACAGCCGCACCGCAATGGTCGACGTGACGCCACCGGTCGATGCTCTCGCGCTGCTGACCAGCCGCCTCGACAAAATCGCGGCGCGGATTGCGGCTGCCCGGCCGACCGGGCCCGGGACGGCCCTTCCGGAAGATGGAGGGTCGCGATGAGCGGGCGGTCGTCGCAAAGCCGATCGGCTTCGGCCCTGGAGGCCGCGACGAACACGGCCGTGGGGTTCCTGCTGTCGCTGATGCTGCAGCAGGCGCTGTTCCCCGCCCTGGGCCATGACCTCACCCTTCGGGACAACCTCCTGGTGGCCACCGCCTTCACCACGCTGTCGCTCCTGCGCGGCTATGGCGTGCGCCGGCTCTTCAACGCTCTGCGAGAGGACCTCGGATGAGCGGCCCGCCCCGCAAGCCCACCGCCTGGCGCCGGGCCGAGGGCAACCGCGGCAAGCGGGCCTGGAACCATGCCGAACCCGTGCCGCCCGAGGGCGTGCCGGAGTGTCCCGCCCATCTCGGCGAGGAAGCCCGGGCGGAATGGCATCGCCTGGTCGAGACTCTTGTCCGAATGCGAGTGATCACCACCATCGATCGCGCCGTCCTTGCCGCCTATTGCCAGGCCTATGGCCGCTGGGTCGAGGCGGAAGAGAAGCTGACGGAGACCCCGCTGCTGATCCGGACGCCCTCGGGCTATGTGCAGCAGTCGCCGTGGCTTACCGTGGCGAACCGGCAGATGGAACTGATGGGCCGCTACATGGCCGAGATCGGTCTGACCCCGGCCTCGCGGTCGCGGATCGCGGCCTATGCCGAGGCGGCGGTGGAGGACAACCGGGTCGACAAGATCGAGTTCGTGATCGTCTACCAGGACAAGGATGGCAATCGCGTCGAACGGAAACCTGCGGGACCGCCGGCCATCGCGACGGACCCGCCATCCTCCGAACCGGAGCGGACCGACGGCCCGGTTCTCCGAATTGACGAGGCCGACACCCGCCCCTGAACGTCAAGATACTGTCTCTACGGTCCTTTTGATCGGCCGCTCGGCGCCAGGGTCCTGAAACGGAGGCACGGCACTGCATGGGAAACCCCAGGCTCTGGAAAACAGCGCGACATAGCAATCAATAAGGAGTATCTTTGATGCATATTTCTATCGCCAGTCTTGCCGGTATTGTACCCGGGCACTCAGGAACGATGATGGAAGATCACATGGCAGCTGGGAATCATGCCCGAGTGGTCGCGGCGATCAAGGAACTTGCGGACTATGCGCATGAGCATGGACTGGGAGCCGTCCACCAATCCTTGTTTCACGCCTTGGGCGCAGTGCAGGCCTTCAGCCACGATGAGAATTCCGAGTGGGATCATGAGGAAGAAGCGACTTGGTTTTCTTCGGTGCTGGACATGCTGATTGCGTTCTGTCGTCGGCACGGATGGGAAGAAGTCCTCGATCATCTTCTTGAAGCCAGGATGGCCTGGGACGAACGAGAAGATGACCAACCAGTCGGGAACATCATCGCGTTCCGGAAAGGCAAGAGCTAGCACCGACCGGGCCCTTTGCCGACCAGAGACGAAGCAGCGGGGCTCACAGTGTCTCAGCGCCGCGGGACCGTGCCGCCTGTGGGAAGAGCAAGCGTTATCAGTATCTTGCACTACACTCTGCGGCAGGTTGGAGTACTCTCCTGCGCAACGAACGTCAGGCAGGTGTGTACAGGGGGCGGGAATGGCGGCATTGCAGCGGCTGGTGGCCTACGAGCGGGTCTCGACAGCGCGGCAGGGACAGTCAGGGCTCGGGCTGGAGGCGCAGCGCAAGGTGATCGAGGACTTCGCGGCCTCCCGCGGCGCCGAGGTCCTGGCGCGGTTCACCGAGGTCGAGAGCGGGCGGAAGGCGGACCGGCCGGAACTCGCGAAGGCCCTGCATCTGGCCAAGGTCACTGGCTCCACCCTGGTCATCGCCAAGCTGGACCGGCTCAGCCGCAATGCCGCATTCCTTCTCGCCCTGCGCGACAGCGGGGTGCGGTTCATCGCGGTGGACATGCCGGAGGCCAATGACCTCACCGTCGGGATCATGGCCCTGGTGGCCCAGGCCGAGCGCGAGGCGATCTCGCGACGGACGAAGGAAGCCCTCGCGGTTGCCAAGGCGCGTGGGGTGAAGCTCGGCAACCCCAACGGGGCCGCAGCCCTGAAACGGGCTGGCAAGGGCGGCATGGCCCTGCGGGCGGCCGTGTCGGCCAATGCTGCGGCCTTCGCGGAGGACCTTGCGCCAGTCCTCGCGGACATTCAGGCCGCGGGGCACACCTCGCTACGAGCGATCGCGGCGGAACTGACGGCGCGGGGGATCAGGACGCGGCGGGGTGGGACATGGGGGGTGGGCAATGTCCGCGGGCTGGTGGGGCGGAACTCAACATGGGCCAACATGCCTCGTCCATAACGATCTGCACTTCAGTTCTCTGTCGACATGCACGCCAATTATTCGGCCAGTTCCGACACTGTGCGCTCGCTCTTCACGGCCTACAGCGAAACGCGGGTCAACAACACCCGTCATGATTTCCGAGTCGCTTTGCTCGAGAACTCCGCCTACTTGGCCACCAGCAGGCGTAAGGCCGTAGCTTCCGGCACTGCACGATCTTTCGGGGAAGCACAAGGATCCATGGCCATGTCTGCGCAACATCCGTTCGATTGCGCTCCCTCGAACCAAGCCATCGACGGTCGCTTACGTGTGGTGCAATCGAAATCGATCAGCAGGAGCAGGGAAACCGTTCCGGGTTCGCGACTGTTTCAGCGGCCTACTAGGAATCTTTCGACAAACGCCTTGGGGTCGATTCCCTTTCCGAAATAGTATCCTTGCCCGATTGTACAGCCGTGCGCTGTCAGCCAGTCCATCTGTTCCTTGGTTTCAATGCCCTCGGCGACCGTCCGCAGGTCAAGAGCATCGGCCATGGCGAGAATGGCCCGCACGATTGGGTCAGATGCCCCGTCAGAAAGCCCTAGCCGCATGACGAAGCTCCGGTCAATCTTCAGCTCCTTCAGACGCAGTTGTTGTAGGTTCGATAGCGAGGAGTAACCGGTTCCGAAATCGTCGGCCGAAAGCTCGAAGTCGTGCGCCAGCAGTAGATCAACGTTTTCGCGAACCGCTGTGGACATGTCCATGATCGCCCCTTCAGTCAACTCGAACAGGATGTCGGAATTGGTCAGACCGGCTTGGGAAATAGAGGCCAACAGAGTGGGCCCAAAGCCAGCCAGCCGAAGGCTTTCGGGCGACAGATTCACTGAGATCCGGAGGGACATCGAACTGCGGCGCAGGCCAGCGACGAACTTTCCGATGAGGCCCACCATCAGCAGGTCGATGTGGCGTACCAGGCCGGTCTTCTCGGCCACCGGCATGAATTCGGCCGGGCCGATCCCTAGAAGCTCCGGATTCAAACAGCGGATCAGTGCTTCTGCTCCGAAGACCTTGGTCGGGTCTGAAAGGTAGACCTTCGGCTGAAGGACCAATGCAAATTGGCGTTCGCGCAGTGCGTGCTGCAACGACTGAACCACCTTTGCTTCGCGCGCCAGCCGTTCGCGGATCTTGCTCGAAAACTGGACGTACTGATTGCGGCCCGAAGTCTTGGCTTCGTACATCGCAATGTCCGCATTCAGCCAAGTCTCTTCAGACGTCGAAGCGTCGATAGGGTAGATACTTATCCCAATGCTGGCTGTAAGATAGATACTGTTCCCTTCAAGTTCAAAGGGTCCGTCAAATGCCGCAGACAGCTCCCGCATCAGGTTGGGTACGCTTGCTTCGGTATCAATTGAGTACAGAAGTGTGAACTCATCGCCGGCCACTCGCGCCAAGACGTCCGCTCCACCGCGAAGGAGATCCAGACGCCCGGCCACCCTGCAGATAAGGCGATCTCCAAACTGGTGGCCGAAGCGGTCATTCACCAGCTTGCTGTTGTCGATGTCGATGAAGACCTGCATTAGCAACGTCCCGTCGTGATCAGCGCGACGTATGGCGTGCTCGAGGTAATCTTCAAATAGCTCCCGGTTTGGAAGCCCGGTCATATAGTCGTGAAGCGCCGCATATTGGGCTTCTTCGGCACCCTTGGCGATCTTCTGTTCGTCGTTGAGGCGTTCGGTGATATCAGTTACCGAGCAGACGACGTGAACAACCCCCTTCTTGTCTGCAGTGGGCGCAGCGTTGACCGATATCACACGCTCCGACCCGTTTGGATGCCGGAATCTCAGTCGAATATCGCGAACGACTGAACCGGTCCGGATCACTTGCGAGAACGGGAAGTCTGCCTCTGCCAGATCAGAGCCATCGATCGCTACTGCGTTCCAGTCCGGATCGTCATGCATGCGGCCGATCATCTGCGCGGCGCTTGCGCCCAAAATGCTTTCGGCTTCGCGGTTGGCAAAAATTACCTCGCCCCGTTCGTTCAGGGCCAGTATGCCAGAAATACTTGTTTCTGTCAGGCGCAGAAGGAAGTCTCGCTCCGCGAGCAGTTCGTCTTCCAGTGCCTTACGACGCGCAATGTCGACATGAACGCCCACCATTACCATTGCCGCGCCTGTGTCGGAGATTTCCACTGCACGCCCGCGCGACAGGATCCAGACCCAGCGCCCGTCCTTGTGACGCATGCGAAATTCGTCCACAAAGAAGTATTGCTCGGCCAGGAGCCGTTGGGCATGGATGGCCTCGACGCGGGCGATGTCTTCGGGATGCACCAGTGACCGCCACAATGAAACGGTGACCGGCTCCAGTTCCTCGCGTTTGTATCCGATCAGTTCGGCCCAGCGATCATTGATTTCGTTCAATCCGGTTCGCAGATCGAGGCGCCAAGTTCCGAGTTCGCCACCGGCGATGACTTCCGAAAGGCTTCGGGCGGTTTCCTGAAGATCGCTGACGTCGAAGGCCACGCCCGACAGCGCTCCCGTCGGGCTTCGCGCAACGCTGGAGACATCAGGAACGATCTTCACCCAACGGTACGTCCCACCTGCAACTTTAACGCGACAAATCAAGTCGAGAATGGATGCATCTCTGAGGGCTACTTGCGCCAGCCGACCGTCGAACTCGGCTAGGTCATCAGGATGCACTCGGTTCCTGAGGTCTGAACTGGAAGATGGGCGGTCGACCTCGAGCCCCAAGGATTCCGCCAATCCACCCACAATGGTAACCTCTACCTCCCCGTCCTCCTTCGGCTGCGCCGACCATACAGCACCTCCCGCGGCAGTTAGCGCCATACGGAGCCGATCCTCGGCAAGCAAGACCGCAGAGAAGGTCCGGCTGAGTCGCGTCCAGATTGAACTGAGAACAATCCAAAGAACGATGGACGTTAGCGCGATGAAGGCCCAACCCTTGTACGTCTGCAAGAGCTGGTAGTCGTGGTAGTCCCCGGCCAGAGTGGTCAACAGTCTGTCGCTGAGGAGGATATACGCCGTTCCCACCAGCGCGTATGAGCCCGCCACGCGCAGCGCCATCAGCTTTGGAGACTGTCTGGCCTTCATGGTTTTTCACGCTAGCACATAATGTAGGCGAGCCATCGTCAGAAAACTGAGGATTCTGGTCATCTTTTGGCGAGAAGACCCTGGAGATACGGGCGGCCGAGCTCACGGGCAGTGACCTGGGCGATGCAACCATGCTGTCTGAATCGCTTGCCTGGATTCAACCCGGTCGGGAGATCGCCGCGGTCAGGGGCAACGGCGCCTTCGACAAACGCATGTGCCAGGGCGTTATCGCCGCCCGTGGCGCTGTCGCGATCTTGCCGCACTGCAAGGACGTTGACCTCCAGTCGATCGTCCCTCTTACTTAACGAGCGTCCTTGGAGTTGCTGGTGGTCGGTTTCCGGTTGGGCAAGTGCGGCAGCTCTCGCCGAAGGCGTCGCGCACGTCCTGCCAACACATTTACTGCCAGACATACCTCGCTCCGCGCCAGCTCGGCGGAACTCACGGCCCGCGGGATCAGGACCCGACTGGACGGACGGTGGCTGGTGTCGAATGCAAGAACGCCGATGCGGAAAGACCTGTTGCTGTCCAGATGAACAACTGAACCTGTCGAAATGGACAAGTATACGATCGCCGCGCCTTCTGGCATAAGAAATCCAATATATGTCAATTGGATGGCCCCGTGGAAACGACTCAATCCCGCAGCACGGAAGTGTTTCCGAAGCTGGTGGCGCAAGCGGACCTTGACCGGGTGAACGCACCCTTGAGGACTTCGCATCACACAAAAGACGCGGCTGTCTTTGCTCTATCCATCAAGATAGTGGGGGCGACAGCGACACTCATGTTGCTGGCTAAGACCGTGGGCTTCATTTGAGCCCAGGGAGCGGTCGTCTTGGCGCAACACCCTGTGCCGGGACAAACTGAGCAGACGGCGCTCAACCAGTCGCTTAGAAGGCCGTGATCAGGGAAAGGAAGCCGGTGTCGCAACGGCGCTACCACCGTCGGGTCGCGAAATGCGACCGAAGCCCAGTCTAAGCCGCAGGCCCTCGATCACGCCGAACAGAGAGGGCACGAACAGCAGCGACAAGAGGGTGGACAGCAGCAGCCCGCCGATGACCGCGATGGCCATCGGCGCACGGAACTCGCCGCCCTCGCCGATACCCAGTGCGCTGGGGATCATTCCGGCAGCCATGGCGATGGTTGTCATCACGATCGGCCGCGCCCGCTTGTGCCCGGCGTCGATCACCGCCTCGGCCAGACTCATACCGCGGGCCTTGTTCTGAAGCGCGAACTCGACCAGCATGATGGCATTCTTGGTGACAATCCCCATCAGCATCAGAAGGCCGATGATGACCGGCAGGCTGATGGCATTGCCGGTCACAAGAAGCGCCCCGATGGCGCCACCGATGGACAGGGGCAGCGACAGCAGGATCGACACCGGGATGACGAAGCTGGAGAACAGCAGCACCAGCACGACGAAGACCATCAGGATGCCGGCCAGCATAGCGGTGGCAAAGCTGGTGAAGATGTCGCCCATCACCTCGGCATCGCCAGAGCGCTGGATCGCGGTGCCTTCGGGCATGTTCAGCGCGGTGGGCAGGGTCTCGGTCGCGGCCAGCGCCGGGCCCAGCACGGCGCCCTCGGCAAGGTCGACCTCGATCTTGTTGCTGCTCTTCCGGTCGTAGCGCACGATGGTGCCCGGCCCGTTGCCCAACTGGATGTCCGCCAGAACGAGAACAGGCACCGGCGCCTGCTCGGGGCTCTGTTGCACAAATGGTCTGACGGGCAGTCCTGTCCCATCCCCAGACGGAGCCGTCCCGCGGCTTCAGTGACCGGGATGCCGAGCGCGGTGAAGCCGTTCAGGACGGCGACACGGACCTGGAACTTGGCGACCTGGCGGTCGAAGTCCCTGACGGTCAGACGCTGGCCCTGCAACTTGACGCAGTGTATTCTGGTCTCCGCGCGGCTACGGCGGTGATAGCCGCTCCATCGACGCCAGATCATCCGACCTGGGCGTCTTCATGCGCGCAAAGCTTCGTTGCGGGCTGCCGCACCGGCGGTGTCTGCTTTCCATGGCTTGCCGGTCTTACGGGGCGGAATGACAGACTGCTCATGCAGACCAGCTGCCACGTTGGATTCACAAGATGACTTCCCTTGCCCGATTGGTGCAACAGAGACCCGCAGACTGCCCGTTCAGCTTCCCGGCGCGCGCCACATCGAGGTGGTGATGCCCTCGTCCACCAGCGCCATCTGCGCGGCATAGGCGGCCCGCCAGCGGGCGCGGGCCGCATCATAGGCGGCGCGGTTCGCGGCCTTGGGCAAGACCACCCGGTCGGTCTGCACGAAGGCGCGACCGGCCTCGGGCAGGGTGGCGAACTGGCCGATGCCGGTGGCCGCCGCCGCCGCCGCACCCAGCGCGGTGGCCTCGCGCACCTTGGGGATGCGCACCTCGCGGCCCAACACGTCGGCCAGGATCTGCGGCCAGAGTCGTCCCTTCGCCGCCCCGCCGCCCAGGATCACCGGCCCATCCGTCGCCACGCCGGCAAACGCC
The DNA here is from genome assembly GCF_020564565.1 of Rhodobacter sp. Har01. Taxonomy (GTDB): domain Bacteria; phylum Pseudomonadota; class Alphaproteobacteria; order Rhodobacterales; family Rhodobacteraceae; genus Pseudogemmobacter. The sequence continues at coordinate 1,173,161 of NZ_JAJCTD010000001.1, forward strand.
TGAACCCGGTCAAGGTTCTCGGCCGCGACGATGGCGGCATTCTCCTGGACCGCCCGGAAGATGGCGCCTTTGGAGCAGACCGCCGGGTCCAGCGACAGGTTCAGCAGCGAGGGCGCGGCATGCACCCAATGGCCGAAGTTCATCGCGTCGGAATAGATCGGGATGATGCCATGCGCGCCGACCGGCACCTGCATCGCCAGGTCTTCCATCAGTTCATAAGGATCGCGGCCTTGCGCCTCGGCCAGCCGCTTTTCCTCGGCGCAGAAGGCGTCGCGGAACCAGCGCGCGGTGAGGCCGACGAAGAAGCTGATCGCCTCGGCCTGGTTCATCTGCGGCACGGCGGCGCTGTTCACCCGCACCCGCATGGTACCGTCGACCGAACCGGTGGGGATGTTGACCACCTGCTGCCAGAAGGTGCCGCCCAGCACGCCGGTATCGGCCATCTCCAGCACGCCCAGCCCGACCGAGCCAAGCTGCACGTCGCCGCCGCCGGCGACGAAGGGCGTGCCCGCGGCCAGCCCGGTCTCGGCGGCCGCGCTGGCCGTGACATGGCCGACGATGGTGCCGGGTTCGACCACGCGCGGGAACAGGCTGCGGTCCAGGCCCGCCGTGGCGATCAGCGCATCCGACCAGTCGCGGCGGGCAAGGTCCATCAACCCGTTGGTGCTGCCGTTGGTCGGCTCGACGGTGATCTCGCCGGTCAGCCGGGCGGCGATCCAGTCGTTCACCATCGACAGCCTGCGCACCTTGGCCCAGACTTCGGGCAGGTGCTTCATCAGCCAGGTCAGGCGGGGCAAGGCGCCAAGGGCGAAGGTCTCGCCGCTGATCATGTAGAAGTCGCGCTCGAAAGTCGGGCTTTTCGCCTTCAGCGCGGCCACTTCGGCGCCGGCACGGCTGTCGACGTTGGCGCAGGCCCAGACCTCGCGGCCATCGGCGCCATAGAGCACGATCGCCTCGCGCATCGAGGTGGAGCTGATCGCGGCGATGTCGGCGCCGGTCAGGCCGCAGGTCTTCAGCGCGCGGCCGATGCAGCGATTGAGCAACGCCCAGCCGCCGGCCACGTCGAAGGCCATCGAGCCGGGCACGCCGGGTTCGGGCAGGTGGCGCCATTCTTCCTGCGCAAGGCCGATCTGGTGGCCGGCACCGTCGAAGACCACCGCCCGGCCGCTGCCGGTTCCCGCATCCAGCACCAGGAAATGGCTTGCCATCACAGCCTCCGCATCAGGTCGCGCGCGGTCTCCTCGTCGGTGACCAGGGTGTTCGCCAGCTTGCCGCGCAGCATGCCCAGGATTGCCTCAACCTTCTCGGGGCCTGCCGCCGCCGCCACCACGCTGGGGATGCGCCGCATCTCGGCCGGGGTGACGGCGATCAGGTGGCGGTGCAGGTCAAGCTCCAGGATCTGCCCGTCGCGGTCGTAGAAATGGCCCAGCAGGTCGCCGACCGCGCCGCGCCGGGTGAACAGCTCGATCTCGGCGCCGGTGCAATAGCCGTAGCGGATCAGCGAGGCCGACCGGGCAACCGACCCCACCCCGATCAGCGCAATGCGGGCGGTCACCGCCATCTCCAGCACATGGCGGACATAGGGCTCGACCCGCAGCATATCGGCCAGTTCGGGCGAGGAGACCCGCAGCGGCGTGGGCACCAGATGGGCAAAGTTCTGCGGCCCGTACAGGCCCGAGTTGCCAATGTAGGTGGATACGCCGCCGGTCAGGCTGACCAGCGAGACATTCTCTTGCGGAAAGAACGGCGCCATGAAGCGCAGGGTGGTGCTGGCGGCTTCGCCCCAGCCGATGGCCAGAAGGTCGTTCGGCACCAGCTTCTGCATCAGCAGGCTGGCTGCGGCGCGCGCGATGCGGGGCGGGGCGGACAGGCCCTCGGCCACAGGCACTACCCGGGCGTCAGCCAGGCCGAAGGCGCCGATCAGGTCCTGCTGCAGCGCCAGGCAACCCTCGAAGGGCGAGTTGATGCGCAGCTCGATCAGCCCGGTCTGGCGCCCTTTCTCCAGCAGGCGCGAGACCTTGATGCGCGATAGACCCAGCATGTCGGCGATCTGGTTCTGCGTCAGTCCGTCGTTGTAATAGTGCCAGGCGGCACGGGTGATCAGTTCGACCTCGTCGTCGTCGGCCAGTTGGAACGTCTCGGTGATGACCTCTGCGGTCGACATGTGCCGCCATCCCTATCCTCTGCGTGCAGGCGATCATTTGCGGCTGCGGCTGTCAATAGTCTCGGCGCTGCCCGTTCCTTGGGCCTTTCGTACAACGATGATGCACTTGACAGACGTGTTCAGATGATCTTGCATGGAACAAATGATCGTCTGCGGTCCCGGATCAGCCGGCGCGGACGGGCGGAGGGCAGGCTTGGGGAGACTGGCCTATGTTCGTTCAGTTCGTGCACATCCGCGTCAAGCCGGGCCGCGTCGAGGATTTCCTGCGGGTCTTCCGGGTGAATTTCGACGGCACGCGGACCGAGCCGGGCAACTATCGGTTCGACGTGCTGCAGGACGTGAACGACGACCACCACTTCGTGATCTACGAGGCTTTCGAATCCGCCGCAGCGGTGGACGACCACCGCAAGACCGACCACTACCGGGTGACCGTCGAGGGTCTGGCCGACCTGATGGAGGGCGGCCGCGACAAGGATTTCTTCCGCATGGTCATGCCCGACCATGCCGCCGCGCTGAACGGGGAATAGCCCTATGGCGGGCCATCCGCACAAGGGAAACCCGAACGCCGCACCGCTGGTCGCGCTGCGCGACGTCTGGAAGGTGTTCGAGGGCGTGCCGGTCCTGCGCGGCATCGACTTCGAGGTCCGCACAGGCGAGGTCCATGCGCTTTTGGGCGGCAACGGTTCGGGCAAGTCGACCTTGGTCAAGATCCTGTCCGGCGCCTATCCGCCCACCGAGGGCCATGTCGAGATCGGCGGCCGCCCAGAGGTGCTGCCACGGCCCTCCGAGGCGCATCGGCAGGGCGTCTACATGGTGCCGCAGGAGCCGCACATCTTTCCCAGCCTGACCGTGCTGGAGAACCTCACGATGGGTCTGGCCGGTGGCCGGGCGCGGGCCGAGGAGGCGCGGCGGATTGCCCGAGAGATCGGCCTGGCGGTCCGTTTCGACGCGCCGGGAGGCGAGCTGTCGATCGCCAACCAGCAACTGGTCGAGATCATCCGAGGCCTGCTGCGCAAGGCCCGCGTGCTGATCCTGGACGAGCCGACCTCGTCGCTGACCCGCCGCGAGGTGGACGCGCTGGCGGCCGAGATGCGCGCCCTGACGGCGCGCGGCATCGGCATCCTGTTCATCTCGCACCGGCTGGACGAGGTGCTGGAGCTGGCCACCCGCGTCAGCGTGCTGCGCGACGGGCATTTCGTGCTGTCGACCCCCGCCGACGGCCTGACCGCCGACCAGCTGGTCGAGGCGATGCTGCCGGCCGACTACACCCCCGCAACCCCCGGCGCGGCCGCCGTCCTGCCGAGCGGCGATCCGGTGCTTGAGGTGCGGGGCCTGACCGGCCGTGCCTTCCGCGATGTCAATTTCCGCGTGCTGCCCGGCGAGGTGGTGGGCATCGCCGGCGTGGTCGGATCGGGCCGCACCGAACTGGCCGAGGCGATCTTCGGCATCGACCCCGACGTCACCGGCGAGGTCCGCATCTGCGGCCGCGACGCGCCCGCCCGGGCGCCGCGCAGCTGCCAGGCGATGGGCCTGTCCTATGTGCCCGAGGACCGTCACGCCCACGGCATCTTCCTGACCTTGCCCAGCGCGCAGACCATCACGGCGGGCCTGCTGGCGCTGGGGCGGCGGCAATTCCTTAGGCGCGGGGCAGAGGACGGCTTGTCGGGCCGCTTCATCGACAAGCTGCGGATCAAGCTGACCTCGGCGCAGCAGGTGGCGCGGACGCTGTCGGGGGGCAACCAGCAGAAAGTGGTGCTGGCCAAGACCCTGGCGCCCGAGCCTCGGGCGGTGATCCTGGATGAACCGACCCGCGGCATCGACGCCCGCGCCCGGCAGGACGTCTATCGCATCATCCGCGAGCTGACGGCGCAGGGCGTCGGCGTGGTGGTGATCTCGTCCGAGATGGGCGAGGTGGCCGAAATCAGCGACCGCGTGCTGGTGATGCGCCGCGGCCGGATGAGCGCGCTGCGCGCGGGCCGCAGCAGCGTCGAGGAGATCTCGGCCGCCACCTTCGCCCATGTGTGTGGGACGCCGGCATGATGCGCGTCCTGAAAAGCCGTGAGATGCTGGTGCTGGGCCTGCTGGTGGCGATGATCCTGGCGGTGGCCACGGTCAATAAGGCGGTGCTTTACCCGATCACCCTGATCAACATCGTCAACTCGTCGATCTTCCTGGTGCTGCTGGCGATCGGGCAGATGTTCGTGGTGCTGACGCGCGGCATCGACGTCTCGGTCGGCGCCATCGCCGGCATAGCGGCGGTGATCTTCGGCTTTGCCCTGAACGATGGCGTGCCGTTGCCGCTGGCGATGCTGGCGGCGATGCTGACCGGCCTGGTGGCCGGGGCGGTGAACGGCGCGGGGGTGGTCTTCGTCGGCATCCCGCCGATCATCATGACGCTGTCCACGTTGGGCATCTATCGCGGGCTGATGCGGGTGTTGACCGGGGGTAGCTGGATCGAGGAGGTGCCGCAGTCGATCAAGGCCTTGGCCGTGACCCGGGTGGCCAGCGTGCCGCTAATGGTTTGGGCGGTGGCGGCGCTGATCTTGGTCACCGCGTTCCTGCTGTGGCGGATCAAGGCGTCGCGGTTCTTCTATGCCGTCGGCGACAACCGAGAGGGCGCCTACCTGCTGGGGCTGAACGTCAATGCCACCGAATTCGCGGCCTACGCGCTGTCGGGGTTGTTCGCCGGCATGGCGGCGATTGTCTTCGTCGGGCAGATCGGTTTCGTGCCGATGCAGACCGGCCAGGGCCAGGAACTGAAGGCGATTGCCGCGGTGGTGCTGGGGGGCGTCAGCCTGATGGGCGGCACCGGCAGCATCTGGTCGGCGGTGATCGGGGCGCTGTTCCTGACCGCGGTCGACAGCATGATGATCTTCCTGCACGTCCCCGGATCCTGGAACAACGCCGTTGCAGGCGCGGTGCTACTGGCGGTGGTGGTGTCGGACTACCTGATCCGCCGCGCCGTGCGCAACCGCCAGCTGGCCCGCCGCGCCGCCGAAGTGCTTGGCGCCGAGGCCGAACCAGCAACCGGCCGCGAGGTGGCGTCATGACCCTGCCGGGATGGTCAAAAAGCTGGGAGGCGATGCTGGCCGCGGCGCTGGTCGCCGAACTGGCGATCCTGGGGATGATCTCGCCGGCCTTCCTGAACGTCGAGAACCTGCTGTTTTCGACCAGCGACTTTGCCCATGTCATCATCGCCGCGGTGGGGCTGACGCTGGTCATCATCACCGCCGGCATCGACATCTCGGGGGTGTCGGTGATGGGGCTGGCCTCGATCGTGATGGGGCTGGCCTTCGTGGCTGGCGCACCGATCGGGCTGGCGGTGGTGGTGGCGCTGGCAACCGGCGTCGCGGCCGGGGCCTTCAACGGCGTGGTGGTGTCTCGGACGGACGTCAACCCGCTGGTCATCACCCTGGCCACGCTGTTTCTGTTTTCCGGCATCGCCACCGGCCTGCCCACGCTCTTGGACCTTCTGGGCTTCAAGGCCTATGGCGCCGGCGGCTTCGAGGCCTATCAATACGAAGGCATCACCGGCCTGCCGAAGAGCTTTACCTGGCTGGGCACCGGCAGCCTGGGCTGGGTGCCGGTGCCACTGATCGTCACCATCGCGGTTGCCCTGGTGGCAGGGCTGCTGCTGGCCCGCACCCGGTTCGGCCGATTCCTCTATTTCATCGGCGTCTCGGCCGAGGTGGCTCGGTTCTCCGGCGTGCCGGTCCGGCGCACGCTGATCGGCGTCTATGCCTTCAACGGCCTGTGCGCCGCCATCGCCGGACTGGTGCTAACTGCCTACTTCACCTCGGCCCGGTCGGACCTGGGCAGCGAAGCGCTGTTGAACATCATCACCGCTGTGGTGCTGGGCGGCACGTCGATCCAGGGCGGCTCTGGCTCGGTGCTGGGGACGTTCCTGGCTGGGCTGGTGCTGGGCTACCTGCGGCAGGGCCTCCTGGCGCTGGGCATCACCAGCGACGTGGTGCCGGTGATCGTCGGCGCACTGCTGATGGGCAGTGTCGCGCTGAAGATCGGCAGCGCCGCACTAGCCCGCAACCGCGCCAACCGCGCCGCCACCGAATCCGGCCGCCGCGCCGTCGCGGCGACCGCACACCCCGACTGAATTGCGAAGAGAGGCCGAAAAAGCGGCCCGGAACCCCGAAACCAACGACCAACACACCGAGGAGGACAGACACCATGAAGCACGCACGCATCACCCTTACCACCGCCTTCGCCACCGCGCTGGGCTTGCTGGCCGGCACTGCCTTTGCCGACGACGCGAAGGTTGCCTTCATTCCCAAGCTGACCGGCGTCGGCTTTTTCGAATCCGGCGGGAAGGGCGCCATGGAGATGGGCAAGGAACTGGGCATCGAGGTCAAGTATGACGGCCCCTCCGAGGCCTCGGTCTCGGGTCAGGTCGAGTTCATCAACAACTTCGTCAACCAGGGCTACAACGCCATCGCCATCTCGTCGCTGTCGCCCGACGGTCTGTGCGAGGCACTGAAGCGCGCCCAGGAGAAGGGCGTCAAAGTGCTGACCTGGGACAGCGACGTGAACCCGGAATGCCGCAGCTACTACATCAACCAGGGCACGGCCGAGCAACTGGGCGCGCTGCTGGTCAGCATGGCGGCCGACCAGATGGAAGACCCGACAGCGCCGAAGAAGGTGGCGTTCCACTATTCCTCGCCCACGGTGACCGACCAGAACCAGTGGGCCGAGGTGGCCAAGGCGATCATCGCCAAGGACTATCCCAGCTGGGAAGTGGTGGCGACCGAGTTCTCGAACCAGGACGCGCAGAAAGCCGTGCAGGTGCCGACCGCGCTGTTCCAGACCTACCCGGATCTTGACGCGATCATCTGCCCAGATGCCAATGCGCTGCCCGGCTCGGCCCAGGCGGCGGAAAACCTTGGCATCGCCGGCAAGGTCATCATCACCGGCTTCTCGACGCCGAACACCATGCGGCAATACGTGAAGTCGGGCACCGTCAAGGCCTTCGGCCTGTGGGACGTGGTGGTGCAGGGCAAGCTGTCGGTGTTCATCGCCAATGAACTGGTGAAGGGCACCGTCTACAAGGTCGGCGACAAGATCGACGTCCCTGGCATCGGCACCGTCGAGGTCAGCCCGAACAGCGTGCAGGGCTACACCTACGAGGCCGAAGGCAACGGCATCATACTGTTGCCGGAGCGCACCGTCTTCACCGCCGAGAACATCGACAACTACGACTTCTGATCCCGTGACCCCTGGGGCCGCCGCATGCGCGCGGCGGCCCCATCATTTCGCGCCCAAGGAAAGGACCTCTCATGGCCGATCTCGACGACATCAAGGAAGGCAAGGATTTCGGGCTGGACATACCGGCCGACCGCCAGGGCTTTTTCCTGAAAGGCGCGGCCAACCATGACTGGGGGATGAAGAACCGGCTTTCCCGCATCTTCAACCCGACGTCGGGCCGCACAGTGATGCTGGCCTTCGACCACGGCTATTTCCAGGGCCCCGCCACCGGCCTTGAACGGATGGATCTGAACATCCTGCCGCTGGTGCCCTATTGCGACGTGCTGATGTGCACCCGCGGCGCCTTGCGGTCCACCATCCCGCCCAGCGTGACCAAGCCGGTGGCGCTGCGCTGCTCGGGCGGCAATTCGATCCTGTCGGAGCTTTCGAACGAGACCGTGGCGGTGGACATCGAGGATGCCATCCGGCTGGGCGCCTGCGCCATGGCCGCGCAGGTCTACATCGGCTCGGAATACGAGCACAAATCCATTTCCAACGTGATCAAGCTGATCGACACCGGCACGCGCTACGGCATCCCCACGCTGGCAGTCACGGGTGTGGGCAAGGACATGGTCCGCGACGCCCGCTACTTCGGCCTGGCCACCCGGATCGCCGCCGAACTGGGCGCGCAATACGTCAAGACCTACTTCGTCGAGGAAGGCTTCGAGAAGGTGGCGGCCGGCTGCCCGGTGCCGCTGGTCATCGCCGGCGGCAAGAAGCTGCCCGAACGCGAGGCGCTGGAGATGGCCTGGAAGGCCATCGACCAGGGCGCGGCCGGCGTGGACATGGGCCGCAACATCTTTCAGTCCGACGCGCCGGTGGCGATGATCCAGGCCGTGGGCAAGGTGGTGCATGAGGTGGAACGGCCCGAAAAGGCCCACCAGATGTATCTGGACCTCAAGGCGCAGGGCGTCTGACGGCAGGCCGGCGGTGCGCTAGATCGTTCTGGACGGCGTTGTTGCGTAACTCACGCCTGAGGCGTGTCCTGCATAAGCACCCATGGAACAGTTTGGCGTGATTGCGTGGCGGAGGGTTTGCGGCTCATCTTGACCCCACATGGAGGTGGAGATGAGAAAGAACCTCGTGACGACGAAGGCGCCTGCCGAACAGGTCGTGAAG
>NZ_JAJCTD010000002.1 GCF_020564565.1 Rhodobacter sp. Har01
CGCGGTCGATGCCGCGCAGCAGCGCGCCGATGTTGTCGCCGGCCTCGCCGCGGTCCAAGAGCTTGCGGAACATCTCGACGCCGGTGCAGACCGACTTGACCGTCGGGCGGATGCCGACGATCTCGACCTCGTCACCGACGTTGATCACGCCGCGCTCGACCCGCCCGGTGACCACGGTGCCGCGGCCCGAGATCGAGAACACGTCCTCGATCGGCATCAGGAACGGCTGGTCGACGGCCCGCGCCGGGGTCGGGATGTAGTCGTCCACCGCCTTCATCAGCGCGCGGACCGAATCCTCGCCGATGTCCTTGCGCTCGCCGATCATCGCCTGGTGGGCGCTGCCCTTGATGATCGGGATGTCGTCGCCGGGGTATTCGTAGGAGGACAGAAGCTCGCGCACTTCCATCTCGACCAGTTCCAGGAGTTCCGGGTCATCGACCAGGTCGACCTTGTTCATGTAGACGACCATGTAGGGAATGCCCACCTGGCGGCCCAGCAGGATGTGCTCGCGGGTCTGCGGCATCGGGCCGTCCGAGGCCGCAACCACCAGGATCGCGCCGTCCATCTGCGCCGCACCGGTGATCATGTTCTTCACATAGTCGGCGTGGCCGGGGCAGTCGACGTGGGCGTAGTGACGGGCCTCGGTCTCATACTCGACATGCGCGGTCGAGATCGTGATCCCCCGCGCCCGCTCTTCCGGCGCGCCGTCGATCTGGTCGTAGGCCTTGAATTCGCCGAAATACTTGGTGATCGCCGCGGTCAGCGTCGTCTTGCCGTGGTCAACGTGGCCGATCGTGCCGATGTTGACGTGCGGTTTGTTGCGTTCAAACTTTGCCTTGCCCATCGTGGCTGCCCTTGGTTCTGGGGACCCCGGGAGAGGACCCTCGGTTCACTCGCGCGGCGGCTTACTGGCACAAGGGGGGAAAATCAAGCCTCAGTTGCCTGCCGGCGCAGGTGCGGGTGACGCAGGCGGGGCGGCGGGAGGGGCGGCTTTCATCGCCGCGGTGCGGGTGGCCAGCGCGGCCTGCAGCTGTTCGGGCGTCATGCCGAACCATTCGGGGTGTTCCAGCAGCCAGCCCTCGACCTTTTTCGCGGCATTGTAGGTCAGCGCATCCATCTGCTGGGCCTTGGTGCGGGTCAGGCCGGTGCCGATGACGCTTTCGCCGGACAGACCCTCGAAAACGGTGAACTGCTTGCCCTCGGGGTTCAGTTTCTTCTGCGCGGCGTCGTCCCAGATATTGGCGGTGATCACGACGACGGATTTCGGCGCGGCGACGACGGGAATGCCGGGCGGGGCCAGCGCGTAGCCGTCGATCGAGATGCCGATGTTGTAAAGCTTGCTGCCCTGGTAGCGGCCGAAACGGTCGGCGACGGCCTTGGACATCGCGGCTTCCCAATCGGCCGGGGTGGCCGGGCGGCTGATCGGCACCATCTGCACCTTGTCGGCAACGGCGATGTTCAGACCCAGGGCAAAGTCGCCCAGGGGCACCGGCGGCTCGGCCAGGTCGTTGCGGGCGCAGGCGGCCAGGCCAAGGGCCAAGATCAGGGCGGCAAGGCGGCGGGCCATGGGGATCTCCGGTGCGCAGGGGCTGGCCCCGAGGCATAGCCGAGGCCGCCGACCGCCGCAACGCCCCCCCCCGCGCCGGCGCCTGGCCCGGGTCTATCTGGCCCGGGTCTATGCCGGCCGCGCTCGCGCGGCCGCGCGGTTTCAGGTGAAGCGGTTGTCGCGCGGGAAGCCGCGCGGGGCCATCTTGCCGGCGCTGGCGCGGGAGCCTGTCCATTCGCTCAGGTCGGTCTCGGTGCGGGTGCGGCCGGCGGGGTCTTTCCACGACAGGCCGTCGGACAGCGCAAAGGTGATCGCGTCGGACAGCCCGCCGTCCTTGTATTTCTGCAGCCGCACACCCTTGCCGCGGGCCATTTCGGGCAATTCGGCCAGCGGGAAGACCAGGAGCTTGCGGTTGTCGCCCACCACGGCGACGTGATCGCCCCTGACGGCGGTGCAGACGGCGGCCTTTTCGCCGTCGCGCACATTCAGCACCTGCTTGCCGGCCCGGGTCTGGGCCAAAAGTTCCTCGGCCGGGACGACGAAACCGTCGCCGGCGCTTGAGGCGACAAGGTATTTCGCGCCGGCCCGGAACAGGATCAGGTCGGTGAGGCCGGTGTCGTTCGGCAGATCGACCATCAGGCGCAGCGGTTCGCCCATGCCGCGGCCGCCGGGCAGGTTGGCGCCGAGAAGGGTGTAGAAGCGGCCGTTTTCGGCCACGGCCAGGATCTTGTCGGTGGTCTCGGCGTGGAAGGCGAAGCGGGGGCCGTCGCCATCCTTGAACTTCTGCTCAAGCGCCAGGTCGACATGGCCCTTCATGGCGCGAATCCAGCCCATGCGGGAACAGATCACGGTGATCGGCTCGCGCTCGATCATCGCCTCGAAGGGCACCTCTTCCACTTCGCCGGCCTCGGCCAGAAGGGTGCGGCGGTCGCCGCCGGGGGTGCCCTTGCCGTATTTGCGGCGGATGTCTTCCAACTCCTCGGCGATCCGCTTCCACTGCAGGCGGTCGCTTTCCAGAAGGTCCGCCAGCCCGGCGCGTTCCTTCATCAGATCGTCGCGCTCGCGCCGCAGCTCGATCTCTTCCAGCTTGCGCAGGCTGCGCAGGCGCATGTTGAGGATGGCTTCGGCCTGCACCTCGGTCAGCTCGCCCTCGCCCGGTGCGGGGGGGCGATAGTCCTTTTCCGACGTCGCCCGCGTGTGGCTGCGACCCCAGTCCTCGCGCATCAGGGCGGCTTTCGGGTCTTCGTCATAGCGGATGATGTCGATCACCCGGTCGAGGTTGAGGTAGGCGATGATGAAGCCTTCCAGCACCTCAAGCCGGGCGTCGATCTTGTCGATGCGATGCTCGCTGCGGCGGCGGAGAACGTCGCGGCGGTGGTCAAGGAAGGCGCGCAGGACTTCCTTGAGCGAGCAGACCCTGGGCACGCGGCCGTCGATCAGGACGTTCATGTTCAGGCTGAACCGCGTTTCCAGGTCGCTGTTGCGGAACAGCATCCCCATCAGCATGTCGGCATCCACGGTGCGGGCGCGGGGTTCCAGCACGATGCGGATGTCCTGGGCGCTCTCGTCGCGGATGTCGGCCAGCAGCGGCACCTTCTTCAGCTCGATCAGTTCGGCCAGCTTTTCGATCAGGCGGGATTTCGGCACCTGAAAGGGAATCTCGGTGACGACGATCTGCCAAGTGCCGCGGCCAAGGTCTTCGATCTGCCATTTCGCCCGGGTGCGGAAACTGCCGCGGCCGGACTCGTAGGCCTCAAGGATGCTGGCGGCGGGTTCGACCAGCACGCCGCCGGTGGGGAAATCCGGGCCGGGGATATGGGCGACCAGGTCGGCGGTGGACAGGCCGGGGTCGCGGATCAGGGCCTGGCAGCCGCGGATCAGCTCATCCAGGTTGTGCGGCGGGATGTTGGTCGCCATGCCGACCGCGATGCCGCTGGAGCCGTTGGCCAGAAGGTTGGGATAGGCGGCGGGCAGCACCACCGGCTCTTCCAGGCGGCCGTCGTAGTTGGGGCGGAAATCGACCGAGGTCTCGTCGATGCCTTCCAGCAGCGCCTCGGTCAGGGCGGTGATGCGGGCCTCGGTATAGCGGGAGGCGGCCGGATTGTCGCCGTCGATGTTGCCGAAGTTGCCCTGCCCGTCGACCAGCGGGTAGCGCATGTTGAAATCCTGCGCCAGCCGCGCCATCGCGTCATAGATCGCAGCGTCGCCGTGGGGGTGGAAATCGCCCATCGTGTCGCCGGCGATCTTGGCCGATTTCAGAAAGCCCCCGGTCGGCGTCAGCCGCAGCCGCCGCATCGCCCAGAGGATTCGCCGGTGCACCGGCTTGAGCCCGTCGCGGGCATCGGGCAGGGCGCGGTGCATGATGGTCGACAGCGCATAGGTCAGGTACCGCTCTCCGATCGCGCGGGAAAGCGGCTCGGACACGGTCAGGCCATAGGGCTTGTCGGTTTCGTCTTCGGCGGACATGGATGTTGTGTATTGCGGGCTGGCCGCGCGGTCCAGACGGTTTTCCCCGCGGGTCCCGGCCGACGGGGAAAAGCCGGCGATTTTTCCTCTAAAGGCCTGCCGGTGAATGTGTTAGAAGGTCATCACCTGCCCTTGCCTGATAACTGGTGATCTCATGTTCCGCCTTACGGTGCTGCTCTGTGCTGGCCTGTTCGTGACCCTTCTGGTCGCGGGCGAAGACCGGGGGCAGATGCGCCCCGGTCTGGCGAAGGCGGTGGCGGAAGGGCAAGACATCGTGGTGCTGGAACGCCGTCGGGCCGCCCCGGTGCAGCCGGCGGCGGTGGCGGCCGAACCCGCGGTCATTGCGGCCGCCTTCACGCCCGACCCAGCGCCGCCCGTGCCGGAACCGGCAGCCCGCAAGGTGACCCCGGCGCCGGTGTTCACGCTGTCGGCCTTGCCCTCGCTGGGCGGCGACAAGGTCGAGGTGGCAGAGACCCTTCCCGAAGCGACCCCCGAGGCGGTTCCGCTCGGCAGCGCGACGGGGGGCGAGATCTGGTATGTGACCGCGAGTTCGGTAAACGTCCGCGAGGACCCTTCGACCGAGGCCTATGTCCTGGGCAAGCTGGCCGCGGGCGAGGCGGTGACGGTGATCGCGATGGCAGACAGCGAATGGGCGCAGATCATCATCGAGGGCGACGGCATCGAAGGCTATGTCGCGACGCGCTTCCTGTCGCCGGTTGCGCCCTGAACCGGTTTGACCTCTCTGCCGCCGGTCGCTAGGGCGGGATCATGGACCGATCCATTCTGATCACCGGGTGTTCCTCGGGCATCGGCTATGACGCCGCAAAGGGGCTGGCCGCGCGCGGCTGGCGGGTCTTCGCCACCTGCCGGGCCGAGGCCGACTGCGAACGGCTGCGGGCCGAGGGGCTGGAGAGCTTTGTTCTGGACTACGCCGACGAGACCAGCATCGCGGCGGCGGTCGAGACGGTGAAGGGGCTGACCGGCGGCCGGCTGGGCGCCTTGTTCAACAACGGCGCCTTTGCCTGCCCCGGCGCGGTGGAAGACCTGCCACGGGGGGCGCTGCGGGAGATCTTCGAGGTCAACCTCTTCGGCTACCACGACCTGACGCGGCGGGTGATCCCGATGATGCGGGCGGCGGGGGCGGGGCGGATCGTCAACTGTTCCTCGGTGCTGGGGCTGGTGGCGATGCGCTGGCGCGGCGCCTATGTGGCGACCAAGTTCGCCATGGAGGGGCTGTCGGACGTGCTGCGGATCGAGATGAAGGGGACCGGGATCGAGGTGATCCTGATCGAGCCCGGCCCGATCACCAGCCGCATCCGCGAGAACTCGGTGCCGCATTTCGAGCGGTGGGTGGACTGGCAGGCCTCGGCCCGGGTCGAGGAGTACCGCGGGCTGCTGCACCGGCTGTACCAGGCCAAGGACAAGCCCGACACCTTCGAGCTGCCGGCCAGCGCGGTGACGGCGCAGCTGATCCGGGCGCTGGAAAGCCCGCGGCCCAAGGCGCGCTATTACGTCACCCTGCCGACGCACCTGATGGGCTTCGCCCGCCGGTTCTTTCCGACCCGGGCGCTGGACTGGCTGATCGCGCGGGTCTGATCCGGGCCACGGCGATTTCCGCTTCGCTTTTCGGCCTCGGTGCCCTACATCCCCCAGACCGGACCACAGACCGGAATGCGGAGGGCGCCCATGCTGTCTGACCCGATGTTCCTGCTTGCCGCGGTGGCCTCGCTGATCGTGGCGGGCATCCTGATCTATGGCATCGCCAGCTTTGCCAAGGGCGGAGAGTCCAACGGGCGCGCGTCCAACCGCATCATGCGCTGGCGGCTGATCGCGCAGTTCATCGCCGTGGTGCTGGTTGCGGGCTTCGCCTGGCTGCGCGCAAAGGGATAACATGGTCGTTCTGTCGAAAATCTACACCAAGACCGGCGATGCCGGGGAAACCGCGCTGGGCAACGGCGCGCGGGTGGCCAAGCACAGCCTGCGCGTCAGCGCCTATGGCACGGTCGATGAGACCAACGCCACGGTGGGCCTTGCCCGCCTGCACGCGCCGGCCGAGATGGATGCCGCCCTGGCCCGCATCTCGAACGACCTGTTCGACCTGGGCGCCGATCTTTGCACCCCCAACCGCCACATGGATGAGGGCCTGCCCTACACCCCCCTGCGGATGATCGAGCCGCAGACCCTGCGGCTGGAAGCCGAGATCGACGCGATGAATGCGCTGTTGCAGCCCTTGCGCAGCTTCATCCTGCCCGGCGGCAGCCCCCTGGCCGCGCATCTGCACCTGTGCCGCACCGTCTGCCGCCGCGCCGAGCGGCTGGTGGTGGAAGCCGCGACGATGGAAGACGTGAACCCCGAGGCGGTGAAATACCTGAACCGGCTGTCCGACTGGTTCTTTGTAGCCGGGCGGATCGCCAATGAAAACGGCACGAAAGATGTGCTTTGGGTGCCGGGCCTGACCCGCGGCGGCTGAGCGCGATCGAAACGCGACGTCCCGACGCGCGCTATCGTCGCATTTGCCCTGTTGAATCACTTTCTCCTGCGGTAATGGGCCTGCGGAAGCTTGGGCGGGCGCGGACCCCGTGCCCTTCGGATATGGAGATTGCCGCATGAAGGTGCTGGTGCCTGTCAAACGGGTGATCGACTACAACGTGAAGGTTCGCGTCAAGGCGGACGGAAGCGGGGTCGATCTGGCCAACGTGAAGATGTCGATGAACCCCTTCGACGAGATCGCCGTGGAAGAGGCGATCCGGCTGAAGGAAAAGGGCATCGCGACCGAGGTCGTGGTGGTGTCGATCGGCGTCAAGCAGGCGCAGGAAACCCTGCGCAACGCCCTCGCGATGGGCGCCGACCGGGCGATCCTGATCGAGGCGACCGCCGACGTGCACACCGACATCGAACCCTTGTCGGTGGCCAAGCTGCTGGCCGCGGTGGTCAAGGAAGAAGGCCCGGGCCTGGTTCTGTGCGGCAAGCAGGCGATCGACAACGACATGAACGCCACCGGCCAGATGCTGGCGGCGCTGTTGGGCTGGGCCCAGGGAACCTTCGTTTCCGAAGTCGCCATCGACGGCGGTGCGGCCAAGGTCACCCGTGAGGTGGACGGCGGTCTGCAGCAGATCAGCGTCACCCTGCCGGCGGTGCTGACGGTGGACCTGCGGCTGAATGAGCCGCGCTATGCCAGCCTGCCCAACATCATGAAGGCCAAGGCCAAGCCCCTGGCGGCGAAGACGCCGGCCGATTACGGCGTGGATGTCGCGCCGCGGCTGACGGTGCTGAAGACGGCGGAACCCATGGGCCGCAAGGCCGGGGTCAAGGTCGGCTCGGTGGACGAGCTGATCGCCAAGCTCAAAGACGCAGGCGTTATCGGGGCGGGGGTGATCTGATGGCCGTTCTTCTTCTTGCCGACGTGAACGACGGCCATCTGGCAACCGACCAGGTGGCCAAGACGCTGGCCGCCGTGGCCTCGCTTGGCGAAGTGCATGTGCTGGTGGCAGGCCAGGGTGGCGATGCCGCCGCGGCCGATGCCGCCAAGCTGGATGGCGTGTCGAAGGTGCTGTTCGCCGGCGACCACGCCTATTGCCATGGCATGGCCGAACCCACCGCGGCGCTGGTCGTCTCGCTGGCCGGCGGCTATGAGCACATCTGCGGCGCGGCCACCGCGTTCAACAAGAACGTGCTGCCGCGCGTGGCGGCGCTCTTGGACGTGATGGTGCTGTCGGACGTGACCGCCGTCATCGACGCCTCGACCTTCGAGCGCCCGATCTACGCCGGCAACGCCATGCAGACGGTCAAGACCGCCGACGCGACGAAGGTGTTCACGGTCCGCACCGCGAACTTCACCGCCGTCGGTGCCGGCGGTGCTGCCCCGGTTCAGGCCGTGGGCGGTGCGGTCGATGGCGCGCTGTCGGCCTGGGTGGAAGACCGGGTCGCGGCCAGCGACCGGCCGGAACTGACCAGCGCCAAGATCGTCGTCTCGGGCGGCCGCGGTGTCGGGTCGGAAGAAAACTTCGGCCTGATCGAAAAGCTGGCCGACAAGCTGGGCGCCGCCGTGGGCGCCAGCCGCGCGGCGGTCGATTCGGGCTATGCGCCGAATGACTGGCAGGTTGGCCAGACCGGCAAGGTCGTGGCGCCGAACCTGTACGTTGCGGTCGGCATCTCGGGCGCGATCCAGCACCTGGCCGGCATGAAGGACAGCAAGGTCATCGTCGCCATCAACAAGGACGAAGAGGCGCCGATCTTCCA
This sequence comes from Rhodobacter sp. Har01, assembly GCF_020564565.1. Lineage (GTDB taxonomy): Bacteria > Pseudomonadota > Alphaproteobacteria > Rhodobacterales > Rhodobacteraceae > Pseudogemmobacter. The sequence continues at coordinate 8,252 of NZ_JAJCTD010000002.1, forward strand.
GGTGGCCGATTACGGCCTGGTGGCAGACCTGTTCACCGCCTTGCCGGAACTGACCGGCAAGCTTTGATCGGCCGATGAATGGAACCAGGACGGGCGCCCCTTGCGGCGCCCGTTTGCGTTTGCACCCGCCGGAACAAACGTTCTTCGTCGTCCTACAGAAGCCGCTCGATCACCGGCGCCAGCGCTTCGGCCATTTCCCGGTGCGCAGCTGCGCCGGGCAGTTCCTGCGCCGCGCTTTCCTCGGCCGGGGTGAAGCGCATCGCCCGCACCCCCTCGGCCTGGGCCGCGGGGCTGGCGACATGCTCGACATAGGCCGAGACATCGGGCACCAGCGCCTCGACCAGCCCGCGGTCGATGAACATCGGCGCGGTGTTAGGCGGGCCGAAGCTCTCGGGCGGCGGGGCCGAGCCGGTCCAGACCAGCACGCGCCGCTGCGGCATCCGCGCCAGGATGCCCCGCATTCGCACCAGCCAGAGGTTGCGCAACTCCTCGACCACCGGGGCAAGCCTCTCTGGCCCGCGGGCCCAGAGCGCGTGGATCAGATGGCGGGTGAAGTGAAACTCGGTGAAATCGACGTCACGGTACATCGAGCGCAGCAGCGGCGTGGCGGCGATGAAGCGGTCGTTGCGGCGGGGGTGGACAGTGTAGAACCGGTTGGTCTGGTTCTGCGCCCCCAGCACCTGCAGCACCGCCAGATGGGCCGCCCCGGCCACTTCGCCCACGCCACGGTCGCCCAGATAGACATCGGGGCCGGCGTTCGGCACGCCGAGATTGGCCACCGGAACGCCGAGCCGTTCCTCGACCAGCGCCGGAAAGGGCGCGATGACGAACCTGCCATGCGTCACGGTTCCGCCCAGCATGGCCAGGTATTCCCCAGTCAGGTCGCGGCGCGGCCCCCGGAAGGTCAGCCGCGACATCCCGTAATGACAGGAGAAATAGTCGAGCGCCCCGTCGCCCGGATGAACGAACGCCATCTTCCACACCCAAGAAATTTCCAACACCCGGGGACATCCTGCCAGCGCCGCCTTTCCAAAAGTCTAAACCGCGGCCTTTGCCAAGAAAGCGAGGTGTTTTCCTTGTGCCCGCCGCGCGGCCTTGTCCTGCCCCGGAGCGGGCCGTAAGGTCGGCCCGGAGGCTGCGAAAGGGCGAAGCGATGGAAGTCAGGACGGTCGGCATTGTGGGCGCAGGGCAGATGGGCAACGGCATCGCCCATGTCTTCGCTCTGGCGGGCTACGACGTGCTTCTGAACGACATCAGCGAGGACGGCCTGAAACAGGCGCTGGTCACCATCGGCCGCAACTTGGACCGCCAGGTTTCCCGCGGCAAGGTGACGGCCGAGTTGAGGGCCGAGGCGATGGCCCGCATCCGCACCACGATGAAGCTGTCGGAGATCGGGCCACTGGACCTGATCATCGAGGCCGCGACCGAGCGCGAGACGGTCAAACAGGCGATCTTCGACGACCTCGCGCCGCATCTGAAGCCGCACACCATCCTGACGTCCAACACTTCGTCGATCTCGATCACCCGGCTGGCCAGCCGCACCGACCGGCCGGAAAAGTTCATGGGCCTGCACTTCATGAACCCGGTGCCGGTGATGCAGCTGGTGGAGCTGATCCGCGGCATCGCCACCGACCAGGCGACCTGGGACACCATGCACGCGGTGGTGGCGCGGCTGGGCAAGACCGCCGCCAGCGCCGAGGATTTCCCGGCCTTCATCGTGAACCGCATCCTGATCCCGATGATCAACGAGGCGGTCTACACGCTGTACGAAGGCGTCGGCAACGTGAAGAGCATCGACCAGGCGCTGAAGCTGGGCGCCAATCACCCGATGGGGCCGCTGGAACTGGCCGATTTCATCGGGCTGGACACCTGCCTTGCCATCATGAACGTGCTGTATGACGGGCTGGCCGACAGCAAGTACCGCCCCTGCCCCTTGCTGACCAAGTATGTCGAGGCCGGCTGGCTGGGCCGCAAGACCCAGCGGGGATTCTACGACTACCGGGGCGAGGTGCCGGTGCCGACACGCTGAACCGCCCTCCGGGCACTTGCTGCCCGCAGCCAGGATTTGCGAGGGGGGGGGGCCACGATGATTTCGGAGATTGAAGACTATTTCCTGAAAGGGTGCGGGCGCTGCCCCCGGTTTTCCTCGCCCGACTGTTCGGCGCTGCTTTGGGCGCAAGGCCTGCAAGACCTGCGCCGCATCTGCCGCGAGGCCGGGTTGGCCGAGACAGTGAAATGGGGCCATCCCTGCTACATGCACGCCGGCCGAAACATCGCGATCATCGGCGCGTTCCGCGGCGATTTCCGCCTGAGTTTCTTCAACGCCGCCCTGATGAAAGACCCTGCGGGAGTGCTGGCGAAACAGGGGGAGAATTCCAGCCATCCCGACATGATCCGCTTTACCAGGGCGGCACAGGTGACGGCGCAGGAGCCAGTCCTGCGGTCGTACATCAAGGAAGCGATGGGCTATGCCGAGGCCGGTCTCAAGGCGCCGAAAGACGCGCGCGAGGTTGATCTGCCGGATGAGCTGATCGAGGCGCTGGATGCCGACCCCGAACTGGCCGAGGCGTTTCACGCCCTGACGCCAGGGCGGAAGAAGAGTTATGCGCTGAACCTGAATTCGGCAAAGACGGCGGCGACCCGGGTCTCGCGCATTGCCGGGTTCCGCGCCAGAATCCTTGCCGGAAAGGGCGCCACCGAGCGGTGAGAGCGGGTTACTTCCCCAACGCCAGCGTGTGCTCGCGCAGCCAGGCCAGAAAGCCGCGCGGGTTGCCTTCCCACTTGGCCAGTTCGCTGGCCGGGATCGGTTCGCCGATGTAGGGGCGCTGCGGCTTGAACAGGCTGCGCTTGATTTCATACAGCAGCAGGCCCTGGCGCAGGGTGTCCGACAGTTGGTTGGCGATCTGGAACGCCCGGCTGTTCTGGCCGGGGAAATAGATCGGCAGGATGGTCGCGCCCGAGCCCTTCACGATCTTGTGGGTGAAGACGTTCCACTCGGCCTCGACGGCGCGGCCCCACCAGCCGGGCGACATTGCCACCTTGCCGGCCGGGAACAGGATGATCACGCCACCGGCCCTGAGGTGGTCCATGGTGTCCTGGCGCATCTTCAGGCCCAGTTCGCGGGCGTTGTCCTCGTGCGGGAAGGGCACGGGGATCATGAATTCCTCGACCTCGGGAATGCCGGTCAGGAGGCTGCGGGTCAGGATGCGGAAGTCAGACCGCACCCGGTTGACCATTTCGGCCATCAGCATGCCGTCGACCAGCCCCGAGGGATGGTTGGCCACCACCACCAGCGGCCCGGTGGCCGGAATCCGGGCGATCTCTTCGGGCGGAGTGTCGATGCGGATGCCCATGTGCCGGATCGCCTTGGGCCAGAACGGCGCGCCGAAGGGGGCGCCCGATTTCTCGAAGCTGCGGATCAGGCTGAGAAGCTGGACCTTGGCGGTCATCCATTCGATGGCGCGGATGGTGCCGGCCTTGAACGGGTTCTTGAAGGTGCCCGCATAGCTGAGCCGCCGCATGTCGTAGGGCTTGTCCGGCTTGGGTGCCGGCGGCACCTCGGCTGCGATCTGGCTCTGTTCGATCACGACGCGGCGGTCCTCAGGGTGCCGCCCCGGCGGGCCGGGGCAATCCTCGCTCAATAATCCTCTCCGAAGCGGGCCGCAACAAGCGCCTCCAGTGCGTCGGCCAGTTTCTCCGCCTCATTCCCCGACGTCGTGACCTCGATCGAGGTCCCGCGCGAGGCGGCCAGCATCAGCAGACCCATGATCGAATCGCCCGAAACCTCCATCCCGTCCTTGCCGACGGTGGCGCGGGCGTCATGCGACTCGACCACTTCGACGAACTTGGCGCTGGCGCGCGCGTGCAGACCTTTTTCGTTGACGATCCTGAGGCTGCGCATGGTCATTGGCGGTTCCTTCAGGCCCCGCCGCCAAGGTCGAGGCTGTTGATGTACTTGCGGCCCGCATCCAGCGCGGCCGCAACTGCCTCGGTCAGGGTCATGTCGCGCGACTTGGCCAGCTTGATCAGCATCGGCAGGTTGGCGCCATAGAGAATGCGGCGTCCGCTGGTGGCGCAGGCCGGCAGCGACAGGTTCGACGGGCTGCCGCCGAACATGTCGGTCACCACCACCACGCCACGGCCCTGGTCCACGGCATCGGCCGCGGCCATGATCTCGGCCTGCTTCACTTCGCGGTCATGCTCATCCTCGATGGCGATGGCGCGCATGCCGGGCTGCTTGCCCACGACATGTTCGACAGCGGCGAGGTATTCGCGCGCCAATCCGCCGTGGGCCACGATGACGATTCCGATCAAGCGCCCGACACCATGCCAGCGGGCGCGCCCCCCGCGCCCTTGCGTTCCAGTTCCCGATGTCGTTTTGCCACTGGCCAGCCTGCCTGCGCAAGGGCGACCCCCAGCATTTCCGCAATTGCGACCGAGCGGTGTTGCCCGCCGGTGCAGCCAAAGCCGATCGAGAGGTGGGCCTTGCCCTCCTCGAGATGGGCCGGAAGGAGAAACAGGATCAGGTCCTGCAATCTGCGGAAGAATTCGGCAAAGCGCGGGTCGGCGCGGACGAAATCGGCCACTGCCGGATCGCGGCCATCCAGGCCGCGCAGGGCGGGTTGCCAGTAGGGATTCGCCAGGAAGCGGCAGTCGAAGATCATGTCCACCCCGCGCGGCACCCCCCGCTTGTAGCTGAACGATTGCACCGAGACGGCCAGCCGGCCGGTCTTGCCGGTGTCGAACCAGCGCGCGATCTCGGCCTTGAGGTCGTGCGGCGACAGGTCAGAGGTGTCGATCAGGTGGTCGGCGCGCGCCCGGATCGGCGCCAGCAGGTCGAACTCGCGCTCGATCCCCTCGGCCGGGGTTTCGGCGGGGGCAAGCGGGTGGCGGCGGCGGGTTTCGGAATACCGGCGGATCAGTTCGGCGGCGGAGCAGTCGAGATACAGCACTTCGAGCGTCACCCGCAGGTCGCGGGTCAGGCCGTCGATCAGTTCGATCAGCGCGGTGGCGTTGAAATCGCGGTTGCGCACATCCAGGCCCAGGGCGATGGGCCGGTCCAGCGGCGGGCCGTCGATCAGCCGGGGCACCAGCGTCAGCGGGATGTTGTCGATGCCCTCATAGCCGAGGTCTTCCAGAACGCGGATTGCAGTCGTCCGCCCGGCGCCCGAAGGCCCGGTCACCAGCACCAGCCGATGCTCCTGCGCGGGTTCGACCATGCTCACTCCTGCCGCCCACCCTGAAGATAGACCATCAGCGCCTCGGCAACAGGGTCGATCTGCGGCCTTTGGGCAAGCGGCAGCGTCATTCCCAGGATTTTGATCGTGCGAAACGGCGGCAGGCGGTCGGATTCGGGGGTGCCCAGGTCCACCACCAGGGCCACCGGCGCCTGAACCGGGTCGGCCCGCAGAAGGCCCAGGCCGCGCGCCTCGATCAGCCCGCGGATCGCGTCCGAGGGGCAGCGGGCCAGCAGGCCCTCGGGGGTGCGGATCACCTCGGTCCGGTCGTCCGACACCAGCCGCGCGCCCAGCGCCAGCATCCGCAGGCACAGCGCCGACTTGCCGGCGCCGGACGGGCCGGTGACCAGGACAGCCCGGCCGTCGACGGCCACCGAACTGGCATGCAGGATGGTGCGGTCGCCGGCGGGGCCGGTCACACCGGCAGGCCCACCACGAAGCGGGCGCCCAGCGGTTCGCTGGTGACGTCGGCGGTGGTCGGGCGGATGTTCTCGGCCCAGATCACGCCGCCATGCGCCTCGACGATCTGCTTGGAGATTGCCAGGCCCAGGCCGGAATGGTTGCCGAAATCGCCCGAGGGGCGTTCGGAGTAGAACCGCTTGAAGATCTTGGTCAGCGCCTGTTCGGGAATGCCGGGGCCGGTGTCTTCCACCACCACCAGCACGCGGTTGTCGCGCCGCCGGGCCCAGACCCGCACGGCGTCGCCCTCTTCGCAGAACGAGATCGCATTGCCGATGAGGTTGACGAAGACCTGCGCCAGCCGCGCCTCAAGCCCGTTGATCATGATCTGGTCGGCCGGCAGGTCGGTGATGAAGTCCACCCCCTTTTCGCTGGCCTGGCTGCCCAGATACTGGCTGAGGTTCGAGATGGTCTTGAGGAGGTTGAACTGCTCTTCCTCTTCCTTGACCAGTTCGCTGTCCAGCCGCGAGGCGTTGGAGATGTCGCTGACCAGCCGGTCCAGCCGGCGCACGTCATGTTCGATCACGTCCAGAAGCTTGGCGCGCTGTTCGTCCTTCTTGACAAAGCGCATGCTGCCGACGGCCGAGCGCAGGGAGGCCAGCGGATTCTTGATCTCATGCGCGACATCGGCGGCGAATTGTTCGTTGGCGTCGATCCGGTCATACAGCGCCGCCACCATGCCGCGCATGGCCACCGAAAGCCGGCCGATTTCATCCGGGCGGGCGGCCAGGTCGGGGATGCGCACCCGGCCGGGGCTGACCCGGCGGCTGTCGCGGTCGCGGCCGATCTCGGCGGCGGCGGCCAGGTCGCTGAGCGGGTTGGCGATGGTCGAGGCCAGCACCAGCGACAGGCCGATCGAGACCAGAAGCGCCACCACGAACATCTGCAGGATCTGCTCGCGCTCATAGCGGACAAGGCGGTCGATCTCGCCCTCGGCCGATGTCAGGGCGACCACGCCCACCACTTCGCCGGCGACCCAGATCGGCGTTCCGACCGAAAACAGCGTGCTGCCCGACGGGTCGCGCCCGGTGTGCGACTGCGTCTCGCCGGCACGGGCCTTGGGAAAGACCTCGCGGGCCAGGGTGGCGCTGTCGACCGGCTCGGCCGTTTCGCGGCCGAAGGTCAGCACGCTTGAGACGCCATCCCAGACCGCGTTCAGGAAATCGGTGATGACGGTCGGGCGGATGCGCTCTCCGGCCAGACGCCGGGCCGGCGGGCCGGTGCGGTTGGCCAGAACACCGCCGTCAGGGTCGAAGACAAAGGCCTCGACCCCGCCACCGATTTCGATCTTGGCCAGAGTGCCGGCAAAGTCGAACCCCGGCTCGGCCCGCGGCATCCGGGCCTCGAACACATCGGCGATCAACTGCGCCTCGCGGATCAGCCCGGCCTCGCGCTGCACCACCAGGCTGTCGCGGAACGGATTGAGGAACAGCACGCCACCAACCAGGATGACCAGCGCCATCAGGTTGAAGATGATGATCTTGCGCGCCAGCGGGCTGCGGTTCAGCGCCACCAGACCGCCGCGCGAGCGCACCTCGCGCAGGCTTTCCACAGTGGCGTCGGGCGAGACCCAGTCCTCGCCCAGAAGCACCTCTCCGGTCTTTCTGGGGCGCGGCTGCTCCTCCATCGCGATACGCGGTGCTGCGCTCATTCTTCGTTGTAACGATAACCGATGCCGTACAGCGTTTCGATCGCCGAGAAGTCGTCGTCGACGCTGCGCATCTTCTTGCGCAGCCGCTTGATATGGCTGTCGATGGTGCGGTCGTCGACATAGACCTGGTCGTCATAGGCCACGTCCATCAACTGGTCGCGGCTTTTCACGAAGCCGGGGCGCTGGGCCAGGGCCTGCAGCAGCAGGAACTCGGTCACCGTCAGGGCGACGTCCTTGCCCTTCCACAGCACCGAATGGCGCAGCGGGTCCATCCGCAGGCTGCCGCGTTCCATGATCTTGTTTTCTTCGGTCGTCGCCGTCTCGCCGGTGGCGATGGCTTCCTGACGCCGCAGCAGGGCGCGGATACGTTCGACCAGCAGTCGCTGCGAGAAGGGTTTTTTCACATAGTCGTCGGCGCCCATGCGCAGCCCCAGCACCTCGTCGATCTCATCGTCTTTCGAGGTGAGGAAGATGATCGGGATCGAGGTCTTCTGCCGCAGCCGCTGCAGCAGATCCATGCCGTCCATCCGCGGCATCTTGATGTCAAGCACCGCCATGTCGGGCATCCGCCGGCTGAACGCCTCGAAGGCGGACTGACCGTCGTTGTAGGTTTCGACCTCGAAGCCTTCGGCTTCAAGGGTCATGGCGACAGACGTCAGGATGTTCCTGTCGTCGTCCACAAGGGCGATCCTCGACATGTTTTCGGTTCCTGCTCTGGACTTATGATTTTTCCGACATACTCCGCCTTGCTGCCCGGGGAATCAACACAAAAGCGAATCACCCCCCTGTGCTATCCTCGCAGGGAACACGATATTTCCCAAGCAATGGCTAATTTGCCTCAGTGAGGGACCGAAGCGCGACAGGGGGTGCAATTGGTTGCGCTAACCTCCGGATGGTTGCGCTAACTGTGCCAAAGGATGCTATTCCATTGGAAATATGCCATGTTATAGGCCACGGGACAGACCGCCCCCCGATCCTGTCCCGGGGCGTTCTGTCGGCGCCCCCTGGCCCGGGCGCGGCGCTTTTCAACGGAAATCATCGCCGCGCGGGATGTGCGGCAACGGGAGCTTGCAGATGATGAACGGACGCGTGAACCCCAACCAGACCTTGGAAACGCAGGGCATCAGCGGGGCGGCGGCCGTGCATTACAACCTGCTCGAACCCGCCCTGGTCGAGGCCGCGGTGGCCCGCGGCGAGGGCCATCTGGGCCTTGGCGGCGCCTTCCTGTGCTCGACCGGGCAGTTCACCGGGCGGTCGCCGAAGGACAAGTTCGTGGTCCGCACCGCAGCGGTGGAAGACACCATCTGGTGGGAAAACAACGCCCCGATGGCGCCCGAGGCCTTTGCCCGGCTGAAAGCCGACATGCTGGCGCATATCCAGGGCGACGAATTGTTCGTGCAGGATCTTTACGCCGGCGCCGACCCGGCGCTGAAGCTGAACGTGCGGGTGGTTTCGGAACTGGCCTGGCACGGCCTCTTCATGCGCCACATGCTGCGCCGCCCCGACCGCGCCGCGCTGGACAGCTTTGTGCCGGACTGGACCATCGTGAACGTGCCGTCGTTCAAGGCCGACCCGGACCGTCACGGCTGCCGCACCTCGACCGTGATCGCGCTGAACTTCGACGAGAAGATGGTGCTGATCGCCAACACCGGCTACGCCGGCGAGAACAAGAAGTCGGTGTTCACCATCCTGAACTACATCCTGCCCGGCAAGGGCGTGATGGCGATGCACTGCTCGGCCAACCATGCCATCGGCAACCCCGATGACTCGGCGGTGTTCTTCGGCCTCAGCGGCACCGGCAAGACCACGCTGTCGGCCGACGCCACCCGCACGCTGATCGGCGATGACGAACACGGCTGGTCGGACCGCGGCATCTTCAACTTCGAAGGCGGCTGCTACGCCAAGACGATCAACCTTTCGAAGGAAGCCGAGCCCGAGATCTACGGGACCATGAGCCGCTTCGGCACCGTGGTCGAGAACATGGTCTACGACCCCGAGACGCTGGTGATCGACTTTGCCGACAACAGCCTGACCGACAACACCCGCTGCGCCTATCCGCTGGAGGCGATCTCGAACGCCTCGGCCACCGCGCTGGGCGGGAACCCGAAGAACGTGGTGATGCTGACCTGCGACGCCTTCGGCGTGCTGCCGCCGATCGCCCGGCTGTCACCGGCGCAGGCGATGTACCACTTCCTGTCCGGCTTCACCTCCAAGGTCGCGGGCACCGAGCGCGGCATCACCGAGCCGCAGCCGACCTTCTCGACCTGCTTCGGCGCGCCCTTCATGCCGCGCCGCCCCGAAGTCTATGGCAAGCTTCTGCAGGCCAAGATCGCCCAGCATGGCGCAAGCTGCTGGCTGGTGAACACCGGCTGGACCGGCGGCGCCTACGGCACCGGCAAGCGGATGCCGATCAAGGCCACCCGCGCCCTGCTGACTGCCGCGCTGGACGGCTCGCTTGACCGCGGCGAATTCCGCCGCGACCCGAACTTCGGCTTCGACGTGCCGGTCGCGGTGCATGACGTGGACACCCGGCTTTTGAACCCGCGCGACACCTGGGCCGACAAGGCGGCCTATGACGCACAGGCGAAAAAGCTGGTCGAGATGTTCTCGAAGAACTTCGGCCAGTACGTCCCCTTCATCGACGCCGACGTGAAGGCCGCCGCCATCGGCTGACGCTTCTGCCGCTGACCCGATTGCTCGCCCGTGCGGTTCCCCCGCACGGGCGTTTTCCGTTTCCGCACCCTGCGGGGGCCAGCCCCCGCACCCCCGGGATATTTGAGGACAGATGAAAGAACGGGCCTTTCTTCATCTGTCTGGAAATATCCCACGGGGGTGCGGGGGTGTGAAACCCCCGCCTGCACCGGTCACATCAGCGCCTGCCGCACCAGGTTGAGGCCGGTCAGCACCAGCAGCGCTTGCGTCCAGCGGCGAAACCGCGCCTGATCCAGCCGGTCCTGCAGCTTGAACCCGGCCCACATGCCGATCTGGGCCGGAATCACCAGCAGCGCCGAGAAGGTCAGGCTGGACGGGTTGGCCAGGCCGGTGCCCAGATGCGCGGCCAGAAGCGCCACTGCGCCGATCAGGAAGACCACGCCTTGGGCGCGCACCATCTCGGTCTTCGGCACACCGGTGGACAGCAGGAACACCAGCAGCGGCGGGCCCCAGATGCCCGAGATGCCGCCGTAAAGGCCGCCGATCACGCCTAGGGTCCATTCCGCCCGCACCCGGTGGTGCAGCGGCAGGGCCAGGGGCACGCCGGCCAGTTGCGCAGCCGCGAAGGCGGTGACCGGCAGGCCCAGCAGCAGAAGGTAGGCCACCCGCGGGATCAGATCGAAGACCTGGGCCGAGACGGCGATGAAGACCACCGTCGCGATCAGGAAGCGCCGGTAGGTCCGCGTGGTTTCCAGCGCTGGCCCCCAGCCCTGGCGGAAGGCCTGGCTGAGGTTCGTCACCAGCGTCGGCAGCATCATGCCCGCCAGCGCCAGGTCGGCCGGCAGGAAGGCGGAGAAGGCCGAGATCATGATCAGCGGCATGGCAAAGCCCACCGCTCCCTTCACGAATCCGGCCAGCAGCGCCACCGCCATCGCGGCCGCCACCGCAAGGGGCGAAAGTCCCGCCGCAAGAAACTCCATCCCGCCCCCCGCGCCTGTCCGGGACGGTGATCGCATTCTTTGCCTTCGCTGGAAAGGGCGCGACGGGCGCGACATATTCCGTCGCCTGGCGACAGAGGCGCGAAAGGATATTGCGCTGCACCTGCAAAAACGCTACCCCTCTCGCAACTGCAGAATCCCCCTTTTTCCGCCCGATCCGACGGAGGCCCCAGATGCCGCACGATGGCCAGCCCCGGCCCGAAACGCCTGTCCTGACCGACCTGCTGGCGCGCACCCAGGCCGCGCTGCCCGAGATCGCGGCGCTGTTCGACGCCGCGCGTGGTGTGCTGCGCGACCGGGTCTCGGTGTCCGGCAAGGTGTCGAACGCGGCGCTGGAAGAGCATCAGTTCGCCGCCCATGCGCTGGCCTGGCTGGCAACTTATGTCGAATCGCTGCGCCAGTTGCGGGCCTGGGCCGGGCGGCTGGCCGAGGCCGGCAGCTTCGGCGAGATCGAGGCGCTGATCCTGCAGATCGGCTTTGGCGAATACCTGGCGCAGATCGCCGGCGGCATTCCGATGAGCCAGGGCGAGACCGCGCGGCTGTCGGACCTGGGTGGCAGCTGGACCCCGGGCGAGGACGCGCGTGCGCTGATCGCCGCCGGCAACTCGGTCGAGGCGCGTGCCCGTCTGGTGGCGCTGATGCGCGACAACCATGGCCGGGCGACCTTTGGTGCCACCGGGCTGGACGAAGAGCTGGAGATGATCCGCGAGCAGTTCCGCCGCTATGCGGATGAAAAGGTCATCCCGGTTGCCCACGACTGGCACCTGAAGGACCAGCTGATCCCGATGGAGGTGATCGGCGAGCTGGCCGGGATGGGCGTGTTCGGCCTGACGATCCCCGAGGAATTCGGCGGCTTCGGGCTGTCGAAGGCAAGCATGGTGGTGGTCTCGGAAGAACTGTCGCGCGGCTATATCGGCGTTGGCTCCTTGGGCACCCGCAGCGAGATTGCCGCCGAACTGATCCTCTGCGGCGGCACCGACGCGCAGAAGGCGAAGTGGCTGCCCGGCCTGGCCAGCGGGGAAATCCTGCCGACCGCCGTCTTCACCGAGCCGAACACCGGATCGGACCTGGGCAGCTTGCGCACCCGCGCGGTGCGGACCGGGGACGGCTGGGAGATCACCGGCAACAAGACCTGGATCACCCATGCCGCGCGCACCCATGTGATGACGCTGCTGGCCCGGACAGACCCGGAGACCACCGACTATCGCGGCCTCAGCATGTTCCTGGCCGAAAAGACCCCCGGCACCGACGAGGCCCCCTTCCCCACCCCCGGCATGACCGGTGGCGAGATCGAGGTGTTGGGCTATCGCGGCATGAAGGAATACGAACTGGCCTTCGACGGCTTCAAGGTGGCGGCGGACAACCTCTTGGGCGGCCAGCCCGGGCAGGGCTTCAAGCAGTTGATGCAGACCTTCGAGAGCGCCCGCATCCAGACCGCCGCCCGCGCCATCGGCGTGGCGCAATCGGCACTGGAAACCGGGATGCAATATGCCGAGGACCGCAAGCAGTTCGGCAAGGCGCTGATCGAGTTTCCCCGCGTCGCCGGCAAGCTGGCGATGATGGCGGTGGAAATCATGATCGCCCGGCAGCTGACCTATTTCGCGGCCTGGGAGAAGGATCACGGCCAGCGCTGCGACCTCGAGGCCGGGATGGCGAAACTGCTGGGCGCCCGCGTCGCCTGGGCGGCGGCAGACAATGCGCTGCAAATCCACGGCGGCAACGGCTTTGCGCTGGAATACCGGATCAGCCGCATCCTGTGCGACGCGCGCATCCTGAACATCTTCGAAGGGGCGGCCGAGATTCAGGCCCAGGTGATTGCCCGGCGCCTGCTGGACTGACCTCACGTTCCGGATGGACGGACAAGGCCCGGTCATGGATCATGGCCGGGCCTTTCCCTTGCAGGGTGCGCGCCATGACCGAAGTGATATTGCTGACCGGCATTTCCGGCTTCATCGCCAAGCACATCGCCCTGTGCGCCCTGAACCGGGGGCACGTCGTCAAGGGCACCCTGCGCAGCCCCGACCGGGCCGAGGAGGTGCGCGCCGCGCTGCGGCCCCATCTGAAAGACCCCGCCGCGCTGGACCGGCTGTCCTTTGCGGCCACCGATCTGGAACGTGACGACGGCTGGGATGCGGCGATGCAGGGCATGACGGCGGTGATCCACTGCGCCTCGCCCTTTCCGCTGGTGCAGCCCCGGGACGAGGGCGCGCTGATCCGCCCCGCCGTCGACGGCACGCTGCGGGTGCTGCGGGCGGCAAAGGCGGCCGGGGTGGCGCGGGTGATCCTGACCTCTTCCGCGGTGGCGGTGGTGAACAACGGCAAGGATGCGCTGCAGGACGAAAACGACTGGTGCGACCTGAGCCTGCCGGGCACCACGGCCTATGCCAGGTCGAAGACCCTGGCCGAAAAGGCGGCCTGGGAGTTTGCCAAGGCCAACGGGTTGAAGCTGACCACGATCAACCCCGGCATGGTGGCCGGCCCGCCGCTGGACGACCATTACGGCGCCTCGCTTGACCTGCTGGTGCGCATCCTGAAGGGTCGCGATCCGCTGATGCCTCCGGTCGGCTTTCCCTTCGTCGATGTGCGCGACGTGGCCGAGATGCACCTGCGCGCGCTGGACCGGCGGGAGACCGCCGGCAAGCGCTACATCGCCGCCGCCGGGTCGATCACGCTGGCGGGCATCGGGCAGCTGTTCAAGGCCGCCTGGCCCACCCGCAAGATCGCCACCCGCGAGGCGCCGCGGGTCGCGATGCGCCTGCTGGGCCTGTTCGACCCTTCGGTCCGCTCGATCCTGCCCAAGCTGGGTCGGCTGGAGCGGGTATCGAACCTGAGGGCGGTGCAGGAGCTGGGGATGACGTTCATCCCGGTGAACCAGGCGCTTAAGGCCAGCGCCGACTGGCTGGTGCGGGCCGGAAAGATCTGGGCCTGACCGACTCCGAATTTTCGTCGAAAATTCGGGTCCCTCAGCCGCCGCCGCGCGAGGGCCTTGTTGCGCCAAGGCGCGGGTGGAGGCGTCCGGCAATCACCCAACTGGCGAACAGCCCCGCCGCGCTGGCGGCAAAGATGCCGGGCAAGGGCAGCACGAACAGCACCAGCCAGGCCGCACCCGGCGTCAGAATCCCCGAGACATCGCGGAAGCTGGAATAGACCGCGCTCATCTCGGTGCGTTCGGATGGCTTGACCGACATCAGGAAGGGCAAGCCGCCCACCACGTCCAGCATGACCAGAAAGAAAGATGACCCGAACACCAGAGCGACTGTCGCCCACGGGAAGAATGACAGCAACGCCGCCGCCGCCATCAGCGTGCCGCAGCCGAAGAATGCCAACCGGACCGAGCGGCGTACCGACATCCGGCGGGCCCAGCGGTCCACCGCCGGGGCGGCGAAGAGGAATGCGTTCGACACCGACAGGGCGATTCCGGCGGCCTTGTCGCCCAGCCCTGCCTCGACGCAGAAGATCGGCAGGTAGACGACATAGACCCACCAGCCGCAGGACCGCATCACCGCAAAGAACCAGCCCGCAATCAGCCGTGGCTGGTGGAAGAACCGGCCAAGATAGCCCAGGGGGTTCACCGCCGGCCCCTTGGCCCGGGCGATCTGCTTGCCGTTGCCCAGGCGCAGCACCCAGAACACCACCAGCAAGAGCAGCGCGAAAGCCCCCGCCAGCAGGAACGGCGCCGGCGCCCATTGGCCCGACAGCCAGACTCCGGTCATCGGCCCCACCGACCAGGGCAGCGCCGCATAGGCCATCTGCACGCTCTGGCTGCGGCCCAGGTTCACCCGCTCGACATAGTCCAGCACATAGGCGTTGAAGCAGACGAAGGTGGTCGCCGTGGCCATGGCGTTGCAGATCAGCGCCGCCGCCACCGCCGACGGCGTGCCGATGACGGCCAGCGCCATGCCGGTGACATAAAGCAGGCAGCCCGCGGTATAGGCCCAGCGCCGGGGGATCCAGCGCGTCGCCCATGGCACCATCAGCCCCCAGACCAGCGCCACCACCCCGGAGGCGAAATAGGCGACTGAGGTCGCCTGCGCATCGCCCAGCGCATGATAGACCGCCAGCGGCATGGCGCTGATCAGGGTGCCGCGCACCGCTGCCTCAAGCCCCGCCAGCAGCGCGAAATTCTCGATCCGCGGCGTCGCGCTGTGCTTCAGCGCCAGGGGAATGTAGCGGGTGGCCATGATCTGACCATGAGAGACCCGTCGCCCCGCGGCGCGTCTGTCACGAAACCGACATCTGCCGTCGTATCAGGCGGGGCGCAACAGAAGGTCGATCAGCCGCCTGCGCGCCTCGGGCAGGGGGCGGCCGTGGTGGGCCTCGGCCAGTTCGCGGGTCAGGAAATGGCTGGTGATCGCCAGACCCTGCGCCAGCGCCAGCGGCGGCAGCGGTCCCGCCCCGGCAAGGCCCTCAGGCAGCGGGAACAGTTTGTCCGACCAGTCGCCCGCCCCGGCCTTGGTGACCGCTCGGCCGGTCTTGGGGCTGACGAAGGCCAGCCCCTCGGTCGCCCCCGTTACCGCGCATGAGGTCAGGTCCAGGCCGTAGCCCAGTTCCTCCAGCAGCAGCACCTCCCAGCGCAGATAGGTGCCGGGCCAATGCTCGGAGCCCAGGCCATCCAGCACCGGCAGCGTGGCGGCCCACAGCGCGGGGTGCGGCTCGCGCTCGGGCAGGGTGGCGTGCAGCAGGGCGCAAACGGCGCTCAGGCCCGCCAGCGCCAGCCGGTCGGCCAGCACATGCGCCCGGCTGCGCAGCGGTTCCAGCGTGAAGGTGCCGATGTGCTCGCCCAGCCGCGCCCGCCATTCGGCGGCAACCTGGGTGCCCGGCTGCAGATGCGCCGCCATCCGGCGCGAGGCCCCGCCCCGCACCACCCCGGCATGCCGCCCATGCGCCCGAGTGAAAATCTCGATGATCGCCGAGGTCTCGCCATGTGGCCGGGCTGCGATCAATATGCCTTCGTCACGCCAGTCCATGCACGCGACTATCGGCGCGCCGGGCCGCCCCGGCAAGTCACCACCATCGCGCCCGCCGCTGTCGCGCCCACCAGCGACGGGCCCGGATGAACCAGACCGAGACCGGATGCTGAAGGGTGGGAATGTCGATCGCCAGAAGCATCAACCCGGCCGGAAGCATCCACAGCCCGAACACCGGCAGGAACCACAGCAGCCCGCCAAAGGTCAGCAACAACGCGACCGGCAGGCGGATCAGCGCCGCCCGGTCCGATTGCAGGTGGCGGATCCAGCCGTCCAGCCAGGGCAGCATCCGCCGCAGCTTGTCGAACTGGCGCATCAGCCGGGCATGCCGCCGCTCGTGCGGCGTGGCGCGGGACGGCGAGGCCTTGGGGCGGTCGGGTGTGTGGGGCTTGGTCATCTGTGGTCCTTCCGACCAGATCGGAAGACCGGTCCTTCGATGCAATGGCTGTCGCAAAGATGCACCATGAATGTAACGCAGGCGTTATCGGCGGCCGACAGGCGGACCGCGGCTCAGCCCTCGGCCAACCCGTCCTGGTCCAGCAGCGTGCGCCCTGCCCGATCCTCGATCTCGACCACCCAGAGGTCGGGGTCGCGCCCGCCCTCGCGCGCCAGAGCGGCGTCCACCGCGGCCTCGTCGCCCTCGGCCAGCACGGCCCAGCGCCGGGTGTCAGAGGCGAAATCCCAACGTCGCACGAAGGCCCGCGCCTGCCCGTCCAGCGTGGCCAGCTTGACCACCACGGCGCCGGCCGTGGCATCGCCCCGCCGCGCCAGATAGGCCGGAATCGCCGCCGCCTGCAGCCGCGCCATATAGGCCGCGACCCACAGTCCCGAAGCCAGGCGCGCGCTCACCACCCGCCCCGAATTTTCGTCGAAAATTCGGGCTCAAGCATCGCCGTCCTTGAACTCCAGCCCCATCTCGGAATAGCGCTCGGCCTCTTCCAGCCAGTTCGGCCGCACTTTCACGGTCAGGAACAGGTGCACCGTGCGCCCCAGGAATTCCGAGATATCGGCCCGCGCCGCGGCGCCGATGGCCTTGATCGTCTCGCCCCGGTTGCCCAGCACAATGCCCTTGTGGCCATCGCGGGCAACATAGACGATCTGGTCGATCCGGGTGGACCCGTCCGCCCGGTCCTCCCACTTCTCGGTTTCCACCGTCAGCTGGTAGGGCAGCTCTTCGTGCAGCCGCAGGGTCAGCTTCTCGCGCGTCATCTCGGCCGCGATCATCCGCATCGGCAGGTCGGCCAACTGGTCTTCGGGATAGAACCACGGGCCTTCCGGCACCATCCCCGCCAGCCATTCGCGCAGGGCGGGCACGCCATAGCCCTTTTCGGCGCTGATCATGAAGGTCCTGGCAAAGGGAAAGGCGCTGTTCGCCTCTTCGGCCAGCGACAGCAGGCTTTCCGCCTTGACCCGGTCGATCTTGTTGATCGCCAGAGCCACCGGCCGGTCGCGCGGCAGTTCATCCGCCATCCGGCCGATGATCGCCTTGGCACCCTCGGTCAGGCCGCGCTGCGCCTCGATCAGCAGCACCACGATGTCGGCATCGGCCGCCCCGCCCCAGGCCGCCTTGACCATCGCCCGGTCCAGCCGCCGGCGCGGCCGGAACAGGCCCGGCGTGTCGACAAAGACGATCTGGCTTTGCCCCTCCATGCAGACCCCGCGGATGCGGGTGCGGGTGGTCTGCACCTTGTGGGTGACGATGGAAATCTTCGCCCCCACCATCCGGTTCAAGAGCGTCGATTTCCCCGCATTCGGCTCGCCGATCAGGGCCACGAAGCCCGCGCGTGTGGTGGTATCCATGTGGCCCTCTTTGGCGAACAGCGGGTTGCTTAGTCGATATGGCACGGAAAGGCCAGTTTGTGGAAAAATGCCGCTTGCCGCAGCCCGCAGATTTGCCAATTCTGCCCGCAGGATCGTCTGACGGTTGACAAGTGATGGGCCTGCTTCGGTTTTTCGTCCACCTGCTTCGCAAAGAGACAACGCGGGCCCGCTATACCTACACCGCCCCAACCGATCAGACGACTGGCCAGCCGGCGCGACTGGTGTCGGTCCGGGTCACGACGCAGACCATGGTTGCCGCGGTGGCCGAGGCCGGGGCGGTCCTGACCGGCAAAGCCTGGGTCATCGACGGCGACACCCTCGACATCGGCGGCAAGCGCATCCGGCTGGCCGGGATCGACGCCCCGGAGTTGGACCATCCCTATGGCCGCAACGCCAAGTCCGCGCTGATCCGGCTGTGCCAGGGGCATCAGGTCAGCGCGGTTTTCCACGGCGAATCCTCATACGACCGCAGCATGGCAACCTGTACCCTGCCGGACGGGCGCGATCTGTCGGCCGAAATGGTCAGGGCCGGGATGGCGATCGACTGGCCCAGGTATTCGGGCGGCAAGTATCGCGCGCTTGAGGTGGACGGCATCCGCAGGAAGCTGTGGCGCTGCGATGCCCGGCAAAAGGGCCGGATGCCGCCGCTGCGGCCCGATCAGGACTGACGTCAGGACGGGCCGGCCTCCATCCGTTTCAGCAGCGCCGCAGCGGCCAAGTGTTCGGCGGCGCGTTTCGATCCGGCCTGCGCGGTCTCGGTCGCGCCGGTGGCCAGGGTCACCGTCACGGTGAACATCGGCTGGTGGTCGGGGCCCTCGCGCGCGGTTTCCACATAGGCGGGGGGCGGCATGGCGCGGGCCTGGGCCCATTCCTGCAGGCTGGTCTTGGCGTCGCGCGCGTCTGGCGCCACCGCGCCGATGCGCGGCCCCCAGAGCCGCAGCACCACCGCGCGCGCGGCCTCGAACCCGCCGTCCAGATAGACCGCGGCGATCACCGCCTCCATCGCGTCGGCCAAGAGCGCCTCTTTGCGACGGCCGCCCGACAGCATCTCGGAGCGGCCCAGCTTGAGCACCTCGCCCAGGGCCACCTCGCGCGCGACCTCGGCGCAGGTCTCCTTGCGCACCAGCGCGTTGAAGCGCGGCGCCATCTGGCCCTCGGTCGCCGTCAGGTCGGCCGAGAACAGCGCCTCGGCCATTGCCAGGCCCAGCACCCGGTCACCCAGAAACTCAAGCCGTTCGTTGTGCGGCCGGGTGGCCGACGACAACGAGGCATGCGTCACCGCGCGGACCAGAAGGTCGGGGTGGCGGAAGTCGTGCCCGAGGCGGCCCTGAAGGGCCTTGAGGTCGGCCGAAAGCCTCACTCGATGGCCTTGAAGAAGCGGTCGCCGCGCCAGGTCCAGAGATACCACATGCGGCTGCCGGCCGAGGAGAAGATCACCCGGTCGGCGCGGCCGATCAGGTATTCCGCCGGCACCATGCCCACGCCGCCGACGGCCTGGGAATAGCGGCTGTCCTGGCTGTTGTCGCGGTTGTCGCCCATGAAGAAATAGTGGCCTTCGGGCACGGTGAAGACGTCGGTGTTGTCGGCATAGCCGTTGGCGTCGATGTTCAGGACCGAGTGGCTGCGGCCGCCCGGAAGCGTCTCGATCGACCGCGACTTCTGGCAGATGCCGCCTTCGGCCACGGCGCCGTTCTCGCAGCGCGGGCGGTTGCGCATCGGGCCCTGGGCCTCGAACAGCTCTTCGAAGATGCCGGCGGGTTGCTGGGGTGCTGCCTCGCCGTTGAGGAATAGGATGCCGTCCTTCATCTGGATCCTGTCGCCCGGCAGGCCGATCAGCCGCTTGATGAAGTCGGTGCCGTTGACCGGATGGCGGAACACCACGACGTCGCCGCGTTCGGGGTCAGAGGCGAGAATCCGTCCGGTGAAGGGGCACAGCGCAAAGGGGCAGGAATATTTCGAATAGCCATAGGCCATCTTGTTGACGAAGAGGAAGTCGCCGACCAGCAGCGTGTCCTTCATCGATTCCGAGGGAATCCAGAACGGCTGGAAGAACAGGGTACGGAAGACCCCCGCGATCACCAGCGCCCAGAACACCGTCTTGATCGTCTCGACGATCCCGCCGCCTTCGCCCTTGGTCTTCGAAGCCATGTTGCTGCCGCCCTGTGCCTGTCGCTGTGCCTGTCGCTTGCGCCGCGTCATTGCGCGGGCGGGGGTGGGAGTCAAGTCAACCCGGGGTCGCGTGGGGGTGGCCCTGGGGGCCGGCCTGCGGGCCGATGGGGCGGGCCTCGATCACCACGAAGGCCTGCGCCCAGGGGTGGTCATCGGTCAGGGTGACGTGGATCACCGCCTCGTGCCCGGCGGGCGTCATCTGGTCCAGCCGTTCCGCCGCCCAGCCGGTGACATGCATCACCGGCTGGCCCGAGCGCAGGTTGGTCACCGCCATGTCCTTCCAGGCGATGCCCATGCGCAACCCGGTGCCCAGCGCCTTGGAACAGGCCTCTTTCGCCGCCCAACGCTTGGCGTAGGTGGCGGCCACCTGCTGGCGGCCTTCGGCCTTGCGCTGTTCGGCGGGGGTGAAGACGCGGTCGCGGAAGCGGTCGCCGAAGCGGGCAAGGGTGGCCTCGATCCGCTCGATGTTGGCCAGATCGGTGCCGATGCCGAGGATCATCTCACCGATGCCGTGACGGCGCCACTGGCCTGGTTGATGGTCACCGACAGCAGCGCGTCGGCGAAATCGCCGCCGTCCTCGTTCCAAAGGCTGACCGGCAGGGTGACGGTCAGGCCGCGGGCGGGGTCGTAGGCGGCCCCGGCAGGGCCAAGGTCCATGCCGGCGAAGCCGAAATAGTCGTTGACCGAGACAACGTGGCATTGCGGCCCGCCCATTTCGTCGAAGGGCGGGTGCAGCACCAGCAGGTGGAAAGCCCCGGCGCCCGGTTCGATGGTGTCGATCACCACGACGCGGATGTCGCCCTTGGCGAAGGTGCGGGTGTTGGCCTCCCAGGGCTCGGCGATGGCGCGCACGTCGCTGCGGTGGTCGCCACAATCGGCCACGGTGACGGCTTGTGCGGCAGCGGCCGAGAGGGCCAGGACGGCCGGAACCAGAAGGGCGCGCATCACCGCTCTCCGCGCGCGGCGTCCATCCGGCGGCGCATCTCTTCGATCGCCGGACCAAGGCCGCGGAAGATTGCCTCGCCGACCAGGAAGTGGCCGATGTTCAGTTCCATCACCTCTGGGATGGCGGCGATCGGCTCGACGTTCTCATAGGTCAGGCCGTGACCGGCGTGAACCTCAAGCCCCAGCGCGGCGGCCTGGGCGGCACCGCGGCGCAGCGCGGCCAGTTCGTCCTCGGCTTCATCCTGGCGGCCCTCGGCCAAGAGGTCCGAGTAGTGCCCGGTGTGCAGTTCCACCACCGCCGCGCCGATGCGGGCCGAGGCCTCGATCTGGCGCGCGGCATGGCCGATGAACATGCTGACGCGGATGCCCGCCTCGCGCAGCGGCCGCAGGAAGGCGGTCAGCCGGGCCTCGTCGCCGGCGACGTCAAGGCCGCCCTCGGTGGTGCGTTCCTCGCGGCGTTCGGGTACCAGGCAGCAGGCGTGGGGCTTCATCCGCAAGAGGATGGCCTGCATCTCATCGGTCGCGGCGCATTCGAAGTTCAGCGGGATGCCGATGCCGGCCCGCAGCGCCTCCATGTCGCCGTCGCGGATGTGGCGGCGGTCTTCGCGCAGGTGCGCGGTGATGCCGTCGGCGCCCGAGGCCTCGGCCAGGATTGCGGCGCGCAAGGGATCAGGCCAGGCGCACCCGCGAGCATTGCGCAGCGTCGCGACGTGGTCGATGTTCACCCCGAGCCGCAATTTGCCGCGGTATGGCATGGCCTTATCCTCTGCTTCGATCTCGCCCGCGCCAGCCTAAGGCGAACCGGGCGCGTCGTCATCCGAAGTTTCGACATGATCGCGGTGCTTCAGCCGCGCCGCCGCCTCGGCCAGCGCCTCGCGCAGGCGGTGCCGGCGTTCGGAGCGTTCGTGCGACTTGGCGGCGCGGGCCTTCTGATAGGCGGCGACCAGCGGAATGGTGATGTAGTAGCCGATCAGGCTGAGCAGGATGCCGGGACCCAGCGCGCCGATGAAATAGGGCACGTAGATCTCATGCCAGAACTGGATCAGGCCCTCCCACTGGGTATGGGCCGGGCCGAACATCGCCTTCACGTTGAACCACAGGTCGCGGCCGGCATGGCCGAAGGCGCGGCCGATGTATTCCGCCGACAGCGGCGCCTCGATGCCCATGATCCAGTGGCCCAGCGACATCGCCAGCACGGCGAAGAAGGGCGTGGTCAACGGGTTGGTGTTGAAGGTCGCCAGAAGGGCGGCCAGCACGTTGCCGCGGATCAGCCGGGCGGCGCCCCAGGCGGCCAGGAACTGCATCCCCGGCAGCGGCAGGAACCCCACCAGCGAGCCGGCAAAGACCCCGCGGGCCACCCGGTGCGGCTGGTCGGGCAGGCGGCGCATGCGATAGATCACATAAAGCACGGCCCGGCGGATGCCGCTGCGCGGATAGATCTGCTCGCGCATCCACGCGCCCCAGCCCAAGGGATCTCTGCGCTTGAAGACCAACCTACTTCCTTCCTTGCCGGCCCGTCCGGAGCCGGTCTTCCCCTTGCCTCAGGGCTTGCGCGACAGGTCGCGGTGCCGGCTGATCTGCGCCACGTCGGTCTCGGCTTCAAGCGCCGTCATCACCATGTGCAGATGTTCGACATCACGCAGATCGACGTCAACAATAAGGCGATAGAAATCCGGTTTCCGGTCGGTGAACCTGAGGTCCGAGATATTGGCCTTCTGCTCACCGATCAATGTGCAAATGCGCCCCAGGACGCCAGAGTCATTCGAGATCGTCAGGTCAAGCGACACGGTGTGAACGGCGGCGTGACGGCCGGACTTCCAGTGCAGATCGACCCAGCGTTCGGTCTGGGTCTCGAATTCCTCAAGCGCGGGGCAGTCGATGGCGTGCATCACCACGCCCTGTCCGCGATAGGTGATGCCGACGATGCGCTCGCCCGGCAAGGGCTGGCAGCAGGGCGCGCGGCGGACCGATTCCTCGGTGGCCATGCCGACGACGGGGCGCTTGGCGTCCACCTCCTCGGCCTGGGCCAGCACCAGTTCCGGATACAGCGCCTCGACCACGCGGCGGGCGGTGATCTCGGCGCTGCCGACGCGGGCCAGGAGATCGTTCTCGTCGGCCAGGCCCATCATCTTGGCGGCGGTGCGCAGCGCCTTGTCGGTGGCCTTCTTGCCGACATGGTCAAAGGCGGCACGGGCCAGTTCGATGCCCAGCTTGACGAAGCGGCCGCGGTCTTCCTCGCGCAAGCTGCGCCGGATCGCCGCCTTGGCGCGGCCGGTGGTGACGATGTCGATCCAGCTGGCCTGCGGGCGCTGGCCTTCGGCGGTGATGATCTCGACCGACTGGCCGTTCTTCAGCCGGGTCCAGAGCGGCACGCGGATGCCGTCGATCTTGGCCGAGACGGTGCCGTTGCCGATGCGGGTGTGGATGGCATAGGCGAAATCCAAAGGCGTGGCCCCCCGCGGAAGCTGCACCACATCCCCCTTGGGCGTGAAGCAGAACACCTGGTCGGAATACATCTCGAGTTTGACGTTTTCGAGAAACTCGTCGTGGTCTTCCTCGTCCAGCCGCTCGGTCAGGCTGGCCACCCACTTGGCCGGGTCCACGGCAAACGGGTTTTGCGCCCGGACGCCTTCGCGATAGGACCAGTGCGCCGCCACCCCCGCCTCGGCCACCTCGTGCATCTCGCGGGTGCGGATCTGCACCTCGACCCGCTTGCCGTCGCGGCCCGAGACGGTGGTGTGGATCGACCGGTAGCCGTTGGTCTTGGGCTGGCTGACATAGTCCTTGAACCGCCCCGGCACCGCCCGCCAGCGCTGGTGGATCACGCCCAGGATGCGGTAGCAGTCGGCGACGCTGCCGCAGATGACGCGAAAGCCGTAGATGTCGGACAGGCGGCTGAACGCCAGGTCCTTTTCCTGCATCTTGCGCCAGATCGAATAGGGCTTCTTGGCCCGGCCGAAGACGTCGGCCTCGATCTGCGCCTTTTCCAGCTCGTGCCGGATGTCGCCGGTGATCTTGTGGACCACGTCGCCGGTTTCGCGCTGCAAGGTCAGGAAGCGGCGGATGATCGAATTGCGCGCCTCTGGGTTCAGAACCTTGAACGACAGGTCCTCAAGCTCTTCGCGCATCCACTGCATGCCCATGCGGCCGGCAAGCGGCGCGAAGATCTCCATCGTCTCGCGCGCCTTCTGGGCCTGCTTTTCGGGCTTCATCGACCGGATCGTGCGCATGTTGTGC
This sequence comes from Rhodobacter sp. Har01, assembly GCF_020564565.1. Lineage (GTDB taxonomy): Bacteria > Pseudomonadota > Alphaproteobacteria > Rhodobacterales > Rhodobacteraceae > Pseudogemmobacter. Next base: position 32,388 of record NZ_JAJCTD010000002.1, read on the forward strand.
AGACGGTCGGCCAGCTTGACCAGGATCACCCGCAGGTCCTTGGACATCGCCATGAACAGCTTGCGAAAGTTCTCGGCCTGCTGGCTCTGGGCGCTGCCAAGCTGCAGGTTGGTCAACTTGGTCACCCCGTCCACCAGTTCGGCCACCTCTTCGCCGAAATCGCGGGTGATGTCGGTGTAGGTGGACCTGGTATCCTCGATGGTGTCGTGCAACAGCGCGGTGACGATGGTCGCATCGTCCAGCCGCTGCTCGGTCAGGATGGCGGCCACCGAGACGGGATGGGTGAAATAGGGCTCGCCCGACTTGCGGGTCTGACCTTCGTGCATCTTGCCGCCATAGGCATAGGCCCGGCGGATCAGATCGGCATTGCAGCGCGGGTTGTAGTTGCGGACCAGGGCGATCAGGTCTTCGACGTCGATCATCACTGCCCTGCCTGCCGGGGGTTGGCCCCGATCAGTTCTCGCTTCAGTTTTCGCCCTGGGCTTCCATCAGCGCGCGAAGCAGTTTCTCTTCCGACATGTCGTCCACCATCGGACGGTCGATGTCGCCGGCCATCAGCAGGGCCATCTGGTCCTCTTCCGGCTCGTCCACCTCGATCTGGGTCTGGTGGCTTTCGATCATCCGCTCGCGCAGCACATCGGCGCCCTGGGTTTCCTCGGCGATCTCGCGCAGGGCGACGACCGGGTTCTTGTCGTTGTCGCGGTCGATGGTGATCGGCGCACCGGCAGCAACCTCGCGCGCCCGATGGGCGGCCAGCAGCACCAGTTCGAACCGGTTCGGCACCTTGTCAACGCAATCTTCGACCGTCACGCGGGCCATCGGACACCTCTGTCACTTGGGCTAGGAAGCCGCCTCTCTACGCTGGAAGCCGGGGCTTGACAAGCGTGGAATCGCTGGGCTCACAGGGGTTTCACCGAAGCGTGCCGGCGCTCAGAGCGGCACCACCGCCGCGCGCTCGGGTTCCGGCAGGGCGGCCAGCATCGCGGCCACGGAAAGCCCGGTGCGCGGATGCACCCAGTCGGGCGCCACCTCGGCCAGCGGCACCAGGACGAAGGCCCGGTCCTGCAGCCGCGGATGCGGCAGGATCAGCCGGTCGGGCGTGTCCAGGGCCTGCCGGGCCGGCGGCAGCCTGCGCCAGGCATCCTGGGTGGCGGCGTCGGGCAGCACCGAATCGCCCCAGGCGATCAGGTCGATGTCCAGCGTCCGGCCGCCCCAGCGGATTTGCCGTGTCCGGCCGTGGCGGGCCTCGATGCGGTGAAACAGCGCCAGCACCTGCGCCGGGTCGGCGTCGGCGGAAATCCGCAATCGTGCCCCGGCGTTCACATAGTCCGGCCCGGTGCCGGCCGGAAAGCAGGGGGTGCGATACATCCGGCTGACCGATGCAACCTCAAGCCCCTGTTCAGCAAGTTCCGCGAGTGCTAGCCGGATTGTTTCCTCTGGAGGCTGAGAATCAACCGGCAGATTCGCGCCGAATACAACCAGAGCGTGTATCTTGCCTATATCCTGAACAGCAGTCATACCATATAGTTCACTTGTCGGGCCGTCCTCTCGGCGTTATCTGCGAATGGTTCCCCAGCGGATTTCAGTAATCCACTTGATCCACTCACGGAAGTCCGATTGGCGGAGCGCATTTTTCGAGGGGACCTTACTGATGTTCTACAAGGACGAACGGCTCGCGCTGTTCATCGATGGGTCGAATCTTTATGCCGCCGCAAAGGCGCTGGGATTCGACATCGACTACAAGCTTCTGCGGATGGAATTCATGCGCCGCGGCAAGCTTCTGCGCGCGTTCTACTACACTGCCCTGCTGGAGAACGACGACTATTCGCCGATCCGGCCGCTGGTGGACTGGTTGCATTACAACGGGTTCACGATGCGGACGAAACCGGCGAAGGAGTATACCGACAGCCAGGGCCGCCGAAAGGTGAAGGGCAACATGGACATCGAGCTGACGGTCGATGCGATGGAGCTGGCGCCGCGCATGGACCACATGGTGCTGTTCTCGGGCGACGGCGACTTCAAGCCGCTGGTCGAAAGCCTGCAGCGCCAGGGCGTCCGGGTCTCGGTGGTCTCGACCATTCGCAGCCAGCCGCCGATGATTGCCGACGAGTTGCGCCGCCAGGCCGACAACTTCATCGAGCTGGACGAGCTGCGCGAAGTCATCGGCCGCCCGCCGCGCGAACCGCGCCCGGCACCGGTCGAGGACATGACGGTCGACGCCAAGTGACGCAAGGGCCTGCCCGGCCCGTTCTGGGGAGAGCGCCGGGCAGGACGATGGACATGCGGCAGCGATGACGGGGCTTCTGGCCCTGATGGCGGTTGCCTTCCTGGCCGCGACTCCGGTTCCAGCGAATTCCGAGGTGGTTTTTCTGGGCCTTCAGGCCGCGGGATGGCCGATGCTGACCCTGGTTGCCGCCGCTTCGCTGGCCAACACGGCAGGCTCTTGCGTCACCTATGCAATGGGCCGCGGCGCCGAAACCTTCCGCGACCGGCGCTGGTTCCCGCTGACCCCCGACCGGCTGGCCCGGGCGCAAGGCTGGTGGGGCCGCTGGGGCCTGTGGTCGCTGCTGCTGTCCTGGGCGCCGGGTGGCGACGTGATCGTCGCGCTCGCCGGGCTGATGCGGGTGCCGTTTGCGGTTTTCCTTGCCCTTGTTGCGCTGGCCAAGACCGCCCGCTACCTGGCGCTGGCCGCGGCCGGGGCCGGCCTTCTTGGCGCGGCCTCCTGACGCCCCCACTGGACCCTGCCGGGCTTTGGCCTTACCTCTTGGGCTGCCCCTCGCCCCAAGCCCCGAGTCCGCCGATGTCCGACAAGCCCGCCCTCACGCTTTTCCTTGCCGCCCCGCGCGGTTTCTGCGCCGGGGTGGACCGGGCGATCAAGATCGTCGAGATGGCGTTGGAGAAATGGGGCGCGCCGGTCTATGTCCGGCATGAGATCGTGCACAACAAGTTCGTGGTGGACACCCTGCGCGACAAGGGTGCGGTCTTCGTCGAGGAGCTTGACGACTGCCCCGATGACCGCCCGGTGGTGTTCTCGGCCCATGGCGTGCCGAAATCGGTGCCCGAAGAAGCCGAGCGCCGGCAGATGATCGCCGTCGATGCGACCTGCCCGCTGGTCACCAAGGTGCACCTCGAAGCCGCCCGCCACGCCGAGGCCGGGTTGCAGATGATCTACATCGGCCACCGCGGCCACCCCGAGGCCATCGGCACCCTGGGGCAACTGCCCGAGGGCGAGGTGCTGCTGATCGAGACCGCCGAGGATGTGGCGACCCTGCAGGTCCGCGACCCGGCGAAGCTGGCCTACATCAGCCAGACCACGCTGTCGGTCGATGACACCGCCGAAACCATCGCCGCACTGGTCGCCCGCTTTCCCGGCATCGAGGAGCAAAGCCGCGAAGACATCTGCTATGCCACGACCAACCGGCAGGGCGCGGTCAAGGCCATCGCCCCGAAGGTTCAGGCGCTGCTGGTGATCGGGGCGCCGAATTCCTCGAACTCGAAACGGCTGGTCGAGGTCGGCCGCGCTGCCGGCTGCCCGCAGGCCATGCTGATCCAGCGCGCCACCGACATCGACTGGGACAGCCTGCGCGGCCTGTCCCGCGTCGGCCTGACCGCCGGCGCCAGCGCCCCCGACGTGCTGGTGGACGAGGTGCTGCAGGCTTTCCGCGACCGCTTCGACCTGACGGTCGAGACGGTGGAAACCACCACCGAGCGGGTCGAATTCAAGGTCCCCAAGATCCTGCGCGACTGAGAGGTCCCGATGTTCCGCCGCCTTGCCCTTGTGGCCGCCCTGGCTGCGCCTTTGGCCGTGCAGGCCGAAGATGCCGCGGTCTTCGCCATCTACTGGGCCAATTCGGGCAGCCTGCCGCCGGAATACGCCTGGGACGTCGACGTCACCATCCTTGCCGATGGCAAGCTGACGCTCAAGCACTGCACCGGCTATGAAACCGAAGGCCCCGCCTGCAAGACGCGCAAGGCCACGGTCACGGCCGCGCAGATGGATGCGATCCGCGCTGCGGTGGTCGATCAGGGCCTTGACCGGACCCCGGCCCAACAGGTCGACGACATCCCGGTCGGCGGCGGGGCCAGCGGCGGGGTGATCTGGCTTGACGGCCAGAAGATCGAGCTGCCGGCCTATCCGACCGAAGCCGACACCCCCCGCGTCAACGCGGTGCTGACGGCGGTGGTTGCGGCCATTCCGCAACGCCTGCAGGATCGCTTCCTGAACGGCAACTGACCCCCCGCGAAAGGACAAGGCATGACGGCGCTTTCCCCGGAATTCCTGCTGACCGCCTTCATCGTCTGCATCACTCCGGGCATCGGCGTGGTCTATACCCTGTCGGTCACCCTGGGCGGAGGCTTCCGCGCCGGGGTCTGGGCGACGGTCGGCTGCACGCTGGCCACCGTGTTCCACCTGGTCATCGCCATGGCCGGGCTGGCGGCGGTCCTGCACACCTCGGCCCTGCTGTTCCAGACCATCAAATATGCCGGCGTGGCCTACCTGCTGTGGATGGCCTGGGCGGTGCTGCAATCGACCGGCTCGCTGGCGGTCGAGGCCGCGAACGGAGGCTCTCCCGCCAGGCTGGTCTGGCGTGGCATCCTGTTGAACATCCTGAACCCCAAGTTGCCCTTGTTCTTCGTGGCCTTCCTGCCGCAGTTCCTGCCCGCCCCGGTTCCTGGCCAGACCACCGGCCTTGGCCCGCTGGTCGAACTGGGTGCCGGCTTCACCGCGATGACCTTCGCCACCTTCCTGCTTTATGCCGCCGTCGCCGCCTCGGGGCGCAAGGCGATATTGTCCTCGCCCTCGGTGCTGAGCTGGATGAAACGCGCCTTCGCGGCATCCTTTGCGGCCCTTGGTGCCCGGCTGGCGCTGGAACGCTCGCCCTGATGCCCGACCTCTTCGCCTATACCGACGGTGCCTGTTCGGGCAATCCGGGCCCCGGCGGCTGGGGCGTGCTGCTGATCGCCCGCGACGGCGGCGCCGTGGTCAAGGAGCGCGAATTGTCGGGCGGCGAAGCCCTGACGACCAACAACCGGATGGAGTTGATGGCCGCCATCAGCGCGCTGGAAAGCCTGACCCGGACCTCCGAAATCACCATCGTCACCGACAGCGCCTATGTGAAGAACGGCGTGACCGAGTGGATTCACGCCTGGAAGCGCAAGGGCTGGCGCACCGCCGGCGGCCCGCCGGTCAAGAACGCCGAGCTGTGGCAACGGCTTGACGCCGCACAGGCCGGCCACAAGGTGACCTGGCGCTGGATCAAGGGCCACGCCGGCCATGCCGAAAACGAGCGCGCCGATGCGCTGGCCCGTGCCGGCATGGCGCCCTTCAAGGCCCCCGCGGCGTGACGCCCGAGGCGGCGCTGCAACTGCTGGACTATGCCGCGGTGGCAGTCTTTCCGGTGACCGGGGCGCTGGCCGCCTCGCGCTCGCAACTCGACGTCGTGGGCTTCATCTTCGTCGCCTGCCTGACCGCCACCGGCGGCGGCACCACCCGCGACGCGATCCTGGACCGCACCGTGTTCTGGGTCGCCGACCCGGTGATCCTGGCGGTCGCTACCGCCGCCGCGGTGCTGGTGTTCTTCACCGCGCATCTGCTGGAAAGCCGCTACCGGGCACTGCTGTGGATCGACGCCTTCGCGCTGGCCGTTGCCGTCCCGGCGGGCGTGGCTGCGGCGCAGGCGGCGGAGCAGGGCTGGCCCATCGTGCTGGTGATGGGCATGGTCACCGGTTGCCTTGGCGGCCTCATGCGCGACGTGGTCTGCAACGAGGTGCCGCTGGTGCTGAAACAGGGTGAGCTTTACGTCACCTGCGCCTTTGCCGGGGCGGGCGTGGCGGTGCTGGCGGGCCTGGCCGGGGCGTCCGAGATGACAGCGCTGGTCGCCTGCGCCCTGACTGTTCTGGTGCTGCGCGCCGGAAGTCTGGGCTTTGGCTGGCGGCTTCCGGTCTACCGCACCCGCCCGCCGCAGGAAGACAGCCCCAAACGCGGCCCTTGAATCCGAACGCGCGTTCGGTCATTCTGCCGGCATGCCCCGCCACAAGACGCTTTCCGACGCAGACGTTCTGGCCAAGACCCGCCGGCTTCACGCCGAAGGCGGTGACAAGGCGGTGTCCTTCGGCACCGTGGCCCGCGCCAGCGGCCTTGCCGCCTCGACGCTGGCGCAGCGCTATGGCAGCGTTGCGGGGATGCTGGCCGCCGCCGCCCGCGACGGCTGGGCCGGGCTGATCGGCGCGACCGCGGCCGCCGAGGCCGAGGCCGCCGACAAGGGGCCGCAGGGGTTTCTGAAGGCGCTGGACAATGCCGCGCGCGAGGCGCCGATGCTGCTGGCGCTGGGGGCAAGGGATGCCGCCGCGGCCGAGGCCGCGGCGCAGTGGCGTGGCGCCGTCGAGGCAGCGCTGGCGCGCCGGCTGGGCAACGGCGAAAGAGCGCGTCAGTCGGCCCAGGCGCTGTTCGCCCTGTGGCAGGGGCAGGTGCTGTGGGGCGGGTCCGAGGTGAAGATCAAGGACATCGCCCGCCGGCTGGCTTGACGCGGGCTTACTTCACGTAAGTCTTCCACAGCCAGATCAGCGCCAGCGCGCCCAGGAAGGCGCCTACGAAGCCGGCGACCGCCCCCAGAAGCGACACCAGAAAGCGCAGCACAACGCCGCCGATGAGCGCACCGAAGATGCCGATGGCCACCGTCGTCGGCACGTCGGTTTCCAGTTTCATGAAACGGGTGGCAAAGTATCCCGCCGCCGCGCCGATGATGATGAGCATGAAGAAGGGCATCGCCGCCTCCGAAACCTGTTGCGGCCAATATGGGGCCTTCTGCCTCCGGCCGCTAGAGCCGGTCGGGCAGCGCCAGACCCTTCAGCACCTCGGCCGCCGGCATCGGCCGCTTGCCCTCGCGCTGTGCCTCGGTGACCTCGACTGCGCCGGTGCCGCAGGCGACGGTGAAGCCGCCCAGCACCTGCCCGGGCGCGCCCTTGCCCGGGGCCAGCCGCGACCGAAGCAGCTTGATCCGTTCCGGACCCACCGACACCCAGGCGCCGGGAAAAGGCGACAGGCCGCGGATTTGCCGGTCAACGTCGGCCGCGGACCTGGTCCAGTCCACCCGGGCCTCGGCCTTGTCGATCTTGGCGGCGTAGGTGACCCCCGCCTCGGGCTGCGGCTGCGGCTGCAGCGCGGCAAGCCGCGCCAGGGCCTCGACGACCAGCCGCGCCCCCATGGCCGACAGCCGGTCGTGCAGCTCGGCTGTGGTCTCTTGCGGCCCGATCGGCGTGGCTTCACGCAGCAGCACCGGGCCGGTGTCCAGCCCCGCCTCCATCCGCATAATGCAGACCCCGGTTTCGGCATCTCCGGCCAGGATCGCGCGGTGGATCGGCGCCGCGCCGCGCCAGCGCGGCAGCAGCGAGGCATGGATGTTCAGGCAACCCAGACGCGGCGCATCCAGCACCGTTTGCGGCAGGATCAGGCCATAGGCCACCACCACCGCGACATCGGCACCCAGATCGGCCAGCTCTTTCGCCGCTACTTCGCCGCGCAGCGAAACCGGCGTGCGGACGGCCAGACCCAGCGCCTCGGCCCGCTGCTGGACCGGGCTTTTCCGCAACCCCTTGCCGCGCCCGGCGGGGCGTGGCGGCTGGCAGTAGACGCACAGGATTTCATGGGCTTGCGCCAGCGCGTCCAGCACCGGAACGCTGAACGCGGGCGTTCCCATGAAAATGATTTTCACAGATGTCTCCGCAGCTTGTCGGCCTTGGCGATCAGCATCTTGCGTTTCAGTCCCGACAGCCGGTCGAAATACATCTTGCCCGCCAGATGGTCGATCTGATGCTGCGCGCTGGTGGCCCAGAGATCGACGAAATCGCGATCCTCGACCTCGCCGGCTTCGTTCAGGAACCGCACCGTCACGGCCCGCGGCCGCTCGATCACCGCCGAGACGCCGGGCAGGCAGGGCGATGCCTCTTCATGCGGCCGCAGCTGCGCCGAGGCATGCAGCACCTGCGGATTGGCCATCCGCACCGCCTGCCCGCGCTTGTCGGAGCAATCCACCACCGCCAGCCGCAACGGCACCCCGATCTGCACCGCCGCCAGGCCCAGGCCCGGCATGGCGTCCATCGTCTCGATCATGTCGGCCCAGATCGTGCGGATGTCGTCGGTGACGGCCTCGACGTCCCTGACCGGCGTTCTCAGCATCGGATGCGGCCAGATCAGAACCGGGCGCACAGTCATGCCAGCACCTCGGCTTCGGCCCGGGCGCGCGCTTCGGGCGCCAGCCGGTCCAGCGTCAGGATGCCGTCCAGGTGATCGTGTTCATGCTGCACGCAGATCGCGGCGAAACCGGTCAGAACCTCTTCCTGCCGGTCCCCCGAAAGATCGGTCCAGCGCAGCCGCACCGCCTGGGCCCGCTCGACCAGGGCGGTGGCACCCGGGATCGACAGACAGCCCTCCGGCCCCACCACGCGCGGCCCGAGGACCTCGACCATCTCGGGGTTCACCAGGACCCGGGGCGCGCGCGTTCCTTCCTTCCAGGTCGTGTCCATGACGAACAGCCGCAGCAGCCGCCCGACCTGCGGCGCGGCCAGACCGCGGCCGCACGCGGCATACATCGTCTCCAGCATGTCTGCCGCCAGCGCGCGCAGGTCGTCCGACAGGACCGCCGGCGCGCAGGGCTGCGACAGCAGCGGATCGGGCCAGCGCAGGATGGGCAGGATCATCGAAACCCCCTCGGGTGCATCGCCCGCCGCAAGGCCGGCCTTTCCGGGCGCGCCGGCGCGTCACGCCATCCGGGCGCGCTCGCGCTTCACTTTCTCAAGCTTGCGCAAGACCATCTGCCGCTTCATCGGACCCAGATAGTCGATGAACAGCTTGCCATCCAGGTGGTCCATCTCGTGCTGCACGCAGGTGGACCAGATGCCTTCAAAGGTGCGCTCCTGGCTGGCGCCGTCCAGGTCCGTCCAGCGCACTGTCACCGCGGCCGGGCGCTTGACGTCGGCATATTGCTCGGGCAGCGACAGGCAGCCTTCCTCGAACGTGGTCACGTCTTCCGACGCCCAGAGCTGCACCGGGTTGATCAGCACCATCGGCTCGGCCGGGCCGTCCTTGATGCAATCCATCACCAGAAGCCGCTTCATGAAGCCAAGCTGCGGCGCGGCCAGCCCGATTCCGGGGGCGACATACATGGTCTCAAGCATGTCGGCGGCAATCGCCTTCACCTCGTCGGTGATTTCGGTGATCGGCTCGCAGGCCTTCTTGAGGCGCGGATCGGGATAGATGAGGATGCTTCGGATCATGTCCCGGATTTAGGGGAAGGCGGGGCCTGCGCGCAAGAGGGCCGAAATCGCCCGCGACAAGGGGACGAAATTCCATAAGACATTTCCTTCGCGGCATAATATTCCAAACCTTAGACATATTTTGGAATGACTTCCCTATCAATCGGGATTATCTGGAACAGAAATGTAACCACGGCCGGACGAAATGACCTTCGATACGACAATCGACCGCAAGGGCACCCACTGCGTCAAGTGGGACATGATGGAAACCTTTTACGGCGTGCCGCCGGAAACCGGCCTGGCGATGTGGGTCGCGGACATGGAGTTCCGCCCCCCGCAAGCCGTGCAGCGCGCGCTGGAGCGGATGCTGGCGCATGGCATCTATGGCTATTTCGGCGATGACCGCGCCTATCTTGAGGCGATTCGCTGGTGGATGGACAGCCGCCACGGCTGGCAGGTCGACCCGAGCCACATCTTCACCACCCACGGCCTGGTGAACGGCACCGCGCTGTGCATCGACGCCTTCACCGCGCCGGGCGACGGCGTGGTGCTGATGACCCCGGTCTACCATGCCTTCGCCCGCACCATCCGCGCCGCCGGGCGCACCGTGGTGGAATGCCGGCTTGCCCTGGCAGACGGCCGCTACGAGATGGATTTCGACGCCTGGGACGCGCAGATGACCGGGGGCGAGCGGATGCTGATCCTGTGCTCGCCGCACAATCCCGGCGGCCGGGTCTGGACCGCGGCCGAGTTGCGGGCCACCGCCGACTTCTGCCGCCGGCACGACCTGATCCTGGTCTCGGACGAGATCCACCATGACCTGGTCTTCCCCGGCCACAAGCACATGGTCATGCCCAAGGCCGCCCCCGGCATCGCCGACCGGCTGGTCATGCTGACCGCCGCCACCAAGACCTTCAACATCGCCGGTGCGCATACCGGCAACGTCATCATCGCCGATCCCGCCCTGCGCAAACGCTTTGCCGATCGGATGATGGCGATGGGTATCTCGCCCAACTCGTTTGGCATGCACATGGTCACCGCCGCCTATTCGCCCGAAGGGGCGGCCTGGGTGGATGAGCTGATGTGCTACCTTGATGGCAATCGGCGCCTTCTGGACGCCGGCCTGAACGCCATTCCGGGCGTGCGCTCGATGGCGCTTGAGGCGACCTATCTCGCCTGGGTCGATTTCGCCGGCACCGGCATGACGCAGGCGGAAATCCTGGACCGGGTGCAGCGGCAGGCGCAGATCGCGCCGAATCACGGCGAGACCTTTGGCGCGGGCGGCGAAGGCTTCCTGCGGCTGAACCTCGCCGCCCCGCGCGCCCAGGTGGCCGAAGCGGTGAACCGCCTGCAAAGGGCCTTCGCCGACCTGCAATGACCGGCTAGGCTGGGGCGATGAAACGTCTGGCCCGGCTGTTCGCCCTGCTTGCCCTGCTGGCGCTGTTCGGGGCGGCCGCGCTGTTGTGGGTGCGCCCCGTTCCGCAGCCTCCGCCGCTGCCGCTGCCGCCATTGTCGGGGCCGGTGGATCTGATCGTGGTGGAAAAGGCCGCCCGCCGCATGCTGCTGCTGCAGGACGGCCAGCCGGTGCGCAGCTACCGCGTCGCCCTTGGGTTTTCCCCCGATGGCGACAAGCTGCGCCAGGGCGACGGACGCACGCCCGAGGGCCACTTCACCATCGACCGCCGCAACGATCAGTCCGCCTATCACCTGTCGCTGGGGCTGGATTACCCGCAGCCCGAGGACCGCGCCCGCGCCAAGGCTGCCGGCTACGACCCCGGCGGTGACATCATGATTCACGGCCAGCCGAACCAGCTGCCCGAGGGCTTTGTCGTCAAGGGCGACTGGACGGCCGGCTGCATTGCCGTCACCAACGCCGAGATGCGGGAAATATGGGCACATGCCCCGACCGGAACGCCGGTCGAGATCCGGCCCTGACCCTTTCACGCCTTGGGCAGATAGCCCACCGGCGCGTTTTCGTCGCGCAGATAGTCCAGCGCCGGGCGATCAGTCACCGCGGTCAGGCGCTTGAAGTCGCAGATCAGCTCTCCGTTTTCGTTCGCCGAAGCCACGATCAGGCACTGGAACACATGCCGCGACCCGTCATACACGTCGACCAGTCCGCGCAACGGGGCCGGCACCGCTTTGGCATCCAGCGCAAAGCCGTCCTGCCAGAACCTCAGGATCGGATAGATCTCCGGTCCCACCTGCACCCGCATCCGCGACCGCTTGCGCTCTTCGCGCTTGCGAGCGGCCTCAAGACCGGCCCGCACCTCCTGTGGCAGAAACTCAAGCATTGCCGTGCCCTCCTGGGGCCAAGTCTGTGTCGTTAAGACAGAAAATCAAGCCTGCTTCGTTGTGCCGCAGGAGTGTTGCAGCATTGTGAAGGCAACGTTGCAGCAAAAGCGCAGCCGCGCCCCGACCCGATTCGCGCGAGAGGCGAGTTGCCCTTGCGGACGCCACTCCGATGCGGTCCAACCGGGCCTCTGGACACCTGCCGATTCGCACATGACCCTTGCCCTCGCCCTGATCCTCGATGCCCTGCTCGGCGAGCCCGACTGGGCCTGGCGGCGATGGCCGCACCCCGCGGTGCTGATGGGCCGGCTGATCGCCTGGGCCGACCGGCGGTTCAACCGCGGCCCCAGTCGCCGTGCCGCCGGGGTGGTGGTGATGGCCGTGCTGATCCCCGCCGCAGCGACCCTGGGCTGGGTGATCCACCTGCTGCCCGACTTTGGCGTGGTCGAGATCCTGGTGGTCGCCATCCTGCTGGCGCAGCGGTCGCTGGTCGATCATGTCCGCGCGGTCGCCACCGCCCTGCGGCGCAGCCTGGACGAGGGCAAGCGCGTCGTCGCGCGGATCGTCGGTCGCGACACCGGGCCGATGCGGCAGGCCGAGGTCGCCCGCGCGGCCATCGAAAGCGCCGCCGAGAACCTGTCCGACGGCGTCATCGCCCCGGCCTTCTGGTATCTGGTCGGCGGCCTGCCGGGCCTCTTGGTCTACAAGCTGGCCAATACCGCCGACAGCATGATCGGCCACATGACGCCCCGCCACCGGCAGTTCGGCTGGGCCGCGGCCCGTTTCGACGACCTCTTGAACCTGATCCCGTCGCGGCTGACTGGGCTTCTGATCGCGCTGACCAGCGGCTGGCTGGACCCGGCCCCGGTGCTGCGCGACGCGCGGCAGCACCGCAGCCCCAACGCCGGCTGGCCCGAAAGCGTGCTGGGTCCGGTGCTGAACGTCGCCCTGGCCGGCCCGCGCAGCTATGACGGCGTGATGACCGACGACCCCTGGGTCTGGCCCGAAGGCCGCCGCGACCCCGGCCCCGACGACATTGACGCCGCCTGTGCCGCACTGTGGCGGGCCTGGGCGGGGATGCTTGCCCTTGCCCTGCTTGCCGCCCTAGTCTGAGCCATCATGCGCGCCGTTGTCCTGAGCCTTGCCCTTGCCCTGCCCGCCGCCGCCTCTGCCGCCCCCTGCGGCGGCGACTTCGCGGCATTCCTTGATTCCATGCGCCAGGAGGCCCGCGCTGCCGGAGTGCCCGAAGCTGCCGTGAAAAGCTTTTTCGATGGCGCAGGGCAAGACCCCAGGGTGCTGAAGGCCGACCGCGCGCAGGGCGTGTTCCGCAAGACCTTTCTCGATTTCTCGCAGGCGCTGATCTCGAAGAACCGGCTGACCACCGCGCAGGCGAAGTCCACCAGCCTCGACGCCATCTTCACCCGGGCGCAAGCGGATTTCGGTGTCAGCCGCGGAATCCTCCTGGCCTTCTGGGCCTTCGAGACCGATTTCGGCCAGGTCCAGGGCGACTTCAACACCCGCAACGCGCTGCTGACCCTGGCGCATGACTGCCGCCGCCCGGAGATCTTTCAGCCGCAGGTGCTGGCCGCCGTGCAACTGCATGCCCTGGGCGAATTCGACCTGGCGACCGTCGGGGCCTGGGCAGGCGAAATCGGCCAGGTCCAGATGCTGCCGAAGGACATTCTGGAAAAGGGCGTTGACGGGAACGGCGACGGCCTCGTGACGCTGAAGACTTCGCCCGAGGACGCGCTTCTGTCCGGTGCCAACCTGCTGAAGCACCATGGCTGGCGTGCGGGCGAACCCTGGGCGGTAGAGGTCACCCTGCCCGGGGGCTTCGACTGGGCGCAGACCGGCCTGCACACCCAGCGGCCCGACACCGACTGGGCTGAGCTGGGCGTCGCTCCGCGGCAGGGCGTGCTGGCGACCGGACTGCCGGCCTCGGTTCTGCTGCCGCAGGGCCGCAAGGGGCCGGCCTTCCTGGCCTATCCGAACTTTCGCGTGCTGTTCGAATGGAACAAGAGCTTTACCTATGTCCTGACCGCGGCCTATTTCGCCACCCGGATCGAGGGCGCCCCGCCCTACCTGGCGGGCAACCCCGACCCGCAGCTTTCCCTGGACGAGATGAAGAACCTGCAGCGCAAGCTGTCGGCCCTGGGCCACGATGTCGGGCAGATCGACGGCATCCTGGGCGCCGGCACCCGCGACGCGGTGCAGAAGGAACAGGTCCGCCTGGGCCTGCCCGCCGACGCCTGGCCAACCCGCGACCTGCTGGACCGGCTGTGACCGGACCGGCGGCCGACTGGGCGCTGGTCGCCACCGTCAAGGCGCCGCAAGAGCAGGTGCTTGCCTTCATCGCGCATCACCTGGACCTTGGGGCCGCGCGCATCTGGGTCTATTTCGACGACCCGGACGACCCTGCCTTTGCAACCGTCAGCCGGATCCGCGGCGTCACCGCCATCCGTTGCACCGCGCAGCATTGGGCGCAGGGCAACGGCCGCCCCGAACGGCACCAGAACCGCCAGGCGCGCAACGCCGCACGCACCTATCGTCTCTGCGAGTTGCCCTGGCTTGGCCATATCGACGTCGATGAATTCCTGTTGCCAGATCGGCCGATGGGCGAGATTCTCGCCGCTTTGCCCGCGCCGCAGTCGATGCTGCGGGTCGAGCCGTTCGAGGCGCTGCACGACCCTGCCCTGCCTGACGACATCTTCACCGCCCGCGCCTTTCGCGGGCCGCTGAAGCAGCGCTTCGCCTTCCTGCATGGCCCGATCTTCGGCCGCTTCGCCCCGATGCTGACCGATGGCATGCTGTCGCATGTCGTCGGAAAGGTGTTCTTCCGGACCGGGATCAAGGGCCTGACGCCGCGTCTGCATGGGGCTTCGCGGAACGGCGAGCGGGTGCCGGGGCTGCCGGTCGATCCGCGGGTGAAGCTGCTGCATTTCCACGCCCAGGACCGCGCCGCCTGGATTGCTGCGCTGCCGTTCCGACTGCAGCGCGGCGCCTACCAGAAGCGCGACGCGATGCGCGCCGCCCTGGCCGGCGCAAGCCCCGAGGAGGTCGAGGCGTTCTATCGGGAAACCCAGATGCTGAGCGCCGAGAAAGCCGCTATGCTGCGCAGCGAAGGCCGTCTGGTCGAGGTTGACCTTTCGTTGCGCCGGAAGGTCGTACAGATGCTGGCCCGGCGATTGGCGCCGGACTGAATGCTGCGCAGCGAAGGCAAGGTCGGGATGGTCACGATCGAGGCACTGATGGCGGCTTTGCCGCAGGTTCTTGCGGCGCCGAAGGACGCGACCTTTGCGCGTCAGCTGACCTTCCGCGCGGGCTACAACCAGCGCCAACACCCCGACCGGTTGCGCCTGACCGTCGGCCAGGGCGTTCCGGGCGAGCGCTGGCTGACCGCGCCCTGGTCACGCCTGCCCGATGGCCGCCCCGACCCGTCGATCCAGGTCTCGATCCTGCCGACACGGGCGCATGACCTGGTTCGCACCCACCCCGATCAGCCACACCCCGGCGACACCATCCTTGCCGATCTCGACACCAGCGAGGCCAACCTTCCGCAAGGCACGCTCCTGCGTGCCGGCACCGCGACGTTGCGCGTTTCAAGCCTGTTCAACGACGGCTGCGTGAAGTGGAAGGTGCGCTATGGGCAGGCCGCAAAGGACTGGATCACCCTGCCCGGCCACCCGCTTCTGCGCCTGCGGGGAATCCTCTGTGCCGTGGTGGAAGACGGCGAGATCGCGGTCGAAGACCCGATCACCGTGCTGTCCCGGCCCGGCTGAGTGCCGGACGGCCCTCAGGGCATCAGTTTCAGGATCAGCGCGCGGTCCCATTGGCCCGCACCCGGATGGTCGACAGCCCCGCCGGCCAGAGCGAGGAAGGCCGCCAGCATCGCAACAACGGAATAACCCTGCATGACATCCCCCTTCTGTGGCATGTTCATGCTGTGTTCCTGACAGAGTTGCGTGAACAGACGGTTAACCAGGCGTCCGCGCGTCAGGCGACCAGGGCCTCGGCCTTCTTGAGATCGACGCTGACCAACTGGCTGACGCCCTGTTCGGCCATGGTCACACCGAACAGCCGGTCCATCCGGGCCATCGTCACCGCGTGGTGGGTGATGACCAGGAACCGCGTCTCGGTGCGCCGGGTCATCTCGTCCAGCATGTCGCAGAACCGGGTCACGTTGGCATCGTCCAGGGGCGCGTCCACCTCGTCCAGCACGCAGATCGGCGCGGGGTTGGCCAGGAACACGCCGAAGATCAGCGCCAGCGCGGTCAGCGTCTGCTCGCCGCCCGACAGCAGGCTCAGCGTCGCCAGCCGCTTGCCGGGGGGCTGGCACATGATCTCAAGCCCGGCCTCCAGCGGATCGTCGGATTCCACCAGGACCAGCCGCGCCTCGCCACCGCCGAACAGGTGGGTGAACAGCGCGGCGAAGTTGGTGTTGACCTGCTCGAAGGCCGTCAGCAGCCGCTCGCGGCCTTCCTTGTTCAGCCCGGCGATGCCGGCGCGCAGCTTCTTGACCGCTTCTTCCAGGTCGGCCTTTTCCTTGGCCAAGGCGTCGTATTCCGCCTCGACCGCCTTGGCGTCTTCCTCGGCCCGCAGGTTCACCGCGCCCAAGGCCTCGCGCTGGCGCTTGAGGCGGTTGACGTCGTGTTCCAGCGTCTCCGCATCCGGCATCCTGTCGGGATCGCTGCGCAGCGAAACCAGCAGTTCCTGCGGCGTGCGGTCGGCCTCTACGGCAATCCGCTCGGCCGCCGCCGCAACCGCCTCGCGCGCCGCATCTACCCGCGCCTCGGCCCGGGCCTTGCCTTCCCGCGCCTCGCCGGCCGCGCGTTCGGCCTCGCGCTCGGCCATCTGCGCGTCACGCAGCCCGCCTTCGGCCGCCGCCAGAACCTCTGCCGCAACCCGTCGCCGCGCCTCGGCCGCCTCGATCGCCTCGCCCAATTCCTCGCGCTTTTCAGCAATCTCCTCCGGCGCCGCCGAAGCCTCCTCCAACTCCGCCTCCGCCGCGGCCCGGCGCTCGGCCAGTTCGGCGCTGCGGCGTTCCGCCGTCTCCAGACGGTGCTTCCAGCCCGACAGTTCCTTCGTCGCCTCCTGCCGGCGCCGCACCCGCGCCTCGCCCTCGCGGCGCACTTCATCGTGCGCGCTGCGCCGGGTCAGCATGGCGATCCGCGCCGCTTCGACGGTGATCTTTGCCGCCTCGACCGCGCCACGCGCGGCGTCCAGATCGCCCAGATCCTTCGCCGCCGCCTCGGCCTCGCGCGCGCGGCCCCGCGCCGCCATCGCCTCATCCTCGAACCGCGAAACCGAGGCCCGTGCGGCCTCAAGCTTGCCGCCCGCCAGCGCCCGGTCGGCCTCGGCCCGAGACAGCGCCCGGTCCGCCTCTGTCACCCGCTGATCCGCCGCCCGCCGCGCCTCGCGCGCCATCTGATCGGCCCGCGCCAGATCGGACAGCCGCGCCTGCAGCACCTCATGCGCCCCGCGCGCCCCTTCGGCCCGCGCCTCGGCCTCGTTCAACTCGCCCTTCAGCCGCTGCAGCCGGTTCAATTGCTGCAACCGCAAAGCCGCCGCTGAAGGAGCATCCTCGGCGCCCGACCGGAACCCGTCCCAGCGCCACAGGTCGCCCTCCAGCGACACCAGCCGCTGGCCCGGCTTCAGCGCCTCCTGAAGCTGAAAACCCTTTTCGCGGGTCACGATGCCGATCTGCGACAGCCGCCGCGCCAAGACCGCCGGCGCCTCGACGAACCCCGCCAGGGCCTCGGCCCCCGCGGGCAGACCCTGCGGCGCGAGATAGGGCTCCAGAAGCCCCCAGCCCGACCGCACCCCCGCCGCCACCTCGGGCGCCCGCAGATCGTCGGCCAGGGCCGCGCCCAGCGCCTTTTCATAGCCCGGCACAACCACCAGCCGGTCCAGAACCTGATGCCCGGCCTGCGCCTCGCGGTCCACCAGCCGGGCCAGCGCCGCCGCCTCGGCTCGCAGCGCCGAGGCCTCGCCCTCGGCCTCGGAGCGTGCCCCGCGCGCCTCGGCCTCGCGGCCCTGGGCCTCGGCCCGGGCCACCTCGGCGGCCTCCAGCGCCGCCTCGGTGCGCTCGGCCAGTTCGGCCGCCGACTCGCGGGCCTCTTCGGCGGCCGCAAAGGTCTCTTCCAGCGCCGCGACCTGTTCCTCCGCGGCCCCGACTGCCGCCCGCGCCTGCGCCGCCGCCGCTTCGGCCCGGTCCACCCCGGCCAAGGTCTCGGCCAGAAGCCGCGCCGCCGACTGGTGCCGCGCCGACAGGCGCGCGGCATCTTCGGTCGCCTCGGACAGCGATGTCTCGCGGTCGGTCAGGATCGCTCCCGCCTCGCGCGCGGCCTCGACCGCTTCGGCCAGCCGGTCGTCGTGCCCCTCATGCGCGCGGGCGACCTGCTCGATCTCCCATTCCAGACGCTCGATCACCTCGCCCGCGTCGCGGTTCAGCCCCGCCTCGCGCTCCATGTCGGCGCCCAGTTGCGCCACCCGGCCGCGCAGCGTCTCGATCAGCGCCAGCGCGCGGGCCTCCTGATCGCCCAGCGCCTCGCGCTGCAAGACCAGCCGCTGCAGCACCGCCGAGGCAATCGCCTCTTCCTCGCGCTTCGGCGGCAGGGCCTCTTCGGCCGCCTCGCGCGCATGCCCGGCCCCCCGCGCCGCCGCCTCGGCCTGGCTTGCCGCAATCAGCCGCTCGCGCAAGGCCGCCTCGGCCTGCCCCCGCGCCTCATCCGCCTCGCGCCAGCGGCGATACAGCAGCGTGCCCTCGGCCTTGCGCAATTCCTCGGAAATCTCGCGATAGCGCGCGGCCTGCTTCGCCTGCCGCGTCAGCACGCTGAGTTGCTGCGCCATCTGCTCCAGCACATCATCGACCCGCAGCAGGTTCTGCTCGGTCGCCTGCAGCTTCAACTCGGCCTCATGCCGCCGGGCATAAAGGCCCGAGATTCCCGCCGCCTCTTCCAGCACGCGCCGCCGCGCTTTCGGCTTGGCGTTGATCAGTTCGGAAATCTGCCCCTGCCGCACCAGCGCCGGGCTGTGCGAGCCGGTCGAGGCATCGGCGAACAGCATCTGCACGTCGCGCGCGCGCACCTCTTTCGCGTTGGCCCGGTAGGCCGATCCAGCATCGCGGGTGATCCGCCTCACGATCTCAATCTGGTCGGCGTCGTTGAAGCCGCTCGGCGCCAGCCGGTCGGCGTTGTCGATCACCAGCGCGACCTCGGCAAAGTTCCGCGCCGTTCGCGTGGCGGCGCCGTTGAAGATCACGTCTTCCATGCCGCCGCCGCGCATTGCCGTGGGGCGATTCTCACCCATCACCCACCGCAGGGCCTCCAGCAGGTTGGACTTGCCGCAGCCGTTCGGGCCGACCACCCCGGTCAGCCCGTCATGAATCACCAGATCTGTCGGGTCCACAAAGGACTTGAACCCGTTCAGCCGCAGCTTGGTGAAACGCACCTGTCCCTCTCGACTCGCATGGTCCCCATCGTCGGGGAATCCGGCCCCAAGTCAACCACCCCGGCCCTATCCATGGCGGCTTTCCTCTCCTTATCCCCAACATCTTGCGACACCCGCCGGGCTGCATCACCTGTTGCGCCAAAGCCGAATCCGTCGTCCCATGGCCGCACAGGAGGCCCGCCATGACACCCCCCTTCACCGGCCGCTGCCTTTGCGGCGGCGTCACTTACCGCTGTACCGCCGCGCCCCTGTGGTCGGCGCACTGCCATTGCGAGTCGTGCCGGCGTGCCACCGCCTCGGCCTTCACCAGCTTCTTCGGCATTACCGACGGCCAATGGTCCTGGACCGGCGCGCCCCCTGCGACCTACGCCAGCAGCCCCGGGGTCTGGCGCGACTTCTGCCCGACCTGCGGCACCCAGATGGCCTACCGCAGCAGTCGCTATCCCGGCGAATGCCATTTCTACGCCGCCACGCTGGATGACCCCAGGGCCTACAGCCCGCAATACCACGTCCACACCAATGAGATGCTGCCCTGGCTGCACCTGTCCGACGGGCTGCCCCGGAAATGACGCCCTATCAATGCCTTGAGCCGTTCGACTGGGCCGCCCTGCTGGGCCTCATCCAGTCCGAGTTCGCCGGGATGGAGGGCCGCATCGACCCGCCCTCCTCGGTCCACAGGCTGACGGCCGGGTCGCTTGCGGACCCCGGCATCGAGGTCTGGGCCATCGGCCACCCGCCCCTTGCCTGCGTGGTCCTGACCCCAAAGGACCACGCGTTGTATCTGGGCAAGCTGGCCGTCGCGCGCAGCCACCGCAGCCGGGGCCTTGCCCGGGCCCTGATCGACCTGGCCGAGACCCGCGCCCGTGCGCTGGGGTTGCCCGCGCTGGAATTGCAGACGCGCGTGGAACTTTTCGAAAACCACTGCGTTTTCAAGGCGCTCGGCTTTGCCGAAACCGGCTGCACCGCGCACCCGGGCTATGCCCGCCCGACCTCGATCACCTTCCGCCGCCCCGTCAGGACAGACCCGCCATGCTCACTCTCCTAGGCATTCCCGGCGCCCTGCGTGCCGGTTCGACCAACCGCCTGCTGCTGGCCGAAGCCCGCCAGGCCTTCGGGCCGGCGACGCAGACCGAGGCCAACCTGCGGCTGCCGCTCTATGACGGAGACCTTGAGGCCGCCGATGGAATTCCCAAGGCCGTTCAAACCCTTGCCGACCAGATCGCGGCGGCGGATGCGGTGGTGATCGCCTGCCCGGAATACAACAAGGCCCCGCCCGGCGTGGTGAAGAACGCGCTCGACTGGGTCAGCCGCACCAAGGGCGCGCCCTGGAAAGACAAGCCGGTCGCCCTGGTCTCGGCCGCCGATGGCCGCGGCGGCGGCGACCGTTCGCAGTTTGCCCTGCGGCTGATGTTGACGCCGTTCCATCCGCACCTGCTGACCGGCCCCGAGGTGCTGGTGGCCGACAGTTCCAACGCCTTCGACGCAGATGGCCGCCTGAAGGACGACCGCTACCGCAAGGCCCTGGCCGAGCTGATGCAGGCCCTGCGCGCCGCCGCCGGCTAGGCCTTCACCCGCAGCCCCTTGGGGTCATACAAGGGCTCCAGGTGCACCTGCGCCGGCACCCGTTCGCTGGCCACCTCAAGCTCGTAAGTGCCTGACAGGACGAAATCTTCCGTCACCCCCCCGGCCTGCCGCACATAGCCCATTCCGATGGATCTCCCCACCGTATGCCCGAACCCGCCAGACGACAGCCAGCCCACCCGCTGCCCGTCGCGGTAGATCGTCTCGCGGCCCAGCAGCACCACCTCGGGCGCGGCGGTGAAGGTCGCCAGACGCTTCTTCACCCCGCCCGCCAGTTGCGCCGCCACCGCCTCGCGCCCGATGAAGTCGACGTTCGATTTCATCTTGCAGGCCCAGGCCAGCCCCGCCTCGACCGGCGTATGGTCCGGCCCGATGTCGGCGCCCCAGGCGCGGTAGCCCTTCTCCAGCCGCAGCGTCTCGATCACCCTGTAGCCCGCGTTCACCAGCCCCAGGCCGCGCCCGGCCTGCATCAGCGCCTCGTAGACCGTCACCGCCACCTCGGTCGGCATGTGCAGTTCCCAGCCCAACTCGCCGACATAGGTCACCCGCAAGGCCAGCACCGGGCAGCCGGCGACCGAGATCGCCTTCGCCGTGCCGAAGGGGAACCGGTCGTTCGACAGATCGTCCGGGCAGACCCGGCCCAGGATTTCCCGCGCCTCCGGCCCCATCAGCGACAGCGCCGCGAACCCCGAGGTCACGTCCAGAAGCTGGCAATCCCCGCGCAAATGCCTGGAAATCCAGTCGAAATCATGCGTGGCAAAGCCGGTGCCGGTGACGATGTAGAACTCGTCCGCCGCCCGGCGCACCACGGTCAGGTCGCATTCGATGCCGCCCCTGGCATTCAGCATCTGGGTATAGGTCAGGCTTCCCACAGCCCGGTCGACGTTCCCCGCCGCGATGCGGTTCAGGTCGCGTGCCGCCCCCGGCCCCTTCAGCACGAACTTGGCGAACGAGGTCTGGTCGATCAGCACCGCCGCCTCGCGGCACCCCTGGTGCTCGCGCCGCGCCGCGCCCCACCAGCCCGGCCGCTGATAGGAGTATCGGTCCACCGGCTCTTCTCCCGCGGCGAGGTCGGCAAACCAGTTCGGCCGCTCCCAGCCCAGCTTTTCGCCGAAACAGGCCCCGGCGGCCTGCAGGTGGGCGTAAAGCGGGCTGCGCCGGGTCGGCCGGCAGGACCGCATTTCCTCGGACGGCCAGGCGATGGTGTAGTGCTTGCCATAGGCTTCCATCGTGCGGCTGCGCACCCAGTCCACCGACCGATGCACCCCGCCGAAACGGCGAATGTCCACCGGCCACAAATCGAAGGCCGGCTCGCCCTTGGCCACCCATTCCGCCAGCGCCATCCCGGCGCCGCCACCCGCGGCGATGCCAAAGGCATTGAACCCCGCGCCGACATAGAAATTCCGCAGCTCCGGCGCCTCGCCGAGAATGAAGTTGCCGTCCGGCGTGAAACTCTCCGGGCCGTTCAAGAGCTGCTTCACCCCCGCCCCCGCCAAAGCGGGCACCCGCGCGATGGCGTTCTCCATGAACTGCTCGTAGTGGTCCCAGTCCGGCGTCAGCGTCTCGAAGTGGAACCCCTCGGGAATGCCCTCTGCCGCCCAGGGCTTGGGGTTCGGCTCGTAGCCGCCCCAGACCAGACCGCCCACCTCTTCCTTCCAGTAGGTCAGCCGGTCGGGGTCGCGCAAAGTGGGCAGCTTCGGTGTCACCCCTTCGATCCGCTCGGTGATCATGTATTGATGCTCGACGCTGACCAGCGGCACGTTCACCCCCACGGTCGCAGCAAGGGTCCGTGTCCATTGCCCGGCGCAGACCACGACCTTTTCGCAAGCGATGGTTCCGAAAGGCGTTTCCACCCCACGGATGCGGCCGTCCTCGACGATCACCCTCATCACCGGCGTGTCTTCGAAGATCTTGACCCCCGCCATCCGCGCCCCGCGCGCCAGGCTTTGGGTGATGTCCGAGGGGTTCGCCTGCCCGTCCGTCGGCAGGTAGGCCGCACCGACCACATCGTCGATGGTCATCAGGGGCCACAGATCCTGCGCCTCGCGCGGCGTCAGCAGGTGCATTTCCAGCCCGAAGCTGTGCGCCGTGGTGGCCTGCCGCTTGACCTCGGTCCAGCGTTCGGCGTTGCAGGCTAGCCGCAGACCGCCGTTCATCTTCCAGCCGGTCTGCAGGCCGGTCTCCTGTTCCAGCGTGCGGTACAGCGCCACCGAATGGCCCAGCAGCTGGGTGATGTTGGCCGAGGTGCGCAACTGCCCCACCAGGCCCGCGGCGTGGAAGGTGGTGCCGGAGGTCAGCTTCTTGCGTTCCAGCAGCACCGTGTCGGTCCAGCCCAGCTTGCCCAGGTGATAGGCGACCGAGCAGCCGACGATGCCCCCGCCGATGACCACGGCCTTGGCAGTGGAGGGAAGTTCAGCCATGGGAATCCTCGAAGGCGGCCAGCGCCGCATGGTAGGTGTCCAGGTTGGTGGCCGTATAGGCCGCGAAATCGAAGTCGAGTTCCGAGTGAATCTCGGAAACCATGCTCCACATGGTCTCGCGCAGCGCCGCCCCGGCCTTCATCGCCCGATAGGCCCGCCAGAGGGCGGCATCCGGGTCGCGGCCGAAATGGGTGGCCAGCATCCAGGCCTCGTCGTCGGGCGTCAGGCCGTTGTTGGCGGCCAGGCCGCCCAGGTCGAAGAGGGGCGAGTTGAAGCCGGCATAGTCCCAGTCGATCAGCCACAGCCTCTGGCCGTCGTGCAGGAAATTCGCCGGAAGCAGGTCGTTGTGCCCGAAGACCAGTTCGATCGGCCCAACCGCAGCCTCGAGACGGGCGGCTTCGTCCAAGAGGCCCGGGATCAAGGCCAGATGCCGCGACCCGCCGTCGCGCAGCGTGCCGGCATAGTCGCGCAGGACGTGGAACACCCAGAACATCAGCGCCGGGCCGCGGAGGAACCGGGGGATGTCGCGATGCGCCCGCCCCACCAGCGCCAGCGCCTCGGCCAGCATCGGCCGCTGGCGCAAGTCTTCGGCGGCCAGTGTCCGCCCCTCGACAAAGTCGATCACCAGTGCGCCCGGTTCATGGTGCAGCACCGCCGGAGAGACCCCGGCCGCAAAGGCCGCCTTCGACGCCGCCAACTCGTTGAACCGCAGGATCTGGTGCACCGGAATGTCGTCGCCGATCCGCACCACGGCCCGCCGCGCGCCATCCTGCACCACGAAGTTGCGGTTGGTGATGCCGCCGCCCAGGGGTTCGATCCGCACCCGCCCGGTCCAGCACGACAGCCCGCGCACCTTGTCTTCCGGCGTCATGTCCCGCCCTCCAGCCGCGCCTTTGCGTCCTTTGCGGCCGCCCCGATCAGCCGGTCGGCCAGGATGGCGATGGCCGCCACCGACAGCCCCGCCACCAGCCCGCGCCCGACATCGGCCTTGGTCAGCGCGATATAGACCTCTTGTCCCAGGTCGCGCGTACCCACCAAGGCGGTGATCACCAGCATCGATAGCGCCAGCAGGATGGTCTGGTTCAGGCCCAAGAGGATCATCGGCACCGCCATCGGCAGCCGCACCTTGCGCAGGATCTGCCAGCGCGTCGCCCCGCTGACCACCCCCGCCTCGACCAGCTCTTCCGGCACCGAACGCAACCCGTGCGCGGTGTATTTCACCGCCGGGACCAGTGCGAACAGCACCACCGCGATCATCGCGCTGAAGTCGCCGACCCGGAACAGCATGACGACCGGGATCAGATAGACAAAGCTGGGCAGCGTCTGCAGCGTGTCCACCACGGTGCCGATCACCTTGCCCGCGCGCTCGCTTGAGGCCGCAAGGATGCCCAGCGGCACCCCCAGCGCCATGGCGATGGCGACCGACACGCCGCAGAGATAGAGCGTGATCATCGCCTGTTCCCACAGCCCTGTTGCCGCCAGGAACAGCCCCAGGGCCACAGCCAACGCCGCCAGCCGCAGGCCCCCCAGCCGCCAGCCGGCCAGCGTCGCGACGCCCACCACCAGCGGCCAGGGCAGCGCCAGCAGGAACCCCTTAACCGGCAGCATCACATGCTCCAGCACCCAGACCCGCAGCGCTTCCAGCTGCTCGTAGTATTTGACGTTGATCCACTCCATCAGATCGGCCCAGAACGGCTTGGTGGTGACCGTCCAATCCTTCGGCCAGTCCTGCACCGCCGGCACCAACAGCCCCAGCACCCCGGACGCCAGGATCACCGCCAGGACCAGAACCGTCCGCGGATGCCGCCTGGGCCAGGAACCCTCGGCGGCCCGCACCCCCCCGGCCTTCGCGGCCAGAGCCTGACCCAGCCGGTCCAGCACGATGGCCAGCGCGGTGATCGCCAGCCCCGATTCGATGCCGCCGCCGATGTCCAGCCGCCGCAGGCTTGCCAGCACATCCGCGCCCAGACCGCCGGCGCCGATCATCGAGGCGATGATGACCATGTTCAGGCTCAGCATGATGACTTGGTTCACCCCCACCATCAGGTCTGGCAGGGCGACGGGCAGCATCACCTTGCGCATCCGCTGGGTCTGGGTGCAGCCCGCCATGTCGGCGAAATCGACAATCTCCGAGGGCACGGCGCGCAAGGCGACCAGCGTCACCCGCACCATCGGCGGCATCGCATAGATCACCGTCGCCAGCAGTGCTGAAACGGGGCCGAAACCGAACAGCACCAGCACCGGCACCAGATAGGCAAAGGTCGGTACGGTCTGCATCAGGTCCAGCACCGGCGACAGCACCCGCTCGACCCAGCGCCAGCGCCAGGCCGCGATGCCAAGGCCCAGCCCCCCGGCAACCCCCAAAGGCACCGCGATGGCAATCGAGGCCAGCGTGACCATGGCGCTGTCCCACTGATCGAAGACCGCCAGATACAGCATCAGCGCCCCGGCCAGCAGCCCCAGCGCCAGGTCCTTGGCGTAATGCCCCAGCGCCACCGCCGCCACGGTCACCGCGACCCAGCTCAGCGGTGGCACCAGCACCGTCGCCTTGCGTCCCTTGCCTTCGGTGATGCCGTCCACCAGCAGCACCCGCGCCGCGTCATAGGGCGCCTCGATCACTGCCGCGATGCCGCGCGTGAGGTCCTTGAAGGTGACCGGCCCGATCGCCGCCGTGTCGGTCAGCCAGGCCATCCCGGCAGTGATCCAGCCCGCCATCGGCAGATGCATCGCCTGCGGAGGCCATAGCCAGCCCGCGGGCAGCCTGGCCCACAGCGCGAGGGCCAGCGCCGCGGCGGCCAGCGCCGCCCATATGGCCGGCCACAACCTCATGTCCCGCGCCCGATCAGCACGTCGATCACCGCCTGCGGTGTGACATGGCCGATCACCGCCCCCTCGCGTTCCACCGCGAAGGGCCGTCCGGCGGTCACCACCTGCTCGGCCACCGTTTCCACCCGCGCCTCGGCCGGCAGGGTGCCCGCCACCCCCGCGGGCACGCCCTTTGTGGCGATCCGGCCCAGGGTGATGACCTTGGCCCGGCTGACATGCGCAGTGAAGGCGCGGACGTAATCGTCGGCCGGGGCCAGCACCAGTTCCTCGGGGCTGGCGACCTGGACCAGGGCGCCGTCCTTCATGATGGCGATGTGGTCGGCCAGGCGGATGGCCTCGTCAAAGTCATGGGTGATGAAGACGATGGTCTTTTTCAACTGCTTCTGGATGCGCAGGAATTCCTCCTGCATCTCGCGCCGGATCAGCGGGTCCAGCGCCGAAAACGGCTCGTCGAGGAACCACAGGTCCGGTTCCACCGCCAGGCTGCGGGCAATGCCCACCCGCTGCTGCTGGCCGCCCGACAGCTGGCGCGGGAAATGCCCCTCACGGCCCTGCAGGCCCACCAGCCCGATCACCTCGCGCGCCCGCGCCTCGCGGGCCGCCCGCGCCAGACCCTGAACCTCCAGCGGAAAGGCCACGTTCTCCAGCACCGTCAGATGCGGCAGCAGGGCGAAGTGCTGGAACACCATCCCCATGTGGTGCCGGCGGATCTCGATCATCCGCGCCGGAGACGCCTTCAGCAGATCCTCGCCGTCATACAGGATCTCGCCGCCGGTCGGTTCCACCAGCCGCGACAGGCAGCGCACCAGGGTCGATTTGCCCGACCCCGACAGCCCCATGATGACGAAGATCTCGCCTTCCCCCACCGCAAGGCTGACATCCCGCACCGCGCCGACATGGCCCGAGGCGCGGATCGCCTCAAGCGTGGGCGCGTTTCCCAACAGGCGTTCGGGATGCGGGCCGTAAATCTTCCACACATGGCGGCAGGCCAGTTTGACAGGGCGGGTCATCGCGGTTCCGGGCAGGGGAAAGGCAGGGCGGCCGCGACGGGCCGCCCCGCTGGTCCGGTCAGCACAAGGTTACTGGGCGATCCAGGCCGACCAGGTGGCCTGGTTTCCATCCATCCATTCGTTGACCACGTCCTCGATCGGCTGGCCGTCGAGATCGACCTTGGCGATCATCGCCCCCATGGCGTCGTTGTCGATGGTGAAGGCGCGGATCGCCTTGTCGGCGCCCGGCCACTTCTCCGCCAGGCCGGCCCAGCCCACCTTCCAGATCGGCCCGGAAGGCTTGCCGCAGTCATGCGTGGCGTTCGGGTTGCCGCCCCAGGCCGGATCGGTGTAGCAGGCGGCCTCATAGGCCGGGAACTCGACCCACTCGCCCTCATACTTCTGCGGTGCCCAGTGCGGCGCATAGACCCACAGCAGGATCGGGTCCTTGCGCTGATAGGCCGATTCCAGTTCGGCGAACATCGCCGCATCGGTGCCGGCGTGGATCACCTCATAGTTCAGGCCCAGGCCGGCAATGCGTTCCTCGTCGAAACCGCCCCAGGTGACCGGCCCGCCCAGATAGCGGCCCTTCTCGCCGGTCTCGGCGGTGGCGAAGACCGCGGCGCAATCGTTCAGCGCGGTCCAGTCCGGCAGGCCCGGGCACTGTTCCTTGACGTAGGACGGATACCACCATTCTTCCTTGGCCAGCATTCCGGTCTCACCCAGGTTGACGACACCGCCCTTGCCGATGGCGGCATCCATCGCCTCGCGGCCCGTCGTCTCCCAGATCTCCATGGCAACGTGCAGATCGCCCGTCTCAAGGCCCGCGAACTGCGCCAGATAGTCGGCCTGCACCAGTTCGACGTTGTAGCCCGCCTCCTCCAGCACCGCGGCCATGATCTGGGTGGTGATCAGCTGGCCGGTCCAGTCGTGCAGCGTCAGCTTGATCGGGTCTTCGCTTTTCACTTCCGCAAGGGCCATGCCACCGCTGAGCACCAGCGCTGCGGCCGTCGCAAGGGTCATCCGTTTCATCCGTGATCCTCTCCTGTTGTCATGCCTTTCGCCGCCGGTTGGCCCCGGTCGTCCGCACCGCCAAGGCTGCGGCCGAATCCCCGCGCCTGTCAAACCCAATGTTGAATCCTGTGGATTCGTGTTGGATTTTCGTGGATATTCACAGCAAAAAGCCGCAGAACCCAACGGAGCCACAAAGCCAATGCTCTCCGGTCCCCGCGAACGCGCAATCCTTGAGCGGCTTGAGGAAACCGGCACCGCCCGGGTCGAGGATCTGGCCGGCGCCCTGGGGGTCACCGGCGAAACCATCCGCCGCGCGCTGAAACGGCTGGAAGCCGCAGGCCGCATCGCCCGCGTCCACGGCGGCGCGCATCTCAAGGACTGGGGCCCCGAGCCGACCTTCGCCCAGCGGATGCAGGTGAACCCCGGCGCCAAGCGCCGCATTGCCGAGGCGGTGGCGCGGATGCTGCCCGACGGGGCGTCGGTGTTTCTCGACGTGGGGTCGACCACGGCCTATGTCGCCCAGGCCCTGCGGGCGCGGCGCGAGTTGCTTGTGGTGACCAATTCCCTGCCCGTCGCGCAGGCCCTGGCCGGGGTGAACGGCAACCGCGTCTTCATGGCCGGGGGCGAGCTTCGCGCCCATGACGGCGGCGCCTTCGGGGCCGAGGCGCTGGACTTCCTGCGCCAGTTCCGGGTGGGCCACGCGATCCTGTCGGTGGCCGCGGTGAACGCCGAGGGTGGATTCCTGCTGCAAGACCTGCGCGAGGCCGAGTTCAGCCGTGCCATGATCGCCCGGGCCGAGACGGTGATTGTCGCCGCCGATGCCGCCAAGTTCGGCCATAGCGCGCCCATCGCGGTGGCCCCGCCGCAGGCCTTTCACCATCTGGTCACCGAGGCCGCGCCGACGGACTCTCTTGCCGCCATGCTGGCCGCGGCCGGGGTCAGGGTGACCGTCGCGGCATAGCCCCGGACCAGCCGCCCCTACGCCACCCGTGCGAAGCTGTCGGCGCGTGACCGTGCCCAGGCCTCGGCGAACCGCGGAGATGAGCCCGGGTCGGCCAACAACTGCCCGGTCTGCAATTGCTCATACAAGGCGTCGAAAGACAGCACCCGGTCGGCATCGGTGCGGCGCAGAAAGTGGTGCGGCCGCAGCTCGGACGGGTGCGACAGCCCCGCCGCGGCCACCAGTTCGGCCAGCGCATGCAGCGTGTTGCGATGAAAGTTCGCCACCCGGTCGGCCTTGTCAGGCACCACGATGCCGCGTTGGCGCAGCGGGTCTTGCGTGGCCACGCCGGTGGGGCATTCGCCGGTATGGCAGGCCTGCGCCTGGATGCAGCCCACCGCGAACATGAAGCCGCGCGCGGCGTTGCACCAGTCGGCCCCCAGCGCCAGCACCTTGGCCATGTCGAAGGCCGAGGTGATCTTGCCGCTGGCGCCGATCCGCACCCTGTCACGCAGGCCCACCCCCACCAGGGCGTTGTGCACGAAGGTCAGCCCGTCGCGCAGCGGCATGCCGATGTGGTCCATGAATTCCAGCGGGGCCGCACCGGTGCCGCCTTCCTTGCCGTCGACCACGATGAAATCGGGGGTGATCCCGGTTTCCACCATGGCCTTGCAGATGGCCATGAATTCCCACGGGTGGCCGATGCACAGCTTGAACCCGGCCGGCTTGCCGCCCGACAGATCGCGCATCCGGGCGACGAACTCCAGCAGCCCGATCGGGGTGGAGAAACCCGCATGGCTGGCCGGCGAGACGCAGTCCTGCCCGATCGGCACGCCGCGGATGCGGGCGATCTCGGCGGTCACCTTCGCGGCCGGCAGCACGCCGCCATGCCCCGGCTTCGCCCCTTGCGACAGCTTCAACTCGACCATGCGGATTTGCGGGTCCGCCGCGGCCTCGGCGAACAGGCCGGCATCGAACCCGCCATCCGCCGCCCGCGCGCCGAAGTAGCCCGAGCCGAGTTCCCAGACCAGATCGCCCCCCGCCTCACGGTGCCAGGGCGACACGCCGCCTTCGCCGGTGTCGTGGTAGAACCCGCCCGCCTTGGCGCCGCGGTTCAGCGCCCGGATCGCATTGGCCGACAGCGCGCCATAGCTCATCGCCGAGATGTTCAGCAGGCTGGCCGCATAGGGCAGCCGCGTGCCCGCCCCGACCATGACTCGCATCGCCTCATGCCCCACCGGCGGGCGCGGAGTGATGGAATGGTGCAGCCATTCGTATTGCTCCTGATAGACGTCGAACTGGGTGCCGAAGGGGCGCTTGTCCAACTCCTTCTTGGCACGCTGATAGACGATGGCCCGCTTGTCGCGCGGGAAGGGGGCGCCGTCCTTGTCGCCTTCGAAGAAATACTGCCGCATCTCGGGGCGGATCGATTCCAGCAGGAACCGCAGGTGCGCGGCAACGGGATAGTTGCGCAAGACCGCGTGGCGGGTCTGGGTCAGGTCGTAGACCCCCAGCGCCGTCACCCCGGCTGCGGCCAGTGCGACCGGCCAAAGCATCCAATCGGCGCCCAGGTGCAGCACCAGCGCCGCAAAGGCGGCCAGCGCCAGCAGCGCCGGGCCGGTGACAAGGGCGTAACGCAGCGAGAAGGCGGCACGAAGCACGGACATGGGGGGCCTTTGGTCAGGACGCCGCCAGAGTTATGCACGGAAGTTGCATCCTGGTTAACGGATTTCAGAAAGGCACCGGGGCGACAAAGCTGACCCGGTCTTTCGTGGCCGGATGGTGCAGCGCCAGGGTCTCGGCGTGCAGCATCAACCGCGGGAAATCGCGAGCCGGGCCAGTCGCATAGATCGGATCGCCCAGGATCGGGTGGCCCAAGGCCAGCATGTGCACCCGCAACTGATGGCTGCGCCCGGTGTGCGGGGTCAGCCGGACCCGGGTTTCGCCAGGGCTTCGGCCGATCACCTGCCAGTCGGTCTGCGCCGGGCGGCCATGCTCAGGGCTGACCATCTGCCGCGGCCGGTTCGGCCAGTCGGCGCAAAGCGGCAGGTCGATCCGGCCGCTTTCCCCGTCAATCTTGCCCCAGACCCGGGCGACATAGGTCTTTTGCGCCCGACGCTGCTCGAATTCCTGCCCCAGAAAGCCCTGCGCGGCCTTGGTGCGGGCAAAGATCATCACCCCCGAAGTGTCGCAATCCAGCCGGTGCACCAAGAGCGCATCCCACCGCGCCGCCTGCAGCCGCGACAGCAGACAATCCTCGCGCCCGGCCAGCTTGCCCGGCACCGAAAGCAGACCCGCCGGCTTGTCCAGCACCAGGATGTGCCGATCCTCGAAAAGGATTTTCAGAGGCGCGTCCGGCGGCGCGTAGACGAAATCCGGGATCATGCGATCTGGTGGCCGGCGTCGCGCAGGCGCCCGGCCAGATGGCGGATGTGGGGAGGCCCCACCTCGCAGCAGCCGCCAACCAGGGTGGCGCCCATGTCGACCCAGGCCATGACGAAATCGGCATAGCGCTCGGGCGTCAGGTCATGGCGCGCGCAATAGGCCGGCGGGGCCTGATTGTCCGGCAGCGGCAGGCCGGTGATCTCGGAAAACCCGTTGGCATAGGCGCCGAAGGGCAGACCCAGCCCCCCCAGCACCGACAGCGCCGGGGCCATCGCCTCGGGCATGGAACAATTCGCCAGAACCGCCGCCGTAGGCGCCTCGGCGATCACATCGGCCAGCCCGGCCACCGGCTCTCCGGACCGCAGGCGCGTGCCGTCGCGATCATCGACCGAGACCGACAGCCAGACCGGCCGCCCCGCCGCCTGCGCGCCCCGCAATGCGCCGCGGGCAAGGTCGAGCGAGGAGATCGTCTCGATCAGGATCACGTCGACATGCGCCGCCATCAGCCGGGCCTTTTCGGCGTAAAGCGCGGTCGAGACTTCGACCGGGGGCGTCAGGTCGGGCCGGTAGCTTTCGCCCAAGGGGCCCATCGAACCGGCGATGATCCCGCGTCCGGCCCGCGCACGCGCCTCATGCGCCTCGGCCAGCGCGCGCAGGTGCAGCGCGTGATATAGCGCGTCCAAACCGTCGCGCTGCAGCCGGTCGTGCAGGATGTTGTAGGTGTTCGTCGTGGCAACACTTGCGCCCGCGTCGAAGTAATCGTCGTGGATCGCCTTCACCAGACCCGGATGGTCAATCATCACCCGGGTCGCCCAAAGCGGCCCCGGATCGCGCGTCGCCCGCGCCACCAGTTCCTGGCCCATGCCGCCATCCAGAAGCGTGATCACCGCCATCGTGGCCTCCCATCCCTTCGCGGCAAGTAGCGCCGCGCGGGCGGCAAGATCAAGAGCGGTGATCCGGTCGCCCTTTGGCTATGCCCTGGTCCCTTCGCGCCGCATCCGGCCCAGCGCCTCGGTCGGCTGGCGTTCGACCGGGGCACGCGGCAGGCGCGGGCCCAGGAAGGCCGCCAGCAGGGTGGCCAGGGTCAGGCCATAGGCCGTCAGCCACAGCGCACCCGCAGCCAGCCCCGTCGGGTAATAAACCTCGGGCCAGGTCGACCCGGCAAAGCGCGCCAGCGCGGCCAGCGGCAGCAGGGCATAGGCCAGAGCCAGCGCAGGCGGCGCCACCAGCGGCCGGCCGGTATGGCCCAGCGTGGCCCGGCTGAGGATCGACAGCGTCATCCCGCCGATGCCGCCAATGCCGATCAGATGCAGCGCGGCAATTTCCGAACCGATGTTCAGATACGCCAGCCCCAGCGCGATCAGGCCCGCCGCACCCATCAGGCTGGCCAGATGCAGCGTCCAGAGGATGGGCCGCGTCACCGTCCACAGGCCCTGCCACAGCGCCAGCCGGACCAGCCCCGCCGCGCCCGCCGCCAGTGCCAGCGTGCCGTTCAGCCCCGCCGGCAGCCCGGCCAGAACGGCGACCGGCAGCGCCAGCGCCGGGGCAATGGACAGCACCGCCAGCGCCGTGGGGTTGCGCGGGTGGCCGTGCTCGCGCCCCGCCTGAACCATGGCGTTGCGGGTAAAGCCGGGAACCACCCGGCCGCCGATGATGAAGATCAGCGCGGCATGGCCCAGAAGGCCCGCCCGCACCCCCAGACTGGCACCGTCCGGCATCAGGCCCAGCCAGTCCAGGTGGCAAAAGACGTTCCCGGTCCAGACCACGGCGATCACCGCCAGCAGGACCAGTTGTTGCGGCTTGGGCCGCAGCATCAGCAGCCGGCCCACCTTCCAGCCCAGGACCGGCAGATAGGACAGGTCGGCCAGCGCCACCAGGGGCGCCGGCAGGCTGCCCGAGGCCCAGACCGCCGCCCGGCCGGCCAGCCACAGCAGAAAGACCAGCAGGATGAACCGTTGCGCCGCCGCCTTGCTGCCCACCCATCCGGGCACTGCCGTCAGAAGAAAGCCGCCCAGCGTGGCCCCGGCATAGCCAAACACCATCTCATGCGCGTGCCACAGGGTCGGCAGCGCGGCGGTCGGCAACTCGACCAGCCCGCCCGCCGCCTGGGCGGCCAGCCAGACCTCCCAGACCGCCAGGGACACCAGCGCAAAGACGCAGGCCGCAAGAAAGAAGATGCGGAACCCTTCGGAGAATAGCCGTCTCACTGCGGTCATGCGGTAGAACCCTCGACACCGGGGCCTGCCGAATACGCCCGACCCGGGCGCACTGGCAAGGCCCGGCCCCCGGCCGCGATGCCGCAGACCCGGGCTAGCCTCGCAGCAGCCGCGCCAATGCGGCCTCAAGCCGCGCCACCCCGGCCTCGGTCGTCAGCACGCCGGGCGACAGGCGCAAGGTCTGGCTGCGGTGGTCGGCGCTGACGCCTTCGGCGCGCAGGCCGGCCACCACCTGTGCCGCCGGCACGGTCTCGGGCAGCCGCAGCATCACCGAGCCACCGCGCCTTTCCTCCTCGCGCGGGGTCAGCGTGGCCAGCCTCAGGGCATCGGCGATGTCGAACAGCCGCGCCGTCAGCCGCCGGTTCTGCGCCCGGATCGCCGCATGGTCCTGCCCCGCGTGCCAATCCAGGGCCGGCAACGAGGCGATGGCGGCCATGCACCCCGGCGTGCCGCTGTCGAACCGCCTCATGTCGGGCGCATAGGCAAACCGCGCGATGTCCCAGTTGAACGGGTTGTCCTGGCTGAACCAGCCAGCCACCTGCGGCGCGCAATGCGGCACCAGCCGCGGCGAGACATACAGCACCCCCGCCCCCGGCGTGCCGCACATCCACTTCAGGCTGGTGGACAGCGCGAAATCCACCTCGGGCGCCGTCACGTCGAACGGCAAGAGCCCCGCCCCCTGGGTGATGTCCACCCCCACCAGCGCCCCCATCCGCCGGCCATGCGCCACCGCGCGGGCCAGGTCGATCCGGGCCGAGGTGGTGGAACTGACCCAGGTCAGCAGTGCCAGACCGACATCGGGCGTCCAGGCATCCAGGAAATCCTCGTCCTCCACCCGTGCGGCCCCCTGCCGCAGCGGCACCGTCTTCAGCGTGAAGCCGAAGCGCGGCGCCAGCGCTTGCAGCAGAAAGTGGTTGGACGGAAAGCAATCCGCTGCCACCAGCAGGCTGCGGCCGCGCAGGTGGCCATCCGGCAACGCGGCCAGAATGGCATGCAGCCCGGCGGTCACGTTCTCGCAGGTCGTCACGCTGCCTGGCGCGGCGTTCAGGATACCCCGCCAGCGGTCGATGAACCTTTGCCGCCGCGGCAGCACCCAGCCCCATTGCGCATCGTCCGCCGTGCCCCAGGTCAGCGCGAACTCGGCCATCGCCGCCGCCAGGTCGCGCGCCTTTCCGGGATACATCCCGATCGAGTGATACAGGAAATAGGCGCCGTCCATGTCCGTCTCCCTGGCTGGCGTCTTGCTGCCACGCGCCCCTTGCCGCGGCAACAAGATCATTGCGGCCCGAGACTCTCAAGCTTGAAGCTCTTCCAGCCCAGTGGCAGGCTGGCGGCGTTCAGGGAAAGGACGCCATGAAGCACCTTGGCAGCGATCCGGCGGGCCCGGTCTTCGGCAGTCCGGCAAACCCGTGCGGCGCGGCGAACCGGGGCCGGGCGACGGACCGGAACCGCACCGACGTCGCCGCACTGCGCATCCGCAACCCCGCCACCGAAAGCCGGCGCATCTTCGTCCAGAGGGCCCTGCCATGATCTACCACCGCTCCATCCGCATCGAGTTCAACCATTGCGACCCGGCCGGGATCGTCTTCTACCCGCGCTACTTCGAGATGACGAACTCGGTGGCCGAGAATTTCTTCAGGGACATCGGGCACTACCCGTACGAGGCCATGATGGCGGCGGGCGAGGGTGTTCCAACGGTGCGGGCCGAGGTCAGCTTCCATGCCCCGTCGCGCCTGGGCGAGGTGCTGGACTGGCAACTTCTGGTCACCCGCCTGGGGACCACCTCGATCGGCCTGCACCTTGAGGCGCATGGCGACGGGGTGCACCGCCTTGCCGCCGACGTGACCCTGGTCTTTGTCGGTCCCGGCCTGCGCCCGCAGCCCTGGCCGCCGGCCCTGCGCAACCGCCTTGCCGACTTCATCGCAGCCGCATGACGCCCAAGACCGCGCCGCCCCACCTGCCTGCGGCCCCTTCGACACACGCCACCGCCCTCGGGGGTCTGGCGGCGCCTCCCACAACCCCTGGCCGCGCCTGAAGGCCCGCCCGTGCTCACCCCGGCTCAGGGTCGGGGCAGGGGGGCGGGATCGCCCTGCGGCCTGGCCTGCAAGGTGCCGGGCCTGGCCTGTCCCGGCAGCAAACGCTTGCAGCCGGCCCTGTCCGGGATTGCCGCGAGGTTCATCCCCGGCCCGACGGCATTGGAGCGCCGGGGACCGACCCCGCCGCCCGCTCCTGCCCGGACGGACGGACCATCCTCACCTCGACCGGGCGTCGGGGTGACGGGCCCCTTGGCAAGCGCATCGCGCTCCGGCAACGCGGACCGGGTCGGTGCCTCAGGAGCCGGTTTCCGACCCGTCTGACGGCCTTTTGCCACTTGCGTCCGCCGGGCCGACCGCCGCCACGTCCATGCGGTTCCCCGGGGGCGCCACGATCAAGGCCCCCATGCGCGTGGCGGCGCGCGCTGGCCGGACCTGGACCGGTCCGCCGCAAGGATGACAGCCCCGGTCCCGGCATGCGCGGCCCCGGAGTCGGTGGCCGCGCGTTCCCCCGGCCCTGTCGCGACGCATCGCGTCCAGCGCGCCCGACGCGCCCGAGGCGGATCGCAGCCAGATCCTCTGGACAGGTGACGGGTTGGCGCCCGCCCCTTCGACAGCGCCCCGACCGACGGTCTCTGGCCGAATCAGGCCCGGGCGGGCAGTCTCACTGCGCCCTGAATCCGGCCAGGCCGTCGTTGCCGGACCCCGGCCGTCGCCTCGCGCGGGCAAGAGACCGTCCCGGCAGTTGCGCCTGAAGGCACGGTCGGCTTGTCGGCATGATCGGTCATGGCCTGGCCGAAAGCGACCGATGCCGGCCGACCCGCATCCGGGGCCAAGGCGCCTCGGCCCGCCAAGGACTGCCACATCAGGCCTTCGGCCACCTGCGCCGGGGGCCAACCCTCCCCAGTGTCGAACAGACCCACGTCCCGGCTTCGTCCCGACAGCACCAGCGCGCCCGGCCAGGCGACAGCCCGGACCGCAGGGCCTCAAGGCCGCAGGATGCCCTGGCCGCCGATGCCGGGAGGAACCCTCCCGCCTCGCCCGAAAGACCCATATCCCGGCTTCGCCCCGACAGTACCGGTGCGCCCGGCCAGTCGACAGCCCGGACCGCAGGGCCTCAAGGCCGCAGGATGCCCTGGCCGCCGATGCCGGGAGGAACCCTCCCGCCTCGTCCCGACAGGCACATGTCCCGGCTTCGTCCCGACAGCACCTGCGCGCCCCGCCAGGCGACAGCCCGGACCGCAAGGACCAAGTGTTGCTTGATGCCAGGGCACTCGCACCTCTGGCCAAAGGCCGGCAAGGTCGATTCTTCCCCAAGCCGCGCTCCGCTCGGCCTTGGGGGCTTGGGGAGTGGTGCTTCCGCCGGCCACTCGCCAACCGTGCCGCAGGGGGATTCGGATCTTCGTGCGGGGCCGAGGCACCCGTTCCGGTGCTCGGGTCCCGGCGATACCTGCGCCGTCCGCACCCCCCGCCGGGCAACCAAGGCGGCAAGGGCACCGGGATGGCCTGTTGCGGGTCTTCGACCGACGCCCGCCCAGGTGCCGCCGCGCCTTGGCTTGGGCTGCAAGCTTGCCTGCGGCCGCGTCTCGGGGCGCAGCGGTTGGCGGATTCGGTTCAGAAGTCCTCCCACTGACCGACATCGGAGGTTCCGGTGCGGGGCAGCGGGACCGGCTGGAACTCTTCGAGCCGAGGGGCGGCGGTCTGCGGATCCGGATGGGACGTGGAAGCCGGGCCGGCGGAGACAGCGGACAGGCCCGCGCCCATCGAAGCCGCGACCGGCACCGGGGTCAGACCGGCGCCCGCCGGCACCCGGAACCGCGCCAGGCTTTCGGTCAGCCGGGAAGCGTTGGCGTGCAGCGATTCGCTTGACGTCGTGGATTGCACCACCACGGCGGCATTGCGCTGGGTCACCTCGTCCAGCTGCTTGACGCCCGAGTTGATCTCGGACAGACCCAGCGACTGTTCCCGAGCCGAATTGGCGATGTCGGCGATCATCGTGGTCACGCTCTTGATGCGGTCAATCATTACGCCCAGGGCGGAACCGGTGGCATGCACAAGGCCGCTGCCAGCTTCGACCTGTTCGCTGGACTGGCTGATCAGGCGCTTGATTTCCTTTGCGGAATCCGACGCCCTCTGGGCCAGCGATCGAACTTCGCTGGCGACCACGGCAAAGCCCTTGCCGGCCTCGCCCGCCCGGGCCGCCTCGACGCCCGCGTTCAGCGCCAGCAGGTTGGTCTGGAAGGCGATGTCGTCGATCACATCGGTGATCCGGGTGATCTGGCGCGAGGATTGCTCAATCTGTTCCATGGCCGAGATCGCACGTTTCACCACGGCACCGCCCTCTTCCGCCTGGCGGGCGTTGTCGGCCATGGCGCTGTCAGCCTCGGCCGCGTTCTGCGCCGTCGACTGCACCGAAGCGGTCAGTTCATCCAGCGCGGCGGCGGTTTCTTCCAGCGTTGCCGCCTGAGTCTCAGTGCGGTTCGACATGTCCTGGGCGATGCCGTTGAACTCGGACGCACCGGCGTCGATCGACTGGGCGATCTGGCGCACCATCAGCATGGTTTCCGACAGTGTGTCGACCACCGCGTTGAAATTGCGGCGCAGTTCTTCATAGCGGGCCGGAAAGGGGGAATCGGCCGGGCTGGCGATGCTGGCGGTCAGGTCCAGCGTTGCCAGCCGCGACAGGCCCAGCGACAGGTCGCGCACCACGCGGGCCTGCTCCTCTTCGGTCTGCCGTGCGGTGACGGCCAGCAGTTCCGCCTCGCCCGAGGCATTGCGCCAGGCCTCGAAGCCGCGGGCGAAGGTGCCAATCTCGTCTGTGCGGGTCAGCGCCGGCACCTCCACGGTGGTATCGCCGCCGCGAATACGCTCCATCACCGCCGACAGGCCGGCCAGCGGGCGCAGTAGGGCCCGGTTGGCAAGATACAGCACCAGTGCACCCAGTGCGGCGGCCAGCGCCAGGCCGATCAGCATTTCCCGACGCGATTCGGCAACCGCCTGGGCCTGTGCGGCCGCGGGAATGAAGTTGCCAAGGATGCCGATCACCTTGCCGGCAGTGTCCTTCACCGGGCGCAGGTTCAACAGGTAGGCCTCGCCGAACAGATCGGCCTCGCCGATGAACGGCTCTCCGCGCAGCATCGCCTCGCGCGAGGGGTGGTCCTTGCCCAGCGGCTTGTTCACCCAGCGCTGGCCTTCCGGCGAATGCAGGCTGGTCGAGACGCGGACAAAGTCGTCTTGCGTGGCGTCCCAGCGCAGGATCGAGAAATCGGTGCCCATCAGATCGTGCAATTCATCAACGATCCGGTGATCCTGGAAATCCGGGATCGCCGGCCAGACGACATTGTTCACCTCGCCGTCGTCGGTGATGCTGTAGGTCATCTCGGGGAAGTCGTCCTGCACCAGTTCGGCCGAGACGCGGGCGGCGATTTCCATCGTGGCTTGCAGTTCGGTGTCCTTGAACTGGTTCAGGCCATGGCTTGACACCAGAAAGCCGACACTGCCGACGATCAGGAAGAACAGGACGGAGAGGCCGGTCAGCTTTGACACGAGTCCGAGGGAACGCAGGCGATTCATCTTCTTCCTCTGGCTTGCAGGGCAGGTTTGGCTGAACGCTGATCGCAAGGCGTGTAGATTCGGTTAGCAGCAGCCCGGCGGTTTCGACTTTTCCCCGGCGAAAGGGCGTGGTTTCCTGCGGCACCTTCCCCGTCGCCCCCTGCAGGCCCCCATGACCGTCATCCCCGAGCTTCTGGTCCGCGATGTTGCCGCCGCCCGGCGCATGCTGTGCGGCACCTTCGGCTTTGCCGATGCCGGGCCCGGCCGGCTGAGCTGTCACGACCAGACCATCGCGCTGGCCGAAGGCAATCCGGCCGGCCATGGTGCCATCGACCATCTGGCGCTGTCCGTGCCTGACCTTGACGCCGCCGCCGAGGCTGCCCTCGCCCGGGGCGCGCGGCGCGATCCCGCCGTCACGCCCGATGGCCCGCGCGCCATTGCCGAGTTCTGGGGCGGCGTGCGCTTTGTTTTCCTGCAAGGCCCCGAGGGCGCCCGGATCGAGCTGATCGAGCGCCCCGCCGCCCCGCGCGGCCCGGGCCTTGACCACATCGGCCTGCCGGTCCCCGACATCGCCGCCGCCACCGCCTTTGCCGAAGGCCTGGGCGCGCGGCTTGCCGCATCGGTCCGCCTCAGCCGCCCCGAAGGCATCACCGAGGTGCGCTTCCTGACCCTCGGCGCCGCGATGCTTGAGCTGTATCAGCCCCCCTTCCCCTCGGCCCCGGCCACACCCGGCCTCTGGCACCGTCTGCTGATCCCCGGCATCCGGCCGCAGACCGGCCCCGGCGGGCTGGTCGTGGCCCCCCCCTGAGCCCGGCTTTCCAGCCCGACCCGATCGCGGTATACAAAGGTATGCGGCAGACCCTCACCGAAATCTACGATACCCGCGTCGCGGCCGGCACACTCCGCCCCGACCCCGGGCAGCACGCCGTACTGCCGCTGCTGGAAGACCTGCGCGCCTGGCTGGAAGCCAACCCCACCCGCAGGGTCGGCCTGTTCGCCGGCCTCTTCGCACGCCCCGTCGCGCCGCCGAAGGGTCTGTATCTCTGGGGCGGGGTCGGGCGCGGCAAATCCATGCTGATGGACCTCTTCACCGAGGCCACCGACATCGCGCAGAAGCGCCGCGTCCACTTCCACGCCTTCATGCAGGAGATCCACCGCGGCATGCACGCGGCCCGCCAGACCGGCGTCGAAGACCCGCTGACCCCGGTCGCCGAGACGGTCATCCGCGACACCCGCCTTCTTGCCTTCGACGAGATGCAGATCACCGACATCACCGACGCCATGCTGGTCGGCCGGCTGTTCGAAAAGCTGATCGCCGGTGGCACGGTGATCGTGACCACCTCGAACCGCCCGCCCGAAGACCTGTATCGCAACGGCCTGAACCGGGTGCTGTTCCTGCCCTTCATCGCGCATTTGCGCGACCGGATGCATGTTGTCGAACTGGAAAGCCCGACCGATTTTCGCCAGCATCGCCTGGCCGGCGCACAGGTCTATTTCCACCCCGTCGGCGCCTCGCATGGCGAGTTGCAGCGGATCTGGCAGGATCTGACCGGCGGCGCCCCGGGCACCCCGCTCCGGCTGTCGGTGAACGGCCGCGAGACCGTGCTGCCGCAGTTCTCGACCGGCGTCGGCCGCGCCAGCTTCTGGGAGCTGTGCGGCCGCCCGCTCGGCCCGGCCGACCATCTGGCCATCGCGCAGGCCTGCCGGGTGCTGATCCTGGAAGATATCCCCCAACTGGGCAGCACCAACTACAACGAGGCCAAGCGCTTCGTCACCCTGATCGACGCGCTCTACGAGGCCAAGGTCCGCCTGATCTGCTCGGCCGCCGACGTTCCCGAACGGTTGTACGTCGAAGGCGAAGGATCGTTCGAATTCGAACGCACCGCCAGCCGCCTGCGAGAGATGCAGGGAGCCGGCTGGGGGCTGTAGCCGGGGTGCAATAGCCTCCGCCCACCGGAAACTGCCGGCCATGCCGCCTTGCCACCGCAGGGGCAGTCCGTTGGCGACTTCGGCAGGGTCTGCTAGCGCTGCACCATGACCACGAATCGTGTCACCCTCATCGCCTCGTCCATCGTCCTCTGGACGGGAATCTTCTGGGGGGTCTACTGGCTGCCCGTGCGGGCTCTTGCTGAACGCGGATTGCCGGGTGCCTGGGGCACGGCGGCCATCACGCTGGGGGCGGTCGGGCTTCTTCTCCCCGTTGCGTGGACGAACCGGCGCCAGATCGCAACGGCCAACCGCATTGCCCTGGCCTCGATCGCCCTCGGCGGTGCCGCCTTTGCGCTGTACTCGATCGGCTTCACGTCCGGGCGGGTCGCCATCATCATCCTGCTGTGGTTTCTCAGTCCGGTCTGGGCCACCCTGATCGGACGATTTCTCATGGGCTGGCCTATCCCGAGACTTCGTCTGCTGGCCATCGCAGTCGGCCTGTCAGGCCTTGTCCTGATGCTGGGGGCCGGGGGCGGACCGCCCTTTCCCAAGGGAATCGGCGAGTGGATGAGCTTTCTGGGCGGTGTTCTCTGGGCCTTCTCGACCGTTGGAATCCGCGCCAGGTCCGACATCGGACCGGCCTCGGCGGCCTTTGTCTTCGCCCTGGGCGCCGCCGCGACCTCGCTCTTGCTGGCCCCGCTTCTGACCCCCCTGAGCGCCCCGTCACCAGGCGCCCTGATCCCCGCGATTGCGCTTGCATTGCTGGCCGGGGGCCTCTGGTGGGGGGTGTCGATGGCCGGCCTGATGTGGGCGACCGTCCGCCTTGACCCCGCACGTGTCAGCATCCTGCTGATGACCGAGGTCCTGGTCGGAGCGGTCTCGGCCGCCGTTCTGGCCGGAGAACTTCTTGATCCGCTGGAAATCGCCGGCGGCGCGCTTGTGCTTTGCGCAGGCGTTCTGGAAGTCTGGCCTGCGCGCCGCACCCCTTCCAGGGGCGGCACATGACAGCAGGACGACCGCGCCCGGCCCAGGCATCCCACCCCCGGCTTCCTGCCGCGGAACCGGGTGCTGTTCACACGCTGCGGGTCAGCCCGCCATCGACCCGAAGGTTCTGCCCGGTGATGTAGCCCGCGCCATCGGACAGCAGGAAGGCCACGGTCGCGGCGATCTCTTCCGACCGGCCATAGCGGCCCATCGGCACCATCTGCCGGCGCTCCTCGGTCGCGGGCAGGCTGTCGATCCAGCCCGGCAGTACGTTGTTCATGCGGATGTTCTTCGCGGCGTAGGTGTCGCAGAAGACCTTGGTGAAGGCGGCAAGGCCGGCGCGGGCGACGGCGCTGGTCGGGAACATCGCCGAGGGCTCGAACGCCCAGGCGGTGGAGATGTTGACGATGG
Organism: Rhodobacter sp. Har01; assembly: GCF_020564565.1. Lineage (GTDB taxonomy): Bacteria > Pseudomonadota > Alphaproteobacteria > Rhodobacterales > Rhodobacteraceae > Pseudogemmobacter. The sequence continues at coordinate 74,661 of NZ_JAJCTD010000002.1, forward strand.
CGCCGCCGGTGCCCTGCGCCTCCATGATCGGGGTTACCGCCCGTGCGGCGCGCACGACGTTCAGAAAGTAGACGTCCATCCCCTTGTGCCAGTCGGCATCGCTGATCTCCAGAATCGGCGCGCGGGGGCCATGGCCGGCCGAGTTCACCAGCCCGTCGATGCGGCCCCAACGGTCCATCACGGCGGCAACCGCGCGGGCGACGTCGGACTCGTTCTGGTTCGATCCGGTAACGCCGACGCCGCCCAGTTCGGTGGCCAGCGCCTCGCCCTTGCCCGAGGACGACAGGATGCCCACCCGCCAACCGCCCGCCGCAAGCGCCCGCGCGCAGTCCGCCCCCATGCCCGACCCGCCAGCCGTCACCAGCGCCACCTTGCCGTCCGCCATGTCCCGTCCCTTTCGCGTGAAGCCCTTGGGCCAGTCTGCCGCCCGGCAAGGCAAAGGTTAAGCCGTGTTCGCGGTCAAGCGAAGCTCTGCCAGATCAGCCGCAGGGCCATCCCGGTCGAGGTCACCACGAGCAGGGGCCGGATCAGCCGCGCGCCCACCCGCATCGCCGCCCGCGCCCCCAGCGCAGCACCAGCCACCTGGGCCAGGGCCATCGCGAAGCCCACCGCCCACCAGGTTGCGCCAGAAGGGATGAACACCAGCAGCGAGCCGACGTTCGAAGCGAAGTTCAAAAGCTTGGTATGCGCCGTGGCCTTGAGCACGCCAAAGCCCGCCAGCAGCACGAAGCCCATCATGAAGAAGCTGCCGGTGCCCGGTCCGAAGAACCCGTCGTAGGCAGCGATCAGGGGCACCGCGGTGAAGGTGAAGACGGCAGGTTTCACCCGCCGGGTCCGGTCGTCGTCGGACAGGCCCTTGCGGAAGGCAAAGAAGGCGGCAACGGCGATCAGGACGACAGGCATGATCACCCGCAGCACCTCGGCCGGAATCAGGTGCGCCACCAGCGCCCCCGCCGCCCCGGCCAGGCAGGCAACGGCCGCCATCAGAAGTTGCGACCCCAGCCGGACATGCCCGGCCCGAGCATAGGCCAGCGTGGCCGTGCCGGCGCCGAAGCTGCCCTGCAGCTTGTTCGTCGCCAGCGCCTGCACCGGATCAGCCCCGGCCAGCAGCAGCGCCGGCACGGTGATCAGCCCGCCGCCACCCGCGATGGAATCGACGAACCCCGCCAGAAAGGCGGCAAGGATCAGCAATACGGCAATCTCGGTGGCGACTTCGAACATCCGCGGGCTACAGCACGAACCGGCGCGACACCCGGCCGACAACGCGCCCATCGTCCAGCGCCCAGTCGGGATCATGGGCGCAATCGACAAAGCCGATGCGGGCACAATAGGCCAGACCGGGAACATTGTCGGCCCGGATGGTGGCGTTCAGGTCGCACAGACCCGCCCCCCGCGCCGCGGCCAAGGTGGCCACGAAAAGCTGCGCCCCTAGGCCCTTGGCCTGCAATCCCGGCTCGATAAAGGTGCCGATGTCGCCTGTCGAGGCCGGAAGCTGGGGATTGCGGCCGACGGACTGAAAGCCGACCACGCGCCCGTCAAGCTCGGCCACCATGCAGGTCAGCGTGTGGGGACCGTCGATGCAATCGACCAGAACCCGTTCGGCCGGTTTCGGGTGCTGGTGAGCAGTGGTGCCGCCGATGGCGATGATCCGGTTCAGCAGATCGGTCATGGCGGGGGCGTCGGCGAGGGTGGCGGGGCGGATGATCATGCTGCGAAGTCTTCGCGGGAAATCCCCTGAAGGTAAAGCAGCGCCGTCAGGTCGCCGTGGTTCACGCGAATGTCGCATTCGGCCTGAACGCGGGGCTTGGCGTGCAGCGCAACGCCGGTGCCGGCGCGCAAGAGCATCGGCAGGTCATTGGCGCCGTCGCCCACGGCAAGGGCCTCGGCGGGGGTGATACCAAGGCGGGCGGTGATCTCCTCCAGCGCCTGAAGCTTGGCCTCCTTGCCGAGGATGGGTTCGGCGACCTGGCCGCAAAGGGCGCCCGCTTCTGCGAGCAGGATGTTGGCGCGGTTCTCGTGGAACCCCAGACGTTCGGCGATGGGGTCGGTGAAGGCCGTGAAGCCGCCGGACACAAGGGCGGTATGGGCGCCGGCTGCGCGCATGGTGGCCAGCAGGACCGGGCCGCCGGGCATCAGGGTGATGCGGTCCCGGATCACGCGGGCGATGACCGATTCGGACAGTCCCTTGAGCAGGCCCACGCGTTCGCGCAGGGCGTCCTCGAAGTCGAGTTCGCCGTTCATCGCGCGGGCGGTGATGTCGGCGACATAGGTGCCCACGCCGGCCTCGTCGGCCAGTTCGTCGATGCATTCCTGCTGGATCATGGTCGAATCCATGTCGGCGATGAGCAGGCGCTTCCTGCGGCCTTCGGACGGCTGAACGACGAGGTCAATCTGGAATGCCTGCAGGCTGTCCCAGACCTGCCAGCGGTTCTCGGGTACGGCGGACACCGGGAACTCGGCCGCGATGCCCGGGGCCAGCCAGCGCGCATCGCCCCCGGCCCAGGCGTTGCGGAGCGAGTCCACCGTGACGCGGTCCAGCACCGGGGTTGCGGGATTGGTCAACAGCGTGGCGGTGAACATGGGCGCGTGTTTCCGATGGTGAACGGGAATGCCGCTTTCGCGCGACGATGCGGCGCTTTAGCGCGCTTTTCCGGCTTGTGCCAGCCCGCCCGGCCCGTTAGACGCGGCGGCGGGACACCCCTCCCCAACGAGGGGCCTTTAGCTGGAAGGCTACCATGACAGACCTGACCCCGCCGGCCAAGCGCCCGGCCAATCCGCGCTTCTCTTCTGGCCCCTGCGCCAAGATCCCCGGTTACTCCCTTGACATGCTGGCCGACGCGCCCCTCGGGCGGTCGCACCGCGCCGCGGTGGGCAAGGCCAAGCTGAAAGAGGCCATCGACCTCACCCGCGACATCCTGGGCGTGCCGGCGGACTACCGCATCGGCATCGTTCCCGCCTCGGACACCGGCGCGGTGGAGATGGCGCTGTGGAGCCTGCTGGGCGCCCGCGGCGTTGAGATGCTGGCCTGGGAGAGCTTCGGCGAAGGCTGGGTGACCGATGTGGTCAAGCAGCTGAAGCTGGACGCCACCGTCCGCAAGGCGCCCTACGGGCAGATCGTCGACCTGACCACGGTCGATTTCGACAAGGACGTGGTCTTCACCTGGAACGGCACCACCAGCGGCTGCCGGGTGCCGAACGGCGACGCCATTCCCGCCACCCGCGCCGGCCTGACGATCTGCGACGCCACCTCGGCCGCCTTCGCGATGGACCTGCCCTGGGACAAGCTGGATGTGACCACCTTCTCCTGGCAGAAGGTGCTGGGTGGCGAAGGCGCGCACGGGATGCTGATCCTGAGCCCCCGCGCGGTCGAGCGGCTGGAGACCTACACCCCCGCCTGGCCGCTGCCGAAGATCTTCCGGCTGACGGCCAAGGGCAAGGTGTCCGAGGGCATCTTCGCGGGCGAGACGATCAACACGCCGTCGATGCTGGCGAATGAGGACTACCTGGTCGCGCTGAAATGGGCGAAATCGGTGGGGGGCCTGAAGGGCCTGGTCGCCCGGGCGCAGGCCAATGCGCAGGTGGTGTGGGACTTCTGCGCCGCCAACCCCTGGATCGCCAACCTGGCCGAGACGCCCGAGATCGCCTCGACCACCAGCGTCTGCGTCAAGTTCACCGATCCGCGGATCGTGGACGGCGAGGCCTTCGCCAAGGCGGTGGCCAAGCGGATCGAGAAAGCCGGCGCAGGCTTCGATCTGGGCGCCTATCGCGATGCACCTGCGGGGCTGCGCATCTGGTGCGGATCGACGGTGGAAACCGCCGATGTGGCCGCGCTGATGCCCTGGATCGACTGGGCTTTCCACGCCGAGATTGCCGCGCTGACGGAAGCGGCCTGAGCGAGCGGTGGGGTCAAACCCCACCCTACCCCAATTCCAGACAGAGGAGCCCCCGATGGCCCGTCCCCGCGTTCTTGTTTCCGACGAACTGAGTGAAACCGCCGTCCAGATCTTCCGCGACCGTGGCGTCGAGGTCGACTACATGCCCAAGCTGGGCAAGGACAAGGAAAAGCTGGCCGAGATCATCGGCAACTACGATGGCCTTGCCATCCGCTCGGCCACCAAGGTGACCGAGAAGCTCCTGGAGAAGGCCGACCGGCTGAAGGTCGTCGGCCGCGCCGGCATCGGGGTCGACAACGTCGATATCCCGGCCGCGTCGAAGAAGGGCGTGATCGTGATGAACACGCCCTTCGGCAACTCGGTCACCACGGCCGAACACGCCATCGCAATGATGTTCGCCGTTGCCCGGCAACTGCCCGAGGCGAATGCCTCGACCCATGCCGGCAAGTGGGAAAAGTCCAAGTTCATGGGCGTGGAGCTGTTCAACAAGACCCTGGGCGTGATCGGCGCCGGCAACATTGGTGGCATCGTCTGCGATCGCGCCGTGGGGCTGAAGATGAAGGTCATCGCCTATGACCCCTTCCTGTCGGAAGAGCGCGCCAGGACCCTGGGCGTGCACAAGGTGGAACTGGACGAGCTGCTGGCCCGCGCCGATTTCATTACCCTGCACGTGCCGCTGACCGACAAGACCCGCAACATCCTGTCGAAGGAAGCGCTGGAGAAGACCAAGCCGGGCGTCCGCATCATCAACTGTGCCCGCGGCGGGTTGATCGACGAGACCGCGCTGAAGGACGCGCTGGACTGGGGCCATGTCGCCGGCGCCGCGCTGGACGTGTTCGAGACCGAACCGGCCACGGAGAACCCGCTGTTCAACCACCCCAACGTGGTCGTCACCCCGCACCTCGGCGCCTCCACCACCGAGGCGCAGGAGAACGTCGCCCTGCAGGTGGCCGAGCAGATGTCGGACTACCTGCTCACCGGCGCGGTGCAGAACGCGCTGAACATGCCCAACGTCACCGCCGAAGAGGCCGCGGTGATGGGCCCCTGGATCAAGCTGGCCAGCCACCTGGGCAGCTTCATCGGCCAGATGACGGATGAGCCGATCAAGGCGATCAACATCCTCTACGACGGCACGGTCGCCGAGATGAACACCGCCGCTCTGAACCAGTCGGTGATCGCCGGCGTGCTCAAGGCGCAGAACCCCGATGTCAACCTGGTCTCGGCGCCGGTGGTGGCCAAGGACAAGGGCATCCAGATCTCGACCACGCGGCAGGACAAGTCGGGCAGCTTCGACGCCTACATCAAGGTGACCATGGTCACCGACAAGCGCGAGCGCAGCGTGGCCGGCACCTGTTTCAGCGACGGCAAGCCGCGGTTCATCCAGATCAAGGGCATCAACATCGACGCCGAGGTCGGCGCCCACATGCTCTATACCACCAACGAGGACGTTCCGGGCATCATCGGCCTTCTGGGCATGACCATGGGCAAGAACGGCGTCAACATCGCCAACTTCACCCTCGGCCGCTCGGGCATCGGCCAGGACGCCATCGCGCTCTTGTACCTTGACCAGGCGATCGACCCCAAGGTGGTGGACACGCTGGAATCCACGGGTATGTTCCAGCAGGTCAAGCCGCTCGCCTTCGACGTGGGCTGAGTTGCCTTCCGGCTTGCTTTTCACCAAATACCCCGGGGGTCCGGGGGCATTGCCCCCGGCCTCTCCACCCCGCGAAGGCGAAACTCATGCGCGCCTATGCCATCGGCGACATCCACGGCCAGCTCGGCCTTCTGAAGGCCGCACATGACCGCATCGCCACCGACAGTGTCCGCCACGGCCCCGCCCCCGTGGTGCATGTCGGAGACCTGGTCGACCGCGGCCCCGACAGCCGCGGCGTCATCGACTTCCTGATGCAGGGCATCGCCGCAGGGCAGGACTGGACCGTCCTGAAGGGCAACCACGACCGCCTGTTCACCCGCTTTCTGCATGACCCCTTCGACCAAGACCCGGGGCTGCGGTCAGAGTTCACCTGGCTCCACCCGCGACTTGGCGGAGCCGAGACGCTCGCCTCCTACGGCGTGCGGTCGGCCGCCGACCGGCGCGCGGCGCTGGTGCAGGCGGATGCCGTCCAGCTTGTGCCGCAGGCGCACCGCAGCTTCCTTGAGGGCCTGCCCGCCTGGCACCGCATCGGAGAGGTGCTGTTTGTCCATGCCGGCATCCGCCCCGGCATCCCCATCGAGAGCCAGACAGAAACCGACCTGATCTGGATTCGCCAGCCCTTTCTGGACGACCCGCGGGACCATGGGCCGCTGATCGTGCATGGCCACACCGCGCTGGACGCCCCCACGCATCATGGCAACCGGGTGAACATCGACAGCTCTGCCGGTTACGGCGGCCCGCTGACCGCCATTGCCCTGGAAGGCCGCGAGGTGTTCCTGCTGACCGACGCCGGCCGGGTGCCGCTGCGGCCGATGATCTGACGGCCGAAAAAGATGTCCGAAGCCAATCATCGTCCGCGGGTCAGGCCGCAGCACACCGCCGCGTGCGCAGCCGCAAGGCAAACCCTTTACGCGCCGCCCAAGGCATGATTCCCTGACCCGATGCTCAAGCGCCTGTCCCCCTGGGCCGTCACCGCCCTGATCATCGCCCTCGCCGCCGCCTACCTGTTGTGGATCGGGCGAGAACCGATCTGCAAATGCGGATACGTCAAGCTCTGGCACGGCGTGGTGGTCAGCTCCGAGAACTCGCAGCACCTGACCGACTGGTATACCCCCAGCCACATCATCCACGGCTTCGCCTTGTTCGGCGCGCTCTGGCTGCTGGCGCGGCGGCTGTCCATCGGCTGGCGGCTGGCGATTGCCACGCTGGTCGAAGCAGCCTGGGAGCTGATCGAGAACTCGGACGCGGTGATCGAGCGTTATCGCAGCGTCACCATCTCGCTGGACTATTACGGCGACAGCGTGATCAACACGGTGGCCGACATCCTGGCAATGGTGCTGGGGTTCTTCCTTGCCGCGCGCCTGCCGGTCTGGCTGACGGTGGTGCTGGCCATCGGCTTCGAGGCGGTGACGATCTGGCTGATCCGCGACGGGCTGGTGCTGAACGTGCTGATGCTGCTCTGGCCGCTGGACTGGGTGGCCAACTGGCAGGCAGGCCGTTAGCGGGACATGCCGCGCAGGGACACCAGCGCGGCCAGCGTGGCCGCCAGGCTTAGCCCCAGGACGATCCAGAAAAAGCCCAACGGGCCAAGGGCTGCCATGGCAGGTCCAATGACGACGGGCGACAGGATTCCGCCCACCAGCCCGGCGGCGATGATGGTCGGTGGCACGCGCGGGTCGTCGCCCATCTTGCGGCTGGCGGTGACATAGAAGCCGGGGAAGAACAGCCCCGCGGGTGCGCCCATGGCAACGAAGAAGGCGCCCGCATGAACCAGGACGGCGCCGAGCGCGCACAGAGCGGTCAGACCCAGCGCAAAGGTGTAAAGCGCGAATGAGGGGATGCGGTGCGCCGTGAAGGACAGCACCATGCGGGCCGCCAGGAACACCAGGAAGAAAGCCGAAAGGTGGCGGGCGGCAGAGACCTCGGAATGGCCGGCAGCGATCAGGGCGGCAGGGCCAAGGCCGCCAAGGCAGGCCTCGATGCCGATGGCGACGGCGCCGAAGGCCAGGATGGGCAGGTGCAGCCGGTAGGGCCGCGTTGTGCCATCGGTCAGGGCGACAGGGCGGCTGGCGGCGCCCGACCCAAGCCAGACCAGGGCGGCAAGGACCGCGGTCAGGCCAAAGCCCAGGCGCGGGTCGCTGCCCAGCGCCACGAAGACCAGCGGCGACAGGATGGCACCCACGGCGAAGGTGGCGTTGAGAAAGCTGAGCATCGACGGGCCCTGCCGGCCGAAGGCGGCCAGCACCCGGGGGTTGAAGACGGCGGTGGCCATGCCGTAGCCGGCGCCGAAGACGGCTGCTGCAAGCAGGGTCGCCGGCCAGCCGGCCATGGTGGCAATGCCGGCAGCGCCCAGGACCATGGGTGCCAGTGCATGCCGGGGGGTGATCCGGGGTCCGGCAAGGAAGGTGATCGCCACACCGATGGCGCAGCCCACCCAATGCGCCGAGATCAGCACGCCCGCCGCGGGCAGGCTCAGCCCGAAGGCGCGGGCGAAGGCCGGCAGCGCCGGGCCATAGAACGACTGCCCCGCGCCCATCAGCACGAAGCTTGCCACTCCGGCGACCAGAAGCCCTGCATTGGCCCGGATGAGTTCGCGCATGCCGGTCTCCTTGCGTCGGACCGCCCGCGCCCCGTGTCGCCCGGCGCCAGAGGCGTGTCAACGCCCGCTCACCGGCTTTGCGACGTGACGTCATGGTGTAAGCGCGGCCGCGGCGGCGTAGTCTACAAGATACCCTGTCCGCTTGCGCGAGGCCCGCCATGACCGACGTCTTCCTGCTGTCCGCCGCCCGCACCGCCATTGGTACCTTCGGCGGCGCGCTGTCGTCCTTGCCCCCCATCGACCTGGCGGCCCACGCCGCCAAGGCCGCCATCGCCCGCGCGGGAATAGAGGCCGGGCAGATCGGCACGGTGGTCTTTGGCCACGTCATCAACACCGAGCCGCGGGACATGTATCTGAGCCGGGTCGCCTCGATCCAGGCGGGGGTGCCGCAGGAGACGCCGGCGATGAACGTCAACCGGCTGTGCGGGTCGGGCGCGCAGGCCATTGTCTCGGCAGCACAAGTGCTGCTGCTGGGCGAGGCCGACATGGCGCTGGCCGGCGGGGCCGAGTGCATGAGCCGCTCGCCCTATGCACTGACGGCGGCGCGCTGGGGGCAGAAGATGGGGGACACCAAGGCCGTCGACATGATGACCGGCGCGCTGACCTGCCCGTTCGGGACCGGGCACATGGGGGTGACGGCCGAGAACGTGGCGGCGCAGGACGGGATCAGCCGGGCCGACCAGGATGCCTTTGCGCTGGAGAGCCAGGCCCGGGCGGGGCGGGCGATTGCCGAGGGGAGGTTCGTTCAAGAGATTGTTCCAATTGAGATTTCCGGCCGCAAAGGGCCGGTGGTCTTTGCCGTGGATGAGCATCCCAAGGCCACGACGGCCGAGGCGCTGGCAGCACTGCGGCCGGCGTTCCAGAAGGATGGCTCGGTGACGGCGGGCAACGCCAGCGGGCTGAACGACGGCGCGGCGGCGCTGGTGCTGGCGCGCGGGGGGGCCTTGGCGGGGCTGACCCCGCGGGCGCGGATCATGGGCTGGGCGGTGGCGGGGGTGGACCCCAAGGTGATGGGGCTGGGGCCTATTCCGGCGGTGCGGGCGCTGTGCGCCAAGCTGGGGGTCACCCCGCAAAGCTTTGATATCGTTGAGTCGAACGAGGCCTTCGCGGCGCAGGCGCTGGCGGTTTCCCGCGCGCTGGAGTTGGACCCGGCGAAGGTGAACCCGAACGGCGGGGCCATCGCGCTGGGGCATCCGGTGGGGGCGACGGGGGCGATCCTGACCGTCAAGGCACTGCATGAGCTGGAGCGGACGGGCGGCAAGACCGCGCTGGTGACGATGTGCATCGGCGGTGGGCAGGGGATCGCGCTGGCGCTGGAGCGGGTCTGACGGGGCGGGGCACCAAGCGACTGAATCCGCAAGAAATTTCAGGTATGCAGCAGGTATGGCCCGCGGATGGCTGACGCATGGCTTGCAGCCATACGTTTTCGCCCGCGGGCCGGCCCTGACGGTCTGGGGGCGGCCCGAGGAAGGCCGCAAGGGGCGAGCGGAGAGGTGACGGCGCAGAAGCGCCCGCATCCCGATACGTTGCTGGGGCGGTCGGGCGCTGGCCGGGGCCGCTTTGCGGCTGTTAACCCGGCCGGGGAGTCGTTCTGGCTTGGGCTACCAGACGCGGACTTGCGCGCGGGCGCTGCGGCCGGTGGCGTCGATGACGCTGAGGGTGACGAAGCCGGTGCCGGGCAGCGCGAGCAGGGTTTCGCGGTCGCGCAGGGCCACGGCGACGGGGGTGCCGTCGACCATCCAGGTGAAGGGGGCGGTGCCGCCGGCGACGCGGACCTTGAGGCCGGCGGACAGAAGTTCCACCTCGGCGCCGTCGGGCGGGAAGGCCACGGCGGGGGCGTCCGGCGCGGGGGCGAAGGCGGCGTCGCGGGGGCGGAAGCGTTGCAGCGGCTGCGGCAGCTGGGCGTTCGACACCAGCAGCGTCGCGGCGGGCGCGGGGGGCTGCGGGTCAAGCGCGGGTTTCAGGCGGTTGAAGGCCTGGAAAAGCACCGGTGCGGCCACCTCAGCCCCGAAGGCCCCGGGGACCGGGGTGCCATCGGCGCGGCCCAGCCAGACGCCGATGACGTGCCGGCCATCAAAGCCGATGGCCCAGGCATCGCGGTGGCCGTAGCTGGTGCCGGTCTTGTAGGCCAGCCGGTTTGACGGTGCGCCGGGCGGGGGCGCGAGGCCGGCGAGGATGTCGCCCACCTGCCAGGCGGCAACCGCGGAGACGACGCGCTGGCCTTCGGGCCGTTCACCGTCGATCTGCCAGATCAGCGGCAGGGCCACGCCGCCGCGGGCCAGAGCGGCGTAAAGCTGGACCATGTCTTGCAGGGTGACACCGACGCCTCCCAGCGCGACGGCCAGGCCGGGCTGGTTGCCCGGGATTTCATATTGCACGCCGGCCTTGGTCAGGGCCGACAGCAGCTTGGCCGGGCCAAGCGCCTGGGTCAGGGCCACGACGGGAATGTTCAGCGACATCTGCAGCGCCTGCCGGGCGCGAATCTCGCCCCGGTAAAGCCTGTCGAAGTTCTGCGGGGCGTAGTTGCCGAAGGCCATCGGGCGATCATCGAGCAGGGTTTCGGGGTGGGCGAGGCCCTCGTCGAAGGCCAGGGCGTAGACCAGCGGTTTCAGGGTGGAGCCGGGGCTGCGCAGCGCGGTCGTCATGTCGACAAAGCCCTGCCGGGCGTCGGCGGTGAAGGCGGCCGAGCCGACCGAGGCGAGGATTTCGCCCGACAGGTGATCGGCCACCACGATGGCGACCTGCAACTGGTCGCCCTTGCCTTCCACGGCCTCGGCGGCAAGCGATTCGATCTTTTTCTGCAGGGGCAGGTCCAGCGTCAGGCGCTGTTCGCCGGCCATCGGGTTTTCCGCCCGGGCACGGTCGGCCAGGTGCGGGGCAAAGGCCGGGAAGGGCTGGCGCAGGCCGGGGACGGGTTCGGTCAGGGCGGCCTGCGCCTCTTCGGCGTCGATCAGGTGAAAGGTGACGGCGCGGGACAGCACGCGGTCGCGCGCGGCTTCGGCCCGGTCAGCGGCGCGGTCGGGGCGGCGGGTTTCCGGCGATTGCGGGATGGCCACCAGCAGCGCGGCTTCGGCCGGAGTCAGGCGCAGGGGTTCCTTGCCGAAGTACGAGAGCGAGGCGGCACGCAGGCCTTCGAGGTTGCCGCCGAAGGGGGCGAGGAGGAGGTAGAGCGAGAGGATCTCGTCCTTCGACAGGCGCCGTTCCAGCGCCAGCGCGACGCGCATCTGGCGCAGCTTGCCGCCCATTTCGCCGGTGGTGCCATCCTCAAGCAGGCGGGCGACCTGCATGGTCAGGGTCGAGCCGCCCGAGACGACGCGGCCGTTCCAGGCGGCTTGCGCCAGCGCGCGGGCCATCGAGCGCAGGTCGACGCCCGGGTGGCTGCGGAAGCGGCGGTCCTCATAGGTGAGGAGCATGTCGATGTAGTCGGGGTCGACGTCATCAAGATCGACCGCCAGCCGCCAGCGGCCATCGGCCACGGTATAGGCGCGCAGAAGGCGGCCGTCGCGGTCCAGCACCTCGGCGCTGGTCTCGATGCGCAGGCTGGGCAGGGTGGTGGCGTCGACCCAGCGGTCGAACTCATCGCGGCCCCAGGCGGCAAGCCAGAGGCCTGCCGCCAAGGCGATGAGCCACCGCCCGCGCATCACTTCGCGGCGATGCTTACCGTTCCCACATCGCTGCGGGCGCGGAAGTCAGGGCGATACATGTCCTCGACCGAGGCCGCCGGGTGGTGGAAGGTGCCGGGGCTGATGGCGCGGACGATGTAGGACAGCTTGAACGGCTGGTCCGAGGTCCAGTCGACCTGGGCCAGGAAGCGGTCTTGCCGGAATTCGGCATGGGCCACCTGGTCCAGCGTGTCGAGCCAGCCCAAGGCAGAGGTCGAGCCGCTGGCCATCAGGTTGGGGTTGTCGATCTCGAACCCGGCGGGCAGCGGGTCGGCGACCATCAGGCGGCCTTCGGAATATTCGAAGGGCTTGACGGTGACGACCACGACCAGACGGTCGCCGGCGGTGACGCTGTCCAGTGCGACCGGGGTGCCGTCCATGGTGTAGTAGGCGCGGTCGATGGCATAGCCCTTGCCGCCGGCCGGTTCGGGTTCGGAGGGAACGCCGTAGGTGGTGACGGTGAGGTAGGTGTCGGCGCCGTCGTTGGTGACGGTCACCGGCGCGTCGCCGTCTTGCAGCACCTTGACCAGCGGGCCAACGGCGGGCTGGCCGTCGATCTTGACGCCGTCGGCGCCGGGCCGGTCGATCAGCGCGTTGGTCGCCATCAGCGCCCAGGTCGCCTCTTGCGTCGACAGCGGGCCCTGCGCCTGGGCCAGCCGGGCAATCAGCGCCTCGCGGTCCATCGCCTCGGACCCCGATTCGATGGCCAGGGTCAGCAGGGCAGCCGCGTCGCGATAGCCGGTGCCATAGTCGGCCCGCCAGACCTGGGTGCCGTCACCGTCGAACAGCGCGGGCACGCGGGCGGCGGCCTTGCGGAACATCGCGTCGGCGCGGGCCTGGTCGCCGTAGGAGGCCAGCGCGGCCCCCAGTTGCGCCTGCGCCAGGGCCGAGGCGAAATCGTCACCCTTGACGTCGACGTAGTAGCGCAGGTCGCCGATGGCGGCGCCGCCTTCGCGGGCCAGCACCATCAGCGCATAGGCCAGCGCCGTGCCGCCGCCGTTGGTTCCGGCATCGAAGTCGGGCGCGTAATTCACCTGGTTGCGCAGGTTCATCAGCGCGGTCTTGAAGGCGAGGTCCGGCACCGCAAAGCCCTGCGCCCTGGCGCGGCTGAGGAAGTCGGTGACGTAGGCATCAAGCCAGAGGTCGCCCGAGCCGGGGCCCCAAAGGCCGAAGCTGCCTTCGGAGGCCTGGTTCGACAGGATCTCGGCCACCGCCTGATCAATGCGAAGCTGGATGTTGTCGGCGCCCTTGAGGTCCATCACCCGGGCGATTTCGTCGAAGTAGAGAAGCGGCAGCGCCTTTGACGTCATCTGCTCGGTGCAGCCGTAGGGGTAGCGGTCGAGCGCGGACAGAAGGCCGGGCGCGTTCAGGCGGGCGATCGGGCCGATGGCCATGACCGACTTGCCCGAGCCTGCGACCATGCCGGTGAAGACGGCCTGATCGAAGGTGAAGCTTTGGCCTTTCTTCAGGTCAAGCCGGCTGATCTTGGCAATTTCGGGGTCGTTCGCCTGCACCGGCAGGGTCAGCGTCTTCTTCAGCGCCTTGCCGTCGGGTGTGGTCAGGGTGATGTCGATGGTATGGACCCCGGGGCTGAGGGCGGTCAGCGGCACCTCGACCACCTGCTTGCCGTTTGCGGCCAGGGTGATTTCGGCGGGGGCGGTGCCCAGGGTCACGCCGGTGCCGGCCACCGCCAGCGCCATCTTGCCCGCAGGCCCGGTGGCGTGGACGATTTCCAGAAGCATCCGGCTTTCATCCCCCGGCGCCATGAAGCGCGGGATCGAGGCGGTCACCACGACCGGATCGCGCACCAGCACATCGGCGCTGGCCTGTCCGACGCCGGTCTTTGACCAGGCGACGGCCATGATCCTGACGGTGCCGTTGAAGCTGGGCAGGTCAAAGGACGCGCGGGCGTAGCCATCGGTGCCCACCTGCACCGGGCCGGTGAAGTAGGCCACCAGTTCCTCGGTGGGAGGGGGGGCTTGCAGGCGGGCCTGCGCGCCGGCGTCGCCGCCCGAGCGGACCTCGCCCGGGGCGCCGTTCAGCCCGTCGATCAGCCGGCCATAGACGTCGCGGATGCCGACGCCCAGCTTGCGCTGGCCGAAGTAGTGATCCTGCGGATCGGGGGCCTGGAAGCCGGTGAGGTTCAGGATGCCCACATCCACCGCGGCGAGGGTCACATAGGCGGTGTCGCCGGGGGCGACGCCTTCGACCTTGACCGCCACGTCAAGCGGGCCGCGGGGGGCGGCTTCGGCGGCGGTTTCGACGGTGGTTTTCAGCGCCCGGTCGCCCGGGTCGATGGCGGCGTAGGACAGGCCCAGCGCGCGGGCCGGGTTGCGCCCCGAGGCCACGTCCATCGGCCGCAGGACCGAGGCGGTGACGTATACGCCCGCACCCCAGTCGGCGGTGACGGGAAGCTGGATCAGGTTCTCGCCTTCCTTGACCTCGACCGCCTGCATCGCGACGAGGCGGTTCGACACCACGGTGACCAGCGCCGTGCCGGCCGCGCGGGGCACCAGCCGCAGGGTGGCGGTATCGCCCGGTTTGTAGGCGGGCTTGTCCAGCGACAGGTCCAGCGTGTCGGGCGTGGCCGAGACGTCTGCCGGGGCATACCAACCGGCCCAGAAGGTGGTGGAGGTTTCCGCCAGCGTGCCATCGGTCCGCTCGACGCGAATCTCGTATTCGCCCCAGGTCACCGGGGCGGCCACCTGCACGGGTGCTGTGCCAAGGGTCGCCTCGCCCTCGGCCACCGGGGTGCGGTAGATCACCGGTTCCCAGTTCCAGTTGCCGTAGGATTGGTACCACTGGTAGTCGGTCTCGATGCGGGTGACGGTCCATTTCACCGTCATCGGCGCGGGCTGAAGGTCGGGGCCGACGCCGATCAGTTCGAACCCGGCGTTGGCGCCTTCGGCAGCCACCTGATCGAACAGCGGCTTGATGCCGATCATCGCAGAGGCCGGGGTGACGGGTTTGGTGATCTGCCGTTCCACCGGCCGGCCCGAGCCTTCGGCGACGCGGACGGTGACCACGGCCTCAAGCGGTTGGCCGGGGTCGGCGGCCTGCGGCAGCATCAGGTCGACGTAGCCCTTGCCGTCTTCCAGGGTCTCGCCACCCGCCAGCGAATCCATCATCGCCGAGAAGGGTTCGTCGTGGCGGCCGAAGATGTAGCCGGGGAAGGATTCAAGGCCCTTGGCGGCCTTGAGAAGCACTTCGCCTTCGATGGCAAGGCCCGCGCCGGGGGCGCCGAAGAGGTATTTCGCGTCGACCAGCAGTTCGGCCGCGGTCTCGCCCAGGGTCAGGGGGGCATCACCCAGCGACAGGGTGAAGTCGATGCGTTCGGGCAGGAAGTCTTCCACCAGGAAGGTTTTCGTCGCCAGGGGGGCGGCCTCAAGATCGGCCAGGACTTCAAGCCGCCAGACGCCGCGCGGGGCGGTGCCGGTGATCGGCATCTGGAAGACGTGGCCGCCGGCGCCGGCGTCCTGCACCAACTGGCGGGAATATTCCACGCCATCAGGGCGCATCAGCACGGCGGTCAGCGGCAGGCCTTCGACCGAGGCGACCTGCGGGTCGCGGGCCAGGGCGGTGGCGTAGACGGTCTCGCCCGCGCGATAGGCGCCGCGGTCGGTGGTCAGGAAGACATCGACCGGGGGGGCGGGCTCGCGGCCTTCCACGCCACGGTCGGAGAGGTCGAACTCGGGGTCGGTCAGCGACAGGAAGGCGATGTCGGCGTCACCGTCCTTGACCACGATCAGAGCGGGGGCCGCGCCGCCGGTGCCACGGGTCAGGCCGGCGTCAAAGCGGGCATAGCCCTGGTCATCGGTCTGGGCGGTGCCGAGCGGGCTGTTGGCGCGATTCAGAAGTTCCACTGTCAGGCCGGGCTTGGCGGCGGCGGTGCCCAGGCTGCGGACGAACACATGCAGACCGTCGACGCCGGACATCGAGGTGATGCCAAGGTCGGAGACGACGAACCATTGCCAGCCGGCGGGCACCTCATAGGGATCGACCCCCGGAACGGCGGCTTTCAGCGCGTAGATGCCGGCGGGGCGGTCTTTCAGCGCCTCGGCCAGCGGCAGGCGGGTGACGACGTCCTTGTTCACCTCTTGCGCGACGGTGGCGGTGCCGGTCCAGATTTCCTGGCCCACGGTGTCGGCGAAATAGGCTTCGGTGTATTCCTGCATCGGCCAGCCGAAGTAGTTGTCCTGGATGGCCCGCAGCATGTTGCGGTCGGTGACTTCGAACAGCGTCAGGTCAAGCTTGGTGGTGTTGACCGTCTGCACCGGCAGGGCGGCATCGGCGGTGCGGGGCAGCATGTAGCCGCGGCCGGGGAAGCTGACGCCGGGATTGCGGTCGCGAACGTACATCGTCAGGTCGACGTCCTTGGCCAGGCTTTGGCCGTCCAGCGCCGGCAGGCCTTCGCGGAAGGTCACGGTGTAGCGGCTGCCGTGGCTGATGCCAGTCACGCAAAGCTGCCGGTAGCCGCCATTCTCCACCGTCAGCCCGGGTTCGGGCAGCTTGACGTAGGTGGAATAATCCACGCCCGAGGGCACCAGATCCTCGGAGAAGGTGGCGCAGATGCGCGGGCGGGCGAGGTCGGCCTCGACCGTGTTCTCGACGATGCGGAAGCCGTATTTGCCGATGGCGTCATCCAGCAGCGCGGCAGTGTCGTCGCGCGGTTGCAGCGATTGCGCCAGCCGCAGCGCCTGCACGGTGTCGCGGCCACGGCCGCTGGCTTCCAGAACGGTGCCCATCTGCACCAGGATGCTGTGGCGCAGGGCCGGGTTCTTGGCCCGCAAATAGGCGTTGATCGCACCGCCGAAGGCGCGGTTCTGATACCAGCTGCGGTCGATGTTGCTGCCCTTGGAGGCCTCGAAGGCGCGGCGGGAGTATTCCAGCCAGAGATCGGCCGCGTCGGTGATGTTCAGCGCCGCGCCGGTGAAGGCGGTGGCCATGACCCAGTCACCCTTGGCCTCGGCGTCCGAGGCTGCCTGCAGGTGTTCCTCGGCGGACCATGGCCCGGTGGTGTGGGTGCGGCCCAGGCCGGCCGCGATGTCGGTGGCGGACCGCACGTCCCAATCGGGCAGCCAGGGCATCAGCTCGGCGCGGCGGTCCTTGGCCATGGCGGGCAGCCCGGCGTCGGCGGCAACGATGCGGGCCGAGAACGCGCCCTGGAAGAAGGCGGCCTCGCCCGGATCGGCCTTGAGAAAGCAGCTGCCGTTCTTGCCGTTGAAGGTATAGGCCTCGCAGCGGGTGTTGGTCAGGCAGGCGCGCTCGCACGCCTCATGTGTGGTGTCGAAGATCGACGAGATGTCGCCGCCGGGAAGGTCGGCATCCTGCGTCACGATCGCCCGCCGCTCTGGAATCAGCTCCTGCGCCGAAGCCAGCGTCGGAACAGCCAGAAACAGCGCCGCGATTGCGGCCCTGGCGAATGTGCGCATGCCAATACCCTCCTGTCAGATGAGCCAGAGACTGCCATGCAGGCCGAAACCCGGCAAGCAGCGACTCCGTCATTTTGTCGTTAAGTCTTGGTTCACCTTGGTCGGCGAAGGTAGTCGCGAAATCCGGACGTGGCAGGTGCCGCGGCCCGGGCGGCAGGCAGGATGTCGGCTGAGGCGCGGATGGATCTGGGCGAAAGACTGGCGAAGGAACGGCGGGCCCGCCTGGCCGCCGAACGCCTGCTTGAACAGCGCACGCGCGATCTGTTTGCCGCCAACGAAAAGCTGGGGCTGCACGCACGCGCGCTGTCGGACCAGATCGTCGAGCAGCGCGTGGTGGTGCAAACCGCGGTCACCGAGGCGGAAACCCTGAAAGGCCAGAACAGCCGCTTCCTGCACGATCTGGAACGCGCCCACACCGCCGCGGTGATGGCTGAACGGCGGCTGTGGGAATCGGTCAACACCATCCGCGACGGCTTTTCGGTCTTCGACGCCAACCTGCGGCTGGTCACCGCCAACCGTGCCTATGCGGCAGCCTTCGACGGATTTCCGGTCGACCCGGGCATCAGCTACGGTGAACTTCTTCAGGTCCTGGCCGACCGCAACCTGGTGGAACTTGGCGACACCTCCGTGGACGACTGGATCGACCGGATGCTGTCGCGGCTGGATCAGGACCCAATCCCGACCGAAACGCTACACTTTACCAATGGCCTTTGGGTCAGACTGGTGGATCGCCGTGCCCGCGACGGCGACCTGGTCAGCCTGGCCATGGATATCACCGAACAGATGCGCATCTGGGCCGCCGTTGAGGCGTTGCCGGATGGTTTTGTCCTATTTGACCGGGAGGAACGTCTCTTGACCTGCAATCAGCGTTACCGTGACATGTTCCCCGATAGCGCACCCCTGATGGTGCGGGGAACCTCGTTCGAAGACCTCTTGCGCCACGGGCTGCAGGCCGGCCACGTTCCGGCCGCAGTGGGCCGCGAAGAGGACTGGCTGGCCGACCGCCTGCGCCAGATGCGCGAGGCGAGGGAGACCAGCGAAAACCATCTGGCTGACGGCCGCTGGATCCTGGAATCCGACCACGTCACCCCTGACGGCGGCCGGGTGGGCCTGCGCACCGACATCACCCAGCTGCGCGAGCAGCAGACCGCGCTGGAAGCCGCCCGCAAGGCCGCCGAGGCCGCAAACCGCGCCAAGTCGGCCTTCCTGGCCAACATGTCGCACGAAATCCGCACCCCGATGAACGGGGTCGTCGGCATGGCCGAACTCCTGTGCGACACCTCGCTTTCCGATGAACAGCGGCTGTTTGCCGAGACCATCCGCTCTTCGGGTGAGGCGCTTCTGGTTATCATCAACGACATCCTCGACTATTCCAAACTGGAAGCCGAGCGGATGACGCTGCACCCCGAACCCTTCGACCTTGAGCGCACCATCCACGAGGTGACGATGCTGCTGCAGCCCCGCGCCCGGGCCAAGGGGCTGGACCTGATGATCGATTACGACATGTTCCTGCCGACCGGCTTTGTCGGCGACCCCGGCCGGCTGCGGCAGGTGCTGACCAACCTTCTGGGCAATGCGGTCAAGTTCACCGACAAGGGCCATGTGCTGATCCGCGTGGTGGGGATCGAGGCCGAGGCGGGCCGGCACCAGTTGCATGTCACCGTGGAAGACACCGGCATCGGCATCTCGCCCGAGCATCTGGACCACATCTTTGGTGAGTTCAACCAGGTCGAGGACGAGCAGAACCGCAAGTACGAAGGCACCGGCCTGGGCCTGGCCATCACCCGCCGCCTGATCGAGCGCATGGGTGGCGCGGTCTGGGTCGACAGCGACCCCGGCAAGGGCAGCGTCTTCGGCTTTCGCGTCACCCTGCCGGTGGCCGAGATCACCGATTCGGCACGCCCGCCGGTGAAGATCCGCCGGGTGCTGGTGGTGGACGACCGTTTCATCAACCGCACCATCCTGGAACGCCAGCTGGTGCCCTGCGGGATCGACGTCACGCTTTGCCGGTCCGGCGCCGAGGCGCTGACCGCGCTGGCCGCCGATCCGGGCTACGATGTGGTGCTGACCGACCACGACATGCCGGAAATGGACGGCGTCACCCTGGCCGGGCGCATCCGCGCCCTGGGGCTGACGATGCCGATCCTGTTGCTGTCCTCCAGCCCGGCCAGCGCGCGCGAACGCGAAGGCGCGGCCGCGCTGGACGCCATCCTGCAAAAGCCGGTGTTGCGGGCCGAGCTGTATCGCTGCCTGCGCGACCTGACCGGACAGGACGAGCCCGAGATGGAAGCACCCGTCACCGCACCGCCCCTGGCGGTCGAGCCGGAACCGGAAAGCGGCCGCCTGATGCGGGTGCTGGCGGCAGAAGACAACAAGACCAACCAGTTGGTGTTCCAGAAAATGGTGAAGGGGCAGGAGATCGAGTTGATCTTCGCCAACAACGGCCGTGAGGCGGTAGAGTTGTGGCAGAGCTTCCGACCCGACCTGATCTTCATGGACATCTCGATGCCAGAGATGGACGGCAAGCAAGCGGCAACCGCGATTCGTCTGGCCGAAGCGGGCGGGGCGCATGTGCCCATCGTGGCGCTGACCGCGCATGCCATGGAGGGCGACGCCGAAGCCATTCTGGCCGCGGGGATCGACCACTACCTGACCAAGCCCTTGCGCAAAGCCGCGATCATGGAAGCTCTGGCCGCACATTGCCCGCAGGGTGCCCGTCCGCTTGCGCCCCTGGCCGAGGATGCCGCCTGAACGGGGTCAGGCGGCGGCGTCCGCTCTGTCCTGGTCGCGGGCGGCGCGCAGGAAGACCGGCCGGTCGGGCACAGACAGGCCCGGCTGGAAAGCATAACCGAAGGTCGAGAAGCCGCGCAGGTCGGCCGGGTCGGTCAGGTGGGTTTCGCACAGGAACCGCGCCATGGCGCCGCGGGCACGCTTGGCGTGCAGCGCCTGGATGCGCGGGCCGTCGGGGTGGTCTTCCAGGAACACCGGCGAGATCACCCTCAGCTTCAGAGCCTTGCGGTTTGCGGCGGTGAAGTATTCGACCGAGGCACAATTGACGAGGGTCTTGGTGCCCACTGCCTGCCCTTGCGCGTTCAGGGCGCGGGCGATGCGGTCGCCCCAGAAGGCGTAAAGGTCGGGGCCGCGCGGGTTGGCCAGCCGACTGCCCATCTCAAGCCGATGCGGCTGGATCGCGTCCCAGGGGCGCAGAAGGCCGTAAAGCCCGGACAGGATGCGCAGGTGGCGGTCGACCCAGCGCAGGGCGTCGGGGTCGAGCGTGCGGACCGAAAACCCTATGTAGGTGTCGCCGGCGAAGCAGTGAATCGCGGGTAGCGCCTGATCCGGGCCGGGGGCGCGGTGGAAACCCGCAAAGCGCGCGGCGTTCAGGCGGGCCAGCGGGTCGGAAAGGTGCATCAGGGCGCGCAGGTCTTCGACGGCAAGCTGTCGCGCCGCCTGCACCAGTTGCCAGGTCTGGGGCAGGAAATCCGGCCGGGTCATCTGCCGCCCTTCGGGCAGCGGCCCGGGTGTCACGTCCAGCCGCTTGGCGGGAGAGACGACGCAGAGCATCGCTCAGGCCTCGCGCAGGACGTCAAGGAAGGCGGCGCCGAAGCGGTCGGCCTTCTGCGCGTCCATCCCCTGCACGCGGGCCAGTTCGTCCAGCGTGCGGGGGCGGCGCTCGGCGATGTGGCGCAGGGTGGAGGAGTTGCAGGACAAGGGCTTGCCGGTGCCGTCCTCGCCGCGGGAAAGCCGGGTCTGCGCCTCGGCCAGGCGGTCGAAGACGTCGGCTTCGGGGCGGCCGGCCAGCGCCCGGCGGTTGGGGTGCTGGTGTTCGGCGCCGCCGCGAAGGATTTCCAGGAAGATGCGGCCGAAGCTCTCCAGCTTCTTGGCGCCGACGCCGGTGATGCCGGCCATCTGGTCCAGCGTCTGCGGCCGTTTCTCGGCCATCTCGATCAGGGTGCGGTCGGCGAAGATGACATAGGCGGGCACGCCGGCGGCCTCGGCCAGGGCGCGGCGGCGGGCCTTGAGGAGCGAGAGGAGCGGGGCATCCTCATCGCTGACCAGCGTCTGCACGGAGGGTTTCGCGGCGGGGGCAATGTCCTTGCGCAGCGTCACGGTTTCTTCGCCGCGCAGCACGGGGCGGGCGGAATCGGTCATCCGCAGGGCGCCCATGCGTTCGGGGTCCGGGCGGACCAGGTCGCGGCCCATCATCTGGCGAAACAGGCCGGTCCATTGAACCTTGGACAAGTCGCGGCCGACGCCGAAGGTGGGCAGGCGGTCGTGCTGGCGCTGGCGGACCTTTTCGGTGCTGCTGCCGGTGAGGATGTCGATCAGATGCCCGGCGCCGAAGCTTTCGCCGGTGCGCAGGATGGCGGACAGGGCCTTGCGGACGGCATCGGTGGCGTCGAACACCTCGGCCGGGCGGTCGCACAGGTCGCAATGGCCGCAAGGGGCGGGGTCTTCGCCGAAGTAGCGCAGCAGAACCTGGCGCCGGCAGGTGATCGCCTCGGCCAGGCCGAGAAGGGCGTTGAGGCGGCCGTGATCGGCCTGCTTGCGGTCAAGCGGGGCGGTGCTTTCGTCGATCTGGGCGCGGCGCATGCGGATGTCATCGGCGCCGTAGAGGGTAAGGGTTTCGGCCGGCGCCCCGTCGCGGCCGGCGCGGCCGATCTCCTGGTAGTAGGATTCGATGGATTTGGGCAGGTCGGCGTGGGCGACCCAGCGGATGTCGGGCTTGTCGATGCCCATGCCGAAGGCGACGGTGGCGACCACGATCAGCCCGTCGTCGCGCTGGAAGCGGGTTTCGACATGGCGGCGTTCGTCGGGGTCAAGGCCGGCGTGGTAGGCCAGCGCGTTGTGGCCGGCGTCGCGCAGGGCGGCGGCCAGGGTTTCGGTCTTGGCCCGGGTGCCGCAGTAGACGATGCCGGACTGGCCCTTGCGGGCGGCAGCAAAGCGCAGGATCTGCTCGCGGGGAGAGTCTTTCGCGGCGAAGGCCAGGTGGATGTTCGGCCGGTCAAAGCCGCGCAGGAAGGTTTCCGGCGCGACGCCGTCGAACAGGCGGGTGGTGATCTCGGCCCGGGTTTCTTCGTCCGCCGTGGCGGTGAAGGCTGCAAGGGGCACGCCCAGGATGCGGCGCAGATCGCCGATGCGCAGGTAATCGGGGCGGAAGTCATGGCCCCATTGGCTGACGCAATGCGCCTCATCCACCGCGATCAGCGACACGCCGATGCGGCGCAGCATCGGCAGGGTGGCGGGCGCGGCCAGCCGTTCGGGCGCAATGTAGAGAAGCTTGAGCCGCCCCTTGTCGAGCGCGGCGAAGACGGCCTCGGTCTCTTCGTCGGTGTTGCCGGATGTCAGCGCCCCGGCCTCGACGCCCGCCGCGCGCAAGCCGCGGACCTGGTCGCGCATCAGGGCGATGAGGGGCGAGATGACCACGGTCACGCCGTCGCGGCACAGGGCGGGGAGTTGAAAGCACAGCGACTTGCCGCCGCCGGTGGGCATGATGGCCAGCGTGTTGCGGCCTGCCAGGACCGCGGCGACGATTTCCTCTTGCCCGGGGCGAAACCCGGGGAAACCGAAGACCTGGGCCAGAAGCGCGGCGGGTGAGGCCATCAGTAGAAGGCGGCGACGTTGTTCCGAAGCACGATGCGCAGCGCGATGATGCCGATCAGCACCACCAGCGGCGCAAGGTCGATGCCCGAGATGGCCGGCAGAAAGCGGCGGACCCTGGAATAAAGCGGTTCAAGAATCCGGTTCAGCCCGTCCCAGATCTGGGCCACCAGCGGCTGGCGCAGGTTCAGCACCTGGAAGTTGATCAGCCAGCTCATGATCACATGCGCGAGGATCAGGAAATAGGCGATGTCCAGCAGCAGCATCAGGATCTGGAAGAGCGACGTCATGGCAGCCTCGTGCACAACAGATGGTGGTTTCCTAGCCTGCAGCCCCCACAAGGGCAATGGCCTACGCAGGGTCACGCTTGCCTTCGCCCCCTGCCCGCGGCAATCGGACGCCAGCTTTCGGAGGCGCCGATGTATCCTTACCTGCGGATGTTCAAAGAAATCCTGAAATTCCGGCAGGCCCCGCCGCTGGGCGCGTTCGACACGCATGTCAGCCACCACTTGTGCTGGCCCTGGGACATCGACCCCTGGATGGAGCTGAACAACGGCCGCACGCTGACGCTGTATGATCTGGGGCGGTTGCCGATGATCGCCCGGGTGGGGCTGGACCGGGTGGCGCGGGACAGAGGCTGGGGGCTGGCGGTGGCCGGAGCCTCGGTGCGCTATCGCGGGCGGATCAAGACCTTTGACCGGATCGAGATGCGGACGCGGATGGTCGGCTGGGACGGGCGCTTTGTCTATGTGGACCAGACGATGTGGGTGCGGGGCGAATGTGCCTCGCAGGCGCTGATCCGGACGGCGATCACCCAAGGCAAACGTGGGATCGTGCCGCCGGCCGAGATGGCGGTGGCGCTGGGGCTGGCGGCCGACAGCCCGCCCCTGCCGGGCTGGGTGGCGGCCTGGGCCGATGCCGATGCGCTGCGCCCCTGGCCCCCCGTGGGGTGACGCTTGCGCCACCGGCGGTTTGCGGCTTCACTGGCCGGCAAACAGGGGGCAGGGCATGATCAGCGCGCGGAAACGCATCTGGGGCTGGTATTTCTTCGACTGGGCCAGCCAGCCCTACAACACCTTGCTTCTCACCTTTGTCTTCGGCCCCTACTTCGCCGAGGTCGCCCGCGGCTACTACCTGGGCCAGGGCCTGGACGCCGAAGCGGCAGCGGCAGCGGCGCAAAGCTACTGGGGCTGGGGGCTGGCCATCGCCTCGATCCTCGTTGCAGTGCTGGCACCGATTCTGGGCGCCATCGCCGACAGCACCGGGCGGCGGCTGATCTGGGTCTGGATCTTCTCGGTGTTCTACATCGCCGGGGCCTGGGGCCTGTGGTGGGTCGCCCCGGGCGGCGAAGCCGACATGCTGTTCTGGGCCGTCTGCAGCTTTGGCCTGGGCTTCATCGGGATGGAATTCGCCACCATCTTCACCAACGCGCTGATGCCCACCCTTTCGGACCATGACGACCTGGGCGCCATCTCCGGCTCGGGCTTTGCCTTCGGCTATCTGGGCGGGCTGCTGGCGCTGATCGTGATGCTGCTGTTCTTTGCCGAAGGCTCGGACAGCGGCCGCACCTTCCTGGGGATTCAACCGCTTCTGGGCCTGGACCCGGAAGCGCGCGAGGGCACCCGCTTTGTCGGGCCGTTCACCGCGCTGTGGTATGCGGTGTTCATGCTGCCGTTCTTTCTGTGGGTGAAGGAACCGCGCACGGCGGGTCAGGGGCTGCACATCCGCCGGGCCATGGGGATGCTTTATGACCTTCTGGCCTCGCTGCGCTATCGCCGCAGCCTGACCGCCTACCTTGCCTCTTCGCTGTTCTATCGCGATGCGTTGAATGCGCTTTACGGCTTTGGCGGGGTCTATGCCTCGGGCGTGCTGGGCTGGTCGATTACCCAGATCGGCATTTTCGGCATCGTCGGCGCGGTCTCGGCGATGATCGCCGCCTGGATCGGCGGGCGGGCGGACCGGGCCTTCGGGCCGAAGCCGGTGATCGCGCTGTCCATCGTGGTGCTGATCGGGGTCTGCGCGGTGATCGTCGGCATGGCGCGAGACAGCCTGTTCGGGCTGCCGATCGACCCTGCTTCGGGCACGGCGGACCAGATCTTCTTTGCCTGCGGGGCGCTGATCGGTGCTGCGGGCGGCACGGTTCAGGCGGCCAGCCGGACCATGATGGTGCGCCACACCACGCCGGACACCGCGACCGAGTCGTTCGGCCTGTTCGCGTTGTCGGGCAAGGTGGCCAGCTTCCTGTCACCGGCGCTGATTGCCCTGGTGACCCAGATCAGCGGCAGCCAGCGGATTGGCATCTCGCCGCTGATCGGGCTGTTTCTTGTCGGGCTGATCCTGCTAGTCTGGGTCAACCCCAAAGGCGAGCAAACCCGATGATCCCGCGCATTCTACTGTGCCTTGCCCTGTGTCTGCCCGCCCCGGCAATGGCTGAAAATCTGGCCAACAAGCTGTTCGGCGCCAAGCAGGCGCCCAGCCAGCAGGACCCGATGCCGATCGGCAGCTACGCCAGGGGCTGCGCGGCGGGCCTTGTGGAACTGCCCGAAACCGGCCCGACCTGGCAGGCGATGCGGCTGTCGCGCGGCCGCAACTACGGCCATCCGGCGATGATCGGCTTTCTGATCGAGCTTTCGCAGGCCGCCGCCCAGATCGGCTGGGGCCGCGGCCTCTACATTGGCGACATCAGCCAGCCGCGTGGCGGCCCGATGACCAGCGGTCATGCCAGCCACCAGATCGGGCTGGACGCCGACATCTGGTGGCTGGCGCCGCAGCGGCTGGACCTTTCGGCCAAGGCGCGCGAGAACATCAGCTCGATCCCGATGCGGTCGGCCGACCAGCGATCAGTCACCGAGGCCTGGGGACCACGGGCGGCAAAGCTGTTGAAGATCGCGGCGTCGGACCCGCGGGTGGACCGCGTCTTCGTGGCCGCGGCGATCAAGATCGAGTTGTGCAGGGGCGCGACAAAGGCCGACAAGAAATGGCTGCAGAAGATTCGTCCCATCGCCGGCCATGACACGCATTTCCACGTGCGGCTGAAATGCCCCAAGGGTGCGCGGCTGTGCGAGACGCAAAAGCCGACGGTGGCCGACCTGTCGAACGGCGGCGATGGCTGCGACGACACGCTGACCTGGTGGGTGACCGATTACCTGAACCCGCCGAAGGGGGCCAAGAAGAAGCCGAAGGACGACGACGCGCCCAGGAAGAAGGGGCCGCGCGAGTTCACCCTGGCCGACCTGCCGAAGCAATGCAGAACCGTGCTCGCCTCGGACTGACGGCGGCCCTGCTTCTGGCGGCAAGCCTGCAGGGAGCCGCCAATCCTGCCACCCCGGCCGGCTTTGTCGGCAAGTTCGTCTGGTCGATGGATGCCCCCGGTTTCGGCGGCTTTTCCGGCCTGGAGCTTTCCGCCGACGGGGCTGCCTTCGTTGCCCTGACGGACCGCGGCCGCTGGACGCGTGGCACGATCCGGCGCAATGCGGCGGGCGCCATCGTCGGGATCGACGCGATCGCACCCGTGTTGCTGAAGGGGCGCGGCGAGGCGCCGCTCAAGCCCTTCCGCACCGACAGCGAAGGCCTGGCAATCGCCGAGGATGGCACGCTTTTCGTGTCGTTCGAGGGTTGGGCGCGCGTCCTGCGCTATGCCGCCTTCGGCGGGTCGGCCGAAATCCTGCCAAGTCCCGAGGCGTTTCGCGACCTGGCACTGAACGCTTCGCTTGAAGCCCTGGCGGTGGACGATGCGGGCCGGCTTTACACCCTGCCCGAGGACACGGCGGGCGGCACCGAAGACTTCCCGG
Source organism: Rhodobacter sp. Har01 (assembly GCF_020564565.1). Taxonomy (GTDB): domain Bacteria; phylum Pseudomonadota; class Alphaproteobacteria; order Rhodobacterales; family Rhodobacteraceae; genus Pseudogemmobacter. The sequence continues at coordinate 101,293 of NZ_JAJCTD010000002.1, forward strand.
TCTTTCGCCACGACCCCGCGACCGGCTGGAGCCAGCCCTTCACGGTGCCACGCGAGGGCGGTTTCCTTCCGGTCGGGGCGGATTTCGGACCAGATGGGCGGCTTTACATCCTCGAGCGGCAGTTCCTGGGTCTGGGCGGCTTTGCCTCGCGGGTGCGGGCGCTCGATCCGGCGACGATACCCAAAGCGGGCGAAGCAACCGGCCGGGCGGCGGCCGCGACGGTGCTGCAAACCGCGCCGGGCCTGCATGGCAACCTGGAAGGCCTGTCGGTCTGGCAGGATGCCGCCGGAGACCTGCGGCTGAGCCTGATCTCGGACGACAACTTCGGCTTCTTCCTGACCACCGAGATCGTCGAATACCGCCTGCCCCGTTGACGGCCCGCCCGGTTTCGCCCTAAAGCGGCGCGTCCCCGGCAGCGGGGGCCAAGTCTCCGCCACCTTGTCAAAACGGAACACCAGATGAAACCGCTTCTGCCCGGCATCCTTGCCATGGCCGCCATCGTCGTGGCCTCGAACATCCTTGTCCAATACCCGATGGGCGGTTACCTGACCTGGGGCGCGCTGACCTATCCCTTCGCCTTCCTGGTCACCGACCTGACCAACCGCCTGGCCGGCCCCGCCGCCGCGCGCCGGGTCGTGCTGGCGGGCTTCGCCACCGGCATTGCCTGTTCGCTGGCCGGCACCCAGTTCATCGGTGACTCCGGCCCTCTGGTGACCTTGCGCATCGCGCTCGGATCGGGGCTGGCGTTCCTGACCGCCCAGCTTCTGGACGTAGCCATCTTCAACCGGCTGCGGCAGGGCAAGTGGTGGACCGCACCCTTCGTCTCGACGCTGGTGTCATCGACCGTCGACACGGCGCTCTTCTTCAGCATCGCCTTCTCGGCCGCGCTGGTGGTCCTGGAGCCGGCCAACGTCGTCGCCTGGGCCGCGGTTCCCACCCCCCTGCTGGGCCTAGGCCCGGCGTTGCCGTTCTGGATTTCGCTGGCCGTTGCCGACTGGGGCGTGAAGATCGTGCTGGCCGTGGCGGCACTTGTTCCTTTTCGCATCATTGTCGGGAAACTGATCGCAAAGGTAGCGTGATTTGTTTTGACAAACACAAAATCTGTGGGATGATTCGTATATCGGCAATCTTTTGAAAGGAGGTGATCCAGTGTCTAGAGGGATATTGGAGAGAGGTGTCGGGACAGTCAGGAGGAGTGTCTTCTAGGGGCAGCCCCCTTGGTGACAGACCACTGATTGGGCCTTTCCCTAACTGGCCCATCTCCTTGGAACTCGGGAAGGGTCGCCGCACTGGCGGCCCTTTCTCGTTGTGGCTAGTGTTCCGCCCATGCTGCATGTGACCGAAACCCTGGCCATCGCCGACTGGGAACTGACCGAGAGCTTCATGCGCTCGTCCGGGCCCGGGGGGCAGAACGTCAACAAGGTGTCGACCGCGGTGGAACTGCGGTTCGAGGCCGAGCGGTCGCCGCACCTGCCCGCGCCGGTGAAGGCGCGGCTGAAGCGGCTGGCGGGGCGCAAGTGGACGAACGAGGGCGCACTGGTCATCCAGGTCGAGGACACCCGCAGTCAGGCCCGCAACCGCGAGATCGCGCGCGAGCGACTGGTCGAGATGATCCGGGCCGCGCTGGTGGCACCGAAGCGCCGCATCGCCACCAAGCCCACGTTGGGCAGCGAGCGGCGACGGCTGGTGGCCAAGACGGTGCGCGGCACGGTCAAGGCCCTGCGCGGCCGCGTCGAGGACGAGGAATGACCGCCGACCCTGCAGCCTGGGCGGCGGCCGCGCTGTGGGGGGGCAGGCTGTTGCGGCTGGCGGCAGCGCGCGAGAACGCGGTGCATGAGATGCGCCTGCCGGATGGCCGCCGCGCGGCCTTGCGGCTGCACCGGCCGGGCTATCAGTCCGAGGCGGCGATCCGGTCGGAATTGTGGTGGTGCGCGGCCCTGGCTGACCGCGGTCTGCCTGTACCGGCGCCGGTCGCGGCGCAGACGGGCGAGGTGCTGGTGCGGCTGGCCGAGGGGGCGATGGCCTCGGCGGTGGTCTGGCTGGAGGGCGCGCCGCTGGGCGAGGCGCGGGTGGCCTTTGCACAGCCCTTGCCGCGTCTGCTTGAGGTGCATCAGGCCATGGGGCAACTGCTGCGGCAGGTGCATCAGGTTTCAGCCGGGCTGGTGCTGCCGGAAGGGTTCACCCGGCCGCGGTGGGACCGGGCGGGACTGGTCGGCGAGGCTCCATTCTGGGGCCGGTTCTGGGACCATCCGGCCGCAACGGAGGCCGACCGGGCGGTGCTGGTCGCCGCGCGCGGGCTGCTGGCAGAGCGGCTGCGCGGCAAGGCTGAGACCCTGGTGCATGCCGATGTGCTGCGCGAGAACATATTGGTGAACGACCATTCGGTTTCTCTTATCGACTTCGATGATTCGGGCTGGGGCTTTGCGCTGTATGACCTGGGCACCGCGCTGGCGCAGTCTTTGGACGAGCCCGCCTATGGTGAGCTCCGCGACGCCTTGATGGCAGGCTATGGCACGGCCGACACCGCACTGGTCGAAACGATGATTTTGGCCCGTTGCTGCGCGAGCGTCGGCTGGATGATGCCGAGACTGGCGCCGGGCAACCCCGTGGTGCCGCTTCACATCACCCGCGCGGTGGACTGGGCGCGTCACGTCATGCGCTGAGTGGACGCGGTGGAATCGGTTGCGGCAGGCAATGTGAACGGATAGTCAGCGCGCCAGATGACGGTTTCGTGACGAAACCGTCACGCGCGCATGACAAGGCCAGCCAATGACCTTCGCCCCCGACCCCAAGCAGAACCGCTGGAAGACCCTGGACAAGGACCTGTCTCGCATCGACATGCTGAGCCAGGCGACGGTGGCGATTGGTCGGCCTTCGGTGGCCATCGGCATCTCGCTGGCCTTCGTGGTGTTCTGCGGCCTTGCTGCCGCGATCTTCACCGGTCATCAGTCGGGTGCCCTGATCATCATCGCGGCGACCGTCTTTGGCGCCTACATGGCGCTGAACATCGGCGCCAATGATGTCGCCAACAACATGGGCCCGGCGGTGGGCGCAAACGCCCTGACCATGGGCGGCGCGCTGGTCATCGCGGCCATCTTCGAGACGGCAGGATCGCTGATCGCGGGGGGTGACGTGGTCAGCACCATCTCGGGCGGGATCGTCGCCCCCGAGGCGGTGGCCGACCCCGACACCTTCATCTGGGCGATGATGGCGGCGCTGATCGCTTCGTCGCTGTGGCTGAACCTTGCCACCTGGCTGGGGGCGCCGGTGTCCACCACCCATGCCATCGTGGGCGGGGTGATGGGCGCGGGTGTCGTTGCCGGGGGTTTCGGCGCGGTGGACTGGGGCAAGATGGGCCAGATCGCCGCCAGCTGGGTGATCTCGCCGGTGCTGGGAGGGGTGATCGCCGCCGCCTTCCTGGCCTTCATCAAGGCCTTCATCAACGACGTGCCCGACAAGATCGGCGCCGCGCGCCGCTGGGTGCCGCTGCTGATCGGCATCATGGCCGGGGCGTTTTCGGCCTATCTGGTGGCCAAGGGCCTGAAGAAGATCGTCGAGGTCTCGCTGGGCCAGGCGCTGACTCTGGGGCTGGTGGTCGGCGTGGCCACCATCCTGGTCATGCGTCCCGTCGTGCGGCGCCAGTCGCAGGGGCTGGAGAACCGCAAGCGCAGCCTGAAGAAGCTGTTCGCGGTTCCGCTGATCGCCTCGGCGGCTCTGCTGTCGTTTGCCCATGGCGCCAACGACGTGGCCAATGCGGTGGGGCCGCTGGCGGCCATCGTGCATGCGGTGCAGGATGCCGGCACGGCCGAGAAGGTGACCATCCCGCTGTGGGTGATGATGATCGGCGCCTTCGGGATTTCGTTCGGCCTGCTGCTGTTCGGACCCAAACTCATTCGCATGGTCGGGCAGGAGATCACCAAGCTGAACCCGTTGCGCGCCTATTGCGTGGCGCTGTCGGCGGCGATCACGGTCATCGTCGCTTCGGCGCTGGGGCTGCCGGTGTCATCCACCCACATCGCGGTGGGCGGGGTGTTCGGGGTGGGCTTCTACCGCGAATGGCATGCGGCGCGGGTGGCGCGGCGGCTGAACGAGTTGAAGGGCAAGCCCGTTGCCGTTGAGGAACGCGCCCGGCGCAAGCTGGTGCGGCGGGCGCATGTGGTGGGCATCGGCGCGGCCTGGGTGATTACCGTGCCGCTGACCGCGCTGCTGTCGGCGCTGCTGTTCTGGATTCTGAACGCGCTGTTCTGACCGGGGTCAGACCAGCACCTGCTGCGCAACCTGTTCGCCCACGCCAAACACGCGCTTGTAGCGGGCGATCTCATCTTCCGGGCCCATCGCCTTGTTGGGGTTGTCGCTGAGCTTGACCGTGGGCCGACCGTTGGCGCTGACCGCCTTGCAGACCAGGCTGAACGGCGCCAGTGCGTCTTCGGGAACCAGGCCGCGGAAGTCGTTGGTCAGAAGGGTGCCCCAGCCGAAGGACACCTTCACCCGGCCGTGGAAGCGGGCGTAAAGGGTCTCGATGGCTTCGACATCCAGCCCGTCGGAAAAGATCACCAGCTTCCTGGTCGGGTCTTCGCCGCGCTCTTTCCACCAGCGGATCGCAATCTCGGCCCCGGCCGCCGGATCGCCGCTGTCGATGCGGATGCCGGTCCAGGAGGCCAGCCAGTCAGGCGCGTTGCGCAGGAAACCCTCGGTGCCGTAAGTGTCGGGCAGGATGATGCGCAGGTTGCCATCGTGTTCTTCGTGCCAGTCGGCCAGCACCTGATAAGGCGCCTGGGCGAGGTCGGCATCGCTATCGGTCAGCGCGCTGTAGACCATCGGCAGTTCGTGGGCGTTGGTGCCGATCGCCTCGATGTCGCGGCGCATGGCGATGCGGCAGTTCGAGGTGCCGGTGAACTTGCGGCCCAGGCCTTCCTGCATGGCCTGAACGCACCAGTCCTGCCACAGGAACCCGTGCCGCCGCCTGGTGCCGAAATCTGCGATGCGCAGATGCTCGATCCGTCGCAGCCGCTCGATCTTTTCCCAGATCCGGGTCATCGCCCGGGCGTAGAGGACCTGCAGCTCGAACTTGCCCATGTCTTTCAGCACGGCGCGACTGCGCAACTCCATCAACACGGCCAGGGCCGGGATTTCCCACAGCATCACCTCGGGCCAGGCGCCTTCGAAGGTCAGCTCGTACTGGCCGCCGACACGCTCAAGGTGATAGGGCGGCAGACGCATGTTCTCGAACCACTCCATGAAGTCCGAGCGGAACATCTGCCGCTTGCCGTAGAAGGTGTTGCCACGCAGCCAGGTGCTTTCGCCGCGGCTCAGGCTCAGGCTGCGGACGTGGTCAAGCTGCTCGCGCAGTTCACCTTCGTCGATCAATTCGGCCAGCCGCACCTTGTCGCTGCGGTTGATCAGGCTGAACACCACGGTCGTGTCGCGCTTGTTGCGGAACACCGACTGGCACATCAAGAGCTTGTAGAAGTCGGTGTCGATCAACGAGCGGACGATCGGGTCGATCTTCCAGTTGTGATTGTAGACCCTGGTTGCGATGTCCACCATGTCTGGCCCCCGATCTTCCCCGCGCAGGCTGCGGGCGTCTGTTGATTGTCGCCGCTTGGACGGGGCCAGTGCAACCCCTGCTGCCGCACCCGGGCGTCAGGGTGGCAGGAAGCAGTCATAGGGCCTGCCGTCGGGCATGCGGCACAGGGTTTCGGCAAAGTCGTCCGGAACCTCGGATTGGCCTGGCTGCAGCTTTTCGCGGTCCAGCGCATCAAGGTAGTTGACGCAACTCACGAAGGCATAGATCTCGCGCCGCTCGGGATCGTCGAACCAGGCGGCATAGGTGGCGGAGGTGGCCTTGACCACATCGCCGCTTGCCGCCATTTCGGCTGCGAACCTTGCCGCCAGATCGTCATGCGTGGGCCAGGTCAGCAGCGTGTTCCAGGGCCCTGCCTCTCCGCCGGCGCGCAGGTCCCAGGCGATGTACAGGCCGATCGCCGCCGCATCGGCCTCAAGCGCCTGCCGGGTGCGGACGTAGTCGGTCAGCGTCATCCGGATGGTCGGGCAGACATCCCTTCCGAACTGTTCCAGATGGCGAACCTCGTGAACGATCACCGCAAGCTGGAAGTCGGGGTCAAGGCCGGCGCGCACCACGATGCGGCGCGTCTTCGGCTCGAAATAGGCCTGCTCTTCGACCAGCGTGTCGTCCAGGCAAAGCCTCGGGGCCTGGTCCTGCAGTGCCTGCGAAAGCGACGGATAGGCCGCAAGAGCCTGGACCGTTCGCTTGGCCAGGGCGCCAATCTCGCCGGTGCCGTCGGCATAGGGCGCTTCGAGGCAGATCTGGTCTGCCCATGCAGCGGGTGCGGCGCCCAGAAGGGCAAGGGCAAGCGCGACACCTGGGCGCTTGCCGGGACGGGCTGCTGTCATGTCAGCTCCACGCCGGCGGCCTGCATCTGCTGGCGCGCGGCGGCGAGCGAGCCGTTCAGGTCGATGGCGCGGCAGGCATCTTCCAGCACGGTGACGGCAAAGCCCAGACGGGCGGCATCCATTGCCGAAAAGGCGACGCAATAGTCGGTGGCCAGGCCGACCAGCGTGACCGCCTTGACCCCGCGGCTTTTCAGATAGCCTTCAAGGCCGGTGGCGGTGGTCCGGTCGTTCTCGAAGAAGGCCGAATAGCTGTCGATTCTCGGCCGGAACCCCTTGCGCAGGATCATCTGCGCCGGGTCGCTGCGCAGGTCGGGGTGGAAGGCCGCGCCGGTGGTGCCGATCACGCAATGGGTGGGCCACAGCACCTGCGGGCCATAGGGCATGCTGGTCAGGCTGAACGGCTCGGCGCCGGGATGGTTGATGGCAAAGGACGAATGCGTCACCGGATGCCAGTCCTGTGTCAGGACGATGGTGGCGAATTCCAGCATCAGGGCGTTGATCCGCGGGACGACCGCATCTCCCTCGGCCACGGCCAGCGCGCCGCCGGGGCAGAAATCGTTCTGCACGTCGATCACGATCAAGGCTTCGCTCGCGTCCCGCATGGCCACCCCCCTTGCCGGATTCCGGTCGTCTGTCCTGCGTAAGGTCGGCCGTCCGTTGCGTCAAGCAACCCTGCCGACCGCGCGGTCAGCCACGCGCGCCGAACGGTCGCTCGCAAACCCATTGCCAGCGTCAGGCCTTGTCGCGCACCTGCAGGTGGTTGCCGTCCTGGCGCACCTCGAACCGGGGCAACTTGCGGATCAGATCCGACAGCTTGGCCGAGCCGTAGGTGCGGGTGTCGAAGTCGGGGTTGCCTTGGGTGATGTACTGGCCGATCTGGCCCATCGAGAACCACTCGCCCTCGGGGTCGATCGCCCGCATGGCGGCGGCGATCAGCGGAATGGCCTTGGCCGGAGGTTCCTTGCCGCCGGGTTTCGGCTGCGCCGGCGGCTCGGACTCGCCGCGCACTGGCTTCGGCGCCTCTTCCGGTTCGGCCACGCCCAGGTTCTCGACGTAGATGAAGCGCTTGCAGGCCATGCGGAAGGCTTCCGGCGTTTTCTTCTCGCCGATGCCATAGACGTCAAGGCCCTGTTCGCGGATACGCGCGGCCAGGCGGGTGAAGTCGCTGTCCGACGACACCAGCACAAAGCCGTCAAACAGGCCGGAATGCAGGAAATCCATCGCCGCGATGACCAGGCCGATGTCCGAGGCGTTCTTGCCCTTGGTGTTGGAGAACTGCTGGTCCGCCACCAGGCCCAGCGCGGCCACCTTCTTGGCCCAGGCATTCAGGCGCATCGCCGACCAGTCGCCGTAGATGCGGCGGACCGAGGCCTCGCCCAGCGCCGCAATCTCTTCGAAGATCGCTTCGGCATAGCCGGCGGGGACATTGTCGGCGTCGATCAGCACCGCCAGACGCGGGGCGCGGGGTTCAGGCATCACAGGCCTCCTTTTTCGGCGCACCATGGCAGGTTGCCGCGCGGGGCGAAAGCCTCAGTCCAGGAAGTAGCGGTCATGCGTCGACCAGTAGGCCATCAGGTCGGCGGTGGTGTCGCGCGGCAGGCCCAGGCGTTCCATCATCCACAGGTCGACGCCCACCAGCCCGGCCATGCGCCAGCAATCCTGCGCGGCACCGGTGATGGCGGGGCTGGCAAGCAGCGCCTCGACCGTGCCGGCGGCCATCACCAGGACATAGACGATGTCCAGCGGCGCCGCGGCGGGCCGGCTTTGCACCAGGTCGCGGACAAACAGCCGCCCGTCCTGCTGCCCGGACAGCAGGGCCCGCACGACGCATTCGATCATTGCCTCAAGTTCCGAGGCCGTCGCCACACCCATGATGGCCCTGATTAGGCGAGGCGGGGCCGCCCCGTCACGGAAAATCATGCGTGCCAGCGCAAGACTGCCGAGACGGCGCGTCAGGCGACCAGCGGCACGGCGCGGGCGGCAAGCACCGCCAGCGCCCGGTCGGGCGCGATGCCCATCAAAAGGCCGCGCGCGCCGGCGTTGATCCAGACCTTCGGCGCGGTGCAGGCCACGGCCTCGATGGCGGTCGGTACCGCCCGCTTCTGGCCAAAGGGAGAAATGCCGCCGACGTGATAGCCGGTCAGCTTTTCGGCCTTGGGCGCGGGCATCATCGCCGCCGCCTTGCCGCCAAAGGCCGCCGCCACCTTCTTCATCGACAATTGCCGGTCGGACGGGATCATGCAGCAGGCAGCCTTCCCGTCCACCTCGACCATCAGCGTCTTGAGGGTCAGCGCCGGGTCCAGCCCCAGCGCCCGCGCCGCCGCCAGGCCCACGGCATCGGCCGTGGGGTCATAGTCATAGGGGTGCAGCGTCACCTCCACCCCCGCCGCCGCCAGCATCTTCAACCCGGGGGTCGAGGCCATCCTGCCCCTGCCCTTTCATCTGTCCGAAAATATCCTCGGGGGGTCCGGGGGGCAGACAGCCCCCCGGGGTTGGATCAGTAGACCACGACCGAGCGGATGCTCTCGCCCGAATGCATCAGGTCGAAGCCCTTGTTGATGTCTTCCAGCTTCAGGGTGTGGGTGATCATCGGGTCGATCTCGATCTTGCCGTCCATGTACCAGTCGACGATCTGCGGCACGTCCGTCCGGCCGCGCGCGCCGCCAAAGGCGGTGCCCTTCCAGATGCGCCCGGTGACCAGCTGGAAGGGGCGGGTCTCGATGGTGGCCCCGGCGGGGGCGACGCCGATGATGATCGACTGGCCCCAGCCGCGGTGGGTGCATTCCAGCGCGGCCCGCATCACCTTGACGTTGCCGGTGCAGTCGAAGCTGTAATCCGCGCCGCCGATTTTGTCGAAGGGGGTCTTCGTCATGTTGACGATGTGGGGGACGATGTCGCCCTCGATGTCCTTCGGGTTGACGAAGTGGGTCATGCCGAAGCGTTCGCCCCAGGCTTTCTTGTCGTTGTTGATGTCGACCCCGATGATCATGTCGGCGCCGGCCAGCCGGGCGCCTTGGATCACGTTCAGCCCGATGCCGCCCAGACCGAAGACAACGACCTTGGCGCCGATTTCCACCTTGGCGGTGTTGATCACCGCGCCGATGCCGGTGGTGACGCCGCAGCCGATGTAGCAGACCTTGTCGAAGGGCGCGTCGGGGCGGATCTTCGCCAGGGCGATTTCCGGCAGCACGGTGTAGTTGGAAAACGTCGAGCAGCCCATGTAGTGCAGGATCGGCGTGCCATCGAGCATGCTGAACCGGGTGGTGCCGTCGGGCATCAGGCCCTTGCCTTGCGTGTCGCGGATCGCGGTGCAGAGGTTGGTCTTGCGGCTCAGGCAGCTTGGGCACTGGCGGCATTCCGGTGTGTAAAGCGGGATCACATGGTCGCCGGGTTTCAGCGATGTCACGCCCGGCCCCACTTCGACCACGACGCCCGCGCCTTCGTGGCCCAGGATCGCCGGGAAGGCGCCTTCCGGGTCGGCGCCGGACAGGGTGAATTCGTCGGTGTGGCAGATGCCGGTGGCCTTGATCTCGACCAGAACCTCGCCAGCCTTCGGGCCTTCGAGGTTGACCTCCATCACTTCCAGCGGCTTGCCGGCCTGCAGGGCCACGGCGGCACGGGTGCGCATGTTGTTTCCCTTCCCCTTTTCGTTGCCGGCAAAGCTGTGCGAAACTCTCTTCGAAAGCAACGTGGAAAGCGACCTTTCGATGCCCGGTTTCGCACCCCATCCCAGCGCCCTGCCCGGCCCGGCCCTGTGCCGGGGTCTTGCCGTTCTGCTGGTCTGCGGATGCGTATCGCCTTCACCGCCTGGGCCGATGCCGGCACCGCCGCCTGGGCAGGGTCTGGACCTTGCCCCGTGCGGGGCGGACCGTCTGCAATCTCTGATCGGGGAACCTTTGGCCCGTCTGCCTGTTGTCACCAAGGCGCAGGCGGTCCGGCTGCTGCGCCCGGGCGATCCGGTGACAGAGGACTACAGTGCCGGCCGCCTGAACGTCACGCTGGACGGAAACGACATCATCGCCGCCCTGACTTGCGGCTGACCGAAGGAGACCTGGCATGATCTCGCCCCTGCGCCCGCTTGTCCTGTGTGCCGCCCTGGTGCCGCTGATTCTGGCGGCCTGCGTGACCGAGATGCCTGGCCCGCCCGATCCGATGGAACAAAGCTGCGGCGCCGAGGGCCTGCAGGGCCTGGTCGGCCAGTACCGCGGCGTGCTGGCGGCGATGACCTTCAAGGGGCCGGTGCGGGTGATCGAACCCGGCATGGCGGTGACGATGGACTACAGCCCGTCGCGGCTGAACATCGAGCTGGACGCGGCGGGCAGGATCACCCGGGTCTATTGCGGCTGATCCGAAGCCGGAATGACAAAGGCCCCCGGGGGGCCAGGGGCCGGTGCCTGCGCGCCTTGGCGGCGGTCACATCTTCATGTTGCGATAGTCGGTGTGGCAGTCCTTGCAGGCCCCGCCCAGGGTGCCCATCGAGGCGCCGATCGCCTCGGCCGAGCTGACGTCGGCGCCTTCGGCGGCCACCTTCAGCGCATCGGCGTTTTTCAGGAAGTCGTCCCAGTTGGCCCAGATCTCGGGCTTGGCCTCCGAGGTGGGGTCTTCGCCGCCTTGAGCCTCGAAGGCCGCGGCGATGCCGCCGGCGGCGGTGACGATGGCGGCCTTGGCGGCTTCGGCCGCGGCGGCGTCATAGGGCATCTCGCCCTTGGCCATCTTGCCCAGCGTGCCGACGTTCATGCCGACGGCCTGCATCACCGCTTCGCGGGCCTTTGCGGCGGGGTCGGTGGCTTCGCCTTCGGCAAAGGCTGCACCGGCGGCAAGCAGGGCGCCGACGAGGACAAGCTTGGTAAACTTCATGACAGATACTCCCGGGCTGGGTGAAGGTCGGGCGAGTTAAACATGGGTCTGCGCAACCGAATACGGCCTTTGGTCTGATCCGGTTCACAGCTGCGTGAGAGACGCCCCCTTTGCCGGACTCGACTCGGCCGGGCGGCTGGCCTAATGTGAACATAAAGTGAACATTCCGTGCCGCTGCCCATGACCCACCGCCGAATCCTCTCGCTCTGGTTCCCGCGCCTGGCCGCCGAGCGCGTGCTGCGCCAGCGGCGCGACGTGCTGCCGATGCCCTTTGCGGTGGCAGGCGAACGCGGCGGTGCGCAGGTGCTGGTGTCGCTGAATCCGCTGGCCGAGGCGGCGGGCCTGCGCGAAGGCCAGCCGCTGGCCGATGCCACGGCGCTGTGCCCGGGCCTGCTGACGCGGCCGGAAAGCCCCGCGGCCGAAGCGGTGTTCCTGACGGTGCTGCGGCGCTGGGCGGGCAAGTTCAGCCCCTGGGTGGCCGAGGAACCGCCCAGCGCGCTGATGGTGGACCTGACGGGCTGTGCGCATCTGTTCGGCGGCGAGGCGGCACTGCTGGCGCAGGTGGCCGAGGATTGCACCGGGCTGGGGCTGACGGTGCGGGCGGGCATCGCCGACACGCCAGGCGCGGCCTGGGCGCTGGCGCGCTTCGCCGGGCAGGAGGTGCGACCCTCGCGTGACGGCGACGCGGTCAAGCAGGAGGCGCGGGCGACGCGGTCCCGCGCGGCCCGGCGGCCGGGGTGGGAAAAGGCGGCGCCGGTGGCGACCGGTTCGGGGGTGATCGCTCCGCCGGGCCGTCTGCGCGAGGTGCTGGCGCCGCTGCCGCTGGCCGCGCTGCGGCTGGAGCCGGCGGCGGTGGAGGGGCTGGCCCGGCTGGGCCTGCGCCGGGTGGCCGACATCCTGGGCCTGCCGCGGGCGGCGCTGGCGCGGCGATTTGGCGCCGCGGTGCTGAAGCGGCTGGACCAGGCCCTGGGGCTGGAGTCCGAGCCGGTCAGCCCGGCCCGCGCGCCTTTGCACTTTGCCGTGCGGCTGACCCTGCCCGAGCCGATCGGCCTGCGGGCGGACGTCGAGGCCGGGATCGACCGGCTGCTGCCGGCGCTGTGCGAAAGGCTGCGTGCGCAGGGCCGCGGCGCGCGGCGGGTGCGGCTGATGGCGTTCCGGGCGGATGGCGGGGTGTCGACGGTCGAGGTCGGGCTGGCGCGGGCCGCCGACCAGCCCGACGGCATCCGACGACTCCTGGACCTGAAGCTCGACGCGGTCGAGGCCGGCTTCGGCATCGACCGCCTGCGCATCGAGGCGGTCGAGACCGAGCCGCTGCATGCGGTGCAACACCGCGGCCAGATCGAGGCCGGACACGCGGCAGCGACACGCGGCGGCGAGGATCATGCGCTGGCCGACCTGATCGGCCGGCTGGGCGTGCGCCTGGGCACCGAGCAGGTGACGCGGCTGCACCCGGCCGACAGCCACATCCCCGAGAAATCCTCCACCCCCATGGCTGCGGCCTGGTGTTCGCCGTGGCAAGGCCCCTGGCCCGCCCCGCGCGGCCCGCGCCCGCTGGTGTTGCTGACGCCCGAGCCGGTGGACGCCCCCGAGGACCCGATGCCGCCCGCTCGCTTCCGCTGGCGCCGACAAGAGATGGCGACGCGGGTGGCGGTGGGCCCCGAGCGGATCTTGCCGGAATGGTGGTTCGACGATCCCGCCTGGCGGTCCGGCCCGCGCGACTACTGGCGGCTTGAAGCTCAGGGCGGCGCCCGGTTGTGGCTGTTCTACGCGCACGGCTCCGAGGTCTCGGGGGGCTGGTTCTGCCATGGCCGATTTGCCTGACACCGGCGGTGATCCAGCGGCGCGCCCGCGCCAAGGGGCGCGGACGCAAGGCTTTTCTGTCGCCCGCACGGGACTTGCGCCCGTGCAGGCATCTGGGTTGCGCTTCACCTGCGGCCTTGGCGCCCGGCATCGACCGGGGCCTCCGGCGGGAGTATTTGGCAAAGGGCAAGCCTGTAAGGGCTTTCTTAACCAGGACTGTGGAAGGCTTGCTCTGCGGTACAGGGAGGAGTCCCGATGACCGCAGAGGGCAAGTCGTCCCGGCCGCGTGGGCTTTCCTCCCTGCGCACTGTAGCGGTGCCGTCGGTCGGGGCGCACCTCTCCTTGCATTTGCCCTTTTCCAAATACTCCCCCCGGAGGGTCTGCGGCCTCTGCCCCCGCAGCGTCCGGGGCTAGGCGATGGCCTTCATCGAGCTTTCTGCCACCACCAACTTCACCTTCCTGACCGGCGCCTCGCATCCCGAGGAGATGATGCGGCAGGCGGCAGAGCTGGCGATGCCGGCGCTGGCGGTGGCCGATGTGAACTCGGTCGCCGGGATTGTCCGCGCCCACACGAAGGCGCGCGAGTTGGCGCGGGATGGCGGGCCACTGGTGCGGCTTCTCCCCGCTGCGCGGCTGGTGTTGCGCGAGGGGCTGGCGGTCACCGCCCTGCCCAAGGACCGCGCTGCCTGGGGGCGGCTTTGCCGGCTGCTGACCCTGGGGCGCCGGCGGGCGCCGAAGGGGCAGTGCGACCTGGGGCTGGACGATCTGCTGGAGTGGGGGGAGGGCCTGGAGCTGCTGCTTCACCCCCCGTCCCGGGTGCCACAAGCGCCGAAGGTACAGGGCGGCGCGGGCACCTGGGCGAAACTCGCGCAACGGCTGACGCGCCGCCTTGAAGGGCAAATCCATCTCTTGATGGCCCCGCGCTATGATGGCCAGGACGGGCCGCGCTTCACTCGCCTTTCCCGGCTGGCCGAGAGCCTGGGGATTGCTCCCGTCGCCTCGGCCCTGCCGCTGATGCATGCCGCCCGCCGCCGCCGTCTGGCTGATGTCCTGACGGCAATCCGGCTGGGGTGCCGGATCGATGATCTGGGCCGCAGGGCACTGGCGCATGGCGAGCAGCGGTTGCGCAGCGAGGCGGCGATGCTGCGCCTGTTCCAGGGCCATGAGGCCGCCGTCCACCGCAGCGGAGAGATCGCGGCGCGCCTTGCCTTCTCGCTGGACGAGTTGCGCTACGAATACCCCTCCGAGGTCACCGGGGGCGAGACCGCCGCCGGGCGTCTGGCGCGGCTGGCCCACGCCGGGCTGGACTGGCGCTATCCGCAGGGCGCGTCCGACAAGGTGCGGGCGCAGATGGAGCATGAGCTGGCGCTGATCGGCAAGCTGGCCTACGAGCCGTATTTCCTGACCGTCCACGACATCGTGGCCTTTGCCCGCGCCCAAGGCATCCTCTGCCAGGGCCGCGGCAGCGCCGCCAATTCGGTGGTCTGCTACGCGCTGGGCGTCACCTCCGTCTCGCCTGAAATCGGCACCATGGTGTTCGAGCGCTTCGTCTCCGAGGCTCGCAACGAACCCCCCGACATCGACGTCGATTTCGAGCATGAGCGGCGCGAGGAGGTGATCCAGCACATCTATGCCCGCTACGGCCGCCACCGCGCCGGGCTTTGCGCCACCGTGATCCACTACCGCGGCAAGCGCGCCGTGCGCGAGGTGGGCCGCGCGATGGGGCTGTCGGCCGATGTCCTCTCGGCCATGTCCAGCCAGATCTGGGGCTTCGGCGGGCCGAAGGGGATGACCGAGGCGCGGCTGCGCGAGATCGGCCTTGACCCCGCCGACCGCCGGCTGCGGCTGGTGCTGGAGCTGATCGAGGAAATCCAGGGCTTTCCCCGCCACCTCAGCCAGCACGTCGGCGGCTTCATCATCACCGAAGGCCGGCTGGACGAACTGGTGCCGGTGGAAAACGCCACGATGGAGGACCGCACCGTCATTCCCTGGGACAAGGACGACATCGATTCCTTGAAGATCCTCAAGGTCGACATCCTGGCGCTGGGAATGCTGACCTGCCTGCGCAAGGCCTTCGACCTGGTGGAGAAACACCACGCCCGGCAGCTGACGCTGGCGACGCTGCCGCCCGAGGACCCGGCCACCTACGACATGCTGTGCAAGGCCGACAGCTTGGGCGTCTTCCAGGTGGAAAGCCGGGCGCAGATGAACTTCCTGCCGCGGATGCGGCCGCGCAGCTTCTATGACCTGGTGATCCAGGTGGCGATCATCCGCCCCGGCCCCATCCAGGGCGACATGGTCCACCCCTACCTGCGCCGCCGCAACGGGCAGGAGGTGGTGACCTTCCCGTCCGATGCCCTGGGAGCGGTCCTGGGCAAGACCCTGGGCGTGCCCTTGTTCCAGGAACAGGCGATGCAGATCGCCATCGTCGGCGCGGGGTTCTCGCCCGAGGAAAGCGACAGGCTGCGGCGCTCGCTGGCGACGTTCAAGAAGCACGGCTCGGTCAGCGAATTCCGCGACCGGTTCATGGAAGGCATGGGCCGGAACGGCTATGACCAAGACTTCTCGGCCCGCTGCTTTGCGCAGATCGAGGGCTTCGGCAGCTACGGTTTCCCCGAAAGCCACGCCGCCAGCTTCGCGCTCTTGGTCTATGCCAGCGCCTGGCTGAAGCGTCACCATCCCGGCATCTTCGCCTGTGCCCTGCTGAACGCCCAGCCCATGGGCTTCTACGCGCCGGCGCAGATCGTGCGCGATGCGCGCGAACATGGCGTCACCGTGCTGCCCCCCTGCATCAACCGCAGCCAGTGGGACAACGCGATGGAGGACACCGAGCGCGGCCTTGCCCTGCGGCTGGGCTTTCGCCAGGTGCGCGGTGTGGCCGAAGGCGAGGCCGAGTGGATCGCCGCCGCCCGCGGCAACGGCTATGCGGCAGTGCGCGACGTCTGGCGCCGGGCGGGGGTGCCCGCGACCACCGTCACAAGGTTGGCCGAGGCGGATTGCTTCGCCAGCCTGGGCCTTGACCGCCGCACCGCGCTTTGGGAAGCGCGCGCCCTGGCCCCGGGCCCGGACCTGCCGCTCTTCGCCGGCGACATCGACGGCGAGGGCATTGTCGAGCCGGCGGTGGTGTTCTGCACCATGACCGAAGGCGAGCAGGTGGTGGAAGACTACGTCAGCCTGCGCCTGACCCTGCGCAGCCACCCGATGGCCCTGTTGCGCCCCTTCCTGACGCCGCGCGGCGCGGAAGCGGCATAGTGGGGGTTTCACACCCCCGCACCCCCGTGGGATATTTTTGGACAGATGAAAGGGGCGCCGAAGCGCTGATTTCATCTGTCTGCAAATATCCCGGGGGTCCGGGGGCAGCGCCCCCGGCGCCGAGGAGGAGCGGGAACCGCGACGACGAGACAAAAGGCTTGCGGCGAAGCCGCGCAATTGGATCACCGGTCGGGTTTCCGCGCACCCTGCGTCGTGCTAGGTCTGGCGCATGACCCCCCTTCCCTCCAAAGACCAGATCCGCCAGTGGATCGCCGAGAACCCCGGCCTCACCTCGAAACGCGACATCGCCAAGGCCTTCGGGCTGAAGGGCGACCAACGCGCCGAGCTGCGGCGCCTGTTGGCCGAGCTTGAGGGCGAGGGCACTGTCACCAGGGCGGCCCGCCGGTTCCGCCCCAAGGGCGACCTGCCGCCCGTCGCACTGCTGCGGGTGCTGAAGCCTGACGCCGCCGGCGACCTCTTCGCCGAACCGATGGAAGAGGGCGTCGATCCGGACGCCGGGCGCATCCTGATCATCGCCGCGAAGGGCGACCCGGCGCTGGCCGAGGGCGACCGCATCCTCGCCCGCCTTAGCAAGGTCGAGCTTGACGACTACACCTGGGAGGCGCGGCTGATCCGCCGCATCGGGTCGAACCCGCTCAAGGTACTGGGCGTGTTCCGCAAGGGGTCCGAGGGCGGCCGGATCATGCCCATCGACAAGGGCCAGGACAAGGAATGGCGCGTGCGGGCCGAAGACGACTTGGGCGCCCGCGACGGCGAACTGGTCGAGGCCGAAGCCGTCGGCAACCGCCGGCTTGGCCTGCCGCAGGCCCGCGTGACCGAACGCCTTGGCGACCCCAGCGGCCCGCGCGCCGTGTCGCTGATCGCCATCCACCAGCACGGCATCCCCGACCAGTTTCCGGACGCCGCCATCGCCGAAGCCGACGCCCCCCGCCCGGCCACGCTGGACCGCCGCGAAGACCTGCGCGACCTGAACCTGGTCACCATCGACCCCGCCGATGCCCGCGACCGCGACGACGCCGTGCTGGCCGAACCGGACCGTGACCCCGCCAACCCCGGCGGCCACATCCTCTGGGTCGCCATCGCCGACGTCGCCCATTACGTCCGCCCCGGTGGCGCGCTGGACCGCGAGGCCCGGCGGCGCGGCAATTCCACCTATTTCCCCGACCGCGTGGTCCCGATGCTGCCCGACGTGCTGTCGGGCGACCTGTGCTCCTTGCACGAACACGTCGACCGGCCTTGTCTGGCGGTGCGGATTCACATCGACGCCCAGGGCCACAAGCTGAGCCACCGCTTCGTCCGCGGGTTGATGCGGTCGCGCGCGTCCCTGGAATACGGCCAGGTGCAGGCCGCCATCGACGGCACCCCCGACGCCCGCACCGCGCCGCTCTTGGACCCTGTCCTTCGCCCGCTTTACGCCGCCTATGCCTGCCTGAAACTGGCCCGCGCCGACCGCCAGCCGCTGGACCTGGACCTGCCCGAACGCCAGATCGTGCTGTCGGACGAGGGCAAAGTCACCTCGGTCGCCTTCAAGGAACGCCTTGATGCGCACAAGCTGATCGAGGAGTTCATGGTGCTGGCCAACGTCGCCGCCGCCGAGGACCTGCAGCGCCTGAAGCAGCCGCTGCTGTACCGCGTGCATGAGGAACCCAGCCCCGAAAAGCTGGACACCCTGCGCGAGGTCGCCGAAGCCTCGGGCTTCACCCTGGCCAAGGGGCAGGTGCTGAAGACCGCGCACCTGAACCGGCTGCTGACCCAGGCCGAGGGCAGCGAGTTCGACGAGCTGATGAACATCTCGACCCTGCGCAGCATGACGCAGGCCTATTACAACGCCGAGAACTTCGGCCATTTCGGGCTGGCCCTGCGCAACTACGCCCATTTCACCAGCCCCATCCGCCGCTATTCCGACCTGGTCGTGCACCGTGCCCTGATCCGCGGCCTAAAGGCGGGCGACGATGGCCTGTCGGCCTGGGACATCGAGAACCTGGACGAGACCGCCAAGCTGATCTCGGACGCCGAGCGCCGCAGCATGGCGGCCGAACGCGACACCATCGACCGCTACCTTGCCGCCTACCTGTCCGACCGGGTGGGCGCCATCTTCCAGGGCCGCATCTCGGGCGTGCAGCGCTTTGGCCTGTTCGTCAAGCTGGACGAGACCGGCGCCGATGGCCTGATCCCGATCCGCAGCGTCGGGCGCGAGTTCTTTCACTACGACCCTGACAGCCAGACCCTGATGGGCGCCGACACCGGCCTGACCATCGGCATCGGCCAGAAGGTGACGGTGCGGCTGACCGAGGCGGTGCCGGTGACCGGCGGGCTGATCCTCGACCTCATCGAGATCGAAGACCGCGCCCTGCCCGGCGGCAAGCCCGCGCGCGGCAAATCCCCCCGCCGCGCCGCCGTCCGGGCCGAGGTCAAGCGCCGCGTGGTGCGGAGGCGCCGGTGAAGACCACGGTGAAGGCGGCCGCGCTGGCGCTGCTGCTGGCCATTGCGCCGGCCGCCGCGCAGACACTTGAAGACCCGGAGGGCACGATCTTGGGCGAAGGGCGCAAGGACGGATCGGAAGCCGGTTTCCGACAGTGGGTGACGGACTTCCGGGGCAAGGCGCTGCAGGCCGGCGTCCCCGCCGCCACCTGGGACCGCGCCCTGCGCGAAGCGCATTTCCTGCCCGAGGTGGTCGAGCGCGACCGCCGCCAGACCGAATTCACCAAGACGATCTGGGATTATCTGGATGTGGCAGTCAGCGAGGACCGGGTGGCGCTGGGGCAAACGGCCCTTGCGGCCAACGCAGCCCTGTTCGACCGCATCGAAGCCGCCTATGGCGTCGACCGCGAAGTCGTCGCCGCCATCTGGGGCCTGGAATCCGCCTATGGGGCGTATCGCGGCACCACGCCCACCGTCTCGGCGCTGGCGACGCTGGCCTATGACGTACGGCGGGCGGCGTTCTTCGAGACGCAACTGATCCAGGCCCTGAAGATTCTGGACGAAGGCCACGTCGCGCCCGAGGACATGCTGGGCAGTTGGGCGGGCGCCATGGGGCATACCCAGTTCATGCCCTCAAGCTGGGCCGAGTTCGCGGTGGATTTCAACGGCGACGGCCGGCGCGACATCTGGGGCGACGATCCGGCAGACGCCCTGGCCTCGACGGCGAACTACCTGGCGCACTGGGGCTGGACGAAGGGTCAGCCCTGGGGCCTCGAGGTCCGCCTGCCCGAAGGTTTCGACTATGACCAGACCACCGAGCGGGTGAAGAAGCCGGTCGCCGACTGGCGCGCAATGGGCGTCGCCCCGATGGCCGGCGGCACCCTGCCCGAAGGCCCAGAGGGCAGCATCATTCTCCCCGCCGGCCACACCGGCCCGGCCTTCCTGATCTTCCCGAACTTCCAGGTGATCGAGCGCTACAACCTTGCCGACGCCTATGTCATCGGCATCGGCCACCTCGCCGACCGGCTGGCCGGAGGCCCCGCCATCGCCGCCCCCTGGCCCCGCCAGTGGCGCGCGCTGACGCTGGAGGAGCGCAAGGACCTGCAATCCCTGCTGGTCGCCCTGGGCCACGACACCGGCGGGGTGGATGGCCGGATCGGGCCGAAGACCATCGCTTCGGTGAAGGCCTGGCAGAAGGCGCGTGGCGATGTGCCCGATGGCTATCCCAGCCCCGACGTGCTGGCCGCGCTTCGAGACGGCTGACCGGGTCAGGGGGCGCTGCCCCCTCGGCCTGCGGCCTCACCCCCGGGATATTTCTTGGACAGATGAATGGGGCAAAGGCGTGCCTTTCCTTTCATCTGTCCAAAAATATCCCACGGGGGTGCGGGGGTGTGAAACCCCCGCGGCGACGGTCACAGCACGAGCAACATGTCCCGGTGCGGGAGTCCGGCGTCCAGATACTCGGGGCCGGTGGCGGTGAAGCCGAGGCGTTCGTAGAAGCCCAGCGCGTGGGTCTGGGCGCCCAGCTTGACCTTGCGGATGCCGGGGATGCGGCGGAGCTCCTGCACCGCCGCGCGCATCAGGGCAGCGCCCAGGCCGGTGCCCCGCGCCTGCGGCAGCACGCAGACGCGACCGACCTTGCCCACCTCGCCCTGCACCAGAAGGCGCGCGCAGCCGACCGGGCGGCCGTCCTGCCGCGCAAGCAGGTGGATCGCCGCGCCGTCCAGGCCGTCCAGCTCGTCCTCCTCGCTGACGCCCTGTTCCTCGATGAACACCGCCCGCCGCAGCGCCCGGCAGGTGGCGATGTCCGCCGTTGTCGCGATCTCGGTCACGCGAAATAGTCCCGCAGGATGCGGCCGTAGATCGCCTTCAGCTGGCCGATCTGCGCCACCTCCACCCGCTCGTCCACCTGGTGCATGGTCTTGCCGACCAACCCGAACTCCACCACCGGGCAATGCGACTTCACAAACCGCGCGTCCGAGGTGCCACCCGAGGTGGAATAGACCGGCTCCACCCCGGTTTCCGCCTGCACCGAGCGGCGCACCAGGGCAGAGAACTCGCCCGGCGGGGTCAGGAAGCTTTCGCCCGAGACCGAGAGCCGCATCTCGATCCGCACCCCGGTCTCGGCCTGGACCGCGGCCGCCTCGCGCCGCATCCAGTCACCCAGCGAGGCGCCGGAGTGCAGGTCGTTGAAGCGGATGTTCACCGTGGCCGCGCCGCGCGCCGGGATCACGTTGGTCGCCGGGTTGCCGCAGTCGATGGTGGTGATCGCCAGGGTCGAGGCGTCGAAATGCGCCGTACCTTCGTCCAGCGGTGCCGCCTCGAGCCGGGCCATCAGCTTCACCAAGGCAGACATCGGGTTCTTCGCCCGATGCGGATAGGCCGAATGGCCCTGCACGCCCGTTGCAGTGAACCAGGCGGTCAGGCTGCCGCGGCGGCCGATCTTCATCATCTCACCCATCCGCTCGGGGCAGGTGGGTTCGCCGACCAGGCAATGCGTCATGCGTTCGCCGTGGGCCGCCATCCAGTCGAGGATCGCCGTGGTGCCGTCGACCGAGTCGCCCTCTTCATCTCCGGTGATGGTGAGGATCACGGCGCCGTCGGGCGGCGTTTCGCGGACGAAATCCACCGCCGCCGCGACAAAGGCCGCCACGCCGGATTTCATGTCGGTGGCGCCGCGGCCATACATCCAGCCGTCGACCACCGCCGCGCCGAACGGGTCCTGTGTCCAGGCGGCTGCATCGCCCACCGGCACCACATCGGTGTGGCCGTTGAAGCCGAAGCTGCGGTTCGCGCCGCGCGCGCCCCAGCGGGCAAACAGGTTGGCAATGCCGTTGCGATCCGCCCGGTGGCATTCGAACCCGACCGCCGCCAGCACCTCTTGCAGCAGCGCCAGCGCGCCGCCCTCGGCCGGGGTGACCGAGGGGCAGCGGATCAGGCGGGCGGTCAGGTCGACGGGATTGACGGGGATCATGCGCGGCACCTCCGGGCTCATTCGTAGAATGGCGTCATCTGCGCCACGACGACCGAGTTTTCTTTCAATGCCCGCTCCATCAGCGCCTCTTCCTCGGCGTCGATCTTTTCCCCCGCCTTGCGGCGTTCCTCCAGCGTGCCCAGGCCCTGCACCTCCAGCGGCGCCAGGTCGGCCTCTTTCAGGATGGCCACCGTCTCGCGCACCGCTTCGGCCTCGTCAACGCCGCTGGCGTAGCACATCAGCGCCGCCCCGGTGGCCTTGTCGGGCAGCCCGTCGCCGGCCTTGCGGCCGACCTCGACCACCAGCGTGAACACCTGCTGCGGGCGCTTGGGCTTCTCGGGGGTCTCGGTCATTCGCGGGCTCCGTGGCGGACGGGCAGACCCTAGGGCCGCCGCCCGCCCGGTGCAACCGGGGCTAGTCGGCGCAGACCCCGGCGCGGGGGCTGCCCACCTGGCGCTGCACGCCGCCGGGCTCCTGCCGGTGGCCGGACAACTCGCTGGCCAGGACGCTGGTCAGCAGGGCCGAGAGCCTTGTCACCCGGTAGCAGGGGATGGTCGGTTCGGCATGGGCGTTGCCGACGCCGCTGTCGTCGGTTAGGAACAGGTAGCGCCCGCCGGTCGCGGCCGAGGCCTGGCGCATCAGGAATTCCGATTCCGCCGCCACGCCGCTGGCGCCCAGGGTGAAGATCTGCACGCCCTCGCCCGCCGCTGACTTCGCCGCCCGCAGGTAGGCGCCGGCGTCGCTGTCGTGCGGCGGCGCGTCGGCGACATGAATCAGCAGACGCTCGCCCTTTCCCCGCCGCCAGTCCAGGCCCAGGCCGGCGCGCAGGGCGGCGGCGGCGGCTTCCGGATAGTCGCCGCCGCCGTCGGCAGTCAGGCCGCGCAGCCAGCCGGCCATGGTGCCGCCGTCGCCGGTGAAGCCGTAGCTCTTCACCACGTAGTCGTCGCCCTGGTCGCGATAGGCCACCAGGCCATAGCGGATAGACACACCCGGGGCCTTGCGGGCTGCCGCGCGGGTGGCGCCGACCAGTTCCTTCTGCAGGAAGGCGATCTCGTCGGCCATGCTGCCGGTGGTGTCGACGACCAGCACGAGGTCAAGGAAGTCGGGGGTCCAGGCCTGGCTTTCCGGCAGCACGACGGTTTGCCTTGAGCCGGTGGCCAGCGTCCGGCGCGCCACTTCCTGGCCGTCGTCGGAGAACACCCGCAGTTCCACCTGTCCCAGCGCGCCGGCGCCCAGCACGGTCGGGAAATCGGCGATGCGGCCGTCGGGGCCGGCATAGCCTTCGTGGAAGGGCTGGGCCGCACCGGGGCGGCGCAGGGTATAGCGCGCGCCGGGGGCACTGTCGCCGCCCGGGCCGGCAAGCCGCGCAAGCACCGGCGCGCCCAGGCCCAGTTTCGGCAGGCCCAGCGCCGGCGCCGTGCGGGCGACATAGCGCGTGAAGGCGTCCAGGTTCAGCACATCGTCGATGTCGCCGGCCGTCAGCACGCCGCGTCGCGCGCCGCCCGCATAGGCCCGGCCAGGCACGGAAGGGGCGGCGTCCGCCACCGCCGATTCCATCACCACGGCTACCGGTTCGGGGGCCGTTTCGGAAACCGGTCGCGCGGGGCCGGCGGGCATGCAGGCCGCAACCAGTGCGATCAGCGACAGGGCGGGGGGAAGCAGGGACAGGCGCATGGCAGGCTCCATGTGGAAATGTGTAATTTGCACATACACACGCGCGCTGGACCTGTCAAAGGAAATGTGCATATTGCACATGATGGATCTGTTCGACGCCCTCTTCGCCCCCGTCGCCAGGCTGCTGGTCGCGCGCGGCGTGCTGTTCCCGGCCCTGGCCGAGCGGATGAAGGCGCATTACGTGCAGGCCGCGCTGGCGCAGTCCGAAGGCCGGGCGACCGACAGCCGGGTGTCGGTGCTGACCGGGCTGCAGCGCCGCGACGTGGCGCGGCTGCGCGGCGCCGATGTCAAGGACCAGCGGCCGGGCCACCTGTCGCGGCTGGTGGCGCTGTGGCAGACCGATCCGGCCTGGGCGACCGACCCGCCGCTCACTCTGCCCCGCGGCGGTCCTGCGCCCTCGTTCGAGGCGCTGGCGCTGGCGGTCCGCCGCGACGTGCATGCGCGGACCATGCTTGATGCCCTGGTCGCCGCGGGCACGGTGGCGCTGTCGGCGGACGGCCAGACGGTGCGGCTGGCGCAACCGTCCTACCAGCCGCTGGCCGGGTCCGACGACCAGCTGGCCTATCTGGCCCGCAACCTGGGCGATCACGCCCAGGCGGCGTTCGAGAACGTGCAGGGCCGCGAGCCGCCGCATTTCGAGCGCGCCGTCCACTACACCGGCCTGACCGACGTGCAGGTGGCCGCCCTGGCCGCGCGCTTTACCGCTGCCGAGATGGCGCTGTTCGCCGAAATCAGCCAGACTGCCGCGCAGATGAAGCGGTCGAACCAGCCCCCCGGGCGTATGCGCTTTCGCGCCGGAGGCTACTTCTTCCGGACCGGAGACGACTGATGCACCGCCTTGCCGCCTTGCTGGCCCTTGCCCTCATGACCGCCTGTGCCGCGCCGCAGCCGCTGGCAGAGTCGGAGGTCGCCACCGAGCCCGCCTATGCGGCGGCACCCGACCGCGGCAGCTGCCTGCCGGGCGACGATGACGGCATCGGCGGCACCGGCTGCCCGGTCGACTGAGGTCAGTCGCGCAGCAATTCGTTGATGCTGGTCTTCGACCGGGTCTGGGCATCCACCTTCTTGACGATCACGGCGCAGTAAAGGCTGACGCCCCCCTTCGACGGCATCGAGCCCGCCACCACGACCGAACCTGCGGGAACCTCGCCATACATCACGGCGCCGGTCTCACGGTCGACGATTCTGGTCGACTTGCCGATGAAGACGCCCATGCCGAGGACGGACCCTTCCCGCACGATGCAGCCTTCCACCACTTCGGAGCGGGCGCCGATGAAGCAGTTGTCCTCGATGATGGTCGGGCCGGCCTGCATCGGCTCCAGCACGCCGCCGATGCCGACGCCGCCCGAGAGGTGCACGTTCTTGCCGATCTGGGCGCAGCTGCCCACCGTGGCCCAGCCGTCGACCATGCTGCCTTCGTCGACATAGGCGCCGATGTTCACGAAGCTGGGCATCAGCACCACGCCCTTGCCGATGAAGGCCGAGCGGCGGACGATGCTGCCGGGAACCGCGCGGAAGCCGGCGGCGCGCCAGTCGGCGGCGGTCCAGCCCTGGAACTTGGACGGGACCTTGTCCCACCAGTTGCTGCCGCCGTTGCCGCCCGAAATCTCGGCCACGTCGGACAGGCGGAAGGACAGCAGCACCGCCTTCTTGGCCCACTGGTTCACATGCCAGTCGGCGCCGCGCTTCTCGGCCACCCGCAGGCTGCCGCTGTCCAGCGCGGTCAGCGTCGCCTCGATGGCGTCGCGCGCCTCGCCCCGGGTCTGCGGGCTGATGCTTTCGCGGGCCTCCCAGGCGGCTTCGATGGCGGTTTCCAGCGCGGCATAAGGCATGTCGGACCCTCCTCTTGGTGGTGCGGGGTCATAGCGGCTGGCGGCGCGCCGCGCAACGTGCCTCAGGCAAACGGGTCAGGCGCGGGGTTGGCACCGCAGACAAGCACGGCAAGGCGTTCGCCGGGGGCGGGGACATAGGCGCCGCACAGCAGGGCGGCCAGCGCCGCGGCGCCGGCGGGTTCCACGTATTGCCGCAGCGCTTGCCACAGCACCCGCTGCGCCTCGGCGATGGCGGCATCGGGGACCAGAACCGAGGTCACGCGGTTCGCCACGGCGAGGTCGTAGCAAAGCCGCCCGATCCGGGTGGCCCCCAGGGCATTCGCCGCAATGCCGCCGACCTGCACCTCGGTGTCGGGGCCAAGGGCCAGCGCGCGGTTCAGGGTGGGCGCCAGTTCCGGCTCGACCGCCACCACCTTGCGGCGGCCGCCCAGCCAGGCCAGCGACCCGGCGATCAGCCCGCCGCCGCCGACCGCGATCAGCACGGTGTCGGCGGCCAGCCCCTGCGCTTCCCATTCCCGCAGCAGGGTGCCCTGCCCGGCCACGGTGGCCGGGGCATCATAGGGATGCACCGGCATCGCGCCTGTCGCCACCGCATGTTCCGCCGAACGGACGGCGGCATCCTGGTAGAGGCCGGGGACAACCTCTAGCTGGGCGCCCTGTTCGCGGATCAGGGCGATCTTCGCCGGCCCGGCGATGTCCGGCACGAAGACCCGGGCCGGCACGCCCAGCCGGGCCGCGGCGAAGGCCACCGCCGCGCCATGGTTGCCGCCCGAGGCCGCCGTCACCCCTGCCGCGGGCAGCGACCGCGACAAGAGCGTGTTGAAGGCACCGCGGGCCTTGAAGCTGCCGGTGTGCTGAAGGTTCTCCAGCTTGACCTCGACCGGCCCCGCCCCGGGCAGGTCCAGCGCCAGCACCGGTGTCTGCCGCACATGGCCGGCGATCCGTGCCGCGGCCGCATCGATCTCTGGCACCCAATCCATTCCGCACCTCTGCCGCCACTGGCCAAGTCCCGGCCCCCAGCCTATGACTGCCCTTGCCCCCGACGTGCAAGGAAAGATCATGGCCGACGACACCCGCAGCCACCCGTTCCGCGACAGCACGCAGGACGTCGAGACCGCCAAGCGCATTCCCGACACGCCGCAGACCCGGGCGCCGGCCTACCGGCTGGCCTTTGCCGACCGCGATTTTCTGATGCGCGAGGAACTGCGGCCGGTGCGGCTGCAGCTGGAACTTCTGAAGCCGCAGCTGATCATGGATGAGCGCGGGATCGAATCGACGGTGGTGATGTTCGGCGGGGCGCGGATTCCGGCGCCAGAGCATCGCGACCAGGCCAAGACACCGACGCTGGCGGCCTTGTCGCACTATTACGATGAGGCCCGGCGCTTTGCCCGGCTGATGACCGAGCGCAGCCTGGACAGCTATGGCCGGCAGTGGGTGATCTGCACTGGCGGCGGGCCGGGGGTGATGGAGGCGGGCAACCGTGGCGCGGACGACGCCGGCGGCCAGTCGATCGGGCTGAACATCGTCCTGCCGCACGAACAGGCGCCGAACGGCTATGTCACGCCGGACCTGGCGTTCAACTTCCACTATTTCGCGATCCGCAAGATGCATTTCCTGATGCGGGCCGCGGCGATCTGCGTGTTTCCCGGCGGCTTCGGCACCCTGGACGAGACCTTCGAGGCGCTGACCCTGATCCAGACCGGGCGGATGAAGCGCATCCCGTTCCTGATGTTCGGCCGCGAGTGGTGGGAACAGATCGTCGACTGGAACCGGCTGGCCCAGGCCGGCGTGATCGGCCGCGAGGACCTGGACCTGTTCCGCATGGTCGAGACCGCCGAAGAGGCGGTCGCGGCGATCGACGACTGGGACTGAGGCGTGTCCCATGATGGGACATTCCTGCGCACAAGCCTTTTCAAGGGCTTGGCGGCCCGTTTTAACGAATTGTCAAGATTTTCCCCCTCCGGGGCGCATCACATGTTGGGATAATTCGGCCCGCCGCCGCCCTGCGGCGTGGTCCAGACGATGTTCTGCGACGGGTCCTTGATGTCGCAGGTCTTGCAGTGCACGCAGTTCTGGAAGTTGATCACGAACCGCGGCTCCTTGCCCGGATCGGAGACCACTTCATACACCCCTGCCGGGCAGTAGCGCTGCGCCGGCTCGGCATATTCCGGCAGGTTCACCGCGATCGGGATCGCCGGGTCCTTGAGCTTGAGATGCGCCGGCTGCGCCTCATCGTGGTTGGTGAAGCTGTAGGCGACGTTGGTCAGCCGGTCGAAGGACAGCACGCCATCGGGCTTGGGGTAGTCGATCGGCTTGAAGTCCGCCGCCTTGCCGGTGTGCTGGGCATCGGTCTTGTGATGCTTGAGCGTGCCGAAGGCGGTCAGCCCGATGGTGTTGAGCCACATGTCCAACCCGCCGCCCACCAGGCTGGCGGCCAGCCCGTAGTGCGACCACAGCGGCTTGACGTTGCGCACCTTCTTCAGGTCCTGGCCGATGGCGCCGGTGCGCACGTCGGTCTCATACTCGGTCAACTCGTCGCCGGCGCGGCCGGCCTTGATGGCGGCCGCCGCCGCATCCGCCGCCGCGATGCCGGACAACATGGCGTTGTGGTTGCCCTTGATCCGCGGCACGTTCACCAGACCGGCGGTGCAGCCCAAGAGCGCCACGCCGGGCGCCACCATCTTGGGGATCGACTGCCAGCCGCCTTCGGAGATGGCCCGCGCGCCATAGGCGATGCGCTTGCCGCCCTTGAGCAGCTCGGCCACCACCGGATGGTGCTTGAAGCGCTGAAACTCCATGTAGGGGTAGAGATAGGGGTTCTCGTAGTTCAGGTGGACGACCAGGCCGACGGCGACCTGATTGTTCTCAAGGTGATAGATGAAAGACCCGCCGCCGGCGTTCTTGCCCAGCGGCCAGCCCATGGTGTGGGTGACCGTGCCTTCCTTGTGCCTGGCGGGGTCGATCTCCCAGATCTCCTTCATGCCCAGGCCGAATTTCTGCGGGCATTTCCCGGCCGAGAGGTCGTATTTCGCGATCACCTGCTTGGCCAGCGAGCCGCGCACGCCTTCGCAGAGGAAGACATACTTGCCGCGCAGTTCCATCCCCGGCTCATACGACGGCCCCGGTTCGCCCGTGGCCGGATCACGGCCGAATTCGCCGGCCACAACGCCCGCCACCCGGTCGCCGTCGAACACCAGTTCCGAGGCCGCCATGCCGGCGAAAACCTCGACCCCCATGCCTTCGGCCACGCCGGCCAGCCAGCGGCAGACATTGGCCATCGAGACGATGTAGTTGCCGTGGTTCGACATCAGCCGCGGCATCGGCCAGTTCGGCACGCGCACCTTGCCCGAGGCGCCCAGCACCAGGAAGTTGTCGGACTTGACCGCATTGCGGATCGGCGCGCCCATCGTCTGCCAGTCCGGCAACAGCCGGTTCAGCCCCGAGGGATCGAGCACCGCGCCGGACAGGATGTGGGCGCCAACCTCAGAGCCCTTTTCCAGTACCAGCACGGTAAGATCGGGGTCGATCTGCTTGAGCCGGATGGCGGCGGCCAACCCGGAAGGGCCCGCTCCGACAATCACGACGTCATAGTCCATCGACTCGCGCACGATCTCGGACATCGACTTTCCCTTCGCATCCCGCCAACCGGGCTGTGTTGCCCCATGGTCAGGGCAAGGTCAACCGCGAAGCAACATTGCAGAGGTTGCCGCGCCGGCTGGCGAAATATTCTTGTCCGGCGGCGACGGATTCCGCCGAAGGCCCGCCATTCCACTTGCAATTGGGCAGGGCATCGGGTGATTTGACGAAGACCGACGCAGGCAGTCATGGACCGGGAAACCGGCCCGTGGCCTTGTTTTTTCACTTGAACGGTAGACCGATGGACAAGATCCCGATGACCCGCCGCGGCTTTGAGGTGCTGGACGCCGAGTTGCGGCACCTGAAGACCGTGGACCGCCCGGCGATCATCAAGGACATCGCCGAGGCGCGGGCGCATGGCGACCTGTCGGAGAACGCCGAATACCACGCGGCGCGGGAAAAGCAGGGCTTCATCGAGGGCCGGATCAAGGAACTGGAGAGCGTCATCTCGCTGGCCGAGGTGATTGACCCGGCCCGGCTGTCGGGACCGGTGAAGTTCGGCGCGACGGTGACCATCGTCGATGAGGACAGCGACGAAGAGAAGACCTACCAGATCGTCGGCGAGGTCGAGGCGCGCATCGAGGCGGGCCTCTTGAACGTGCGCTCGCCGCTGGCGCGCGCGCTGATCGGCAAGGAGGAAGGCGACAGCGTCGAGGTCGTCACCCCCCGCGGCCCGCGCAGCTATGAAGTGCTGTCGATCCGGTTCGTCTGACCGCCATGGCCCGCCCGCCGGACATGCCGCCCGATCCGCTTGGTCTTTCGGCCCGGCCCGAGCCGGCTGCGGGCGGCCGCACCACCGAAATCGTCGGCGGCCTGCTCAGCGTGGTCTGGGTGGTGGCCGTGCTGGCCTATATCCTGATCTCGCCGCCCGGCACCGAAGCGCAGACGATGGGGCTGGCGATGACGCTGCTGATCGTCTTCCTGCCGCTGGCGATGATCTGGGTGGCGGTGATCACCCTGCGCTCGGTGCGCGAATTGCGCGGCGAGGCGGCGCGGCTGCAGGCGGCGGTGGATGCGATGCGCACCAGCTATGTGCAGACCTCGGCCCAGGTGCAGGCGGCGGCGATCAAGCCATCGGTCGAGAAGAAGCTGGACGAGATCGCGGCGGTCGCGAAAGAGACCGGCACCGTGCTGGCCACCTTTTCCAGCCGCCGCGACGCCAGCCTCAGCGTGCCCTCGGCCGACCGCAAGGCGGCGCTGGCCCCGGCCCGGCCCGACCCCGAGGCGGAACAGCCGGGACTGGCGCTGGGCACTCCGACCGACGAGATGCGGCCGCCGCTGAGCGTGGCCGAGTTCGTCCGGGCGCTGCAGTTCCCGGAAACCCCCGAGGACAAGGAGGGTTTTCGCGCGTTGCGGATGGCGCTGGAGGACCGCACGGTGGCGCGGCTGATCCGGGCGGCGCAGGACGTGCTGACGCTGTTGTCGCAGGAAGGCATCTACATGGACGACCTGCGGCCCGAGATGGCGCGGCCCGACCTGTGGCGGCGCTTTGCGGCGGGCGAGCGGGGGCGGGCCATCGCCGCGGTGGGCGGCATCCGCGACCGCGCCTCGCTGGCGCTGACGGCGGCACGGATGCGCGAGGACACGGTGTTCCGCGACGCCGCACACCATTTCCTGCGCACCTTCGACAAGGTGTTCCAGGTGTTCGAGAAGACCGCCAGCGATGCCGAGCTGGCCGAACTGGCCGATACCCGCACGGCGCGGGCCTTCATGCTGTTCGGCCGGGTGGCGGGGGTGTTCGACTAAAGCGCTACAGCGGGCGGACCATGGTGATGGCCGCGGCAAAGCCGAAGATCGGTTGCAGCAGGCCCAGCCGGACCCGGTCGGTGGCGACGAAGCCCAGGCGCTCGTACAGCGCCCGCGCCCGCCAGTTGCTGTCGATCACCTCAAGCCGGATGGCGCCGTAGCCGCGGGCGCGGGCCTCGTCGAACAAGGCAGCCATGAGCGCGCTGCCGATGCCCTGGCTGCGCGCGCTGCGGGCCACCGCAATGCCGTCGATCAGGAAGCGCTGGTTGTCCACCTCGTTGCCCAGCGCGCGCAGGGCCAGCCCGCGCCAGAGCGCGCCGATGCGGCCATAGGCAGCCTGAAGGTCGGCCATGCTGCCGCCGGCAAAGCTGCCGAAGGGCGACTTGAAGCCGGCAATGCCCAGAAGCGCGCCGTCCTCGGTTACCGCGGTGAAGCAATGGTCGGCGCGGATCACCCGGGCCAGATAGGCCAGCGCCCGGTCGTCAGGCCCCAGCACGGTGCCAAGCTTGCCGCCGAAGGCTTCCCAGTAGAGCCGGGCCGCGGCGGCGTGCTGTGCGGCGGCAAGGCCCTTGCGGATGCTGACCATCGGCCCCGTCCCGCCCAACTGGCGCTCAGTTCACCCGATTGCCTTGCCTGTCGACCAGAATGACCCCGTGGGTGTTCGGCACATCCTCGTCGGTCAGGTAGCGCTCGGTCACGCCGGGCAATGCGCCGAACTGCTCTCCCAGGTTGATCGGGAACCAGGTCGAGCGGATCGAGCCGAACCCCGGCACGTCGCGCAGGATCAGCGAGATCGAATCGGCGCACATGGCCTTGGGCACGGCGCCGTTGCTCTGGATCTTCTGCAGCACCAGTTCCGCCACTTCGGGCGACACGATGCGGGTGCGCTCGATCACCGCGAAATGGTCGCGGGTGTGGTAGTCGAGGTAGAACAGCACCAGATCGTCGGTCATGCCGAAGTGCACGTCGTTGCGGACCGGAGCCTTGGGGTGCTGCCAGGTGCCGGCCGGGTCGAACAGCACCCGTTCGGACCCGTTGACCAGCAGCGCGGAATGCGCGCCGCTGCCGTTCGCGGTGTTGATCGTGGTCAGCAGCGTCACCGAAGCCGGTGGCCCGGCGACGTGGCGCGCGGCCTCGACCTGTTCCTGGGGGGCAAAGGTCTTGTCGGCCCCGCAGGCCGCAAGGAACAGGGCAGCGGCGAGGGCTGAAAAAGCGCGCGGCATCATGATCGGGGGCAGGTCCGTAAGCTGGGGGTCAGGCGTTCGACAGGGCCAGGATGACCAGGATGGCAAAGATGATGGCAAGCGCAGTGACCGTCATCCGGATGAACCTGCCAAAGGTCTTTTCCTGCTGGCGAATGTCCATCGAGCCGTGCTGGTGGGAGGTCTGGGCGTGATCGGCCATGGCGTCCGGTTCCCTGTGTTCTGCGCGCGTGTTCCAGACTGATAGCCGATTCAGCCGCCGCTGTCACGCGATCGGTCGGGCGAGGCGACGGCCTGTGTCCGGGCGCCCTCGGCCGAGGCATCGCCGGATTCCCCGCCCGACCAGCCGGCCGCCAGATGAAAGCCGATCCGCCGCGGCGGGTCTTCCGGCGCCAGCTTCGGCACCGCCTGCAGGATCACCGACAACTGGCTGACGTGCTGCACGAGCTGGGTCTTCAACCCCGCCTCGTCACGGCCGTAAAAGGTCAGGATGTCGGGCGCGTCGTAACCCAGGCCCTCGATCTGCAACACACCCGCCTCGCCGCCGGCGAAGCCCATGGCGATTTCCTGGCTGGCGTCGAGGTCCTTCTCGAAGTCGCGGATGTAGAGCACCAGCCGGTCATAGGCCCATTCGGCCGGGCTTTTCTGCCGGGCCGCCGCCCGCTTGCGCGGCCTTGGCTTGGGCTTTTCCGCCGTCATCGGTCTGTCCTCTGCCAGGCCCAGGCGCCCGAGGCGGTCAGGGAACGGCAAACCAGGCCCTTGTGCAAGAGGTGGTTGAGGTGGGCGACCGCCTCGGCCAGGGCAAGGTTTTCCTCGGCCGCGCCGATCTCACGCCGGAAGAGGGGCAGGAAGCATTGGATCGCGGTGCGCGGGCTGGCAAGGTGATCGAGCAGCCGGGCCAGTGCCGAGGCGTGGTTCTCGGCCATCTGCGGCAGCCGGAACGGCAGGCCGGTGAAGGGCAGCTTGTGGCCGGGCAGGACGAGGTGATCGTCGCGGGCATGGGCGGCCAGCGCGGCGCAACTCTGCAGCCAGCCGGTCAGCGGGTCATCCTCGGGTTCCGACGGATAGACGCCGATATTGGCCGAGATGCCGGGCAGCAGCTGGTCGCCGCCCAGGATCAGGCCATCGGTCCACAGCGTGGCATGGTCGGGCGCATGGCCGTTGCCCAGCCGCACCACCCAAGGACGCCCGGCAAGGCGCAGGGTCTGACCTTCGGTCAGGCTGGAGAAGCCGACCGGCATCGGGTGGACGACATCGGCAAAGTTGAACGGGCGTTCGGTGGCGCGGCGGGCGAGAGCGTCTTCGGACAGGCCTGCGCGGCGCAGGAAGGTCAGCGCCTGCGGCGTGGGAACGGGCTGGACGTCGAGCGTCAGCATGCGGGCGTAAAGCCAGGCGGTGCGGGGGGTCAGCAGTTCGGCGCCGCGGGCCTGGAACCAGCCGGCCAGACCGACATGGTCAGGATGGTGATGGGTGACGATCAGCCGGCGGACAGGGCGGCCGCGCAACGGGCCGGCGAGCAGGCTTTCCCAAAGGGCGACGGTGCGGCGGGTGTTCAGGCCGGTGTCGACCACGGTCCAGCCGTCGCCGTCATCCAGCGCGTAGACATTGACGTGGTCCAGCGCCATCGGCAGCGGCAGCCTTAGCCAGAGGACGCCGGGCGCGACTTCGGTGGCCTGGCCTTCGGGCGGGGCATCGGGGAAGGGGTGGGCGATGGCATCACGCATTGCGAAGGGATGCGCGATGCCGGCCGGCAGCGCAAGCCGCAGCGGGGGTTTCACACCCCCGCACCCCCGTGGAGTATTTGTCAAAGGGCAAATGCAAGGGGGCGGCGGTGACGTCAGCCCAGCAGATCGGGCAGGGGCACGGCGTAAAGGTCGGCGGCGCCGGTCAGGGCGCGGTCGAGCAGGGCCGCGTGCATGGGCAGCAGACGGTGGATCATCACCGCGGCCAGGGGGGTGCGGGCCGGGTCGGCGCCGGCGGCCTTGAGGTGGGCATCGGCCCCCAGCACCAGCGCGAAGGCGCGCAGGTAGGGCACGGCGCCGGCGAAGCGGTCGTTCGGGGACATGGCCAGCAGCGCCTCGGTCGCCTCGCGCAGGGTTTCGGCGGCTTGCCAGACCTCGATGGCCAGCTTGGGCAGGGTGGTGCGGGCGGCCTTGGCATCGGCCTCGACCTCGCCGATCAGGCGGAAGGCGGCCTCGCCGCCGTCGGCGAGCTTGCGGCCGACCAGGTCCATCGCCTGGATGCCATTGGTGCCTTCGTAGATCGCGGTGATGCGGGCATCGCGCAGATATTGCGCGGCGCCGGTTTCTTCGATGTAGCCCATGCCGCCGTGGACCTGCACGCCCATGTCGGCCACCTCGATGCCGGTGTCGGTGCCGAAGGCCTTGGCGATGGGGGTCAGCAGCGCGGCGCGGGCCTGCCACGACGCCTCGCCGGTGGCGGTGGCCATGTCGATGGCCTTGGCGCAGGCCAGCGCGATGGCGCGGGCGGCGAAGACCTGGGCGCGGGCCTCGGCCAGCATGCGGCGCACGTCGGCGTGGCCGATAATGCCGGGCTCGGCCGCCGTGGGGCCCTGCACGCGGTCGACCGCGAAGGCGGCGGCCTGTTGCAGCGCCGCCTCGGCCACGCCGACGCCCTGCGCGCCAACGCCGAGGCGGGCGTTGTTCATCATGGTGAACATCGCCGCCATGCCCTTGTGCGGGGGGCCCACCAGCCAGCCGGTGGCGCCGTCGAACTGCATCACGCAGGTGGGGCTGCCGTGGATGCCCAGCTTGTGTTCCAGGCTGACCACCTTGAGGCTGTTGGCGATGCCGGGGTTTCCGGCCGCATCGGGCAGGAATTTCGGCACCAGGAACAGCGAGATGCCGCGCGTGCCCGGGGCGCCATCGGGCAGACGGGCCAGCACCAGGTGGCAGACGTTCGACACAAGATCGCTGTCGCCCCAGGTGATGAAGATCTTTTGCCCCGTCACGGCGTAGGTGCCGTCGCCCAGCGGTTCGGCCCTGGTCTTCAGGGCGCCGACGTCGCTGCCGGCCTGCGGCTCGGTCAGGTTCATCGTGCCGGACCATTCGCCGGAAATCAGCTTGGGCAGGCAGAGGGCCTTGAGGGTATCGGAGGCGTGGTGTTCCAGCGCCTCGATCTGGCCCTGGGTGAGCAGGGGTTTCAGTTGCAGCGACAGGCAGGCGCTCGAGAGCATCTCGTTGACGCAGGTGGCCAGCGTGTGGGGCAGGCCCATGCCGCCGTGGTCGGGGCTGGCGGAGGCGCCGATCCAGCCGCCGTCGGCTATGGCGCGGTAGGCGCGGTCGAAGCCGGGCGAGGCGCGGACGATGCCGTTTTCCAGCCGGGCAGGATGCTTGTCGCCGTCGCGGTTGACCGGGGCGACGATGTCGTCGGACAGGCGGGCGGCTTCGGTCAGGATGGCGGTGACGGTGTCGGGGGTGGCCTCGGCAAAGCGGGGGGTGGCGGCGATCTCGGCAAAGCCCACGACGTGATCGAGGATGAAGCGCTGATCGGCGGCGGGGGCGCGGGGGGGCATGAAAAACCTCGGGCTTGTCTGCAAGGGCAGCGTCGACTAGGCACCAAGGCTAGCCTAAGCCCCCGCCCCTGCAACCCGGACGCTGCGTCAGATGGAATTGACCGAGACCCTGGCC
Source organism: Rhodobacter sp. Har01 (assembly GCF_020564565.1). Classification (GTDB taxonomy): domain Bacteria; phylum Pseudomonadota; class Alphaproteobacteria; order Rhodobacterales; family Rhodobacteraceae; genus Pseudogemmobacter. The sequence continues at coordinate 136,772 of NZ_JAJCTD010000002.1, forward strand.
GCAACGGATGCGGGCGTCGCGCGGGCCGCGGCACTGCTGCGCGCGGGGCGGCTGGTGGCGTTTCCGACCGAGACGGTCTACGGGCTGGGCGGCGACGCGCGGCGCGACGAGACGGTGGCGCGGATCTTCGAGGCGAAGGGGCGGCCGCGGTTCAACCCCTTGATCGTGCACGTGCCTTCGCTGGGTGAGGCCGAGAAGGTGGCGCTGTTCGACGACCGTGCCAGGGCGGTGGCGGGGGCGTTCTGGCCGGGGCCGCTGACGCTGGTGCTGCCGTTGCGGCCCGGGGCGGGGCTGTCGCCGCTGGTGACAGCCGGGCTGGGGACGGTGGCGGTGCGGGTGCCGGCGCACCCCCTGGCGCGGGCCTTGCTGCAGGCGTTCGGCGGGCCGCTGGCGGCGCCTTCGGCCAACCCGTCGGGCCGGGTGTCGCCCACCCGCGCCGTGCATGTGCTGGCGGGGTTGCAGGGCCGCGTGGCGGCGGTGCTGGATGGCGGGGCCTGCGAGGTGGGGGTGGAATCCACCATCCTGGGCCTGGCCGAGGAGGAACCGCGCCTGCTGCGGCCCGGCGGCCTGCCGGTCGAGGCGCTGGAGGCTGCGCTGCGCCAGCCCATCGCCAGCGGCGGCAGCGCCGAGAGACCCAGCGCGCCGGGGCAACTGGCCAGCCACTATGCGCCGGCGGCGGCGGTGCGGCTGAACGCCCATGCGGCCGAGACCGGGGAAATCCTGGTCGGCTTTGACCCGGTCCGGGGTGACCTGACGCTGAGCGAGACCGGCGACCTGGTCGAGGCGGCGGCGGCCCTGTTCCACGCCCTGCGCGAGGCCGATGCGCTGGCCGGACCGCAGGGCCGCATCGCCTTTGCCCCGGTGCCCGAGACCGGGTTGGGCCGCGCCATCAATGACCGGCTGCGGCGGGCGGCGGCGCCGCGCGGATGATTGCCCAATCCGGCGGCAGGACGCGGTATTGTAGTCATCCCGCAAATAATTCCCCGTGCGAAAATGTTCGATCTTGTGCATAGTCTTCCCGCGCCGAGACAAATGCGCGCAGCAAACCGGCCCGGGCAGCACATCGGGCGGAACAAGGGAACCGTGGAATGCTCAATGAGTTCAAGGCCTTCATTTCCAAAGGCAATGTCCTGGACCTCGCCGTTGGTATCATCATCGGCGCGGCCTTCACTGCTATCGTCACCTCGCTGGTCGATGACCTGATCCAACCGCTGATCGGCATGATCATTGGCGGGGTCGACTTCTCGGCCTGGGGATTCTCGATCGGCGACGCGAAATTCGCCATCGGCAACTTCATCACGGCGGTGATCAAGTTCCTGATCGTCGCCTGGGTGGTGTTCCTGCTGGTGAAGGCGGTCAACAAGATGATGCCGAAAGCGCCGCCAGCCCCGCCGGCCCCGACCGGCCCCAGCGAGACCGATCTGCTGAAGGAAATCCTGGCCGAGCTGAAGAAGTCGCCCGCCGCCTGATCGCGGCCCCGGAACAGGCAACGGCCCGCGGATCGCCCCGCGGGCCGTTCGCGTTTCAGGCCGGCGCCTGCGGCGACCGCGGCCGCAGATACCAATACCAGACGCGATAGGCCCAAAGCGCGATCAGCGGGCCGAAGTGGATTGCGGCCGGCGGCCAACTGCCCCAATTGTGCAGCGCCGCCCAGTGGATCAGCACCAGCACCGCCGCCGGATAGGCCAGCTTCTGCAGCCGCTTCCACCCCGCGCTGAGCCAGCGCTGCGAGACATCGTTCGAGGTCACCGCAAGCGGGATGAAGATCAGGAAGGCCAGCCAGCCGGTCCAGATGTCGGTGTGCGGCAGGGCGGCGAGGATGCGTTCCAGCGTACCGCGGTCGACGACATAGACCCAGGTGTGCACGGCGGCGTAAAGGAAGGCCGCCACCTCGATGTCGCGGCGATGATGCAGCAGCCAGCGCGGCCAGGACCGGCCCCGGAACAGCAGCATCAGGCCCGAGGCCATCATGCCGATGATCATCAGCCGGGCCGACCATTCGCCTGTCGGGTGCAGCAGATGGTGGAAGGCGCGGGCGTCGTCGCCAAGCAGCGGACCGATCATGCCCAGCGCGGGCAAGGCCATCACGGCCCAGAGGATGTAGGAAGAACGTGTACGGGAAGCCATGGGGCACCTTTACGTCGGGTGCCCCATGCTACGCCGCAGCGACGGCATTCCGTCGTGAATTGTGGCTTAGATCGTCAGCGCCTCTGCCGCCGGGATGCTGGGCAGGCCCAGGGCAGTGCCGACAGCTTCATAGGTCAGCTTGCCGGCATGGACGTTCAGCCCGTTCAGCAGGTGCCTGTCGTCGGCGCAGGCCTGTTTCCAGCCCTTGCCGGCCAGCGCCAGCAGGAAGGGCAGCGTGGCGTTGCCCAGGGCTTGCGTCGAGGTGCGGGCCACCGCGCCGGGCATGTTGGCGACGCAGTAGTGCATGATCCCGTCCACTTCGTAGATCGGGTCCTGGTGGGTGGTGGCGCGGCTGGTCTCGAAGCAGCCGCCCTGGTCGATGGCCACATCCACCAGCGCGGCGCCGTGCTTGAGTTCGCTCAACTGGGCGCGCGAGATCAGCTTGGGGGCGGCCGCGCCGGGGATCAGCACCGCGCCGATGATCATGTCGGCCTCGCGCGCGAGCTTGATGGTGGTGCCAGCGGTTGCGTAGGCATTCTTGAACTGGTGGCCGAAGACGTCGTCCAGATAGCGCAGGCGGGGGATCGAGCGGTCGATCACGGTGACATCGGCGCCCATTCCGGCGGCGATCTTTGCGGCATGGGTGCCGACCACGCCGCCGCCGATGACCAGCACCTTGGCCGGGGCCACGCCAGGCACGCCGCCCAGCAGCACGCCGCGGCCGCCATTGGCCTTTTGCAGCGTCCAGGCGCCGACTTGCGGGGCCAGACGGCCGGCGACCTCGGACATCGGGGCCAGAAGCGGCAGGCCGCCGCGGTCATCGGTGACGGTTTCATAGGCGATGCAGGTGGCGCCAGAGGCCAGCAGGTCGGCGGTCTGCTCCGGGTCGGGCGCGAGGTGCAGGTAGGTGAACAGGATCTGGCCTTCGCGCAGGCGCTTGCGTTCGATCGCCTGAGGTTCCTTGACCTTGACGATCATCCCGGCCTTGGCGAAGACCTCTTCGGCGGTGCCGACAATCTGCGCGCCAGCCGCGCGGTAATCGTCATCCTCGAACCCCGCGCCGTGCCCGGCCTGGGTCTCGACCAGCACCTCATGGCCGGCGGCGATGGCTTCGCGCGCGGCGTCGGGGGTCATGCCGACGCGGAACTCCTGCGGCTTGATCTCTTTCGGGCATCCGATCTTCATTCTGGCTGTCTCCCTGTCGGCCCTTCGGCCCTGTCGCCACAGGCTGCGGCAGAATCGGCGAAGATGCTTTGAATTCTCTCTGGCCCGGATGCGCCTTTCTGGTAGATTCTTCGAAGAAATGGCGCATGTGCAGGAGATTTCTCCGTGCCTTCCGATCTGGACGCAACCGACCGGCGCATTCTTGCTGCATTGCAGAAGGAAGGCCGCATCACCAATGCCGAGCTGTCGGACCGGGTGAACCTGTCGCCATCGGCCTGCCACCGCCGGGTGCAGCGGCTGGAGGAGGAGGGCTTCATCGCTGCTTACGTGGCGCTGGTCGATGCCCGGCGGTTGGGCAAGCCGACGACGGTGTTCGTGGAAATCACCCTGGAAAGCCAGGCCGAAGAGTTGCTGGATGCCTTCGAGCGTGAAGTGGCGCGGGTGCCCGACATTCTGGAATGCCACCTGATGGCGGGGTCGGCGGATTACCTGCTGAAGATCGTTGCCGAAGATACCGAGGATTTCGCCCGCATCCACCGCCGGTTCCTGAGCCGCCTGCCCGGCGTGCGGCAGATGCAATCCAGCTTTGCCCTGCGCGAGGTGCTGAAGACCACCGCGCTGCCGGTTTGACCAGAGGAAGGGAGACAGACCATGAGCGAAACGCCGAAGCTGCTGAGTGGCGGCAACCCGCAGATCGCCAAGGCCGAGGGCGATGGCCCGGTGCAGGCCTATGTCGCCGCCATGCCGGGCTGGAAATCGGCCGTGGGGCGGCGGGTCGATGCGCTGGTGGGCCAGACGGTGCCGGGCGTGCGCAAGGCGGTGAAGTGGAATTCGCCCTTCTACGGGGTCGATGGCCAGGGCTGGTTTCTCAGCTTTCACTGCTTCACCCATTCCGTGAAGCTGACCTTCTTTCGCGGCGCAGCACTGGACCCGGTTCCGCCCGGAAATTCCAAACAGGGCGAGGTGCGCTATCTGGACATCCGCGAGAGCGAGGCGCTGGACGAGGCGCTGCTGGCGAACTGGATCGCCCAGGCCGCGGCGATGCCGGGGTGGATGACCTCGGGCGCCTCGGCGCGGAAAAGGAAAACCCCCGGCCTTGCGGACAGGGGTTGACCAATCGCGGGCCGTTGCCGGCCCCAGTGTTCGCAGAAACGCCTTGGCGGGCGCCTTCGCGGGCCTGATTTAGATAGCGCCTTCGCGCTGGGCCTTCTTGCGAGCGAGTTTACGGGCGCGGCGGATCGCCTCGGCCTGTTCGCGGGCTCGCTTGACCGACGGTTTCTCGAAATGTTGCTTGAGCTTCATTTCGCGGAACACGCCTTCGCGCTGCAGCTTTTTCTTCAGGGCCCGAAGGGCCTGTTCGACGTTGTTGTCGCGGACGCTGACCTGCATGTGGTTGTCACCACCTTCCTAAGCTAGAGTTGCACTGATGTGCAGGCCGGCGCCCTATAGCAAAGGGGGACGGGACTGTCTACCTTTGCGGCAGGAACAGGAGGCAACGATGGGCGAAGACGAGCGGAAAGAGCGGATTCTGGACGCGGCGCTGGTGCATGTGCCCTTCGACGGCTGGTCCGAGGGCACGCTGCGCGCGGCCGCGGCCGATTCGGACACGCCGCTGGCGCTGGCGCGTGCGCTGTATCCGCGTGGTGGCGTCGATCTGGCATTGGCCTATCATGCCCGCGGCGACCGCGAGATGATCCGGGCGCTGGCCGCCTCCGACCTGTTGGCGATGCGGTTTCGCGACCGGGTGGCACACGCGGTGCGGCTGCGGCTTGCTGCCGCCGACCGCGAGCTGGTGCGCCGCGGCAGCACGCTGTTTTCACTGCCGATCTATGCCGCCGACGGGGCACGGGCGATCTGGGGCACGGCGGATGCGATCTGGACCGCGCTGGGCGACACCTCGGAAGACCTGGCCTGGTACACCAAGCGCGCCAGCCTGTCGGCCGTCTATGGCGCCACGGTGCTGTTCTGGCTGGGCGACGACAGCCCCGACCACCAGACGACCTGGGATTTCCTGGATCGCCGCATCGAAGGCGTGATGCGATTCGAGAAGGCCAAGGCCGCCTGCCGCGAAAATCCGCTTGGAAAGGCGATGATGGCGGGGCCCTTCAAGATTCTGGAAAGGATTCGCGCGCCAAGGATGCCGTCAGACCTGCCCGGTGGCAACGCGAACTGAAAGGCCTCGCGAGATGACGCTTTCGCACTCGATGCTGGCGATGGAGATCGTCGCCCCCGGTGGCCCCGACGTGCTGAAGCCTTGCTCGGTGCCGGTGCCGGTGGCCAGCCACGGCCAGATCGTCATTCGCCTGGCCTGGGCCGGTGTGAACCGGCCGGATGCGCTGCAACGCGCGGGGGCCTATGCGCCGCCGCCCGGCGCCTCGGCCCTGCCCGGGCTGGAAGGCGCGGGCACGGTGGTGGACCTGGGGCCAGGCGTCACCCGCTGGGAGATCGGCGACAAGGTTTGCGCGCTGCTGCCCGGCGGCGGCTATGCCGAATACGCGGTCTGCCACGAAAGCCACGCCCTGCCGGTGCCCGAGGGAATGGGCCTGCGCGAAGCCGCCTGCCTGCCGGAGACCTGCTTCACCGTCTGGTCGAACGTGGTGATGCGCGGGCAGCTCAAGGCCGGCCAGCGGTTCCTGGTGCATGGCGGCACCAGCGGCATCGGCACCACCGCGATCCAGATCGCCAAGGCACTGGGGGCGCGGGTCTTTGCCACCGCCGGGTCGGACGAGAAGTGCAAGGTCTGCACGGACCTGGGCGCGGAAGAGGCCTGGAACTACCGCACCCGCGACTGGTCGCACCTGATGCGCAAGGCGGGCGGCGCCGACGTCATCCTGGACATGGTCGGCGGCGGCTACATCGAGCGCAACATCAAGGCCCTGGCCGATGACGGCCGGCTGGTGCAGATCGCCTTTCTGCAGGGCGCCCGCGCCGAGGTGAACTTTGCCGAGGTGATGATGCGCCGGCTGACGATCACCGGGTCCACCCTGCGGCCGCAAAGCGACCTGATGAAGGCCCGCATCGCCCGCGAGGTGGAAACCCACGTCTGGCCGATGATCGCGCGCGGCGCCTTCAAGGTGGTGATGGACAGCGAGTACCGGCTGGACCAGGCCCCCACCGCGCACTGGCGGATCGAGACGCCCGGCCACGTTGGCAAGATCGTGCTGAAGATCGAAGACTGAATCCGATACGCACTATTGACGTTGCGTCAACAGATTAACGCTTCTTTCACGCGCTTCCCGCGGGACGATTTGTTATCAAAAGGTTAAGGCGGGACCGGGTGTTTCATCCATCCCTTACCCGAAGGTGCTTCCCCAGAGGTTCCCAGGGCCCATTGCTTGGACCATGACGTTTTCTCGATCTTCCCCTCGATCGACTTTCTCACTGTGCCGGTCCCGCCCCACCGGCAAGCCAGATCATCCGGCGCCGCAGTCGGGCCTTCGACTGCCGTCGTCATGGCCAGGCGGCCCCTATCTGACCGCTTCCAGCACCGCATCCTTGAGCCGGCAGTCGCGGATGCTGTCCGCGCCGCAGCGCCGCGGCTGCAGGTCGCGGGTCAGACAAAGCCGCACTTCCTGGATCAGGCCATCCTTGCAGGTGACGGTGATCTGGTCCCGGGTCAGCCCGGGGTTGGCCTCCAGGAAGGCGCCTTCGATCACATCGGCCGGCACTTCAAGGGTCTTGGACATCTGCGCGAAGACGGGCGGGATCGTCACGCTTTCAAAGGCTTGCCGGGCCGTGGCGTAATAGTCTGCAGGTGACAGGCCCGAGCAGCGGCCGTGCTTTTTCCACTGGTAGAAGGCCAGGCCTGCGCCGCCCATGATGTCGGCCATCGCCGCCGTCTCGCCGCGGGTCGGGTCGCGCTCGCCGGTGCGGCACCAGGACGGCCAGCCGTCTTCGTATTGCGGCCAGAGGCCGTGCAGCACGAAGGTCAGCCCACGCCCGGCATCGCATTGCGGGTCTTCACGCGCATCGCCTTCCAGCGCACACCAGGCGGCCGACCACGACAGCGACATCACGTAGTAGTCGAAGGCGCCCGCCCGTTCGCCCTCGGCCCTTGCGGGCAGGGCGGCCAGGGCCAGAAGGGCGGCCGTCAGAAGCGACTTCATTTTCCCTTCCCCTTGCCCCGGAAAGGCACTATACGAACGCCCAATTCCCCGACATCCGAGGAACGCGGGCCCTGCCCGCAGCCGTTTTCCCGGCGCGGGAGAGAATTGTAAAGGCGAAAGGACGTCCGATGACCAAGCCCCTGATGGCGCGCGCCACGGCCGTGTGGCTGGTGGAGAACACAACCCTGACCTTCAAGCAGATTGCCGAGTTCTGCGGCATGCACGAGCTTGAGGTCCAGGGCATCGCCGATGGCGATGTGGCCGGCGGGGTCAAGGGGTTCGACCCCATCGCGTCGAACCAGCTGGACCCGATCGAGATCGAGCGCGGCCAGGCCGACCCGCTGTACAAGCCGAAGCTGAAGTTCAACGCCGCCGCGGTGGGCGAGGAAAAGCGCCGCGGCCCGCGCTACACGCCCTTGTCCAAGCGGCAGGACCGGCCGGCGGCGATTCTTTGGCTGGTCAAGTTCCACCCCGAGCTGTCCGATGGCACCATCGGCAAGCTGGTGGGCACCACCAAGCCGACGATCCAGTCGATCCGCGAGCGCTCGCACTGGAACATCTCGAACATCACGCCGATCGATCCGGTGGCGCTGGGCCTGTGCCGGCAGTCGGAACTGGATACCGCCGTGCAGGCGGCGGCGCGCAAGAAGGCCGCCGAGGGCGCGGTGATGAGCGATGACGAACGCCGCAAGCTGTTCCCGACCGACCGGTCGCTGTCGATGGCGCCGGACGCGCCCAAGGTGCCGGGCGCGTTGACGGGGCTTGAGGTCTTTGGCGACGAGGAAAAGGACGAAACGCCGGCAGGCGACTTTTCCGACGCCGACAGCTTCTTCAACCTGCCCGACGCCGGTGACGACGACGAGGACGAGGAAGACGACGGCCGCCGCCGCTGAGGCCACCCATCTGCCGCAGACCAAGCCCCGGGCCATCGCGCCCGGGGTTTTTCGTTTTGGTGACAGGGTTTGTCATTGGACCGCGGGGCCGCCGTGCCGCATCCTCCGGGGCATCAAAGGTTTTCATCTCCCAATCCTTTTCCCCTTTGATCGCGGTCGCTTTTCCCCTTGCGGCCGCATCGCCCCCCCCCGGCCCGGTCCCTCCCCCCCGGTGCCGGGGGTTTTCCTTAGCGCCGGGTCATCGCGATGCGGATCAGCGCGCGTTCCATCAGCGCCATGCCGGGCGCCCGGCTGGCCGAACGCAGGGTGAGGTCGGTGTCCAGCAGGGCCGAAATCGCCGCCTCAAGCGACCGCGTGCCCAGGGATTGCACCTGCCGCTGCATCCGGTCGCGGCGCGGGCCGAAGATGCGGGCGCGGACCAGCCCCGCCTGCAGCCCGCCGGGGTCGACCGAGGCCATGTGCAGCGCGCGGAAATGCTGCAGCGCGCGGATGCATAGCGTGACCGGAAGCACGCCCTGCCCTTCCAGCCGCCGCATCAGGGTGCCGATGGCCTTGCCCTGGCCTTCAGCGACGGCGTGCAGAAGATCGTCCACCTCGGCCTCGATGGTGGCGGGGGCCAGGGCCGCCACCTCGGCCGGGGTCAGGGGCGTTGCGTCGCCCCATTTGTACAGCCCGATCTTTTCCAGCGTCTGGCGGAAATCGCCCGGGTCCAGGGCGCGGGCCAGCACGCCCAGGTCGGCCATCGCCGCCGGGTCGATCCGGGCCAGCCCGGCGCGGGCAAGCTCGGCCTCGATCTCGTCGCGCGTCGGCGGTTCGTCGTAGAGGCCGATGCAGATGGCGTTCGGGGCCTTTTCGAACAGCGTCTTGAGGGTGGATTTCCCGGTCAGCCCGCCCGCGGTGACGACGATGCTCGCATCGCCCGGGCGCCAATCCTTCAGCGCCGCGGCAATGGTGTCGGTCAGGCTGTCGGTCGCGTCCTCGACAAAGGCCACGCGCGGGCCGGGGAAGAAGCCCGCCTCGCGGATGGCATCGCCGAGGATCGCGGTGCCCTTGCGCAGGTCGGCGGCGGGCAGGCGGGTCAGCCGCATCTCGCCTTCGCCCTGCGGGCCGATCAGCGCCGCAATCGCCTCTTGCCGCTTCAGCGCCACCCGCATGGCGTCGGCGCCAAAGATCAACAGGCCCGCGCGCCCCGGGTCGGGCCTGGCGCAATAGCGCGCGGCCTCGGCCCCCTTCAGGATCATCGCGCCGCCATGTCGGCGATCAGCCGCGTCACGATCTGGTCGGCCAGGATGCGCATCAGCCGCGTCGCCGCGTCTTCCTCGGCCGCCAGCCCGGCCACGGTGGACCCCGTCGCCGCATAGGCGGTGAAGCTTTGCACCCGCCCGCCGGTGACGCGCTGGCCGGCCTCGTCCGACAGGGTGTAGTCGACCACGCCCTTCAGGTTGAAGCGGGTGATCTGGTTGTCGGTGGTCTTGCCGACGCCCACCGTCTCGGTCTGGATCGTATAGGCCAGGGCATAGCGGATGTCTTCCGGCCGGCCAAGGCGCTCTTCGATCCGCTCCACGAAATCAAAGCCGCTCTTGTCGGTCGGGTCCGCGGCCCGCACCCTGCCCTGCAAGACCGTGGCCGCCCCGCCCGGCGCATAGGCCGGGGAGAAGCCGCAAGCCGCAAGGGCCAGCGGCAGCAGCAGGACGACGCGGCGGTTACACGACGACATTGATGATGCGCCCCGGAACGACGATGATCTTCCTGACCGGCTGCCCGGCCAGAAAGCGCAGCACATCCTCGTTCGCCAGCGCGATCTTTTCAATCTCTGGCACGGCCATGTCCTTCGCCACGCTGATTTCCGCCCGCCGCTTGCCGTTGATCTGGATCGGCAGGGTCACCGTGTCATCGACCAGCAGCGCCGGGTCAGCCTTGGGCCATTCTGCCTGGGCACACAGGCCGTCACCGCCCTGATAGCTCCAGATCGATTCGGCGATGTGCGGGGTCATCGGCGACATCAGCCTGGCCAAGGTGCGGATGGCCTCTTTCATCACGGCGGTCGAGGCATTGGCCTTCGCCAGCGTGTTGGTGAAGCCATAAAGCGCCGCGATGGCCTTGTTGAAGGCAAAGCCCTCGATGCTGCGGGTCACCTCGTCGATGGCCCTTGCGGTGGCCCGGGCCAGATCGTCGTCGCCCTCGCCCCGGTGGTCGGCCGGCATTTGGCCGATCCGGTCGCACAGCGCCCAGACCCGGTTCAGGTGCTTGAACGTCGCCTCGGCGCCGCTGGCCGTCCATTCCACGTCCCGCTCGGGCGGAGAGTCCGACATCACGAACCACCGCGCCGTATCAGCGCCGTAGGCCGCGATGATGTTCATCGGGTCAACGACGTTCTTCTTCGACTTCGACATCTTGGCCGAAGGGATCACCTCGACCGCCGTCCCGTCCTTGAGCGTGGCCCCGGCTTCGGAGCGGATCACGTCCTCCGGCAGGTGGAACACCGGGCGGCCCTGCGCGTCGGTGGTCCTGTAGATTTCGTGCGTCACCATGCCTTGGGTGAACAGCGCGCTGAACGGCTCGATGGCCTTGGCCGGCAGGTGGCCGGTCTTGTGCATCGCGCGGGCAAAGAAGCGGGAATACAGCAGGTGCAGGATCGCGTGCTCGATGCCACCGATGTACTGGTCGACGTTCATCCAGTAGTCGACCTCGGCCGCGTCGGTGGGGGTCTTCGACCGGGGCGCGGTGAAGCGGGCGTAATACCAGGACGAATCGACGAAGGTGTCCATCGTGTCCGTCTCGCGCTTGGCGGGCGCGCCGCAGGTCGGGCAGGGCACGTCGCGCCAGGTCGGGTGGCGGTCCAGGGGATTGCCCGGCTTGTCGAAGCTGACGTCATACGGCAGTTCGACCGGCAGGTTTTCCTTCTTCTCGGGCACCACACCGCACGTCGCGCAGTGCACCACGGGAATCGGGCAGCCCCAGTAGCGCTGCCGCGACAGGCCCCAGTCGCGCAGGCGGTATTTGACCTGGCCCTTGCCCAGGCCCTGCGCCTCCATCCAGTCGATCGATCGCTCGATTGCGTCATAAGCCGTTGAAAGGGTGATGCCGGTGAAGTGCTGGTCATAGGCAACTGTCACGTCCTTGGCCGGCACCAGAGCTTCGGTCCCGATGACATTCGTCTCGCCCGGCATATGGAAGGCGTTGACCACCGGCAGTCGGTATTTGCGAGCGAAATCAAGGTCGCGCTGGTCGTGGCCGGGGCAGCAGTAGATCGCCCCCGTGCCGTATTCCATCAGGACGAAGTTGCCGATCCAGACCGCAAGCGTCTTGTCGGGGTAGACTGGATGGCGGACCGTCAGCCCGGTGTCGTGGCCCAGCTTTTCCGCCGTCTCGATGGCCTCTTCGCTGGTGCCGCCGCGGCGGGCCTCCTCGCAGAAGGCGGCGACCTTGGGGTCAGCCTCGGCCAGCGCGCGGGCAATGGGATGCTCCGGCGCAATCGCCATGAAGGTCGCGGCCCGCAGCGTGTCAGGACGGGTGGAATAGCAGGTCAGCGCGGTCTGCCCGGCAAAGGGCGAGGTCAGCGGAAAATCAACCTCGATCCCCCGCGACTTGCCGATCCAGTTCGCCTGCATCAGGCGCACCTTTTCCGGCCAGTCCTTCAGCCCGTCCAGCGCGCTCAGCAACTCTTCTGAATAGTCGCTGATCTTGAAGAACCACTGCACCAGCTCGCGCCGTTCGACCGCAGCCCCCGACCGCCAGCCCTTGCCGTCGATCACCTGCTCGTTGGCCAGAACCGTCATGTCGACCGGGTCCCAGTTCACCACGGCGGCTTTCCGAGTAATCAACCCCGCCGCCAGCATGTCGATGAACAAGGCCTGCTGCTGGCCGTAATACTCCGGATCGCAGGTCGCAAACTCCCGGCTCCAGTCGATCGACAGGCCAAGGGGCCGCATCTGCGCCTTCATGTCGGCGATGTTGCCGTAGGTCCAGTCCTTGGGATGGCCGCCACGTTCCATCGCGGCATTCTCGGCCGGCATCCCGAAGGCATCCCAGCCCATCGGATGCAGCACCGAGAACCCCTGCGCCGCCTTGAACCGCGCCACCACGTCGCCCATGGTGTAGTTGCGCACATGGCCCATGTGGATGCGCCCCGACGGATAGGGGAACATCTCCAACACGTAGTACTTCGGCCGCGCCGGGTCATGCCGGGCCGCGAAGACGCCCGCCTCGTCCCAGGCCGTCTGCCACCGGGGTTCGATCACCGAAGGGTCATAGCGCGACATCTTGGGGCCTCATGCAGGACATTCGGCGCGGAGTTACACCGGCCCGGACCGGAACGTCCACCCCTTCATCTTGGCCGAAATACCCTGCGGGGGTGCGGGGGTGCAAAACCCCCGCGTCGCGGCGTCACAGCTTGCTGTCACGCACCCGCAACTGGCGCGCGCGGGTCAGGATGGCGTCTTCCACCGCCCGATGCGTTTCCGGCGAGACCGCCCCGCCCCCACGGCTTTGCAGCGACACCTTCAGGCTGCGCGCGTCCAGGGCCGGGTCCTGCACATAGACGGTGGCACGGTAGGCCCGCCCGCCGCCGGGCGGCACGCCATAGCCGGTGACGATCACGCCGGTGAACGGATCGACCGACTCGATCGGCAGGAAGTTCAGCACTTCAAGGCTGGCCTGCCAGAGATACTTGTTCACCTCGACCGTGGTGTTCGGATCGTCCGAGTTCTTGAACAGGTCCCAGATCGTGCCCTTGCGCTTCTTGCCGTCGTTCTGGGCGGCGTCCATCGCGGCGATCTTGGCTTCCGAGCGCTGGCGTTGCTCGAACTCGGCTTCGGTGATCACACCGTCACGGGCACCGCCGAACAGACCCGAATCCCCGCTGGCGAACCCCCCGCATCCGGCAAGCGGCGTCAAGAGGCCAAGGCAAAGCGAGGCGCGCAGAAGGACGGACGGCGACATGAAGCTCTCCGGTCGGCTACAGGGGTTCTGTAGCCGAGCCATGACAGCGGAACAAGGTCTTTGACGGCGAAAACCCCCGGAGCGGCACGGGCTTGCGCGCGACGGCGGCCCGACCGGGGGCAGCGATCCTGACTGTGGCATCCCTGCACCATGAACCGCCCGTTTGCCCGGCGGGGTGCCGATGCCGTTGCAATTGAACCTCTGACGGCCGAAATACGATCCATACCCAATTCGGATTCCCCTGAGTTGGGCTACATCCTTGAGTCAAACGAGGGAAACGATGAAAAAACTTCTTCTTGCGACCACCTTCCTGGCCGGTTCGGCGGGTCTGGCCGCTGCCGAAGTCGCGCTGAGCGGCTCGGCTGAAATGGGTATCTGGTCGAACGAGCTCGGCGACATCGCCTTCTGGCAGGAAGTCGAAGTCAAGTTCACCATGTCCGGCACCACCGACGGCGGTCTGGAATTCGGCGCGGTCGTCGATCTCGACGAAGCTGAACTGACCCGTGGCGACGGCTCTGATGATGACGGCACCACCGTCTACGTCAAGGGCGCCTTCGGCAACCTGACCATGGGCGACACCGACGGCGCGCTTGACTGGGCCGTGCAGGATGCCGGTTCGCTGACCTCGATCGCCGACGACCACACCACGCACATCGCCTACTTCAACGCCAACGCGTATGATCCGGGCCCGGGCGACGGTCAGATCGTTCGCTACGACAACACCTTTGGTGCCATCGGCTTCGCGATCTCGGCCGAACAGGGCGACGACGGCATCGGCGCGGTTGACGACATCATCGGCGTCGGTGTGAAGTACACCGCCGATCTGGGCGGCACCGCTCTGAACCTGGGCCTCGGCTACCAGGATGCCGGCAACAACGGCTCGGTGATCGGTGTGTCGGCTGGTGCCGAACTCGCCGGTGGCTTCTCGGGCATGATCGGCTACCTGGCCTACGACAACGACGCCGCTCTGCGTGACACCCACCTCGGCGTTGGCCTGACCTACACCACCGGTGCGCTGTCGGTTCACGCGAACTATGGCGATCTGGAAGATACCGCTGGCGTGTCGGTCGACTCGTTCGGCGTGGCCGTCAACTACGATCTGGGCGGCGGCGCTGCGGTGCAGTTCGGCTACGGCTCGGACGTCGACATCGACGGCGTGGCTGGCTCGGGCGAACAGTGGTCGCTCGGCCTGGGCATGTCGTTCTGATCTGACGATCAGGCACATCACGGAAGGGCGGGCTTCGGCCCGCCCTTTCCTTTTGCGGGCGCGGGTTTCTTCCCTTTGCCCGGACCCGGCGCTAGGGTGCGCGCGTCGTTGATGACTGACCGGAGCGCGCCATGGCCGACCCCGCCAAGACTGGCCTGAAGACCGCCTATGCAGCGGCGATGGCCCGTCTGCAAGCCGGCCGCAAGGCCGAGGCGCTGGAGCTGTTCGGGGCAATCCACGCCGCCAACCCGCGCATCGCCGAGGTCGAATACCAGATCGCCCGGCTGTTCACCGAATTCGACCGCTTCGACCGCGCCCTGACCCATGCCGAGGCCGCGGCCGCGCTGGCCCCCGCCCAACCGGCGGTCTGGACAGCCTGGGCCGAAACCGCCGCGCTGGACGGCCGTGCCCCGGCGCGCAAGGCCTGTCTCGCGGCGCTGAAAGCCGCCCCCCTGCCGCCCGACCTGCGCCAGACCCTGGCTGCCCGCTTTGGCCCCGCGGCCGCGCAATCGCGGCCCGCCACCGGCGGGGCGCCGGCACCGGCACTCAAGGCGCTGCTGGCCCTTGTCAGTGCCGGCAAGCACGCCGAGGCCGAGGCCGAGGCGGCCCGCATCCTGTCGGCACACCCCGGCTGCGCGCTGGCCGCCAATGTTCGCGGCGCCGCGCTGGCCGCCCTGGGCCGTCCAGACGAAGCGCTGGCGGCCTATCGCGGCGCGCTGGCCATCGACGCCGGCTATGCCGAGGCGCATGCCAACATGGCCCCGGTGCTGGCCCACCTGGGCCGGCTGCCCGAGGCGATTGCGACCTATCGCGCCGCCATCGCCCGCGCGCCCGACCTGCTGACGGCGCTGAACGGGTTGGGCCAGTTGCTGCTGACCCAGGGCCAACCCAAGCCCGCGCTGCACTGGCTGGACCGCGCCGCCGCCCTGGCCCCCGACCGGGCCGACATCGCCCAGGCCCAGGGCAATGCCCTGACCGTGCTGCGCGACTACCCCGCTGCCGTTGCGGCCTTTGACCGCGCCGTGCGGCTGACCCGCCGCAAGGCCGCGCTGCCGCTGATGATGCTGGCGCAAGCCAGGGCCCATGTCGGCGACGACGCCCGCGCCGAAGCCGATTTCGCCGCCGCCCGCGCGCTGGAGCCGAAGAACGCGGTGATCCTGGGCGCCGACGGCGTCTTTCTGCAGGGCCTTGGGCGGTTTGCCGAAGCCGAGGCCCGCTTTCTGGACGCGATCGCCGGCGACCCTGCCGCGGGCGAGCCGTATCGGCTGTACTACGCCTCGCACAAGGCGCGCGCGGATGAGCCGATGCTGGCCCAGATGCAGGCCCGCTTTGCCGACCCCGCCACGCCCGACCGCGACCGAATGGCATTGGGCTTTGCCCTGGCCAAGGCGCTGGAGGATGTGAAGGACCACGCCCGCGTGTTCGACTATCTTGACCCGGCGAATGCGCTGATGCGCAAGCTGCACCCCTATGACATTGCCGAACGCGAGGATCAGGTGTCGCGCCTGATCGAGGCGATGGAGGGGATGGACTGGGAGGGGACGCGCGTCCCCGACCCGACCGCGGCCGCGCCGATCTTTGTCACCGGGATGCCGCGGTCGGGAACGACCCTGGTCGAGCAGATCATCGCCAGCCATTCCCGCGTCACCGGCGCGGGCGAACTGGCCGATGGCACAGTGTCCGCGCTAAGGCTGCTGGTCGGCGGGTCTGGCGGCGGATTCCGCCGCGCCCCGGGCATTCCGCCGGCCGATTTCGCCCGGCTGGGCTACGACTATGCCGCGATGATCCGCAGCCGGTTTCCGCAGGCCGACCGCATCACCGACAAGTCGATCCAGACCTACCTGACGCTGGGCCTTGCCCGGCTGGCGATGCCCAAGGCCCGCTTCATTGTGGTGCGCCGCGATCCGCGCGACACCCTGCTGTCGATCTACAAGAACGTCTTCCCTGAAGGCACCCACCTTTACGCCTATGATCAGGTCGACCTCGCCCGCACCTATTCGACCTTCGTCCGCATGGTCGATTTCTGGCGTGCCCGCGTGCCCGGCTGGTTCCACGAGATCCAGTATGAGGATCTGGTCGCCGACCCCGAGCCGCAATCGCGCGCCCTGATCGCCGCCTGCGGGCTGGACTGGGAGGAGGCCTGCCTGAATTTCCACCAGAACACCCGCAAGGTGGAAACGCTGAGCGTCTGGCAGGTGCGGCAGCCGATCTCCAGCGGTTCGGTCCGCGCGTGGGAGCGGTATGCCGACCGGCTGGCCCCGATGATCGACCGGCTGCGCGCCGACGGGCACATCAAGGACTGACGTGATGGCACTGGCAGAGATCAACGCACGGGTGCGCGCGGCGGAACGGGCGGCGGGGCGGCCCGAGGGCAGCGTCCGGCTGATCGCGGTGTCGAAGGTGCAGCCCGAGGCGCGGGTCCGGGCGGTGCTGGACGCCGGCCACCGGGTGTTCGGCGAGAACTACGTGCAGGAGGCGGCAGCGAAATGGCCGGCCTGGAAGGCACGGTTTCCGGGGGTGGAGCTGCACATGATCGGGCCGTTGCAGACCAACAAGGCCAAGGTCGCGGTCGAGTTGTTCGACGCGATCCACACCGTCGATCGGCCCTCGCTGGCGGAAAGGCTGGCCCGGCTGGCCGAGGCCCGGGGGGCCTGCCCGCAGCTTTTCGTGCAGGTGAACACCGGGGCCGAGCCGCAGAAGGCGGGCGTTCTGCCGGATGAGACCGATGGCTTCGTGGCCGCGGTGCGCGGCATGGGCCTGCCGGTGCAGGGCCTGATGTGCATTCCGCCCGAAGGGCAGGACAGCACCCCGCATTTCGCGATGCTGGCGGCGCTGGCCGCCCGCAACGGCCTGACCGGGTTGTCGATGGGCATGAGCGCGGATTTCGAAGCCGCCATCGCGGCGGGCGCCACCCATGTCCGCGTCGGCAGCGCGATCTTCGGCGACCGCGACTACGGCGGACGCGCCTAGGTCAGCCAGAGGCGCGCATAGGGCGGCAGGGCGATCTGGCCCTGAGGCGCGGCAACCGGGTGGTCCGACAGCGCGTCGTGCATCAGGCTGGCGCCTTCCGCCCGCGCCCAGGTTTCGGAGAGCTGCGTCCAACCTTCGGTGAAGTTGAACAGGCCCAGGATCGCCCCGATCGGCGCGGCCCGGCGAAAGGCGAAGACGCCCGGCACGCCGGTTTGCAGCACCTGCGTCGGGTGCGCGGCATGCAGCCCCGGCGTGGTGCGGCGACGGGCGAGGATGGCCTTGGTTCCCCGGAACACCCGCGCCGCCGGGGTCTCGGCGGTGTGGCGCGTCGCCGCCAGTGCCCAGTCGATGCGCGGGCGATGCACCCAGCGGCTGTCATGGGCATGGGAGGGATCGCTCAGATACGAATGGTCGTTCGTGAACGCGAGTTCATCTCCCATATAGATCAAGGGGATGCCGCCGAAGCTGGCGATCAGCGCGTGGCCCAGCAGGATGCGCTGCACGGCAAGGTCCACCTCGGCGGGGTCGGCGTCTGCAAGGCCCTTCTCCAGCCCGGCCAGGCTGGCAAAGCTGCCCGATACCCGCTTGTCGCCGGTGGCCGGGTTGACCTGGAACAACGCGCCCCGGGCGAAGCTGCCGGGAAAGCTGCCGTCGTAGAAATCCGACAGGAAGGCGCGATGAGCGTGGCCCGAGAAGCCCAGGGCGCGCGCGTCCTCGTCCGTCACCGCCCAGCCGATGTCATCATGGCAGCGGATGTAGGTGGCATAGGTCGCGTTGGTCAGCCGGTCGGGGAAATGCGTGCCCAGCACATGCGTCATCAACCGCGTATCGCGGGTGGCCAGCGCGCTCCAGAATTGCACCATCAGGCTGTTGTGGTAGGCGAGGTTGCCCTCGCGCCCGTCATGCCGGCCGCGGCCGAGATAGGGCAGCATCTCGGCGGGCGCGACGATCGCCTCGGCCAGATGAATGACCGCCGGCGCCGCGATGCGGCTGCAGGCCCGCAACGCCTGCAGGATCATGTGGACCTCGGGTTCCGACTGGCAGCGGGTACCCGGGCGCTTCCACATGAAGGCCACGGCGTCCAGGCGCAGCACGTCAACGCCCTTGTTGGCCAGGTGCAGCATCACCTCGACGATTTCCAGAAAGACCTGCGGGTTGGCCCAGTTCAGGTCCCACTGATGTTCGTTGAAGGTGGTCCAGACCCATTTGCCGATCTGCGGGTAATGGGTGAAGTTGCCGGGCGCGTTGTCGGGGAAGACCTCGACAAGGGTTTCCTCAAACCGCTTTGGCATCGTCTCCGAATCGAACATCAGGTAGTAGTCCTGATACTTGCGCTCGCCCTTAGCGGCCTTTTTCGCCCAGGCGTGTTCCTTGGCGGTGTGGTTCAGCACCAGATCGACGCAAAGCGAGATGCCGCGGTCGCGCAGGGCACGGGCGGCGGTTTCCAGATCGGCCATCGTGCCCAGCGCGGGGTTCACCGCGCGGTAGTCCATCACCGAATAGCCGCCGTCGCTGTCGCCGGGGCGCGGCTTCAGGCAGGGCATGAAATGCACGTAGCTGATGCCCAGGTCCTGCAGGTAATCCAGCCTTTCCAGCACCTTGGGGATCGTGCCGGCAAACCTGTCGATGTAGAACACATACCCCGCCATGTCGGGGCGCTGGAACCAGTCGGGTTCAAGGTCGCGCTTCAGGTCAAGGTGCTTGAGGTCGGCCGGACGGTCCGCCCAGGCCCGGCGCAGCGCCTTGAGCAGCGCCGCCCGGAACGCCGGATACTCGGCCCGCGCGCCATACAGCGCCTCGAGCATCGGCCAGAGGTCGGGCGCCGAGCGTTCCAGCCGCAGCGCGAAGATCTCGTCTTCCGCGGAAAGCGGCTTGGCCATGGTCGTCCCCCCGTTTTGCGCACAGGTTAGGAAAGCCAAAGCGGTTTGGAAAGCAGAATCAGCCAGGCACGATCAGCCGGCCGCCGGGCGACAGGCGATTGGCGATCCACCGAAGGTCAGGCCGCGAGAACGCCACGCAGCCGGCGGTGGGGAACCCGGGCCGCCGCCAGGCGTGCAGGAAGATGGCCGAGCCGCGGCCCTTCTCGGGATAGGGCCAGTTCCAGTCGGTGATCAGCACAAGGTCATACAGCGGATCGGCCCGCCGCAGGCTTTCGTGCGAGAACCGGTGCGGGGCGCGGACCATCAGGTTGTAGTCGGGGTCGCGCAGATCGTCCGACCACAGGTCGCCGGGCCCGATGGGAACGGCCCATCCGGGCACCTGCCCGCGCGCCAGCCGGTCGGGGCGAAAGAGGCAACCGACGATGCGGTGCATGCCGGCGGGGGTGCAGCCATCGCCCTCGCGCTTGTGCCGGGTGATGCCGCCGCGGCCCAGCGTGCAGGGAAACCGCCGGCCGGCAAAACGCGCGCCCATCGGCGTGACGACGATATCTTCGACGCTCACAAGAGATGCCCCGACTTGGCGGCCTTGGTCGCCAGATAGCCGGCATTCTGTGGCGTGTGGCCGACCTTGAGCGGCACCCGCTCGGCCACCGTCAGGCCGCAGGATTCCAGCATCGCCACCTTGCGCGGGTTGTTGGTCAACAGACGCACCGCGGAAAAACCCATCTTGCGCAGGATCTCGGCGCCGATGCGGAAATCGCGCTCGTCGTCTTCAAAGCCCAGCCGGTGGTTGGCCTCGACCGTGTCGAACCCCTGATCCTGCAAGGCATAGGCGCGCAGCTTGTTGGCAAGGCCGATCCCCCGCCCCTCCTGGTTCAGGTAGAGCAGCACGCCGGCGCCTGCCTCGCCCATCTGGGCCAGAGCTGCGCGCAGCTGCGGGCCGCAGTCGCATTTCAGCGACCCCAGCACATCGCCGGTGAAACAGGCCGAGTGCAGCCGGGCCAGAACGGGGCGGGCGCGGTCGGGCTGGCCCACCTCGATGGCGTAATGCTCATCCCCGCCGTCCTCGGGGCGGAAGATGTGCACTCGGCCCAGGCCCGCCGCGGCGATCGGCAGGCGGGCGGCAACCACCTCATCCAGGGGCGAGAGCCGGGCCAGTTCGGG
Source organism: Rhodobacter sp. Har01 (assembly GCF_020564565.1). GTDB lineage: Bacteria > Pseudomonadota > Alphaproteobacteria > Rhodobacterales > Rhodobacteraceae > Pseudogemmobacter. The sequence goes on from NZ_JAJCTD010000002.1 coordinate 157,224, forward strand.
CGCGATCTCGTCCAGCCGCAACAGCGTCAGCGCGTTCTCTGCGGCCAGCACAAGTGGATGGTCCACCCGCACCAAGAGCGCCGCCGGCAGCAGCCGCGCCGACTTGGCCAGCGCCAGCGCCGCCCGGTGCAGCCCGGCCCCGCCGCCGCGCATGGCCCGCAACGGCCCCTTCATCGGCACCCGCAGGTCATCAACCGGGTCGGCCAGCGCGGCGATCCAGTCCACGTCGGCTTCGGCCGGCACCGCCACCCGCACAAGGTCTGTATCATAGGCCGCCGTCTTGAGCGTCACCGCCCGGCGCGCCGTCAGCGCCAGTTCAGGCAGACCGAACCGCCGCAGGTCGGCCAGCCGCGCCGGGGTCAACGCCTCGACCGCCACGGCCAGCGCCGCCTCACCCGCCCCGGTCAGCACCACCGGCACGCCCATGCGCAGATCGCCCCGCGCGCGGGTCATCCGTTCGACGATGCTGGGGGCAAGGGTCATGGCGCTCTCCTGCCCCCTTGCATACCCGCGCGATGACAGGATTGAAACATTCGCCGCGCCGGCGACACGTCCGCGTGACGGGGCCGTTGCAATTCTTGCGGGTTGCGTGACCCGGGCGCATGTGAACCTCACAAGAAACGGAGGCCCCCATGGCAACCCTGCGGAAAATCCTTCTGGTCGACGATGACGACGACCTGCGCGAGGCGCTTTCGGAACAGCTGGTGATGACCGAGGACTTCGACGTGTTCGAGGCCCGCACCGGCGCCGAGGGCATGGAGAAGGCCAAGGCCGCGATCTACGACCTGGTGATCCTGGACGTGGGCCTGCCCGATACCGACGGCCGCGAGCTGTGCCGCCGGATGCGCAAGGTGGGCGTGAAATGCCCGATCATGATGCTGACCGGCCATGACACCGACAGCGACACCATCCTGGGCCTTGATTCGGGCGCCAATGATTATGTCACCAAGCCGTTCAAGTTTCCGGTCCTGCTGGCCCGAATCCGGGCGCAATTGCGCACGCATGAACAGTCGGAAGACGCGATCTTCCAGCTTGGTCCCTATACCTTCAAGCCGGCCCAGAAGATGCTGCTGGACGAGCGGGAAAAGAAGATCCGGCTGACCGAGAAAGAGACCAACATCCTGAAATTCCTGTATCGCGCGCAGTCGGGCGTGGTCGCACGGGACGTGCTGCTGCATGAGGTCTGGGGCTACAACGCGGGTGTCACCACCCACACGCTTGAGACCCACATCTACCGCCTGCGCCAGAAGATCGAGCCCGATCCTTCCAACGCGCGGCTGCTGGTCACCGAAAGCGGCGGCTACAGATTGGTCGCCTGAGCGCCGGAATCTCGCCGGATTCACGGTCTATTAACTGAAACGTGCGAGAGAGGTGATGTAGTCTCTTGCGACGGGTTCCCCTTGCCGTGCCGGGGTTATGACACGGCTCCTCCCTGTTGGACCTGGCCGGGCTTCGTGCCCGGCCTTTTTTTCAGTCCATCCGCAGGCGCAGGGTGATGTAGGCCAGGATCAGCACGGCCGCGCCCAGGCAGATTGCATAGGGCAGTTGCAGCGCGGCCACCGGGCCAAGCGGCGCGCCCAGGGCCACGATCGCGCCCCCGGTCAGGCTGCCAAAGGCCGAGGGCCCGGTGCCGAAGAACCGGTAGGCCGCGTTCACCCGGCCCAGCAGCGGCGCCGGGATGTGGCGTTGGCGATAGCTGACGGTGGCGATGTTCCACAACAGCGCGGTGAAGGCCTCGACCGCCATCGCGGTGCCGGCGGCCCAGGGGCTGCGGGTGAAACCCAGCGTCGCCGCGGCCAGCGCAAAGCCCGCCACGCCGATCACCAGCCCGGCCTTCGGCCCGGTGCGCCGCAGCACGGCGGGGCCGATCAGGCTGCCCGCCAGCCCGCCGCCCGCCACCGCGGCCATCATCACGCCATAGGCCGCCGGCCCCATGCCCAGCACCTCTTGCGCATACAGAACCACCAGCGCCCAGAAGATCGAGGCGGCAAAGTTGAACGCCCCCAGCGCCAGCGCCATCCGCCGCAGCACCGGATGCCGCCACAGGAACACCAGCCCCTCGCGCAGCGCCGGCCCGAAGGGCTGCGGTACCGCCTTGCGCGCCGGGGGCAGCGCCATCCGCAGCGTCAGCGCCACCGCGCCCGCCAGCATTGCCGCCTGCAGCCCGAAGGGCAGCGCCACCGCGACGCCGATCAGCAGGCCCGCCAGCGGTGGCCCGGCGAACTGACCCGCCACCTGCTCGGCGCTCCACAACAGGCCGTTGGCATCTTCAAGCCGGTCTTTCGGCACCACGGCGGGCAGGAAGCTTTGCGCGGTGTTGTCGCGCAAGACCTCGGCCGTGCCCAGGGCAAAGGCCAGCGCGGCCAGCAACATCGCAGCACCCGTGCCGGGCGGGGCCAGCAGGGCCAGCGCCAGCAGCGCCGCCGCCACCCCGACACGGGCCAGATCGGCGGCAACCAGCGCCCGGACATGGTCGAAACGGTCGGTCAGCACGCCCGCCGGCAGGGCGAACAAGAGCCAGGGCACCTGCCGCGCCGCCGCGACCAGCCCGATCAGCAGCGGATCGCGCGTCAGCAGGGTGGCAAGCCAGGGGATGGCCACCGCCACCACGCCATCCCCCAGGTTGGTGGCCGTGGACGAGGCGAACAGCAGGCGGAAATTGCGGGTCCGCCACAGCGTTGAGTCGAACATGCGCGCGACCCTGTCGCAGGCCGCAACCGGGGTCAAGCAACCCGGGGTTGTGGCCAAAAAGCCATGCATCGGAAGATTTGACCTACCTCAATTCTGCCGCCGGGAATTCCGTGGTATGCAGGGTTCACCTCCCTGTTGGACTAGGCCCGGCGCCCTTGTAGGACCCGGGCTTTTCTTTTGGCCGGCCTGCCCTTAGGTTCGCGCGCCGACCTGCGGAGCGCGCCATGGCCTTTACCCTTGCCACCTGGAACATCAATTCCGTCCGCCTGCGCGAAGGGTTGGTCACACGGCTGCTGGGGCAAGAGGCGCCCGATGTCCTGTGCCTGCAAGAGATCAAGACCCCACTGGACAAGTTCCCGGCCGAGGGGTTTGCGGCGCTGGGCTACCGCCACCTCGTGGCGCGCGGGCAAAAGGGCTATAACGGCGTCGCGATCCTGTCCAAGCTGCCCATCGAAGACGCCGGCGACAGCGACTATGCCCGCCTTGGCCATGCCCGCCACGTTGCGGCCCGGCTGGAAAACGGCGTGGTGATCCACAACTTCTATGTCCCCGCCGGGGGCGACATTCCCGACCGGGACCAGAACGTGAAGTTCGGCCAGAAGCTGGATTTCCTGACCGACATGCGCGACGCCTTCCGCGCCGACCGGCCCGCCCGCGCCATTCTGGTGGGCGATCTGAACATCGCCCCGCGCGAGGATGACGTCTGGAACCACAAGGCGCTGCTCAAGATCGTCAGCCACACGCCGGTTGAGGTGGCCCACCTGGCCGATGCGCAGGACGCCGGAAAATGGGTTGACGTGACCCGCGCCGACATTCCGCAGGGCCTGCTGTACAGCTGGTGGAGCTATCGCGCCCCCGACTGGGACAGCGCCGACAAGGGCCGCCGGCTGGATCACGTCTGGGCCACCCCCGACATCGCCGGGGCCGCGCATTCCAGCCGCATCCTGCGCGCCGCCCGCGGCTGGGACCAGCCTTCGGACCATGTGCCGGTCTTTGCCACCTTCGATCTGTGACCGAAAACCGGCGCCGCAAGGGGACTGCGGCGCCGAGCAGGCTGCAAAGGATCAGGTGCTGAAATGCAGGGGGGCGGGGTTCAGTAGCCGCTGGAATAGGTGTCGCCGCCTTCGTAGGCCTTCTTCTTGCCATAGCCGCAGTGGGCGTTCGATTCCGCCAGATACTTGCCCGAGACCCAGCCGCGCTGGCCTTCCCAGGAGATCTCGACCCAGCCGTCCTGCCAGCCATAGCTGTCAAGTGCGGCGCATTTCGGCAGGTAACCGATGACGTCGTAGTACGTTCCCGGGCCGGTGCGGAAGTTCACGCCGCCGGTCGTCCAGTGGCTGGCGGCCATGGCGGCGGCGGGCAGGGTGGCGGCGATCAGCGCGGCGGTGGCGAGGGTGCGGAACATGTCGTGTCTCCTGTCAGCGGGGGCGGTCGGCCGGGCGGATCATCCGCAGCGGCCCCGATGAGAGACAGGTTAGAGGAGGGGCGCGGCCCCGGCTGTTCCGCGCGGAACAGGCGTCAGGGCAGGGTGAAAAGCTGCATCCGGCCGAAACTGCGCACCTCGGCCTCGCCCAGCGGCCGAAGCGGACGCCGGGCCGCCGCCGCCGCTGCCGGGCCGATGATGACATCGGGGCCCAGCACCTTGCCGGCCTCTTGCAGCCTTGCGGCCAGGTTCACCGCCGGGCCGTGCGCGGTATAGTCGATCCTTGCCCCGCCGCCCACGTCGCCCAGGATCGCCGGGCCGGTTTCCACCCCGATCCGGGTGCGCCCCAGCCCCAGCGCGGGCCGCAGGGATTCGGTCGCGGCGCTGATCTCGAAGGCGGCGGCCAGGGCGGCATCGACATGCCCCGGCTGATCCAGCGGCGCGTTGAACAGCGCGTGCACGGCATCGCCGACGATCTTGTCGATCATGCCGCCGTGCCGCAGCACCGCCGCCGTCACCGCCGCGAAATAGCGGTCCAGCGTGGCGATCAGTTGTTCGGGCGGCAGGCTGGCGACCAGGGTCGAAAAGCCCTCAAGGTCGGTGAACAGCGCCGTCACCTCGCGCCGCTCTCCGGCCAGCCGCAACAGCCGCGGGTCGTCGGCCAGGCGGGCCACCACAGGCCCGGGCAGAAGCTGCCCCATCCGCGCGCGCAAGGCCCGCTCGGCCCGCGCCGAGGCCGCCGCCTGCACCACCAGCGCCAGAAGCGCCGCGCCGACCAGCGCCGCCGCCGGGACGGCCGGATCGACCAGCGCCCCGGTCGCCCGCTGTGCCGCCACGGCGCCCCCGGCCCAGACGGCGCCCAGCCCCAGGGCCGTCGCAAAGGCCCGGAGCGGTGCCAGCCGCGCCAGCGCCAAGGCCAACAGCAGGCCGCCCAAGGCCAGCCCCGCGGCCTCGGCCCAGACGGCCCAACCCGGCCGCCAGGGCAGGCGGCCGGCCAGCAGCCCCTCGGCCAGGTCGGCCGCGATCTGGACCGACGGGTAGAGCGGATCGCCCGCCACCGGCCGCAGGCCGCCGCGTTGCGGCAGGGACGAGCCGACGAAGACCACCGCCCCCGCCAGCCGCTCGGGCGGCACACGGCCGGCCAGCACCGCCTCGGCCGGCACCGTGCGGGCCAGCCGCGCCGCCGTATCGCGCGGCACGAAGCGCAGCGTTCCGGCCAGGTCCAGCGGGAAGGTCGCCGCCCCGGCGCGCAGGGTCATGCCCTTGCGGCCGTCTTCGGCGGCGATCACCGGCATTTCCAGCGCGCCCGCCCGCCGCAGCGCCTCGATGGGCAATGAGGGCCAGGCGACGCCGCCCACCGTCACCGCCGCCGGCACGCTGCGCACCCGCGCCGTGCCGTCGCCGGGCAGCGAGACCGACCCCAGCGTGGCCGCCGCCATCAGCGCCGGGCAAGGCACCTCGGCCGCCGGGGCCGCCCAAAGGCGCGTCAGCGCCGGCGCGGAGACCGCCAGAACCGGAGGCGGTTGCGGCGCCGGCCCCGCGGCGCCCGACAGAAGGAACCCCAGCACCGTGGGCGACTTGGCGACGGCCGCTGCCAGCGCCGTGGTCGCCGCGCCGTCGCAACCGCCGGCAAAGACCACGTCCCAGGCCACCACCTTCGGCCCGGCCAGCGCCAAGGCCTCGGCCAGACGGGCGCTGGCGGCCCGGTCCCAGGGCTGGCCGGCCTGATCGACCGCGCCGATGTCGACGACGACCACCGCCCCGCCCGCGCCGGGCCGCAGCAGCGCGTCGAACACCCGCTCTTGCGCCGCGGCCAGCACCGCCGGGCGCCACGCCAGCCCCGCCGCGCCGGCCAGGCACAGCGCCAGTGCCACCAGCCCGGCCTGCACCCGGCGCCAGCGGCGCGGCGGCTTAGTCATCCGCCGCCGCCTCGGCCCTGAGGAGCGCCAGATCGCAGGCCCAGACGCCGCCTTCGTCGCGCAGCACGCCTTCGTCGCGGAAATCCTGCAGCACCCGGTTCACCTTGGGCCGGCTGGCGCCCAAGAGCGCCGCCAACTCGCCCTGGTTCAGGCCATGGGCGATCCGCGCCCCTTCGGGGATGTCGTCGCCGTGCAACTGCCCCAGCGCGAACAGGAAGAACCGCGCCACCCGGGCGCGCAACTGGTAAAGCGCGATCGATTCCAGCTGCCCCGTGGTGCCGCGCAGCATCGCGCAAAGATGCGCCAGCGCCGCCTCGCTCAGGCCCGGATGCGCCGCGGCGATCTGGCGGAAGCCGCGGCGGGTCAGCACCCAGCCGGTCACCGGCCCCGCCGCCGTGGCATCGGCCGACCGCGGCTGGGCGTCGAAGACGGCCAGTTCGCCCAGCATCTCGCCAGCCTCGGCCTGCCGCAGCACCAGTTCGCGACCCGAGGCGGTCAGCAGCGACACCTTCACCCGGCCGGTTTCAAGCGCCACCAGCCAGTCGCCCGGATCGCCGCGCTGGAACAGCACCTCGCCCGGCCCCCAGCGCCGCGCCTGCGCGGCGGCGGCCACCGCATCCAGCGCGGCCCCGTCAAGGCCCGCGAACATGCGGAACGATTTCCAGAACCCGCGCCCGGCCATGGCGCTCAGGGCGTCAGGCCCACGCTCTCGAACGCCTCTTGCACCCGCGGCGCGCCCCATTGCGCCACCTCGGAAGGCGGGCCGTCGGCCGTCAGGTTCACCCCGTCGCCCGGCCCCAACTCGCGGGTCACGCCGGCATTGGTCACCACCACGCGGCCGCGGTCGCAGAAGACGGCATACTCGCCACGGCTTGGGCCGACGAAGAACCGCGTGCCGCGCACGCCGATCTGGCCGAAACCGGTGTCAAAGGTCAGGTCCACCGGGGCCAGCCCCTCGGGCCGGTCAAAGACGATGGCCCCGCCGACCTGAATTTCGCCGCCCACATCGGCCAGATAGCGCGACAGCACCACCGTGGTCGCCGCGCCCATGTTCACCCGCGTGTCGGTTTCCAGGATCAGCAGCGCCAGCGCGTTCTCGCCGGTCAGCGCGGTGTCGCCCTCGGCCAGGGCCATGCCCGCCGACATCGGGGCCGGGGCGTCGTCATGCACCAGGGTCGCCTCGCCCGTCACCTCGGCCACCGAGCCGATGGGGGTCTGGGCCTGGGCGCGGCGGGGCAGAAAGGGCAGCACACCGGCGGCTAGAAGGGCGGCACGGCGGGTGAGGCGGACCATGAGCAATTCTCCGGGCAATCTGACGGACAAAGGTGTGCTGCAAAGCTAGCAAAGCGCAACCCGCCCGGCAACGGCGGGAACACGGACCCTCAGGCCGACAATCCGACGCTGGCGAAGGCCTCGGCCACGCGGTTGTCGGACCAGCGTGCCACCGCAGGCGGCAGGGCCGGCGCAGGCGCAAGCAGACCATCCGAGGGGTCCGCCTCGGGCAGGATCGCGGCGCCCGGCTGCAGCGGAAACGGAGACGGCAGGTCGATGCCCTCGCCCGCGGCCAGAACGACCTCGGTCGCGGGCGCCACCACGCGGGCCTTGCCGTCGCGCACGAAGACGGCGCTGCCCTTCAGGCTTTCGATGAAAACCTGGGCATCGGCCAGAAGCACCTGGAACTCGGCGCTGTTCACGGCCATCACGCTGGCCGGATCGGAGGCGCGGCGATCCACCACCAGGGTGCCCGAGACGGCAAGGCTGCCACCGCGGTCATGCGTCACCACCTGCAGCGCCATCTGCGTCTGCCGGCCGGCGTGAAGCCGCGTGCCATCGGGCAGGGCCAGTTCGACCGGACCCTCGGGGCCGGTGTCAAGGCTGCTGCCTGCGGGCAGGCGCTGACCTGGGCGCAGCGCGATGACGGTCGCGTCGGGCAGCGTCGCGACGGCGCCGCCGGCGGCGGCGACCACCTCGGCGGAGTCGGCCGCGGCCCGGACCTGAAGCGGCATCAGCGGCCAGAGGCCAACCGTCAGGGCAAGGCGGCGCGTCAGGATCATGTTGGAACCGATGGACGTTGCTTTCGCCAGCCTAGCCCGCAGCGCGGGTTGCGGACAAGGGCGGGCGCGGACCGCCAGGACGACGGGATGCACCGCGCCGGCGCCGGATCGGGAGCAGTGCCCGCCGACAAAAAAGCCACATCCGGGGGGATCAACCCCAAGGTCTGGCTGCGAAATTCTGGACCGATGCGAAACCTGCGGCTATCCTTGCGGTGAACGGGGCGCAACGATCCCGCGGCTTGAGGCAGCAATGGCGTTCCCAGAGCGGTTTTCGAACCTGCCTGACTATGCGTTTCCGCGCCTGCGGAAGCTGCTGGACAAACATGCGCCGGGGGGCGAGCCCATCGCCATGACCATCGGCGAGCCGCGCCATGCCATGCCGGATTTCGTCGGCCGCATCCTGGCCGAGAACCTGGCCGGCTTCGGGGTCTATCCCCCGAACGACGGCACGTCGGAACTGCTGGCCGCCATCGCGGGCTGGATCGCGCGCCGGTACGGGGTGGAGCTGTCGCAAGACCGCCTGATGGTGCTTAACGGCACCCGCGAGGGGCTGTTCAACGCCGCCATCGCGCTGTGCCCCGAGGAAAAGGCCGGAAAGCGCCCCGTGGTACTGATGCCGAACCCGTTCTACCAGGTCTATGCCGTGGCCGCCCTGGCCGTGGGGGCCGAGCCGGTCTATGTGCCCGCCACCGCCGCCACCGGCTTTCTGCCCGACTATGGCAGACTGCCGAAGGACATTCTTGACCGCACCGCCATCGCCTATATCTGCTCGCCCGCGAACCCGCAGGGGGCGGTCGCTTCGGCCGATTACCTGGCTGACCTGCTGGCACTGGCCGAACGCCATGACTTCCGCGTCTTCGCCGACGAGTGCTATTCGGAGATCTGGCGCAAGACGGCGCCGCCCGGCCTGCTGGCCGTGGCCCAGGCGCAGGGCGCCGACCCCGAGCGCGTCGCGGTGTTCCATTCGCTTTCAAAGCGGTCGAACCTGCCGGGCCTGCGGTCCGGTTTCGTTGCCGCCGGCCTTGAGGCCATGGCCCGCATCCGCCAGCTGCGCGCCTTTGCCGGCGCGCCGCTGCCCTTGCCGCTGCAACGGGTGGCCGAGGCCTGCTGGCAGGACGAAGCGCATGTCGAGGCCAGCCGCGCGCTGTATCAGCAGAAATTCCACGACGCGGCGCAGGTCTTTGCCGGCCACCAGGGCATTGCCCTGCCAGACGGCGGCTTTTTCCTGTGGCTTCCGGTGGAAGACGGCGAGGCGGCCGCATTGAAACTGTGGCGCGAGACCGGCGTGCGGGTATTGCCCGGCGCCTATCTGTCGCGCGACGTCGGGGACGAAAACCCCGGCAAGGGATACATCCGGGTCGCATTGGTGGCCCCAAGGCAAGAAACGCAGCGCGGGCTGACGCAGCTTCGCGACTGCTTGTACGATTGAAGGGCAGGGCAGCATGGCATCCTATCAGGCACGGCAGCGTGATCCGCTTCTGGACCAGACCACCCAGGCAATGCTGGAACGCCGGGGGCGGGAACTTTTCGGCGTCGTGCTGATCTTCCTGGCGTTGGCCTTCACGGCCACGCTGGGCACCTATTCGCCGGAAGACCCGGGCTGGATGGTCGCCACCGAAGAGCCGGCCCGCAACATGCTGGGCCGCTTCGGCGCCGCAGGCGCCTCGACGCTGGTGATCCTGATCGGCCGCGGCGCCTGGGCGATTCCGCTGGTCCTGCTGGCCTGGGGGGTGCGGTTCCTGATCCATCGCGGCGGCGAGAGAGCGCTGGCCCGGGTGGTTTTTGCCGTGATTGCCGTCGCCGTGGCGGCAACCTATGCCGCCACGCTGGCCACGCCTGCCGGATGGCCGCATGCCTTCGGACTGGGCGGGCTGTTCGGCGAAACGGTTGCCGGGGCGCTGGTCGGGGTCATCCCCGGCCCGATCGGCCTTGCGCTGAAACTGGTGTCGCTGCTGAGCTTTCTCGCCCTGGTCGCCATGATGCTGTATGTCACCGGCTTTGACCGCGCCGAACTGCGCGGCATCGCCCGCGCGATGCTGGTCGGCTCTGTCACCGCCTATGCCGGAGCCGCCACGCTGGCCGGTCGCGGCGCTTCGGGCGCCCTGGGCACCGCCCGCGACCTGGCCGAGCGCCGCCGCGCCCGGGCCGCCGCGACCGGTTTTTCCGCGGCCGACCCGCTGGCCTCGTCTGCCGCCGCCGCGCGCGCCGGGCTGGTTCGCCGCGCGCCGCCGCAGGGGATCTCGGACAGCCTTGCGCCCGAGCCGCTTGCGGCCGCGCCGGCCTGGAACGCGCCCTCGACACTGCGTGCCGAGCCGCGCCGCTTCGATGCGCCCATCGACCTGCCGAAAGAGAAGCTGGGGTTCCTTGCCCGGATGCGCCGCGTGGTGGACCCGGAGCCGGAGCTGGTGGAACCCGCCCTTTCCGCGGCGGCCTTTGCCGCCGACCTGCCGCAGGAAGACCGCATCCGCGCCCGCATCTCGGACGTGATCCGCGCCCGCAGCGGATTGGCCCCGGCCGCTGCCGCAGCGACCACCGGCCTGACCGCTGTCCAGGCCGCCGTCGCCGCCCGCCGGGCCGAGCCGCCGGTGTTGCGCCAGAAATCCGCCTATCCCGGCCCGGCCCTGCTGACGACGGACCTTTACCCCGACGCCTTGCCGCCCGAACCGCCGGTCACCGCCACCCCGCGGGCGATTCCGCCCGTTCCGGCCTTTGACGCCAGCCCCGAGTTGGACGACGACTGGCAAGCCGAAGACGAGGCGGACATCGACCTTGACCCGGTGCCCTTCGTGTCGTCCCGCCCGATGCCGCTTTCCACCGACCGCCGCCCGCTGGTGCAGGCGCCCGCAAGACCCGTGCAGCCCTCGGCCCGCGCGCTGGCCGAGGCGCAGCCCCGGCTGCGCTTTGAAGAGCCTCAGCCCGTCTATGAGCTTCCGCCGCTGTCACTGCTGGCCAGCGCGGTCACCATCGCTCGCAGCCAGTTGTCGGACGAATCACTGGAGGAAAACGCCCGCATGCTGGAAAGCGTGCTGGACGATTACGGCGTCAAGGGCGAGATCGTCAGCGTCCGCCCCGGCCCCGTCGTCACCATGTACGAGTTGGAACCGGCGCCGGGCCTGAAGGCCAGCCGCGTGATCGGCCTGGCCGACGACATCGCCCGCAGCATGTCGGCACTGTCGGCGCGCGTCTCCACTGTGCCGGGCCGCAGCGTGATCGGCATCGAACTGCCGAATGCGCACCGCGAGAAGGTGTTCCTGAAGGAAATCCTCTCGGCCCGCGAGTTTGGCGATACCAACATGCGGCTGCCGCTGGCCCTGGGCAAGGACATCGGCGGTGGGCCGGTCATCGCCAACCTGTCGAAGATGCCCCACCTGCTGATCGCCGGCACCACCGGATCGGGCAAGTCGGTGGCCATCAACACGATGATCCTGAGCCTGCTTTACAAGCTGACGCCCGAGGAGTGCCGGCTGATCATGATCGACCCGAAGATGCTGGAACTGTCGGTCTATGACGGCATCCCGCATCTGCTGTCCCCCGTCGTCACAGACCCGAAGAAGGCGGTGGTCGCCCTGAAATGGGTGGTGGGCGAGATGGAGGAACGCTATCGCAAGATGTCCAAGATGGGGGTGCGCAACATCGAGGGCTACAACGGCCGCGTCCGCGAGGCGCTGGCCAAGGGCGAGATGTTCAAGCGCACCATCCAGACCGGGTTTGACGACGAAACCGGCGATCCGGTGTTCGAGACCGAGGAATTCGCCCCCGTCGCCATTCCCTACATCGTGGTGATCGTGGACGAAATGGCCGACCTGATGATGGTCGCCGGCAAGGAAATCGAGGCCTGCATCCAGCGCCTTGCCCAGATGGCGCGGGCCAGCGGCATTCACCTGATCATGGCGACGCAACGCCCGTCGGTGGACGTGATCACCGGCACCATCAAGGCCAACTTCCCCACCCGGATTTCCTTCCAGGTCACCTCCAAGATCGACAGCCGCACCATCCTGGGCGAACAGGGCGCCGAGCAGCTGCTGGGCCAGGGCGACATGCTGTACATGGGCAACGGCGCGCGGATCACCCGCATCCACGGACCCTTCGTTTCCGACGAAGAGGTCGAGGAAATCGTCAACCACCTCAAGAGCTTCGGCCCGCCGGCCTATATGTCGGGCGTGGTCGAGGGCCCCGAGGACGACGTGGCCTCGGACATTGACATGGTGCTGGGCCTGGGCGGCGACGGCAGCGACGACGCGCTGTATGATCAGGCGGTGGCGATCGTGGCCAAGGACCGCAAATGCAGCACCAGCTACATTCAGCGCAAGCTGGGCATCGGCTACAACAAGGCCGCAAGGCTGGTCGAGCAGATGGAGGACCAGGGCGTCGTCACCCCGGCGAACCACGTCGGCAAGCGCGAGATCCTGATCCCCGAGGCGTAGGGCCCGGGGTCAGGCCAGCGCCAGGGCGTCCACCAGCCGGAAGCAGCCCAGGTCGGGCAGAACCCGGTGGGCGGCGGCGAAGTCTTCCCCTGCCGAATAGACCGAGGGCGTAGCGACCACCTTCAGCCCTGCGCCCTTGGCGGAGTGCAGGCCGTTCCAGGTGTCCTCGAAGGCCAGCGCCTGCGCGGCGGGCAGGGCCAGGTGTTCCAGCGCGAACAGATAGATGTCGGGCGCCGGCTTCTTGGCCTTGACCACATCGCCCGCCGCGATCACGTCGAAGACCTGCCCGGCAGGCTTGCCCCAGAGACAGGCCGCCAGCGCCTCGACATTGCCGGGCGAGGTGGTGGTGGCGATTGCCAACAGCAGGCCCGCCGCCCGCGCCTCTTCGATCAGGCGCAGCACGCCCGGGCGGGCCTGCAACCCGCCGCGGGCGAGGATGTCACCATAGGCCGCGGTCTTTTCCTTGTGCATCGCGGCGATGGTGGCGTCGTCGGGGCCATGCCCGACCGCCGCCCGGTGGGCCGCCATGCGTTCCTTGCCGCCGGTCACCTTCAAGAGCCTTGCATAGTCCTGCTGGTTCCAGTGCCAGTCCAGCCCATGCGCCGCGAAGGTGGCGTTGAAGGCCTGACGGTGGGCCTCTTCCGTTTCGGCCAGGGTGCCGTCGACGTCGAAGATCAGCGCCTTCAGGGCCATGTCCAATGCTCCACCAGCCCCGGCAGGGCCTTGAAATCGCTGAAGCTGGCCGCGTGGGGCAGGGCATCCAGCGGGGTCTTGCGATAGCCCTCGGTATAGATCAGGAACGGCAGGCCGGCGTTCACCGCCGTCTCGGCGTCGATCTCGCTGTCGCCGACATACAGCGCGCGGTCGTGGCCCAGCAGGCGTTGCGCCTCATGCACCATTTCCGGCGCGGGCTTGCGGGTGGGCAGGCTGTCGCCGCCGATCACCACGGGAAACAGCCGGTCAAGGCCGACATGGGCAATCGCGGCCAGCGCGGGGCGGTAGGGCTTGTTCGTCGTGATCGCCAGCGCACAGCCCATGGCGGCCAGCGCCTCCAGTGCCTGCACCACACCGGGATAGAGGGTATTGCCCTCGACCTCGGTCTCGTAGCGGGTGATCAGGTCGTCATGCAGCGGCTGGAACAGCGGACCGTCCGGGTTCTCGCCCACGCTTTGCAGCAGGCATCGCACCAGATGCGGCGCGCCCTTGCCGACATAGCCGCGCACCTCGTCCAGGCTTAGCGCCGGGTAGCCGCGCGCCGTCAGGACGGCATTGGAAACCGAGTGGATAGCCGGCGCGGAATCGATCAGCGTGCCGTCCAGATCGAAGATCAGCGCCGTCATTCGGCCTTCCACTTGATCGAGCAGCCCATGGCGGCCACCTGGTCCCGCGGGCCTTGCCCTGTGGTGGCGATCTGCACCATGGCATCGAACAGTTCCCGACGGGCGTCGGGGGCGGCCTGCTTGCCGCTGGAATCCAGCCGGCCGCGGTATTGCAGCTCGCCAGCCGCGTTGAAGCCGAAGAAATCCGGCGTGCAGGCGGCGCCCCAGGCGCGGGCGACCTGCTGCGTTTCGTCATGCAGATAGGGGAAGGGCAGGGTGAGGGTCTTCATCCCCTCGAAGCTGTCTTCCGGGTAGGCCGCGGCGTCGTTCGAGTTGATCGCCGCCACGCCGATGCCATGCGCCCGCAACTCGATGGCGTCGCGGATCAGCCGGTCAAGGATCGCCTTCACATAGGGGCAATGGTTGCACATGAAGACGATGAGGGTGCCTTTCGGCCCCGCCACGTCCTCAAGCCGCCACAGCTTGCCGTCGGTGCCGGGAAGCTGGAACCCCGGCGCCTTCCAGCCGAAATCGCAGACCGGTGCCGCGACGGCCATCAGGCGGCCTTGGCGGCAGAGACCGCATCGCGGATGGCGCGCATGTTGGTGCCGTAAACCTCGGGGGTCGAAACGGAGCCGCCCTTGAACACCGCCGAGCCGGCGACCAGCACGTCAGCCCCTGCCGCCACCATCAGCGGCGCGGTGGTGGGATCCATCCCGCCGTCAATCTCGATATGCACCGGCCGGTCACCGATCATGGACCGCAGCTTGCGGACCTTGGCGGTCATGTCGATGTATTTCTGCCCGCCGAAGCCGGGGTTCACCGTCATCACGCAGATCAGGTCGACCATGTCCAGAAGGTGCTCGACCGCCTCGGCCGGGGTGCCCGGATTGATGGCGACGCCCGCCTTCATGCCGGCGGCGCGGATCGCCTGCATGGTGCGGTGGGCGTGCGGCCCGGCCTCGACATGCGCGGTCAGGATGTCGGCGCCGGCCTTGGCATAGGCGTCGATGTAGGGGTCCACCGGGGAAATCATCAGGTGGACGTCCATCACCGTCTTGACGTGCTTGCGGAAGGCCGCAACGGCGGGCGGTCCGAAGGTCAGGTTCGGCACGAAATGGCCGTCCATCACGTCGACATGCACCCAGTCGGCGCCCTGATCCTCGATCGCGCGGATCTCGCGGCCGAAATCGGCGAAGTCGGCGGAAAGGATCGACGGGGCGATCTTGAGGCTGCGGTCGAACATGGCCTGTCTCCTTCGGATTCGGTCCCGGGCGCGTTTAGCACGCGCCCGGGGGATGCGTCACGCGGCGACCATCAGCTTTTCGCGCCAGCCGGGATAGATCTTGTCGGCATCGCCCGGGAAGCTTTCGAACGCCCGCGCGAATTCGCGGTGGTCCTTGGCGAATTCCACCGGGTCGGCGCCGGCCTTCCAGCACTGTTCGGCCTGCCGCAGCGAGGTGGCCCCGGCAACCGCGCCGTCGATGTGGCCGAAGGCCCCGCCGCCGGCCGTCATGATCAGGTTGGAATGGCCCAGGTTCTTGAAGAACCCCGGCATCCGCAGCGCGTTCATCCCGCCCGAGATGATCGGCGTGGTCGGAGCCATGCCGTTCCATTCCTGGCGGAAGTAGGGGCCGGTCGCGACGTCATCGGTGATCATGAAGGCCATCAGCTTGTCCGACGCCTCGCCCTCCATCTTGCCGAAGCTCATGGTGCCGGTGTGGATGCCGCTGGCGCCCTGCAGGCGGGCCATCTTCGACAGCACGAAGGCGGTGTAGCCGCGCATCGACTGGGGCGAGGTCACGGCGCCGTGGCCGGCACGGTGATAGTGCAGGTACTGGCTGGGGAAGCGGCGGCGGGCGGTGGTGATCGCCGCCGGGCCGGTGACGTAGCCATCGACCAGGAAGGCGACGTGGCGGGCGTTCTCGCCAAAGACCTCAAGGATGTATTCGCCACGGGCGACCATTTCCCACGGGTCGTCCGCGGTGATGTTGAACGAGAACAGCTTGGCCTTGCCGGTGGTGTCCTGGGCGCGGCACATCGCGTCGCGCACCAGTTTCACCGTCTCGCGCATCGGTGCGAAGATCTGGTTGCCCTGCGGTTCGTCGTTCTTGATGAAGTCGCCGCCCAGCCAGAAGTCATAGCAGGCATCGGCAAAGGGCTTGGGCCGCAGGCCCAGCTTCGGCTTGATGATGGTGCCGACGATGAAGCCGCCATCCACCGCCGGCCGCCCCAGCACGCGCCACAGGTCGCTGATCGTGGTCGACGGGCCGTCGAAGGCGTTCAGATAGACCGGGGGCAGCCAGAAGTCGTGCATCTTGGCATATTCGACATCGCCCATGCCCTGGTTGTTGCCGATGGTCAGCGTCAGGAACGAGCAGATCATCGCCCGGCCGTCGGTGATGTTGTGGTCGAACAGTTCCACCGGGTAGGCGATCTTCATCAGGCCCGAGGCTTCGTCGATCTCATAGACCAGCGCGTCCACCCCGCGGGTGAAATCGTCGGTGGTCGAAACCTCGACATTGGTGCCGGTGCTGCTTTCCGCGGCAAAGTGCGCGGCGGTTTCCAGAAAGCCGTAGCCGGCCTTCGGCTTCATGATGTAGGCGACAAGCACATGGCGGCCGCCGGCCATCAGGTCGGCTTCCTTCAGGTCAAGCCTGGCGTAACGGTTCGACTGGTCCATCTCTTTTCCTCTCACACGGCCTTGAGGGCGCCGCTGGCGTAACGCTTGGCCATCTCGTCCATCGAGATGACCTTGATCTTGCTGGCATTTCCGGCCGTGCCGAAAGCCTCGAGCCGCAGCTTGCACAGGTCGCGCATGGCGTCCATCGCAGGCTTGAGGAACTTGCGCGGGTCGAACTCGGCCTTGTTCTGGGTGGCGATCTTGCGGAACTGGCCGGTCATCGCCATCCGGCAATCGGTGTCGATGTTGACCTTGCGCACGCCCATCTTGATGCCGCGGACGATTTCCTCGACCGGGACGCCAAAGGTCTGGGGCATCTCGCCGCCGTATTCGTTGATGATGTCCTGCAGATCCTGCGGCACGGAAGAAGAGCCGTGCATCACCAGGTGGGTGTTCGGCAGCTTCTTGTGGATCGCCTCGATCACGCTCATCGCCAGGATGTCGCCGGTCGGCTTGCGGCTGAACTTGTAGGCGCCGTGCGAGGTGCCGCAGGCGATGGCCAGCGCGTCGACTTGCGTCTTCCTGACGAAGTCCACGGCCTGATCCGGGTCGGTCAGAAGCTGGCTGTGGTCCAGCACGCCTTCGGCACCGTGGCCGTCCTCGGCCTCGCCATGGCCGGTTTCCAGCGACCCCAGCACGCCCAGTTCGCCCTCGACCGAGGCGCCGACCCAATGCGCCATGCGGCTGACGCGCTCGGTGATCGCGACGTTGTAGTCGTAGCTGGCCGGGGTCTTGGCATCGGCCTCAAGGCTGCCGTCCATCATGACCGATGTGAAACCGTGCTTGATGGCCGACATGCAGGTGGCTTCGCTGTTGCCGTGGTCCTGGTGCATGCAAAGCGGGATCGACGGATAGATCTGCGCCAGCGCCTCGATCATCTTGGCCAGCATGATGTCGTTGGCATAGCTGCGGGCGCCGCGGCTGGCCTGGATGATGACCGGCGCGTCGGTGGCCTTTGCGGCCTCCATGATCGCCAGACCCTGTTCCATGTTGTTGATGTTGAAGGCGGGGACGCCGTAGCCGTGTTCGGCCGCGTGGTCCAGAAGTTGTCTCAGGGTAATCAGTGCCATTTCGCGGCCTTTCTCAGATCAGTTTGCCCATCGCGACGGCGGTATCCGCCATGCGGTTCGAGAAGCCCCATTCGTTGTCGTACCAGGACAGGACCGAGCAGAAGGTGCCGTCCATGACCTTGGTCTGGTCCATGTGGAAGACCGACGAATGCGGGTCATGGTTGAAATCCGAACTGACGTTCGGCAACGTGGTATAGCCCAGGATGCCCTTCAGCGGGCCATCGGCCGCGGCCTTGATGGCGGCGTTGATTTCCGCGACCGATGTGGCGCGCTTGGCGATGAACTTCAGGTCCACGACGCTGACGTTCGGCGTGGGAACGCGGATGGCGAAGCCGTCAAGCTTGCCCTTGAGGTCGGGCAGCACCAGGCCCACGGCCTTGGCGGCGCCGGTGCTGGTGGGGATCATGCTCAGCGCCGCGGCGCGGGCGCGGTACAGGTCCTTGTGCATGGTATCCAGCGTCGGCTGGTCGCCGGTATAGGAGTGGATGGTGGTCATCATCCCCTTCTCGATGCCGATCGCGTCATGGATGGCCTTGGCCATCGGCGACAGGCAGTTGGTCGTGCAGCTTGCGTTCGACACCACCAGGTCATCCTTGGTCAGGGTGCCGTGGTTCACGCCATAGACGATGGTCTTGTCCGCGCCTTCGCCCGGCGCGCTGATCAGAACGCGTTTCGAGCCGTTCTTCAGGTGCAGCGCGGCCTTGTCGCGGGCGGTGAAGATGCCGGTGCATTCCATCGCAATGTCGACATTGGCCCAAGGCAGGTCTTCCGGGTTGCGGATCGCGGTGACCTTGATCTTGCCGCGGCCGGCGTCGATCCAGTCTTCGCCCGTGGTCACGGTGCCGGGGAACCGGCCATGCACAGAATCGAAGCGCAAGAGGTGGGCGTTGGTCTCGACCGGGCCCAGGTCGTTGATCGCCACGACCTCAATGTCGGTGCGGCCCGATTCGATGATCGCGCGCAGAACGTTGCGGCCGATCCGGCCAAAGCCGTTGATGGCTACCTTAACAGTCATCTCATTTTCCCGTCAGTTTGCGGGCCGCTTCCGCAGCGGCCTCTTTGGTGATGCCGAAATGCGCGTACAGCGCCGGGGCGGGCGCCGAGGCGCCAAAGCCCGTCATGCCGATGAAGGCGTCGCCCTCACGCAGCACCGCGTCCCAGCCCTGCCGGATTGCCGCCTCGATGCCGACGCGGGGGGCGGTGCCCAGAACGGCCGTTCGGTAATCGGCCGGCTGAGCGGCGAACAGTTCGAACGACGGCGCGGACACCACCGCAGCGGCAATGCCCTCGGCCGCCAGAATGTCGGCCGCGGCCAGCGCGATCTCGATTTCCGAGCCGGTAGCGATCAGCGTCACGTCGCGCTTGGCCACCTCGCGCAGGACATAGGCGCCCTTCGCGGTCAGGTTCTCGCCGGCATCGGTGCGCACCAGCGGCAGGTTCTGCCGGCTGAGCGCCAGAAGCGTGGGCGTGCAGGTCGAGTTCAGCGCAATCTCCCAGGCCTCGGCGGTTTCCACCGCGTCGGCGGGGCGCAGGACGGTCAGGTTCGGGATGGCGCGCAGGCTGGCGATGGTCTCGACCGGCTGGTGGGTCGGGCCGTCTTCGCCCAGGCCGATGCTGTCATGCGTCATGACATAGGTCACCGGCACGCCCATCAGCGCGGCCAGGCGGATCGACGGGCGGCAGTAGTCGGCAAAGACCAGGAAGGTGCCGCCATAGGTGCGGAACCCGCCGTGCAGGGCGATGCCGTTCATCGCCGCCGCCATGCCGTGTTCGCGGATGCCGTAGTGGATGTAAGCACCGCCGAAATCGCCCGGCTTCACCGGCCGCTGCGACTTGGCCTTGGTCAGGTTCGACCCGGTCAGGTCGGCCGAGCCGCCGACGACAAACGGGAGCGCACCCGCCACCACTTCCAAAGCCATCTCGCTGGCCTTGCGGGTGGCAACCTTCGGCTTGTCGGCCAGAAGCTTGGCCTTGTGCGCGGCCATCGCTGGGGCCAGCGGGGCCGGGTCGGCGGCCTGCGCGGCCTCGAACGCCGCCTTGTCGGGCGAGGCGGCCAGCGTTTTCAGCCAGTCAGCCCGTGCAACGGCGCCGCGGGCCGAGACCTTGGCCCAGGCGGCACGGATGCTGTCAGGCACCACGAAGGGCGCATCGGTCCAGCCCAGGTTTGCCCGGGCCGCGGCGATCTCGTCGGCCCCAAGGGGCGCGCCGTGAACGTCATGGCTGCCCTGCTTGTTCGGCGCGCCAAAGCCGATGATCGACCGGCAGGCAATCAGGCTGGGCCGCGGGTCGGCCTTGGCCGCCGCGATGGCCGTGGCAACGCTTTCCGGTTCATGCGCATCGCATTCGCCCACGTGCCAGCCATAGGCCGCAAAGCGCGCCTTCTGGTCGGTCGAGGTGGAAAGCGCGGTATCGCCGTCGATGGTGATCTTGTTGTCGTCCCACAGCACGATCAGCCGGCCCAGGCCCAGGTGGCCGGCCAGGTCGCCCGCCTCGTGGCTGATGCCCTCCATCAGGCAGCCGTCGCCGGCGATGACATAGGTCCAGTGGTCCACCAGGCCCGGGAAACGGGCCGCCGCCATGCGTTCCGCCAGGGCCAGGCCGACGGCGGTGGCGATGCCCTGGCCCAGCGGGCCGGTCGTCACCTCGATGCCCTGGGCATGGCCGTATTCCGGGTGGCCCGCGGTGCGCGCGCCCATCTGCCGGAAGCTGCTCAATTGCTCCATCGGCATGTCGGCATAGCCGAGCAGATGGTTCAGCGCATAGATCAGCATCGAGCCGTGACCGGCCGACAGCACGAAGCGGTCACGGTCGGGCCAGCGGTGATCTGCCGGGTCCAGGGTGATGAAGCGGTTGAACAGAACCGTCGCCACATCGGCCATGCCCATCGGCATGCCGGGGTGGCCCGAGTTCGCCTTTTGCACCGCGTCCATCGCCAGGGCGCGGATCGCATTGGCCATGTCTTTTTCAGACACCGGTTTGGTGGGGGCGTTCATAAGGGTCTCTCCCAGAGGTCAGGCGCGCTTGGCTTCGCGGACGAGGCGTTCGATCAGGGGCGTCAGGATCAGCTGCATTGCCAGATCCTGCTTGTTGCCCGGGATCACGATGGAATTCGCCCGGGTCATCCAGGACCCGGCGATCATCGACACCAGGTAGGGGAAGTCAATGCCGCGAGGGTTCTTGAAGCGGATCACGATCAGGCTTTCGTCCGGCGTCGGAATCCAGCGCGCGACGAAGGGGTTCGAGGTATCCACCACCGGCACCCGCTGGAAGTTGATGTCGGTCTGGGTGAACTGCGGGGTGATGCAATGCACATAGGCGTGCATCCGGCGCAGGATGGTGTCGGTCACGGCCTCGGTCGAATAGCCGCGGGTGGCGCGGTCGCGATGGATCTTCTGGATCCACTCCAGGTTGATGACCGGCACCACGCCGATCTTCAGGTCGGCCAGTTTGACCAGATTCACCGTGTCGTTGACGACACTGCCGTGCAGGCCTTCGTAGAACAACAGGTCCGAGCCGTCGTCGAACGGCGCCCAGTCGGTGAAATGGCCCGGCGCGACGCCGGTCTTCGCCGCCTCGGCCTCATCGTGGACATAGGTCCGCGTGCGGCCCTTGCCGGTCTCGCCGTATTCGCGGAAGACGCGCTCCAGCTCGCCCAGCTCGTTCGCCTCATAGCTGAAGTGCGAGAAGGTGGTCTCGCCCGAGGCCGCGCGGCGGGTCAGTTCGGCCTTCATGTCGGCGCGGTTGTACTTGTGGAAGGCGTCGCCTTCGATGGTGACCGCCTTGATGCCCTCGCGGCGGAAGATCTGGTCGAAGGTGTGCTTGACCGTGCTGGTGCCCGCGCCGGACGATCCGGTGACGGAAATGATGGGGTGTTTCTTGCTCATGGTCTCTCAGCTCCGGAACAGGCCGCGCCGCCCGAACAGGGCCGACTCGATTTCAGGCATGTCGTGGTAGGCGGCAATCCGGGCCACTTTGGCCTTGGTGCCGAATATGAAGGGCGTGCGCTGGTGCAACGTCTGGCAGCGCATCGACAGGATCGGGTCGGTGCCGTCCGTCGCCCCGCCGCCGGCCTGGGCGCAGAGGAAGGCGATGGGCGCGCATTCGTACAAGAGCCGCAGGCGGCCGCGCTCATACCCCTTGCGGTCGTCGGCCGGGTACAGGAACACCCCGCCGCGGGCAAAGATGCGGTGCGCTTCGGCGACCAGGCTGGCGATCCAGCGCATGTTGAAGTTCTTGCCGCGCGGCCCGTCGACGCCGGCCACGCAGTCATCGACGTAGGCGCGGATCGGCTTGGGCCAGTGCCGGTAGTTCGAGGCGTTCACCGCGAACTCGTTCGATTCGGCCGGGATCGACACCTGTGGTTCGACCAGGACAAAGACGCCCAGATCAAGGTCAAGCGCATAGCGCTGCACGCCCTGGCCCAGAGTGACCACCAGCGCCGTCTGCGGGCCGTAGATCACGTAGCCCGCGCCGACCTGTTCGGTCATCGGGCGCAGGAAGCTGGCGTCGGCGGTGGCCTCGGCCGGGAAGATCGAGAAGATGGTGCCGATCGACACGTTGGTGTCGATGTTCGACGATCCGTCCAGCGGGTCGATGGCCAGTGCCCAGTCGCCGGTCTCGGCCAGGGTCACGACGTGATCCTGCTCCTCGCTGGCGTAGTAGCGCACGCCGCCCTTGCGGACCGCCGCGGCGAAATGTTCGTCCGCCCAGACGTCCAGCGCCTTTTGCGAATCGCCGCCGGCGTTGGTGGCGTCGGCCTCGGCGCCAAGCTTGTGCTCGATGCCGTTGCGGGCAATCAGCCGGGCAAGGCCGATGGACGCCTCGGCGATGCTTTGCATCAGCGGGCGCATGTTTTCTGGAATAAGCTGGTCGGGTAGTGCTGGACGGGTTGACATATCTATCCCCGATGACTGTCTAGCGTGACTTACATACTTGCTTTGAGGTGAAACGGAATTTAAATCGCCTATGTCCTGATTAAAGGAAATCTAATGAACCCTGCCGATCTGGTTTCGCTCCGCCAGTTGCGCGCCCTGGCTTCTGTCGTTCGCACCGGGTCAATGACCGCCGCGGGGCGCGAACTGGGGCTGACCACCCCCGCCGTTCACAGCCAGATCCGGACGCTGGAAGAGGCGCTGGGCCTGCCGCTGATTCATCGGCACGGCGATGCGTCGGGGACCGGCCCCACGCTGGCCGGGCAAGTCATGCTGACGGCCGCCGCGCGCATGGATGCCGCGCTTCAGCAGGCGGTACAGCAGGTGCTGGCGTTCCGCGACGGCCGGGCCGGTCGGGTGACCCTGGGCGTGGTCTCGACCGCCAAGTACTTTGCCCCGCGCCTGGTCAAGATCCTGCGCACCCTGCACCCCGAGATCGAGGTCGTCCTGCAGGTCGGCAACCGCGAGGAAATCCTGGCCGACATGGAACGGATGCATTTTGATCTGGCGATCATGGGCCGCCCGCCGCGGACGCCGCCGAACGAGGCCTGGCCCATCGGCCCGCATCCGCACGGGCTGATCGCGCCGCCGGACCATCAGTTGGCCGGGATCAACGGCCTGGGCGCCGGGGATTTCGCCGGCGAGACCTTTATCGCGCGCGAGCGCGGGTCGGGCACCCGCATCCTTATGATGCGCTACATCGAACGGCTGGTCGAAGGCGCGCCGCACGCGGTGGTCGAGATGGGGTCGAACGAGACGATCAAGCAGGCGGTGATGGCGGGCCTGGGGATTTCGTTCCTGTCGCTGCACACGGTGGCCGACGAGTTGCGCAACGGCAGTCTGGTCACGCTGTCGGCCCCCGGCCTGCCGGTGGAGCGGCACTGGTTTCTGGTGCGCCGGCTGGACCAGCCCGTCCTGCCCGCGGCGAAGTTGCTGGAAAAGACCATCCTGGGATTGGACGGGTCTTACCTGCCGCTGCTGCCGCCAGCGGCGATCCGGCCATCGTGACCATGCGGCCGGTTGCCGACTTCGGCGCGGAAGCCGATTGCCTTGCCGCCGGGGCCGCCTACGTCGTCGGCGTTGACGAGGTGGGCCGCGGCCCTCTGGCCGGCCCGGTCACCGCCGCCGCCGTCCGGCTGGACCCGGCCTGCATTCCCGAAGGCCTGGCCGACAGCAAGACCCTGCCCGCGCGCGCGAGGGAAACGCTTGCGGCCTGGCTGCACGAGAACGCGGCGGTCTCGATCGCCCATGCCTCGGTCGAGGAGATCGACGCCCTCAACATCCTGCGTGCCAGCCACCTGGCCATGCAGCGGGCCGTCGCCGCGCTGCCCGCCGATTTCGCCCTGATCGACGGCAACCTGATCCCGCGCGGCCTGACCTGCCCCGCGACGGCCCTGGTCAAGGGCGACGCGCGCTGCCTGTCGATCGCCGCCGCCTCGATCGTGGCCAAGGTGGCGCGCGACCGGATCATGGTGGATTTGGCGCAACAGCACCCCCAGTACGGCTGGGAAAGGAACGCCGGCTACCCGACAAAGGCCCATCTCCGGGCGCTTCTAGATTTTGGGGTCACCCCTTGGCATAGGCGTTCGTTTGCCCCCGTCCACAACATCTTGTGCCAAGCGATTTCTCTAACCTCTTGATTCAAAAAAGAATTTGACGGCGAATCAGGTCTGACTCATGCTGTGGCCCAAGATCGGCACACCAAGATGCCGGGGGCAGAGGCAGAACATGACGATCCGAAAGACTGCGGCGGAGGTCACCCTTCCGCTGAACCATATCCTTGCGGGCGACTGTGTCGAAGTGATGGACAGCCTGCCCGCAGGCAGCATCGACCTGATCTTCGCCGACCCGCCCTACAACCTTCAGCTGAAGGGTGAGCTGCATCGCCCCGACATGAGCCGCGTCGACGCGGTCGATGACCACTGGGACCAGTTCTCGTCGTTCCAGGCCTATGACGACTTCACCCGGCGTTGGCTCAAGGCCGCCAAGCGCCTGCTGAAACCGCATGGCGCGATCTGGGTGATCGGCAGCTATCACAACGTGTTTCGCCTGGGCGCCGAGTTGCAGAACCAGGGCTTCTGGCTCTTGAACGATGTGGTCTGGCGCAAGTCGAACCCGATGCCGAACTTCAAGGGCAAGCGGCTGACCAATGCGCATGAGACGCTGATCTGGGCCAGCCGCGACCAGGCCGCGAAATACACCTTCAACTATGAGGCGCTGAAGGCCCTGAACGAGGGCATCCAGATGCGGTCCGACTGGGTGCTGCCGATCTGCACCGGGCACGAACGGCTGAAGGACGAAAACGGCGACAAGGCCCATCCGACGCAAAAGCCCGAGGCGTTGCTGCACCGCATCCTGCTGGCCACCACCAACCCCGGCGACGTGGTGCTGGACCCGTTCTTCGGCACCGGCACCACCGGCGCGGTGGCCAAGATGCTGGGCCGCGATTTCATCGGGATCGAGCGCGAAGTAGCCTACCGCCGCGCCGCCGCCGAACGCCTGGCCCGGGTGCGCAAGTTCGACGCCAGCGCGCTGGAAATCACCGGCTCGAAACGGTCGGAACCGCGGGTGCCTTTCGGCCAGGTGGTCGAACGCGGCATGCTGCGCCCGGGCGAGGAACTGGTCGGCCTGCGCGGCCATGTCGTCAAGGTGCGGGCCGATGGCACGCTGGCCGGCAAGGACATGACCGGCTCGATCCACCAGGTCGGCGCCGCCATGGAAGGCGCGCCCAGCTGCAACGGCTGGACCTACTGGCATTTCAAGCGCGACGGCAAGATGGTGCCGATCGACATCCTTCGACAGCAGATCCGGGCCGAGATGGAAGCAGAGGCCGCTCGCCCGAACTGACCCCGGCAACGGGGTCTTCCTTACGCCTGCACCCCGGACCGCCCGGGATGCACCTGCCCCGCCATGCGCGTCATGGCGGGGCCTTTTCGCCTTGGCACCCGTTCAGGGTGCCCCGTGGGGCAGCGGGTTCAGCGCCTTGTTGTAGCTGTGCCAGTCGGCGATGTCGGGGTAGAACTGCTTGCGCCAGGCCCGAACCCGCGGGTTCATCACCCGCCGCCACAAGGGCGGGATCATCGCCGCGAAGGTCATCACCGGATAGCCGAAGGGCAGTTGCGGCGCCTCGTCCGCGGGGTGGTTCTGCAACAGCGGGAACCGGCGGTCGGGCTTGTAGTGGTGGTCGGAATGGCGCTGCAGGTTGATCAAGAGCCAGTTCGTCGCCCGGTGCGCGGCGTTCCAGGAGTGCCGGGGCATCACATGTTCATACCGCCCCTCGCCGTTGTGCCGGCGGGTCAGCCCGTAATGCTCGACGTAGTTCGCCAGTTCCAACTGCCAGACCGCCACTCCGGCTTGCAGCAGGAACAGCCCCAGCCCGGCCCAGCCACCCAGCCAAAGGGCCAGCGCCAGCATCGCCAGTTGCAGCGCACCATAGCGCCAGAACGGGTTGGACCAGTGCCAGACCGGCAGGTTCCGCCGCGCCAGCATGGCCTTTTCCGCCGCCCAGGCCGACCGCGGACAATCGCGGAGCACCCGCGGATAGAACCGGTGAAAGCCCTCATTGTAGCGCGCCGTCACCGCATCACGCGGGGTGCCGACGTACAGGTGGTGCACCCGCAGGTGTTCGGTTCGGAAGTGGGAGTAGAGCACGCTGGCCAGCAACAGATCGCCCAGCCAGCGTTCGATCCGCGGGCTCTGGTGCATCAACTCATGCGCATAGGGCAGGCCGATGGTGCCGGTCATCACCCCCATGCCGAAGAACAGGCCGATCTTCCCGGCCAGCGTCAGATGCGCCGCCTGCGGCACATACCACAGCATGAAGCACAGCATGGTGAATTGCAGCGGGAACCAGGCCATGGTCAGCAGCCGATACAGGCGCAGCTGATCGTCGGTGGTGTCCAGGCTGGCATCGTCAAGGTTCAGCCCCAGCACCGCGTCCAGTGCGGGAAACAGGCACCAGCAATAGACCGGCAACGCCAGCACCCACAGGCCGCCCAGTCCTGCGCCCAGCAGGGCAATGGGAATGGTGCCGAACGACAGGAAATACGGCAGGGCACTGCGGGGTTCGGCGACGGTTTCGGGCGAAAGAGTGGTCATCGGCGGCCTCCTTGCCGGGCGCAGTCTACGCGCGCGGGACGCGACCTCAAACGGGCGGCAATGCCGCACGGGCCAAGTCAAAGGCCTTGCGCATGACGGTCGGCAGGCTGGCCGGGCTGAACTCGGGGGGCGGCACCGCTTCTCCGCGCCGCAAGGGCGGCTGGCCCGTGGCCACCTGCACCCGCAGGATCAGGTGGAAATGGGTGAAGGTGTGGCGCACCTCGCCCGCGTCCTGCCAGTCGGCATCGGCGGGGGCGGGGCCGCCGGGGCTGCCGTCCCAGCCATCGCCGGGCAGGCCCCACATGCCGCCCAGCAGGCCCCGGTCCGGCCGCCGTTCCAGCACCCAGCCCTCCGGCGTGTGCAAGGCCCAGACCGTGCCCTGCCGCACCGGCTTGGCGGCTTTCGGCGTCTTGCGCGGCAGGCTGGCCTGCAACCCTTCGGCGCGGGCGCGGCAGGTCTGCGACAAGGGGCAAATCCCGCAGGCCGGTGATTTCGGCGTGCAGATCGTGGCACCCAGGTCCATCATCGCCTGGGCATGGTCGCCAGGGCGGTCCTGTGGCGTCAGCGTTGCGGCCAGACGGACCAACTCCGGCTTGGCCTGCGGCAGCGGCGTTTCGACAAGAAACAGCCGCGCCACCACCCGCTCGACGTTGCCATCCACGACGGTGGCCGCTTCGTCATAGGCGATGGCTGCCACGGCGGCGGCGGTGTAGGGGCCGATGCCGGGCAGGGACAGCAGGCCGTCACGGCTGTCGGGGAACCCGCCAAGCGCGGCGATGGCGCGGGCGCATTTCAGCAGGTTGCGGGCGCGGGCGTAGTAGCCAAGGCCCGCCCATTCGGCCATCACGTCCGCATCCCGCGCGGCCGCCAGCGCGACCACGTCCGGCCAGCGGTCGGTGAACCGGCGAAAGTAGTCGCGCACCGCGGCCACGGTGGTCTGCTGCAGCATCACCTCGCTCAGCCAGACACGATAGGGATCGGGCCGCACCCCCGCCGCCCGCTCGGCCGGCCCCACCCGCCAGGGCATCACCCGGGCGTGGCGGTCATACCAGTGCAGCAGCAGGCCGCTCAGGTCAGGTGTCTGGGGCGCGTCACGCAATCTTTATGCTCCGGGCCTTGGGATTCGGTGGCAGGCCCAAGACGTTTCGCTAAGATAGCGACGAACAAGGCAAGGACCAGATGGCCCGCACCCCGGCCCCGAAACCGCCCAGCCCCGACCACCGCATGCGCGGGTTCGAGCCGGCCTTCGCGCTGATGCAGGGCCAGGTGCGCCGCGCCGGCGAGGCGCGGGGCTTTGCCGTCGCCCGCCTGGTGACCCACTGGCCCGAGGTGGTGGGCGCCGACCTGGCCCGCATCACCCGCCCGGTCAAGGTGGGGCACGGGCGCGAAGGCATGGGCGGCACGCTGACGCTGCTGGTGCAGGGCGCCGCGGCGCCGATGGTCGAGATGCAGAAGGAAGCGATCCGCGCCAAGGTGAACGCCGTCTACGGCTACAACGCGATTTCGCGCGTGTTGCTGACACAGACCTCTGCCAGCGGCTTTGCCGAAGGCCAGGCGCAGTTCGTGCCGGCCCCCACGACCCCACCCTTGCCCGACCCTGCGCTGGTCGCGGCTGCCTCGGCCAGCGCTGAAGGCGTCGGCGACCCGGACCTGCGTGCCGCCCTTGAACGGTTGGCGCAAAACATCTTAACTCGCCGGAAGGCTGAATGAGGACCATGCGATGACGACGATTCACCGACGGGCGCTGCTGGCGCTGGCCGCCGCCGCTGCCGGACTGCCGGCCTGGGCGCAAGAGACCACCACCGCGGACCCCGCCACCGGGTCGGCGGTCGTGCCGGACGTCAAGGATTTCTCGTTGGGCGATCCCGTCGCGCCGGTCAAGATCGTGGAATACGCCAGCTACACCTGCGGCCACTGCGCGCATTTCCACGAAACCGTCTTCAAGCCGCTCAAGGCCGCATACATCGACACCGGCAAGGTATACTTCACCTTGCGCGAGGTCTATTTCGACCGCTACGGCCTGTGGGCCGCGCTGGTGGCCCGCTGCGGCGGCGACCTGCGTTATTTCGGCATCAGCGACATGATCTTCAGCCAGCAGGCCGAATGGGCCGCCTCGCAAGACCCGAACGTGGTGATCGCCAGCCTGCGCACCTTTGGCATTGCGGCGGGGCTGACCAACGAACAGCTGGACGTCTGCTTGTCCGATGCGGCCATGGTGGACGCCATGGTCAAGCGGTTCGAGACCAACATGAAGGCCGACGGCATCGAAGGCACGCCGTCGTTGATGATCAACGGCGAAAAGCACCCGAACATGTCCTATGACGAGCTGAAGGCGATCCTCGATCCCTTGCTGGCGGGCTGATCCATGACCGCCCCGCTGGAAGGGATCCGCGTCATCGAACTGGCGCGGATCCTGGCCGGCCCCTGGGCCGGGCAGACCCTGGCCGACCTCGGCGCCGAGGTGATCAAGGTCGAGGCGCCCGAAGGCGACGACACCCGCCGCTGGGGGCCGCCCTTCATCGAGCGCCCGAACCCAGACGGCAGCACCGACCGGTCGGCCGCCTATTTCCACAGCTGCAACCGTGGCAAGAAGGGCATCACCTGCGATTTCCGCACGCCAGAGGGGCAAGAGGTTGTCCGCCGCCTGGTGGCGGATGCCGACGTGGTGATCGAAAACTTCAAGGTCGGCGGTCTGGCGAAATACGGGCTGGACTGGGAGTCCTTGCGCAAGGTGAACCCCCGGCTGATCTACTGTTCCATCACCGGCTTCGGCCAGGACGGGCCCTATGCGCACCGCGCGGGGTATGACTTCATCATCCAGGGCATGGCCGGGTTGATGAGCGTCACGGGTGAGGCGGAAGGCCAGCCGCAGAAGGTGGGTGTCGCGGTCACCGATGTCTTCACCGGCATCTACGCCGCCACGGCGATCCTGGCCGCGATCGTGCAACTCGGCCGCACCGGGCAGGGCCAGCACATCGACATGGCGCTGATGGATGTGGCCACCAGCATCATGGCCAACCAGGCGATGAACTACCTTGCCACCGGGGTTGCGCCGAAGAAGATGGGCAATGCCCATCCCAACCTGGCGCCCTATGCCGTGTTCGACTGCGCCGATGGCTGGGTGATCCTGGCCACCGGCAACGACAGCCAGTACCGCAAGCTGTGCGGCGTTCTGGGCCTGTCCGACATGGCCGAGGCGCCCGAATTCCTGACCAACGCCGACCGCATCGCCCACCGGGCCGGGATGACCGCGCGGATCACTGCAGCCACCAAGGGCTGGGCGATGGCCGACCTGCTGGCCGCCTGCGAAGCCGAGGGCGTGCCCGCCGGCCCGATCAATGACATGGCCGGCGTCTTCGCCGACCCGCAGGTGGTGGCGCGCGGCATGCAGATCACGGCCGACGGCGTGCCCGGCGTGCGCAGCCCGATGACGTTTTCGGGGGCCGACCTGGCGCTGGGCCGCGCCGCGCCGCGTTTGGGAGAGCATCAGGACGACGTGCTGGGCAAAGCCGGCTGAGGCAGCTGCCTCAGCCCCGCAGGCCGTCCATGGCGCGCACCAGCCCCTCGCTGATGCCGGGTTCCGACAAGGCGTGGCCGGCCATCGGCACCATGCGGATCTGGCAATGGTCCCAGCCCTCGGCCAGCTTCCAGGCCGAGACCGGCGGGCAGACCATATCGTACCGGCCCTGGATCACCGTGGCCGAGATGTGCTGGATGCGCTTGCGTTCGCGCAGGATCCAGCCGTCGCATTGCAGAAAGCCGCCGTTCTGGAAGTAGTGGTTCTCAAGCCGGGCAAAGGCGCGGGCGTATTCGGCCGGGCTTTCGCCGACATGGCCGTCATGGTGGATCGAGGCCAGCGCGTTTTCCCAATGCGCCCAGAGCCGGCCGAAACGGGTTTCCTCGATCAGGTTGCCCGAGAACAGCCGGCGGTGATAGGCGCGGATCAGGTCGCCGCGTTCGTCCGGCGCGATGGCGTTGACGAAGCGGTTCCAGATTTCCGGGAAGAAGGCCCCAGCACCGCCGCCATAGAACCAGTCCAGCTCTCTTCGCGTCATCAGGAAGATGCCGCGCAGCACCAGGTGGCGGACGCGGTCGGGGTGGGTCAGCGCGTAGATCAGCGCCAGGGTGGCGCCCCAGCTGCCGCCGAAGGCGATGAACCTCTCGATGCCGAACAGTTTGCGGATCTGTTCGATGTCGGCGACCAGGTGCCAGGTGGTGTTGTTCGCCACGCTGGCATGCGGGCGAGAGCGACCGCAGCCACGCTGGTCGAACAGGATCACCCGGTAGTGGTCCGGGTCGAAGTAGCGCCGCATCGCCGGGCTGCAGCCGCCGCCGGGGCCGCCATGGAACAGGATCACCGGTTCGCCTTGCGGGTGGCCGCATTGTTCGACATAGACGCGATGGCCGTCGCCGACGTCGATCATCCGCTGATCGAACGGGTCGATCGGCGGATAAAGCATGTCGTAAGCGCGTCTTTGGCCTGATCTGTGGTCCATCGCGTTCTATATAACGCCGCAGGCTGACGGAGTCGAAACCAATGTCTAAAGGCATGGCCAAGGAAGTGAAGACCGGGACGGCGCCGCAGGGCACCGTGGACGCCGCCGAAGTCGCCAAGTTCGAGGCGATGGCTGCCGAATGGTGGGATCCGAACGGCAAGTTCAAGCCGTTGCACGCCATGAACCCTTGCCGGCTGGACTATATCACCCGCCAGATCGCCGCCGAGTTCCGCCGCGACCTGACGACGCAGCGCCCGTTCGCCGGGCTGCGGCTGTTGGACATCGGCTGCGGCGGGGGATTGCTATCGGAACCGATGGCGCGGCTGGGGGCAACCGTCGTGGGCGCCGATGCCGCTGCGCGCAACATCCCCGTCGCGCAGGTCCATGCCGCGCAGTCCGGGCTGGAGATCGACTACCGCCACACCACCGCCGAAGACCTGGCCGCTGCGGGCGAGCGTTTCGACGTGGTGCTGAACATGGAGGTGGTCGAGCATGTCTCCGAGCCGCTGCGCTATCTGACCGCCTGCCATGACCTGCTGAAACCCGGCGGGCTGATGGTCTGCTCGACCCTGAACCGCAACACGAAGAGCTTTGCCATGGCCATCGTCGGGGCGGAATATGTCATGCGCTGGCTGCCCAAGGGCACGCACGACTGGAAGAAGTTCATCACCCCGGACGAATTGCACGACTTGATCCGCGGCGCCGGGCTGGACCCGGTGGACCGCAAGGGCATGGTGTTCAACCCGGTCAGCTGGCGTTGGAGTCTGTCGGACCGCGACCTGTCGGTGAACTACGTCACGGCCAGCGTGCGGCGGGACTGAACCGGCGATCACACGGCGGAGCGCCCGCGCGAGCGCGGTTGCGGGCCGTTTTTCTTGCCTGCGTCGCGCGCTTGCACGCGACAACCGGCCTGGGGGCGGTCCGGGCGTGAAATCGGCGTTAAAGCCAGGCGGCGGTGCAGGTTCCGCCTTCCCCTGCTGCCGG
This sequence comes from Rhodobacter sp. Har01, assembly GCF_020564565.1. GTDB lineage: Bacteria > Pseudomonadota > Alphaproteobacteria > Rhodobacterales > Rhodobacteraceae > Pseudogemmobacter. The sequence goes on from NZ_JAJCTD010000002.1 coordinate 189,316, forward strand.
CATGTGGCAGCATGCGTGCAATTTCCTTCCGCAGGATTTGCACGGGGACCCGATGGATTTGCACTGGACAGCGGCGACGTCTTACTCGGGCCTTGGTCCCTATGCCGACTGGGAGGCCGCGGTCGAGGCGGCCGAGGGTGGACCACCGCGCCGGGTGCCGCTGTTCGTGCGGCTGGTCGATCCGGGCGATGGCACCGATCTTGTCGCCGCGCTGGCTCAGGCCCTGACCCTGCCCTTCGTCGATTTCGCGGCGCATGAACGCGACCTGCTGGAGACCGAGCGCCTGCACGCCGGCCCCGGCTGGCCGCACGAGGTGCGTTTCGTCGCCTTTGTGGCAAGGTCCGACCTGGACCGGCTGCCCGCGGCCTGGGTGGTGCTGGCGGCCGGGCCGGGCTTTGTTCCGGCCGAGCCGATGGCCCGCTTCGCCCCCTGCGATCTTTGCGCCACCCGGGGCCGGCTTGACCCCGCCGTGCCCGTGCTGGCCATCCTCGACGACGGCATCGGCTATCTGAATGTCCGCTTTCGTGCCGGCCTGGACCGGACTCGCGTGCTGGGCGTCTGGCTGCAGGCCGCCGAGCGTCGGGCGCAGGGTCCGCTGGCGCCGTCTCGTGATATCCGGATGGGGCGGGTGCTGACCGCGGCCGAGATCGACGCCCAGCTTGCCTCGGGCCTGCCCGAGGCCGATCTCTACCGCCAGGCCAACCGCGCGCTATACCCGCGGACCGAGCGGGCGGCGACCGATCGCCGGGTCACCCACGGCACCCATGTGCTGGACCTGGCCGCCGGGGCGCGCTTTGCCGAGCCGATGGCCGCGGTGCCGATTCTGGCGGTGCAGTTGCCGCCGGCCTCGATCCGCGAATCCGCCGGACGGCGGATGGCGGCGCATCTGGTGCAGGGTCTGCGCTGGTGCCTGGCCGAGCTCTTGCGGCAGTCGGACGGAATCGCCGTGCCGCCGCTGGTGGTGAACCTGTCGCTGGGGTCTCTGGGCGGACCGGGCGATGCCAGCGAGTTCCTGGCCGAATGGCTGGCCTATGAGGTTTCCCGCCACGCCCGGCTGGCACCGGGGGCCGAGGTGCGGGTGACCGGCGCCTATGGCAATGCCCGGCTGTCGCGGCTGGTGGCGCGGGCCGAGTTGCGAATCGACCGCCCGCTGCGGCTGGATTGGCGAGTGCTGCCGGACGACCGGACCTCGAGCTTTCTGGAACTGCGGGTCGAAAGCACCCTGGCGCGCGGCCTGCGGCTGCGGCTGACGCCGCCACCCGCCGCCGGGCGGCCCCCGCTGACAATCGACTGGCCCGGTGTTTCGGGTCAGGGCTGGCGGCTGGACACACCGCATGGGCCACTTGCCGCCGTGCAGGCGGTGCCAGAGGCCAGCGGCCAGCTTCTGCTGCATCTGGCGCTGGCGCCCACGGTCGCCTTTGGCGGGCTTGCGGTGGCGCCGCCGGGGCGCTGGCAGGTGGACATCGCCACGACCGAAAACGAGCCGGTGCTTCTGACGGCCAAGGTGCAGCGCGACGATACGCCCTTCGGCCACCCACCTTTCGGCCGGCAAAGCTGGCTGGACCATCCCGAAGGCTGGGTCTGGGAAGCGCAGTCGCACAGCTACACCGCACCGCGGGCCGGCAGCGGCGGAGCGGATTGCCCGGTCACGCGGGAAGGCACCCATGTCGCCTTTGGCGGAGCGGATGATCCGGGCGTGGTGCTGGTCGGGGCCGCTCGGCCGGTTCCTGGTCAGCCGGCAGCGTCGCGGCCGTCGCTCTATGCGGCCGAAGGTGTGGTGCAGTTGCGCCGGCCCGGCGAATCCCTCGGGCCGGCTCTGGCGGCGCGTGGCGACGACGGAGCGGTGCTGACCGGGGTTCGCGCGGCAGGCACGCTGACCGGCAGCCAGGCCCGGCTGGCTGGCAGTTCGATGGCGGCGCCAGCGGTGGCGCGGCGGCTGCTGGACTATTTCCGGACCGTGCCCCAGGGCCGCCGAACCCCCGCCGCCGAACGCGCGGCGCTGTTGGGCCCGGCCCCGGCCGCGTCGCCGCCTGTCGATCCGCAGCTTGGCGCCGGGGTTCTGGCCGGGACCTGACGCGCCTGCGGCCTCAGGCCGCCGGGCCGGGTCCCCATTCGGTCACCGCAGCCCGCCAAAGCTGCGGCAGGACCGACCAGTCCTGCGCCGCCGCCACCGTGCCGCTGTCGCGCTTCCAGCCGGTGCCGGTTCCCAGGCCCAGGTGGGCGCACCACTTGGCCAGGGTGAAATCGCCCTGCCAGTCGTCGCCGCGGGCAGAAAACTCGGGCACCGGGAAGGTGCCGCCACCGCCCAGGCAATGCGCCACGAAGCCCAGGCCCAGCGACAGGCCCAGCAGCGCCCCATGCGCGCTGTCCACCGGAAAATGCAGCCCCGCCACCGTGCGGTTGTCGGCGATCCGCGCCGCCAGGCGATACAGCAGCACCGTCGCGTCCACGTCGGGGGCCGCCTCGGCCACCGGGGTCAGGTGGGTCAGCAGGGCGTCGACCAACCCCGCGTCCGGCGTGCCCTGCCCGGAAAGCCGCAGCGCCGCGATCAGCGTGGCCAGGGCAAAGGCTTCGGTGGCATGGCCGGACGGATAGGCCGAATGCCCCGGCGTGGCGATCACCGGCTGGATTTGCGGCGACAGGTCGCAAGGCCGCAAGACCGAGCAGAAATGCTTGATCCGCTGTTCCTGCGCCACCACCGTGTCATGCATCGCTGCGATCAGCCCGTTGCTCATGCGCTTGCGATCGAACCCCAGCGGCTGCTGGGCGGCGAAGAACCGCAAGAGATCGCCTTGCTGGGCGAGGATTTCGGGCAGCCGGTCGGCCCGCAGGTCCATTGCCGTGCGAACCTCGGCCATCTGCTCTGCAATCTTCTGCGGGCCAGGCCGTTGCAGAGTCAGCAGCTCATCCTCGCCCCGCAGCACGTGGGCCGCCGCCTTCGGCACCACCGAGAACAGCCGGCCACCCTCTTGCGCCAGCACCACGGCACGCGGGAACGGGTCCAGCCGCATCAGCCGGGTCAGGTCGTCGGCGCGCGAGTCGGCAGGCACCGGAACCGAGCCGTCCCAGTAACCCATCAGCCCCTCGGCCGTCAGCGCCAGTGCCGAGGCCATCAGCGGAGAGTCGCCACTGCCGTGCGAACCGTGCGAGCCATGCGAACCGTGCGAGCCATGAGACCCATGCGAGCCGTGGGAACCGTGGGACCCATGCGAGCCGTGGGAACCGTGTGATCCGTGCGAACCTAGCGTCGTCATGGCTGTCTCCCCCCGCGACTTTCGCCAAGATTGCCCTTGATCTGGGGCCGCGCCTAGCGGTCAGACGGAGACCGAATCTGATTTGACGAGAAATTCACGATTCTTGAACATCTGAAAACCTTCGGTAAGGTTGCGCAACGGTATCTGGGGGCAATCGGAATGTTCGTGCGCCTAATCGGCGCCTTCGAGATGCGTGACGACTCCGGCCGGGATTGCACCCCGCGCGGGGCGAAGACGCGCGCCCTGATCGCCATGCTTTGCCAAACCCCGGACCGCCGCCGCCCGCGCCGCTGGCTGGAAGGCAAGCTTTGGTCCGACCGCGGCGCCGAGCAGGCCTCGGGCAGCCTGCGTCAATCGCTGATGGAATTGCGCAAGTCCCTGGGCGAAGCGTCTGCCACCCTGCTGACCGACCGCGATTCGGTACAACTGGCAGAGATGTCCACCGATCTGGACGGCGACGCCGCCGCTGCCATCGCGGCGATGCGGCTGGGGCGCGAGTTCCTGGAGGGCATCGACATCGTCGATCCCGCCTTTCTGGACTGGCTGCGCGAGGAGCGCCGGCGCATCGCCGTGGCGCTTTTGCCTTCGGGCACGGCGGCGCCGGCCCTGGCCGGCACGGCGGCGGACCGGCCCCCCTTTGTCGTGCAATATGGCGCCCTTCCCGACGGGGTGGGCAACTTCGCCGCGCGCGAACTGGCGCTGGGCATCGCCCGGCTGGCCGCCGAGTTCTCGCATCTTGACCTTTACGGCGTCGATGGCACCGCCGTGCCGGCGCAGATTCCCGCCGGCGGTCTGGTCCTGCACCTGGAAGGCGCCGAAATCCAGGGCCGCGTGCACATGATGGCCAGCCTTGTCGCCCGGTCGAACCGGCAGACGGTCTGGAGCCAGCGCCTGGCGGTCAGCGAGCCCGACGAAGTCGCCCTGGGCCTGGGCGAAGTGCCGCCGCTGGTCTTTCAGGCCGCCGAGGCCACGCTCTTGCAGATGCCCCGGCTGGCCGAGGAACCCCTGTGCACTGCCGCGCTGGCGGTGAATGCCCGGATTGCCCGGGCGATGACCGACATCTTCAGCTATGACGGCGCCCGTCTGCGCGCCGCCGACCTGCTTCTGGCCGAAGCGCAGGAAATCCTGCCATCGGCCCGGCTTTGTGCCTGGCGCAGCCTGGTGCGGCAGATCATGTTCGTCGAGCGCACCGAGGATGACCCCCGCCGCCTGCAGTCCGAAGCCGACGCCTTTGCCCGCAATGCGCTGGAGCACACCGCCGGCAACCCTCTGGTGCTGGCACTGGTCAGCCACGCCAGGGTGATGGTGGACGAGAACCCCGAGGCCGGCACCGTGCTGGCCCGCGATGCGGTGCGCCTGTCGCCGTTCAACGCCTTTGGCTACTGGTCCGAGGCGGCCGCCAACATCCGCCACGAACGCCTGCCCGAGGCGCTGGCCTCGGCCCGCCGCGGCGCCGCCATCGCCTCGCGCAGTTCCATCGGCCACTGGTGGGAGGCGCTGTCGGGCCTTGCCGCGCTGCGTGGCGGCCTGATCGCCCCGGCCATCGCGCATTACGAGGCCGCGCATTACCGCGCGCCCAGCTTCCGCGCCGCGATGCGCCATCTGGCCTATCTCTACCTCGAAGCCGAAGCGCCCGCAAAGGCCCGCCGCGTGCTGACCGCGCTGGTCCGGGCCGAGCCGGATTTCCACCCCGCCCGGCTGTTGACCGAGGATTACCCCGCCACCACCCTGCGCCGCAGCGGTCTGGCCGAGCGTCACCTTGACGCCATGACCGTCTTGCTGTGCCAGGCCGCGTCCGGCTCAGGCTGAGGACGACTGTGCCCAGAGGTTGATCTCGGGTTCTTCCGCGATGGCATCGATGGCCGCCAGTTCTGCGGCGCTGAAGTCCAGGTTGCGGATGGCGCCGGCGCAGTCGGTCACCTGCTCCGGCCGGCTGGCGCCGATCAGCGCGCTGGTGATGCCGGGGCCGGTCTTGCCGGGCCGCAGCACCCAGGCCAGCGCCATCTGTGCCAGCGTCTGCCCGCGCGCCGCGGCGACGTCGGCCAGCGCCCGCACCGAGGCCAGCGCCCGCGGCGTGATGGTCCCCGGGTCCAGGCTTTTGCCCTGTGCCGCCCGACTTCCGGCTGGAATGCCGCCCAGATACTTCGAGGTCAGAATCCCCTGCGCCAACGGGGTAAAGGCGATGGACCCGATTCCCAGATCGTCCAGCGTCTCTTTCAGCCCGTCGTCTTCGACCCAGCGGTTCAGGATCGAATAGCTGGGCTGGTGAATCACGCAAGGCGTGCCCAGCTCTTTCAGGATCGCCGCCGCCTCGCGCGTCCGCGCGCTGTTGTAGCTGGAGATGCCGACATACAGCGCCCGGCCGCTGCGCACGATGTGATCCAGCGCGCCCATGGTTTCCTCAAGCGGCGTGTCGGGGTCGACCCGATGGGAATAGAAGATGTCCACATAATCCAGCCCCATCCGTTTCAGGCTCTGGTCGCAGCTGGCGATCAGGTACTTGCGGCTGCCCCATTCGCCATGGGGGCCGTCCCACATCAGGTATCCGGCCTTGCTGCTGATGATCAACTGATCGCGAAAGCCGGCGAAATCGGTGCGCAGGATGTCCCCGAAGGCCTCTTCGGCGCTGCCCGGCGGCGGGCCATAGTTGTTGGCCAGGTCGAAATGCGTGATGCCGTGGTCGAAGGCCGTGCGGCAGATCGCCTGCTTCACCCCATGCGGCGTGTCGTGGCCGAAGTTGTGCCACAGCCCCAGGCTGATCGCCGGCAGCATCAGTCCCGACCGCCCGCAGCGGCGATAGGTCATCCGGTCATATCGGTCGGCGGCGGGGGTATAGGGCATCGGCGCGTCCTCCTCGTTCGGGCGGAATGTCCCATGCGCCGCCCCCGCCTTCAAGTTGCGCCGCGCTGCAATTCGCCCCAGACTGCCCCGCATGAGGTTTCTCCGGCATTTCCAGCGCTTCCTGATCGCGGTCCTGACACGGGTGGGTGACGGCCACTTCGGCCTGATCGCCGCCGGCGTGGCCTTCTACGCCCTGTTCGCCGTCTTTCCCGGCCTTGCCGCCGTGGTGGCGATCTGGAGCATAATGGCCGACCCCTCGGTGATCGCCGGCTACCTCTCGGTGGCCGAGCGCTTCCTGCCTGCCGAGGCCGCGGCGCTGGTCCACGACCAGGTTGCCGCATTGCTGGCCGCCCCCCGCGCCGCGCTGGGCTGGACGACCTTCGTCTCGCTGGCCATCGCGCTTTATTCCGCGCGCGCCGGCGTGTCGGCGCTGGTGCAGGGGCTGGATGTGGTCCACCGCGCGCAGCCCCGCGGCTGGATCGCCGGCTATGCGGTCGATTTCATCCTGACCGCCGCCCTGATCGGCGCATTGTTCGTGGCGCTGGCGACGGTCGTCATCGTGCCCATCGTGCTGAACTACCTGACGCTTGGGCCGTTCGAGGCCTGGCTGACCCACATCCTGCCCTGGGCGGCGATGTTCGTCTTCGTGCTGACCTGCCTCGCGATCCTGTACCGCTTCGGCCCCAACGTGCCGGGCGGGTTCCGCTCGCCCTTCATCAGCGTCGGCGTCACCTTTGCGGCGCTGGCCTGGGCCGGCGTTTCCATCGGCTTCTCGCTCTACCTGGCCAACTTCAACAGCTACAACCGCATCTACGGCTCGATCGGAGCCGTGGTGATCCTGATGATGTGGCTATACCTGTCGGTCTGGGCCGTGCTGGTCGGCGGCGCGATCAATGCCGAGTTGCACAACCGCGCCCGCCTTTTCCGCCAGATGGGCCGTCGCTGGCGCTAGAGCGGACTAGAGATACCGGTTCCACAGGTTCTCAAGCCGCTCCTGCCGACCTGACCGCGGTTGCGGCTCAAGCCCTTCCGCCGTCACCCGCGAAGCGGCGTCCTGCAGCGATCCCTTCAGCATCGCCTGCGCCGCCGGCGTCAGCCAGCCGGCGTAGCGAACCTTCCGGGCCGTCTCCATCTCACCCGATTCCAGCAGCGCCGCCGCGCATTTCAGCGCCCGCGCGCAGGTGTCCATGCCGCCGACATGGGCCAGGATCAGGTCTTCCGGATCCAGGCTCTGGCGGCGGATCTTGGCGTCGAAATTGGTGCCGCCGGTGGTATAGCCGCCCGCCCGCAGGATCTCGTAGAAGGCCACCGCCTTTTCCGCATGGTTGTTCGGAAACTGGTCGGTGTCCCAGCCCGACTGATAGTCGTTCCGGTTCATGTCGATCGACCCGAAAATCCCCAGGGCCGAGGCGAGTGCGATCTCGTGCTCGAAGCTGTGCCCCGCCAGGATCGCGTGGCCCTGCTCGATGTTGGTCTTCACCTCACCCTCAAGCCCGAAGTCCTTGAGGAACCCGTAAACCGTGGCCACGTCGTAATCGTACTGGTGCTTCGATGGCTCTTGCGGTTTCGGCTCGATCAGGATGCTGCCCTTGAAGCCGATCTTGTGCTTGTACTCGACCACCTGCTGCAGGAACCGCCCGGCGTGCTGGCGTTCGGCCCGCAGGTCGGTGTTCAGCAGCGTCTCATAGCCCTCGCGCCCGCCCCACAGCACATAGTTCTGACCGCCCAGGCGGTGGGTGACATCCATGTTCGCCTTCACCGTGGCGGCGGCATAGGCATAGACATCCGGGTCGGGGTTGGTTGCCGCGCCCGACATGAACCGCCGGTGGCTGAACAGGTTCGCCGTGCCCCACAGCAGCTTGGCCTTGTGCCGGGCCTGCTTGGCCTCAAGGTAATCGGCCATTGCGTTCAGGTTCTTGAGCGACTCGGCGAAGGTCGCCCCTTCGGGGCGCACATCGGCATCGTGAAAGCAGTAGAACGGCACGCCGAGAAGATCGAACATCTCGAAGGCCACGTCGGCCTTGAGCCGCGCCAGATTCATCGTGTCGCCGAACCAGGGCCGCTGGAAGGTCTGCCCGCCGAAGGGGTCGCCGCCCGGCCAGGCGAAGCTGTGCCACCAGGCCACCGCGAACCGCAGATGGTCCTCCAGCCGCTTGCCCAGCACCACCTCGTCGGGGTTGTAGTGACGGAAGGCGAATTCGTTGGTGCTTTCGGGGCCTTCGTAGCGGATGGCCGGGATGCCATTGAAGAAATCGGTCATGTCAGATCCTTGAGTGCGGTTTGCGCGGCGCGAAAACGGGCGTGGCCCGCATCGAAGGCCGCCATAAGGGAAGCATCGGGTTCCACCACCCGCGCGATCTTGGGCAGGGTGGCGATTTCCGCCCCCGCCCCGGTGGCCGCCATCAGCGCCAGCCGTGCCGCGCCAAAGGCGCCGCCGAAATCGCCGGCCACCGGCAGGCTGACCGGCACCCCCAGTGCGGTGGCAATCAGCTTCAGCCAGTAGTCCGACCGCGACCCGCCGCCCACCGCCAGCAGCGATCCGATCGTTGTCCCCGTCGCCGCCAGCGCATCGCGGCAATCGCGGATGGCGAAGGTCACGCCCTCCAGCACCGCCCGCGTCGCCGCCGCGCGGTCGGTCGCGTGCTCCAGCCCGGCAAAGGCACCGCGCACCGAGGCGGAATTCAGCGGCGTCCGCTCTCCCCCCAGATAGGGCAGGAACACCGTATGCCCCGGCGCCTTTAGCGCCCCCAGTTCCCCGGTCAGGGCCGAAGCCTCGGCCCCCACCAACCGCGCATACCAGTTCAGCGCATCCGTGGCGGCCAGGATCACCCCCATCTGGTGCCAGGTGCCCGGCAGGGCATGGCAGAAGGTGTGCACCGCCGTCGCCGGATCGGGCTGATAGCCGTCGTTCGCCGCAAACAGCACGCCGCTGGTGCCCAGCGAGACAAAGGCCTCGCCCGCGCGCACCACGCCCACGCCCACGCCCGAGGCCGCATTGTCGCCGCCACCGCCGGCCACCACCACGCCCTTGGGCAAGCCCCAGCGCGCCGCCAGGGCCGGGCGCAGGGCGCCGGAAACCTGCGACCCCTCGACCAGCCGCGGCATGTTCGCCCGGCTCAGCCCTGTCGCCGCCAGCAGATCATCCGACCAGTCCCGCGCGCCGGTATCCAGCCAGCTTGTCCCCGCCGCGTCCGACATCTCGGCGACATGCTCTCCGGTCAGCCACAGCCGCAGGTAATCCTTCGGCAGCAGCACCCGCGCCAGCCGTGCCCGCAGCGCCGGTTCGTGCCGGGCCACCCACATCACCTTGGGCGCGGTAAAGCCCGGGAACACGATGTTCCCCGACACCCGCCGGAACATCGGGTCAGCGTCCAGTTCGGCGGCTTCCTGATGGGACCGGGTGTCGTTCCACAGGATGCAGGGCCGCAGCACCTCATCCGCCTTGTCCAGCAGCGTGGCGCCGTGCATCTGCCCCGAAAGCCCGATGCCCCGCACCGCGCCCAGCCCGTGCGCCGCCAGCCCGTCCAGCACCGCTTCGGCCGCGGCGATCCAGTCGGCCGGCGACTGCTCGCTCCAGCCTTCGGCCGGGCGCTGCACGGTCAGCGGCGCGGTCGCTTCGGCCAGCACCTGCTGGCCTTCGGTCATCAGGACGCCCTTCAGCCCCGAGGTGCCCAGATCAAGCCCGATGAACATCAGTAGGCCTGCGGGGGTTTCTTGCCCATGATGATCATCCCCAGGATGTCATCGTCGGTCACGTCCTTGACGTCCACGCAGCCCACCCGCTGGCCGTTCTTCATCACCACGGCGCGGTCGCACAGCTTCATCACGTTGTGGATGTCGTGCTCGATCAGGAAGATCCCCAGGCCCTGCTTCTTCAGCTCCTGGATCAGCTCCGCCACCATCTGCGTCTCATGCGGGCCCAGGGCGGCGGTCGGCTCGTCCATCACCAGGATCTTGGCGTTGAAATACACCGCCCGCGCAATGGCGACCGACTGCCTTTGCCCGCCCGACAAGGCATTCACCGGCACGTTGAACTTGCGGAAGTTGGGGTTCAGCCGCCCCATGATCTTGCGCGTCTCGGCCTCCATCGTGGCATCGTCCAGGAACCCGCCGGCCCCCACCAGTTCGCGGCCCAGAAACAGGTTCGACGCCGCGTCCAGGTTGTCGGCCAGCGCAAGCGTCTGGTAGATCGTCTCGATGTTCAGCGCGCGGGCATCGCGCGGGTTGTTGATCGTGACCTTCTCGCCGTTGATCAGGATATCCCCGCTGTCGGCGTGATAGGCGCCCGACAGGCACTTGATCAGCGTCGATTTCCCGGCGCCGTTGTGGCCCAGAAGGCCCACCACCTCGCCGGGGTACAGGTCGACCGAGACGTGGTCCACCGCCTTGATGCCGCCAAAGGCGATCGAGATGTCGCGCATCTCGACCAGGGGGGTTCCGCGGGTGTCTTTCATGGCGCCCTCCGTCATTTGGAACGCTTGCGGTAGACGATGTCGACATAGACGGCCAGCACCAGCACCATGCCGACGACGATGTTCTGCACCGCCGCGTCAAAGCCGATCAGCACCATGCCGGTCTTCAGGCTTTGCATCACCAGCGCGCCCAGGATGGCGCCATAGATGGTGCCGATGCCGCCGGCGAGGGACGTCCCGCCGATCACCGCCGCTGCGATGACGTAAAGCTCGTCCAGTTCCCCAAGGCTGTTCGTGGCACTGTTCAGGCGGGCGCTGGCGACGATTGCCGACAGACCGGCCAGAAACCCCATCAGGGCAAAGATCTTGACCACCATCCGCCGGGTGTTGATGCCCGACAGTTCCGCCGCGTCGGGGTTGCCGCCGATGGCATAGACATAGCGGCCAAACCGGGTGCGGGTCATCAGGATGGTCATCACCAGGCCCACGCCCACCAGGATCAGCACCGGAATGGCAAAGCCGTGGCTGACGAACATGCCCTCTTCCGGCACGGTGATGCCGTTCGCGGTGGCGTATTGCTGCACAATGCCCTTGGGCCAGGGATAGGCGTTGACGATCAGCGTCGCCCCCAGCACCAGCCCGCAGCCCAAGGCGGCCAGCGAGACCTCGGCCCACATCGGGCGCATCGGGAAATCATGGCTTTGCCGCGCACGGCGGCCGCTGACCAGAAGCCACAGGATGCCCGCGCAGGCCAGCCCGCAGACGATCCAGCTGCCCGTCGCGCCGACCGATCCGTAAGGCCCGCCGCCCAGCAGCGCAAAGGTGCTGTCAACCGGGCTGATCGTCTCGCCCCGCGCCAGGAGGAACGCCGAGCCGCGCCAGACCAGAAGGCCGCCCAGCGTGACGATGAAAGCCGGAATGCCGCGATAGGCCACCAGCCAGCCGTGAAAGGCCCCGACCGCGGTGCCGACGGCCAGGCCGGCAATGCCGGTGATGACCCAGATCAGCGGGTGGCCAAAGCCGATGCCGGGCACCGAAACCTGCGGCCCGAACGGCAGGTTCAGGGCAAACCCGTCGGGCAGGATCCAGACCTGCACGATGCCCATCACCATGGCCGCAAAGCCCAGGACCGAGCCGACCGACAAGTCGATGTGCCGGGTGATGATCACCAGCACCATGCCGCAGGCCATGATCCCCACCGATGCCGTCTGCACCGACAGGTTCCACAGGTTGCGCGGGGTCAGAAAGGCGCCGGCATCCCACAGCGTCGCGGGCGACAGCAGGGCAAACGCGCCGTCCTGGCCGGTGCGCAAGGCTTCGACAAAGCCGCGCAGGCCCGGGTAGAAATGGAAGCCGACCCAGATCGCCACCAGCGCGCCGACCATGCCCAGAAGGCGGGTGTCGATCTCGGTGGCCCTGAGGAACCGCGCAAAGGGGCCGACCGAAGGCTCCTGCACGGGGGGATTGGTGGATGTCTGGGTCATGTCCTCGTCCAGCAGATGAGGGGCGTCATGGCGCCTGAATGAGCCGCGCAAGGACCAAGGGGCCCAGCCGCGCGGCACAGGTCATTTGCGGCCGCAAGGGCCGGCAGCCGATGAAAACCCGGCGCCGGGAAAACCCGGCACCGGGGCACTCGTCACTTACTGACAGGCGGCGACGCCTTCCATCGCGCCTTCGCAAGCCTGCTCCTTCGAGATATGGCCGGCGTCGATCACGACGTTCAGGTTGTCCTTGGTGATCGGCGTGGGGGCCAGGAAGATGGCGTTCATCTCAACACCCTTCTCGCCGCCCGACCACTTCACCGCGCCCGGCACCGCGTCCATCGCCGCACCGCCCGCCAGGGCCGAGGCGATATCCGCCGCCGCCGCGCCAAGCTGGCGGCTGTCCTTCCAAACAGAAACGGTCTGGCTGCCGCGCGCCACCCGGTTCAGCGCCGCAAGGTCGCCGTCCTGGCCGCCGACCGGAATGACCAGGCCCTGCGCCGACAGGGCTGCGATCACGCCGCCCGCCATGCCGTCGTTCTCGGCCAGAACCGCGTCAACGGCGTTGGCATTGGCGGTCAGGATCTGCTCCATGTTCGCCTGGGCGTTTTCCGGCTTCCAGCCTTCGCTGAAGGCCTCGCCGACGATCTTGATCTTGCCGGCTTCGACATCGGCGCCGATCACTTCCATCATGCCTTCCAGCAGGAAGGCGGCGTTCGGGTCGCCCGGGTCACCCTTGATGATGGCGTAATTGCCCTCGGGCTTGGCGGCCTTGACGGTTTCGGCGATGATCTTGCCGACGCCCTTGTTGTCGAAGGTCAGGTAGAAGGCGCGGTTGTCCTCGATCAGGCGGTCATAGCCGACGACCGGAATGCCCTCTGCCGCGGCCTTGTCCACCGCCGGGCCGATGGCATCCTTGTCCATCGCCAGGATGATCAGCGCATCCACGCCCTGGGCGATCAGCGCTTCCACATCGGTCAGCTGCTTGGCGGCCGAGCCTTGCGCGTCGGCCGAGACATAGGTGTTGCCGGCCGCTTCCAGCGCGCCCTTGATGGCGGCTTCGTCGGTTTTCCAGCGCTCTTCCTGGAAGTTCGACCACGACACGCCGACGGTCAGGCCTTCCGCCAGTGCCGCCGAGGAAAAGCCGGCCGCCGCGATGATCGCGGCGAGGAATGTCTTCTGCATATGTAACCTCCCGTTGGATACGGCCCGTGCAGGCCGGACCGGCAGATTCGCCGATACGCGGGGAAAGTGCCGCCAATAATTTCAGTTGTCAAAATAAAAATGGTCGGCAATCTTGGCGCTGCCCGATATCTGGCCCGCTTTTCGCTGCCATGCAGCAATTCGCAGGCATACAAACAAGATTTCGGGGGATTATTGCTTCGGAGACTGAATAAATGGCGCCATCCAGGCTGAAGGAGGGGAATTCCACGCCGCGCCGCGGCGTCGGGCCGCTGATTCCGCCCCTGTCGGAAGGCCAGCGCCCGCTGCGCCAGCAGGTGTTCGAACGGGTCCGCGCCGCCGGGCTGATTCCCCGCGTGACTTTGGCGCGCGAACTTGCCGTCTCGCCCGCCTCCGTCACCACGATCACCCAGGAACTCATCGAGGCCGGGCTGATCGAGGAATTGCCCGCCCCCCGCGATGCCGAATCCGCCGGCCGCGGCCGCCCCGCCGTGGCACTGGGCGTGCGCCAAAGCGCCCACCGCGTGGCGGGAATGAAGCTGTCCGACCGCGAACACACCGCCGTCATCGTCGATTTCGCCGGCAACCTGATCGCCGACGACGTCATCCCCCGCCGCCCCGGCCCGATGGCCCTGTCCGACCTGCTGGACGCTGTCGAGGCCCTGCTTGACCGCGTCTGCGCCAAGGCCAGCCTTTCCCGCGCCGACCTGTCCGCCGTCGGCATCGGCGTCCCCGGCTTCGTCGACACGGCCGAAGGCATGGTCCTGTGGTCCTCGGTCCTGTCCGAGCGCCCGGTGCCGTTGGCCGCCGCCGCCTCGGCCCGGCTGTCGCTGCCCGTCACCATCGACAACGACGCCAACCTTGTCGCGCTGGCCGAACAATGGTTCGGCGCCGGCCGCGCGCTGTCCGACTTTGCCGTCGTCACCATCGAACATGGCGTCGGCATGGGCTTCGTGATGAACCACCGCGTCTATCGCGGTGCCCAGCGGGTGGGGCTGGAACTGGGCCATACCAAGGTGCAACTCGATGGCGCGCTGTGCCGCTGCGGCCAGCGCGGCTGCCTTGAGGCCTATATCGCCGACTACGCCCTGGCGCGCGAGGCCTCGACCGCGCTGAACTGGGGCCACAAGGAAGGCCAGCCGATCAACGTCCTGCTGGAAAGCCTCTATGACCACGCCAAGGCCGGCAATGCCACTGCCCGCAGCATCTTCCGCCGCGCCGGCCGCTACCTGGCGGTGGGCCTGTCGAACGTGATCAACCTCTTCGACCCCGCGCTGATCATCCTGTCCGGGGAACGGATGCGCTACGACTACCTCTACGCCGCCGAGACCCTGGCCGAGATGGACAGCCTGGCCATCGACACCGGCCGCCCCCGCCCGCCGATCGAGATTCACGCCTGGGGCGACCTGCTCTGGGCCCACGGCGCCGCGGCGCTGGCCCTGTCCGCGGTGACCGAAGGCCTTCTCGCCCCCGCCGCCCGCGACATCGCCGCTCAGTAGCCGCTGAAATCGGTCGCCGCGATCCGCGCCAGCACCGCCTCCATCGCGGCCAGCGGATCGGTGCCGGGCGCCACCTCGGGCACATACAGCATCAGCATCGCCCGCCCGTCGATGACCGCCGTCAGGCTGGTTTCCTGCAGATGCACCTGCACCCGCCCGCGGTCGTTCAGCACCCCTCGCGGCCCCATCTCGCCTTTTCTAAGGGCCATCAGCCCCTCGGACGCGGCATTTTCCAGGGCAAAGGAACTGGTGGTCAGCGTCGCCGTCATCGCCACCCCGGCCTCGACCAGATCCGACTGCACCAAGGGCTGGGCGCCGAAGAACAGGTGGTCGGGGTAATCCTCCTCTGGGGGCAGGGGAACCGTGGTGGCGCCCCCTGCCGCCGTCAGAACCGCGTCCAGATCGGCCCGCTGCGCCGTCAGCAGCTGCCGGTGCGCCACCAGAGCCGCGGCCTGCGCCGGCACCTCCGGCATCTCCTCCAAGGTCGCCGTGCCCATACCGGCCAGCGCTTCGGCAAGCCGGTTCATGGCCGCCTCGGCGCCCGGGCCCGTGGCCTCGGCCAGCGCCGCGAGGCTGGGCGACGGGGCGGCCTCGATGCGGTCGGCCGTTGCAAGGGCGCGCGGTGCCTCAGCCGGGTGAAACAGCATCCCCACGGGCGGCGCCTCTGCCAGTGCGGCCAGATCCTGCCGATGGCTTTCGGCCAGCGAGGGCGACAGCACCAGAACGACGCGGGCTTCTCCGCCCTGCCACCGGCAGAGGCCCCGCCAGTTCGGCAGCAGAAGGCGGTTCGTGGGGCTGGGGTCGGGCGTGTCCGGGCCACAGACCATCCCCTCCACTTGCGGCATAGCCGCCGCCAGCGCCGGGACGATCGCCTCCGCCAGAGATGCCAGCTTCGCCTCGCCGTCCTCGCGGGCATTGGCCAGCAGGGGACCGGCCAGCAGCGCGACCATCGCGGCCAGGGCCAAGCGTCTCATTCTGCCTCCAGCACTGCGCGCAATCCGCTGCGATAGTCGGGGTAGCGCAGCCTTACCCCCAGTTCATCCTTGATCCGGTCGTTCCGCACCCGCTTCGACTCGGCATAGAAACTGCGCGCCATCGGCGACATCGCCGCCGCATCGTAAGGCACCGCCGGCGGCTCGGGCAGGCCCAGCAGGCGCGCGGCTTCACTGAGAACATCCTCCGGCGGGGCCGGGTCGTCGTCGCAGACGTTGTAGACCGCGCCGGGGTTCGGCCGCGCGATGCTGGCCTCCAGCACCTGCGCGATGTCCTCGACATGGATGCGGGAGAACACCTGCCCCGGCTTGAGGATCCGCCGCGCGCTGCCGTCGCGCACCTTTTCGAACGGCCCGCGCCCCGGCCCGTAGATGCCGGCCAGCCGGAACACATGCACCGGCAGCCCGGTCGCGCGCCACTGGTCCTCGGCCAGCACCCGCCAGCGGCCGCGGTCACTGGCCGGGGTGGCCGGCGTTGCCTCATCCACCCATCCGCCCTGATGGTCGCCATAGACCCCGGTGGTGGAAAGATACCCCACCCATCTGGCGGCCGAGCCTCCAATCTCCGGAGCCGCGCGCAGGAACGGATCGCCCGCCGCATCCGGCGCGGCGCTATCCAGCACATGCGTCGCCCGCGCCAGCGCCGGCGCCAGGTCGCCCGGCCAGGCCAGCGGCTCCACCCCACCGGCCCGCAGCACATCGGCGCGGGCGGCATTGCGGACCGTGCCGATCACCGCCCAGCCCTGCGGCAGCAGCCGGCGGGCCAGCGCGGCGGCGGAATACCCGTATCCCAGACAAAGCAGCGTGTTCATGGCGGCAACTATCCCCGGCCCCCGCTCCGCCCGCAAGGGCTTGATCCCGTGCTGGCGTCCCGCCATCCTGCGGCCATGCCCGACCCCGGACTGAAAGCCGCGCTGGAACTGAACGGCCCCGAGGCCTGCCTGGCCTATTACCGCGACTGGGCCGCCCGCTATGACGGCGGCTTTGCCGAGACGATGGACTACCGCCTGCCGGCCCATGTCGCCGCCGCCTACATGTCCACCGGCGCCCAGGGCCCGGTGCTGGATGTCGGGGCCGGCACCGGCCTTCTGGCCCAATCCCTGCGCGAGATGGGGTTCGCGGGCGAGATCGACGCCGCCGACTTCTCGGCCGAGATGCTGGAGCGCGCCGCCGGCAAGGGCCTCTACACCCACCTGGCGCAGGCCGACATCACCCGTCCGCTGGCCCTGCCGCGCCGCTACGCCGGCCTTGTCTCCTCCGGCACCTTCACCGCCGGCCACGTCGGCCCCGAAGCCTTGCCCAGCCTTCTGGACGTTGCCCTTCCCGGCGCGCAGTTCGCCCTGTCGGTCAACCGCAGGGTCTGGACGGCGCAGGGCTTCGACCGCGCCTTCGACGCGCTGGCCGCGCAGGGCCGCATCACCGCTCTGCAGATCATCGAGGTGCAGGTCTACGGCCCCGCCGCCACGACGCTGGACCCCGACCATGCCGCAGACCGCGCGCAGGTGGTGCTGTTCCGCGCCGCCTGACCACGTCATCAAGCCGTCACTTGCGCCGCCGCGCCGGTTCCGGCTTAAATGCCGCGATGGACGACCATTCCGCTTTCCTTCTGCCTAGCCACGCCGTCACCGAAATCTTCACCGAGGCCGAACCCGCCGTGGCCCGGCTGGAACAGCTGTACGCCGAGGCGACCGCGCATCTGTCGCAGCATTTCAACGCCGCCCTGCGCCATGGCCGCCCCGCCAGCCGCATCCGCGCCTGCTACCCCGAGGTGCGCCTGACCGTCACCAGCTTCGACAAGATCGACTCGCGGCTGTCCTTCGGCCACGTCTCGCAGCCCGGCACCTATGCCACCACGATCACCCGGCCGGACCTGTTCCGCCACTACCTGATCCAGCAGCTGGGCCTGCTGATCCAGAACCACGGCGTGCCGCTGACCGTCGGCCCCTCGACCACCCCCATCCCGGTGCATTTCGCGGTGGCCGGCAACCCCGGCGTCTCGGTCCCGCAGGATGGCGTGCTGGATTTCTCGCTGCGCGACGTGTTCGATGTGCCGGACCTTGCCACCACCAACGACGACATCGTCAACGGCACCCTGTCGCACTTTTCCGACGGGTCGATGCCCCTTGCGCCCTTCACCGCGCAACGGGTGGATTACTCGCTTGCCCGGCTGTCGCATTACACCGCCACCGACGCGGACCATTTCCAGAACCACGTCCTGTTCACCAACTACCAGTTCTACGTCGACGAATTCGAAGCCTTCGCCCGTGCGGCCCTGGCCGACCCGGACTCGGGCTACACCGCCTTCGTCGCCACGGGCAATGCCCAGATCACCACGCCCGACGGCGTGCTGGCGCCCTCGGCCAAGACCCCGCAGATGCCGACCTACCACCTGAAACGGGCGAATTCGCAGGGCATCACGCTGGTCAACATCGGCGTCGGCCCCTCCAACGCCAAGACCGCGACCGACCACATCGCCGTGTTGCGTCCGCATGCCTGGCTGATGGTCGGCCACTGCGCCGGCCTGCGCAACACCCAGGCGCTGGGAGACTTCGTCCTTGCCCACGCCTACCTGCGCGAGGACCACGTGCTGGACGACGACCTGCCGGTCTGGGTGCCGATCCCGGCGCTGGCGGAAATCCAGATCGCGCTGGAAGACGCGGTCGAGGAGGTCACCCAGCTGGAAGGGTTCGAGCTGAAGCGCATCATGCGCACCGGCACCGTCGCCACCATCGACAACCGCAACTGGGAGCTGCGCGACCAGTCCGGCCCGGTCCGCCGCCTGTCGCAATCCCGCGCCGTCGCGCTGGACATGGAATCCGCCACCATCGCCGCCAACGGCTTTCGCTTCCGGGTGCCCTATGGCACGCTGCTGTGTGTCAGCGACAAGCCGCTGCACGGAGAACTGAAACTGCCCGGCATGGCCAGCCAGTTCTACCGCACCCAGGTCAGCCGCCACTTGCTGATCGGGGTGCGCGCCATGGAACGCCTGCGCGACATGCCGCTGGAACGCATCCACAGCCGCAAGTTGCGCAGCTTCGAGGAAACCGCCTTCCTCTGACCCCGCGACATACGCGCAATTCAGCCTGTTTCTGGGCCAATCTCCGCAATGAGGGCTTGATTTCGTCCTCGAAAGCGGGCTTTTGGGCTGCGGCCCCAGAGACAGGGGACAGCCCGCGAACCGGCGGGCCCCGAGACATGCGGAACAACAAGGGGAACACAACAATGTCCAAGCCGATGACCAAGACCCAGCTCGTCGCCGCAGTGGCCGAGGCCATGGGATCGGACCGCAAGACCGCTTCCTCGGCGCTGGATGCCGTGGCGGCCGTCGTCGCCAAGGAAGTCGCCTCGGGCGGTGCCGTCGCGCTGCCGGGTCTGGGCAAGGTGGTCTGCAAGGCCCGCCCCGAACGCCAGGTGCGCAACCCCGCCACCGGCGAAACGATGACCAAGCCGGCCGACAAGCAGGTCAAGTTCGCCATCGCCAAGACGCTCAAGGATCTGGCGAACGGCTGACCTGACAGGTTTTCGGACCGGAAATCGATGCGGGCCGCCTTCGGGCGGCCCTTCTTCTTTGCGCGGGGCATAGGGGGCGGGCATGGGGCAGGTGGCGATGGACGGTCGGTCGCTGCTGATGGGCCTTGGCTTCGTCGTGCTCTGGTCCTCGGCCTTTGCCACCGCCCGGATCATCGTCGCCGATGCAGCGCCCCTGCACGCCCTGGCGCTGCGCTTTCTGGTCTCGGGCGGGTTGGCAGTGGCTGTGGCGCTGGCGTTGGGGCAGGGCTGGCGCCTGACCCGGGCGCAGGCGGTCTTGGTGCTGGTCTTCGGGCTGTGCCAAAACGGGCTTTATCTTGGGCTGAACTTCGTCGCCATGCAGTGGGTCCCCGCCTCGGCTGCAGTGATCATTGCGGCCGCCATGCCGCTGCTGGTCGCGGCGCTGGGCTGGGTCTTTCGCGGGCAACAGCTGTCCGGCCTCGCGGTGGCGGGGCTGGTCGCCGGTTTCGCCGGCGTGGCGCTGGCGATGGGCACGCGGCTGCACGGCGGGGTCGATCCCCTCGGGCTGGCGCTTTGCGCGCTGGGGGCGCTGGCGCTGGCCGTGGCCACGCTGACGCTGCGCGGTGCGGCGGCCGGGGGCGACAACCTGCTGATGGTGGTCGGGCTGCAGATGCTGGTCGGCGCGGCGGCGCTTGGCGTGGTGGCCATCGCGGCCGAGCCGTTCCGGTATGAGCCGACCTGGCGGCTGCTTGCGGCGTTCAGTTGGCAGATCGCCGGCCCCGGCCTGGCCGCGACACTGATCTGGTTCGCTCTGGTCGGCCGGATCGGCGCGGTGCGCGCCTCGACGTTCCATTTCCTCAACCCGTTCTTCGGCGTGCTGATCGCGGCGGGTCTCCTTGGCGAAGACATCAGCCGCTGGGATGCGCTTGGCGTCGCAATCACCATGGCCGGCATCCTGGCCGTGCACCTCGCCCGTTCGTAACGGACGCCATCCCGCGGACCGCGATTGTCGCCCGGCACGCCCGGGTGGTGTCAGGACCCACATTCAGAATCCGAAAGCGCCGCCCGGCGAAAGTCAGGGCCGTCTGCTTCCGCATGGCATGCTTCCGGGTCGGTCAGGTGACGCAGCCGCGCTGGTCTGGCAGCCCCATCGAGACAAGGACGGGGGCTGTGGACTGTTGGGTCTGGAAATCGGCCTTGCTGGCCATGCAGCGCCAATGCGCCAGGATCAAGGCCTGCGCCACGGCCCCGCCAAGGGTGTTTCCCGGGCCGGTGACAACGAAAAGGTCCGGCGCGAATTCACGGGCGGCGGTACGGATGGCGGCGGTGAAGTCGTAGGTCTGTGTGACCTGCCAACCCAGCGTATAGTCCCGCAGTTCGGCGATGGGCGCGGTCCCCGGCCACCAGACATGCCCACGTCCGTCGATCAAAGGCAACATCGGCTGCCGGAACAGCGCCAGAGGCAGCCGGGCGCGGCCCTGCGCTGCCACCGGCGCCTGCAAGACCGTGTGAAACGCTGCATGATTGCCCAACCGCATCGGAAAGCGGCTCTGCACAGGCGGAACCTGCGCTTCGAAAGCGCTGAGGCCCGCCTCGTTCCCGGCCAGCACCAAGAGCCCGCCCAGGTCGATCGACAAGGCCAGGGCGTGGTCGGGTCGGGTCGCGATCCTGCTCAGCAGCGCCAGAAGATCTGCCTTTCGGGCCAGGTCGGGCACCCAGTCCTCGGCCATCCAGGGATAGACCAGCTGCCCGCCGATCAGTGCCTTCTGCATCAAGGTGCCCATCGTGTTGGCGACGCGGAACCCGTCCTCGGGCGTGGTCGCCCCGGCGCAGGCCAGCGCCGTGTACCAGCCCATCGAATTGCCGGTGACGGCCACTACCTCTACGCCGTCCAGCGCCAGGAAATCCCCCAGCGACGCCGCAAAGATCAACCCGCTGGCATTGTCGCCCCGGCTGTGCTGCGAAAGCGAGAACTTCGCCGCCCCGTCCAGCGCCGTCAGCGTTTCCTGCCCGGCCTCGGTCCGCAGGGCATCGAACCGGACCAGCAGGGCGGCATCGGGGAAATGCCGGCCCAGATAGCCCAACTCGGCCGCGTTGTAGGTGCCCCGACCGGGGCAGATCACCACGGCGGTCTTCATTTGCACAGCTCCAGCGCGGCGGCGGCGATGCTGTCCTTCGATGGCATCGTGGCCGCATAGGCCGGGCCGGTGGCGATGAAGCTGTCCTCGGCGGTGATCCGGGCCAGGTTCGCGCCGGGCGCGGCTTCGTGAAAATGCGCCATCAACGCCTCGGCCACGCCGCCGGAATGGCGGGTCTCGTCCACCACCAGAATGCGCTCGCAGCCCGAAAGCGCCTTTGTCAGAGCCGCTTTCGGCAGGGGTGATAGCCAGCGCGCATCGACGATCCGTGCCTTGATCCCCGCAGCTTCCAGCGCCGGCAGCGCCTGGTTGGACAGATAGACGCCATTGCCGAAGGTCACGATGGCCAGATCCGTGCCGTCGCCCTGAACCCCCACCTCGCCAAACGGAATCACCTGATCCGGGCCGGGATAGAGCCGCAACCAGCCGCCATCCTTGTCGGCATGCAGGTCGCGCATGGGGTAAAGGGCAATGGGTTCCAGGAACACCACCACCCGCTGCTCCTCGCGCGCCAGCCGCACGCATTCCCGCAGCATCCGGGCCGCGTCGGCGCCGTTCGAAGGCACGGCCAGGATCACCCCCGGAATGTCGCGCAGCACGGCGACCGAGTTGTCGTTGTGGAAATGCCCGCCGAAGCCCTTTTGATACCCCAGCCCCGCAATCCGCAGCACCATCGGATTGGTGAACTGCCCGTTCGAGAAAAACGGCAACGTCGCCGCTTCGCCACGGATCTGGTCCTCGGCATTGTGCAGATAGGCCAGGAACTGAATCTCCGGCATCGGCACGAACCCGTTCTGCGCCATGCCGATGGCGAGGCCCAGGATCGATTGTTCATCCAGCAGCGTGTCGATCATCCGGTCCGGCCCGAACCGCGCGGTCAGCTTCTGCGTCACCCCATAGACGCCGCCCTTGCGGCCGACATCCTCGCCCATCATCACGATTTCGGGGTGCGCCAGCATCAGGTCGGTCAGCGCCCAGTTGATCAGGCGCGACATGATCTGCGGCTCTTCCATCGCCTTCAGGTCCGCCCCGAAGGCGGCCGCCCGCGCCTCGGCCGAAGGGCCATTTGTGCTTTTGCAGAGCCGCTTTGGCGGGATCAGACTTGCCATCACGTCCTTGGCGGTCTTGAGGCGCGGCCGCGTCACCGCTTCTCCCGCTACGCGGGCCACCCGGTCAACCGTCTCTTGATACACCGCCAGCGCCTCGGGGGGCCGCATCACGCCGGCCTCGGCCAAGAGCCGCACAGCATGCAGCAGCGGGTCCTGCGCCTCTTCGGCCTCGACCTCTTCGCGCGACAGATAGGTGGTCGGCACATCCGCCCCGGCATGGCCATACAGGCGGATGGTGCGCAGATGCAGGAAGGCGGGCTTCTTGCGGGTGCGGACATACTCCGCCGCCTCAAGCGCCACGCGGTAGGTGTCGTACAGGTCCAACCCGTCGGCCTGATAGTACTTCAGTCCCGGCCGCGTGGAAAACCCGGCCTCGATCCAGCCCTTCGGTGTCTTGGTCGAAATGCCGATGCCGTTATCCTCACACACGAACAGCAGCGGCAGCGATACCGACTGGTAGCTGGTCCAGCCCGCCGTATTGAACGCCCCCTGTGCGGTAGAG
The DNA here is from genome assembly GCF_020564565.1 of Rhodobacter sp. Har01. Classification (GTDB taxonomy): domain Bacteria; phylum Pseudomonadota; class Alphaproteobacteria; order Rhodobacterales; family Rhodobacteraceae; genus Pseudogemmobacter. Next base: position 212,215 of record NZ_JAJCTD010000002.1, read on the forward strand.
TGGTTCGCGCTGGCATCGCCAAAGCTGCACAGCACCACCGAGGCGTCGGCCAGCAGCGCGTGCTCCGGCCGGTGCCGCCGCGCCGCGCCCACCGCATAGGCCGCCCCCACCGCCTTGGGCAGGTGCGAGGCGATGGTCGAGGTCTGCGGCGGAATCATCAAGGCGCGCGACCCCAGCACCTTGTGCCGCCCGCCCGAGATCGGGTCTTCGCAGGACGAGGCAAACGACAGCAGGATATCCCAGGCCGGGTTCTGCCCCGGCACCTGCCCCGCGCGGGCAATCTGGAACGCCGCATCGCGGTAGTGCAGGAAGGCCATGTCGCCCGGTCGCAAGGCCAGCGCCACCGCCGCCATCCCCTCATGCCCCGAAGAGCCGATGGTATAGAACCCCTGCCCCACCCGCTGCATTGACCGGCTTTGCCGGTCAAGCACCCGCGTCAGGCAACCGGCGCGAAACGCCGCCACCGCCTGCTCGGCGCTCAGCGGCCCGGCCGGCGCCCGGCCCGATGGCAAGTCACCAGCCGCCACACGCCGCAGGAAGTTCTCATGCACGATCTCGCAGCGGTCCATCGCTCAGCCCCCCACGGCCGGCATGACTTGCCAACTCCTCGTCCCGGCAATCCGGCTGGCACGGCAAGATCCGGTGTGGGCTGTCATCGGCAAGGTCCAAGCGTTCGTGTGCCTATTTCGCCAGACTATCTGGAATTTCCTGGAACAATGAGCGAATTCTGCGTCATTATGTTGGAGGAAAACTCACATGATCGCGCCGCGCCGCTTCCTCCCCTCAATCGCTTCGCTGCAGGCGCTTGAGGCGGTGGAACGCCTTGGCACCGCCACTGCTGCCGCGCAGGAACTGTCGCTGACGCATTCCGCCGTCAGCCGCCAGCTCAGGTCGCTGGAAGATCAGATCGGTGTCACCCTGTTCCGGCGCGAAGGCAAGGGTCTGGCGCTGACGCCCGCCGGCGCCGACTACGCCCAGTCGGTGCGCGGCTGCCTGAACGACCTGGCCCGCGCCAGCCTCAAGATCCGCGCCAGCGGGTCGCGCAGCACCCTGAACCTGGGCATCCTGCCCGCCTTCGGCATTCACTGGCTCAGCCCGCGTCTGCGGGCCTTCGCCGATGCGCACCCCGAGATCACGGTGAACCTGTCCACCCGCCTTTCGCCCTTCGACTTCAGCCGCGACAAGCTGGATGCCGCCATCCACTTCGGCGCCCGCAACTGGCAGGGGGTCGATTTCCTGGAACTGGCGGGCGAGCGTGTGATCCCGGCCTGCGCGCCAATGCTGGTGCCGAACGGCCCCGTCACCCCGCAAGACCTGCTGACGCTGCCGCTATTGCACCTGGAAAGCCGCCCCGGCGCCTGGGAGGAATGGTTCGACCGCGCCGGCAGCCCCGCCGCCCGCCTGCGCGGCATGCTGTTCGACCAGTTCGCCCAGATGGCCGAGGCCGCGGCACTGGGCTTCGGCGTCGCGCTGCTGCCCGACTTCCTGGCCGAGGCCGAATTCCGCCGCGGCCGTCTGGTGCCGGCCTACCCCAACTATTCCCCTGCCGAGGGCACCTATTTCCTGGTCTGGCCCCACCTGCGCGACCCCGCCCGCCCGTTGCAGACCCTGATCCGCTGGTTGCAGGCCTAAGCCTGGTCCCGCAGGGTCAGCCCGCCCATCTGCACCAGGTGCCCCACGATCTCGGGCACCCCCTGCCCGCGCCGCAGGTTCGCCAGAACATAGGGCCGGCTGCCCCTTGCGGCCCGGGTGTCGCTTTCCAGCAGCGCGAGGTCCACCCCCACATGCGGCGCCAGGTCGGTCTTGTTCACCACCAGCAGGTCGGACCGCACCAGCCCCGGCCCCTTCTTGCGCGGAATGTCCTGCCCCGCCGCGGTGTCGATCACATAGACCGTCAGGTCCGCCAGTTCGGGGCTGAAGGTCGCCGCCAGATTGTCGCCGCCGCTTTCGATCAGGATCAGGTCCAGGTCGGGGTGCGTGCGGCACAGGTCGGCCACGGCGGCCAGGTTGATGCTGGCATCCTCGCGGATCGCGGTATGCGGGCAGCCCCCCGTTTCCACCCCGCGGATGCGGTCCAGCGGCAGGACCTGCGCCCGCATCAGGTATTCGGCATCCTCGCGGGTGTAGATGTCGTTGGTGATGACGGCCATCGAGCACCGCGGCCCCAGCGCCCGCGCCAGCTGTTCCGTCAGCGTGGTCTTGCCGGCACCCACCGGGCCGCCGATGCCCACCCGCAAGGGGCCGTTGGGGGATGTCATGTGCGGAAGATCCTCGTCTCCATCGTCTCGTGCGCCATCGCCGCCAGATCGGCGCCGGGGGCAAAGGCCCAAAGTTCGTCTTCCCCCGCACCCACCGCCGCCCGGGCCACCTCGGAGATCAGCGGCGCCAGCCGGGCCAGCACCCGCTGCCCCTGGGTCTGGCCCAAGGGCAGGAACCGCACGGCCACCGAAACCAGTTGCGCCGCCACCCCCTGCAGGAACAGCGCCAGCACCTCGGCTTCCGGCAAGGGCAGGTCGCGGGTCGCCTCGGCGACGGCCAGCGGATAGGGCAGCGGGGCCATTTCCGGCCTTGTCAGAGCCTGAAATGCCCGCCCCAGCTCGGCCGCCTCGAGCGCCCGCTCTGCCGAAGGCAGGTAGGCGTCGAACAGGTCCGACAGGGCGTCCAGATCAGCCCCCGGGCGCCGAGCCATCGACAGGAAGACCGCATCCACCCGCGCCGAACCCAGCGTCAGCACAGCCTCGATCCAGTCCCGCAGGTCGTCGGAATTGCCGACCTGTCCGGACGAGATCGCCCATTCCAGCCCCTGCGAATGCGCGAAGGCGCCGATGGGAAAGGCCGGCGACAGCATCTGCGCCAGCCGCAGCCGCGCGACGATTTCGTCTCTATACATGCGGAAAACCATGCGGCCCGTGGTCGTGCCCCAGCGTCCGGCCGTGCCCGTAGGCCCCGCCCTCTGGCCGGAACGGAGCGATCACATGCACCAGCTGCGCCCCCAGTTGCAGCAGCATCGCCTCCAGCACATGGTCCTGCCGGATCACCAGATGGTCCCCCGCCACCTGGCAGGGCGTATGCCGGTTGCCGATGTGCCAGGCCAGCCGCGCCAGCGCCGTGCCGCGCACCTGCACCACCGGCTCATCCGCCGCCGCCACCTCGATCCGCTGGCCGTCGTCGGTCTCCAGCGCGTCCCCGGCCTCAAGGCTGGTGGTGGCGGCCAGGTCCACCAGCACGCCCCGGCCATCATCGCAGACCAACCGCTTGCGGCGCAGGAAGCGCTCATCATAGCTCAGTGTCACGCGGCCCGCGACGGGGCCCGACCATTCTCCGGCGCGCAGCACCTTGCGGGCGGGAAGCGGGAATCCCATCGCGGCCTCAGAACAGGAAATAGCGTTGCGCCAGCGGCAGTTCGCTGGCCGGCGCGCAGGTCAGCAACTCGCCATCCGCGCGCACCTCGTAGGTCTCGGGATGCACCTCGATCTGCGGCATGGCGCTGTTCAGCACCATGTCGGCCTTGCCGATGCCGCGCGTGCCCGCCACCGCCACCGTCTCCTTCGCCAGCCCCAGCGCGCCGCGAAGCCCCTCGGCCTGCGCCGCCTGCGACACGAACAGCACCGCCCCGCGCTCGACCGACCGGCCAAAGGCCCCGAACATGGGCCGCGAATACACCGGCTGCGGCGTGGGGATCGAGGCATTCGTGTCCCCCATCTGCGCCATCGCGATGGTCCCGCCGACCAGCACCATCTCGGGCTTGGCGCCGAAAAAGGCCGGCGACCACAGCACCAGATCGGCCCGCTTGCCCACCGCGACGCTGCCGATCTCGGCCGCCATCCCCTGCGCGATCGCCGGGTTGATCGTGTATTTCGCCAAATAGCGGCGGGCGCGGAGGTTGTCGTTGTCCCCCGTCTCCTCGGCCAGCCGCCCGCGCTGCTGCTTCATCTTGTGCGCGGTCTGCCAGGTGCGGGTGATCACCTCGCCCACCCGGCCCATGGCCTGACTGTCCGACGAGATGATGCTGAACGCCCCCATGTCGTGCAGGATATCCTCGGCCGCGATGGTTTCGCGCCGGATGCGGCTTTCGGCAAAGGACACGTCTTCCGGCACCCGCCGGTCCAGGTGATGGCAGACCATCAGCATGTCGAGATGCTCTTCGATGGTGTTCACCGTGTAGGGCATTGTCGGGTTGGTCGAAGACGGAATCACGTTCGGCGCCGAAACCACCTTGATGATGTCGGGCGCATGGCCGCCGCCCGCGCCTTCGGTGTGGAAGGCATGGATCGTGCGGCCCTTGATCGCCGCCAAGGTGTTCTCGACGAAGCCGGACTCATTCAGCGTGTCGGTGTGGATCATCACCTGCACGTCCATCTCGTCGGCCACCGACAGGCAGCAGTCGATGGCGGCGGGCGTGGTCCCCCAGTCCTCATGCAGCTTCAGCGCGCAGGCCCCGCCGCGCACCATTTCCACCAGCGCCTCGGGCTGGCTGGCATTGCCCTTGCCCGACAGGCCGAAGTTGATCGGGAAGGCATCCAGCGCCTGCAGCATCCGGCCCAGATGCCAGGGGCCGGGGGTGCAGGTGGTGGCCAGGGTGCCATGCGCCGGGCCGGTGCCTCCGCCCAGCATGGTGGTGATGCCGGAATGCAGCGCATCCTCGATCTGCCCCGGCGCGATGAAGTGGATATGCGCGTCCATGCCGCCGGCGGTGACGATGCGCCCCTCGCCCGCGATGATCTCGGTCCCCGGCCCGATGATGATCGTCACGCCCGGCTGGGTGTCCGGGTTCCCGGCCTTGCCGATCCCGGCGATGCGGCCGTCGCGCAACCCGATGTCGGCCTTGAAGATGCCGCTGTGGTCCAGCACCAGCGCATTGGTGATGACCGTGTCCATCGCTCCGCCGGCGCGGGAGACCTGGCTTTGCCCCATCCCGTCACGGATGACCTTGCCGCCGCCGAACTTCACCTCCTCGCCATAGGTGGTGAAGTCGCGCTCGACTTCGATGATCAGATCGGTGTCGCCCAGCCGCACGCGGTCCCCCGTGGTGGGGCCGAACATCAGCGCATAGTCGGCGCGGGAAATCCGTGCAGGCATCTCAAAGCTCTCCCATCACCTGCGCGTTGAAGCCGAACACCCGCCGCGCGCCGGCCAAAGGCACCAGCCGCACCTCGCGGGTCTGGCCCGGTTCGAAGCGGACGGCGGTGCCGGCTGGGATATCCAGCCGCTGGCCGCGCGCCGCCACCCGGTCAAAGGCCAGCCCGGGGTTGGTCTCGGCAAAGTGGTAGTGGCTGCCCACCTGCACCGGCCGGTCGCCGGTGTTCGCCACCATCAGCACCGTCACCGGTGCGCCATCGTTCAGCACGATCTCGCCGGGGGCCGCGAAGACCTCGCCGGGGATCATCGCCGCACCCAGCGGCGCAGCAGCCAGACCGCGCCAACCGCAGCGGCGACCATCGCCAGATGGTCCGGCTCGGTCAGCAGGTGGAACCAGCCGGCGCCGGAGTGGTCGCCCGTATGGGCGAAGGCGGCACCGGGCAGCAGCAGGGCGGGCAGGAGGATGCGGGTCATGGGCGGCCTTTCAACGGATCGGATGGTGAACGGTGACAAGCTTGGTGCCGTCGGGAAAGGTCGCCTCGACCTGGACCGAGTGGATCATCTCGGGCACGCCTTCCATGCACTGCGCGGCGGTGATGACATGCGCCCCCGCCTGCATCAGGTCGGCGACCGACCGGCCATCGCGGGCGCCCTCGACCACGTAATCGGTGATCAGGGCGATCGCCTCGGGGTGGTTCAGCCGCACCCCCCGCGCCAGCCGGGCGCGGGCCACCATCGCGGCCAGGCTGACCAGCAGCTTCTCCTTCTCGCGCGGCGTCAGGTTCATGCGGTCATCCCTTGCATCGCCCAGGTGCGGGGCAGCGGCGCCCCGGTCAGCCGGGCGACCACGCGCCCCAGCCACAATTTCAACGGCCAGCCGTCGCGCGCCATCGCCCGGGCCAGGCAGCGCCCGTTCCAGCCGGTGACGGCGGCCTGCACGCCATCAGGCACCGCCACCTCGCGCAGACCCGGCACTGCCGCCTCGGCCCCCGCGCCGCAAAACGCCACCACCGCAAAGGCCACGTTCGGCCCCAGCCCCGCCGGGCGACCCGCGGCCGCCAGAATCCCCTCATCCAGCCGCTGCGCCTCGGCCCACAGGGGCCGCCCCGCCAGCGTCACCCGCCGACGGTCGCTTAGCCGCGCGCGCTGGGGCGCCTCGCCCATTGCCCGGCGCCCCAGCACCACGCTTTCCGTCAGCACGACCGAAGCCCCCAGCGCCAGATCGACCACCGTCTCGCGGTCCAGATGACTGCCCTCGAACAGAATCGTCTCTTGCGGCAACCAGCACAGCCGCCCCCCGGCCCCGACCGACGCCGTAAGCTCAACCCGCGCCGCGCCGTCACGCGCCAGATAGGCCCGCTCGGCCGTCTGCGTTGTCGCGGTGGCCGTCACGCCTGCGCCAAGGTCGACCGCATAGCCCAACCGGTCGCCCGAGGTCAGCCCGCCCGAGGTGTTGAGGAACACCGCCTCGGGCGCCCCCGCCCCCTGCGGCAACAGCACCTTGGCCGAGCTGGACTGCGCCAGATCGGCCAGCGCCGCCCGCCCGTCGCGCAAGGCAAACTCCACGCGGGCGACGCCGCGCGATCGTTCCAGGGCAAGGACGGGATGATGAATCATGGGGCAAGCCTGCCCCGGGAACCCTGCAACGACAGCGCCTCTGGCGTCCTCAAGGCCCGGTTGCCGCGAAAGCAGGCGCCCCAGGCCCAATCCTCACGCATCCTGCCCGAAAACCGGGCATCGCGAAAACCTAGAAGGTAATGTCCGGCAGGCTGTCGAAGGCGCGCTTCAGCGCCTCGCCCCACCCCAGCGAGATGGTCTGGAAATAGGCGTCGTCGGCCTTCACCCGCCGCTCCATGCCACGCTTCAGGCTGTCGCGTTCGTAGATGTGCAGGTCCAGCGGCAGGCCCACCGAAAGGTTGGCCTTGATGGTCGAATCGAAACTGACCAGCAAGAGCTTAACCGCCGCCTCAAAGCTCATGTCCGGGTCAAAGGCCCGCACCAGGATCGGCCGGCCATACTTGGTTTCGCCGATCTGCAGGAAGGGCGTGTCGTCGCCCGCCTCGATGAAGTTGCCTTCGGGATAGATCAGGAACAGCCGCGGCTCTGATCCCTTGACCTGCCCGCCCAGGATGATGGTGGCGTTGAAGGCGGATTCGCCCTTCATGCCGCCCCCGGTGCGTTCCGCAATCACGTCGACCAGCAGCTGCCCGACATGCCGGGCGACCTGGTACATCGACGGCAGGCCCAGAATCGAAGGCGCACGGTCGCCCGGCGCCTTCATCCGCTCGTCGATGGTGGAAATCACCGCCTGCGTGGTGGCCAGGTTGCCGGCCGTCATCAGCGTCACCACGGTGTCGCCGTCATCGGTCCAGGTGAACATCTTGCGGAAGGTCGAGATGTTGTCGACGCCGGCATTGGTCCTTGTGTCCGACATGAACACCAGGCCCCGGTTCATCTTCAGGCCCACGCAATAGGTCATCGCCCGCCCTTACTGCTGCATCTGCTGCACCTCGACCGCGACCGACAGCCGTTCGTCGGCGCGCCCGAAACGGGTGCCAGTTACAGGCGCAGCCTCGCTGTAGTCCAGCCCGGTTGCAATGCGAACATAGCGGGCATCGGGGCAGATGTTGTGCGTGGGGTCGAAGGCCACCCAGCCCAGTTCTGGCAGATGCGCCTCGGCCCAGGCGTGGGTGGCATCCTGCGCCACCCGGTCGTCCATCATCAGATAGCCCGAGACATAGCGCGCCGGCAGACCCAGCAGCCGCGCCACCGTCACGAAGACATGCGCCAGGTCCTGGCAGACGCCATGGCCCGCGGCCAGGGTGTCCTCGGCGGTCCAGCCGACATGGCTGACGCCGGTCTCGTAGGCCAGGCTTTCGTGCACCGCCGCCATCAGGGCATGACACCGCTCAAGCGGCGGGCCGGGCGGCACCTGCGCGGCCATCTTCCGGCAACCGGTGCCGGGCCGGGTCAGCGGTGTGGCCCGCAGGAACATCCACAGCGGCATGAAGCCGGCCTCGGCGCCGATCACGCCCGCGGTATCGCGGCTTTCCACCTCGCCCTCGATCACCAGGCTGATCCGGCGGGTGCCGGACTCAAAGCTGATCAGGTCCACCCGGTTGCCGTGCGCGTCGTCGAACGACAGCTCCTTGCGGCCCCCGGTCACCCGCGTTTCCCAGGCCAGCACCTCTTGCGTCGGCCCGTCCTTCGGCGTCAGCCGAACCTGTTGCAGCGCATAGGGCACCGGCGCGTCATAGTCGTAGGTCGTGGTATGGGTGATCCGCAGGCGCATCCGGTCTACTCCGAGAACCGGAAGTCGATCTCGCATTGCCGGCCGACGGCAAAGATCTCGCGCAGGAAATCCTGGATGTACTCATGCAGGCCGGCGTCAAAGATCGTCTGGATCGGCCGCGACAGGCGCTTCTCGATCAGCGCCTCGGTCAGTTCCAGCGTCTGCGACCGCGCGCCGTAGTCAACCGCCAGATAGCGCAGGTTGTCGGCGATCTTGTCCACACAGAAGGCCAGGCTGCGCGGCATCCGCCGGTCCAGGATCAGGAACTGCGCTATTTCCAAGGGCCGCACCGTCTGGCCGTGGGTCATGCGGAACCCGCCCTCGGCGCTGACCGACCGCAGCAGCGATTCCCACTGCACGTTGTCCAGCGAAGACCCCACCGACAGGGCCGAGGGCAGCAGGACGTAATATTTCACGTCCAAGAGCCGCGCCGTGTTGTCGGCGCGTTCGACGAAACTGCCGATGCGGGCAAAGTTGTAGATCTCATTGCGCAGCATGGTGCCGGCCATGGCGCCGCGCACATGCGCGCTGCGCTGGCGGATGCCGGTCAGCACCTGCGGCAGGTCGCGTTCCGGCACCCGGCGGGCCAGCGCTTCCTTCAACTGCATCCAGCTTTCGTTGACGCTTTCCCAGACCTCGCGCGTCAGCGCGGTGCGGACCAGCCGCGCGTTGTTGCGCGCCGCTTCCACCACCGACAGCACCGACGACGGGTTGTCGCGGTCGCGCAGCATCCAGTCGATGGCGGCTTCCTTGGTCACCGTGGGATACTTGGCGCCATAGCTGTTCAGGCTGGCCGCCGTCATCAGCACGCTTTGCCATTCGTCGTCCGACCGGCTGCGCGTCAGCGCGATGCGCTGCCCGGCCTCGACCAGCCGCGCGGTGTTCTCGCTGCGCTCAAGGTAGCGGAACATCCAGTACAGCCCGCCCGCCGTCTTGCCCAGCATGGTCATTCGTCCAGCACCCAGGTGTCCTTGGTGCCCCCGCCCTGCGACGAGTTCACCACCAGAGACCCCTTCTTCAGCGCCACCCGGGTCAGCCCCCCTGGCGTGATCGTCACCCCTTCGGGCGACACCAGAACATAGGGCCGCAAGTCCACATGCCGCGGCGCCAGCCCGGCGTTGGTAAAGATCGGCACCGTCGACAGCGCCAGCGTCGGCTGGGCGATATAGTTCGCGGGCTTCGCCTCCAGCTTGGTGCGGAACTCGGCGATCTCGCGCTTGCTGGCCGTCGGCCCCACCAGCATCCCGTAGCCGCCAGAGCCATGCACCTCCTTGACCACTAGGTCGCAAAGGTTGTCGCAGACATATTTCAGCGACTCGGGGTCGTTGCAGCGCCAGGTCGGCACGTTCTGCAGCAGCGCCTTTTCGCCGGTGTAGAATTCCACGATTTCCGGCATGTAGCTGTAAATCGCCTTGTCGTCGGCGATCCCGGTGCCGGGGGCGTTGGCGATGGTGATCCCGCCCCCGCGGTAGACGTCAAAGATGCCCGGCACGCCCAAGGCGCTGTCGGCGCGGAAATTCAGCGGGTCCAGGTAATCGTCGTCCACCCGGCGATACAGCACATCGATCGGCCGATAGCCTTGGGTCGTCCGCATCGCCACCTTGCCATCCACCACCCGCAGGTCGTGGCCTTCCACCAGCTCGACCCCCATCTTGTCGGCCAGGAAGCTGTGCTCGTAATAGGCGCTGTTGAACAGCCCCGGCGTCAGCACCGCCACCACCGGCTCATCCGCCGCACAGGCCGGCGCGCAGGCCGCAAGGCTGCGGCGCAGCGCCTGCGGATAGTTCGACACCGGCTGCACGCGGTTCTTGGCGAACAGTTCGGGGAACATCTGCAGCATGGTCTCGCGGTTTTCCAGCATGTAGCTGACCCCGCTGGGCGTCCGGGCGTTGTCTTCCAGCACAAAGAATTCGTCTTCGCCGGTGCGCACGATGTCGATGCCGACGATGTGGGTGTAGACGCCCCCCGGCGGCGCTACGCCCATCATCTGCGGCAGAAAGACCGCGTTCTTGGCGATCATCTCGACCGGAATCCGCCCGGCCCGCAGGATTTCCTGCCGGTGATAGATGTCGTGCAGAAAGGCGTTCAGCGCCCGCACCCGCTGCTCGATCCCGCGGCTCAGCCGGCTCCATTCGCGGCCCGATATGATGCGCGGGATGATGTCAAAGGGGATCAGCCGCTCGGCCGCCTCGGCCCGGCCATAAACGTTGAAGGTGATGCCGGTCAGGCGAAAGATCTCCTCCGCCTCGCGCTGCTTTTTCCGCAGCCGGGCGGCGTCCTCATCCTTCAGCCAACCATCGAAGGCGGCATAAGGCGGGCGCAGCGCACCGTCGTGCCCATGCATCTCGTCAAAGATCGCAGTCTCGCTCATGGCCTGATCTTGAGCCTTCGCCTTGCCGGCTGGCAAGGCCGGCCTGCACGTTTTCCAGCCTATGCCCTCGCGATTGCCCATTTCTTGGGCGCTGCCAGGTGACGGAGGGCGCGGCCGGCTGCATCACGAAGATTTCAGCGCCGTGGCGAAGGGCGTCGGCGGCCCGCATTGCCTGTGGACGCCGGGGCCGCTAGCTTGTCGGCCAAGGCTGCCCCGAGGAGAAGCCCGCCGATGCCCCGCCTGTTGCTGACTGCCGCCCTGACCGCCCTGTCGCTGGGCCTTTCCGCGCCCGCCGTGCTGGCCGAGGCGGCCGATGATGACGGCGATCCCGGTGCCTATCTTGCCGCCCGCAATGCCGAGGCCAACGGAGATTTCCGTGCGGCCGCCGCTTGGTATGCCCGCGCCGCGCTGGCCGATCCGTCGAACCTTCGCATCCTGGAAGGCTCGATGTTCGCCAACCTCAGCCTCGGCAAGGTGGATCTTGCGGCCCAGGTCGCCGCCAGACTGCAAGCCGGCGGCGTGGAAAGCGCCGTGGCCGCCATGGCGCTGGTCGCGGACGAAGCGCTGCGGGAAGACTACACCGCCCTTGTCGCCGCCGGCGAAAATGGCCGCAGCGTCGGCCCGCTGCTTGACGAACTTGCGCTGGCCTGGGCCAAGCTGGGCGAAGGCCGCATGTCCGACGCGCTGGCCGATTTCGACAAGGTCGCCGCCACCAAGGGGTTCGAGGCCTTCGGCTATTATCACAAGGCCCTGGCCCTGGCGCAGGCGGGCGATTTCGAAGGCGCTGACGCGATCCTCTCTGGCAAGGTGGCCGGGCCGATCAACCTAAACCGCCGCGGCATCCTGGCCCATGTGCAGATTCTCAGCCAACTGGAGCGCAATCCGGAAGCTCTGGCGTTGATCGACCAGGCCTTCGGAACCGAGCCGGAACCCTACCTCGACAGCATCCGCGCCAGGCTGAAGGCTGGCGAGCCGCTGGCCTTCGACACCGCCCGCACTGCCCGAGACGGCATTGCCGAAGTGTTCTTCTCGGTCGCCACCGTGCTGAATTCGGAAAGCGATCCGATCTACACGCTGCTGCATGCCCGTATTGCCACCATCCTGCGCCCAGACCACGCCGAGGCGCTTCTGCTGACCGCGGCGATGCTGGAAAACACTGAGCAATACGATCTGGCGGTGGAGACCTACGCCACTTTCGCGCCCGACAACCCCAACTATTACAGCGCCGAGATCGGCCGCGCGGACGCACTTCATGCCGCTGGCAAGAAGGATGCCGCCATCGAGGCGCTTCAGGTGCTGGCGCGCAGCCATGGCCAGATCGTGCTGGTACAAAGTGCGCTGGGCGACATGCTTCGCCGCGAGGAGCGCTGGGCCGAGGCCATACCGGCCTATGACGCCGCCATCGCGCTTCTGCCCGAGGTGCGGACAGAGCACTGGCCGCTGTTCTTCAGCCGCGCCGTCTGCGAGGACAGCCTCAAGAACTGGGACAAGGCCGAGGCCGATTTCCGCAAGGCGCTGGAACTGAACCCGAACCAGCCGCAGGTGCTGAACTACCTTGGCTACAGCTTTGTCGACCGCGGCGTGAACCTGGACGAGGCGCTGTCGATGATCGAACGCGCGGTCAAGGCCGAACCGGAGTCGGGCTACATCATCGACAGCCTGGCCTGGGTCTATTTCCGCCTGGGCCGCTATGCCGATGCGCTGGCGCCGATGGAGAAAGCCTCGCTGCTGGAGCCGGTCGATCCCATCGTCACCGACCACCTGGGCGATGTCTACTGGGCGGTGGGGCGCCAGCGCGAGGCCGAATTCCAGTGGCGCCGCGCGCTGTCGTTCGGGCCGCAGGAAAAGGACGCCATCCGCATTCGCCGCAAGCTTGAGGTCGGCCTTGATGCGGTGCTGGCCGAGGAAGGCGCCAAGCCCCTGGAAGAGGTCGAAGCCGCCGCAAATGGCAACTGAGACCGAATTCGCCCCGGCCAAGGTCAACCTCACGCTGCACGTCACCGGGCGGCGCGACGATGGCTATCACCTGCTGGACAGCCTTGTCGTGTTTGCAGGTGTGGGTGACCACGTCAGCGTCTCGCCCGGCGAGGGGTTCGTGGTCACCGGGCCGCAAGCCGCCGCGCTGCCCGCTTCGGATGACAACCTGTGCCTGCGGGCCGCCCGTGCCATGGGCGGGGGCGTCGCGGTCACGCTGGAAAAGGTGCTGCCCGTCGCCTCGGGCATCGGCGGCGGCTCGGCCGACGCCGCAGCGACGCTGCGCGCGCTGGCCCGGATGGGCCGGCCGCTGCCCGATGCGGAAGCGGTGGTGAACATGGGGGCAGACGTGCCGGTCTGCCTGGCCGGCCGGGCCGTGCGGATGACCGGCGTGGGTGAGGGATTGATGCGCGTCCCAGTCCCCGCCGCCTGGCTGGTTCTGGTCAACCCCGGTGTCGCCGTCTCGACCCCGGCAGTGTTTCGCGCCCTGACCCGCCGCGACAACCCGGCAATGCCGACCCCCCTGCCGCCGTTGCCCGACGCGCAATCCCTTGCGGCTTTCCTTTCCACCCAGCGCAACGACCTGGAAGAGCCGGCCATCGCGCTTGCCCCGGTCATCGCCAGGGTCAAGGTCGCGCTCGCCGCGCAAGCCGGTTGCCTGGTCGCCCGCATGTCCGGCTCGGGCGCCACCTGCTTCGGCCTTTTCGCCACCGAAGCCCCGGCGCGGTCCGCTGCCCTGGCGATCCAGGCCGCCCAGCCCGACTGGTGGGTCGCGCCCGCCCCGATGCTGGGCTAGAAACCGACAGCGACCTTCCAGGGATGCCGGCAATGCTGGCACGCTTCGCGGCCCAGGCGACGGCCTTCACCGCGCGTTAATCCTGCTGCGGCTAGGGTCCGGCATGACCGCCGAGAACCCGAAGCAGATGCGCGCGATGGGGGCGCAGGGCCGCAGGCTCAGCGCGCTGCGGGCCACCTTTCTGGTGGCCAGCCATCACGGCGTGGCGCTGCGCCCGGAAGACTTGCCCGACCTGACCGACGACATGGAGACTAGCGTCGTCACGGCGCTGCGCAAGGCAGGGTTCCGCACCCGCGTGATCGAGGATTGCACCTGGGACACCGCGGCCGATCTGGGCACTGCCTACCCGGCGCTGGTGCCGCTGGACGATGACAGTTGGCTGATCCTGGTCCTGGTGGTCAGCAAGGACGGCGCGCCGATGGCCGCCGTGCTGGACCCCGCGCGTGAGGCCGAGGGCATTCGCCTGATCCCGCGGGCCGAGTTCCTGGCATTGTGGCAATACCGGCTGGTGCTGGTGCAGCCCGCCCCGCCGCCCGCCAGCGACGAGCGGCCGTTCGGTCTGGCGTGGTTCCTGCCTGCCCTGGCCGCGCAGAAGGCGGCGCTGGCGGGGGTGGCGGTCGCGGTGCTTGCGGGCAACCTGATCTCGTTCGGGCTGCCGCTCCTGTTCCAGTCGATCGTCGACCGGGTCATCGCGCATTCGGCCTGGAACACGCTGTGGACCATCACCGCCGTCTTCGTGGTGCTGGCCAGCTTTGACGCCGGTTTCACCTATGTCCGCCAGCGCCTGATGCTGATCGCGGGCGGCAAGGTCGATGCCATTGTCGGCGGGCGCACCTTCGCGCACCTCCTGTCGCTGCCGCTGTCGGTGTTCGAGACCATCCCGGCCGGGGTGCTGACCCGCCACATCCAGCAGACAGAGAAGATTCGCGCCTTTCTGACCGGGCGGCTGTTTCAGACCGTTCTGGACGCGGCCTTTCTGCCGCTGCTCTTGCTGCTGCTGGCGATGATCTCGCCCACGCTGACCGCCATCGTACTGGGCTTCGCGCTGGCCATCGCGGGCTGCATCGGGGCGCTGCTGCCGGTGTTCCGCAAACGCCTGAATGCGCTTTACGCGGCCGAAGCCGAACGGCAGGCGCATCTGGTCGAGACGTTGCACAACATGCGCGCCGTCAAGTCGCTGGTACTGGAGGGCGCCCGCCGCAAGGTCTGGGAAGACAGCCTTGCCGGGTCGCTGCGGCGGCAATGGGACGTGGGGGCGATAGGTGCACTGGCTGGCGCGGCGACGGGCTGGCTGGAAAAGCTGATGCAGATCTCGGTCGTGGCTTACGGCGCCGTGCAGGTGCTGGACGGCGCGCTGACGGTGGGGGGGCTGGTGGCGTTTCTGATGCTGGCGGGCCGCGTCTCGGGGCCGCTGGTGCAGATCGTCGGGCTGATCAACGAATACCAGGAGGCCGCGCTTTCGGTGCGGATGCTGAAAGGCGTGATGGACCACCGTCCCGAAAAGGGCGCCCACAATCGCCCCGCCCGGCATGAGATCACCGGCCGGATCGCCTTTGACCAGGTGACCTTCAGCTATCCGGGAACCACAAGCCCGGCGCTGGACCGCGTTTCGCTGGACATCCAGCCGGGCGAGATTGTCGGCGTGGTCGGTCGGTCGGGGTCGGGCAAGACCACGCTGACGCGGCTGATCCAGGGCATCGAGACGCCCTCGACCGGGCTCTTGCGGGTGGACGGGGTGGACATCCGCCAGATCGACCTGGACCACCTGCGCCGCAACATCGGCGTCGTGCTGCAGGAGAATCTGCTGTTCCGCGGCACCATCCGCGACAACATTGCCATGGCCCGCCCCAGCGCCGCGCCCGAGGAGGTGGCGCTGTCGGCCCGCCTGGCCGGGGCCGAGGATTTCATCCGCCGCCTGCCCTTGGGTTTCGAGACGAAGATCGAGGAGGGCGGGTCGAATTTCTCGGGCGGGCAGCGCCAGCGTATCGCCATCGCGCGGGCGCTGATGAGCGCGCCGCGGGTGCTGATCTTCGACGAAGCCACCTCGGCACTGGACCCGGAATCCGAGCAGGTGGTGAACCGCAACCTGGCCGCCATCGCGCGCGGCCGCACGGTGATCGTGGTGTCGCACCGGCTGTCGTCGTTGGTGCGGTCCGACCGGATCGTGGTGATGGACCAGGGCCGCGTGCTGGACATCGCCCCGCATGACGTGCTGCTGACGCGCTGCGACGTCTACCGCCAGCTTTGGGCCGCGCAGACGGAGCACATGGGATGAGTGCCGCCTTCCGCCCGCCGCGCGTGGCCCCCGAGGCGCTGGCCTTCCAGGGCGACCTGGACCGGCTGATCGTCGAGCCGCCGCCGCGGGCGTTGCGCGCCTGGCCGGTGCTGAGCGCCGGGCTGCTGGCGGCGCTGGTCGGCCTGTCGGCGCTGCTGCCGCTGGACATCGTGGTCAGCGCCAGTGGCGAGCTGGCCGCCGACGCGCCTCCGGTGGTGCTGAAGCCGATGGCACGCGCAGTGCTGGCCGAACTCCTGGTCCGCCCCGGCGACCGGGTGCGAGAGGGCCAGGTGCTGGCCCGGCTGGACCCGACGCTGCCCGACGCCGACCGCGCTACGCTACAGGTGGAACGCGACGATGTTGCCGCCCGGATTGCACGGCTTGAGGCGGAACTGGCCGGCACCCCGCTGGCAGAGGGCAGCGCCGAGGACTCCTTGCAGGGGCCGGTGCTGGCCAGCCGGGCCGACGTGGCCCGGGCGCGGCGAGCGCGGCTGGCCGAGGCGGTCCTGGCACTTGAGGAAACGCTGGCGGCGTTCGAGGCCCAGACCTCGGCGCTGGAAGACCGGCTTGCCATCGCGCGCGAGCTGGAGGCGGGCCGTGAGGATCTGGCCGCCCGCCAGTTGGCACCCGCCACCGAGGCCCTGGCCGCCCGCTCGGCCCGGCTGGCCGCCGAGGGCGAGCTGGCCGCACATCACGCCCGGCTGGCCGAGATTCGCCGCGCCTTGACCGATGCCCGCGGCCAGGTGGCCGAGTTCGACCTATCGCTGCGGCAAGAGGCGACCGAGGCCCTGCCGCCCTTGCGCCTGCAGTTGGCGCAGCTGGATGACGCTCTGTCCAAGGCCAACCGGCTGATGGAGCTGTCGACCATTCTGGCGCCGCGCGATGCGGTGGTGATCTCGGTCGCACCCGGCGGCGTGGGCGCGGTGATCGCCGAGGGCGAACCGCTGATCGCGCTGATCCCCAGCGACGCCACGCTGATCGCCGAGATCGAGATTCCCTCCTCCGAGGTCGGCCGCGTTGCCCCGGGCGACCGCGTGGCGCTCAAGATCGACGCCTTTCCCTGGCGCCGCAACGGCGAGGCGACGGGACGGCTGGACAGCATCAGCCCGGCGACGCTGGCCGCCGCGGCAGGCACCGCCGCCAGCCACCCGGCGCGGGTGACCCTGGCCACGGCGCCCGATGCCCTGCCCCAAGGCGCGGCACTGTTGCCCGGCATGACGCTGACAGCGGAAATCCGGACCGGCACCCGCACGGTGCTGCAGTTCTTCCTCGACCCGCTGCTGCGCGGGCTGACCGAATCCCTTCGCGAACCCTGACCCGACACCACTGCCAGAAAGGCCCCCAGCATGACCCTTGCCACCGATATCTCGACCGCCGCCGCCAGCCCGGTCGCGCAGCCCCGCGTCCTCCATGTGGGTTGCGGCGCGGCCCACCCCGACAAGCTGCCCGAGGCGTTCTTTCCGCGCGGCGTCTGGGCCGAGGTCCGCCTCGACATCGACCCGGGCGTCGCGCCCGACATCGTGGCCTCGATCACCGACATGGCGGTGGTGCCCACGGCTTCGGTCGATGCGGTCTGGTCGGCGCACAACCTGGAACACCTCTGGGCGCATGAAGTGCGCCTCGCCCTGGCCGAGTTCCTGCGGGTGCTGCGGCCCGGCGGCTTTGCGCTGGTGACCATGCCCGACCTGCAGCAGGTGGCGGCGCTGGTGGCCGAGGGCAACCTTGAAGGCCCGGCCTACATGTCGGCGCTTGGGCCGATCGCGGCCATCGACATGCTGTACGGCTTTCGCCCCGCACTGGCGGAGGGAAATGCCTTCATGGGCCACCGTTGCGGCTTTACCGCCGTCTCTCTGACCGCGCACCTGCAGGCGGCGGGCTTTGCCGATGTCCGGGTTCAGCGCGACGGCGGCTATGCGCTTTGGGCCACCGCGGTCAAGCCGGCCTGAGCCGGGCACGACGTGGCCGAAACGATAGGCCCGCCTTTCCGGCGGGCCTTTTGATTTTCGTGCAGGGGTGGGGCGCGGGGCAACCGCCCCGCGCCCGGACCGATCAGAGGAACAGCGCCGAGATCTGCGAGGTGCTCATCACCGCAACCTGCGCCGTGGTGAAAGCCGAGGTCTGCGCAGTGCTGAGCGCCACGATATCCTCGGTCTCCAACGCCGGGATCTGGTCCAGCGTCAGCCCTGCGATCTGCGCCGTGGTCAGCGCCGTCATCTGCGCCGTGGTCAAGGCGGTGATCGCATCATTCGACAGCGCGCCGATCTGCGCTGTGGACAGGCGGGCGATCTGCGTGGTGGTCAGCGCCGCCACCTGATCCGAGGTCAGCGCCGCCGTCTGGGTCGAGGTCAGGGCAGCGATCTGCGCCGTGGTCAGACCGCGCACCGCCGAGGTGGCCAGCGCGGCCAGATCCTCGGTCTCCATCGCAGCGATGGCAGCGGTGGACAGCACCGCCACCTGGGCTGAGCCCAGCGCGCCGGCCTGGTCGGCCGTCAGCGCCACGACGTCATCGGTGCCAAGGCCAAGGATGGCCGCCGCCGTCAGCGCCGCCACCTGTGCGGTGGTCAGGCCAACCACCTGGTCGCTGGAGAGGGCTGCGACCTGGGCCGAGCCCAGCGCCGCCACCTGCGCGGTGGTCAGCGCGGCGATCTGGTCGGTGCTGAGCGCCGCATAGTCCGCGGTTTCCAGCCGGATGACCTGCGCGGTGGTCAAGGCCGCCAGCTGGTCGGGCGTCAGCCCCGCCACCTGCGCGGTGGTCAGCGCCACCACCTGCGCGGTGGTCAGGCCCTGCACAGCATCAGTGGTCATTGCGGCCAAATCCTCGGCCTCCAGCACCGAAATGTGGCCAGTGGAGAGCGACGCGACCTGAGCGGCGGTCAGCGCTGCCGCCTGGTCCGAGGTCAGCGCGACGACGTCATCGCTGCCCAGACCCTGCATGGCGGCCGTGGTCAGCGCCGCGACCTGGTCGGGTGTCAGCCCGGCGATCTGGTCAGAGCCCAGCGCCGCGACCTGGGTCGAGCCCAGGACCGCCACCTGCGCCGTGGTCAGCGCCGCCAGCTGGTCGGTGGTCAGCGCCGCAAGATCGGCCGTTTCCACGGCGCCGATCTGCGCGGTGGTCAGCGCGGCAAGCTGCTCGGCCGTCAGGGCGGCAACCTGCGCGGTGGTCAGCGTCACCACCTGCGCGGTGGTGAGCGCCTGGATCGCCGCCGTCGAGAGGGCGGCCACATCCTGCGCCTCGATCGCCGCAAGAATGGCAGTGGTCAGGTTGCCCGCCTGCGCGGTGGTCAGCGCCGCGGCCTGTTCGACGGTCAGTGCGACGGCGCCTTCCGTGGTCAGCCCCAGCAGCGACCCGGTGGACAGGGCCGCGATCTGCTCGGGCGTCAACCCGGCAACCTGGTCGGTGGTCAGCGCGTGGATCTGGGCCGAGGTGAGAACGCCCACCTGGGCCGAGGTCAGCGCCGCGAGTTGCCCGGTGGACAGGGCGGCAATGTCGGCTGTGACGATCCGCGACACCTGCGCGGTGGTCAGCGCCGCCACCTGCTCGGCCGTCAGAGCAACGGCCTGATCGGTTGTCAGCGCGGCAATCTGCGCCGTGGTCAGGGCGGCCACCTGATCGGTGGTCAGCGCCGCCACCCGGTCGGCGCCAAGGGCCGCGACCTGCGCGGTCGAGAACAGCACCAGTTGCCCGGTCGACAGGCCAGAGACCTGATCCACCGTCAGCGCCGCGGCATCCTCGGTCGCCAGGGCGGCGATCTGGGCGGCGCCCAGCGCCTCAAGCTGGTCAAGGGTCAGGGCCGCGGCCTGATCCGACGACAGCGCGGTGATCTGCGCCGTCGTCAGGCGGGCCACCTGCGCGGTGGTCAGCGCGGCGACCTGGCCGGTGGTCAGCGCGGCCGCCTGGGCGGTGGTCAGCGCCACGACCTGGGCGGTGGTAAGCGCGGCGACCTGATCGGCGGTCAGTGCGGTCAGATCTTCGGTCTCAAGCCGGGTAACCTGGGCGGTGGTCAGCGCAGCCACCTGGGCGGTGGTCAGCGCCGCCGCCTGATCCGAGGTCAGCGCCACGACCTGCGCCGTGGTCAGGCCGCGGATCGCCGCGGTCGTGAGCGCGGCAAGGTCGGCGGTCTCCATTGCTGCCAGGGTCGCCGTGGTCAGCGCCGCGAGCTGCGCGGAACTGAACGCCGCCGCCAGGTCTTCGGTCAGCGCGGCCACATCCGAGGCCTCAAGGCCCCGCAGCGCCGCCGCGGTCAGCGCTGCCGCCTGCGCAGGGGTCAGCGCCGCGATCTGGTCAGAGGTCAGCGCCTCGACCTGGGCCGAGGTAAGCACCGCCGCCTGCGCCGTGGTCAGGGCAGCAATCCGGTCGGTCGCCAGAGCGGCGATATCCTCAGCCTCCAGCCTGGCCACCTGGGCGGGGGTCATGCCGGCCAGCTGGGCGGTGGTCAGTGCGGCCACCTGGTCAGAGGACAGGGCGACGATCTGCGCCGTAGTCATCTGCGCAACCTGGGCGGTCGACAGGCCGGCGATCTGCGCGGTCGAGATCGCTGCGACCTGATCGGTGGTCAGCGCCGCGACCTGCGCATTGGTCAGCGCGGCCAGTTGCGCGCTGGACAACGCGGCGATGTCGGAGGTTTCCAGCCGGGCGATCTGGGCCGTGGTCAGCGCCGCGACCTGCGCGGTGCCCAGGGCCGCGACCTGCGCGGTGTCCAGCGCAACGATCTGGGCCGTGGTCAGTGCCGCCGCCTGCGCGGTGGTCAGACCGGCCAGCGCGGCCGAATCCAGCGCAGCGATCTGCGCCGTGGTCAGCTTGACGGCCTGCGCGGTGGTCAGCGCGGCCAGTTGCGCGCTGGACAGCGCGGCGATGTCCGACGTCTCGACTTCGGCAAGCTGCGCGGTGGTCAAGGCGGCGATCTGCGCGGTGGTCAAGGCGGCCACCTGGGCGCTGTCCAATGCCACGACCTGCGCCGTGGTCAGCTTTGACACTTGCGCGGTGGTCAGTGCGGCAAGATCCGCCGTTTCAAGGGCGGCGATCTGCGCAGTCGTCAGCTTTGACAGCTGCACGGTGGTCAGCGCCGCCGCCTGCGCGGTGGTCAGCGCGGCGATGTCCTCGGCGGCGAAGGTGGCCAGTTGCGCCGTGGTCAGCCCGGCTATTTGCGCCGTGGTCAGCGCAGCGACCTGGTCAGAGGACAGCGCTTCGGCCTGGGCGGTGGTCAGCTTGGCCAGTTGTGCGGTGGTCAGGGCGCCGATCCGGGCGGCCGTGATCGCACCGATCTGGTCAGTCGAAAGCGCCGCGATCTGCGCGGTGGTCAGCGCCGCAAGATGGGCGGTGGACAGCGCGCCGATCCCGTCGGTGGTCAGCCCACCCACCTGCTGCACCGTCAGCGCCGCCACTTGGGCGGTGGTCAGCGCGGCCACCTGTTCGGTGGTCAGCGCGGCGACCTGCGCGGTGGTCAGGCCCTTCAGCGCCGCCGTGGTCACCGCGGCAAGGTCCGCCGTTTCCATCGCCGCCAAGGTCTCGGCCGCCAGCGATTGCAGCTGCGCCGAAGACAAGACCGCCGCCTGCGCGGTGGTCAGCGCCGCAGCATCGGCCGAGTCGAGACCGGCCAGAGCCGACACCGTCAGTGCGGCCACTTGCGCGGTGGTCAGCGCGGCCACCTGGCCAGAGGTCAGCGCGGCAATCTGGTCGAAGGTCAGGGCGGCCGCCTGCGCCGTGGTCAGCGCGGCCACCTGCGCGGTGGTCAGGGCGGTGACATCCTCGGCCTCCAGAGCGGCCACCTGAGCGGTGGTCAGCGCCACGACCTGCGCGGTGGTCAGCGCCACAGCCTGGCCGGTGGTCAGCGCGGCAACCTGCGCCGTGGTCAGGCCGCGCAGCGCCGAGGTGGTCACGGCGACAAGGTCCGCCGTCTCCATCGCCGCAAGGGCGGTGGGCGAGATCGCTGCAATCTGAGTGCTGGCGAGCGCCGCCGCCTGGGCGGTGCCCAAGGCAGCGATGTCGGCGGTTTCCAGCCCCGCCAGCGCGGCCGGGCTGAGCGCCGCGACCTGCGCGGTGGTCAGCGCCGCCGCCTGCGCGGTGGTCAGCGCCTCGACCTGCGCCGAGGTCAGCGCGGCGGCTTGCGCCGTGGTCAGCGCAGCGACCTGTGCGGTGGTCATGGCGGCGACATCCGCCGCATCCAGCGCGGCGATGCGGTCGGCGGCAAGGCCGGTCAGTTGCGCCGTGGTCAGCGCCGCGACCTGGTCAGAGGTAAGGGCCGCTGCCTGATCGGTGGTCAGTCCGGCCAATGCTGCCGAGGTGATGGCGGCAAGGTCGGCGGTCTGTAGCGCGCCCACCGCATCCAGCGACAGGGCGCCGATCTGGGCGCTGGTCAGCGCCGCGGCCTGCGCCGTGGTCAGCGCCACGGCCGCGGCCGAGCCAAGGCCGGCCAGGCCAGCCGCGGTCAAGGCCGCAACCTGGGCCGCCGAAAGCGCGGCCAGCTGGGCGGTGGTCAGCGCAGCGACCTGGGCACTGTCCAGCGCCGCCACCTGCGCGGTGGTCAGCGCCACCGCCTGCGCGGTGGTCAGCGCCGCAACCGCGGCGGTGCCAAGGGTGGCGACCTGTGCGGTGGTCAGCGCGGCCGTCTGCGCGGTGGTCAGCGCGGCCACCTGTGCGGTGGTCAGCGCGGCCACTTGCGCGGTGGTCAGGCCGCGAAGGGCCGCGGTTCCCATGGCGGCAAGGTCCGCCGTCTCCAGCGCCGCCACCGCGGCAGTGGTCAGTCCGGCCAGCTGGGTGCCGGTCAGCGCCGCCGCCTGTGCGGTGGTCAGGGCCACGGCATCCGCCGTCTCAAGCCCGGCCAGCGCGCCGGCGTCCAGCGCGGCGACCTGCGCAGTGGTCAGCGCGGCCACCTGCGCGGTGGTCAGCGCGGTGACCTGGGCGCTGGTCAGCGCCGCGACCTGGGCGCCGGTCAGCGCCGCCGCCTGCGCGGTGGTCAGTGCGGCAACGACCGCCGTCGCAAGGCCTTCGACTGCCGCCGTGGCGAGCGCGGCCACCTGATCAGAGGTCATCGCCGCTGCCTGAGCGGTTGTGAGCGCCGCCGCCTGGTCGGAACCCAGGCCGCGCAGGGCGGCAGTGGTCAGGGCCTCGACATCGGCGGTCTCGAACGCGGCGACTTGCGCGGTGCCCAGCGCGGCCAGTTGCGTGCTGCTCAGCGCCGCCGCCTGGGCGGTGGTCAGCGCGACGATATCCGCTGCGGCCAGCCCGGCCAGGGCTTCGGCGTCCAAGGCGGCGACCTGCGCCGTGGTCAGCGCGGCCACCTGGGTGGTTGACAAGGCATCAAGCTGGGTGCTGGTCAGCACCGCCGCCTGCGCGGGGGTCAGTGCGGCCAGCTGCGCCGTGCCCATGGCCCCGACATCGGCCGCATCCAGCGCGGCTATCGCCGCGGTCGACAGCGCGGCGACCTGTGCAGTGGTCAGCGCCGCCACCTGCGCCGACGACAGCGCCGTGGCCTGGGCCGCCGTAAGGGCCCGGATCGTTGCCGTGCCCAGCGCCGCAAGGTCTGCCGTTTCCAGCGCGGCGACCGCCGTGGGCGACAGGGCGGCCAGTTGCGTGCTGCTCAGCGCGGCCGCCTGGGCGGTGGTCAGCGCAACAACATCCGCCGTCTCAAGCGCCGCCAGCGCGGCCGTGGACAGCCGCGTCACCTGCGCGGTGGTCAGGGCAGCCACCTGGGCGGTGGTCAGCGCGACGATCTGCGGCCCGCTCAGGACCGGCACCTGCGCGGTGGTCAGGGCGGCCACCTGGACGGTGGTCAGCGCCTCGATCGCTGTGGTGGACAGGGCGGCCACCTGGGCGGTGGTCAGCGCGGCCACCTGCACCGTGGTCAGCGCCGCCGCCTGCGCGGTGGTCAGCGCGGCGACCTGCGCCGTCGTCAGGCCCCGGACCGAGGCGGTGGAAAGCGCGGCAAGATCCGCCGTCTCCATCGCCGCCAGAGCGGCGGGGCTGAGCGAGGCGATCTGGGCGCTGGTCAGCACGGCGGCCTGCGCGGTGGTCAGTGCCGCGATGTCGGAGGTTTCAAGCCCGGCAAGGGCGGCAGTGGTCAGGCCGCTGACCTGCGCAGTGGTCAGTGCAGCCACCTGGGCAGTGGTCAGCGCGGCGATCTGGGCGCTGGTCAGCGCCGCCATCTGCGCCGTGGTCAGGGTTGCAACCTGCGCGGTGGTCAGCCCACCGATGCCCTCGGCCGCCAGCCGGGCCACCTGCGCGGTGCTCAGCGCGCCGATCTGCGCCGTGGTCAGCGCGGCCACCTGGCCGCTGGTCAGCGCGGCGGCCTGCGCCGTGGTCAGCCCGCGGATCGCCGCGGAGGACAGCGACGCAAGGTCGGCCGTCTCAAGCGCGGCCAGCGTCGCGGTGGACAGCGCCGCGACCTGACCGCTGGTCAGCGCGGCGGCCTGCGCCGTGGTCAGCGCCACGGCCTGCGCCGAGCCAAGACCGGCCAGCGCGGCCGAGGTCAGCGACGGCACGCGCGTCGTCGCCAGTGCGGCGACCTGATCGGTGGTCAGGGCGGCCACCTGGCCGCTGCTCAGCGCTGCAACCTGCGCTGCGGTCAGCCCTGCAACCTGCGCCGTCGTCAGCGCCGCGATCGCCGCGGTCGACACCGCGCCCACCTGCGCCGCGGTCAAGGCCGCCGCCTGCGCCGTGGTCAATCCGGCAACCTGGGTCGGGGTCAGGGCCGCCACCTGGGCTGTGGTCATGGCCCGCAGTGCCGCGGTCGACAGCGCCGTCAGATCCGCAGCCTCCAGCGCCCCGATGTCATCTGTCCCAAGCCCGGCCATCTGGGCCGTTCCCAGGGCCGCCACCTGGGCCGACGTCAGGGCGGTGAAATCCTCGGCCTGCAAGGCGGCAAGGTCGCCGGTGGTGATCGAGGCGACCTGCGCCGTGGTCAACGCCGCCACCTGATCCGAGGTCAGTGCCTGCATCTGCATTGTCGAAAGCGCGGCGAACTGGGCCGTCGAAAGCTCCGCGACCTGCGCTGTGGTCAGGGCGGCCACCTCGGCCGAACTGAGTGTGGCCAGCTGTGCCGTGCTCAGCGCCGCAATCTGCGCCGTGGTCAGCGCGGCCAGCTGGGTCGAGGACAGGGCAGCGAATTGCGAGACGTTCAGTGCCGCAAGCTTCGCGGTGGACAGCGCGGCGACGGCGCCGGTGCCCAGGGCGGCAACCTGTGCGGTGGTCAGGCCGGCCAGCTGCGATGTGGTCAGCGCCGCCGCCTGCGTTGCGGTCAAGGCCGCCACTGCGGTGGTGGACAGCTTCGACAATTGCGCGCTGGAAAGCGCCACGACCTGCGCCGTGGTCAAGGTCGACGCCTGCGCGCTGGTCAGCGCCGCCATCTGCGCGGTGGTCAGCCCTCGCAGCGCCAGCGTTCCCAGCGCGGCAAGGTCCGAGGTTTCCATCGCTGCCAGCGATGCCGTCGTCAGCGCAGCCAGCTGCGCGCTGGACAGCACCGCCGCCTGCTGTGTGGTGAACGCAGCAAGATCGGCCGATTCAAGGCCTGGCAGCGCCGCCGCCGACAGCTTGGCGACCTGCACGGTGGACAGAGCCGCCACCTGCGCGGTGGTCAGCGCCGCCACCTGGGCGCTGGTCAGCGCGGCGACCTGCGCCGTGGTCAGGCCGGCCACCTGGCCGGTAGACAGCGCCGCGATGGCCGCTGTGGAAAGGCCCGCGATCTGGGCGGGCGACAGGCCGGTCAGCTGGGCCGAGCCAAGGGCCGCGATCTGCGTCGTGGTCAATCCCGCGATCTGGGCGCTGGTCAGCACTGCCGTCTGCGCCGTGGTCAGCGCAGCAAGCTGAGCGGTGCTCATCGCAGCAAGGTCCGTCGCCTCGATCCCGACGACGGCGGAGGTCGACAGCGCGGCGATCTGCGCCGTGGTCAGCGCCGCCACCTGAGCGCTGGTCAGGGCCTTCGCCTGTGCGTTGCCAAGTCCGCGGACTGCCGCCGTTGCAAGCGCGGCCAGGTCGGCGGTCTGCATCGCCCCAATGGCGCCACTGCCAAGTGCTGCAACCTGTGCGCTGCTCAGCACCGCCGCCTGCGCGGTGGTCAGCGCGACAATTGCGGCACTGCCAAGGCCGGTGATCGCACCAGCGGCCAAAGCGGCGACCTGGGCGGTGGACAGCGCCGCGATCTGCGCCGTGGTCAGGGCCGCCGTTTGCGCACTGCGCAGCAGCGCCACCTGTGCCGTGGTCAGCGCCGCCACCTGCGCCGTGGACAGTCCGGCCAGATCGGTCGGGTCGATGCCTGCCACCGCTCCGGCCTGCAGCGAAGCGATTTGCGCCGTGGTCAGGGCCGCCACCTGTGCGCCGGTCAGCGCCTTGGTCTGCGCGGCCGTGAAGCCGCGAACCGCCGCCGTTCCCAGCGCGGCCAGGTCTGCTGTCTGCATTGCTCCGATGACGTTGGTTCCCAGCGCGGCCACTTGCCCGCTGGTCAAGGCGGCTGCCTGTGCTGTGGTCAGCGCCGCAAGGTCAGCGCTTTCCAGACCAACCAGGGCCGCTGCAGTCAGCGCAGTCACCTGCGCCGTGGTCAGCGCCGCGACCTGCGCCGTGGTCAGCGCCGCAACCTGGGCGCTGGTCAGCACCGCGATCTGCTTGGTGGTCAGGGCCGCCACCTGGGCGGTGGACAGGCTGGCAAGATCGGCCGGGTCGATTCCCGCCAGCGTGGCCGGCGCCAACGCGGCGATCTGCGCCGTGGTCAAGGCCGCCACCTGGGTGCCAAGCAAGGCCTTGGCCTGGGCGCTGGTCAGCCCCTGCACGGCCGCCGTTCCCAGCGCGGCCAGGTCCGCCGTCTCGATCGCCCGGATCGTGGCGGTGCTGATCGCCGCAACCTGGGCACTGGTCAACGCCGCCGCCTGCGCCGTGGTCAGGGCCGCAAGATCGGCGCTTTCAAGCCCGCGCATGGCTGTGGCCGACAGCGCCGCCACCTGCGCGGTGGTCAGCGCCGCCGCCTGCGCCGTGGTCAGCGCGGCCATTTGGGCCGAGCCCAGTTGCGCCACCTGGGCGGTGGTCAGCGCCGCCACCTGTGTCGTCGAAAGGGCGGCCATCGCCGCAGTGGACAGCTTGGACAGGGCCGTGGGCTGCAGCGCGGCGATCTGCGCCGTGCTCAGCGCCGCCGCCTGCGCACTGGTCAACACCGCGGCTTGCGCCGTCGTCATCCCGGCGACCGCCGTGGTGGTCAGCGCCGCGATATCCGCCGTCTCGATCCGCGCGAAGGCGGGCGCCGTGATTGCAGCCACCTGTGCGCTGCCCAGCACCGCCGCCTGCGCCGTCGTCAATGCCGCAATGTCGTTGGAGGCCAGCCCGGCGAAGGCTGTCGCTCCGATCGCGGCGACCTGTGCCGTCGTCAGCGCCGCGACGTGATCCGAAGTCAGCGCCGTCACCTGCGCACTGTTCAGCGCCTTGATCTGGGCGGTGGACAGCGCAGCGACCTGTGCTGTGGACAAAGCGCCGATCCCGGCCGTGGTCAGCTTGGCGACAGCGGCGGTGGACAGCGCCGCCATCTGGCCCGTCGTCAGCACGGCCACCTGTGCGGTGGTCAGCGCCGCCGCCTGCGCCGAGGTCAGTCCGCGGACCGCGTCAGAGGTCAGCGCGGCAAGGTCCGCGGTCTCGATCTTCGAGATCACCGCGGTGCCCAGCGCCGCCACCTGCGCGCTGTTCAGCGCCGCCGCCTGCGCGGTGGACAGCGCAACAAGGTCTGCCGATTCCAGCCCGACCAGGGCCTTTGTCGCCAAGGCCGCGACCTGCGCCGTCGTCAGCGCAGCCACCTGTGCCGTGGTCAGCGCCTTGACCTGCCCGC
Organism: Rhodobacter sp. Har01; assembly: GCF_020564565.1. Classification (GTDB taxonomy): domain Bacteria; phylum Pseudomonadota; class Alphaproteobacteria; order Rhodobacterales; family Rhodobacteraceae; genus Pseudogemmobacter. Next base: position 239,800 of record NZ_JAJCTD010000002.1, read on the forward strand.
TGGTCAGCACGGCGGTCTGCGTCGTGGTCAGCACCGCGACCTGGGTCGTCGTCAGCGCAGGGATCTGCGCCGTGGTCAGCGAGACGATGTCTGCCGTTGTCAGCGCCGCGATGGCGGCTGTGGACAGGGCGGCAATCTGGGCGGTCGTCAGGGTCGAGATCGTGGTCATCGCTGGCTCCGGAAAAAGGCGGCGTGCGCGCCAAACCGCCGGTTGAGCGGCAGGCGCAATACCGGCCTGTTCTGGCCAGTTCTTTCGCCGCCAGCCTTGCAGCGGAGGCTTAGCAATCGGTGAAAAATACCCCGGCATCTGCAGCCGGACGGCGGCATGATCGCGGAAGTCTCATCAAATTCTCATAAGATTGGCCCGGTCGTCAGCGACACCGGACCCAAGGCGCCGGGCGGAATTTACCCTTTCTGAAGGAACTTCGACTGATCTGTCGCCAAGGCGGTCAACCCCGCGCCGGCCCCGGAGAATCCTGGATGAACATGCCCTTCTCGCCTTCCCTTCCGCTGCCCGGCGATGCCGACCGGGTTGCCACGGCACTGGCCGCAAATGGCGGCATTCCGGCCGTTCCCCCTGCCGAATTCCCGCATTTCCTGCGCGCGGTGCAGGGGCTTGACCTGATGCCCCTCGTCCATCTGGCCGAGGCCGCCGGTCCCGGCGATGCCGCGCTGCTCTATGACCTCTGGCTGTCCGCGAACGGCGCCGCGCCCGCGGCCTGTGCGGCATGGTTCAACCTGGGCGTGCTGCGGATGCGGCTGGGCGATCCTGGCTCGGCGATCACCGCCTACCGCAAGGCGCTGGCGCTGAAGCCCGACCTGGCCGAAGCCGCCGTCAATCTGGGCACCGCGCTTGAGGCTGCCGGCGATGCCGAGGCCGCGCTGGCTGCCTGGCGTGCCGCGCTGCCTGCGCCGGCGCTGCGCCAGATCCTGCACAACCAGTTGGGCCGCGTCCTGGAAACCCAGGGCCGCATTGGCCCCGCGGCCGTGGAATTGCGTGCCTCGCTGCTGATCACCCCCGAGCAACCCGATGTGCAGCAACACCTGATCCACGCCCGCCAGCGGATGACCGCCTGGCCGGCCGAGGTCCTCGCCGTTCCGGGTCTGACCGACGCCGCCGCCGCGCGCAACTGCGGGCCACTCGCCGCTCTGGCTCTGTTCGATGACCCGCTCGAGCAGGCCGCCGCCGCCGCGCTGTGGATCGCGCGCAAGGTGCCGCTGCCGGGCGGCCCGCTGGCACCTTCAGGCGGCTACCGGCACGACCGGATCCGCATCGGCTATCTCTCCACCGACTTCTGCCGCCACGCCATGAGCTTCCTGATCGCCGAACTGCTCGAGCGGCACGACCGCAGCCGGTTCCAGGTCTGGGGCTACGACGCTTCGCCCGAGGATGGCAGCGACATCCGCGCCCGCGTGCTGGCGGCGCTGGACCGCCACGTGCCGATCCATGGCCTGACCGATGCCGAGGCCGCCGCACGCATCCGCGCTGACGAGATCGACATCCTGATCGACCTGAACGGCCTGACCAAGGGTGCCCGGCTGGAAATCCTGCGCTGGAAGCCGGCGCCGATGCAGGCCACCTATCTGGGCTACATCGGCCCGGTGCCGCTGCCGGAACTGGACTACATCCTGTGCGATGCCGTCACCATCCCGCCCAAGGAAGAAGCGGCCTACCACCCCCGCCCGCTGCGCATCGAGGGCTGCTACCAGGCCAACGACAGCACGCCGCCCGCGCTGCCCGCGGTGTCGCGCGTGGCCGAGGGACTGCCCGAGGGGGCCTTCGTCTTCACCTGCGTCTCGCATCACTACAAGCTGACGCCGGCGATGTGGGACAGCTGGTGCCGCATCGTTGCCGCGGTGCCGGACTCGGTGCTGTGGCTGATCGACGACAACCCCGAAAGCCGCACCACGCTGGCCGCCCGCTGGGCCGAAGCCGGGCTGGCGCCCGAGCGGCTGGTCTTCGCGCCCCGGGTGGACCCCGACCGTTACCGCGCCCGGCTGGCGCTGGCCGACCTGTTCCTGGACACCTCGCCCTACAACGCGGGAACCATCGCGTCGGACGCGCTGCGCATGGGGCTGCCGCTGGTCACGCTGCAGGGCCGGGCGTTCTCGGCCCGGATGGCATCCAGCCTGCTGGCCGCGGTGGGCCTGCCCGAAGGCATTGCCACCTCGCCCGCCGATTATGAGAGCCGCGCCGTACGGATCGCCACCGATCCGGCTTTGCATGCCCGGCTGAAGGCGCATCTTGCCGGCGGGGCCTGGAGCCGGACGCTGGGCGACTCCGCCGGCTTTGCCCGCAGGTTCGAAGCGGCGCTGGAACGGGGTCTGGCCGGGCTGCAACCCGTGCAGCCAGGGTAGCCTTGAGCAAAGGTTGCGCTTTGGCCGCAGTGCCCGTGTCGCGGCCGCAAGGAGATTGCGCACAACGCTCTCGTTCCGGGCAACGCCGGCGACAGCCCTTGCGCCCGGAAATGGATGGCGCGGTCTCGGTCAGGTCCTTGAGCGTCGTCCGGGGCGGCCGCACTGACCCCGAACGCATCGGCGCCGGCGGGCAGTCGACTGCGCCCGTCTGTCGGCGCGTCAGGTCTTGTCGGTGAGAGGGCCCTCGGGGGTTTGGGGCCGGTCGTCTTCCGGCTTGTCGGTGACGGCCTGAGAGCCAAGCCGCGTGAAGCTGGCGAAACGGCGCTTGGTGGGGCGCTTGGTGGCCTTCTGGCTGAGAAACTCGGTCAGGTTGAACGGGGGTTTCGAGACGTTGTAGCCCATGATGCGCTGGCCCTTGCCTGCAAGAGGAAAACGGGAAAAGCGGCGGGATTTCCCCGCCGCCTGACTTTCCGGCGGGTGATGCGAGCCGGTGCCGGCCGTTCCAATTGCTGAACCGCCTTGTCCGTCCCTACCGCCGGGAAACCTTTGCGCGTCGAGACACGCGCGTATCGAATCGTCAGGCCACGGTCGACTGTGGCACGGCAGCATAGCCGGTCCCCAGCGCGCCTTCGCCGAGGCGAATGAAGACCTGCGGCCAGCCTTCGTCCGGCGGGCGCAGGATACCGATGCCAGCCGACGCCAGCGCCCCATCACCGGGCCGAAGGCCGGGCAATGTGTTCGGGATGAGGACGGGCATCAGGACGGGCTGCGCTGAACGGGTGCGCGGGGCAGGTTGGCGGGCATGTCGCCAGCCTGATGCTGCCCGGGTTCGTCCGCATTCGGGGCGCGATTGGTGCCGGGGTCGGTTTGCGGCATCGTGTTCGGGGCCTTCGACGTGTCGTGGCCGGCCTTGTTGGAATCGGATCCCATGTCGGGGTCCTCCATGATGCCATAGGGAAATACCCTGCAGCTTGATCACATATGGGGACTCGGGGGCGGCAGAACGAGGGCGGCCCGGCAAGTATCGCGCAGGGCGAGGGGAACGTTGGGAAGTTTCTTTCGGGCGGCTTCGGGCGGTGGCCCGCGTCGGCTGGGCGGGCTATACAGGGCGGCTAAACCGGTGTAGGGCCCGCGCATGGCCTGAGGATTCCCGGGTCGTGCCCAATGGGAGGGGCGCGGCGGGGGCGATGAGGCCGATCTTGTGGCTTCATTGGCGGGGCAAGGCCCCGGACAGGACAGAATATGGACGATCTGGCGATTGCCGGGCCGCTGCGCGCGGCTTTGGCGGCAAAGGGCTATGCGGCGCTGACCTCGGTGCAAGAGGCTGTGCTGGTGCCCGAGGCGGCGGGGCGCGACCTGCTGGTTTCGGCGCAGACGGGCAGCGGCAAGACGGTGGCCTTTGGCCTGGCGATGGCGCCCGAGGTGCTGGGCAGCGTCGAGCGGCTGATGCCGGCGGAGAAGCCGCTGGCGCTGGTGATCGCGCCGACGCGCGAACTGGCCCTGCAGGTGAAGCACGAATTCGAGTGGCTGTATGCCGAGGCCGGGGTGCAGCTGGCCTCCTGCGTGGGGGGCATGGACTACCGCACCGAACGCCGGGCGCTGGACCGCGGGGCGCATGTCGTGGTGGGCACGCCGGGCCGGTTGCGCGACCACGTCGAGCGCGGGTCGCTGGACCTGTCGGCGCTGAAGGCCGTGGTGCTGGACGAGGCCGACGAGATGCTGGACATGGGGTTCGCCGAGGACCTTGAGTTCCTGCTCGGTTCGGCCCCTGCGGAAAAGCGGGTGCTGATGTTTTCGGCCACGGTGCCGAAAGAGATCGAAAAGCTGGCGCGGACCTATCAGCGCGAGGCGCTGCGGGTGGTGGCACAGGGCGAGGCACAACAGCACGCTGACATCGAATATCAGGCGGTCAGCGTCGCCAGCCGCGACAAGGAACCGGCGATCTTCAACCTTCTGCGCTTCCATGAGGCGCAGACGGCGATCGTGTTCTGCAAGACGCGGGCCAACGTGAACCACCTGTTCGCACGGATGGTGAACCGGGGCTTCCAGGTGGTGGCGCTGTCGGGCGAGTTGAGCCAGGGCGAGCGGATGCATGCCCTGCAGGCGCTGCGCGACGGCCGGGCGCGGGTCTGCATCGCGACTGACGTGGCGGCGCGCGGCATCGACCTGCCGGGGCTGGAACTGGTGATCCACGCCGACCTGCCGACCAACCCCGACACCCTGCTGCACCGGTCGGGGCGCACCGGGCGGGCGGGCCGCAAGGGCCTGTCGGTGCTGGTGGTGCCCTCGGCCGAGTTCCGCAAGGCCAACCGCATCCTGCAGGGGGCGAAGGTGACGGCGGAATGGGGCAAGGCCCCCACGGCAGAAGAGGTGCAGGCGCGCGAGGATTCGCGGCTGATGTCCGATGCGGTGCTGGCCGCGCCCGCGCCCGAGGAAGAGGCGCTGGTCGAGGCGATCCTGGACAAGCACGCGCCCGAAGCGCTGGCGGCGGCCTTCGTGCGGATGTGGCGCAAGGGTCGCGCGGCGCCCGAGGTGTTGTCGGACGAGCCGATGCCGGCGGCGGCGCCGCCGGTGCGGCCGCGGGGCGAGTTCGGGGCGGCGGTGTGGTTCCGGCTGTCGGTCGGCCACACCGGCCGGGCCGAGGCGCGCTGGCTCTTGCCAAAGGTCTGCGAGGCGGGCGGCGTGTCGAAGGATTCGATCGGCGCGATCCGGGTGCAGCAGGAGGTGACCTTCATGCAGATCGCCGAAGCCGCGGCGCCGCGGTTCGGGCAGAGCCTGGAGATCGAGCCGGGCCTGGTGATGGAGCGGATCGAAGGCGAGCCGGACCTTGCCCGCCCCGAGCGCGGCGCGCCCCGGGCCGAGGCCCGTCCGCCGCGACGGGACGAGCGGGAAAAGCCGCCCTACAGCCCGAAGCCTTCACGCTTTGTCGATGAGGGTGAAGCGGGCGCGGCGCCGGAAGCTGCGCCGCGCAAGCCTTGGGTGAAGAAGGCCGAGGGCGAGGACCGCAAGCCGTGGAAACCGCGCGAAGCGACCGCGGAACGCAAGCCCTACGCGCCGCGGGATGGCGACGCGCCGCGCAAACCCTACGCGCCTCGCGACGCTGACGCCCCGCGCAAGCCCTGGGCGCCGCGCGATGGCGATGCCCCGCGCAAGCCTTACGCGCCGCGAGACGGGGATGCTCCGCGCAAGCCCTATGCGCCGCGGGACGGCGATGCCCCGCGCAAGCCCTGGGTCGCCCGCGAGGGCGCCGAAGGCGCGGCAGCGAAAAAGCCGCGCTGGACGCCGGATGATCGGGCCGAGCGCGGCGAAGGCAGCGCCCCGGCCAAGGCGCCCTATCGCTCGACCGGGTTCAAGTCGCATGGTGGTGCAGCCGGCAAGCCGGCCCGCGCGGCGGGTTACAAGAGCCATGCTGCCGAAGGCACCGGCTTCAAGCCGCGCGCCGAGGGCGACCGGCCGGCGCCCAAGGGCGACTGGAAGCCGCGCGAGGCGCGGGCCGAAGACGGCGACCGCCCGCGCAAGCCGGGCGGGCCCAAGCCGGCCGGCAAGAGCTGGGGCACGAAAAGCAACGCCAGCGCCGAAAAACGCCCCTTCGCGACGAAGAAGCCGACGGCCCCGAAGACGGACCCGAAGGATACCTCGAAGCGGTTCACCCCGCCGAAGAAGCCGCGCAGCTGATCGGCGCGAAAGGGCCAACCCGCGCGCGGCAGGCCGTCCGGCCCGATCAATATCCGGGGGTCGCGCCGTGTCTTGCGCGACGCGGCCCCCCGGCCCTTTGTCCTTTGCGACCCAAGCGCGCACCGCTATCCTTGCGCCATGCCCGCCCTCTGCCGCGACTGCCTGACCCGTTTCGAGACCGGCGCGCGCTGCCCCGCCTGCCGGTCCCCCCGCATCGTGGCCCACCCCGAGCTGGACCGCCTTTCCATCGCCCACATGGACTGCGACGCCTTCTACGCCAGCGTCGAGAAACGCGATGACCCGGCACTTCGCGACCGCCCTGTCATCGTCGGCGGCGGCACCCGGGGCGTCGTCTCCACCTGCTGCTATCTGGCCCGCATCCAGGGCGTCCGCTCGGCCATGCCGATGTTTCAGGCCCTGAAGCTCTGCCCCGACGCCGCGGTGGTGAAGCCCCGGATGACGGTCTATGTCGAAGCCTCGCGTGCGATCCGGGCGATGATGGAGGCACTGACCCCCGCCATCGAGCCGCTTTCCCTCGACGAGGCCTTTCTCGACCTGACCGGCACCGCCCGCCTGCACGGCGCGCCGCCCGCCGTGTTGCTGGCCCGGCTGACCAAGGCGATGGAGACGGAACTTGGCCTTACCGGATCAATCGGTCTGTCGCACAACAAGTTCCTCGCCAAGATCGCCAGCGACCTGGACAAGCCGCGCGGCTTTTCCGTCATCGGAAAGGCCGAAACGCAGGCCTTCCTCACCTCAAAACCGGTCCGCATCATCTGGGGCGTCGGCACCGCGACGCAATCCGCCCTCGATGCCGCCGGCATCCGGACCATTGCCGACCTCCTTCGCTGGGACCGCGCCGATCTGGTGGCCCGCTTCGGCCACATGGGGGAACGCCTGTTCCACCTCGCCCGCGGCGAGGACAGCCGCCAAGTCAACCGCGACGAGCGGCCGAAGTCGATCTCGAAGGAGACGACCTTTTTCGAAGACACCTCTGACCCCGACCTCTTGGACGGGCACCTGTGGCGGCTGGCCGAACAGGTGGCCGACCGCGCCAAGGCCAAGGGATTGGCCGGCCGGACCGTTACCTTGAAGCTGAAGCGCGGCGATTTCCAGCTGGTCACCCGCCGCCACGCCCTGTCGGGCGCCACCCAGCTGGCAGACCGGATCTACCGCGCCGCCCGCGCCCTTTATGACCAGTCCGGGACGAAAGGCCCGTTCCGCCTGATCGGCGTCGGCATCGCCGACATCGTGCCGGAAACCGCGGCCGACCGGGAAGCAGACCTGCTGGACCCCGATGCCGACAAGCGCGCCGCGGCGGAACGTGCCACCGACCGCATCCGCGAAAGGTTCGGCAAGGATGCCATCATCAAGGGCCGTGCCCTGCGGTAGCGCTATTCCGCCGCCAGCGGCATCGCGCCGCGCAGACCGACCGTGATTTCGGCCATCACACCGGCCATCAACGCCCGGAAGGTTGCGAAATCCGACCTCGGCAGGATCCGCTGTTCGTCCATGTAAAGCGCACGGTCGATCTCGATCTGCACCACATGGGAATTGCGCGACGGTCGCCCGTAGGCCTGGGCGATGTAGGCGCCGGCAAAGGGCGCGTTGCGGGCCACCCGAAGGCCGGCGCCGGAAAAGGCCGCCTCAACCCGGTCCATCATGTCGCGCCCCGCCGCGGCGCCGAACCGGTCTCCCAGCACCACCTCGGGGCGGGCCTGACCCGGCCGCACATGGGCGTCGATCGCCTCGTGCGGCATCGAATGGCAATCGATCAGCAGCACCTCACCGAACTGCCGGTGGGTTTGTTCGACCAGCCCGTGCAGCGCCCGGTGATAGGGATGCCAGAAGCGTGCGATCCGCGCCTCGGCCTCGGCCAGCGGCAACTTGCCGGAATAGATCGCGCGGCCCCCCGCCACCACGCGCGGAATCACCCCCAGCCCCGAGGACACCCGCGGATTGTGCGGCGTGCGCGCCAGCCCCTCGATCACCGCGGGGTCCAGCTCGTCGGGCGCGCGGTTCAGGTCGATGAAGGCCCTTGGCACCCGGGCGGCCAGCAAGGGCGCCCCCAACTGTGGCGCCATGTCGAACAGGCGGTCAACGAAGGCGTCTTCCGAACTGCGGATCGTGCGCCGGTCCAGGGCCGACCGGGCAATGAACTCGGGCCGGTAGTCCGACCCGGAATGCGGCGAGGAAAACACCACGGCCGTGGTTTGCCGCGCGGGCCGGTGCAGGGCATAGACGTCGGACGGTGGGGCCGCGGGCAAGGTCACCTCGGGATCGGGGTCGCAGCGCGGCCCGGGACTTCGTCAGCCATGATATAGCGGCATTCGCGGCAAAGCCAAAACCTCTTGCGGCGGCAGGCGACTCTCAGTATAGACCGCCCACGCCGACGCGGACATCCCGCGTCCTTTTCGTTTGCGCGACGGGGACGTACGGGAATTCGCAAGGACAGGCGGGCGGTTAGCTCAGCGGTAGAGCACTACGTTGACATCGTAGTGGCCACTGGTTCGATCCCAGTACCGCCCACCATTCACCGCCTCTGGCAGCAGGGGCAAGGGTTTTCATCTGGCGCGAGGCTGCGCCGCGAAAGTAGGGAGGACCGACCATGAAGGTTGCCAACTCGCTCCGCTCGCTGAAGACGCGTCATCGCGATTGCCAGGTCGTGCGCCGCAAGGGCCGGGTCTACGTGATCAACAAGACGCAGAAGCGCTACAAGGCCCGCCAGGGCTGAGCACGCTTCCGGCAAGCCGGATCACCAAAGGGCCGCCCGCGGGACACCGGGGCGGCCTTTCTCTTGCCGGAAAGGAGCCGCGCCGTGCACCCCAACCCCGCCTTCCGCCAGGCATCGGCGCAGGAAAACCTGGCTTTCGCCCGGGCCAACGGATTCGGGATGCTGACGGTCAACGGTGGCGAAGGACCGTTGGCGGCGCATGTGCCGTTCCTGCTGGCCGGTGACGGGCTGTCGGCCGAGGTGCATCTGGCGCGGTCGAACCCGATCGCGCGGGCCGGGTTGCCGGTGCCGGCGCTGCTGGCGGTGCAGGGGCCCTGGGCCTATGTCTCGCCCGACTGGTACGGGCCGCATGAGCAGGTGCCCGATCAGGTGCCGACCTGGAACTACGTCGCCGTCCACCTGCGCGGCACGCTGCACTCCCTGCCGCCCGTGGCGCTGGAGCCGCATCTTGACGCGATCAGCGCCGAGCATGAGGGCAGGCTGCGGCCCAAGACGCCCTGGACCAGCGCGAAGATGAGCGATGGGGCGATGCAAAGGATGATGCGGGCCATCCTGCCGTTCCGGTTGCAGATCGAACAGGTCGACGGCACCTGGAAGCTGAACCAGAACAAACCCGCGGAGGTACGTGTCCGGGCGGCGGCGGCCCTGACCGGCTTGCCGGAGCCAGGCCGCCCGGAGCAGATCGCCGCACTGATGTTGGCGGCAAGGACGCCCTGAGCTGGCTGGTGGTCCGGATGGACAGTGCCGGACCGCACCCCTACCATCGGCCTTGCGCAAGCGGATGCGTTGCGGGAGGTGCCGGAATGAAACTCTATCACTCGACCACCTCGCCTTACGTGCGAAAGGTCATGGTTCTGGTCGCCGAGGCCGGGATTTCGGGTGTCGAGCTGGTGCATGCCTCGGGCACCCCGGTCGATCCGGGCACCATGCCGGTGGACCATAACCCGCTGGGCAAGATCCCCGCCCTGGTCACCGACGACGGCCACGCGATCTACGACAGCCGGGTGATCTGCCGCTATCTTGATTCGCTGGCCGGTGCCGGGCTTTACCCCGCGCCGCCCAGGCTGTGGGACACATTGACGCTGGAGGCCACCGCCGATGGCATCCTGGAGGCGGCGGTCCTGATGGTCTATGAGGCCCGCATCCGGCCCGAGGATCGCCGCTACGACCCCTGGACCGAAGGCCAGTGGGCCAAGATCGCCCGCGCCCTCGACGCACTGGAACAACGCTGGATGGACCACCTGGAAGGGCCGCTGGACATGGGTCAGGTCGCGGTGGCCTGCGCCCTGGGGTACCTGGATTTCCGCCACTCGGCCCGGGCCTGGCGGGCGGCTCATCCCGATCTGGCCGCCTGGGAGGCCGAGTTTTCAGCCCGGCCGTCGATGACGGCGACCCAGCCGGTTGGCTGATGGTGGTGCCCGGACTGCATTTTCCCGCTGAAGCCATCCGGAATCTTGCATATGTGCGTCTTTGTCCGCTGGACGCTGCGCCCGCCCTTGGCTACAAGCGCGCCCGCAGGCCTATGGGTAACCACAGGCCCCGAGTCTTTTTGGCTGCCCGTCCCTGGCGGCCGTGCAAGGGAGAAATGACCGTGTCCCACGCTGCAGACAACGAAGGCACACGCCGGGATTTCCTTTACTACGCCACTGCCGGGGCCGGGGTCGTTGCGACCGGCGCCGCCGTCTGGCCGCTGATCGACCAGATGAACCCCTCGGCCGATGTCCAGGCGATGTCTTCGATCTTCGTCGACGTCTCGGCGGTCGAGGTCGGCACCCAACTGACCGTGAAATGGCGCGGCAAGCCGGTGTTCGTCCGCCGCCGCACCCCGGAAGAGATCGAGGCCGGCCGCGCGGTTGATGTGAACACGCTGATCGACAAGACCGCCGAGAACCTCAACAAGCCCGGCGCCGATGCCAGCGACCAGAACCGGACGCTGGACGAAGCCGGCGAATGGCTGATCATGATCGGCGTCTGCACCCACCTTGGCTGCGTGCCGATGGGCAACGGCGCGGGTGAATTCGGCGGCTGGTTCTGCCCCTGCCACGGCTCGCACTACGATACCGCCGGACGCATCCGCAAAGGACCTGCCCCGCGCAACCTTGACATTCCGCTGGTGAAATTCACCGACGAAACCAACACAACCATCCTGCTGGGCTGAGGTCGAGACACATGTCAGGAATTCCGCACGACCATTACGAGCCGAAAACGGCACCCGAAACCTGGCTGCACAAGCGGCTGCCGATCATCGGGCTCTTGTACGACACCATCATGATCCCCACGCCCCGCAACCTGAACTGGATGTGGATCTGGGGTATCGTCCTGACCTTCTGCCTGGTGCTTCAGATCGTCACCGGCGTGGTGCTGGCGATGCACTACACGCCGCATGTCGACCTGGCCTTCGCCAGCGTCGAGCACATCATGCGCAACGTGAACGGCGGCCACATGCTGCGCTACCTGCATTCCAACGGCGCCTCGCTGTTCTTCTTTGCAGTGTATCTGCACATCTTCCGCGGCCTCTACTACGGCAGCCACAAGGCCCCGCGCGAGGTGACCTGGATCATCGGCATGCTGATCTACCTGGCGATGATGGCCACCGCGTTCATGGGCTATGTCCTGCCCTGGGGTCAGATGTCGTTCTGGGGCGCGACCGTGATCACCGGCCTGTTCGGCGCCATCCCCGGCATCGGCGAGCCGATCCAGGCCTGGCTGCTGGGCGGCCCTGCGGTGGACAATGCCACGCTGAACCGCTTCTTCTCGCTGCACTACCTGCTGCCCTTCGTGATCGCGGCGCTGGTCGCGGTGCACATCTGGGCCTTCCACACCACCGGCAACAACAACCCCACCGGGGTTGAGGTGCGCCGCACCTCGCGCGAAGAGGCCGAGCGCGACACCCTGCCGTTCTGGCCCTACTTCGTGATGAAGGACCTGTTCGCCCTGGGCGTCATCATGGTCCTGTTCTTCGCGGTGGTGGGCTTCATGCCCAACTACCTGGGCCACCCCGACAACTACATCGAGGCGAACCCGCTTTCGACGCCGATCCACATTGTGCCGGAATGGTACTTCCTGCCGTTCTACGCGATCCTGCGCGCCTTTACCGCCGACGTCTGGGTGGTGATCGCGACCAACTGGCTGACCTTCGGCATCGTCGACGCCAAGTTCTTCGGCGTGCTGGCGATGTTCGGCTCGATCCTGGTTCTGGCGCTGGCGCCCTGGCTTGACACCTCTTCGGTCAAGTCGGGCCGTTACCGGCCGATGTTCCGCTGGTGGTTTGCGCTTCTGGTGGTCGACTTCATCGTCCTGATGTGGTGCGGCGCCATGCCCGCGGAAGAGCCCTACGCCACGATCTCGCTGATCGCCTCGGCCTACTGGTTCGCCTACTTCCTGGTGATCCTGCCGCTCTTGGGCGTGATCGAGAAGCCGACCCCGCTGCCGGCGTCGATCGAAGAAGACTTCAATGCCCACTACGGCATCAAATCGACCCCGGCCGAGTGAGAAAGGTGATGACCATGATGAGGAAAATCGCACTCTCGGCAGTCTCGGCGCTGGTCCTTTCGTCCGGGGTGGCTTTGGCCGCGGGCGGCCCGGAATCCGACATGATCGACAAGGCCTTCGTCTTTGAAGGGCCGATGGGCAAGTTCGACCAGGCGCAGTTGCAGCGCGGGCTTCAGGTCTTCTCCGAAGTCTGTTCGGCCTGCCACGGCATGCGGTACGTGCCGATCCGCACGCTGGCCGATCCGGGTGGCCCGCAACTGCCGCCCGAGCAAGTGCGGGAATATGCCGCCGGTCTGGATTCGGTCGTGTTGCCGGATGGCAGCGAGCGCACCCGCGAATGGACTGATCCCTTCCCGATCCGCGCCGGCGACGGCATGGGTCCGGACCTTTCGCTGATGGCCAAGGCGCGCGCCGGCTTCCACGGGCCCTATGGCTCCGGGATCAACCAGCTGACCAAAGGGATGGGCGGGCCTGAGTATATCTACTCGTACCTGACCCACTTCGCCGAGGCGAACCCGGACTGCGCGCCGGACGGCATCGACGGCTACTACTACAACACCGTCTTCGCGGTGGGCGGCATCCCGGACAGCTGCAAGGACGAACATGGCGTCTCGACCATCAAGGGCAGCTATGTGCAGATGCCTCCGGCACTGTTCGACGATCTGGTGACCTATGAGGACGGCACCGCCGCCACCATGGACCAGATGGCCGAAGACGTGGCCGCCTTCCTGATGTGGGCGGCCGAACCGAAGATGATGGCGCGCAAGCAGGCCGGCTTCATCGCGGTCGGCTTCCTGTTCGTGCTGACGGTGCTGCTCTACTTCACCAACAAGCAGATCTGGGCTGCGGCGAAGAACAAGAAAAAGCACGCCTGACGCCAGTCTGACGTGACATCCAGGACCCCTGCCCGCACCCCGGGCGGGGGTCTTTGCATTTCAGGCGCCTCCCAGATAGTCCGCCAGCGGCGGCGGCGGCTCGGCGAACAGCGCCTCGGTCGGGTGCGGGCGGTGGGCCACACCCTCGGCCACCAGCACCGTCAGCTCTGCAAAGCGCCGCGCGTCGGCGGGGTCGTGGGTGACCATCAGCACCGTCGCCCCGGTGTCTTCGGCGACCTCGGCCACCAGGCCCAGCATCTGCCCCTTGAGCGCCGGGCCAAGGGCGGCAAAGGGCTCATCCAGCAAGAGCAGGGGCCGCGCGCGCAGCAGCACGCGGGCCAAGGCCGCTCGTCCCTGCTGACCCCCCGAAAGCTCTCCGGGCCGGCGGTCGTCCAGGCCCTGCAGCCCCACCCGTGCCAGGGCGGCAGCGACCCGGGCGCGTTCGTCGGTTGACAGCCGCAGGTCGGCGCGCAGGCCCATGGCGACATTCTGCGCCAGCGTCAGGTGCGGAAACAGGTTCTGGTCCTGGAACAGGATCGACAGCGGCCGCGCGCCGGGGGGCATGGCGCCGATGTCGGTTCCGGCCCAAAGGATGCGGCCGGCGACCGGCGGGAAGAACCCGGCGATGGCCGACAGCAGCGACGACTTGCCGGCGCCGGACGGCCCGATCAGCGCCACCCGTGCGCCCTTGGGCACGGACCAATCCGCCGTCAACCGGAACCCCGGCTGCGCCAGTTCCACCCGGTCAAGCTGCAGCACGGCGTCCCCCTGCGTCAAAGGCCCAGAACAGAGCGAAGCTCAGGCCCACCAGCAGCAGCGCGGCCCCCGCTGCCGCCTCGGTCCGGTAGGCGCCCATCAGCCGCTGCACCATAAGCGGCAAGGTGGCGCCCTGATCGGCCGCAAACAGCGCGATCACCCCCAGGTCGCCCATCGACAAGGCCGCCGTCAGCCCGGCGGAAAAGCCCAGCGGCCGGGCCAGCCGCGGCAGCGTCAGCAGGCGCAGGCGGGCGGGGCCTTGCAGCCCCAGGCTTTCCGCCAGCCGCCCGTAACCCGCGTGCAGCGCCCGCGCCTCGGGCAAGAGCAGCCGGAAGGCGAAGGGCAGCGCCAGCAGCGCGTTGACCAGCACCGTCACCGGCAGGGCCAGCCGCGTCGGCGGCACGATGGGCTGGGCGATCAGGAAAAGGCCGGTCCCCAGCACCAGCCCGCTGGTCGCCAGCGGCAGCGCCGCCGCCAGGTCCAGCCACCGCGCCCCGCCGCGCGCCACCGCCACCGCCAGGGTCAGCGCGGCGGTCATCGTGGCCGCCGTCGACACCAGCGCGACCGTGACCGAACGCCCGGCCGCCGCCCATACCTCGGGCGGCAGGTCCGCCAGCCCCGGCAGGCCCCGAAGCAGGATTGCCACCATCGGCACCAGCAGGAACGCCGCAGCCAGCCCAAGCGCCAACACATCCGCCCCGCGCCGCCAGCCGTCCGGACCCCGCCACATCGGCGCCCGGTCCAGCCCCGCGCCGAACCCAGCTGCCTGCGCCATCCGCCAGGCCGCCAGCGCCGCCGCGGCGCCCAGGGCCGTCTGCACCAGCGCCAGCCCGGCGGCATGGCCAAGATCGAAGTCGAACCGCACCGCCTGGTAGATCGCCAGCTCCAGTGTGGTGGCCCGCGGCCCCCCGCCCAGCACCAGCGCCACCGCGAATGAGGTCAGGCAGACCGCGAAGACGGTGGCCAGCGCACCCGGCACCACCTCGGCCAGCATCGGCCGCTCAAGGTGGCGCGCCACGTCCGCCGGCCGGAACGACAGGCTCTCGGCCAGCCGGAACCGCTCGGCCGGGATCGCCTGCCAGCCCTGCAGCAGCATCCGCGTCGCCAGCGGCAGGTTCAGGAACACATGCGCCATCACCACGCCCTGCAAGCCGTAGACCTGCACCCGGGGCAGCCCGGCCGCCGCCAGCCCGTCGTTCAGCCACCCCGCCCGGCCATAGACCGCGACCAGCCCCAGCACCGCCACGATCACCGGCAGCAGGGACGGCGCCCCCATCAGCGTGATCAGCGCCCCCCGGCCCGGAAACCGCCGCCGCGCCAGCGCCTTGGCCACCGGCACCGCCAGCAGCACCGAAACCACCGACGACACGGTGGCCTGCAGCACGGTGAAGCGCAGCGCCGCCCAGTCGGCGGCGGACAGGCTGACGCCCCCCGCCGCCCAGGCCACCGCCACCAGGGGCGCGGCGACCAGCAGAAGCGCAAGCGCCCCTATTGCCCGAGCGCCGCTTGCCATTCCGCCAGCGCCGGCCCGCGGGCCGCCTGCGCCTCATCCGCTGTCATCAGCAGCGACACTTCCGGCCGCGACGTCTCGAACCCTTCCGGCAGCGGCATCTCGGCCGCGGGATACATCCAGTTCGTCGTCGGAATCACCGACTGGAACTCGGAACCTTGCGTGAAGGCCACGAAGGCGCGCGCCAGGTCGGGCTGGTCGCTGGCCGCCAGCACGCCCGACACCTCGACCTGCAGGTAATGCCCCTCGGCGAACGGCGCCCAGTCCTTGCCGGCGTCCTGCTCGGCAATCCGGTGATAGGCGGGCGAGGTGGTGTAGCTCAGCACCATGTCTGCCTCGCCCTCAAGGAACAGGCCATAGGCTTCCGACCAGCCGGGGGTAACGGTGACGATGTTGTCGGCGAGTTCCGCCCAAAGCGCGGCGGCCCTGTCGCCATGGGCCGCCTTGACCCACAGCAGCAGCCCCAGCCCGGGGGTCGAGGAGCGCGGGTCCTGGATCACCACCTTCACCTCGCTTGCCGCCAGCGCCTCGAAGGACGCGGGCGGCGCGGGCAGCCTGGTCTTGTCGTGGACAAAGGCGAACCAGCCCCAGTCATACGGCAGGAACAACGGGTCGTCGTATGGAACCGGCAAGCCCTTTGCGGCCGCCTGGCCGTGCGGGGCGAACAGCCCCGTCGCCGCCGCCTCGGCCGCAAGGCTGGTGTCCAGCCCCAGCACCACGTCGGCCTCGCTTGCCGCCCCCTCCAGCTTCAGCCGGGCCAGCAGCGCGGCACCGTCGCCGCCGGTGACGAAGCGAAGATCGCAGCCGCAGATGGCCTCGAAGGCCTGTTCCACCGCCGGGCCGGGCCCCCATTCGCTGGTGAAACTGTCATAGGTCAGAACGGTCAGGACAGGCGTTTCCGCAACCGCGGCACCGGCCGCAAGGGAAACGACAGTCGCCGCAAGAAGGGGGGGCTTCATAGGGTCCTCCATGGGGGCGACGGGTGGCCGGGCATGGAGAGATCCGATGCACCTTCCCTCCGCCGGTATGATCCGGTTCAGGTTCAACGGGTTCGCTTTCGCATCTCAGCCTGGTTGCCCAGACACCCCGAGGTATCGGCCAGAATAGGCGCATCGGCGGCACATGCAAGGGCCGCCGATGCGAAGGGGTCAGCCCGCCACGGCCTTGTCGCCGCGCGTCTTCCACAGCGACCAGGCCACGCCCGCGCCCAGGATGCCAAGCGTGATGGCCAGCGACCAGTTGGCGGGGAACTTCTCCCAGCCCAGCGCATCGGCGACGAAGATCTTGGACCCGATGAACACCAGCAGGATCGCCAGCGCGTATTTCAGGTAGTGGAAGCGGTGCAGGATCGCCGCCAGCGCGAAGTAAAGCGCGCGCAGGCCCAGGATAGCGAAGATGTTCGAGGTGTAGACGATGAACGGGTCGGTGGTGATGGCAAAGACCGCCGGCACCGAGTCGACCGCGAAGACCAGGTCGGCGAATTCCACCATCACCAGGGCCAGGAACAGCGGCGTTGCAAAGGTCGTCAGCTTGCCGCTGCGCGGATGCGGTTCCTGCACGAAGAAGGCGTTGCCGTGCAGCTTGTCGGTCACGTTCAGACGACGTCGAATGAACCTGAGGATGGGGTTCTGGCTGATGTCGATGTGCTGGTCGTCGGTGACCAGCATCTTGACTCCGGTGAAGACCAGGAAAGCCGCGAAAAGATACAGGACCCAGTGATAGTTGGTGACCAGCGCCGCGCCGGCGCCGATCATGATGCCGCGCAGCACGATCACGCCCAGGATGCCCCAGAACAGCACGCGATGCTGATAGACGCGGGGGATGGCGAAGTAGGTGAAGATCAGCGCAATGACAAAGACGTTGTCCATCGCCAGGGTCTTTTCCACCACGAAGGCGGTCAGATAGAGCTTTGCGGATTCGACGTCCATCTGCCACCAGACAAAGCCCGAGAAGGCCACGCCGAGGGTGATGTACAGGGCCGAGAGCCTGAGGCTTTCGGCAACGCCGATCTCGTGGTCCTTCTTGTTCAGGACGCCAAGGTCCAGGATCAACAGGGCGATCACGATGCCGATGAAGACAAGCCACATCCACACGGGCTTGCCCAGAAACAGCAGGTACAGAAATTCCACCCCAATTGCCTCTCTGTTTGGGGCGCCGAGAGGTCTGCCGTGAAAGGCAAGGTGCCGGGCGGACATCGAGCGCGTTCTCGATGCGGTCCGACATCACGACAAGCGTCGTCAGAGGGGCCCGGCCCGCTTGGCTAACTTGGGAACGAGAGTTCGGATTTCAAGAGGGGCTTGATGCGGGCCTTGGGCTTGCCTAGACCCAAGCGGGATCAGGGAGAGTGACATGAGCCTCAACACCTTCGGCCATCTGTTTCGGGTCACCACCTGGGGCGAAAGCCACGGGCCGGCGATCGGCTGCGTGGTGGATGGCTGCCCGCCGGGCGTGCCGTTGAGCGAGGCGGACCTGCAGCCCTGGCTGGACCGGAGGAAGCCGGGGGGGTCGCGGTTCGTCACCCAGCGCCAGGAGGCGGACGCGGTGCGCATCCTGTCGGGGGTGTACCAAGGGGTGACGACGGGCACGCCGATCTCGCTGATGATCGAGAACACCGACCAGCGGTCCAAGGACTATGGCGAGATCGCGCAGGCATTCCGTCCGGGGCATGCCGACGTGACCTACCACCTGAAATACGGTGTCCGCGACCCGCGCGGCGGCGGGCGGTCCAGCGCGCGGGAAACGGCGTCCCGCGTGGCGGCGGGGGGGGTGGCGCGGGCGGTGCTGGCGGTGCTGGCGCCGGAGGTGCGGATCACCGGCTACATGGTGCAGCTGGGGAAGCTGGGGATCGACCGGTCGCGGTTCGATCTGGCCGAGGTCGAGAGGAACCCGTTCTGGTGCCCGGATGCTGTCGCGGCGGGGGAGTGGGCGGAGCATCTGGACCAGGTGCGGAAGGACCAGAATTCGGTGGGGGCGGTGGTCGAGGTC
The DNA here is from genome assembly GCF_020564565.1 of Rhodobacter sp. Har01. GTDB lineage: Bacteria > Pseudomonadota > Alphaproteobacteria > Rhodobacterales > Rhodobacteraceae > Pseudogemmobacter. The sequence continues at coordinate 258,185 of NZ_JAJCTD010000002.1, forward strand.
GTGGCGGAGGGTGTGCCGGCGGGGCTGGGGGCGCCGCTTTACGGCAAGCTGGACCAGGACCTGGCGGGGGCGATGATGTCGATCAACGCGGTGAAGGGGGTGGAGATCGGGGCGGGGATGGCGGCGGCGGGGCTGACGGGGGTGGAGAACGCGGACGAGATGGGGATGGGGGAGGACGGGTTGCGGTTCGGGTCGAACCACGCGGGGGGGATCCTGGGGGGGATTTCCACGGGGCAGGCGGTGGTGTGCCGGTTCGCGGTGAAGCCGACCTCCTCGATCCTGACGCCGCGGGCCTCGGTGAACCTCTCCGGCGAGGCGGTGGAGGTGGTGACCAAGGGGCGGCATGACCCTTGCGTGGGGATCCGGGCGGTGCCGGTGGGGGAGGCGATGATGGCCTGCGTGATTTTGGACCACTGGCTGCTGGACCGGGGGCAGACCGGGGGGGTGCGGGGGGCCATCGGGTAGTGTCCCATGATGGGACACCTTTTGCCGCAAGGGATTCCAATGGGTTACGAGGACGTTTTAGGGAGTTGTTAAGGATTGGGGGGTTTTGGGGGGCGTGTGAGTGGAGGCCCTGGCGCCGGGCCGATGTGGCCATTCGGGGGTGTGGGCGAGGTGGGGTGGAGCCTCAGCCTGCGACCCGGAGGCGGGGCGGGCGGTCCGGGCGAGGCCGGGATTGGCTGCGAAGGACTCCGATGGGTCAGAGCCGGTCTGAGGATTTGTTGAGGATCGGAGGTTTCGGCGGCCGTGTGAGCGGAAGGCTTGGCGCCGGGCCGATGCGGCGATTTGGGGTCAGGGTGTGGTGGGTAGGAACGGGTGGCGTGACGGGAGGTCCCGGGGCGACGCTGGGGACCCTTTGGCCGCAAAGGACTCCACCGGGTTGGAGAGCCGGTTCAGGGATTGGGGGTTTTGGGTGCCGCAAAGGATTACCCCGTGGGGCCGGGTTTGGGGTCTGTTTCAGATGGGACGGGGGCGACGGGCATGAGGTTGAAAGCTGTGACGGACATTGACCCGGTGCACCCCGGCGAAGTGCTGGGCGAGGAGTTCCTGGCCCCGCTGGGCCTGAGCGCGTCGGCGCTGGCCCGCAGCCTGGGGGTGCCGGCCAACCGGGTGAGCGAGATCGTCGCCGGGCAACAGGGCGCTGTGGCTGGCTGATCAAGCCCTCAATGCCGCAGTCGTCGGATGAGGTTCCCTGCAGCCTCACTTCCTAAATCGCGGGAAGCGGTTTCGGAGTATCTATCGCCAAGAGGCGCTTATAAAGACATTTTGCCCGATCAAGACGACCGTTAGCGATCTTTTCCGGCTTTCGGCTTGCCGTTTCGGCCCAAGGGTCATTGAAACCTTGCTTCGCCAGAAATGCCGCAGTCGTGGCAAGTTCCAGTTCAATAGGATCTGCAGCGTTCGCGATTGATATCATCCTTGCGCGAGGGCTGTCGATTCTAGTTGTGGCCTTTGTGCAGGTTGTAAACACCGAATAGGTGCTGCCCCATTGCGTACGCCTTTGCTCTTCGGAAAGATTAGAAAAAAGCGTCGCCAACTCAGTCGCATCTGCTAAGTCCTGACTAAATGGACCATAATGCTTGTAGATAAACGAAAAGCGATCACTGAGCCCTGCCATTGTCAGAAGGCAGGCCGTCTTCTGAAGGCGCGTTCTTCCAATTAGGTTTCCGTTCGCGGTAGCAACGATGTCAACAATCTCATCGATTTCTGAGGTGATGTTCTTATGTGTCATTCTTTCTCCTCCGCTATTGCTTTCGTCAAGGCCGCTTCAACGTGGCGCTTCGCTTCCTGGTCATCCTCATCAAAGTAAACTCGATTTAGCTTAAATACCTGAGCTGCTCGAACCACATCGGAAATATCCCCCAAGTCAACCAGCTGCCCGTTGTCTTCAATCAACATCTTTCCCAGTGGTCCAGAACTGGATTCAAGCTTCTTGTATGGGCTACGCTTTGCATCGTCTAGAATAAGTCTTGGAACATCCTTTGATTTCTCATCAGACCACTCCTCAATTCCTGAGCCTGCAAGCTTAACAACTCTGTCCCTCGAATCCTCGCCTAATTCGGGACAAATTTCCCTTAATCTATTCCGAATATCATATGATTTCAGCAATTTACGGTCTCGAAGGCGGATCGCGAGGTTCGCAACCACATTATCGTTGGCGTCACAAAACGAGTGTATCGCCCCCCAAATTACAGTATCGTCTAGACTCAGAAAATTGTCAATCGACTCTGGCTTTCTAGCAAACTTGACAATCGGATGATTTAACGCGAGTCCTGATCTTCTGTAATCACCCTCTTGGACGATTTTAATGACCCTTAAAAAAAGCTCCGTAAAAACCTTCTCTGCGCTTCGTGTGGCCTTATGAAAGTAAACGGTGGGATAGAGTTGAAATAGTCCTAGGACGTAGGTTTCAGCGGCAAATCTCGCCTTCGAATCCAAAACTAGAGTTTCAATGTCGCCGACCTTTGCTTCGTCCACTCCATACGCAACGGAGCCGATCTTTAAATTCGCCATGAGCCAAGTGAAATCAATTTCACTGTGCTGTGTCCCAGTCATCAATTTGTCCCGACGCATGTAATCCAAGCGATCAGCATCAAACTGGCTCGACACCACCGAACTATATATATCGGTCGGACCATCTTGAGCAATAAGGTTTCCAACATCGTTTGCAAATCCACCACCCAAAATATTCAGAGATTCCGCAATTTCACTTTCCTTGATTAGCTTAGCGCTAATTGCTTCATGGCTGAGATTCGGCAGCGAAAGCCGCTTTCCAACGGTCTCAAACGAGTGGCTAAAAGGTCCATGGCCAACGTCGTGAACCAATGCTGCTGCAAGTGCGATCTTAGCCTTGGGTTCCGAGTAAGCGTCTTCCTTTCCAAGCTGTCTCTCAATGTTAGCCATCAGCAATCGGGCAGTATGGAAAACACCGATGCTATGAATGAACCTTGTGTGGGTCGCACCCGGATAGACGAGTTCAGAAAACGCAAGCTGCTTGACGCGCCGCAACCTCTGGAAGGGGCGCGTCTGAATGACCCGCCACATTGCGTCCTCGAAGGCATTTGGACGAAACTCTATCAAGTCGTGTAGCGGGTCCCGAACCCGCTGTGGCACATACTTGCTCATTTGTTCCTGCTTCGTTCCTTGCCGTTTGTCAATCCCTTATATGGTGGCCATTTCTGAAGTAGAAGCAACTTATGGGCCGGGCCACAAGATTTTGCGAGAACCTCGCGATCGGGTTTCGTACGTGCGCACCAGTTGAGTTCGGAGCGGTCCCCTCACCCCTTCACCTGAAACCACGCCTCCACCTGGTCCAGCACGTCGTCGATGAGGGCTCCGCTGCGGGCTTCGGGGCCGGAGAAGCGGAGGATCCAGCCGGTTCGGGTCATCTCGCGGCGGATGGTCAGGCCCTGTTTCAGGTGCAGCAGGCGGCGGGGGCGGCCGGGGGGGCCGGGCGGCTCGGGGCGGGGGCTGAGGGACTCGGCCAGCACGGGTGCCAGGGCGGACCACTGGGTGGCGAGGCTTTCGCGGCGCAGGGGCGCGAGGGTGGCGTGGATCAACCCGTCGAAGCCGGCGCGGAGGGCGGCGGCGAGGCGCTCGACCTGCGGGGTGGTCAGGGCCTCGGGGGTGGTCAGCGTGCCGTCGAGTGCCTCGACCACGGCGGCGAAGGCGCGGATGCGGGCGCGGGCCTGGCGGGTGAGCGCGGGGTAGAGGGCGGCGACGGCGGCGTCGGGGGTGTCGAAGTGGCCTTCGTGCACGGCGTCGGTGATGAGGCGGCCCTTCTCCCAGGGGGAAATCTGGGCGCGGATCTCGTTCTCGGTGACCATGGCGGCCATGGCGGCGGCGAGGGTGGCGGGCGTGCGGAGCGTGGCGGGGATGGTGGCGAAGGCGGGGTTGGTGGCGGCGAGGGCGCGGAAGGCGGTGAGGCGGCGGAGGCCGGCGATGAGGCCGTAGCGGAAGGGCGGGCGCGGGATGGTGAGGCGCCAGACCTCGATCGGGGTGCGCAGGCCCTCGGCCGCGATGGAGGCTTGCAGGGCGGCGAGGGCGTCGGGGTCGAGGGTGGAGCGGTCGCGCAGGAGGGCGGCGGGGTCGATCTGGCTGAGGCGGATGCGCATGGGGAGCCTTCCGGTTTTGGGCAGGAGGCCTTGGGCGGGGTTAAGGCGGGGTTGCGGGGGCGCGCGCGGATGTCGGCGCACCTGAGGCGCAGGCGGGGGCGGGTGTGACAGACGGCCCCGTTGCCGCTGAGGCAGGACGCTCGGGTCGGGCGTGCAGCCCGAGGCAGCGCCCGGGCGGGACTGGCCCGCCGGCCATCGCGCCCTTGTGCAGGCCCGCGGCGGCGTGCAATTGACAGCACGAAAGCTTCGGGCCAGCGTCGGCGGGGTCTGGGCGCCGGCGCCGGGGAATGCGCGAGTGATTTCGTTCGAGAACGTGGCCTACAACTATGGCGGGGGCGAGCTTCTTTCCGAAGTCTCGCTGCGGCTTGCGGCGGGGTCGTTCCATTTCCTGACCGGCCCGTCCGGCTCGGGGAAGACCACCTTCCTCAAGCTGGCCTATGCCGAGCTGATGCCCACATCGGGCCATGTGACGCTGTTCGACCGCGAGGTCCGGACGCTGACCCGGGACGACATCGCCAACAGTCGCCGCCGCATCGGCGTGGTGCATCAGGACGTGCAGTTCCTGGACCACCTGCCGCTGACGGCCAATGTGCAGCTGCCGCTGACCGTCTCGGGGCGGGCCGGTGATCCGCGCGACCTGACCGACCTGCTGGACTGGGTGGGCCTGGGGCATCTGGCGGACGCCCGCCCGCCGTCGCTGTCGGGGGGAGAGCGGCAGCGGGCCGCGCTGGCGCGGGCCATCATCATGGGGCCGGACGTGGTGCTGGCTGACGAGCCGACCGGCAACGTGGACTGGGAGATGTCGCTGCGGCTGTTGAAGCTGCTGGTCGAGCTGAACCGGATGGGCAAGACGATCCTGGTTGCCACCCACGACCTGAACCTGATCCGGCAGGCGAAATCGCAGGTTTCGGCCCGGGTGCTGCGGATCTCGAAGCGGCGCATCCAGCTGGCGGGGGCCGACCTGTGAAGCTGCCGCTGGCCCTGACCGCCTTCGTCAACCCCGAGCGCAACGCCGACCGCGTGGTGCCGCCTTCAGGCCATACCGCATGGCTGACCACGTTCACCGCCGGCGCGATGACCTTTCTGTGCGTCTTCGCGCTGGCCCTGGCGCTGGCCTCGGGGCGGCTGGCCAATCGCTGGTCGGATGCGCTGGCGCGGACAGCGACGATCCGGCTGGCCGCTCCGCCAGACCAGATGCAGGCCCAGACCGACGCCGTGCTGGCGCTGCTGGCCACCACCCCCGGTGTCGCCAGCGCCCGCGCGCTGACCGACGACGAGCAGCGCGCCCTGCTGGAGCCGTGGTTCGGCCCCGACCTGCCGGTGGAGGCCCTGCCGCTGCCACGCCTGATCGAACTGGTCGAGGCCGAGCCCGGCTATGACGGCGAGGGCCTGCGCCAGCGCCTGGCGGCCGAGGCACCGGGCGCGGTGCTGGATGACCACACCCGCTGGCGCCGCCCCCTGGCCGAGGCGGCGGGGCGGCTGCGCCTGCTGGGCTGGCTGTCGATCGTGCTGATCGGCGCGACCATGGCGGCGATGATCACGCTGGCTGCAAATGCCTCGTTGGCCGCGAATGCCCAGGTGATCCGGGTCTTGCGGCTGGTGGGCGCACGCGATGGCTACATCGCCCGCGCCTTCGTGCGCCGGTTCACCCTGCGGGCGCTGACCGGGGCCGCCGCAGGCGCCTTGGCCGGGCTGATCGGGGTGGCGCTGTTGCCGCGCGCCGATGCCGCCGGAGGGTTCCTGACCGGCCTTGGATTCACCGGCTGGGGCTGGCTTCTTCCCCTTCTTCTGCCGCCGCTGGCCGGGGCCGTGGCCTTTGCCGCCACCCACCGCGCCGCCCACCAGAAACTGAAAGAGCTGCCATGATCGCTGTCCGCTGGGTGCTATCGCTGGTCTTCGTGGTGCAGATGTATCTGGCCCTGGCCGCCATCGCGCTGGCCTTTGCCCCCTGGGCGCTGGTCTCGCGCGAGGGCGCCTTTGCCGCGGCGCATGCCTACTGCCGCTGGGTGCGCTTTACCGCCCGCGTGCTGTGCGGCCTGCGGTCCGAGATCCGCGGCACGCCGCCCACCGGCGAGGTGGTGATCGCCGCCAAGCACCAAAGCTTTTTCGACATCATCATGATCTTTTCCGCCGTTCCCCGTGGCAAGTTCATCATGAAGCGGGAACTGCTTTACGCGCCGTTCCTGGGCCAATACGCCCTGCGCATGGGCTGTGTGCCGGTGGATCGCGGCAAGCGCGGCGCCGCCATCGCCAAGATGAAGGCCGATGTCGAGAGAACATCCGGCCTGCCCGGCCAGCTGATCATCTACCCGCAGGGCACCCGCGTCGCCCCGGGCGCGAAGAAACCCTACAAGGTGGGCACCGGCCTTCTGTACGACCAGCTTGGCCAGCCCTGCGTGCCCGCCGCCACCAATGTCGGCGTGTTCTGGCCCCGCCACGGCATCCTGCGCAAGCCCGGTCTTGCCGTGGTGGAATTCCTGCCCGCCATCGAGCCGGGCCTGCGCGTGCCCGAATTCATGCGGCGGATCGAGACCGAGATCGAGACCGCCTCGAACCGGCTGATGGCCGAGGCCGGGTTCCGGGCGCCCTGATGGCCACCCGCGCCGAAACCATCGACCACCTGCTCGACCTGTTGTCGGACCTGCCGCTTTCGTCGCGCAAGATGTTCGGCGAATACGCGCTGTATCTGGAGGACAAGGTGGTGGCGCTGGTCTGCGACGACCAGCTGTTCCTGAAACCCACCGCCGGGGCACTTGCTGCCCTGCCGGGCTGCGCCACCGGCCATCCCTATCCGGGTGCGAAGCAGCACCTTCTGGTCACCGATGCGCTGGACGACCCGGACCGCGTGAGCCGCGCCTTGCGTGCCATTGCCGCCGACCTGCCGCCGCCAAAACCGAAGCGGCCGAAAAGGCCGGTCAGCTGAGCGGGCAGTCGGTCACGTCAAGGTCGACCGCCAGCCGCGCCGAAGGCCCGTAGTCGCGGCCCGAGACGTTGATGTAAAGCGCGCCTCTGTCGGTGAAGATGTCGGCGTCCGTCACGGGCATGGTGGTGAACGCCTTGTCCACCTTCCAGCCGGAAAACAGCGCGCAATCGGTTTCAAAGCGCAGCACATAGCCGTTGAACCCGGCGGTGAAGAACTGCCCCATCCCTTTGGGATAGGTCATCTCAACCCGCGACGGCCCGATCTCGACCGTCACCGGCACCACGTCCAGCCCGCCGGTCAGGCCCTCTGGCCCAAGCCCAAACTCGATCCCGGCGCCGACCGTGACCGTGCGCCCCCGGGCCTGCAGGAAGGGTGCCGCCGGATCGTCCCAGGTCATCACGGTAAAGGTGACCAGCCGGCCCTCAAGCGTGCCGGCCCCTGCCGGCAGCGCCAGCAGCGCCGCCAGAACCGCGGCCCTGATCATGCGAATTTCAGCGCCACGATCCCGGCCAGGATCAGCCCGATCCCGGCCACCCGCAGCGCGTTCACCGGTTCCTGGAACAGGAACACCGCCGCCACCGCCGTGCCGACCGCGCCGATGCCCACCCAGACGGCATAGGCCGTGCCCACCGGCAGGGTCCGCATGGCGATGCTCAGCAGCCAGAACGAGGCCACTGCCATGACCAGCGTGGCGACCGAGGGCCAGAGCCTGGAGAACCCGTCGGAATATTTCAGCCCCAGCGCCCAGCCGGTCTCCATCAGCCCGGCGATGGCGACGATGGCCCAGGGGTTCACGCCGCCAGGCCCTTCGACCCCATGCTCAGGAACTTTTTCCGCCGGTCCGCGATCAGTTCGGCCGGGGTCTTGGCTGTCAGATCAGCCAGCATGGCCGCAATCGCCTTGCCGACCGATTCAACCGCATCCTTGGGAGACCGTTGCGCGCCGCCCACCGGCTCGGGCACCACCTTGTCGATGATCCCCAGCTTGGCCAGATCCTGCGCCGTCAGCCGCAGGGCCTCGGCCGCCTCGCGCATCTTCTCGGCGTCCTTCCACAGGATCGAGGCGCAGCCTTCCGGGCTGATGACGGAATAGATCGAATGCTCCAGCATCGCCACGCGGTTGGCCGTGGCGAAGGCCACCGCCCCGCCCGAGCCGCCCTCGCCGATCACCACGGCGATCAGCGGCACGCCCAGGGTCAGGCACTTTTCGGTCGAGCGCGCGATGGCTTCGGCCTGGCCGCGTTCTTCCGCGCCCTTGCCGGGATAGGCGCCGGGGGTGTCGACCAGGGTGATCACCGGCAGCCGGAAGCGGTCGGCCAGGTCCATCAGGCGAATGGCCTTGCGATAGCCCTCGGGCCGCGCCATGCCGAAGTTGCGCTCGATCCGGCTTTTGGTGTCGTTGCCCTTTTCGTGGCCGATCACCACCACCGGGCGATCCTCGAACCGCGCGAGGCCGCCCATCACCGAATGGTCATCGGCAAAGGCGCGGTCGCCGGCCAGCGTGGTGAATTCGGTGAACAGCCCGTCGATGTAGTCCTTGCAGTGCGGCCGGTCCGGGTGCCGCGCGACCTGGCATTTCTGCCAGGCGGTCAGGCTCTTGTAGAGGTCGCGCAGCGCTTGCTCCGCCTTGCGGTCCAGACCCTCCGCCTCTTTCGAGACATCCATTCCCGGCGAGGTCCGCGCCATCGCCCGCAGTTCTTCGGCCTTGCCCTCGATCTCGGCGAGGGGCTTCTCGAAGTCGAGATAGATCATCACGCATCCTCGTCCGGACAGGGTTCCTATATGGCCGCCGGCCGAACAAAGTGCAACTCGGCAAGATTTGCGGATGGGCCCCGTGCGACGTTCTGCGCGGAGGCCCCGCGACGCCCTCCGAAAGGACCGAAGAGCGATGAAGACTCCACAGGAAAAGCGCATTCTCAGGGTGCTGGACTACATCCACGCCAATCCGGCGGCCGATCTGTCGCTGGACGCGCTGGCCGATGTTGCCGCGATGAGCCGGTTCCACTGGCACCGCGTGTTCCGCGCGCTGACCGGCGAAACGGCGGCCCAGGCGGTGCGCCGGCTGCGGATGTTCCACGCCTCGGCGGCCCTGGTGCAGACTGACCAGCCGGTGGCGCAGATTGCGCGCGATGTGGGCTACGACAGCCTCGCCAGCTTTACCCGGGCCTTCAGCGAAAGCTTCGGAATGACGCCGCGGGCCTTCCGCAACCGGGGCGAACTGCGCCCCTTTACCCCCCTGACCATACCGGAGATCCTGATCATGTTTCCTGTCGAGATCCGTTCCGAGCCGGCCCGCAAGCTGGCCGCCCTGCCGCACAGCGGCCCCTACCACGCCATCGGCCACGCCTTCGAAAGGCTTTCGGCCCTGATGGCGACGCGCAAGTTGTTCCCTTACGTCGGCGCCATGATCGCCGTCTATTACGACGACCCCTCGGCCACCCCGTCCGACAAGCTGCGCAGCCATGCCGGCTTTGAGCTGTCGCCGCAGGCCCCCCGGATGGCCGCGCCGATCGAGACCGTCAACCTGCCCGCCGGCCGACGCGCCGTGTTGACACACACTGGCCCCTATGCCGGGCTGCAGGCCGGCTATGACCAGCTCTATTCGATCTGGTTGCCGAAATCGGGCGAGGAACCTGCTGACGTGCCGCCGTTCGAGGTCTATCTCAACTCGCCTGTGGACACGCCGCCCGACAAGCTGGTCACCGAAATCTGCCTGCCGCTGAAGGGCTGACGGCGACCGACGAGCGGACAGCAGAGCAGAACCCTGCCGACCGATGGCGCGGGGTTCTGCCGACGGCCTGATCTCTTGCCAAGAACGGAATTGGTGCCGCTGAAGGGACTCGAACCCCCGACCCCATCATTACGAATGACGTGCTCTACCAGCTGAGCTACAGCGGCAACCTTCTTCGGCAAGCCCCTACTATGGCCCGTTCGGATATGCAAGTCGCCGCAAGACCCGGTCCGGGACGGGCGCGCGGGCTTGCCTCTGGCCCGCCTTCACGACGGACTTCGGGTGATGTCCTCTGGCCGGATCTCGACGACTTCCTCGGCAATGCCTGGCAGCAGCGCCGTTGGTGCTCGCTGCGGGGCCCCGGTCAGGATCGGAGAGATGTCGGCAACCACGGCGGTATGCGACTGCCGCGAGGCGACCGGCTCGCGCCAGGTCAGCGTATCGAAGCTGCCGCAGGACCGGCAGACCGGGTTCCATTCGGCCTGGACGGCTTCGCACTTGTCGCAGCACCACTGCGGCCCGCGCGAGGCGGTCAGCGCCCGGGCCAGAATCGCCCGCACCTCGGCGTCGTCGGTGCCCAGGCCGCGTTCCGCCGCAGCCAGGATCGCCAGCGTGCGCTGGGTCGGATGCTTTTCGGCCAGGCTGCCCAGAATGCGGCGGGCGCCCCGGAAATCTTCGTTCAACAGCATCAGTTCGGCCTGCAGAAGGCGGGTTTCCTCGTCGCTGGTACGGGTGGTGAGCAGCGGCTTGAACCGGCGCAGGCGGGCCGAGGCGGATTCGTTGGGCTCGATGGCGGCGAAGGCGGCGGCCAGATCGGGGTGCGGACGGGCCTCCCAGGCCTTTTTCAGCACCCGCATCGCGTTCTTCTTGTCGCCCTTCTCGACCAGCGCCCGCGAAGCGATGACGGCGGCCGGGATCAGGTCGGGCGACATCTTGTTGGCCTCGATCGCGGCCTCGCGGGCCTCGATCGTGCTGCCCTCGTCCAGCACGGTCTTGGCCTCTTGCAGCGCCAGGAGCGCGTCGCGCCGGCGATAGACGCTGCGCGGCAGTTCACCCGTGCGCAGCTTTTCGTTCAGCGTGGCGCGCGCACCTTTCCAGTCGGCCGTGTCGGTCTGCAGCTTCAGCAGCACGTCCTGTGTCTCGCTGTGCCTTGGACGCAGCGCCAGCGCCTTTTCGGCCAGCTTCAGCGCGGTGGCGGTGTCGCCGGTGGCCAGCTTCTGCCGCATCAGGCCACGGATCGCCACGAAGCGGGTCTTGTCCGAGGCCAGCATCGACTTGTAGGCCGACATCGCCGTCTTGCCGTCACCCGCGGCCTCGGCCGCCTGAGCGGTGAGAAGCGTGGTCAGTTCCGGCTTCTTCAACAGCTTTTCCGCCGTCCGCGCCCGGCTGAGCGCCAGGTTCGCCTCGCCCGATGCCAGCGCCACCATGCCCTCGCTCAGGGCGGTGAAGCCGCGCCGTTCGCGGTTGCGGTCGAAGTAGCGGGTGATTGCCGTCTCATCGCCGTTCAGAAAACGGAACACCGCGACCAGCAGGCCCAGCAGGCGAAGGAAGAGCCAGATCCCCAGCACCAGCCCCACGGCGGCGATTGCCGCCTGCAGCGGGCCCAGGGTGAATTCCTGTCCGAAGACCCAGATGCGGACTTCGCCGCTGCTTTCCAGCAGGGTTTCGGCCAGGATCGCAAGCCCCGCAATCGCGGCGAGGAAGATGACAACCTTGGTAAGAGACCAGAGCATCTGCTTCTCCTCAGGGCGTTTTCAGGGTTGCCAGAGCGTCTGTCGCGGCAAGGTGGTCCTTGGCCAGCGTCATCCAGTCGGCCAAGGCGGCCTGGCCTTCGGGCGGCAGGCCGGTCAGTTCGGTCAGAGCATCGGTCACCCGGCCCTCGCGCAGCGCGGCCTCGGCGCGCGACAGCACGGCGTCGGGGTCGCTGCCTTCGCGCGGGGTCAGCGAGCGGGCGCCGGTCTGCACCCGCAGGAAGGACCACAGGCGGTCGCCCATGCCACCGCCGCCGCCCTGCGCCCGCAACGAGGCATCCAGGGCCGCGCGGGCCGGTTCGGCAAAGGCGTCGGTCAGCCGGGCCAACGTCGGCATGCCGGCGTCGGCGTATTTCTTGACGATCTCGGGCACCGCGACATCGCCCAGCGCCGCCAGTTCGGCGGCATAGGGCGCCCCGCTTTCGGCCGCCTGGTGCAACGCCGCCAGCGTCGCCGCGCGCTTGACGGCGGCTTCGGCCGCGGCCTCTTCGGCCCGCACGCGTTCCATGTTGGCCGATTCCCAGGCCGCCATCTCGTCGCGGGCGATCTGGCGCAGGGTTTCGGGGTCGCTGGTTTCGACCGGCGCGGCCTTGAGCGTGGCCAGGTCTGCCTTCACCGTCTCGACCGCGGCGGTCAGCGCCGCGAGGCCGGCCTGCGACACCGACCCGTCCGAACTTTGCGTGGCCGCCGAGGCCAGCGCGGTGTCGAGCGCGTCGATGCGCGCGCTCAGCGCCGTCATCTGGTCGGGCAAGCCGGTCAGGCCGGCAAGCGCCGCCGTGGTGCGCGCGTCAAGGTCCGCCGTTGCCGTCGCCACCTCGGTCCGGGCGGCGGCAAGGGCGCCGTCCAGCGCGGCGGTGCGATCCGTCAGGTCGGTGCGCAGGGTGACGATGTCCGTGGCAAGGGTGCCGATCTGCTGCTTCAGCGCCTCGTCATCCGCCGCGGGCCGCAGTTTCAGCAGGTCGAAGTGCGACAGGCCAAAGCCCAGCCCGGCAGCCAGAGCGCCGCCCAAAAGAGGTGCGATAAATCCAGCTTTTCTTGGCGGCGGTGTCGGTCGCTGTTTGCGGGGAATCGGCTCCGGCTTGCGCTCTGGTTCTGGCGCAGACTCGGGGCCGGAGTCCGGGATCGTGAGATCATCGTTGGGCATTTGCATCCCCGGATTTGGCTGGCCCTTAGACTAACCGCTTGCCGCAGGAAGCTTCAAGGCACGCCGAGCGAGATCGCGCGGGAGATTGCTGCAATCATGGCGGGCGCGTCGGGCCGCTCGGCCACCACCGCAAGGCGGGCCAGATCGGGCGGCAGGGCGGCCGCGACATTGCCGCTCATCGCCACCGGCAAAAGCGTGGCAGATCGCGTTTCAGGCAATGCCTGCACGAACAAACGGGCTGTTCGCGGCGAAAACAGCGGCACGACGACCGGCCCCGGAGCGGCGATCACGGCCATCGCTTCGGCGGTTGGAAGACACTCTTTCTGCGCGTAGACCACGGCTTCGGCGACCTGCCGGCCCGGCAGCAGCGACAACAAGTCGCCGGCCCGATCCTGACCTCGAAGCCAGAGAAGCGGACCTTCGTCGGGCCGCGAGAGAATCAGTGCCGCCAGATTCTCGACCGCCCCGCCGGCCGAGATGGCGTCGAAACCGCTTGCCCGGGCCACCTCGGCGGTGCGGTCGCCGACGCAAAAGGCGCGGCCGGGCAGCGGCTGGCCGGCGTCGCGCAGCCGTGCGGCCGCCCGCACACCGGTTTCCGACGACAGGATGACGGCCCCGAAAGGGCCGGCCGGAAGGTCGGGGGTCAGCAGCACCTCGGCCATCAGCGGCGTCTTCAGCGCGGTCACCGCAGCACCGAACGCGGCGCAGAGGTCTTCGGCAAAGCGGCTGGCTTGCGGCTCGGGTCGGGTGATCAGCACGGGAACGGCAGTCGGGATTGCGGATTGTCTGGTCATGGGCGCGATGCTACCTGCGGGGCGCAGGGGGCTACAAGCTGCGATGGGCAAGGCGCTGACATTCCTGGGGATCGAATCCAGCTGCGATGACACCGCAGCGGCGGTCGTGCGGCTGGCGCCGGATGGCAGCGGGGCGATCCTGTCTTCGGTGGTCGAGGGCCAGGCGGCGCTGCATGCCCCCTTTGGCGGCGTGGTGCCCGAGATCGCCGCGCGCGCCCATGCCGAGAAGCTGGACCATGCGATCGAGGCGGCGCTTTCTGCGGCCCTGGTGACGCTGTCCGATCTGGACGGCATCGCCGTGACCGCCGGGCCGGGGCTGATCGGGGGGATTCTCTCGGGGCTGATGCTGGCCAAGGGGCTGTGCGCGGCGACCGGGTTGCCGATGGTGGGGGTGAACCATCTGGCCGGCCATGCGCTGACGCCGCGGCTGACCGACGGGATCGGGTTTCCCTATCTGATGCTGCTGGTCTCGGGCGGGCATTGCCAGTTTCTGATGGTGCGCGGGCCGGAAGAGTTTCACCGGCTGGGCAGCACCATCGACGATGCCCCGGGCGAGGCCTTTGACAAGGTGGCCAAGCTCATGGGCCTGCCGCAACCGGGCGGGCCGGCGGTCGAGGCCGAGGCGGCGGCGGGCGATCCGCTGCGGTTCCGGTTGCCGCGGCCGCTGCTGGACCGGCCGGGGTGCGACCTGTCGTTCAGCGGGCTGAAGACGGCGGTGCTGCGGGCGCGTGACGAGGTGGTGGCGGCAAAGGGCGGGCTGACGGTGCAGGACCGGCGCGATCTGTGCGCCGGGTTCCAGGCGGCGGTGGCCGATGTGCTGGCCGAGAAGACCGGGCGCGCGCTGGCGCTGTGCCCGGTGCCGGTGATCGCGGTGGCCGGGGGCGTGGCGGCGAACGGGATGATCCGGGCGCGGCTGGAAGCCGTGGCCCGTGCGGCGGGGGTGCAGTTCCTGGCGCCGCCGCTGAAGCTGTGCACAGACAATGCGGCGATGATCGCCTGGGCGGGGATCGAGCGGTTCCGGCTGGGCCATTGCGACGGGCCGGAGTTGGCGGCGCGGTCGCGCTGGCCGCTGGATGCGACGGCGGTGCCCCTGATCGGGTCGGGCAAGCGGGGGGCGAAGGCATGATCGCGATTGCGGGCGGGGGCGCCTTCGGCACGGCGCTGGCGGTGGCCTTTGCCGCCGACGGGCGGCGGGTGCGGCTGTGGGGCCGCGACCCCAGGCTGGCGGCGCTGCGGGAAAGCCCCAAGCTGCCGGGCGTGGCGCTGCCGGCGACGGTGGATGTGGTCGAAAGCGTCTCTGACCTGGCGGAAAACGGGCCGGTGCTGCTGGCAATGCCGATGCAGGCGCTGCGCGATTTCCTGGGGTCCGACGGGCAACCGCTGCTGGGCGAAGACCTGGTCGCCTGCTGCAAGGGCATCGACCTGGCCACCCTGCAAGGCCCGGCCGACGTGATCGCGGCGGCGGGCGCGCGGGCGGCAATGGCGGTGCTGACCGGGCCGAGCTTTGCCGCTGACATTGCGCGCGGGCTGCCGACGGCGCTGACGCTGGCTTGCGCCGGACCGCAGGCCGAGGCGTTGCAGGCGGCGCTGTCCACCGCAACGCTGCGGATCTACCGCACCGACGATGTGGTCGGGGCCGAACTGGGCGGAGCCTTGAAGAACGTCGTCGCCATCGGCGCCGGGGTGGTGATCGGCGCCGGCCTGGGTGACAGCGCGCGGGCGGCCCTGGTGACGCGCGGCTATGCCGAGATGGGGCGGTTCGCCCTGGCGCTGGGGGCGCGGGCCGAAACGCTGGCAGGGCTGTCGGGCTTGGGCGATCTTCTGTTGACCTGCACCAGCGCGCAGTCGCGGAATTTTGCCCACGGGCTGGCGCTGGGGGCCGGCAAGGTTCCGCCGCAGGCGACGGTCGAGGGAATCGCCACCGCGCGGGCGGTGGGTCGGCTGGCGGCCGAGCGGGGGGTGGATATGCCGGTCGCGGCCATGGTGGCGCGACTGGTGGCAGGTGAAATCGGGGTGGGCGAGGCCGTGAAGGCGCTGATGACCCGCCCGTTGAAACAGGAGTAAGACCATGCACGTGGCACTGATCTGCATCGACAAACCGGGGCAGCTGGAACTGCGCAAAGCCAAGCGCGAGGCGCATCTGGCCTATATCGAGGCCAGCGGCGTGGTCGAGATGGCGGGGCCGTTCCTGTCGCCCTCGGGCGAGATGGTGGGATCACTGGTGATTCTCGACGTGGCGCGGCTGAGCGACGGTGAAGACTGGGCGGAGGCCGACCCCTATGCGATGGCGGGGCTGTTCGAGAGCGTCGAGATCCGGGAGTGGAAGAAGGTGATCGGATGAACTTCTGGCTGTTCAAGTCCGAGCCGGACGTCTGGGGCTGGGACCATCAGGTCGCCCGCGGCGATGCGGGCGAGGAATGGCACGGGGTGCGCAACTATCAGGCCCGCAACAACATGCGGGCGATGCGGCTGGGGGACCTTGGGTTCTTCTACCACTCGAACGTCGGCAAAGAGATCGTCGGCATCGTCGAGGTCTGCCGCGAAAGCGCGCCGGACAGCACCACCGACGACCCGCGCTGGGATTGCGTCTGGGTGCGGGCGGTGCGGCCGTTGCAGCGGGCGATCAGCCTTGAGGACTGCAAGGTGACGCCGGGGCTGGAAGGGATGGTGCTGGTCAACAACACCCGGCTTTCGGTACAGCCGGTCAGCGCGGCGGAATGGGACATCATCTGCAGGCTTGGCGGCCTGGACGCCTGAATACCAGGCCGCAGGAGACCCGGGAAGGGGCCTCGGCAGGACCGGCCGCCGGTTGTCGTTCCTGTTTCGTTGACGCTTTGCCCCAGATCGCCGAAAAAGAAATATCCTGCCCCCATGATTTGCGGCAAACTCGCCGCAAAGGATTTCAGGGAGAGCCGGAATGGAGTTTCTCAGCGTCCTGGCCGCCGCTGCCGCGGCCTTCGCCTTTGGCGCAGTCTGGTACATGTCGATGTCGCGGGCCTGGATCGCGGCGGCGGAAATCCCCGTCGGACCGGATGGCAAGCCACAGGGCGGCGGCGCGATGCCCTTCGTGGTGGGCATCCTGGCGATGATCCTGGTGGCGGGGATGATGCGGCACAGCTTCGTGACGTCGGGTGTCACCTCGGTCGGCGGCGGCGCGGTGGCGGGCCTGGGGATCGGCGCCTTCCTGATCACGCCCTGGGTGGCGATGAACTATGCCTTTTCGATGCGGAAGCCGGGGCTGACGGTGATTGACGGAGTCAACAGCGTGATCGGCTGCACCCTGATGGGCGCCGTGCTGAACCTGTTCTGAAGCCGGAAAACAAAATGGAGGGTCCCGCACCCCTACGGGACCCTCCATCCACCCCACGTGCTCCCCTAGCACCGCACGTGTTCTGATAAGGGTCCCGGGCGCTTCTGCCCTGACGAGAGAAGACATAGCCGACTGCGCGGTTCACCGCAAAGCCGAAGCCCGAAGAACTTGAGCCAAATGCAAGGAGAGGAGGCGCCAGATGGTGGCGACGACGGTTTTGCTGGGAACCACGAAGGGCACCTTCCTGCTGGTGCAAGAGGCCGGGCGCTGGCGCGCACGCGGGCCGTTCTGCGACGGCTGGCCGATCAACCATGTGATCGGCGACCCGCAGACCGGCACGATCTGGGCCGGCGGCGGCAACGACTGGACCGGCGCGGGGGTCTGGCGGTCCGGCGACGGCGGCGAAAGCTGGACGCTGGCGCAGCTGTCGAATGGAAAATTCGACGAGTTCCTGACCAACGATCCGTCCTTCATCGAATTCGTCGGCCATGGGCCGAATCCCCCTGCCCCGTTCACCGGCTCGGTCGAATCTGTCTGGTCCTTGCACCATGCCGGCAAGCGGCTGCTGGCCGGGGTGAAACCGGCGCAGCTTTACGCCAGCGACGACGGCGGCGCCGGCTGGACCCGGCTGGACGGGTTGAACGACCACCCCAGCGCGCCCGAGTGGCAACCGGGTGCGGCGGGACTGGTGCTGCATTCCATCGTCAGCGACCCCGGGAACCCGGCGCATCTGTGGCTGGGCATCTCTGCCGCGGGAGTGTTTGCCAGCGAGGACGGCGGGGCGACCTGGGAGAGGCGGAACCGGCTGTCGAATGCGGCGGCGCATCACGGCCATGACCACCCGGCGGCCCCGCAAGGGCACGAGATCGGCCATTGCGTGCACAACCTGGGCCGCGGGTCGGGGGGTCGGCTGTACCAGCAGAACCACCATGGGGTGTTCCGCAGCCCGGACGGCGGGCGCAACTGGGATGACATCACGGAAGGCCTGCCCTCGACGTTTGGCTTTCCCGTCGCGGTGCATCCGACCGACCCCGAGACACTGTGGGTGATCCCGCTGAACGGCGACATGGCGGGCCGGTTCCCGCCCGATGCGGCGGCCGCGGTCTGGCGGTCGCGCGATGGCGGTGCAAGCTGGCAGGCCTGCCGCAACGGCCTGCCGCAGGAGGGCTGCTTTTTCACCGTGCTGCGGCAGGGCATGGCGGTGGCCCCGGATGCCGGGCTGTTCTTCGGCACCAACAGCGGGTCGGTCTTTCACAGCGCCGATGAGGGCGAGACCTGGCACGAGATCGCGCGGCACCTGCCCACGGTGCTGGCGGTCGAGGTGATGCAGGCATGAGAAAGCCCGCGCCGCAGCCCGGCGCGGGCGTCTGAAAGGCCGGAGCGGCGCTTACTTGTAGGCGGCTTCGCGGCCGAAATGCTTGACCAGCATGTAGTAGAACACGGCGCGGAACTTGCTGCGTTCCGACTTGCCGTAGGTCTCGATGGCGGCGTTGATGCCTTCCATCAGCGCGGGGCCGTCCTTGAGGCCCAGCTTCTTGATCAGGAAGTTGGTCTTGATGCGCTCAAGCTCATCCTTGTCGGAGGCGGCGACGGTGGACGCGTCGTTGTCATAGATCGACGGGCCGCAGCCGATGGTGACCTTGGTCAGAAGGCCCATGTCGGGCGTCATTTTGCATTTGTTCGTAAGGTCGTCGGCGTATCTGGCGATCAGTTCGTCGCGCTTGCCCATGTTTTTCCCTCGTTCCTTGTCACAGATCCCCCACCCGGCGGAGGGACGCCCGGCAGCTTAGGACATGAGCGTCGTCTGGCAATGGGGAAAATCCTTCGGCCCGCGTCAGGGCAGACGCGGACCGAAGCGAAGCATTTGCGCCAGGCGGGCGGTCAGTAGCGATAGTGATCGCTTTTGAACGGGCCGTCGACGGCGACGCCGATGTAATCGGCCTGGTCCTTGCGCAGCTCGGTCAGCTTGACGCCGATCTTCTTGAGGTGCAGTCGGGCGACCTTTTCATCCAGCGCCTTGGGCAGGATGTAGACGCCGGGGGCGTAGTCCTTGCCCTTGGTGAAAAGCTCGATCTGGGCCAGCACCTGGTTGGTGAACGAGGCGCTCATCACGAAGGACGGGTGGCCGGTGGCGTTGCCGAGGTTCAGGAGGCGGCCTTCGGACAACAGGATGATGCGGGCGCCCGAGGGCATCTCGATCATGTCCACCTGGTCCTTGATGTTGGTCCACTTGTGGTTCTTAAGCGCGGCGACCTGGATCTCGTTGTCGAAGTGGCCGATGTTGCCGACGATGGCCATGTCCTTCATCGCGCGCATATGCTCGATGCGGATCACGTCCTTGTTGCCGGTGGTGGTGATGAAGATGTCGGCGCTGGCGACTTCGTCTTCCAGAAGGGTGACCTCGTAGCCGTCCATCGCGGCCTGCAGGGCGCAGATCGGGTCGACTTCGGTGACCTTCACGCGGGCGCCGGCGCCGCGGAGGCTGGCGGCGCTGCCCTTGCCCACGTCGCCATAGCCGCAAACCACGGCAACCTTGCCGGCCATCATCGTGTCGGTGGCGCGGCGGATGCCGTCGACCAGCGATTCCTTGCAGCCGTACTTGTTGTCGAACTTCGACTTGGTGACGCTGTCGTTGACGTTGATCGCCGGGAAGGGCAGCAGCCCGCGCTTGTGCAGGTCATAGAGGCGGTGGACGCCGGTGGTGGTTTCCTCGGAGACGCCCCTGATCTCGGCGCGCTGTTTGGTGAACCAGCCGGGGCTGGCGGCAAGGCGCTTGCGGATCTGGTTGAACAGGCAAACCTCTTCGTCGCTGGTCGGCACGGCGATCAGATCGGTCTCGCCGGCTTCGACGCGGGCGCCGAGCAGGATGTAGAGGGTGGCGTCGCCGCCGTCGTCGAGGATCATGTTGCAGGTGCCACCTTCGCCGCCGAACTGGAAGATGCGGTCGGTGTAGTCCCAGTATTGCTCAAGCGACTCGCCCTTGATGGCGAAGACCGGGGTGCCAGTGGCGGCGATGGCGGCGGCGGCGTGGTCCTGGGTCGAGAAGATGTTGCACGAGGCCCAGCGCACGTCGGCGCCCAGCGCCTTGAGGGTTTCGATCAGGACGGCGGTCTGGATCGTCATGTGGAGCGAGCCGGAGATGCGGGCGCCCTTCAGCGGCTTCGAGGCGCCGAATTCTTCACGGCAGGCCATCAGGCCCGGCATCTCGGTCTCGGCAATGGTCAGTTCCTTGCGGCCGAACTCCGCAAGGGCAATGTCTTTGACGATGTAATCCGCAGCCATCCCGGCGCACTCCTTGATCCCTTGATGGCGGGGCAGATAGCATCGAAGCGGCGGCGAGACAACTGAGGGGACGGGGATGAAACAGCCGCGGGCGTGGCAGAGGATGCTGTCGGGGCGGCGGCTGGACCTCTTGGACCCCACGCCGATGGACATCGAGGTCGAGGACATCGCGCATGGGCTGGCGTTCGTGGCGCGCTGGAACGGGCAGACTCGGGGCGACTGGCCCTATTCTGTCGCCGAGCATTCGCTGCTGGTGGAGGAGATCTTTGCCCGGGCCAACGCCGGGGTGCCGGCGAAGTGGCGGCTGGCGGCGCTGCTGCATGATGCGCCGGAATACGTGATCGGCGACATGATCAGCCCGGTAAAGGCGGCGGTGGGGCCGGGATACGGCGCGCTGGACGAACGGCTGACGGCGGCGGTGCACCTGCGGTTCGGGCTGCCGGCGGTGCTGCCGGTGCCGATCAAGAAGCAGATCAAGGCGGCGGACAAGGTCAGCGCCTGGCTGGAGGCGGTGCAGATCGCGGGATTTTCGATCCCCGAGGCGGACCGGTTCTTTGGCAAGCCGGAAGCAGGGACCGTGCGGGGGCTGGAGATTCGGCTGCGTCCGCCCGCGGTGGTGCGGGCGGAGTATGTGCAGCGTCATGCAGACCTGCTGGCGGCCTGCGGGTAAGCGACCGGGCCGGTCAGTCCCGCCCGCCGATCGAGGCCATCCAGCGGCGCATCGTTTCGCGGTCGCGTTCCGGGTCGGCCCGGCGGGCCGGTTCATCAGGCCGCAACGGAACTCCGCGGGCGGCGATGAGCAGGGCATCTGCGAAAATGCTTAACATGTCCTTCTCCTTTGGGTGCCGGTTTCTGAGGCTGTTTCTAGCCGAAGGATGGCATCTTGCCCAATCAGCAATTCTTCCATAATGTTAGACAGGCTATCATATGAGCATCACCTGGTCCCGCCTTCCGTCGCTGTCCGCTCTGCGCGCCTTTCACGCGGTGGCAGAGGGTGGCGGCTATTCGCAGGCCGCCCGGGCGCTGAACGTGACCCATGCTGCGGTGGCCCAACAGGTGCGGTCGCTGGAAAAGCTGCTGGGCCTGGCGCTGGTGCTGCGGCAGGGGCGCGGCATGGCGCTGACGGCCGAAGGGGCCGATCTGGCGCGGGCGCTGTCCGAGGGGTTCGGCACAATCCAGGCCGGGGTCGAGGCGCTGCGGGCAGGCGGCGCGGCGCGGCCGGTGCGGATCACGCTGACGCCCAGCTTTGCGACGCAATGGCTGATGCCGCGGCTCAAGGAGTTCTGGGACCGGCACCCCGACATTGCGCTGTCGCTGCATCCGGACGCGCGGGTGTCGGACCTGCGGCGCGACGGAATGGATATCGGCCTGCGCTATGGCAACGGCAATTGGCCGGGGGTCGAGGCCAGATTCCTGGCCCCGGCGCGGATGGCGGTGGCCTGCGCGCCGGAATTGCTGGCGGGCCGCAAGACCCTGACCGCGGCCGAGATGCAGGGGATGGACTGGTTGCTGACCCGGGATTGGCCCGAGCAGGAGAATTACCTGGCAAGCCTGGGCCTGGAACCGGCGACGCTGAGCCGCAGCGAGTTTCCCGGCGAGGAATTGTCGCTGGCGGCGGCGCGGCAGGGGCTGGGGCTGATCGTCGAAAGCCTGGCGCTGATGGAGGAAGATATCCGCGAGGGCCGGCTGGTGCTGATCCACGACAGCCGGGCGCAATTGCCGGCGTATTTCGTGGTCACAACGCCCGGGCCGCAAAGGGCAGCGACCCGGGCATTTCTCAAATGGCTGTTCCTGTCGGCCTGACGATCAGACCGCCATATCCTCGGGCTTCTTGCCCTTGGCCAGCGCCTCGGAGAACCAGCGCGGCTTGCGGCCACGGCCGGTCCAGGTGTCAGACCTGTTGGCCGGATTGGCATATTTCGCCGCCGAGGGCGTCCGCTTGCGCGTGGCCGGAGCGCCGGTCAATTCTTCCAGGGAGAAGCCCATTTCACGGGCCTTTTCCTGCAACTCGGCCAGGGCCTGCTTCTTCTTGCGGTCTTCGAACGACGCAACGGCTTTCGCCACTTGCGATTGCAAATCCTTCAACTCTTTCAGCGACAGGGAGTTGAGGTTGATGTCCATGCCTTGGCTTCCTCTGCTTGGTTTGCAGAGGTGATAATCCAATCGCCGAATAGGCGCAATGGAAATACCTATTTCGGGCTGCGCTTGGCAAGAATGCGCTGCAACGTGCGGCGGTGCATGTTCAGACGGCGCGCGGTTTCCGAAACGTTGCGGTCGCACATTTCATAGACGCGCTGGATGTGTTCCCAACGCACGCGGTCGGCCGACATCGGGTTTTCCGGTGGCGGCGGCAGGGTTTCGCCGCGCGCAAGCAATGCATTCATCACGTCATTCGCATCGGCGGGTTTCGACAGATAGTCGATGGCACCGATCTTGACGGCCGCAACGGCGGTGGCAATGGCGCCATAGCCGGTCAGCACGACGATGCGGCAATCGGGGCGCCGCTCGCGCAGGGTTTCCACCACGTCAAGGCCGTTGCCGTCTTCCAGCCGCAGGTCGACCACGGCATAGGCCGGCGGGCGGGATTGGGCGATCAGCTTGCCGGCGGCGACGCTTTCCGCCGTCTCGGTCAGGAAGCCGCGCTTCTCCATCGCCTTGGCCAGTCGCTTGACGAAGGGTTCGTCGTCATCGACCAGGAGCAGGGTCCGGTCGGCGCCCAGGTCGGCTTGCAGGTCTTCGGCCATCGGCGCGGTTCCTTTGCTATTCCGCATCAAGCGTAAAGATATTATTGAGACTGGTCAATTTTACTGCGCGGCCGCTTCCAGGAAGCAACTGACGCCGGCGGCACGCTGGTCGGCCGGTGTGTCATGCTTGAAGAAATCCATGAAGCCAAGCCCCGGCAGCACCAGGTAGGTGAAGGCCGAATGATCGACCAGGTAGAACTCGGGGTCACCGTCCTGCTTCTTGAAGTAGGCCCGGTAGGCCTTGGCGGCGGCGGCGACCTGCGCTTCCGATCCGGTCAGACCGATGGCGCGCGGATGGATGTTGGAAGCGAAATCGCCCACCACCTTGGCGGTATCGCGGGCCGGGTCGATCGAGACGAAGACCAGGTTAACCTTGTGGCCCTGCTCTTCCAGGATATCGACGGCCTCGGCGTTCAGCGACATGTCCAGCGGGCAGACGTCGGGGCAGAAGGTATAGCCGAAGTAGACCAGCGTCGGCGCGGTGATCACGTCGGTGTCAGTGACGGTGCGGCCGTCCTTGTCGATCAGGGTGAAGGGTCCGCCGATATCGCCGCCGGCCGCGCCCGAGCGGCACTGGGCAAAGGCGTCGTCGCCGCCGCGCGGCCAGAGGGCATAGCCGGCCATTGCCCCAAGCGCCGCCGCCGCCACTGCGGCAGCCGCCAAAGCATAGAGTCTGGACATGCGTTCTTCCCTCTCCCCGCACCCGCCCGGCATTGATCGCGCCGCCGCGCACCCTTAACAAGGGCCAACAAGCTCTTAACGGCTGGACGTGCATGCAACAAGACGACAGTCAGGGCTTTCTCTTCGCCGAAGCCCGCAGCACCGGGGTGCGCCTGCGCACGCTGATCCAGTTGCGCTGGATGGCGATCGTGGGCCAGCTGGCGGCGATTGCCGTGGCAGACCGGTTCCTTCATCTGCAACTGCCGCTGGGCCTGAGCTTCATGGCGGTCGGGGCCTCGATCATTGCCAATCTGGTTTCGGTCTTTGTCTTCCCGGAAAACAAGCGCCTGACCGAGTTCGAGACGCTGTTGATGCTGCTGTTCGACCTGACGCAGCTGTCTTCGCTGATCTACCTTTCCGGCGGGCTGACCAACCCCTTCGCGCTGCTGATCCTGGCGCCGGTGACGATCTCGGCCAGCGCGCTTGGCCTGCGCACGACGCTGTTCCTGGGCGCCATGGCGGTGCTGTTCATCTCGGTCACCGGCTTTTTCAACCTGCCGCTGCGCAATGCCGACGGCAGCGTGCTTGAGATTCCGCCGATCCTGGAGTTCGGCTACTGGATCGCGATCATCGTCGGCATCCTGTTCCTGGGCCTGTATTCGCGCCGCGTGGCAACCGAGATGCGGGCGATGGCGGATGCGCTGCTGGCCACCCAGATGGCGCTGGCGCGGGAACAGAAGCTGACCGACCTGGGCGGCGTGGTCGCCGCGGCGGCACATGAGCTGGGCACGCCGCTGGCCACCATCAAGCTGGTCAGCGGCGAGTTGATGGAGGAACTGGACGAGGGGTCGGAGCTGTTCGACGACGCCCGGCTGATCCGCGAACAGGCCGACCGCTGCCGCGACATCCTGCGCAGCATGGGCCGCGCCGGGAAGGACGACCTGCAACTGCGCCAGGCCCCGCTGGGGGCCGTGCTGCGCGAGGCCGCCGAGCCGCATTCGGCGCGTGGCAAGACGCTGGTGTTCAACCTGCAGCCCGGCCCCGGCGGCGCCGACCGCCAGCCCACCGTGCTGCGCCGGCCCGAGATCATTCATGGCCTGCGCAACCTGATTCAGAATGCGGTGGACTTTTCCCGCACCACGGTCTGGATCGACGCCGAATGGGCCGAGCGCAACATCCTGGTGCGCATCGTCGACGACGGCGAGGGCTATCCGCCCAACGTCATCGGCCGCATCGGCGACCCCTTTGTCCGCTCGCGCCGGTCCGAGCAGGACCTGACCAAGCGCCCGGAATACGAAGGCATGGGCCTGGGCCTGTTCATCGCCAAGACGCTGCTGGAACGCTCGGGCGCGCAATTGACCTTCGCCAATGCCTCGGATCCGTTCCTGGCGCCCGACGAGCGGCCCGAACGTTGCGGCGCGGTGATCGAGGCGATCTGGCTTGCCGTCGACCTGCTGGCCCCTGCCGGATCGACCGGGGCACAGAATGCCCGGATCGAGGTCTGAACCGCCGCTGCGGTGTCACAGGGTTAATGGATTAACGATGCGTTAACCGACCGCGGGCTAGTCTGCCCGAAAGCCTTAGCGGGACGGACGGATCGTGTTTGACTGGACCTTTGCCTTCGGAATGGTGTTGACCGCCAGCCTGGTCGCGCTTGCCTCTGTCACCGTCGTCTCGGCGCTTTCGCGGCAAGGCCGGAAGCCGGCCGATTCGATCTTTACCCAGGCCACCCCGGCGACTGTCCTGCTGTTCGACGGCGACCGTCTTGTCGATGCCACCGCCTCTGGCCGCGCCTTGCTTGCCGCCGGGCTGGCGGGCGGCAAGGCCTGGCTGCAGGCGCTGGCCCGGCTGGAGCCGATGTTCCCCGGTCTGACCTTGCGGCTGGAAGGCCTGCAGCGGGAAGGCCGGTTCGTCCTGTGCTCTCGCGAGGACATCGAACCGCCGCTGGTCCTGCGGGCCGAGAACCTGGGCGGGCTGACCCGGCTGACCCTGGTCGATTCCGATGCCGAGCAGCGCCAGTCCGGCCCGGATGCGGCCGCCGAACTTGCGCTGCGCGAGGAAGCCGCCTCGATGCGCGACACCCTGACCCATCTGCCGCTGCTGATCTGGCATACCGCGCCCGACGGCCAGGTGACCTGGGCCAACGGCGCCTATATCCAGACCGCGATCGAACGGCTGGAGCCGGGGCAAGACCTGAACTGGCCGCTGCCGGCCCTGTTCGACCCGGTGACCGAGGACCTGGCCGCTCCGTTCCGGCGCAGCCTGCGTCTGGGCGAGGAGTTGCGCTGGTACGAACTGACCACGACGCCGCTGGACGGCCGCAGACTGCACGTTGCGCAGCCGGTGAACAAGCTGGTGCAGGCCGAAATGTCGCTGCGCGACTTCATGCAGACCCTGACCAAGACTTTCGCCCACCTGCCCATCGGCCTGGCGATCTTTGACCGCAACCGGGTGCTGCAGATCTTCAACCCCGCGCTGATCGACCTGACCGGCCTGCCGGCCGAATTCCTGATCGGCCGCCCCACCCTGTCGATGCTGCTGGACGCCATGCGCGAGAAATCCATGCTGCCGGAGCCGAAGGATTACCGCAGCTGGCGCAAGCAGATCGTCGATCTGGAAGAGGCCGCCGCCAAGGGTCTGTTCGAGGACACCTGGTCGCTGCCCTCGGGGCAGACCTACCGGGTGACCGGGCGACCGCACCCGAACGGCGCGCTGGCCTTTCTGTTCGAGGACATCTCCTCGGAAATGAGCCGCACCCGGCGCTATCGCGCCGATGTCGCGCTGGGCCGCGCGGTGATCGACGTGATCGACCAGCCGGTGGTGGTGTTCGCCCAGGACGGCAGCATGACGATGGCAAACCGCGCGGCGGTGGCGCTGTGGGGCCCGCCGCAGAACGGCCTGGGGCTTGACCTGCACGAACCCGATGCCGTGGCCACCTGGCGCAGTCTGACCGCGCCGACGCTGCTGTGGAACGACCTGGCCGATTATATCGGCACGATGGGCGCGCGCGAGCCCTGGGATGGCGAAGTCCGGCTCAAGGACGGGCGGCTGGTCGAATGCCGCGTGGCACCGTTGCCGGACGGGGCGACGATGGTCACCTTCCGGACGGTGCCGCAACCCACGCCGGCCCTGGGCGAGACCGGCGCCACAACGGCGGTGATGGTGGCCTGAGGCAGACCGCCGTTGGCGCGGCTTCAGGACGGGCCGGGCGCCGCGCCGGCCAGGCTTTCGTCTTGCGCTTGCCCCG
Organism: Rhodobacter sp. Har01; assembly: GCF_020564565.1. Lineage (GTDB taxonomy): Bacteria > Pseudomonadota > Alphaproteobacteria > Rhodobacterales > Rhodobacteraceae > Pseudogemmobacter. Next base: position 284,885 of record NZ_JAJCTD010000002.1, read on the forward strand.
GCCCCGGCTAGACTCGCGGCCATGCCGGCGGCCGGGGTTGCAGAGTTCCAGCTTGACGACGAGGAAGCCGCGCGCCGGTTCGGGGCGCGGCTGGGCCGGTGTCTGCGCCCGGGCGACACGCTGCTGCTGGAAGGCCCGGTCGGCGCGGGAAAGTCCCACATCGCCCGTGCCGCGATCCGTGCCCTGGCCGGCGCGGCAACCGAGGTGCCGTCACCCACCTTCACCCTGGTGCAGACCTATGACGGCCCAAGCTGCGAGATCTGGCATGCCGATCTTTACCGGCTGAGCAGTTCGGTCGAGGTCGCGGAACTGGGCCTGGCCGAGGCCATGGGCCGCGACATCGTGCTGATCGAATGGCCCGACCGGCTGGGCCTCGAGCAGCCGGCCGAGGCGATTCGCCTGAGGCTTGTGCTGCGGGGCGAAGGCCGCGAGGCGCAGCTGAGCGGCGCGCCGGCCCGCCTGATGACCTGCCTGATGCAGGAGGCCAGGCCATGACCGAGGCGCGGGACGCGGCGAAACAGGCCTTCCTGCGCGCGGCGGGCTGGGACCGGGCCGAGCGGCACCACCTGGCCGGAGATGCCTCGGCCCGGCGGTACGAACGGCTGGCCGGCGGCCTCGGCCGGGCCGTGCTGATGGACGCCCCGCCCGGTTCGGCCGACGACGCCCGCGATTTCCTGCGCATCGGCGCGCATCTGTCGTCGATCGGACTTTCGGCGCCGAAGGTGATGGCGGCCGACCCGGACCAGGGCTTCGTGCTGCTGGAGGACCTGGGCGACAGCCTTTTCACCCGCGTGCTGGCAGACGACCCGGCGCTGGAGCCCCGACTTGCCACCGCGGCGGTCGAGGTGCTGCTGCATCTTCAGCGCCACCCGCCGCCGCAGCCGGTGGCCGATCTTGCGGCCGCGGACTGGGCCGCGTCGGCCGGCCTCGCGCTGGACTGGTATGCCGGTGCCATCCTGGGCCTGGCGCCCGAAGCCGAGGCCTTTGCGGCCGCCCTGACCGCGGTTCTGCAGGCCGAGGCCGACGGCCCCCGCATCCTGATCCTGCGCGACTACCACGCCGGCAACCTGATCTGGCTGCCAGAACGGAGGGGTCTGGCGCGGGTGGGCCTGCTGGATTTCCAGGCCGCGCAGATGGGGCAGCCGGCCTATGACCTGGTCTCGCTGCTGCAGGACGCTCGCCGCGATGTCCTGCCCGCGGTCGAGACCGAAGGGATCGCCCGGTTTGCCATGGGCGCAGGTGTCCTTGTGACCGATCTGGCGCCGGCCTATGCGGCCTTGGGCGCGCTGCGGGCCTTGCGGATTCTGGGGGTCTTCGCGCGGCTTTGCCTGGCCGAGGGAAAACCGCAGTACCTGGATCATGCGCCGCGGGTCTGGGGCCAGTTGCAGCGCAACCTCGGGCATCCGGCGCTGGCCCGGCTGCGCCAGATCTGCGATCGGCTGTTGCCGCCGGCCACGCCGGAGAACCTAGCAAGGATCAGGTCGCAATGTCCCGCCTTCCGTTGATGCTGTTCGCGGCGGGTTTCGGCACGCGGATGCGCGCTTTGACCGTTGCGCGGCCGAAACCGCTGATCCCGGTCAACGGCCGGCCCCTGCTGGATCGGGCGCTGGATCTGGCCGAAGCGGCGGGCTGCGCGCCGGTGGTGGTGAACGTGCATTACCTCGGCGGTCAGATCGTCGACCACCTGGCCGGGCGGGCCGGGGTGGAGATCAGCGACGAGCGGGACGAAATACTGGACACCGGCGGCGGGCTGCGGGCCGCGCTGCCGATGCTGGGAGGCGGGCCGGTGATGACGCTGAACCCCGATGCCGTCTGGCGGGGGGCCAATCCGCTGCACCTGCTGCGCCGGGCCTGGGACCCCGCCCGGATGGATGCGCTGCTCATGGTCAAGGACCGGGTGGCCGTGCACGGCCGCATCGGCCGGGCGGATTTCGCCGTTGACGCCACCGGCCGGATCACCCGCGCCGCCGATGAGACGGGCGTGGTCTACCTGGGCGCGCAGATCCTGCGGACCGAAGGACTAGCCGAGATCCCCGAGCAGGTCTTCTCGTTGAATCGCCTGTGGGACGGGATGATCGCCGCCGGCCGGGCCTTTGCCCTGCCCTATCCCGGCGACTGGTGCGACGTGGGCAGCCCCGAGGGCCTGGCGCAGGCCGAAGCCCTGCTGGGAGAGCCATGATGTTCGCCGGCCATGGCCCGCATGTGCTGGCCCTGCCGCCGGGCGCCGATTTTCCCCGGCGCCTGGCCGATGGCCTGCTGCGCCGCCTGGCCGGCCAGCCGCCCGAGGCGCTGGCGCGGGTGACGGTCTTTCTGAACACCCAGCGCATGCGCCGCCGCCTGCGCGAGGCATTTGCCGCAAGGGGCGCCACCTTCCTGCCCCGCCTGCGGCTGGTCACCGAACTGGGCGGCGATCCGCTGCTGTGCGGCACGGCGCCGGGGGTTTCGTCACTGGGGCGGCGGCTGGAGCTGGTGGTATTGATCGACCGGATGCTGCGCGCCGACGCCTCGCTGGCGCCGCGGCGGGCAATGTTCGACCTGGCCGACAGCCTGGCCGCCCTGATGGACGAGATGCGGGCCGAAGGCGTTGTGCCCGAGGCGGTGGCGCGGCTGGACGTGCAAGGCCATGCCGAGCACTGGGCCCGCAGCCAACGCTTTCTGGCGCTGGTCGACCGCTATTTCGCGGCCGGCAGCCCGCCGGATGCCGAGGCCCGTCTGCGCGCCGCGACCGAAGCGCTGATTGCCGAATGGCAGACCCGTCCGCCCGAAGGTCCGGTGATCCTGGCCGGCTCTACCGGGTCTCGGGGCACCACGGCCTTGTTGATGCGGGCGGTGGCGGGGCTGCCACAAGGGGCGCTGGTGCTGCCGGGGTTCGATTTCGACCTTCCGCCCGAAGTCTGGGACGGCATGGCCGATGCGATGGGCCATGAGGACCACCCGCAGTACCGGTTTCGGCGGCTGATGGATGCGCTGGGCATCGGGCCGCAGGGGATTTTGCCGTGGGACGAGGCCGCCGCGCCCGATCCGGCCCGGAACCGGCTGATCTCGCTTTCCCTGCGGCCGGCACCGGTGACCGACCAGTGGATCACCGAAGGCGCCTGGCTGACCGACTTGCCGGGCGCGACAGCCGGCCTGACCCTGCTTGAGGCGCCGAACCCGCGGGCCGAGGCGCAGGCGATTGCGCTGCGGCTGCGGCAGGCGGTGGAAGACGGCCAGAGCGCGGCCCTGATCTCGCCCGACCGCGATCTGACCCGCCGGGTGGCCGCGGCGCTGGACCGCTGGGGGCTGGTGCCGGACGATTCGGCCGGGCGGCCGCTGTTGCATACGCCTCCGGGTCGTTTGCTGCGGCTGGTGTCGCGGGCGATGGGGCGGGCGTTGCGCGGCGACGACCTGATGGCGCTGCTCAAGCATCCGCTGGCGTTTTCGGGCGCCGGGCGGGGCGCGCACCTGCTGCTGACCCGCGACCTGGAACTGGAGTTGCGCCAGAACGGCCCGGCCTTCCCCGACGCGGGGTTCCTGCGCGCCTGGGCGGCGGGGCGGGATGTGGCCTGGGGTGAGGCCGTGGCGGCAGTGCTGGACGGGCTGCGCGACGCCGCAGAGGCGCCGCTGCCGCTGCTGATCGCCCGCCACCGGGCGGCAACCGAGGCCTTGGCGCGCGGCGCGGATTGGGCGGCGGCCGGCGATTCGCCCTGGGACAAGGCGGCCGGTGTCGAGGCGCTGCTGGCGATCACGGAGTTTCAGGCCGAGGCGCCGGAAGCCTGCGCGCTGACGCCCGCCGACTATGCGGCGCTGCTGGACGGTGTGCTGGGCCAAAGGGCTGTGCGAGAGACTGTTTTGGCTGATGAAAGGGTGCAGATCCTGGGGCCGCAGGAGGCGCGGGTGCAGGGCGCCGACCTGGTGATCCTGGCCGGGCTGAACGAGGGCATCTGGCCCGCCCAGCCCGCGCCGGACCCCTGGCTGAACCGGCGGATGCGGGCCGAGGCGGGCTTGTTGCTGCCGGAACGGCGGATCGGACTGTCGGCGCACGACTACCAGATGGCGGCCGCCGCGCCGCAGGTGGTTCTCAGCCGTGCGCTGCGGGATGCCGAGGCAGAGACGGTGCCCTCACGCTGGCTCAACCGCGTGGCGAACCTCTTGTCGGGGCTGCCGCAGGGGCAGGGGCCGCAGGCCCTGGCCGCGATGCGGGCGCGCGGCGAGGCGCTGTTGGCGCTGGCCATCGCGTCGGAGCGGCCGCTGCCGGGCGCACCGGCGCATCGCCCGGCGCCACGGCCTCCGGTGCCTTTGCGGCCAAGGAAGCTGTCGCTGACCGAGGTGGAAACGCTGATCCGCGACCCCTACGCGATTTATGCCAAGCACCTGCTGCGGCTGCGCCCGCTGAACCCGTTGCGGGCCGAAGCCGATGCGCGGCTGCGCGGCGAGGTGATGCATCTGGTGATGGAGCGCCTGCTGAAGGGCGGCCCGCTGCCCGTCGAAACGCAACTGGCCGTGGCCCGGCTGGTGGCGATTTGTGACACTGTTCTTGCCGAAACCGTGCCATTTCCCGTGGCGCGTGCGGCCTGGCGCGCGCGGATCGCGCGGATTGCGCGGCCGCTGGTCGAGGCGCTGGCGCAGGACGGCGGCACGCCGGTTCTGCTGGAAGAGAAACACGGGATCGAGGTGCCAGGTCTGGGATTCACGCTGGTCGGCAAGCCGGACCGGATTGACCTGTTGCCGGACGGCGGCTTGCGGATCGTTGACTACAAGACCGGGGCTCCGCCATCGGCCAAGCAGCAGGACCATTTCGCCAAGCAACTGCTGCTGGCGGCGGTGATGGCCAGCCTGGGGGGCTTTCCGGGTCTGGAAGGCTGTCCGGTGCGGAAGATCGTCTATCAGGGTCTGGGAAGCGGGCTGAAGGCCGAGCCGAAGGATCTGGACGACGACCTGATCAGGGCGGCCCTGGAGGAATTCCGGGTGCTGATCCGGGCCTACCAGAGCCCGGCCAAGGGATATACCTCGCGGCGGGCGACGTTCGACATGAAATGGCCGGGAGACTACGACGATCTTGCCCGGCATGGCGAATGGGACGCGACCCAGGATCCCAAGCCGGAGGATGTGGATTGAGCATTGCCAGTGACGCATCCCGCGCGCAGATCGCGGCGGCGGACCCAGGCTCGAACGTCTGGCTGGTGGCCAATGCGGGGTCGGGCAAGACCCGGGTGCTGACCGACCGGGTGGCGCGGCTGCTGCTGCGCGGGGTGGATCCGCAGAACATCCTGTGCCTGACCTATACCAAGGCGGCGGCGGCCGAGATGCAGAACCGGCTGTTCAAGCGGCTGGGCGAATGGGCGATGGCCACGGATGGCGCGTTGCGTGACAGTCTGGCAACCTTGGGCGAAGGCGGATTGCCTGAAGAGCAGCTGCGGCGGGCGCGGCAATTGTTCGCGCGGGCGATCGAGACGCCGGGGGGCATTCGCATCCAGACGATCCACAGCTTTGCCGGCAGTCTGCTGCGGCGGTTTCCGCTTGAGGCCGGGGTGGCCCCGGGCTTTCAGGAGATCGAGGACCGCAGCGCCGCGCAATTGCGGGCCGATGTGTTGGAGGAAATGGCCGAGGGGCCCGATGCAGCGCTGCTGGTCGCGGTGCTGGAGGAGTCTGGCGAAGACCTCGACCGGCTGACGAAGCTGATCGTCGGGAAGAAAGTGGCCTTTGCCGGCGAGACGGATGAGGCAGCGCTGCGCTCGGCCTTCGGCCTGCCGACAGGGTTTGGCGAGGCGGACCTATTGGCGCAGGTATTCCTGGGCGGCGAGGCGGCGCTGGTCGAGGACCTGCTCGCCGTGCTTGCGGGCGGCTCGGCCAAGGACCTGGGCGCGGCAGATGTCTTGCGCCCGGTTCGGCCATTTTCGGCAACGTTAGAGACGATTCAGGCCTTTGAGGACGCGTTCCTTTTCAAGGCGACGAAAGACCCGGCAAAGTCTTTCACGGCCAAGATCGGGGACTTTCCCACAAAGGACACTCGGGCGCGGTTCGCGGCGCGGATGGCGGCGCTGGAAGGCCTGATGACTCGGGTCGAGGCGGCGCGGCCGCTGCGGCTGGCGCTGGCGGCGGCGGGGGCCACGGCGCGGCTGCATAGGTTCGCGCGCGGCTTTCTGCGGCGATATGAGGCGGCGAAGGCGGCGCGGGGGTGGCTGGACTTTGACGACCTGATCCTGCGGGCGACCGACGTGCTGACCGACCCACGGGTGGCGCCCTGGGTGCTGTACCGGCTGGATGGCAGCCTGGACCATGTTCTGGTGGACGAGGCGCAGGACACCAGCCCCGGGCAATGGCGCATCGTCGAGGCGCTGACGGCGGAATTCACCGCCGGCGAAGGCGCGCGGCGCGACCCGCGGTCGCTGTTCGTGGTGGGCGACAAGAAGCAGTCGATCTATTCCTTCCAGGGCGCGAATGTGGCCGCATTCGACACTGTGAAGGCGGAATTCGAAGGGCGGTTCGCGGCGGCGGGCGGGCCATTGGTCGAACTGCCCTTGCAGCATTCGTTCCGGTCGGCCTCGGCGATCCTGGGCCTGGTGGACCGGGTGTTCGAGGGGGCACCCCCGGCGGCCCTGGGGGGGGCGTTCCGGCATCTGGCGTTCCATGACGCGATGCCGGGGCGGGTGGACCTTTGGCCCGTGGCGCCCAAGCCGGCCGAGCCGGACAAGGGGGTCTGGTACGATCCGGTCGATCTGAAGGCCGAGGATGACGCGAGTGTCGTGCTGGCGCGGCGGATCGCGGCAGAGATCGGCCGGATGATCCGCGAGGGGGTGCAGATCCCCGACAAGGAGACGGTGCGGCCGGTGCGGGCGGGGGATTTCCTGATCCTGGTGCAGCGGCGGCACGACATCTTCTTCGAGATCATCCGGGCCTGCAAGGCCGAGGACCTGCCGATCGCCGGGGCGGACCGGATGGTGCTGACCAAGGAACTGGCAGTGCGCGACGTGCTGGCGCTGCTGGCGTTCCTGAACACGCCCGAGGATGACCTGGCGCTGGCCACCGCGCTGCGGTCTCCGCTGTTCGGCTGGTCGGAGAAACGGCTGTTTCAGCTTGCACAGGGTCGAAAAGGCTGGCTGTGGGAGGCGCTGCGGAACCATCCTGACGGCGGCGAGACCGTCGCGGTGCTGCACGACCTGCGCGACCGGGCCGAGTTCCTGCGGCCCTATGAGCTGATCGAGCGGTTGCTGACGCGGCATGGGCGGCGACCGATGATCCTGGGGCGGATGGGCGTCGAGGCAGCCGAAGCGCTGGACGAGTTGCTGGCGCAGGCGCTGGCCTATGAACGCGCCGAGGCGCCCTCGCTGACCGGATTCCTGGCCTGGATGGCGGCGGGCGAGGTCGAGGTGAAGCGGCGCCCCGAGGCCGAGGGCGGGCTGATCCGGGTGATGACGGTGCATGGCGCCAAGGGGCTGGAGGCGCCGGTGGTGATTCTGCCCGAAACGGCGGACCGCAAGCTTGAGGATCGGGATGCGATCCTGACGCTGCCGGACGGGGTGCCGGTCTGGGCGGGGCGCGCGGCGGACAATCCGCCGGTGGTGGCGGCCGCAAAGGAAGCCCGCAAGGCAGCGCGCGAGGAAGAGAACCTGCGGCTGCTCTATGTGGCTCTGACAAGGCCGAAATGCTGGCTGATCGTGGCCGGTGCGGGGGAATGCGGCGCGCCCTCGTGGTACGGGATGATCGACAGGGCGGCCGGAATGCTGCCGTTTGTCGAAGGGGCCGGGGGCGTGCGGCGGTTGCAAGTGGGCGACTGGCCGAAAGAGGCCCGGGTCGAGGCGCCACCGCCGCAGGACGTTTCGCTGCCGGACTGGGTCGGGCGACCGGCCTTGCCGCCACCGGCGGGGGTGGTCGAGCTGTCGCCCTCGGGCCTGGGGGGCGACAAGGTGCTGGCGGCGGAACCGCCGGTGCTGCCGGGGGGCGATCCGTTGCTGCGCGGCAGCCTGCTGCACCTGCTGCTGGAGCATCTGCCGGGGCGACCGCAAGGCGACTGGGCGGCGCTGGCCGAGCGGATCGGGGCACAGGATGTGCTGGCCGAGGCGGCGGGGATTCTGTCGGAATCGTCTCTGTGCTGGCTTTTCGGGCCGGGGACTCAGGCCGAGGTGTCGGTTCTGGTGCCCTGGAATGGAACACGGCTGAGCGGAAACATCGACCGGCTGGTGGTGACGCCCGACGTGGTGACCGTGGTCGACTTCAAGTCGAACGCGGCGATTCCGGCGCGGGCGGAGGAGGTGCCAGAGAGCTATCTCAGGCAGCTGGGGGCCTATGCGCTGGCGCTGGAGGGCATCTATCCGGGGCGGCGGATCGACACGGCGATCCTTTGGACCAGGGGGCCACAACTGATGCGCATTCATCGCGACATCGTGAGGGAGGCCCTGGGGCGAGCCGCTATCCCTTGACGAGTCCGGGGGCGGTCCATAGGTTTCGCAGCCGACCCTTTCCCGCAGGAGAACCGCCATGGGCGCTGCCACCGTCGCCGTCACCGACGCCACCTTCGATGCCGAGGTCCGCAAATCGGACGTGCCGGTGGTGGTGGATTTCTGGGCCGAATGGTGCGGCCCCTGCCGGATGATCGGCCCGGCGCTGGAGGAACTGGCCGAGCAATACGCCGGCAAGGTGAAGATCGTGAAGGTCAACGTGGACGAGAACCCGGACAGCCCGGCAATGCTGGGCGTGCGGGGCATCCCGTCGCTGTTCCTGTTCAAGGACGGCCAGGTGGTTTCGAACAAGGTCGGTGCGGCGCCCAAGGCGGCGCTGGAGACCTGGATCAAGTCGGCGATCTGAGCCGAGTCAAAGGCTGTGCCAAGGGCGGGTCCGGAAGGCCCGCCCTTTTGTTTTGGCCAAGGTCCGGCCATATAGGGGCGGAACGACGGAGGCGCGGATGGCCGAAGACAAATTTCCCGGCTGGCACGGCACGACGATTCTGGCGGTGCGGCGGGGCGGCGAGGTGGTGGTGGCCGGCGACGGGCAGGTGAGCCTGGGGCAGACCGTCATCAAGGGCACGGCGCGCAAGGTGCGGCGCCTGTCTCCGGGTGGCAAGGATGTGGTCTGCGGCTTTGCCGGCAGCACGGCGGATGCCTTCACCCTGCTGGAGCGGCTGGAAAAGAAGCTTGAGGCGGCTCCGGGGCAGTTGGCGCGGGCCTGCGTGGACCTGGCCAAGGACTGGCGGATGGACAAGTACCTGCGCAATCTCGAGGCCATGCTGATTGTCACCGACGGCGAGGCGCTGTTCGTGATCACCGGCGCGGGCGATGTGCTGGAGCCGGAGCATGAAGTGGCCGCCATCGGGTCGGGCGGGAATTTCGCGCTGGCGGCCGCACGGGGGCTGATGGAGAGCGATCTTTCGGCCGAGGCGGTGGCGCGCAAGGCAATGGCGATTGCGGCGGATATCTGTGTCTATACCAACGGCAATCTGACGGTGGAGACCATCCGCAAATGACCGCTGAAGACCTGCGGGCCGCAGTGGCGGCTGGGATCGTGGACGAGGCGCAGGCGGCAAAGCTGCGGGTGCTGGTCGAGGCGCGGGCGGGGCACCGGCAGGCGATGCCGTCCGAGGATGAGCCGTTCGAGTTCTTTCGCGGGTTCTCCGAGATCTTCATCTCGATCGGCCTGGTGATCCTGCTGACGGGCGTGACGATGATGCTGGCCTGGTTCGGCGGGTTCGGCCTGCTGGTGGCGGTGCCGCTGATCACGGCGGGCATTGCCTGGTGGTGGGCGGGGTATTTCACCCTGCGGCGGCGGATGACCTTGCCGTCGATGGTGCTGGCCACGGCCTTTGGCGTGGGGCTGGCGATCTTTGCGGTGACGGTGCTGGAGCAGATGGATGTCGGCGCGCGGATGGCCGGGGTCTTGGCCTTCGCGCTGCCCTCGGCCGGGATGGTGCTGTGGTATCGGCGGTTCCGGCTGCCGTTTGCGGCCTTTCTGACCGGAGGGTTCGTGCTGGGCGCGATCTATGCCTTCACCGCATCCACCGCGAACCTGACCGGGATGATGAGCGGGGCGTCGGGCTTTGACGGGCTGTTCGACCTGCGCGAAAGCCCGGCCTTTGCCACGGCGACACTGGTGTTCGGGATTGGCGCCTTTCTGGTGGGGATGTGGTTCGACACCCGCGATCCGCACCGGCTGGGCCGGCACGCGGCGACGGCGTTCTGGTGCCACCTGCTGGCGGCGCCGGCCTTGGTGAACACGGTGGCGGTGACGCTGCTCAACAGCGGCGGCGGGCAGGGGATCGGGATGCTGAGCCTGGCGCTGGTGGTGATCACCATCCTGGCGCTGGTGATCGACCGTCGGTCGTTCCTGACCGCGGCGATCGTCTATATCGCGGTGGTGATCAGCTGGTTTGCCGGCGACGCGCAGGATTTCGGGAGCTGGATCTTCATCCTGATCGCGCTGGGCGCCCTGATCACCGGCATCGGCACCTGGTGGGTGCAGTTGCGCGCCTTTGTGATGAAGGTGCTGCCGAACTTTCCCGGCAAGGACCGCTTGCCGCCCTATGCGAGGCCCGAATGACTGATCTGACGCCACGGGAAATCGTCTCGGAACTGGACAGGTTCATCATCGGCCAGAACGACGCCAAGCGCGCCGTCGCGGTGGCCTTGCGCAACCGCTGGCGGCGCAAGCGCCTGGGCGACGATCTGCGCGACGAGGTTTACCCCAAGAACATCCTGATGATCGGACCAACCGGGGTGGGCAAGACCGAGATCAGCCGGCGGCTGGCCAAGCTGGCCCGCGCGCCGTTCCTGAAGGTGGAAGCGACCAAGTTCACCGAGGTGGGCTATGTCGGCCGCGACGTGGACAGCATCATCCGCGATCTGGTGGATGTCGGCATCAACGACACCCGCGCCCGGATGCGCGAAGAGGTGCGCGACCGCGCGCGGCGGGCGGCCGAGGACCGGGTGATCGAAGCGCTGGCCGGCACCGATGCGCGGCCGGGAACGCGCGAGTCGTTCCGGGGCAAGCTGAAGCGCGGCGAGATGGACGACACGATGATCGAGATCGAGGTCATCGAGCCGGGGCCGCAGATGCCGATGATGGGCGGTGGCGGGCCGGGGATGGAAATGCAGATGCAGGGCCTGCAAGACCTGTTCAAGGCCTTCGGCAACCGCGGCACCCGCAAGCGGATGACGGTTTCGCAAAGCTATGACGTGCTGATCGGGCAAGAGGCGGACAAGCTTCTGGACGACGAGGCCGTGCGCGCGGCGGCGCTGGAGGCAGTGCAGGAAAACGGCATCGTCTTTCTGGACGAGATCGACAAGATCTGTGCCCGGGCCGAGACGCGGGGGGCGGATGTGTCGCGCGAAGGCGTGCAGCGCGACCTGCTGCCGCTGATCGAGGGGACGACGGTTTCCACCAAGTACGGGCCGGTCAAGACCGACCACATCCTGTTCATCGCCAGCGGCGCGTTCCACATTGCCAAGCCGTCGGACCTGCTGCCGGAATTGCAGGGGCGGTTGCCGATCCGGGTGGAGCTGCAGCCCCTGACCGAGGCCGATTTCGTGCGCATCCTGACCGAGACCGACAATGCGCTCACCCGGCAATACGCCGGGCTGATGGGCACCGAAGCGGTGGCGGTGACCTTCACCGAAGGCGGCATCGCGGCGATTGCACGGATCGCAGCCGAGGTGAACCGCAGCATCGAGAACATCGGCGCGCGGCGGCTGTACACGGTAATGGAGCGGGTGTTCGAGGAGTTGTCCTTCACCGCCCCCGACCGTGGCGGCGAAGAGGTCGTCGTGGACGAAGGCTTTGTCGAAAAGAACGTCGGCGCATTGTCACGGTCGGCGGATATTTCGCGCTACGTGCTCTGAGCCTTGCCTTGCGGCGGCTGCGGGGCGAGAAAGGTCGCATGAGACTGCTGTTGCCGCTGTTCACCGCGCTGGCGCTGATCGCCTGCTCTCCTCGGGGAGAGTTCGTGCGACTGGACCAGATTCCGCCCGAGAAGGCCGCAACGGCCTCGGATGCGGGGGTGCGCGAAGTGGTCTTCGTGGGAACCTCGCGCGAGAAGGATGCCGGCGAATTCGGCTTTGGCCGGTCGGATACGGCAAGCTTCCTGCGCTATGACATCCTGGTGCCCTTCGACCGCCCGGTGGGCGAGGTGACCTGGCCCGGAAGCGCCCGCAGCGCCGACCCGATGACCGACTTCCTGACGCTGGCCGATGTGGAATACGCAGATGCCAAGGGCTTTCGGGCCGAGTTGAAGGGTGCCATGGCCCGGCGCGGGCAGCGTGACGTGGTGATCTACGTTCACGGCTTCAACAACACCATGGCCGAAAGCGTCTATCGCGTGGCGCAGATGCACTATGACCTGAAGGTGCCGGGGATCGCGGTGCATTACGCCTGGCCCAGCCGCGGATCGGCGCTGGGCTATGTCTATGACCGCGATTCCGCGCTGTTCGGCCGCGACGGGCTGGAAGACCTGATGGCCCAGGTGGCACAGGCAGGGGCGAACCGCATCATCATCGTGGCGCATTCGATGGGCGGTGCTGTGGCGATGGAGACGCTGCGGCAAGCTGCCATCCGGGGCGACAGGCGGGTGATGAGCCACATCGGCGGGGTGGTGCTGATCTCGCCCGATCTGGATGTCGATCTGTTCCGGGCCCAGGCGCGGGCGATGGGTTCGCTGCCGCAGCCGTTCCTGATCTTTGGCAGCCGGAAGGACACCATCCTGAACATCTCGTCCAAGATCGCGGGCGCGCCGGATCGGTTGGGCAACCTCAAGGACCTGACGCCGCTGGCCGATCTGGAACTGACCTATTTCGATACGGCCGCCTACAACGAGGGCGCCGGGCATTTCAACCTGGGCACCTCGCCGGCGCTGATCAAGCTTCTGGGCGGGATCGCCAACCTGGACGCGGCCTTTTCGGCCGAAGCCAGCCGCCGGGTGGGCCTGTTGCCGGGCGTGGTGCTGACGGTGCGAAGCGCGACCGGGATCATCCTGGCGCCGGTCGAGGCGGTGGCCACCGGGCGCTAGCGGCGGCGGAGGTAGACGTAGAACGCACCCTCGCCGCCGTGCTTGAGGTGGGCCTCGGCGACCTGCAGCACCGCCTGCCCCAGCGGCGGCAGGCGCAGCCAGTGCGGCACCTGGTGGCGCAGCGCGCCGGTCGGGCGGGGAATCGGCTCGAACATGGCGCGGCCCTTGCCGGTGATCACCAGTACAAGGCGCACACCCTGGCCTTGGGCGTTCAGGATGAAGCGGATCAGCTCGGGGTGCGCCTCGGCCAGGGTCATTCCGTGCAGGTCAAGCCGGGCCTCGGGGGCCAGCTTGCCGCGGGTCATCCGGGCGTGTGTCTTGGCGTCCATCTTCAGGCCGTGCGTCGTGGCAAGGGGCGCCAGGTCGTGCGGACGGGCAGCCGGTGCGCGTTCTCCCAGACGAAAGTGCGGCAGCCGCGATTGCGCGGGAAGCTTCGGCTCCTCCGCCGCCAGGGGTGGGGTTGCCGTCTCGGGCAGCGGCAGATGCGGGTTGTGCATCGGGCGCGCGGTGCGGGCGACGGCCTGCCACAACTCGGCTTCGTCCGGCCGCAAGAGACGCCGGCGCGGCATGGATCAAAGGTCCGTCAGCATGGCATAGGCGCGGTCGATGGGCAGCAGCAGCACCATGCGGCCGCCATCCTTGACCTCGCCGGCCGCCTCACCCGCGGCGGCACCGAAGCCGTAGAAGATGTCGGCCCGCTGGGCACCCTTGATCGCGCCGCCGGTATCCTGCGCGACCATCAGGCGGTTCAGCGGCAGGCGGCCCGCCTTCTCGATCCAGACCGGGGCGCCCAGGGGGGTGAAGGCCGGGTCCACCGCCAGCGACCGCAGCGGCGTGATCGAGCGGCCCATGGCGCCGATGGGGCCCTTGTCGGCCGGCAGGTTCTTGAGCTTGCGGAAGAATATGTACGACGGGTTGTGGTTCAGAAGGTCGTCCCCGAGGCCCGGGTTGCGGCGCACCCAGGCGGCAATGACCTGGGCCGAAACCTCATGCGCGGACATCAGCCCGCGGCGCACCAGCTCCTGCCCGACCGAGCGGTAGGCGTGGCCGTTGCGCCCGGCATAGCCGACGCGGATCACCGCGCCGTCGGGCATGCGGATGCGCCCCGAGCCCTGGATGTGCAGGAAGAACACCTCAACCGGATCGTCCAGCCAGGCGATTTCCAGCCGGCGGCCGCGCAGCGCGCCGGATTCGATCTGCTGGCGCGTCAGGTAGACGGTGCCGTCCTTCAACTCGGGCGGGCGGCGGTAGATCGGCCAGGCATAGCGTGAGGTGCGGACAGGCGAGCCGGTCAGTTCGGGTTCATAATAGCCGGTGAACAGGGCGGGCGGGTCGCCCAGGATCACCGGCTTGAAGAACAGCTCGAAAAAGGCGCGGGCCGAGTCGTCGTCGGCCGGCACGTCGCGGGCCAGCGCGCAGAGCGGGCGCCAGTCGGGGGCGTCCAGCCCGTCACAGGTGTCCAGAAAGGCCGCAAGCGCCTGCGCCTGGCCATCCTGCTGCCAGCCCGCAAGGGATTCGAAATCGACAATCTCGGCCCGGGTGGGCCCGGCGGCCATCACCGCCACCAGAAACGCGAGGCTGCGGAGAAGGCCGGCCATGCCAAGGGTCAGTCGCCGGTGGCCACAAGCTGCCAGTTCGGGTCGGACTCGCCCATCTTGCGGGCGAAGGTCCAGACGTCGCGCTGGCGCTTGATCGACTTTAGGTCGCCCTCGACCACCTCGCCCGCCTTGTTGCGCACGACCGAGGTCAGTTCGCCCACGAAGCGGACGGTGATCTCGGCAAAGCCGGAGACGCGGTCGAAGGTCGCCTCCTGCAAGACCATTTCCTTCAGCCCGACGAAGTTCGACTCGATCGTCAGCCCTTCGCGTTCGCGCGCGGCGATGCCTTCGGCGAAGCTCGCCTCGACATCATCCGACAGGAACGGGCGGATGCGGTCCAGCTCGCCCTTTTCGAAGGCGGTCAGGATCATCTCATAGGCCCCACGGGCGCCCTGCAGGAAGGGGCCGACCGTGAAGGATGGCTCGGCCTGCTTCATCGCGGCAAGCGCCTTGGCCGAGGTGGAGCCGTCGGGGACATGATCGGTGATGTCACGGTCCGGCCCGCCTTCGATCACTTCGAAGTCCCGGCGGACGCGGGGTTTCACATCGTCCAGGGGCAAGGGAGGTTTTTCGAAACCGTCCCTCGTGCCAAGGACCGAGCGCAATTTCAGGATCAGGAAGATGGCGATCCCGGCCAGAACCAGAAGCTGGATCAGCGACGAATTCATCAGATACCCTTCCGCGATGCGCCTTGGGTCGGCGCGCGTTTGCCTCTATGTAGGGAGGAGCCGGCGCCAAGTAAACCTTGGGGCGGTTCACGGCTGCAAAGGAGGCCGTCTCATGTGGGGCATGTTGGCCATTCTGGCCTGGCCTATGATCGAAATCGGGCTGTTCGTTGTGATCGGCGGGCGCATCGGGCTGTTGAATACCCTGGCCTGGGTGATCCTGACCGGGTTTGCCGGGGTGCTTGTGCTGCGGGCCGAGGCGGCACGGAACCAGGTGCGCCTGCGCGAAGGATTGTCGGCGCTGGGCCGGCCTCAGGACGGGATGGGTCGAGGCATGTTCCGGATGATGGCCGGGCTGCTGTTGATCCTGCCCGGGTTCCTGACCGACGCGCTGGGGCTGATTCTGCTGATTCCTCCGCTGCAAGACCTGTTGTCCGCGCGGATGATGGCGCGGGTCAAGGTGGTGCAGACCGGCACGCGCGCCGGACACCATGAGGCCGAGGTGATCGAGGCCGAGTGGGAAGAGGTTCCGCCGCCCTCCGGTCGCGGCCCGGGCCGCTCGGGCTGGACCGACGAGGGTCATTGAGCGCCGGGCACGGCTCTGCTAGGCACGGCGGCGATGCAGGTTTCGCGCGGCGCCGGATGCGGCCCGCTGCCCAGGAGTGAAGACATGGCCGAGCAAGCCCCCGCCCAACCCAGCCCCGGACCCGGCGCGCAATTCGCTCCGCGCATGCAGGTGCTGGCGCAATATGTGCGCGACCTCAGCTTCGAGAACGTGCTGGTCCAGAAAGGCGCGGGCCAGGCCGAGATCCAGCCCGACGTGCAGGTGGCGGTCAGCCTGGACGCTCGCAAGCGGTCGGTCGAGAACCAGTATGACGTGCTGTTGAAGTTCAAGATCGCCAACAAGAACAAGGTGTCAGGCGACATGCTGTTCCTGCTTGAGCTGGAATACGGCGGCACGTTCCTGATCGAGGGCGTGCCGGAAGACCAGATGCACCCCTTCCTGCTGATCGAATGCCCGCGGATGCTGTTCCCGTTTGTCCGCCGGATCATTTCGGACGTGACGCGCGACGGCGGCTTCCCGCCGCTGAACGTGGACAACGTCGATTTCCTGTCGCTTTACCGTCAGGAACTGGCCCGCCGCGCCCAGACCGCGCAGCCGCACTAAAGCAGGCGCGCTCCGGCCCGCCAGACGCCTTGCAGGCTGAAATCCCGGCCCAGGTGGATGAAGTCCGCCGGGGCGCCGGGGCGCAGGTGGCCCAGGTCGGGGCGGCTGAGGATTGCCGCGGGGCGGCTGGACGCCATGGCGAAGGCGGTCTCAAGGCGCGTGCCCGTGGTGGCGACCAGGGTCCTGATCGCCTGCGGCAGGGTCAGGTCGGCCCCGGCCAGGGTGCCGTCTTCCAGCGTCAGGCGTCCGTTGCGGCGCAGGATGCGCCGGCCGCCCAGAGTGAATTCAGTGATCGGGCTGCCCGCGGGGGCCATGGCGTCGGAGACCAGGTACAGACCGTCGGGGTTCGCCGCCATGGCAATGCGCATGGCCGCGGGATGGACGTGGAGGCCATCCGCGATCAGACCGGCGTGGATGCCCGGGGTCATCGCCGCCCCGGCAAGGCCGGGCTCGCGGTTGGTCAGCTGGCTCATGGCATTGAAGAGGTGGGTCACGCAGGTGGCCCCGGCGGCAAAGGCCCGGGTGGCCTCGGCATGGGTGCAGTCGGCGTGGCCAAGGCTCACGACGATGCCAGCGCGGGTCAGGGTGGCGATCTGCTCGGGGGTGACCGAGGCAGGGGCGACGGTGACCAGCAGCGCTGGCAGGCGTGTTCGGCCTTCGCAGAGACTGTTCAAGTCTTCATCGGTCATCGGCCGGATCAGTGCGGCGTCATGCGCGCCCTTGCGGCGGGGGTCCAGGTGCGGGCCTTCCAGATGCAGGCCCAGCAGGCCCGGCGTGCCCGCGGCCCGGACGGCGGCGTCGATCAGGCTGGCCGTCGCTTCGGGCGTGTCGGTGATCAGGGTCGGAAGGACTCCGGTCGCGCCCAGCCTTGCGTGGGTGTCGCAGAAGGCGCGCAGATCCTGCGCCGTGGTGCGGCCCGAGACCATCTGGCCCCCGGCGCCGTTCACCTGCAGGTCCAGAAGGCCGGGAAGAAGGTATCCCCCTTGCAGCGAAAACGTCTCTGTTCCTGCGGAATCGGTGATCCGGTCACCATCCACCGTCAGGCTTGCGCCAGGCCGAAGAGTGGTGCCGTCAAAGACGGTGGCACCGGTGTAGGTGGTGGGCATCAGGTGGTCTCCGTGACCTTGCGAAGGTGCGGCGGCGTATCCGGGTCGAAGCCGCGGCGCCGCGACAGCGCCTCGGCAAAGGCATAGAAGCTGACGATCAGAACAAGAGGCGCGACCAGGGGGTGCAGGTCGGGCACCGAAGGTAGCATCGTCGCGCCGGGCGCGGTGGTGCCGGTCAGGAAGACATCGGCCCCCTGTCCCGCAAGCCGCTCGGCGGTGGCGGCGACGTGCGGCAGGGCGGCGTCCTGAACGCCCAGCGCGAGGACGGGGAAGTGGGCCGCGACGATGGCCGAGGGGCCGTGCAGCACCTCGGCCGCGGAATAGCTTTCGGCGTGCAGGCCGCAGGTCTCCTTGAGCTTCAGCGCGGCCTCGGCGGCAATGGCGAAGGCCGGGCCGCGGCCCAGCACATAGGCCTGACTGGCACGGGACAGGCGGTTCGCCAGCGGCGACCAGTCCAGCGCCAGGGCGGCCGCAAAGGATTCGGGCACCTTTTGCAGGGCGGCGCGAAGGGGCGCATCGTCCTGCCATTCGGCCAGAAGGCACAGGCCGGCCAGGACGGAACAGACAAAGGTCTTGGTCGCCGCAACGCTTTTCTCTTCGCCGGCATTCAGCGGCAGGGTGTGGGCGCTGGCCCGGGCCATGGGGCTGTCGGCATCGTTGGTGATGGCGATCGGGATTGCCCCACCGGCCCCCGCGGCGCGCATCATCTCGACAATGTCGGGGCTGCGGCCCGACTGCGAGATGCCCAGGCAGGCCGCGCCCTTGAGGTGCAGCGGGCGCCCGTAGATCGAGGCGACCGAAGGGCCGACGCTGGCCACGGGGATGCCGGCAAGCAGTTCGATGGCGTATTTCAGGTAGTTCGCCGCGTGGTCGGATGATCCGCGGGCCACGGTGACGACCAGGCCCGGGTTCGCTCTCCGCAATGTCAGAGCCGCTTTTTCAACCTCGGCCGCGCTTTGGGACAGAAAGCGGGCGGCGGCTTCGGGGATCTCGGCCACTTCGCGGGCCATGTGGCTGGTCACGGCAGGCCTCCTTCCGGGGCGAGTTTCAGTTCGACGGCGAAATCATAGGCGTCACCGCGATAGAGCGACCGGGTGTATTCGACGACGCGGCCGTCGGGCAGGTAGCCGATCCTTTCGATCCGCAATCCAGCCGCGCCCGGGGGAACGGCCAGAAGCTCGGCATCGCGCGGCGACAGGTTGGCGGCCGAGATGCGCTGCACGGCGCGAACCGGGCGCTGGCCGCGGGCCTGAAGGGCGGCGTAAAGGCTGGTTTCCACCGATTCAGGGTCTGGCAAGGCGGACAGCGGCAGCGAGGCGCGCTCGATGGCCAGCGGGATGCCGTCCGAGCGGCGGACCCGTTCCAGCCGGGCGACACGGTCGCCGGCGCCCAGGCCAAGGGCCATGATTTCCTCGGGGACCGGGGCGGCGATGCTGCGCGACAGCCAGAGACTGTCACCGCGACGGCCACGGCGGGCCATGTCCTCGGTGAACGAGGTGAGAAGGGACAGAGCCTGTTCCAGGCGTTCCACGCGCTGAGCGACGAAAGTGCCCGAGCCGCGGCGCTGGGTCAGCTGGCCCGAGGCGACAAGGGCCTGAATGGCCTTGCGGATGGTAACGCGGGAAAGCCCGGTCATGGCGGCCATGTCCCGCTCAGCCGGCAAGCTGTCGCCGGGGGCCAGGCGGCCGGTTGCCATCGCCTCGGCGATGCGGCGCTGGAGTTGCAGGTACAGCGGGCCGGCGCGGGGGTCGTCAAAGCCGTCGGGAGAGAACAGGCGCTGCATCATGCGGCCTTGCCCCGTGTGACTGTGATCCCAGTGTCCATGTCGAATCCCCTCGGGAAGAAGGATACCAAGATAATACCATTTGCAAAGTGGTCTTTGGTTTTCGGCGCCTTTCGCGGCCTTGGAAAGAACTTCCTTTACAATTGGTATTGGTTTGGCATTATCGAGCCAACCGGGGGGAGTCGGGATGGCCGCAAGGTCCACGGAAGGGCTGCATGAGCTGTCTGCCGGGCTGCACCGTCTGGCAGGCGTCGAAGCGATGGGCGGGCTTCTGGATGCGCAAATGGCGGCCCTGGCGGCGGTTCGGGCGGCGATTCCCCAATTGGAAAAGGTGGCAGAGGCGGTGGCGGCGGCTTTGGCCGGGGGCGGCAAGCTGGCCTATGCCGGGGCGGGGTCTTCCGGACTGATGGCGCTGGCGGATTGCCTGGAACTGCCCGGAACCTTCGGGATCGCGCCAGAGCGGACGCCGGTCCTGTTCGCGGGCGGCGCAGCGGCGTTGTTGCACATGACGGGTGCGGTCGAGGACGACCCGGCGCTGGCCGCAAGGGATTTCGCGGCGGCGGGGTTGCGGGTGGGGGATGCGATGATCTGCGTCTCGGCCTCTGGGTCCACGCCCTATGCTATGGAGGTGGCCCGGGCGGCCCGGGCGGCGGGGGTGACGGTGGCAGGGATCGCCAATGTCGCCAGGTCTGCCTTGCTGGAGCTGGCCGATATTCCGGTGCTGCTGGATACCGGCCCGGAGGTGGTGGCCGGATCGACCCGACTGGGGGCGGGGACGGCGCAGAAGGTGGCGCTGAACCTGATCTCGGTTCGGATGGGAATCCTGCTGGGCCATGTGCACGACGGATTCATGGTGAATGTGACCGCCGACAATGCCAAACTGAGAGACCGGGCGGCGCGGATCATCTGTGCGCTGGCCGGCGTCGGGATGACGGACGCCCAAGCGGCGCTGGCGGTGTCGGGCGGGGCGGTGAAGCTGGCGGTGCTGGTCGCACAAGGCCGCAGCGCCGTCGAGGCCGCAGCGGATTTGAAGCGGAGTGCGGGGCATCTGGCGCCGCATCTGAAGTGACGGAAACAGGGTCTAACGTGGCCCGAAACCAGGGAGATGAGTGATGAAGAAGACTGTTCGGATGGCGCTGCTGGCCAGCACCCTGCTGGCCGGGCCGGCGCTGGCGGAGACCACGCTGACCATCGAAAGCTGGCGCAACGACGACCTGACGATCTGGCAGGACGTGCTGATTCCGGCCTTCAACGCGGCACACCCCGATATCACCGTGGTCTTCGCGCCCAGCGCGCCGACCGAATACAACGCCTCGCTGAACAGCAAGCTGGAGGCGGGGAGCGCCGGCGACCTGATCACCTGCCGGCCCTTCGACGCCAGTCTTGAGCTGTACAACAAGGGCTATCTGGCCGACCTGTCGGGGCTGGCGGCGATGGCCAACTTCAGCCCGGTCGCGAAGAGCGCCTGGCAGACCGATGACGCGGCGGCGACGTTCTGCGTGCCGATGGCAAGCGTGATCCATGGCTTCATCTACAACGCCGATGCCTTCGAGGCGCTGGGCATTGCCGTGCCGACGACGCGGGACGAGTTCTTTGCCGCGCTGGACAAGATCAAGGCGGACGGCACCTACATTCCCATGGCGATGGGGACGAACGACCAGTGGGAAGCGGCCACGATGGGCTACAACAACATCGGGCCGAACTACTGGAAGGGCGAAGAGGGCCGGCTGGCGCTGATCAAGGGCGAGCAGAAGCTGACCGATGAAGGCTGGGTTGCGCCTTACGCGGAACTGGCGAAGTGGAAGGACTATCTCGGCGACGGTTTCGAGGCGCAGACCTACCCCGACAGCCAGAACCTGTTCACCCTGGGCCGGGCGGCGATCTATCCGGCCGGGTCGTGGGAAATCTCGGGCTTCAACGCGCAGGCGGGGTTCAAGATGGGGGCCTTTGCGCCGCCGGTCGCGGCGGCGGGGGACACCTGCTATATCAGCGACCACACCGACATTGCGATCGGGATGAACGCGGCCTCGCCCAATGCCGAGGCGGCGAAGGTGTTCCTGGAATGGGTGGGCTCGCCCGAGTTCGCCACGCTGTATGCGAACGCCTTGCCGGGGTTCTTCAGCCTGAACTCGACCCCGGTCGAGATGAAGGACCCGCTGGCGCAGGAATTCGTGTCCTGGCGGCAGAAGTGCCAGTCGACGATCCGCTCGACCTATCAGATCCTGTCGCGCGGGACGCCGAACCTGGAGAACGAGACCTGGAACGCCAGCGCCAACGTGATCAAGGGCACCGAGACGCCGGAAGACGCGGGCAAGCGGCTGCAGGAGGGCCTGGCCAGCTGGTACGAGCCGCAGAAGTGATCTGAACCGACAGGACCGGGGGGCTTTGCGCCCCCCGGACCCCCTGCAGGGTATTTTCACCAAGATGAAGGGGTAAAGGCATGGCATCTGTGCGGCCGGTTCGCTGGCATATCGCGGTGTTCCTGGCCCCGGCGGTGCTGGTCTATACGGCGCTGATGATCATCCCGCTGTTCGGGACGCTGGTGCAGTCCCTGTTCAACGAGGACGCGGCGGGGGCGCGGGTCTTTGTGGGCCTGCGGAATTTCGCGACGCTGTTCGGCGATGCGCTTTGGTCGGATGCCTTCTGGAACGCTCTGGGCAACAACCTGTGGTTCTTTGTCATTCACATGCTGGTGCAGAACCCGATCGGGGTGGCGCTGGCGGCGATCCTGTCGTCTCCGAACCTGCGGATGGCGGCGTTCTACCGGACGGCGATCTTCATTCCGACGATCCTGTCCTTCGTCATCGTGGGCTTTGTCTGGAAGCTGATCCTGTCGCCGATCTGGGGCATTGCGCCGGGCCTGCTGGACATGGTGGGGCTGAAAAGCCTGTTCGCGCCTTGGCTGGGCAAGGAGGAATATGCCTTGACGGCGCTTGCGTTGGTCAGCGTCTGGCAGTTCGTGGGCATTCCGATGATGCTGATCTATGCAGCGCTTCTGAGCATTCCCGACGAGGTGCTGGAGGCGGCCGAGATGGACGGGATCACCGGCGGCGCGCAGTTCTGGAAGATCAAGCTGCCGCTGATCCTGCCAAGCATCGGGATCATCTCGATCCTGACCTTCGTCGGCAATTTCAATGCCTTCGACCTGATCTATGTGGCGCAGGGGGCGCTGGCGGGGCCGGATTTCAGCACCGATATCCTGGGGACGTTCCTCTACCGCACCTTTTTCGGTTTCCAGTTGCAGATCGGTGATCCCTACATGGGGTCGGCCATTGCGGGGGCCATGTTCGGGATCATCCTGGTGGGGGTGTGCCTGTATCTGTTCGGCATCCAGACCCGGCTGCGGAGGTATCAGTTCTGATGGCCACCGCACGGGCATCCTGGGGGCGGACGGTGGCGGCGCATGCGGTGCTGATCGCCTATACGGTGATCGCGCTGTTTCCGGTCTTTGTGATCGTCATCAACAGCTTCAAAAGCCGCAAGGCGATTTTCGCCGATCCGCTGGCGCTGCCCTTGCCTGGGAACTTCGACCTGGTGGGATACCAGACCGTGCTGAAACAGGGCGATTTCTTCCTGTATTTCCAGAACAGCCTGGTGGTGACCTGCGCCAGCCTGTTCTGCGTGCTGCTGTTCGGCGCCATGGCGGCCTTTGCGTTGAGTGAATACCGCTTTCGCGGCAACAGCCTGATGGGACTTTACCTGGCGCTGGGGATCATGATCCCGATCCGGCTGGGCACGGTGGCGATCCTTGAAATCATGGTGGCGAGCGGGCTGGTGAACACGCTGACGGCGCTGATCCTGGTTTATACCGCGCAGGGTCTGCCGCTGAGCATCTTCATCCTGAGCGAGTTCATGAAGTCGGTCTCGAACGACCTGAAGAACGCCGGGCGGATCGATGGGTTGAGCGAATACGCCATCTTCTTCCGGCTGGTCCTGCCCTTGGTGCGGCCGGCGATGGCGACGGTGGCGGTGTTCACCATGATTCCGATCTGGAATGACCTGTGGTTCCCGCTGATCCTGGCGCCGGCCGAGCACACCAAGACGGTGACGCTGGGCGCGCAGGTGTTCATCGGGCAGTTCGTGACGAACTGGAACGCGGTGCTGGCGTCGTTGAGCCTGGCGATCGTACCGGTTCTGGTGCTGTACCTTGTCTTCTCGCGGCAGTTGATCCGCGGCATCACGGCAGGAGCGGTCAAATGATCAGGGTTTTGGTCGCGGGACTGGGCAACATGGGGCGCAGCCATGCGCTGGCCTATCACCGCAACCCGGCGTTCGAGGTGGTGGGGCTGGTGAACCGCTCGGCGCCGCGGCTGGACCCGGCACTGGACGGCTACGCCATCACGGCGGATTTCCATGAGGCTCTGAAAAGGCTGAAACCGGGTCTGGTCTGCGTCTCCACCTACTCGGACAGCCATGCCGACTATGCCTGCGCGGCGATGGAGCAGGGCGCACATGTTTTCGTGGAAAAGCCGCTGGCGACCTCGGTGGCCGATGCCCGGCGGGTGGTGGATTGTGCGAAGGCGAACGGGCGCAAGGTGGTCGTGGGCTACATCCTGCGGCATCACCCCAGCTGGATGCGGCTGATCGCCGAGGCGCGCAGCTTGGGCGGGCCTTATGTGTTCCGGCTGAACCTGAACCAGCAGTCGTTGGGCCCGACCTGGGAGGTGCACAAGGCGCTGATGCAGACGACTTCTCCGCTGGTCGATTGCGGGGTGCATTATGTCGATGTGATGTGCCAGATCACCGATGCGCGCCCGGTAGAAGTGCGCGGCATGGGGCTGCGGCTGTCGGACGAGATTGCCGAGGGGATGTACAATTACGGCCACTTCCAGGTGCTGTTCGCGGATGGCAGCGTGGGCTGGTATGAAGCCGGCTGGGGGCCGATGATGAGCGACACTGCCTTTTTCGTGAAGGATGTGGTCTCGCCCCGGGGGGCGGTGTCGATCCGGATGCCGGAGACGGCGAAATCGGATGACCACGACACACATACGAAGACGTCCATGCTGCGGGTGCATCGGGTGGGCCAGCCGGACGAAGACCTGAGCATGGCCGATGAGCCGGGCCACCAGGAGCTGTGCGAGCGCGAGCAGGCCTTCATGGCCCGGGCGATTGCCGAGGATCTGGACCTGACGCGCCACATGGAAGATGCGGTGCGGTCGCTGGCGGTGTGCCTGGCAGCGGATGAGAGCGTCCGCTCTGGCCAACCGGTCAGGCTGTGAGGGGATGATGCGCGCGCTGGAGTTGAAGGGCGTCTCGAAGAGCTTCGGCAAGACCGAGGTGATCCGCAACGTCGACCTGACGGTCGAGGACGGCGAGTTCTGCGTCTTCGTCGGCCCCTCGGGCTGCGGGAAAAGCACGCTTCTGCGCATCATCGCGGGGCTTGAGGATGCCTCGGCCGGCGACATCGTGCTGGACGGGCAGCGGATGAACGACGTGGCGCCAGCCAAACGGGAACTGGCGATGGTATTCCAGAGCTATGCCCTGTACCCGCACCTGACGGTGCGCGACAACATGGGGCTGGCCTTGAAGCAGGCAGGCAAGAGCCGGGCCGAGATCAAGGCCGCATCGGACAAGGCGGCCGAGATGCTGTCGCTGGGGCCACTGATGGACCGGCGGCCGGCCGAGCTGTCGGGCGGGCAGCGGCAGCGTGTGGCCATCGGGCGCGCCATCGTGCGGCGGCCGAAGCTGTTCCTGTTCGACGAACCGCTGTCGAACCTGGACGCCGCACTGCGGGTGGCGACGCGGATCGAGATCGCGCGGCTGCACCGCGAGTTGGGGGCGACGATGATCTACGTCACCCATGACCAGGTCGAGGCGATGACACTCGCGACCCGGATCGTGGTGTTGCGCGATGGCCGGGTTGAGCAGGTGGGGGCGCCGATGGCGCTGTACAATGATCCCGACAACGTCTTTGTCGCAGGTTTCATCGGCAGCCCGCAGATGAATTTCCTCAAGGCCGCTGCGCTGGGCGAACGGGGGCAGACGTTGGGCATCCGGCCCGAGCATCTGGAGATTTCCCGCCAATCGGGACAGATCGCGGCACAGGTGACCCACGTCGAGAAGCTGGGCGGCGAGACGCTGGTCTATGCCCGCTCGGACGTTCACGGCCTGCTGACCACGCGGCTGTTCGGCGAGCAGGATTTCGCGGTGGATGAGACGGTGTACCTGACGCCCGTCGCCGCCCGCGCCTTCCATTTCGACGCCGAGGGGCAGCGCCTGCGCTAGCGGCGGATGCCCTGCGGCACGCCGGGCAGGACGCAAAGCATCTCGTAAATCAGATTGGCGCCGATCAGGGCGGTGTTGCCGCTGGGGTCATAGGGGGGCGAGACCTCGACCAGGTCGCCGCCGACCAGGGTCAGCCCGGCGCAGCCGCGGATGATCTCCAGCCCCTGCCAGATGGTCAGCCCGCCGGGTTCAACGGTGCCGGTGCCGGGGGCGAAGGCGGGGTCAAGGCTGTCGATGTCATAGCTGAGGTAGACCGGCGCATCGCCGATCCGGGCCCGGATTTCGGCCATCAGCGGGGTCAGGGATTTGTGCCAGCACGCCTCGGCCTGGATCACGGTCCAGCCGTTGCGGCGGCCCCAGTCGAAATCGTCGGGGGAATAGCCGGTGCCGCGCAGGCCGATCTGGAACACCTTGTCGTTCAGCAGGCAGCCGTCTTCCCAGGCGCGGCGGAAGGGGCAGCCGTGGGCGACCTTTTCGCCGAACATGGTGTCGTTGATGTCGGCGTGGGCGTCGACATGGATCAGCGCGACAGGGCCGTGCTTCTGCTTGATGGCGCGCAGGATCGGCCAGGTCAGAGTGTGGTCGCCGCCCAGCGTCAGCGGCAGGGCACCCTGAGCCAGCACGCCGTCATAGAAGGCGGTGATGATGTCGACCGATTTCTTCAGGTCGAAGGTGTTGATCGGCACATCGCCGATGTCGGCGATCTGCAAATGGTCGAACGGGGCCGCGCCGGTGGCCATGTTGTAGGGCCGCAGCATCCGGCTTTCATCCCTGATCTGCCGCGGCCCCAGCCTGGTGCCGGGCCGGTTCGAGGTGCCGATGTCCAGCGGAATTCCGACGATGGCCACGTCCAGCCCCTTTGCCGTGGCGGCCACGGGCAGGCGCATGAAGCTGGCGGGGCCGCCGAAGCGGGGCATCTCGTTGCCGCCAAGGGGCTGGTTGAAGGGCATGGGAACCTCGGGGCCGCTGGGTTTCGACCCAGCTAGCCGCAAGCGACGGCCAAGGACAAGCCTCAGCCGGTGTAGCTGCGCACCAGCGCGCTGGCGATCAGGCTCCAGCCGTCGGCGACCACGAAGAAGGCCAGCTTGAAGGGCAGCGAGACCACCGCCGGCGGCACCATCATCATGCCCATCGACATCAGGATGGCGGACACCACCAGGTCGATGATCAGGAAGGGCAGGAAGACCAGAAAGCCGATCTCGAACGCCCGCTGGATTTCCGACAGCAGGAACGAGGGGACCAGCACCGAAAGCGGCGCGTCGGGGATGGGGGTGGCGGCACGGGGGCGCAGGGCATCTAGGGTGGCGAAGGTTTCCGGGTCGATCCGGGCCGACATGAACAGGCGAAACGGCTTTGCCGCCTCGGTGAAGGCGGTGGCGATGTCCAGTTCATTGCGGCTGAAGGGGCCAAGGCCCGCCGTCCAGGCCTCGGTGAAGACCGGGTCCATGACATACCAGGTCAGGAACATCGCCAGGCTGATGATCAGCATGTTCGGCGGGGCCTGTTGCAGCCCGATGCCCTGGCGCAGGATCGACAGCACGGTGACGATGAAGGGAAAGCAGGTGACCATCACCGCCAGGCCAGGCACCACGGACAGCACGGTGACCAACAGCAGAAGCTGGATCGACCGGGCGGCAAGGGAATCTCCGTCACCCAGGCTGAGTGTCAGGTCCTGGGCCGCGGCCGGAAGGGCCAGCAGGGCCAGGGCCGCAACGGCCGCAAGAAGGACGCGGTGTTTCACAGCCCGCCCTTCAGGTTGGCGACCTCGGTCAACCGCACGGCCAGTTGGCCGGACTGGTCGCCCTCAAGCTCGGTCAGCTCGCCGCGGGCGATCAGGCGGTCGCCGACATACAGCTCGACCGGGTCATCGACCCGCCGATCCAGCGGCAGAACGGCATCGCGGCTGAGACGCAACAGGTCGCGCACCATCGGGCGGGCGCGGCCGACCGAGATGGTGATCTCGATCGGGACCTGGGCGAAGGGACTGGATTCGGTCAGGTCATCCATTGGACGGGGTCTCCTCGGACAGCTGGAAGAAGCCGCGCACCGCGGCAGAGATTTCGGCGGTGACGCGGGTGAGATCGACCTTGGCCTCGGTCCCGCCAAGGCGCAGATAGACCTGGCCGTCGGACAGCGTCGGCTCTTCCTCGATGGTCAGCGGCAGGCCGGTGGCCTGTTCGATCAGGCCTTCGACGGCCGGGCGGACCGCAGGGTTCAGCACCAGGGTCACCGGCTGGTCGGCCAGGTCTTCGGCCATCGGCATGATCCGTTCCAGCACCAGCGGCGCCAGGGTCTCTCGCGCGGTCTCGGGCAGCAGGCGGTTGACCATCTCGCTCAGCAGCGGCTCAAGCGCCTTGAGGATATGCGACCGCGCCTCCTGATAGGTGAACGACAGCTGCTGCAGGTTCCGCGCCAGGTCGGCGCGCACCCGGGTCTGGTCTTCCGACTGCGCAGCGGCGGCATCGTCCCAGCCGGCCTTGTAGCCGGTCTCGTAGGCGGCAAGCTTGGCCTCTTCGATGGCGCCGATCTCGGTCGTCACCATGGTCGACGCGCGCTTCAGCGGCCCGGTCGGCTCGAACACTTCGAGTCTCGGAATTGCCATCAGGCACGCTCCTCTTCCGGTTCAAGCCAGCCGCGCAGGATCTCGATGGTCTCGGTCTGGCGCTCTGCGATCAGACGGCGCAGGCGGGTGGCGGGGTCTTCGGCCGGCTCTGCCTCGACGCCCTCGGCAGTGAAATCGACCATCGGCAGGTCGGGCAGCGAGAAGCCGTCCTGAATCTCGCCGTTCAGCGCGTTTGAGGCCCCCCCAGCCGCGCCGGGCAGGGCGAGGGTTCCGCCGGGCGCGGGCAGCTGCCCGGCCGCGCGGCCCGAAGCCAGGATCGGCCGGACGACGAAAAGCCCCAGGATCAGCGACACCAGTGCAAGTGCGGCGATCTGGATGGCCGACATCACGTCGATCGGCCCCAGCGGCGGGATCAGGCTGGTCGGCGCCTCGGTCCCCTCGACCGGCGGCAGGGTGAACTCCATCGACTTCAGCGTCAGCACATCGCCGCGCGCCTCATCCAGACCGACGGCCGAACCGACCAACTCACGCAGCGCGGTCAGTTCCTCATCGGTCCGCGGCTGCCAGGTCACGGTGCCGTCGGGTGCGGTGATCATCTGGCCGTCCACCAGCACCGCCACGGTCAGCCGGCGGATGCCACCGGGGCCACGGGTCAGTTCGCGCTGGGTCTCGGAGACTTCGTAGTTCACCCGCTCGCGCGTCTCGCTGGATTGCGACTGGCCGTTCGCGCCGTTGCCGGCATCGCCCTCGGGCAGGTTCGAGGCCACGGTGACGTCGCCGCCCGGTTCGGTGGCCTGCTGGCTGCGTTCTTCGGTTTCGGATGAAATCGCGACGCGGCCCTCTGGGTCGATCTTGCGCTCGGTGATCGACTCGCGCTCGGTCACCAGATCGACGGCAACCTCGACCACGGCCTTGCCGGGGCCGACCCTCGCCTCGAGCAGGCGTTCGACGTTGCTGCGGATTTCGGCCGCCCGGTCGGAAGCGGCGGTGCCGGCGGTGCCGTCCGAATCCTCTCCGGCGGCAATCAGACCGCCCACGGTGTCGATGATCTGCACATCCTCGGGTGCCATGCCGGTGATGGCCGAGGCCACCAGATGCTTCAACGCGCGCGCCTGGGCGTCGGACAGGTTGCCCGAGGCAGTGGTGACGGTGACGCTTGCGGTGGGCGTCTGGTCACGGCGGAAGGCGTCGGTCGGACCTTGCGAGATATGCACCCGGGCTGCCCGGACTTCCGGGACTGCCAGGATGGTGCGGGCCAGTTCACCCTCTTTCGCGCGCCAGTAGGCGGCGTCGAACATCTGCGAGGTGGTGCCGAAACCGGTCAGCGAATCGAGCAGCTCATAGCCCTGGCCGCCGGCCGCGGGCAGGCCTTCGCCGGCCAGCGACATGCGCAGGGCATCGCGGGCGTTGACATCGACATAGATCGAATCGCCCCGCACCTCATAGGCGACGCCGCGCTGGTCCAGCGCGCTGACGATCTCGCCGGCAGAGCGGCCGTCGAGTCCGGCGTAAAGCAGCACCAGCTGCGGGCCGCCCGCCATGCGGGCAAGGGCCAGGACGGCCAGGAACATGGCCACCGTCGCACCGGCGACGATAAGCCGGCGACGGGGTGAAAGGCCGGTCCAGATCGAGATCACATTCTGCAGCATCACCACTCCGGCGGAGAATCCTTCTCCTTGGCCCACAATGGGAGGGCTTGGATTAACAATCGGTTAGTGACCTTCGGTCTAGTTTCGTTCTTGTACCGGAACGGAGGATGCCGTGGCCGAAGCCGCCGATGCGCCGCAGGATGCGGAGCCGACACCGAAGAAATCCAAGAAGCCCCTGCTGATCGGGCTTGTCCTGGCGCTGCTGCTGGGCGGGGGCGGATTCTATGCCACCTTCTCGGGCCTGCTGTTCGGGCCCGCACCCGAAGCCGATTCGCATGCGGCAGAGGACAAGGCGGCCGATCCGCTGCCTGACATCGCCTTCGTCGCGGTCGATCCGGTGGTGGTAACGCTGGGCGCCGACGCCGGCAGCCGGCACCTGAAGTTCACCGCCCAGCTTGAGGTGGCGAAGGCCTATGCCGACGAGGTGACGCTGCTGATGCCGCGCATCCTGGACGTGCTGAACAGCTACCTGCGCGCGATCGAAGTGGCCGAGATCGAGGATCCGGCGGCCATGGCGCGGCTGCGGGCGCAGATGCTGCGGCGGGTGCAGATCGTTACCGGCGAGGGCCGCGTGCGCGACCTGCTGGTCACCGAATTCGTGCTGGATTGAGGAGGTCGCGATGGATCTGATCTCGGACGCCCTGCTTCTGGCCGCCTCGGTCGGCGCAGCGGTCTACTGCTATGTCCTGGCGTCGCGGCTGCGCAAGTTCACCACGCTCGAGGACGGCATGGGCGGTGCCATTGCCGTGCTTTCAGCCCAGGTCGACGACATGACCAAGGCGCTGGAAAAGGCGCAGGGCGTGGCCGGAAGCTCTGAGAAACGGCTGGAGGACCTGACCGCGCGCGCCGATGTGATGGCCAAGCGGCTGGAGCTGCTGGTGGCATCGTTGCACGACCTGCCGGAAGCCGGCCCCGCCGCGCCGCGCCGGGTCGAGGACCCCGAACCCGAGCCTGCGCCCGAGGAAGATCCTCGGCGGCTGCGCTTTGTCCGGCGCCGGAGCCCGCGTGAACCGATGGAGGCGGCGGAATGAAACGCCAGGGCAGTCGCGGGGCGCTGATCGTGATCGCGCTTCTGTTCGCCTCGTCCGGGGCCTTGCGGCTGGGCGACGGGTTTGGCGCCAGCCTGGCCCGCGCGGCCGAGGGCACTCTGGCCGGCGAAACCGACCCTGCGTCCGGGTCGGCCCCTGCCGACTGCCCGCCGGCACCGGAAGAACTGGCCCGCGCCCTGAATGAGCGTGAGGACCGGCTGGCGGCACAGGAAGCCACCCTCGCCGACCGCACCGCCGCGCTGGACCTGGCCGACCAGGCCATCACCGCGCGCCTGGTCGAACTTGCGGCCGCAGAGGCCGAACTGAAGAAGACGCTCGCCCTGGCCGACGGCGCCGCAGAGGACGACCTCGCGCGGCTAACCACGGTCTACGAGGCGATGAAACCCAAGAGCGCGGCCCCGCTGTTCGACGCGATGGACGCCGAATTCGCAGCCGGCTTCCTGGGCCGGATGCGACCTGACGCCGCCGCCGCCATTCTGGCCGGCATGGCCCCCGAGAAGGCCTATGCCGTCAGCGCCATCCTGGCCGGACGCAACGCTTCGGTGCCGAAGAACTGACTTCGGCGCCGAATCAACGGAACGGGCGAGACTGCCGCCCCTGGAAAAGACGGAACAGGCAAGATGTTCGGCATCATCGGTATCGTTGTCATCCTCGTCATGGTTTTCGGCGGCTACACCATCCATGGTGGCCACCTCGGCCCCATCCTGCACGCCCTGCCGTTCGAGATGATCATGATCGGCGGCGCGGCAGTCGGAGCGTTCCTGATCTCGAACGACTTCGCCTCGGTGAAACACACGCTCAAGGACGTGGGCAAGGTGTTCAAGGGCACGAAGTGGAAGCCCGCCGACTACCGCGATCTTCTGTGCCTGCTGTTCGAGTTGGTCCGGCTGTCGAAATCGAATCCGGTCGGCCTGGAAGAGCATGTCGAGAACCCCGAAAGCTCCTCGATCTTCAGCAAATACCCGAAGATCCAGAAGGATCACGACGCCGTCGAACTGATTTGCGACACCCTGCGCGCGGCCTCGATGAACTACGACGACCCGCATCAGGTCGAAGAGGTCCTGGACAAGCGGATGGAGGCGCAGATGGAGCACGCCATGCACTCCAGCCATGCCCTGCAATCGGTGGCTGACGGCCTGCCCGCGCTGGGCATCGTGGCGGCCGTGCTGGGGGTGATCAAGACCATGGGCTCGATCGACCAGCCGCCGGAAGTGCTGGGCGCGATGATCGGCTCGGCGCTGGTCGGCACCTTTCTGGGCGTGTTCCTGGCCTATGGCCTGGTCGGTCCGTTTTCGGCACGGGTCAAGCAGGTGGTGGATGAAGATGCACATTTCTACCAGCTGATCCGCGAGGTGCTGGTGGCGAACCTGCACCGCCACCCGGCAAATATCTGCATCGAGGTGGGCCGCCAGAATACACCGCACCAGGTCCGCCCCGGTTTCAGTGACCTGGAAGAGGCGCTGCGCGCCCTGAAACAGGATGCCGCATGAACCGCACCGCTCTTCTGGCCCTGATCCTGACCACCGGCGCAGCTTCGGCAGAAGTTGCCCGGGTGCAGGGCGGCGAGCATCCGGAGTTCACCCGCATCGTGATCGAGGCGCGCGGCACCGGCGACTGGCGCTTTGGCCGCACGGAGGACGGCTACGAACTGGCGCTGGGCCCCGAGGTGACCGGATACGACCTGAGCCAGGCGTTCGAGAAGATCCCGCGCGACCGGGTCTCGGGCCTCTGGCGCGACCCGGACAGCGGGCGGCTGCGGCTGTCGCTGTCCTGCGCCTGCCATGCCATCGCCTTCGAATTCCGTCCAGGCATCGTCGTCGTTGACATCAAGACCGGAGCCCCACCCGAAAGCACCGCCTTCGAAGCCCCGATCGACCCGCCCGCCAAGACTGCGGACAGCACTGCCGTCGCGGGCGACTCCGTCCCACCCGACATGTCGCCCCCCGAGGTGGCCCCCGAGGCGACCCCCCAGACGACTCAGGACACCGCGCCGGCGCCGGACCCGTATGCCGAGACCAAGGCAGCGGTGCCCGATCCGGCCCTTCCGGCCTATGACTGGCTGGCGATCCGCGCCGGTCAGGCCGCCGTTCCAGGACCCGGCGGCGGACCCGCGATTGCGGTGGAGCCCGACAGCCCGCTGGCCGAGGCGGCAACCGACCCCGGACTGGACCCGCTGCGCGATGCCCTGCTGCGTCAGATCAGCCAGGGTGTCGCCGAAGGCGTGCTGGAGATTGCCGAGCCGGGCAATCTGCCCGGCGCCGGCACGGCCAAACGGGTCGAGGAGGACGGGGTCCGCATCTCGCTGGGCGAATTGCCGGGGATCAAGGCCGCCACCGTGCGCGACCCCGACGTTGCCCTGGCCGCAAGCGGCGCCGCCTGCCCGCCGGAGAAGACCCTGGCCGTGCAGGACTGGGGCTTGTCGGGGCCACCGGCGGAACAGTTGGGTCCCGGCCGGTCGGGCCTTCTGGCAGAGTTCGACGTTCCGGTCGAGGCCGCGGTGCTGCGTGCCGCCCGGCTGTACGTCTCGCTGGGATTCGGGGCCGAAGCCCGACAGTTCCTTGCGTTCCTGGAACCGGACGACGATCCCGGGCGTGCCATCCTGCTTGCGCTGACCCACCTGATCGACCTTGAGCCCGCCGAGCCAAATCCCTTTGCGGGGCTTGAGGCCTGCGACACCACCGCGGCGCTTTGGGCGGCCGTGGCCATGGCCGCGGCCACCACGGTTTCGGACGCGGATTTCGGCATGCTGAACAAGGCCGCCGTCGCCCGCAGCTTCTCGGCCCTGCCGGTGCACCTGCGCCGTCACCTGGGGCCGGCGCTGGTCGACCTGTTCCTGGCCCAGGGGGACGACTCGACGGCGCGCCTGCTGCGCGATGCCACCCTGCGCGCGCCCGGCGAGGCCGGCCACGAAGTCACGTTGATGGACGCGGACTATCACCTTGCCACCGGCAAGGAGGCAGAGGCCGGCACATTGGCCGACACGGTTCGCAAGGAAAACGGGCCGGGACGGGAGGATGCGGCGATCACCCTGGTCGAGGCGGCCTTTTCCGGCGACCTCTCGATCCCGGCCGACCTTCCCGAGGCCCTGGCTGCCTTTCGCCAGGATGCCCGCGACAGCACGCGCGAGGCCGCGCTGACCCGCGCGCTGATTCTTGGCACTGCCATGGCCGGCGACTTCGTGACCGCCTTTGCCACGCTTCCGGAGGCGCAAGAGACTGCGGCCGACCTGTGGACCCTGGCGGTCGAAGGGGCCGACGACGGGATCTTCCTGGAACAGGCCGTCGCCGCAGCCGCCAGTTCGCCGCCTTCGGTCAAGGACGAGGTGGCCCTTGAGGTGGCCACCCGGCTGGAAGCCCTCGGATTTGCCCGCGAAGCGCTGGCCTGGCTTGGGCCGGTCGATGCGGCCGCGCCGGAAGCGACCCGGTTGCTGGCAGCCCGTGCCAGGTTGCGGCTGCGCGACGCCCGCGCCGCGATTTCCGTCTTGTCGGGGCTTGCAAGCCCCGAGGCGGAAACGCTGCGGGCGGCCGCCATTCTGCAGCTGGGCGATCCGGCCGGGGCGGCAGAAGCCCTGGATCGTGCCGGCGACACCGAGGCCCGCGACCGCGCCGATGTCTGGACCACAGATTGGCCCCGCATCGCCGAAACCGGACCCGACCCCTGGAAGGCGGCGGCGGCATTGGTCGTTCCTGCTCTTGCCGACCCGGACGCCGAGCCTCCTGCCGGCCCGATCGCACAGGGCACCGCGCTGGTCGAAGAAAGTGCCCGCGCCCGCGCCACGATCGAGGCATTGCTCGACGCCACAGCCGCAGCCGAGGCCGAGGCCGGGCCGTAACGCTTTCTCAACGGTCCGGGCTCTAGAACTGCAGGAGGCCCCGGCCAGCTGCCGGGCTCATCAATTCGGGATCAGAATGATCTTGCTCGAACCCCATCGCCTTTGCCTGGCTGCCGCGCTTGTTGGCGTCCTTGCCGCCCCCGGCACGGCGGGCGCATCTCCGGCCGATCTTTGTCTTGCGGCCGCCAGGTCCGCTGCGGCGGAAACCGGGGTTCCGCTGCGCGTGCTTCTGGCCCTGACGCTGACCGAAACCGGCCGGGCCGACGGTGACGGCGCCCTCTTGCCCTGGCCCTGGACCCTGAACAAGGGCGGCGAGGGCCTGTGGTTCGACAGCCGTGACACCGCTCTGGCGCACCTGGAAACCGCTCTGGCCGAGGGCGCGACGAATGTCGACGTCGGCTGCTTCCAGCTGAACCATCGTTGGCATGCGCAATCCTTCGACAGCCTGACCGCCATGCTCGACCCAGAAGAGAATGCGCTTTACGCCGCCCGCTACGTGTTCCGGCTGTATCAGGACACCGGCGACTGGACCGAAGCGGCCGCAGCCTATCATTCCGGAACGCCGGAATATGCCGAACGCTATCTCGCCCGGTTCGAGCCGATCTATGCCGCCCTGGATGGCCGGCTTCCCGAAGACCGCGCGCCCGACCCGGTCCGCGAGAACCGCTTCCCCCTGCTGCTGGCGGGGACGCCGCAAAGCGCGGGCTCGCTGGTGCCGATGTCGGGCGCCGGAATTCCGCTGATCGGGGGGCCCTGAACCGTGCCCACAATGACCATGAAGGCGCTGTTCCGACCGACGATCCTGCTGGCGCTGGCGTTGATGGCCATCATCGCGATGATGATCCTGCCGGTGCCCGCCAGCGTTCTGGACATTGGCCTTGCGCTGTCCTTCGCGCTGGCGATCCTGATGCTGACGGTGGCGCTGTTCATCGAACGCCCGCTCGACTTTTCGGCCTTCCCGACGATCCTGCTCGCCTCGCTGCTGTTGCGGCTGTCGCTGAACGTCTCGTCCACCAAGCTGATCATCGGTGAGGGTCACACCGGCACCGACGCCGCCGGCCACGTGATCGAAGGCTTTGCCGAGTTCATCATGGGCGGCAACATCGTGCTGGGCCTGGTGGTCTTTGTCGTCCTGCTGATCGTCAACTTCATCGTCATCACCAAGGGCGCCGGCCGGATGGCCGAGGTGGGCGCGCGCTTCGCGCTGGACGGGATGCCCGGCCGCCAGCTGGCGATTGACGCCGACATGTCGGCCGGCGCGATCACCCATGAAGAGGCGAAGCGCCGGCGCGAGGTGGAACTGGCCGAGACAAACTTCTTCGGCTCGCTCGACGGGGCGTCGAAATTCGTCAAGGGCGACGCGGTGGCGGGCCTCTTGATCACCGCGCTGAACCTGATCGTCGGCCTGGCGGTCGGGGTTGGCATGCACGGCCTGCCCTTGCAGCGCGCCTTCGAGACCTATTCGATCCTGACGGTCGGCGACGGCCTAGTCAGCCAGATTCCGGCGGTCGTGATCTCGGTTGCGGCGGCGCTGCTGTTGTCGCGCGGCGGGGCGAAAGGGGCGGCCGACGTGTCGTTCTTTGCTCAGCTGGGCCGCTATCCGGCGGCCTTGGGCACTGTTGCATCGCTCATGGCGCTGTTCGCAGTGGTGCCCGGAATGCCCTTCCTGCCGTTCATCGCCGCCGCCATCGGACTTGCCGCGGCGGCCTGGTACGGCGCGCGACACAAGGTCGAAGTGGCGGTCGATCCGGCCCAGACAGCCGATCTGCCGGCGCGCAGGCAGATCGGCGACGTTCTGGACTTCGACGAGATCCACATCGAATTCGCGCCGAACCTGGTGGGAATGGCGCTGGACCCGGCCACCGGCCTTGACGGCCGCATCGGCAACATGCGCAACCACATCGCCGCGAGCTTTGGCGTGATCCTGCCGGAAATCCGCCTGACCGACGAAGCCGCGATGCCGCCTGGCCAGTACCGCATCCGGATCCAGGGGGTGGAGCGGGTCAGCAACCGCCTGGTGCCCGACAAGGTGCTGGTTCTTCTGGCCGAAGGCGTGCCCGCGCCGGAGGGCGAGGATGTCCGCGAACCGGTCTACGGCGCTCCGGCCCGGTGGACGCGCCCGGACCTTCAGGAAGACGCGGTGCTGTCGGGCCTGACCGTGGTCTCGCCGGCCGAGGTTCTGGCGACCCATCTCCTTGAGGTGCTGAAGGGCAACCTCTCCCGGCTGCTCAGCCTGCGCGGCCTGCGGCGCCTGCTGGACGAATTCACCCAGCTTTCCGACCGTGCCCGCGCCGAGGCCAATCGCCGTCTGCTGGACGACCTGGTCCCAGACAAGGTGCCGCTCGACCTGCTGCACGCCGTTCTGCGGCTGTTGCTGGAAGAACGTGTGTCGATCCGCAACCTGCCGCTGATCCTGGAAGCCGTGGCCGAGGCGCGGGGTCTCGGCTCGCCCGAGACGGTCACCGAGCATGTCCGCCAGCGGCTGGGCTTCCAGATCGTGGCCGAGTTCCGGCGGCCGGATGGCTCGATTCCGCTGATCCAGCTTGCGCCGGAATGGGAGCGCAACTTCCAGGCGCACCAGATGGACGGCGACCGCGGCCTGCGCGACGTCGCCCTGCCGCCCGACCTTTTCGCCAAGCTGGCGAACGGCATCGCCGAGCGGATGAACCAGGCCGCCGAAAACGGCGCGTTTCCGGCCCTGATCGCCTCGGCCCCGCGGCGTCGGTTCCTGCGCACCGTGGTCATGGCCAAGGGCCTGCAGGTGCCGGTGCTGTCCTATGAGGAGCTGGGGATGGACGTGCGTCCCGCCCTGCTGGGCCAGGTCGCGGCATGATGGACTTTGCCGCCCCGCTGGCGCAGCTTCTGGGCGTGGCCGAAAGCCTGATCCTGCAGGTGGCACTGGTCTTCGTGCGGGTCGGCGCGGCGGTTTCGCTGCTGCCGGGGCTGGGCGAGCAGATGGTTCCGCAGCGCATCCGCCTTGCAGTCGCGCTGGCGCTGACGGCGATCGTGGTGCCCGCCGTGCCGGCGCCGACCGGAACCGGCTTCGGCGCGCTCGCCATCGAGGCGGCGGCGGGTCTGGTTCTGGGCGTCGGCTTGCGGTTGATGATCCTGGGCCTGCAGACGGCCGGGACCATTGCCGCACAATCCATCTCGCTGGCGCAGATGTTCAACGGCACCGGACCGGAACCGCAACCCATCGTGGCCAACCTGTTCACCCTGGCAGGGATTGTCCTGTTCCTGGCCATGGGCGGGCTGGTCCGCTCGGTCGAACTTCTGGTGCTGTCCTATGAGCTTATGCCCCCCGGGCAGATTCCCGATGCGTCGCTGCTGTCGCAATGGGGGTTGGACCGCGTGGCCATGGTCTTTGCGCTGGGATTCTCGCTTGCGGCGCCCTTCGTGCTTGCCGCTCTGCTGTACAACCTGGCCCTTGGGGTGATGAACCGCGCGATGCCGCAACTGATGGTGGCGTTGATCGGGGCTCCGGCGCTGACGTTGGGCGGCCTGGCATTGCTGGCGCTGGCGTCGCCCGCGCTTCTGGCGATCTGGCTGGACGCGATGCGGCAGGCCATGGCCTTGCCGTACGGAGGCTGAGACATGGACGGGCGCGACGACGACGAAGCCGACAAGGAATTCGACCCGTCACAGCGCAAGCTTGACCAGGCGCGCGAACAAGGCGACGTCGCCCGATCCGAAGACCTTCAGGCCGCCGTCGCCTATGGCGGTTTCCTGCTCGCGGCTCTTGC
The DNA here is from genome assembly GCF_020564565.1 of Rhodobacter sp. Har01. Classification (GTDB taxonomy): domain Bacteria; phylum Pseudomonadota; class Alphaproteobacteria; order Rhodobacterales; family Rhodobacteraceae; genus Pseudogemmobacter. The sequence continues at coordinate 323,236 of NZ_JAJCTD010000002.1, forward strand.
GCTTGGACCCTGGGCGGTTTCGGTTTCCGGAACGGCAGGCATGGTCCTGCTTGAGGGCCTGGCGCCGAGAAGCTCGGAAGACGGCAGCACCATCGCCCGGGTCGCCAGCCAGGCCGTTGCCATGGCCGCCCCGTTCCTGCTGCTGCTGGTCGCCCCGGCCAGTCTCGTGGTCGCCTACCTCGTGGCGACACGGTCGCTGGTCTTCGCCCCTTCAAAGCTTGCGCTGAACCCGGCCCGGCTGTCGATCCTCGCCAATTTCCGACAGAAGTTCAACCGCGCGGCCTGGGTGGACTTCGCCCGCAAGACGGCAAAGCTGATCGTCGTCGCGCTGATCCTGGGGCTTTACCTGCAGGCCGAGCTGCCCCGGCTGAACCTCGCCTCGGCCCTGGGTGCCGGGCAGGTGGCAGCCTTGGTCGCCGAGGAAACCCTGCGCTTCCTGACCGTGATCCTGGCGATCAGCCTGGCCTTCGGCGCCGCCGATTTCCTGTGGCAGCGGTTCGAATTCGCCCGGCGCAACCGGATGAGCCGCAAGGAACTGACCGACGAAATGAAGGATAGCGAAGGCGATCCGCATCTCAAGGCCGACCGCCGGCGGCGGGCGCAGGAAGTGGCGACGCGGCGGATGCTGACCGATGTTCCCAAGGCCGACGTGGTGATCGTCAACCCGAGCCACTATGCCGTGGCCCTGAAGTGGGAGCGCGGCAAGGGCCGCGCGCCGGTCTGCGTGGCCAAAGGGGTGGACGAAATCGCCGCCCGCATCCGTGAGCGTGCGCAAGAGGCCGGTGTTCCGATCCGTCGCGACCCGCCCACCGCCCGTGTCCTGCACGCAACGCTGGAGATCGGGCAGGAGGTCCGGCCCGAACACTATGCAGCCGTGGCTGCCGCCATCCGGTTTGCCGAGGCCATGCGCAAGCGCGCCCGCAAGCGGATGGGCCGATGAGCGGCGACGAAAAGCTGCTCCGTCTTTCGGCGATGGCCGGCATGGTGCTGGATGTCCGCTCTGCCGCGCTGTCCCGGCTTGCAGCCGAGCGCGACGCCCTCAAGGCGCAACTGGCCGCCCTCAATGCGCCCCGGGCGACCGAGGGCCTTGCTCCGGCCGCGGCGGCCCAGGTCCGGTTCGACTACGAAACCTGGGCCAGCCGACGCCGGGCCGAGCTGAACCTGAAGATCGCCGCGAAACATGCGGAATGGCTGTCGCACCTGGACGAGACACGCCAGGCCTTTGGCCGGGCTCAGGTTCTGGACCGGATGCTTCAGGCGACGCGGAACCGCAGGTCCGGCTGAACCCGCGCTCAGCTGTCCTGGCGCGCGATTTCGGTGATCAGGACGTCAGTGACGATCGGGCCAAGCACGCCGATCGCCTTTTCCGTCAGCGCCTCACGCAGCACGACGAGGTTCGAGCCGTCGGTGAACGACCCGCGGAACCCGCCGGTGTTGGCGTGGTCGAACAGGACCTGCAGGAAGGCGTCGCGGATTTTCGGTTCGCGGTCGTAGACCGTATTGGTGTTGCCGGCCGTCACCTCGAGGCTGAGCGACAAGACGACCATCGCCGTCACCTTGCCGCCCTCAAGGATCGGCACGACGAACTGGTTGTTGAGCTTGACATAGTCAGGCGGCGATTCCTCGGCCGCCGGCGCGTGGCCTTCGTCTGCGACGGCCGCCGGTGCCTCTGGCGGCGGCCGCAGGAACAGCCCGCCGGCAAGCCCGAGGCCAAGGCCGAGCAGCGCGAGCAGCACGGGGAAAAGCTTGCGGATCATGATCAGAACGGAAGCAGGATGTCGGCGGCCTGCTGGCCATAGCGCGGCTGCTGCACCTCGGTGATCTGGCCGCGGCCGCCATAGGCGATCCGGGCGCCGGCGATCTTGTCGTAGGTGATCTCGTTCTGCCGCGAGATGTCGGAGGGCCGCACGTAGCCGGTGATGATCAGTTCGCGCAACTCGTAGTTGACGCGCACCTCCTGCTGGCCCTCGATCCGCAGGACGCCGTTCGGCAGTTCCTCGACCACGGTCGCGGCAACCCGCAGGGTCAGCTTCTCGGCCCGGGTGACGTTGCCTTCCCCGGCGAAGGTCGAAGAGGACTGGGTCTTCACCGCCTCGGCCATGCTTGCCCCTTCGGGCATGACTGCATCGTCAAGCCGCTGCGGGATGCCGAACAGCGACGGGATGCCCATGCTTTGCGCCCCCGTGCGCGAGCGGTCGGAAGAATTCGAGATCTTGGCGCTGTCGTCGATCTCGATCACCACGGTCAGGATGTCGCCCCGCTGCGCGGCGCGACGGTCGCCCAGAAGCGAATCGCTGCCGGCCGTCCACAGCGATGAGGCATCGGTGGGCCCCGAAGGATCAGACACCTCGGGCATCGGGGTCGAATACATCGCATGGTGCTGGTAGCTGCCTTCCAGAGGCGAGAATTCCGGCGCACGACCGACCTGGCTGAGGTCGCCGCACGCGGTGAGGACAAGGGCGAGGCCGGGCGCGGCCAGCAGCAGTCTGCGGATCAAGGGGAGCCTCCGACGATGATGGTGCCGTCCGCGGCGACAAGGCCGGAGACGGTGGATTTGGACGAAAGGTTGAGGGCGCGAGCGACTTCGCCCTCGGCGGCGCGGTCAAGGGCGCGGCCCTCGGCGGTTATGGTCAGGCCACCGGCCCGATAGACCAGCGTGATGGTGGCGTTGCGCTCGACCAGGGCCGGTGCGGCGATGTCGCTGGCATGCAAGGGGCGGCCGGCATAAAGCGCGATCCGGGTCTGTTGGCCAAGTGCAGGCTCGAGGTCGGTCAAGGCGCCGGGAATTTCGGCATCGACAAGCATGATGTCGCCCTTGCCGAGAACCGAGCCGGCCGGCAGGGTGCGCGCCGCGACCAGGCTTTCGGCCTGGGCGGCCATCGGCAGGATCAGCAGGGCGAGCACCCGGAACAGCATCAGCGGACCTGCGTGGTGGCGGCCAGCATCTGGTCGGCGGCGGTGATGACCTTGGCGTTCAGCTCATAGCCGCGCTGCGCCTTGATCAGGTCGGTCACTTCGCGCACGGCATCAACCGAGCTTTCCTCAAGATAGCCTTGCCGCAAAGTGCCCAGACCGTCGGTGCCTGGGGTACCCACTACCGGCGGTCCCGAGGCGGCAGTCTCGAGGAAGAGGTTCGAACCGATCGCTTCCAGGCCCTTTTCGTTGGTGAAGTTGGTCAGGCTGAACTGGCCCAGAAGCTCGGGTTCGACCCGGTCGCTGAAATAGGCATAGACTTCGCCAGCGGCGTTGATCGAGATCGACCGCGCGTCGGAGGGAATGGTGATGTCGGGCACCACCGGATAGCCGTCGGCGGTGACGATCTGCCCTTCGGCCGAGCGCTTCAGCGCCCCGTCGCGGGTGTATCCGGACATGCCCGAAGGCAGAGTGACCTCAAGGTAGCCGCCACCCTCGACGGCGACGTCAAGATCACCATGGGTCAACGCAAGCGAGCCCTGCTCAAGCACCACGGAAACGGACGACGGGCGCACGCCCAGACCGATCTGCACGCCGGTGGGCAGCATGGTGCCGTCCTGGGCCGAGATCGTGCCGGGCCGGGCAAGCTGCTGGTAGTGCAAGTCGGCGAAATCGGCGCGGCGGGCGTTGTAGCCGGTGGTCGACATGTTCGCGAGGTTGTTCGAGACCACGTCGACCTTCATTTGCTGGGCCGCCATGCCGGTTGCTGCGATGTGAAGCGCTTTCATCTGTTTCCTCACCGGCCAAGGGCCTGGATGACGCCGCGCACGCGGGCATCCTCGGCCTCCATGAACTTCTGTCCCATCTCGTAGGCGCGCTGGACCTCGATCATCCGGGCAATCTCGGTCACCGGCTGCACGTTGCTTTCCTCAAGGAAGCCCTGCCGGATGATGCCGGTCTCGGCCGGCTCCACCTCACCGCCGTCGAACAGCGTGCCGGACTGGTGGCGCAGCGCCAGCGGGTCGACCGGGCGCCAGAGACCGACTTGGGCGATCGGCACGCCGTTCGCCGACATCGTGCCGTCCTCTGCCACCGCCACCTGGCCGCCACCCGGCGGCACGAAGACCGGAGCTCCCCCGGCATCAAGCAACCGGAACCCGTCGGCGGTGACCAGCTCGCCCTCGGCCGAGGGCGTGAAGACGCCGGCGCGGGTCAGTCGGTTGCCTTGCGGGGTTTCGACAAGGAAGAAGCCTTCGCCCTGAATGCCAAGGTCGAAGGTGCCGCCGGTGGGCGTCAGTCCGGCCTGGGACAGATCGACGATCCGGGCATTTCCATGGGTCATCGACAACGATGGCTCCTGGTCCAGCCGGGCGACGTGTTCGGCGAAGACCACGCCTTCACGCCGGAACCCGTTGGTCGAGACGTTGGCGATGTTGTTGGCCACCACCTGCATCTCGCGCATCAGGCCCGACTGTCGGCTGAGCGCCACATATCCTGCGGAATCCATGCTCAGCCTCCGGCGATCATCGGAATCACCATGTCGGTGAAGAAGGTGACCAGCGACCCGGTCATGAAGCTCATCGAGACCCAGAAGACCGCCATCATCGCGCCGACCTTGGGCACGAAGGTCAGCGTCATTTCCTGCACCGAGGTCAGCGCCTGGAACAGCCCGATCACCACGCCGGCCACCAACGCCACCAGCAGAAGCGGGGCCGAGATCGTCACTGCGACCCAAAGGCCGTGTCGCATCACGTCATACAGCGCGGCATCGGTCATATCGGCATCCTCAGGATTTCCTGGTAGGCCTCGACCACCTTGTCGCGGACCGTGGCCACGGTTTCCACGGCCAGCTGCGACGAGGCCAGCGCCTCGACCAGGGCATGCGGGTCCGCGCCGCCGGTCATGGCAGCGCGGGCCGTCTGTTCGTGCCGGACAAGCGATTCGGCGACGTTTCCCGCCAGCTTGCCGAAGTTGATGCCTTCCCCCTCGGAAGGCTTGGGCGCTGCGGCCGTTCTGGCCTGCGCGTAGGTCTGCGTCGCAAAGGAGGTTCTCACGTCCATTCAGGCGGCCCCCTTCAGCGGCGCAACAGATCGAACAGGCTTTGCGTCATCTGACGCGCCTGGTCGAACATGCGGAGATTGGCTTCGTAGCTGCGCTGGGCTTCGCGCGCGTCCGCGATCTCGATCACCAGATCGACGTTCGAGCCGTCATAGAAGCCCGTCTCGTCTGCCAGCGGATTGCCGGGATCGTAGATGCGCACCAGATCGGCATTGTCCAGCCGCACCGGCCCGGCCTCGACCAGACCGCTGTCCATCTCTTCGTGGAAGCTGATGGTCTTGCGGTGGTATCCCGGCGTATCGGCATTGGCGATGTTCTCCGAGACATGGCGCAGGCGGTTGGCCTGGGCCTGCATGCCCGAGGCGGCGAAGGACAGCGACGTGGTGAGATCATTCATGATGTGCCCCCGTTACCTTGCCCGGCCCAACGAGGCGCGGATCACGTCCGAGGTGGCGCGATAGACTGCCAGCGCCATCTCATGCTCTTGCCTGGCTTCGACCGATTTCACCATCTCCTGCTCCAGCGAGACGCTGTTGCCGTTGGGCGATTCGGCGCCCGGAGCGGTGAACGGGCGCGGGTCAGTGGCACGGGCGGGGTCTGCGATGTGGCCGGCGCGCGTGGTCTTCAGCGGCAGGCCGCGATCGGCATAGACCGAGGCGAAATCAGGAATGTCCTGGGCCTTGAAGCCAGGCGTGTCGGCGTTCGCGACGTTCTTCGCGATCACGCCCATGCGGCTGCCGGCATGGGCGGCGAGGCCCTGAGCCATGCGGGTAAGTTCCAGTTTCTCGAACATCGGGGCTTCTCCCTCGATCTGCTTCACCAAGGCTTAAGACCGATTCCTTTAGAAACCGTATTCAGAGAACAAAGTGAGATCGCCGTGCCCGGAGTCTTCGAATCCCTGCAGGCCGAGATCGAGACGATCCAGCCCACCCGTGCCGTCGGGCGGGTGGCGGAAAGCTCGCGCGGCACCTTCCTGGTCCGCGGCCTGGCCGAGGCCGCGCTGGGCGACCGCGTGGCGGCCGAAACCGGCGCCGGCCCCCTGGGCGGCGAGATCGTGCAGATGTCGTCGCGCGGCGCCATCGTGCTGCCAGAGGACGATCCCGAGGGTCTGGGAATCAATGCCCGGGTCGAGCTGATCGGGCCGGTGACCCTGGCGCCGGACCGCAGCTGGCTGGGCCGCATCGTCGATCCGCTGGGTCGACCGCTGGACGGGCGGCCGCTGTTGCCCGGCACCGAGCGCACCTCGATGAATGCCCCGCCCCCGGCGCCCGCCGACCGCCGACCGCTGGGTGAGCGTCTGTCGACCGGGGTGGCCGTCTTCGACACGCTGCTGCCCCTGGTGCGCGGCCAGCGGATCGGTCTGTTCGCGGGGTCTGGCGTCGGAAAATCCTCGCTTCTGGCCAAGTTCGCGCGTGGCGTGGCGGCGGATGTGGTGGTCATCGGCCTGGTGGGCGAACGCGGACGCGAGTTGCGCGACTTCACCGACCGGGTGCTGGGTCCGGCCGGGATGGCGCGCTCGGTCGTGGTCACCGCGACCTCGGACCAGTCGCCCTTGATGCGCCGGCGCTGCGCTCTTTCAGCAATGACGGTGGCCGAGCATTTCCGCAACCAGGGCCTTCATGTGCTGCTCTTGCTGGACTCGGTCACCCGCTTTGCCGAAGCGCACCGCGAGGTGGCGCTGGCCTCGGGCGAAAAGGCGAGCCTGCGGGGCTATCCGCCCTCGGTCAGCCACGCGATCATGGCGCTGGCCGAACGGGCCGGCCCGGGCGCCGGCGAGACGGGAGACATTACCGCCGTGTTCACCGTCCTGGTCGCGGGGTCCGACATGGAGGAGCCGGTGGCCGACATCGTGCGCGGCACGCTGGATGGGCATGTGGTGCTGGACCGCAAGATTGCCGAGCGGGGCCGGTATCCGGCGATCGATCTCTTGCGGTCGGTCTCGCGCAGCCTGCCCGAGGCGGCCTCATCGGCCGAGAACGGGCTGATCGCCGACGCGCGGCGGGTGCTGTCAGCCTATGACCGGGCCGAGATGATGATCCAGGCGGGGCTGTATGTTTCCGGCAGCGACCATGCCATCGACCGGTCGATCCGGCTGTTTCCGGTACTGGACGGATTCCTGGCCGAAGATGCGCCGGCAGGTGGCCCCGAGGCCAGCTTCGTGCGGCTGCGGGCCTGTCTGGGAGCGTGATCCGGGGGCCTGATGCGCGCGACGCGCCCTATCGGCTCAGCAACTGCAGTGCCGTGCTTGCGGCCGACATGCCAGAGCCCTGCGTCGCGATCTCGCTGCGCACCAGGTAGGTGCGGACAAGTTTCGCCATCTTGTCGGCGTCGGCGAATTGGCTGACCGTGTCGCTGCCAAAAGTGCTGCGGGCCTTGGCCTTGAACATGGTCAGCTGCTTGTCGATGTCGAGATAGGCGATGCTGGTCGGCAGGCCCAATGCCGTTTGCATCGCGCTGCGCAACGGCTTGTTGCCGAGGATCGTGTACCACTTCACGTCCTCGCTGGAGGACTTGGCGGCCAGGCTGCCCAGCTCCCGCTCGGCGTTCAGGGCCAGCCGCATCGTATCGTCCTGTTCGCCGACGGCAGTCTCGAAGGTCTTGGTGATGTAGAGCTTCAACACCTTGTCGGCGAAGTCCGACATCTTCGAACGCGGCGTGGAGAAATCGCCGAAGCCGAAGGCAGCCGAGAAATCGCGGTATCGCTTATCGGTCAGCTTGTTCGCCAGCGCGTCAGTCTTCAGCGTGCCGTCCTGCAATACCTTCTGGATGAAAGCCTTGCTGTCGATGTCGGATTCCAGCCCATAGGCGGTGAGCGCCACCTTCAGAAGGCGGCGGTCGGCCACCAGCTCTTTCGCGCTGTTCACCTTGCCGATGTTGGCGCGGAAATAGGCCTCATCACGCTGGTTCGCGGGCGAAGCCTGCAAGGCGGCCTGCTGCGTGGCCATGGTCCGCTTGAGAAAGGTCCAGCCGGCATAGCCGCCAAGCGGTATGACCGGCTGGAAGCTCATGCGCGGCCCGCCGCGAACAGGCGCTCCTCGCGCGGAAGCAGGCCGCGCAGCGATTTCAGAACCTGATAGTGCTGCTCGGCCAGGACGGCCCGGCTAGCCTCGGCCAGAAGGCGGCGGCTGTCGGGGTCGGTCAGGACCTGGCTCAGCTGCTCGATACTGCGCAGAAGCTGGTGGCGTGCGTCGGTCGGATCCGTGTCGCCCGAAAGCACCAGCTGTGCGATGTAGCAGACCCGACGGACCGGCGTGTTTGCCTCTTCCGGGTGGATGGCATCGCGCAGGCGCAGGATGTTGGCATTCGGCGTCATGATCGCCAGCTTCGAGCGCTTGTCGCCGTTCTCGATCACCGCGCCGTTGATCAGCACCCGTTCGTGCGGACCCAGCTTTAGGACAAGACCGCTCATGCGCCCGCCCCCCCGTTGCCGCGCAGGCCCTTGAGGACTGCGGTGTTGATTTCGACCAGGACCTCGGGATTGGCGGAGCCCGCCAGCACCTTGCGGCTGTGCTCGAAGGTGAAGCGATAGAGATAGAAAAGCCGCGCCCGCAGGGTCTGGGGCAGGCCGTTTTCCGGCAGCGCGACGTCGGCGCCCAGCATGGACCAAAGCTGTTCGTTGGCGGACAGCGCCGCGACGAAGGCGGGGTAGTTCTCCTTGCGGCTGCGGATGGCAGCGTTCAGGCGCTGGGTGATCCGGGCGATCACCTCGTATTCGATGGCGCGCGGCGTGCGGACCGGGGCGGCCGGCTGCGCATAGGCGGTTCGGGTCATGTGCATCATGGCAGGGTGTTCCGGGGACTAAGGACGATGAAAGGGGTGAACCGGGGCCCCGAAGGGCCCCGGCCGGGTTCGCCTTAGCGGAACAGCGACAGCAGGTTCTGCGGCTGCTGGTTGGCGATCGACAGCGCCTGGATGCCCAGCTGCTGCTGCACCTGCAGCGCCTGCAGACGGGCGCTGGCCTCTTCCATGTCGGCATCGACCAGCGTGCCGATGCCCGAGGTCAGCGCGTCCGACAGCTTGCCGACGAAATCGGACTGGATGTCGATCCGCTTCTGCGCCGAGCCGAATTCGGACGCCGCGTCGATCGCGGTCTGCAGCATGCCCTCGATGCTGCCCAGCGCCAGTTCGGCATTCGTTGCGGTCGAGACATCGATGGTGGCCAAGGCCCCCAGTCCGCCCGCATTCGCGTTCTTGTACTGGCCGCTCACGGCCACGTCGACCGTGCCGTCGTTGACAAAGGCCAGCTGGCCGGGCGTGCCGCTGTCATAGTTGACCGTCAGGCCGTCGATGCCCAGAGAATCGATCGCGTTCTTCAGGCCCACCGCGACCATGTCGGGCACGGTCGAGGCCAGCGAGGCATTGCCGGCATCGACGTCATTCTGGGTCACCGTGTACGAGGCTTCCTTTTCACCGATGCGGATGCTGATCCGGTCACCGGCCAGCCAGGCATTGGTGCCATCGGCAATGGTGAAGTCGCCGGTGCCGCCGCCCTGGTCCAGGGACAGGACGAAGGTGTCGCCGTCGGTCGATGCCGTGCCGCTGGTCGCGAACACGTCGTTGGCCACATAGTCGCCGGTCGACAGGTTCTGCGCGTTGATCGAGATCGACGAGGCGACCACGCCGGTCGAGCTGCGGTCGAGCGAGGACAGGATGTCGACGGTCGATTGCGACCCGTCCACCAGGTTCAGGCCGTTGAACTGCGCCGCGCCGACCACCGAGTTGATCTGGTCGACCAGCTTGTCGATGTCGGTCTGGATCTTCGCCCGGTCGACGTTGTCTTCCTGCGCGGCGACGATCTTGCCCTTCATCTCGGTCAAGAGGTCGGTCACGGTTTCCGAGGCCTGGCGCGCCACCGAAATGGTGGACGAGCCGAGCGACAGGCTGTCGGAGATGCCCTTGAAGCCCTTCACGTCGGATTCCATGACCTTCGAGATGGCCCAGACCGCCGCGTTGTCCTTGGCCGAACCCACCGACTTGCCGGTGGAGATTTCGGCCTGGACCTTGTTCATGCTCGCGTTGATGCCCTTCATCGTCTGCAGGGCGACCATCGCGCTGGTATTCGTCAGGATGGACGACATTGATACGTTCCTCTCTTGGCCCTTCGCGCTTTGCGCGGGGCAGAATCACCGCTTGCCGCGGCCGTTCCAGCGTTCTGGCCGATGCGCGGGCTGATCACCCGGCGCGCCACCCCGTCTTGGGATGCCCGCCGACGATGCGGGCAGGAAGATTGCCAAAATCTGAAGAGGAAAGGTCAGAATCAGGGCATTTGCGCCGGATTTGATGGATAGGCCGGTCATGCCCGGCGAACCGGCGCAGCCGGCGCGCGGCCCAGGATGTCGCGGTTGCCGCGCGCGTCATAGGTGACAAAGCTGCCATGGCCGGCCACTTCGGCCGCCCGGCGCTGGGCTGCCTTCACGCCGCGGATCGCGGCAGCCAGCAGCGGGCGGTTGCGCTCGGCCAGGGCGCGCAGGCGTTCGGCTTCGGCCGCGTCGGGCGGCACACCTGCCGCCAGCGCCTGTTCCGTTTCCTCGGACAGCGCACCCAGGCGCGAAAGATCGCCGCTGAGCAGCGCGTCACGGGTGCCCAGCAGCAGGGATTCCAGGTGCGAGTCAGGCATCCTTGACCCCGCCCATCGCGCGGAACAGCTGTTCGGCCAGGCCGATGCCGCCCTTGGCCACCATCTGCCGCGCCTGTTCCAGCCGCAGGAAGGACGAGAACTGCTCTTCCCCGATGCCGCCGCCGAAACTGCCCGACTCGCCATCCATCCCGGCGTGCTGAAGCATTTCTGACAGGAAAGCCGCCTCAAGTTCGCGCGCCTGGCTCATCAACGGGTCCAGCGCGGCGGCGGCAGTACCAGTCGCGGGGGTCGTCGTCGGGGTTGGCACGGAAGCGGGGCCGGTCAGGGGAACCATCGCACCCTCCTTTGGGTCGTTCGGATTTTCCGCAGTCTGCCGGACCGACGGTAAACATCCGGTAACCCGGATCGCGGAAAACCGAAGGGTCCCCGGCAGAAGTCGCAGGCCATGACCGACACATCGCTGCTTTCCGTGCTGTCCGCCCCGCTGTCGCCCCTGGCGGCTGGCGTGATCCAGACCGGGCGAGAGCCCTCCGCTGTCCCTGAGGCCGAGGCCGCGCTCTTCGATCTCATGGCCGGCTTGCCCGAGGCCGAAACCGAGGCCGAAACCGAGGTTGTGGCCGCTTCGGCCCAGACCGCCATCCCGGCGCTGCCGTTTTCGAGTTTCCCCGCTGCAATGGCGCTTCCCGAGGTGGCCCCGGCTGAAAGTGGTGATCCGGCCCCCGCAAGCGGCCTTCTCCCTTTGCAGGTGACCCTGCGCGAACCTCTGGTCGAACCGTCACCCGGCGCTGACATTCCGGCCGGAACAGCCTTGCCGAATCCAGCAGCCGCGCCCGGTGGCACCCGGCAGCCGGCATTCGGGCAGGGGGAAGCCACCGCACCCGCGGATGCGCCCGCGCCGACAAGGCCCGGGACCGACCGACCGCAAGGCGATGCAGTTCGGCCGGTCGTCGCCTCGACCGTCGGAACCGAAGACGGGTCGGCCCGGCTTTCGCCCGAGGCGGCTCTCCTTCCTCTGCCGCCGGGCGGAAAGGCTGAGGGGGCTGAGGACCAGCGCGCCAAGACCGCACCTTTGGAAGCGTCTGCCGGGGGCAGTCCGACGGCCCATCCAAAGGCCGATCCTGTGCCGGTCGCAAATGCGGCCGCGGCGCCGACCGACCGTCACGACACCGGCTTTGCCGCGCGCACGCCCGCCCTAGATGGGCCGCTCTCCGGGCTGACAATGGCCGCAGGGTTTGCCGCCGATCCGGGCCTTTCGGCCGTTGCCCGTTCGGGGCCGGCCGAGGCTGCGGCGGTCTCTCCGACCGCGGCCTCCGTTTTCGCGCAGATGGTTGCGCGGACGGACGCAGTGCCGACCGCGGTCCGGCCGACTGCGCCCGCTGCCAGAGACGTGGCCAAGGCGACTGCCGATCCGCAACTGGAAGCGGACCCCGTCGCGCTCGCCTCCGGTCCGGAAATCGCAGCGCCAGGGTCCGAACCGGTTGCGGACATGCGCGCAGGAAATCCCGCCCGGCTGGCGGCTTCTTTCCCGCCTTCCCAGACGGTCCTGCCAACGGAAGGCGCGGCCGCCGCCGCAGCCGATCGGGCGCCGCAACAGGAGGCACCCGTGGAAGACGCTGCCGAACCGGCACGGCATTCGGAACCGGCGATCGTCGCCGGACCGCAGGGCGGACCGGCCGAACCCACCGCCGCTTCGGGACAAGATCCAAACCGCGGGGTCGGGGCGGACCCGACCGCACCCGTTGGCCAGGCTTCGCCGATCGGGGCGTCGCAGACGGCCCCGCAGCCGCCCGCGCCCCATGCCGACCGCGCCATTCCGCTTGCCACCTTGCCCGAGTCGGTTCCGGCGCAGATCCTTCGGGCGGCCGACGCCGGCGCACCGATGACCGAAATCCGCCTGTCGCCCGAGGAACTGGGCTCGGTCCGCATCGAATTGCGCACCGAAGGCGACCGGGCCCATGTCGTTGTGTCCGCCGAGCGAAGCGACACGCTGGAGCTTCTGCGACGCCATGCCGACCGCCTGCTGGGCGAATTCCGCTCTGCCGGCTTCTCGCAACTGGATCTGGGGTTCGGCCAATGGTCCGGCTCGGACCGGGGCTTTGCCGGGGCGCAGGCTTCGGCTGCAGCGCCAGTGCCCCCCGACACCCGCGATCCAGCCGAGTCCGCCCCCTACGCGGCCCCGCCCCGCACCCCCCACAAACCCGCCACCGGGCTATACCTGCGCTTCTGAGGACCCCATGGACGTTGCATCCACCACAACCGCCACCAGTTCTGCCACCACGACGAAGGCCGCGGGAAACCCGGTGCTGACGTCGGACTTCCAGACCTTCCTGAAGATGCTGACCGTGCAGATGCAGAATCAGGACCCGCTGAATCCGATCGATTCCACCGACTATGCGGTGCAGCTGGCCACCTTCTCGGGGGTCGAACAACAGGTGCAGACGAACCAGCTGCTGAACAGCATGGCCACGCAGTTCGGCCTGATGGGAATGTCGCAACTGGCCGGCTGGGTGGGGCAAGAGGCCCGCGCCGCAGCGCCGGTCTGGTATTCCGGGGCGCCCGTCACGCTGTCGCCGAACCCGGTCGGCACGGCGGATGCCGCTGTTCTTGTGGTCAGGGATGCCCGGGGCACCCTGGTCTCGCGAGAGGATCTGCCGGTCTCGACTGAGCTTTACGACTGGTTCGGGGCCGATGCCGCCGGAGATCCGCTGCCGGAAGGGAAATACACGCTGTCGCTGGAAAGCTGGCGCGATGGCGAGCTTCTGCAGACCGATCCAGTCGAATACTACGGCCGGGTGATCGAGGCGCGGGGTGGTGCTGCGGGCACCAGGCTGGTGTTCGAAGGCGGGATCGAGGTGCCGGCCACCGACATCACCGCGCTCCGGGTGCCACAGGGCTGATCAGAGCAGCCAGCCGACCAGGACACCGCCAAGAAAGACCGCGATTCCCGCCGCCGCCAGCACCGGCGCGCGCGATCCGCGCGGCGGCGGGCGGGTCTGCGCCCCGGGGTTGCCGGCCCGGATCAACTGCGCCTCGGCCAGCGCCGGCAGCTTGGGACCGAACCGCGCCAGAACCCGCGCTGTCTTGGCCAGGTCGCGCAGAATGGCCTGCGGGCCGATGTTGCGGCGGACGTAGTCTTCCACCACCGGCCGCGCCACTTCCCACATGTTCAGGTGGCTGTCCAGGCTGCGGGACACGCCTTCCACCACCACCATGGTGCGCTGCAGCAGGATCAGTTCGGTTCGCGTCTCCATGCCGAAGCGTTCGGTGACGTCGAACAGATAGGCGAGCAGCTTGGCCATCGAGATGTGGCTGGCGTCCATGCCGAAGATCGGCTCGCCCACCGCGCGCAGGGCACGGGCGAATTCGTCCATGTCGCGGTCGGCGGGCACATAGCCAGCCTCGAAATGAACCTCGGCGACGCGGCGGTAGTCGCGGCGCATGAAGCCGAACAGGATTTCCGCATAGACCCGCCGGGTGTATTCGTCGATCCGGCCCATGATGCCGAAGTCGTAGACCACCAGGTCGCCGTTCAGGGCCACCTTCAAGTTGCCCTGATGCATGTCGCCGTGGAAAAACCCGTCGCGCAGAGCGTGGTTCAGGAACAGCGTCAGCACCCGGCGGCCCAGCACCGCGCGGTCGATCCCGGCTGCGTCGATCGCTTCGATCTCGTTCAGGCCGATGCCCTCGGCCCAGCCGATGGTCATCACCGTGCGACCCGACAGCGCCCAGACCGGGCGGGGCACGACCAGACCTTCGTCCTTTTCGGTGTTCGCGGCGAACTCGGCCGCGGCCGAGCTTTCCAGCCGCAGATCCAGCTCGCCATGCACCACGCCTTCGAAATGCGCGATCACGTCGACCGGGCGCAGCCGGCGCGAGAACGGCGCCAGGATCTCGATCCAGCGGGCAGCGAAGTAGAAGGCGTCAAGGTCGGTGCGGAAGGCGCGCTCGATGTTCGGGCGCAGCACCTTGACCGCGACCTCTTCGCCGGTGTCGGCCAGCCGCGCCTTGTGGACCTGGGCAATCGAGGCGGCGGCGACCGGCTCGGAGAACTCGGAGAACACCTCATCGACCTTGACGCCCAGTTCGGCCTCGAACATCCGCTTGGCGGTTTCCACCGGAAAGGGCGGCAGCTTGTCCTGGAGGTATTTCAGCTGGGTGGCCAACTCATCGCCGACGATGTCGGGGCGGGTCGACAGGATCTGGCCGAACTTGATGTAGGCCGGGCCCAGCGCCGTCAGCGCACGGGTCACCGGCGGCAAATCGCGGTCGCCCTTGAGGCCCAGCGCCTTGAACGGCCAGCCCAGAACGCGCGCCGCGGCCCGCACGCCGGGCGGCGCGTCGAAAGCCTGCAGCACCACGCCGATGGCGCCGGTGCGCTCCATCGTCGCCAGCGTCCGGATCAGCCGCCACAGGTTGTGCGGTCCGCGCATCAGATCTTCCAGCCGGAATGCAGCGCGGCGATGCCAAGGGAAAGGTTGCGGTATTTCACCTGCCCGAAGCCCGCCTTGCGGATCATCGTGGCGAAGGTCTCCTGATCGGGGAACTTGCGGATCGATTCGACCAGATACTGATAGCTGTCGCGGTCACCGGCCACGATCTGGCCCATCACCGGGATGACATTGAAGGAATACAGGTCATAGGCCTTCTGCATCAGGTCGTTCGGGATCTGGCTGAACTCCAGCACCATGAGCCGGCCGCCGGGGCGTAGCACGCGGAAGGCGTCGTCCAACGCATCCTGGATGCGGGTCACGTTCCGGATGCCGAAGCTGATGGTGTAGACGTCAAAGCTGTTGTCGGGGAAGGGCAGCGCCATCGCATCGCCCACCACCCAGTCCAGCCGGTCGGCGAGGTTGCCGGCATCGGCGCGCTTGCGGCCCTCGACCAACATGGATTCGGTCATGTCGCAAACCACGGCACTGGCGCCCGGCGCGCGTTTCAGGAAGCGGAACGCGATGTCGCCGGTGCCCCCGGCCACGTCCAGCAGGCGCTGGCCCGGCCGCGGCGCCAGCCAGTCCATCATCGCGTCCTTCCACAGCCGATGCACCCCGCCCGACATCAGGTCGTTCATCAGGTCGTACTTGCTGGCCACGCGAGAAAACACGCCATGCACCATGCCGGCCTTCTCGCCTTCGGCCACTTCGCGGAACCCGAAGTGCGTGGTCTTGTCGTTTTCGCCCGCCATGGCCTTGCCTTTGCCCGAAATTCGCCGTCGGGCCGGGATATAGCGCCCTCGGCGGGGCAAGGGAAACCGCAAACTGACGCAAGCGGGGGCACATGCAGGCGGACGTCCAGAAGTTCTTTGCATTCATCTGGCTGCTGGTTGCCTTGGGCGTGGGGCTGTTCCTGGTCAAGATCATCCTGGCGATCCTGCTGAAGAACCGCGCCGCGCCCGGTCTTGTGCCCGCGCTGCATGAGGTTGGGCGGCAGGATTCCCTGGCACGTTTCGTGGCCCTGATCGGGCAGAACGCCAGAGCGACCGTGACAATGGGCACGGTCCGCCTGCGGGCCTCACTGGGCATCCAGTTGGCCTATTGGGGCGGCGCGATCCTGATTGCGGTGGTGATCGGTCAGATGGGCGTGCCGGTGTTCGGGATCGAGACCATTCTGCTGCTTGTGGTGTTGCTGGCAGCTCTGCACACCTCGCTGTACGAAATCAGCTACGACCGGCAGTCGATCACCCTGCCGCGCTGGTGGTTCGGGCGCACGACGCACAAATGGGCCGATCTGCTGGCGGTGACCAAGCCCGATGGCTGGTTCCTGACCTTTCACTTCGACAAGGGGCCATCGGTCAGGGCGCACAAGTATGTTGTCGGCTACCGGGAACTGCTGGAGACTGCGCAAAAGGCCGTGCGCGAGAACTGAATGCCGGAACTTCCCGAGGTCGAGACCGTCCGCCGTGGCCTGCTTCCGGTGATGCAGGGCCGTGCGATCCTGCAGGCGCAGGTGAACCGCCCCGACCTGCGCTGGCCCTTCCCCGAGCGGATGGTCGAACGGCTGCGCGGCCAGCGTGTTCTGGCGCTGCGGCGGCGGTCGAAATACATTCTGGCTGACCTAGACTCGGGCGAGACGCTGCTGATTCACCTGGGCATGTCGGGCCGGATTCTGGTTTCCGGCACGATGCTGGGCACGTTCCACCACGACCACCCCGCGCCGCAGAAGCATGACCACGTGGTGCTGGACATGGAGGGCGGCGCCCGCGTCACCTTCAACGATGCCCGCCGCTTCGGCGCGATGGACCTGATGCCCACCGAGCGGGCCGACCAGCACCCGCTGCTGGCCTCGCTGGGGCCGGAACCCTTGGGCAATGGCTTCGATGAAACCTACCTGACCCAGGCCCTGCACGGCCGCCGCACGCCAATCAAGGCCGCGCTGCTGGATCAGCACCTGGTTGCCGGCTTGGGCAACATCTACGTCTGCGAAACCCTGTTCCGCGCCGGGGTTTCACCGCGCCGGCTGGCCGGCAACCTTGGCCCCAAACGCGCCGCCGTCCTGGTTCCGCTGATCCGCGAAGTGCTGGCCGAGGCGATCGAGGCCGGCGGCTCTTCGCTTCGCGACTTCCGGCAAGCCGATGGCGAGCTGGGCTATTTCCAGCACAGCTTTCGTGTCTATGACCGCGAGGGGCAGTCCTGCCCTACCGATGGCTGCACCGGCATCATCCGGCGCATCGTGCAATCGGGCCGCTCGTCGTTCTTCTGCCCGCGTTGCCAGCGCTGACGGCGCCGTCTTGCCTTCGCCGGCAACGATGCTAGGACTCCCGATCACGCGGACGAGAGCCGAACCAAGAAGCGAGGCGCGCCATGGCTTATGAGACGCTGATCGTCGAGATCGAAGATTACACCTGTCTCATCCGACTGAACCGGCCCGATGCCCTGAATGCCCTGAACACCCAGCTGATGCGGGAACTGGCCGCCGCCGTGACCGCCGCCGACCGCAACGACAAGATCCGCTGCATCGTCATCACCGGCAGCGACAAGGCCTTCGCCGCCGGGGCGGACGTGCGCGAGATGGCCGAGAAATCCTTTGCCGACGTGTTCTTCGACAATCTGTTCGGCCCCGAGGCCGAAGCGATCATGCGGGTGCGCAAGCCGATGATTGCCGCCGTGGCCGGCTACTGCCTGGGCGGCGGCTGCGAACTGGCGATGCTGTGCGATTTCATCATCGCCGCCGACACCGCCAAGTTCGGCCAGCCCGAGATCAACCTTGGCATCGTCGCCGGCATGGGCGGAACCCAGCGGCTGACCCGCTTTGTCGGCAAGTCCAAGTCGATGGACATGCACCTGACCGGGCGCTTCATGGACGCTGCCGAGGCCGAGCGGAGCGGTCTGGTGAGTCGCGTGTTTCCGGCAAAGTCCCTGATCGAGGAAGTGCTGAAGATCGCCGAGAAGATCGCCGAGAAATCGGCGCTGACCGCGATGGTGGTCAAGGAATCGGTGAACCGCGCGCAGGAAACGACGCTGTCCGAAGGCCTGCTGTTCGAGCGGCGAATGTTCCATGCCACCTTCGCCTCGGACGACCAGAAGGAAGGCATGGCGGCCTTTCTGGAAAAGCGCCAGCCGCAGTTCCGTGACCGCTGATTCCCTGTTCCCTTTTGCCCGGCCTTCCCGTATAGGCCCGGCCTACATGCGCGTGGGCCCGCTTAGGCAAGTTGATTCCCGTCCCCAGGACGGGGCCTTGGGGCTTTCGCACGATCAGATCGAACAAGCTCCAAGGACCAGACCAACTCATGGCCAATACCGAACAATCCAAGAAGCGTGCCCGCCAGTCCGAGGCGCGTTTTGCCATCAACAAGGCGCGCCGGTCGCGCATCCGCACCTTCCTGCGCAAGGTGGAAGAGGCCATTGCCTCGGGCGACGAAGCTGCCGCCGCTGCCGCGCTCAAGGTTGCCCAGCCGGAAATGGCGCGTGGCGTGACCAAGGGCGTGCTGCACAAGAATACCGTCGCGCGCAAGATGTCGCGCCTCAGCTCGCGCGTGAAGGCGCTGGCCGCGAAGGCCTGACCGGCTGCTTGCCGAGTCGATTTCGACATCGGGCGTCGTCCACCGGGACGGCGCCTTTTTCGTTTCCACCGGGGCCGAACCGGGGCTGTTCCGGGCGCTCCGTTGCCGATTTGCCTACGGTCCGGGATTCGATTTCGAAGACTCGCTGTCAAGCACGTTGTTCGGTTGCAGGGCTTGCGGGCGGCTTGGTAGCTTGGCTTCGCGATTCACATCGTCTTGGGGGACAAGTCGGAATCGCAGGTCGTGATCAATGTCCAAAGAAGACCGGCTGCCGCCGATGACAACAAGATTACGGTTTGCGATCAACAATTTGGTGTCTGTGCACTGATGCTACTGCTTTCGGATGACCGGATGGCGGCCCCGTGGGGTCCTGGCCAGTCTGCAGTTTCTCAGGATCGGGCCTCTGGCTCGGGAGCGGTGTTGGCCGCGCCCAGGATGGACGTGTCGCGGTACATGGTATGCCGGCGTATCCCGCCGGATTGGGAACGGAAGACAGGTCGGATAGATGACAAACGAAACATGGGGCCAGGTTCGCGAAGGTCTTATCAATCGCGTTGGCAAGAACAACTATGTGACCTGGATCGAACCCCTGAAGCTGTCGCAGCTGAAGAACGGCGTGGCGCAGTTCGAGGTTCCGACCTCGTTCTTCGGGGATTGGGTGCAACGCAATTTTGCCGACCACATCCGGTCGCAGCTGATGACCGCCGGTGCCGAGGTGGATCGCGTCGAATTCGCCGTCTGCTCCGCCACGGCGACAGCCCGTCCTGCCGCACGCCCGTCTGCCCCGACCCGGGCGCCCCGGAGCCGACCGCACGTCGAGGACGACCTGTGCGGCGCACCGCTTGACCCGCGCTTCACCTTCGACAGCTTCGTGGTCGGCAAGCCGAACGAACTGGCCCATGCCGCCGCCCGACGGGTGGCCGAAGGCGGCCCGGTCACCTTCAACCCGCTGTTCCTTTATGGTGGCGTGGGCCTGGGCAAGACCCACCTCATGCACGCCATCGCGCACGAGCTTCAGACCCGCCGCCCCGAGTTGCGCGTGCTGTATCTTTCGGCCGAGCAGTTCATGTATCGCTTCATCCAGGCCCTGCGCGACAAGCAGGTGATGGACTTCAAGTCGCTGTTCCGGTCGGTCGACGTGCTGATGGTGGACGACGTTCAGTTCATTGCCGGCAAGGACAGCACCCAGGACGAATTCTTTCATACCTTCAACGCGCTGGTGGACCAGAACAAGCAGATCGTGATCTCGGCCGACCGCGCGCCGGGCGAGATCAAGGATCTGGAAGACCGCATCAAGAGCCGCCTGCAATGCGGGCTGGTGGTCGATCTGCACCCGACCGACTACGAATTGCGGCTGGGCATTCTGCAGCAGAAGGCCGAGTACTATCGGACCCAGTACCAGGGGCTTGAGATCAGCCAGGGCGTGCTTGAGTTCCTGGCGCACCGGATCACCACCAACGTCCGGGTGCTTGAGGGCGCGCTGACCCGGCTGTTCGCTTTTGCCAGCCTTGTGGGCCGGGAAATCACGCTGGACCTGACCCAGGACTGTCTGGCGGACATCCTGCGCGCCAGTGACCGCAAGCTGACGATCGAGGAAATCCAGCGCAAGGTGGCCGAGCACTACAACGTGCGGCTTTCCGACATGATCGGCCCCAAGCGGCTGCGCACCATCGCCCGGCCGCGGCAGGTGGCGATGTATCTGGCCAAGCAGTTGACCAGCCGCAGCCTGCCCGAAATCGGCCGCCGCTTCGGCGGGCGCGATCACACCACGATCATGCACGGCGTGCGCAAGATCGAAGAGCTGAAGGCCACCGACAGCCAGCTTGCGGATGATCTGCAACTGTTGAAACGGCTGCTTCAAGGCTAGGCCGGGGCGGCCTTGACGGCCCTCCGAATCGCTCCCAAAGTCCGCCGGAACAGCTTGTGAACCGGTGAAAACCGGGTAATGTCGGCGTCCCTTCGAACGGGGTCCGGCAAGGGGAAGAACGATGAAACTCTCGATCGAACGCGGCACGCTTCTGAAGGCGCTGGCCCAGGCGCAATCCGTCGTCGAACGGCGCAACACCATTCCGATCCTGGCCAACGTGCTGATCGAGGCCGAGGGCGGCCATGTCAGCTTTCGCGCCACCGACCTGGACATCGAGGTGGTGGATCGCGCCCCGGCGATGGTGGAGCGCGGCGGGGCGACCACCGTCTCGGCTATCATGCTGCATGAGATCGTGCGCAAGCTGCCCGACGGGGCCTTGGTGAACCTGGCCGAAGATGCCGCCTCGGGCCGGCTGACCATCACCGCGGGGCGGTCGACCTTCAGCCTGGCGACGCTGCCGAAGGAAGATTTCCCGGTGATGGCCTCATCGGAATATTCGTCGAATTTCTCGGCCCCCGCGCCGGTGTTGCGGCGGTTGTTCGACAAGGCCAAGTTCGCGATTTCCACCGAGGAGACGCGCTACTACCTGAACGGCGTCTACATGCACGTGTCGCAAGGTGAAGGTGGCCCGGTGCTGCGCTGCGTGGCCACCGACGGACACCGGCTGGCGCGGATCGACGCGCCGCTTCCGGCGGGGGCTGACGGAATGCCCGGCGTGATCGTGCCGCGCAAGACGGTGGGTGAATTGCGCAAGTTGCTGGATGACGACGATGCGACCATTGCGGTTTCGGTTTCCGAAACGAAGGTTCGGTTTGCCACGCCGGCGATCACGCTGACCTCGAAGGTGATCGACGGCACCTTCCCCGACTACACCCGTGTCATCCCGCAGAACAACACGCGGCGGCTTGAGGTGGATGCGTCGGAATTCGCCAAGGCAGTGGATCGGGTGGCGACGGTGTCTTCGGAACGGTCGCGCGCGGTGAAGCTGAGCCTGGACGAGGACCGGCTGATCCTGTCGGTCAACGCCCCCGACAGCGGCGCCGCCGAGGAAGAACTGGCCGTGGCCTATGGCGATGAGCGGCTTGAGATCGGCTTCAACGCCAAGTACCTGCTGGAAATCGCCAGCCAGGTGGACCGCGAGAACGCGGTGTTCCTGTTCAACACCGCGAACGAGCCGACGCTGATGCGCGAAGGCAACGACACCAGCGCGGTCTATGTCGTGATGCCGATGCGCGTGTGACGGGCCGCCGGGGGCCAGCCCCCGGACCCCCGGGGTATTTTCGCCAAGATGAAGGCATGGGTCGGTGAGCGGTCTGGCCGTTTCCTCGTTGGTGCTGTCGCATTTCCGCAGCCATCGCGCCGCGCGGCTGGCCTTCGACGGGCGCCCGGTGGCGATTGTCGGGCCGAACGGGGCGGGCAAGACCAATATCCTTGAGGCGATCTCGCTCTTGTCCCCCGGCCGGGGCTTGCGGCGGGCCGCGTCGGACGATCTGTCGCGAAAGCCGGAGCTGATCGGCTGGAAGGTTTCCGCACAGGTGTTCGGTTTGTCCGGCACGCATGAGATCGAGACCTTTGCCGAGGGCGGCGAGGCGCGTCAGGTGCGCATCGACGGCAAGCCGGCAACGCAGGTCGCGATGGGGCGAATCCTGCGGATGCTGTGGCTGGTGCCGGCGATGGACCGGCTGTGGATCGAGGCAGCCGAGGGGCGGCGGCGGTTCCTGGATCGCATGACGCTGTCGTTCTTTCCCGACCATGCCGAGGTTTCCCTGACCTACGAAAAGGCCATGCGCGAACGCAACCGGCTGCTGCGGGATGAGGTTTCGGACCCGCACTGGTACGGCGCGCTTGAGGCCCAGATGGCCGAGACGGGCGCGGCCATCGCGGCGCATCGCCGGTCCACTCTGGCCCGGCTCATCGCGGCGCAGGACGGAGCCGAGACCGCCTTTCCCAGGGCCGAGGTTCACTTGGTGCAGCCCGATGACGCGGGGCCTGATCTGGCGGCGGCGCTGGCCGCCGGGCGCCGGCGCGACATGGCGGCCGGGCGCACGCTGGCGGGCCCGCATCGGGCCGACCTGGGGGCCATCTACGCGGCCAAGGGGGTGCCCGCCGACCAGTGCTCGACCGGAGAGCAGAAGGCGCTGCTGTTGTCGCTGATCCTGGCCAATGCCCGGGCACTGGCCGCCGATCTGGGCCATGCCCCGGTGCTGCTGCTGGACGAGGTGGCCGCGCATCTGGACGAAGGCCGCCGCGCGGCGTTGTATGACGAGATCTGTGCGCTGGGGGCGCAGGCGCTGATGACCGGAACCGAGGCCGCGCTGTTTGACAGCCTTGGCGAAAGGGGACAGAGGTTGCAGGTCGCCGAACACGGCGGCCAAAGCCGGATTGCCCCCACATGACCCCTCAGCGCATCACCCTTGTCACCCTGGGCGTCTCTGACCTGTCGGCGGCGCGGGCCTTCTATGCGCGCCTTGGTTGGTGCGAGCACAAGGACAGCCAGCCCGGGGTTGCCTTCTTTCAGTTGACCGGGGCCGTGCTGGCGCTGTTCGGCCGCGACGATCTGGCCGCCGATCAGGGGCGGGCGGGGGCCACCCTGGGCACCGGCGCCATCACGCTGGCACAGAACTTCGCCACCGAGGCCGAGGTGGACGCCGCTTTCGCGGCGGCGCTGGCGGCCGGGGCGACGGCACTGAAGGTGCCGGAAAGGGTGTTCTGGGGCGGCTATTCGGGCTATTGGGCCGATCCGGACGGGCATGTCTGGGAGGTGGCGATGAACCCGTTCTGGCCGCTGGCCGACGACGGAAGCCTGACCCTGCCGGCATGACCGTGACCGCCTATGAACTTGCGCTTTATGCCCTGGGCATGGCCGGCCTGTGGGTGGTGCCCGGCCCGGTCTGGGTGGCGCTCATGGCGCGGGCGCTGGCCGGCGGGTTCGCCGCGGCCTGGCCCTTGGCCGTGGGAGTGGCGCTGGGTGATCTGGTCTGGCCGCTGTCGGCGATCCTGGGCCTGACCTGGATCGAAAGCGTCTATGGCGATCTGTTGTCGCTGTTGCGCTGGGTGGCGTCCGGGGTGTTCCTGCTGATGGGCATGATGCTGATCCGCAAGCCCGCCGCGACGCTGCGCGCCGACAGCCGGCTGACACGGCCGGGCCTCTGGGCCGGCTTTTCGGTGGGCGTGGCCGCGGTGATCGGCAACCCCAAGGCCATCCTGTTCTACATGGGGGCGCTGCCCGGCTTCTTTGCGCTCGAGCGCCTTCAGAGCGCCGACATCCTGGCCATCGTGGCAATCTCGGCGCTGGTTCCCATGGCCGGAAACCTGGGTCTGGCGCTGTTTCTGGACCGCGCGCGCCGGCTTCTGTCCAGCCCGGATAGCATCCACCGGCTGAACGTGGCGGCGGGCGCGTTGCTGATCGGCGTGGGGCTGGCGATCCCCTTCCTGTGACCACCAAATCTTGTGTCCCGCCCGTGACATTGGTGCGTTGAGCCGCTATAAGTCGCGGGCACGAACAGAGGTTCCCGACGCATGGCCAGCGCGCCCCAGAACACCGCCGCTTACGGCGCCGATTCCATCAAGGTTCTCAAGGGGTTGGAGGCGGTCCGCAAGCGCCCCGGCATGTATATCGGCGACACCGACGATGGGTCGGGCCTGCACCACATGGTGTATGAGGTGGTCGACAACGGCATCGACGAGGCGCTGGCCGGCCACGCCACCGAAGTGGTGGTGATCATCCATGCCGACGACAGCGTTTCCGTCCGCGACAACGGCCGCGGCATCCCGGTCGACATCCATCAGGAAGAAGGCGTCTCCGCGGCCGAGGTCATCATGACCCAGCTGCACGCCGGCGGGAAATTCAACAATACCGACGACAGCGGCAACGCCTACAAGGTGTCGGGCGGGTTGCACGGCGTGGGCGTCTCGGTGGTGAACGCCCTGTCGGAATGGCTGGACCTGACGGTCTGGCGCAACGACACCGAATACCGGGCGCGGTTCGAGGATGGCGAATGCACCGTCCATGTCCACCCGCACGGCCCGGCCCCCGGCCAGCGAGGCACCATGGTGCGGTTCCTCGCCTCGGCCAAGACCAACCGGCCGGAAGGCACCTTCTCGGACCTGGAATACAACTTCAAGACGTTGGAAAACCGGTTGCGCGAACTGGCCTTCCTGAACTCGGGCGTGCGGATCGTGCTGGAAGACGAACGCCACGCCGAACCACAGCGGGTTGAGCTGTTCTACGAAGGCGGCGTGCGGGAATTCGTCAAGTATCTGGACCGGTCCAAGCAGTCGGTGCTGCCCGAGCCGATCTACATGGTAGGCGAGCGCAACGGCATCGGCGTCGAAGTCGCGATGTGGTGGAACGACAGCTACAACGAAATGGTGCTGCCCTTTACTAACAACATCCCGCAGCGCGACGGCGGCACCCACCTGGCGGGCTTTCGCGGCGCGCTGACCCGCACCATCACCGGCTATGCGCAATCCTCCGGCATCGCCAAGCGCGAGAAGGTGGATTTCACCGGCGACGACGCGCGCGAAGGGCTGACCTGCGTCCTGTCGGTCAAGGTGCCGGACCCCAAGTTCAGCAGCCAGACCAAGGACAAGCTGGTGTCGTCCGAGGTCCGCCCGGCAGTGGAGAACCTGGTGAACGAAAAGCTGGCCGAGTGGTTCGAGGAAAACCCCGGCCCGGCCAAAGGCATCGTCGGCAAGATCATCGAGGCCGCCCTTGCCCGCGAAGCCGCCCGCAAGGCCCGCGAACTGACCCGCCGCAAGACCGCGCTGGACGTGGCCAGCCTGCCCGGCAAGCTGGCCGATTGCCAGGAGCGCGATCCCGCCAAGTCCGAACTGTTCCTGGTCGAGGGCGACAGCGCCGGCGGCAGCGCCAAGCAGGGCCGCTCGCGCAGCAATCAGGCCGTGCTGCCCCTGCGCGGCAAGATCCTGAACGTCGAACGCGCCCGCTTCGACCGCATGCTCGGCAGTCAGGAGATCGGCACCCTGATCACCGCGCTGGGCACCGGCATCGGCCGCGACGAGTTCGACATCGGCAAGCTGCGCTACCACAAGGTGGTGATCATGACCGACGCCGACGTGGACGGCGCGCACATCCGCACGCTGCTGCTGACGTTCTTCTTCCGGCAGATGCCGCAGCTGATCGACGGTGGCTATCTCTACATCGCCCAGCCGCCGCTGTACAAAGTCGCGCGCGGCAAGTCCGAGGTCTATCTCAAGGATCAGGCCGCGCTGGAGGACTATCTGGTCGAGATGGGCCTAGAAGGCGCCGTCCTGCGGCTGGCCGACGGCACCGAAATCGCCGGGCTGGATCTGGCCCGAGTTGTCGAGGGGGCGCGCCAGTTCCGCCGGGTGCTGGATGCCTTCCCGACCCATTACCCGCGCGCCATCCTGGAACAGGCGGCACTGGCCGGGGCCTTCGATCTGGGCCGCGCCGACGACGATCTGCAACTGGTGGCCGACCAGGTGGCCCGCCGCCTGAATCTGGTGGCCGTCGAATACGAGCGCGGCTGGCACGGCCGCATCACCCAGGACCACGGTATTCGTCTGTCGCGCATTCTGCGCGGGGTCGAGGAATTGCGCACGCTGGACGGCGCCGTCATCCGGTCGGGCGAGGCTCGCAAGTTGAGCCAGATCGCCGGGCAATCGCGCGACATCTATCGCGATCCGGCCCGCCTGGTGCGGAAAGACCGCGAGCAGATGGTGCACGGGCCCATCGACCTGCTGAAATCCATCCTGGCCGAGGGCGAAAAGGGCCTGACGTTGCAGCGCTACAAGGGCCTCGGCGAGATGAATCCCAGTCAGCTGTGGGAAACCACACTGGACCCCGAAGCGCGCACCCTGTTGCAGGTCAAGGTGGACGATCTGGCCGAGGCCGACGACATCTTCACCAAGCTGATGGGTGACGTCGTGGAACCCCGGCGCGAGTTCATCCAGACCAATGCCCTGTCGGTCGAGAACCTGGATTTCTAGGGCAGGCTGGCGACCCCGGCAGGACTTGAACCTGCAACCTTCCCCTTAGGAGGGGGACGCTCTATCCGTTGAGCTACGGGGCCAATGTGCCCTTCAATGCACAAGGACGCAGCCCAAGGCAATGCATGAGTGTCCTGCGGCGGGAAAAGGAAAAGGGGGAGTGAGATTTGGCCCACCACTCCCCCTTGGTATCCCTGATGTCGCAGGTTGAGAGCTTGCGCGACGCCCGGGGTATCGCCGGCCCTACGGCCGTTAGCGCTATCGCTAGCAGAGGAAAGGGCCTTGGACAAGGCCCGCCTTTGACGCTAACAAGATTCCAAAGCCCGATAGGACGCACCGTTCCGTGACCAAGCACCCGCCCGATCCGCGCCGGCCCCTGACGCTTCGCGATGTCTCCGAGGCCTCGGGTGTCAGCGAGATGACGGTCAGCCGTGTCTTGCGCAACCGGGGCGACGTCTCCGATTCCACCCGCGAAAGGGTTCTTGAGGCATCCCGCAGCCTTGGCTACGTGCCGAACCGCATCGCGGGCGCACTGGCCAGCCAGCGGGTGAACCTGGTCGGGGTGCTGATCCCGTCGCTGTCGAACATGGTCTTTCCCGAGGTGATGACCGGCATTTCCGAGGTGTTGGAAGACACCGGGTTGCAGCCCGTGGTGGGCGTGTCGCACTACGACCCGGCGCGAGAAGAACAGGTGATCTACGAGATGCTCTCCTGGCGGCCATCGGGAATCATTCTGGCCGGGGTGGAACACTCGGACGCGTCACGCGCGATGCTGGCACAGGCGGGCATTCCGGTCGTCGAGATCATGGACACGGACGGCACGCCCGTGGTCTCGGCCGTGGGCATTTCGCATTACCGCGCCGGCCGCCGGATGGCCGAGGCGATTCTGGCCGCAGGCTATCGGCGCATCGCCTTCCTGGGCACCCATATGCCGACCGCAGATCACCGCGCGATCAAGCGCCTGGCCGGGTTCGAAGAAGTGATGACGCGGGCGGGCCTGACCGTGGTGGACCGCGAGTACTATGCCGGCGGCTCATCGCTGTCGAAGGGCCGCGAGATGACAGAGGCCCTTCTGACCCGCTCACCCGACGTGGATTTCCTGTATTATTCCAATGACATGATCGGGGCGGGCGGGCTCTTGTGGTGCCTTGACCAGGGCATCGACGTGCCCGGCAACCTTGGCCTTGCCGGCTTCAACGGAATGGAGCTGCTGGATGGCCTGCCGCGCAAGCTGGCCACGATGGACGCCTGCCGGCTGGAGATCGGTCGCTGCGCGGCCGAGATCATTTCCGGCAAGCGGGCCGTCGCCCCCGGCGAGGTGATCGAGCTGGAGCCGCGGATGGATCTGGGCGACACCATCCGCCGGGCCTGACCGCGGTCAGCCTGCCAGAAGCCGCCCCTCGACCACCCCCGCGATCTGCGCAGTGACGATCCGGCCTTCGGGCTGGTCAGTGGCGAACTTGACCTCGGCGAACTGCGACGTGCGGCCCATCCGCGGTGTCTCGGTCAGCACCGGATGCACCTGCCCCACCTGCCCTGCCAGATGCCGCGCCAGAGCCGCCTCGCCCGCAGCCCGCAGCCGCGCCGCTCTTTCACGGACCAACGGCCCCTTCACCGCCGGCATCCGCGCCGCCGGCGTGCCCTTTCGGGGGCTGTAGGGAAAGACGTGCAGGAACGTCAGGCCGCAGTCCTGCACCAGCCGCAGCGAGTTCTCGAAGGCTTCATCCGTCTCGGTCGGAAAGCCGGCAATGATGTCGGCCCCGAACACCATGTCGGGCCGCAACCGCCGTGCTTCGTCACAGAACCGGATCGCGTCATCGCGCAGGTGGCGGCGCTTCATCCGCTTCAGGATCAGGTCGTCGCCGGACTGCAGGCTCAGATGCAGGTGCGGCATCAGCCGCGGCTCTGTGGCAATCGCCTGCATCAGGTTTTCATCCGCCTCGATGCTGTCAATCGAACTGATCCGCAGCCGCGCAAGGTCAGGCACCAGCCTCAGGATGCGCATCACCAGATCGCCCAGCCGAGGGCTTCCGGGCAAATCGGCGCCCCATGAGGTAAGGTCGACCCCGGTCAGCACCACCTCAAGAAACCCCTTGCCCACCAGCCGCCGGATCTGTTCGACCACCACCCCCGCCGGGACGCTGCGCGAGTTTCCCCGGCCGAAGGGGATGATGCAGAAGGTGCAGCGATGGTCGCAGCCGTTCTGCACCTGGACATAGGCCCGCACCCGGCCGAAGCCGTCGATCAGGTGGCCGGCGGTTTCCTTGACCGACATGATGTCGTTGACCTGCACCCTTTCGGTCGTGCCGATCAGGTCGGGCGCCACCAGCCCGGCCCAGGTTTCCGCCTGCATCTTCTCGTGATTGCCGATGACGCGGCTCACCTCGGGCATGGCCGCAAAGGTCTCGGGCTCGGTCTGCGCCGCGCAGCCGGTGACAATGACCGCAACCCCCGGATTGGCCCGCGCCAGCCGGCGGATTTCCTGTTTGGCCTTGCGCACCGCCTCGGACGTCACCGCGCAGGTGTTCACCACCACCGCGCCATCCAGCCCCGCAGCGGCGGCCAGGTCCTTCATCGCCTCGGTCTCATAGGCGTTCAGCCGGCAACCCAGCGTGGCAAAAACCGGGGGCTTCATGTCAGGGCCGCAAGGAACCCGGGCGTCAGCACGCCGTCGAAGACATGCGCCACCGGGCCGGTCATCCAGACCCCGTCCTCGCGCCAGTCCACCTCAAGCGTGCCGCCGTCCAGGTCCAGTGCCACGCGCCGCCCGGTCAGGCCGCGCAGATGCGCCGCCACCGCCGTCGCACAGGCGCCCGAGCCACAGGCCAGCGTGACCCCGGTCCCGCGCTCCCACACCCGCATCCGCAGCCGGTCCGGCCCGGTGACCGAGGCGAACTCGACATTCGTCCGTTGCGGATACAACGGGTCGGCCTCATAGACCGGGCCTAGCGCGCGCAGGTCCACCGTCTTTGCATCCGGCACGAAGATCACGCAGTGCGGGTTGCCCATGCCCACAGCGACCGGATCGCCCGGCAGCGGCAGATGCATCACGTCCACCTCGCGGGCCAGCGGGATGTCACTCCACAGCCGTTGCGGATGCCCCATGTTCACGTTCACCCGGCCATCGGCCAGCCGTTCCGCCCGCAGGATGCCCCGCGCGGTGCGCAGGGTGACTTCGGCCTTCCCCAGGCCCCGCATCACATGGTCGCAGACACAGCGCGTGGCATTGCCGCAGGCCCCGGCCCGACTGCCATCGCTGTTCCAGAAGTCCAGTGCGAAATCGGCCTCCGTCGCATCGCGAATCTCGGCCAGCTGGTCGAACCCCACGCCGCGGTTGCGGTCGCCCAGCGCGCGCGCCAGCGCAGGCGTCGTCACCGCCTCGCGGCCCCGCGAATCGATCACGACAAAGTCGTTTCCGGCCCCGTGCATCTTCATGAACGGCAGGCCCGCGGGTGCAGCGGCATGTGTCATCCCGCGGGATATACGCGCCTGCGCTGCGGATTTCCAGCCGCGGCCGTTTCGCCTTGACCCACCCTGCGGCGGAGCGTAAATCGCCTCGCGTGTGTGGGCCGTTAGCTCAGTTGGTAGAGCAGCTGACTCTTAATCAGCTTGTCAAAGGTTCGAATCCTTTACGGCTCACCACACACCCGAAAATTCATGGCCCGGGCGGGGTTGACCTGTGCGCGCACTTGCCTTAGCCAGCCGCGACGTGGGCCCGTAGCTCAGTTGGTAGAGCAACTGACTTTTAATCAGTGGGTCACAGGTTCGAATCCTGTCGGGCTCACCACTTTCTCCCTTGGCTTTGCCGATGCTGTCGAAGGTGGCGGCAAGCTCATTCCGACGCCGGCGCCCGGCCCGTCGGGGCCGTCGATCAGCGGATCGGGCGGGGCGACAGCCATCAGGCGGTGCCGGTCGGTGATCGTAACCTGTTGTCCGTTCACCCGGATTCCCTCGCCCTCCAGCTGGCGCAGGGTGCGGGACAGGTTCTCTGGCGTCATTCCCAGGTACGAGGCGATCAGCCGCTTCTCGACTCCCAGCACGAAGCTCTCCACGTTGCCAGCCTGGCGCGACTGCTTCAGCAGATAGGCGGCCACCCGCTCGCGCGAGGTTCGCAGCTTCAGGCCCTTGGCGTGGCGCGCGACCGAGCGGAAGGCCCCGGCAAGTTCGGTGATCGTCGAGACGGCGAATTCGGGGTCGCGGCGGAAGACCGCGCGCAGGTCCGAGGACGGAACCAGGATCAGGCGCGATTTCTCTAATGTGCGGGCCGACATCAGATAGGGCGCATCCCGGATGCAGGCGGCAAGGATGAAGCTGCCCACTGGCTGGACAACCGCCATGGTGCAGGTGCGCCCGCCCCACTCGGCATACATTTCCACCGAGCCGGCGATGACGATGTGCAGGAAATCGGCCGGATCGCCCTGGCGGATCAGTTCTACCCCGGTCGGAAAGGTCTGCGCGTAGGCGCCCTGCATCAACTGCTCGAAGTTGGCCTGGAGCATGTCGCGGAACAGCGGCAGGTGGCGGACTTCGGGCAGTTCGTTCGCGCGCATGGCGGGCCTGTGTGTCGTCGGGGCATGATCGTTTTAGGCGCGACACTTGATCATGGTCAATCGAAACCCCGAAGGAAGACAGATCGGGTCCTGCGGCCAAATGCCCCGAGGACCCACAGCCAGGGGAAGTGGCGCCGTTTGCACAAGGCCTGAAGGCGCCACGCCGGGGCGCAGACTTGCGGGCGCCTCTGGACACATGCGAAATCCAGAATTGATCTTTGTCAATGACAACAGTGTGCCGGACTGCAAAACGAACGGCATGAGTCGGGTTGTCCACCTTGCACTTGCGCTGACTGCCGCCTTTGCCCTGGGGCTGTCCGGTGGCCTTCGGCCGATTGGGCCGGGCCACGCAGGACCCCTGACCGAATTGGAGATCTGTTCGGACCAAGGCGTCGAGACGATCTATCTTGATGCCGGCGGGACACCGGCAGATGCGCCGAATCCTTGTGCCAAGTGCCCGGAATGCCTTGGAAACCTGCTGGTCGCCCTGTCCGCGCCTGAACTGCAGGCCGGGCAAAGGTTCGGCCGCGAAAGGCGCGCATCCCTTCGTCGTTGCAGCGCACCGGCACGACGGCTTCACCTCCGCCCGGACGTTCGTGGCCCTCCGCCCGCACGCCCAAAAGACGTCCGGCTTCCCCACTGCCGACCCCGCACACCCTGCCGTGCCGCAGCCAGACAAAGCGTTGATTTCCATCAATCTGCTTGCCGTGGGGACAGATCTCAGAATCGGGCGGGCCGCCAGGGACGCCTGTTCATGATGCCTCTCCGACTGCTGATTTCGGTCCTGCTCCTGCTGCTGGCCCCGCTGCCCGCCACGGCCGAAAGCGTTCTCTCGAAATACCTGCCCGAGATGCCCGCCGACCAGTTGGTCGAGGGGGCCGATGCCTATGGCCCCGAGCGTGACGATGTTCCCGTCGCCCCCGTGCTGAAGGGGGCCGAAACCCTTGGCTGGGTCTTCGCGACCAGCGATTTCGTCGGCACCACCGGCTATTCCGGCAAGCCGATCCACACCCTTGTGGCCGTGGACAAGAACGCCCGGGTCATCGGCGTCGCGCTGGTCAAGCACGCCGAGCCCATCGTGCTGATCGGCATCCCCGAGGCCAAGATCAAGACGCTGGCCGCATCCTACATCGGTCTCGACCTGGTGGCCGAGGCGCAGTCGGGCGGCACCGGCCATGACGTCGACATCATATCGGGCGCGACCGTCACGGTGATGGTGATCGACGATTCCATCGTGCGCTCGGGCCTCAAGGTCGCCCGCGCACTGGGGTTGGGCGGCCTTACGCCGGTGACTCCGTCTTCCGGCCCGGCATTCGAGATCAACCCGGATGCGCCCGTCGCCGTTGACTGGCGCGCGATGGAAGGCGACGGCACCCTGCGCCGCCTGTCGCTGGACGTGGGCCAGGTGAACGCCGCCTTCGCCGCGATGGAGGACATGCGCGCCGCTGCCCGCGCCCTGACCGAGGCGCCCGAAACCACCTTCATCGAGATGCAGATCGCACTGGTGTCTGTCCCCGCCATCGGCAAGGCGGTGCTGGGCGAGGCCGAATACGCCAACTTGGCCGGCTGGCTGGAGCCGAACGAACACGCCATCGTCGTGGTCGGCCGAGGACTCTACAGCTTCAAGGGGTCGGGCTACGTGCGCGGCGGCATCTTCGACCGGATCGTGCTGATCCAGGACGACGTCTCGGTCCGCTTCCGCGACCGGATGCACCGCCGGCTGGTCTCGGTCGCCGCCCCCGGCCACCCCGAATTCACCGAGGCCGACCTGTTCAAGATCCCCCCCGATGCGGGGTTCGACCCGACCAAACCCTTCCGCCTGCAGCTCCTGGTGCATCGCGAAGTGGGGCCGATCGAAAAGGTCTTCACCACCTTCGACCTGACCTACCAACTGCCGCAAGCCTATCTGCGCCCCGTCGCCGTGGCCCCCGCGGCCGAACCGGGGGCCGCCGAAGCCACCGCCGCGCAGGACGAAGGCGCCGCCCAGCAGGCGCTGTGGAAAAAGATCTGGGCCGGCTCACGGCTGGAAATCGCGGTGCTGGCCGCGATGCTGGTGGTGCTGACGGCGGTGTTCTTCTTCCAAAGCCTCGCCACCCGGAATGCGCGGGCCTTCTTCTGGTTCCGCATCGGCTTTCTCACCGTCACGCTGGTCTTCCTGGGCTGGTACGCCAATGCGCAACTGTCTGTCGTCAACCTGATGGCGCTGTTCGGCGCGCTGATGGCCGGGTTCAGCTGGCAAGCGTTCCTTCTCGACCCGCTGACCTTCATCCTGTGGTTCTCGGTCGCCGCCGCGCTGCTGTTCTGGGGCCGCGGCGCCTATTGTGGCTGGCTCTGCCCGTTCGGAGCCTTGCAGGAACTGACCAACCGCATCGCCAAGGCGATGCACATCCCGCAATGGACACTGCCCTGGGGCCTGCACGAACGCCTCTGGCCGCTGAAATACATGCTGTTCCTGGCCCTGTTCGGCGTCAGCCTGACCAGCATCGAGCAGGCCGAGCACCTGGCCGAGGTTGAACCCTTCAAGACGGCCATCATCCTGAAATTCGTCCGCGCCTGGCCCTTCGTGGCCTATGCCGTGGCACTTCTGGTCGCCGGCCTGTTCGTGGAACGCTTCTACTGCCGCTACCTTTGCCCGCTGGGCGCGGCGCTGGCGATCCCGGCCCGCATCCGCATGTTCGACTGGCTCAAGCGCTACAAGGACTGCGGCAACCCCTGCCAGACCTGCGCCAAGGAATGCATGGTCCAGGCCATTCACCCGACCGGCGAGATCAACCCGAACGAATGCCTGAACTGCCTGCATTGCCAGGTTCTGTACCAGTCCAAGTCCATCTGCCCCGTGGTCATCAAGCGCGAAAAGCGGCGCGAAAGCGTTTCCGCCAGTCCCGCGCGCGACCTTGGGCATCACCCCAATGCCTCACCACCCCAAATTTCAAACTGAAGGGAGTAGACCCATGTCACAGGATCCGAAATCAGGTCTCAGCCGGCGCGCGCTTCTGGGCGCCACGGCAGGTGGCGCGGCGCTGGCCGGCGCCATCGGCGGCCGCCTTGCGCTGACTGGCGGCGCGGTCGGCGTTGCCACCGTTGCCGCCACCGGCACGGCCCAGGCCGCCGGCGACGGTGCCATGGTCGCACCCGGCCAGCTGGACGAATACTATGGCTTCTGGTCAAGCGGCCAGACCGGAGAACTGCGCATCCTGGGCGTGCCCTCGATGCGCGAGTTGATGCGGGTGCCGGTGTTCAACCGCTGCTCGGCCACCGGCTGGGGGGCCACGAACGAATCGATCCGCATCCATCAGCGGACGATGACCGACAAGACAAAGAAATTCCTCGAAGCCAATGGCAAGAAGATCCACGACAACGGCGATCTGCACCACGTCCACATGTCCTACACCGAGGGCAAGTATGACGGCCGGTTCCTGTTCATGAACGACAAGGCCAACACCCGCGTCGCCCGGGTGCGCTGCGACGTGATGAAATGCGACGCCATCCTCGAGGTGCCGAACGCCAAGGCGATCCACGGCATGCGGCCGCAGAAATGGCCCAAGTCCACCTACATCTTCGCCAACGGCGAGGACGAGGCGCCGCTGGTCAACGACGGCACCACGATGACCGACGACTCGACCTACGTGAACATCTTCACCGCCGTCGACGTGGAAAGCTGGACCCCGGCCTGGCAGGTGATCGTCTCGGGCAACCTCGACAACTGCGATGCCGATTACGAAGGCAAGTGGGCCTTTTCCACCTCCTACAACTCGGAAATGGGCATGACCCTGGCCGACATGACGGCCAGCGACATGGACCACGTCGTGGTGTTCAACATTGCCGAGATCGAAAAGGCCGTGGCGGCGGGCGAGGGGCAGGAGCTGAACGGCGTCCGCGTGCTGGACGGGCGGAAAGAAGCGAACAGCGCCTTCACCCGCTATATCCCCATCGCCAACAACCCGCACGGCTGCAACATGGCGCCGGACCGCAAGCACCTGTGCATCGGCGGCAAGCTGTCGCCCACCGTCTCGGTGATCGACGTCACCAAGCTGGACGCGGTCTTTGCCGGCGCCGATCCGCGCAGCGCCGTGGTGGCCGAACCCGAGCTGGGTCTTGGCCCGCTGCACAACGCCTTTGACGGCAAGGGCAACGTCTACACCAGCCTGTTCCTGGACAGCCAGGTGGTGAAGTGGAACATCGACAAGGCCATCGCCGCCTACAACGGCGAGGCCGTCGATCCGATCCTTGAAAAGGTCGACGTGCATTACCAGCCCGGCCACCTCAAGACCTCGCACGGCGAAACGCTTGAGGCGGACGGCAAATGGATGGTCGTGCTGTGCAAGTTCAGCAAGGACCGCTTCCTGAACGTCGGCCCGCTGAAACCCGAGAATGACCAGTTGTTCGACATCTCGGGCGACAAGATGGTGCTCGTGCATGACGGCCCGAACTTCGCCGAACCGCATGACGCCATCGCCGTCCACGCCTCGAAGATGACCAACATCCGCTCGGTCTGGGACCGCAATGACACGATGTGGGCCGAGACCCGCCGCCAGGCCGAGGCCGATGGCGTGGACCTCGACGCCTACAACGACGCTGTCATTCGCGACAAGGACGACCCGACCAAGGTGCGCGTCTACATGGCCAGCCAGGCGCCTCAGTTCAGCCTGGAGAGTTTTACCGTCAAGCAAGACGACGAGGTGACGGTGATCATCACCAACCTCGACGACATCGACGACCTGACCCACGGCTTCACCATGGGCAACCATGGCGTAGCCATGGAGATCGGGCCGCAGGCCACGAGTTCGATCACCTTCAAGGCGGCGCAACCGGGGGTCTACTGGTATTATTGCCAGTGGTTCTGCCACGCCCTGCACATGGAGATGCGCGGCCGGATGTTCGTCGAGCCGAAGGCGGCGTAAGGCCATGCTGACCCGCCTGCTTGCCGTGCTGATCCTGCTCGCCGCGCCGCTGATGGCCGCGGAGATTGCGGTTGCGCCGGGGGCGGGCACCCTGGCCACAGCCATTGCCGGCGCCACCCCCGGCGATGTGTTGCGGCTGTCGGACGGGGCCTATCTGGGCCCCGTCACTCTGGACCGGACCCTGACCCTGACGGGTCCGCAGGGCGCGGTGGTCGATGGCGGTGGCGAGGGCACCGTCATCACCATCACCGGCGACGACGTGGCGGTCCGCGGGATCACCGTCACGGGGTCCGGCAGCCAGAACAAGGACATCGACGCCGGCATCAAGATCGTCAAGGGCGCCGACCGGGCGCTGATTGAGGGCGTCACGCTTCGGGGCAACATGCACGGCGTCGATGTGCATGGCGGGCATGACACGTTGGTCCGCAACAACGTGATCGACGGCGGCCAGAACTCCCGCATGAACGAACGCGGCAACGGTATCTATGTCTGGAACAGCCCCGGCACTGTGGTCGAAGGCAACAGCATCCGCTGGGGCCGCGACGGCATCTTCTCCAACGCCTCGCGAAAGGGCACCTACCGCAACAACACCTTCCGCGACCTGCGCTTCGCCGTGCACTACATGTACACCCACGACAGCGAGGTGTCGGGCAACATCAGCATCGGCAACCACCTGGGCTTTGCCATCATGTTCTCCGACCGGGTGGTGGTGAAGGACAACCTCTCCTTGGGCGACCGCGAACACGGCGTCATGCTGAACTTCGCCAACAATGCCGACATCTCGGGCAACCTGGTCCGCGGCGGCACCAGGAAGTGCACCTTCATCTACAATGCCCACAAGAACCTGATCTACGAGAACCGGTTCGAGGGCTGCGACATCGGCATCCACTTCACCGCCGGGTCGGAACGCAACGTGCTGACCGGGAACGCCTTCCTCGGCAACCGCGAGCAGGTGAAATACGTCGGCACAAGGCATGTCGAGTGGAGTTTCGAGGGCCGCGGCAACTTCTGGTCCGACCACCCGGCCTTCGACCTGAACGGCGACGGTCTGGCCGACAGCGTGTTCCGCCCGAACGACCTGATGGACCACATCCTGTGGTCGCAACCCGCCGCCGCCCTGCTGACCGGATCGCCGGCCGTGCAGCTGGTGCGCTGGAGCCAGAAGAATTTCCCGGCCACGCTGCCCGGCGGCGTGCTGGATTCCCATCCGCTGATGACGCCCGTCGTCATCGACGTCCCGCCCGCGATTGCGGCCCTTGAGGCCGAGGTTGCCGGGCGCTGGGCGAAAGGTAGCCATGATGACATCGACGCTGAAAATCTCGTCTCTCACTAAGACATTCGCCGGCGTCCCGGCGCTGGACGCGGTCTCGCTGACCGTGCAGCCGGGCCAGCGCGCGGCACTTCTGGGCCACAACGGCGCCGGGAAGTCGACGCTGATGAAGATCGTGCTGGGGCTGATCCCGTTCGATAGCGGCACCGTCGATGTCTGCGGCGCGGCGCCGGGGTCGGCGGCGGCGCGGGCACAGGTGGCCTACCTGCCCGAAAACGCCGCCTTCCACCCCGCCCTGACCGGGCAGGAACAGATCGCGCACTACCTTTCGCTCCGCGGGGAAAGCCCGAAACAGGCTCTACGCCTGCTGGAACGGGTCGGTTTGCACGAAGCCGCCCGCCGCCGCATCGGCACCTATTCCAAGGGCATGCGGCAGCGGGTGGGCCTTGCGCAGGCGCTGATCGGCAAGCCCCGCCTTCTGGTGCTGGACGAACCGACCAGCGGCCTTGACCCGGTCTCGCGCCGCGATTTCTACGCGCTGCTGGACGGGCTGGCCGCCGAGGGCGCGGCGATCCTCTTGTCCTCGCACGCCCTGACCGAGGTCGAGGCCCGCACCGACCGCATCCTGATCCTGTCGCGTGGCCGCATGGTCGCCACCGGCACCCTCGGCGATTTGCGCCGCACCGCCGACCTGCCGGTGACGATGCACGTCACCCCCGTCAACGGCTATGCGAGCGAAATCGAGCGGGCCCTGCCCGGCGCCATCAGGGTGGGCGCCGATCTGCGGCTGACCTGCGGGCAGGATGAAAAGCTGGCCGTCCTGGGCCGCATCACCGGCTTGGGCGCCAAGGTCGCCGACATCGAGGTGACGCCGCCCAGCCTGGAAGACATCTACAGCCACTTCAGCCAAAGGGACGGGCAATGATCGGCCGCATCCTCGCCACCGCGGGCACCGAATTCCGCATCGCCCTGCGCAACCGCTGGGTCGCCATCGCCGTTGTCCTGATGGCGCTGTTCTCGCTGGTCCTTTCCGCTGCCGGCTCGGCCCCCACCGGCGGGCTGGGGGTTGACCGGCTGTCGGTCACCGTCGCCTCGCTGACGTCGCTGGCGGTCTACCTCGTGCCCCTTGTCGCCCTGCTGATGAGCTTCGATGCCGTCGCAGGCGAGGTCGAACGCGGTACCCTGCCGCTGCTGCTGACCTATCCGGTTGCGCGGGTGGAAATCCTGCTGGGCAAGCTTCTGGCCCATCTCGCCGTGCTGACCATCGCAGTCGCTGTCGGCTACGGCCTTGCCGCGGCGGCCGCCCTGTGGGTGGACCCCGACTCCGCCTCGGGTCTGCCGTCGCTGCTGCGGCTGGGCTGGACGTCCATCCTGCTGGGCGCCACCTTCCTCGGCGCGGGCTATGCGCTGTCTTCGCTGGCGCGGCGTCCGTCCGGCGCGGCCGGGCTGGCGATGGGCCTCTGGCTGGGGGCGGTCGTGCTGTATGACCTTGGCCTTCTTGCCGCCGTGGTCGCAGACAACGGCGGCTGGTTCACCACCGACCTCTTCCCCTTCGCCCTGCTGGCGAACCCCGCCGACGCCTTCCGCCTGTTCAACCTCGCCGCCTCCGAGGCCACCGCCGCCGCGGCCGGCGTGGCGGGCGCGGCCAATTCCATTCCGCTCTGGCAATCGGCGGCTTCGGTCCTGCTCTGGCCGCTTCTGGCGCTGGTACTGGCCACCGCCGCCTTCCGAAAGGTGACGCCATGAAACGCGCGCTGCTGCTGATCCTGTTTCTTACCGCCTGCAAGCAAGACGCCCAGGACATCTCGCCCGTGGCCCTGACCGAGCAAGCGGTCGGGCACTATTGCCAGATGGACCTGCTGGAACACCCCGGCCCCAAGGCGCAGGTGCATCTTGAAGGCCTGCCCGCCATGCCGCTGTTCTTCAGCCAGGTCCGTGACGCCGTGGCCTATTCCCGCCTGCCCGAACAGGATGGCGTGATCCTGGCGATCTATGTCAACGACATGGGCGCCCCCGGGGCCACCTGGGAAATTCCCGGCGCGACGAACTGGATTCCGGCGACGACGGCGCATTACGTGATGGGGTCGCGGGCCGAAGGCGGCATGGGCGCGCCGGAACTGGTGCCCTTTGTCGATCTGGACAAG
Organism: Rhodobacter sp. Har01; assembly: GCF_020564565.1. Taxonomy (GTDB): domain Bacteria; phylum Pseudomonadota; class Alphaproteobacteria; order Rhodobacterales; family Rhodobacteraceae; genus Pseudogemmobacter. Next base: position 362,483 of record NZ_JAJCTD010000002.1, read on the forward strand.
GCCGCCGCCTTTGCGGCCGCAAACGGCGGCAGCGTGGTCGCGCTGGCCGCGGTGCCGGACGCCGCCGTGATCGCCCCGGTTGCGCTGGATGGAAGGGCCGATCCGGTTGACGACGCCGACTATGACCAGCGCCTCAAATCCCTGTCCGACAAGATCGGAGGATGACCCGATGCTGACCCGCCGCCGCTTCCTGACTGTCTCGGCCGCCGCCCTTGGCGCCTCGATGGCCCATGCCGCCGAGCCGCCCTTCGTCTGGCAGGGCATCGCCCTGGGCGCCCGGGCAACCATTCGCCTGTCGCACCCCGACGCCGCCGCGATCACCGCCCGCGCCGCGGCCGAGATTTCACGGCTTGAGGGCATTTTCAGCCTGTACAGAGCCGATTCCGCCGTGATGCGACTGAACGCGACGGGCCGCCTGGACGCCCCGCCGCCCGAGCTTCTGGAATGCCTGTCACTTGCCGGCGCGGTGCATGGCGCCACCGAGGGTCTGTTCGACCCCACGATCCAGCCGCTCTGGGCGCTGTGGGCCCAGCGCGCCTCGGCTGGCACCCGGCCGTCGGCGGCCGAGCTTGCGTCGGCCCGCGCCCTTGGCGGTTGGGGCGAGGTGCGGCTGGACGCAAGCGAAATCACCCTGGCCCCCGGCATGGCGCTGACGTTGAACGGCATCGCCCAGGGCACCATCGCCGACCGCATCGCGGCGCTGTTGCAGGCAGAGGGCCTGACTGACATCCTGATCGACACCGGAGAGTTGCGCGCCTTGGGCGAGCAGCCGGGCGGCGGCGCCTGGCCAGTGCGGCTGGCCCAAGGTGGCGAGGTCGCCCTGTGCGCCCGCGCGCTGGCCACGTCATCGCCGGTTGGCACCCTATTCGATGCAGAGGGCCGCCATGGCCACATCCTGCACCCCACAACCGGCGAACCGGCGTTGCCGATGTGGCGCGCGATCAGTCTGTCGGCTCCATCTGCCGCACTGGCTGATGCGCTTTCGACCGCGGCCTGCCTTGCCCGTTCGCGGACGGAGATCGAGCGAAGCCTGTCCGGCTTCGGCCAGGTGCGCTGCGAGGCGGCCATTGCCGCTTGACTGCCGCCTGGTCAGGGTCGCTGCGGCCGCCGGATGGCGCGCACCGCCCTGGGGCTATTGCACGATGAACTCTGCATGCAGGGCGCCTGCGGCATTGATGCTTTTCAGGATGTCGATCATGTCGTAGGGGGCAACACCTAGGGCGTTCAGGCCGGCCACGACTTCGGAAAGGCTGGTTCCGGGCGGCAACTCGGCAAGGCCCGAACCGTTGCTAGAGATATTCGCAGCGGTCCGCGGGACGACAACGGATTCGCCCTCGGCAAAGGGGTTGGGCTGCACGACCAGGGGGTTTTCCTCCACCCTCAGGGTCAGGTTGCCCTGCGCCACTGCGACCCGGCTGATCCGCACGTCCGCACCCATGACAATGGTGCCCGAGCGCTGGTCGACCACAACCCGCGCACGGGTTTCCGGCTCGACCAAGAGGCCCTCGATACTTGCGATGGCATGAGCCGGGGCCAGGCCGGTGCGGTCCAGATCAAGCGAGACGGTGCCGGAATCCAGCATGGCCGCGACCCGCTTGCCGAAACTGGCGTTGATCACCTTTTCGATCCGCGCCGCCGTGGTGAAGTCGGCCGCCTTCAACGCCAGCCGCACCGATGATACCGCAGTGAAATCGAACGGAACCTCGCGTTCCACACGGGCGCCGGCGGGGATCGTGCCGGCCGTCGGCACGCCCTGGACCACGCGCGCCGCATCGCCTTCTGCCGAGACTCCGCCGGCAATGATCGTGCCCTGGGCGACCGCATAGATCTGGCCGTCCGCGCCATTCAGCGGCGTCATCACAAGGGTGCCGCCCAGCAGGCTTTTTGCGTCGCCGATGGCAGAGACGGTCACGTCGATCCGGCCGCCGGCCCGCGCGAAGGGTGGCAGGGTGGCGGTTACGAAGACTGCGGCCACGTTCTTGGGCCGATACTCTTCGCCCGAGACGTTGACGCCCAGGCGTTCCAGCATGTTGGCCATGATCTCTTCGGTGAAAGGCGCGTTGCGGATGCCATCGCCGGTGCCGTTCAGGCCCACGACAAGGCCATAACCCACCAGGTCGTTGCCGCGCACGCCGTCGATCTCGACCAGGTCCTTGATGCGGACCCCTTCGGCAAAGGCCGGAAGGCCAAGGAACAGCAGGAACAGGATCAGGCGGATCATCTCAGATAGTCCGTGAGTGTGAGCTTCGACAGCCGGGCGGTCAGCACGTAAAGCGATTCCAGTCGCGCCTGCAGGTCTTCCAGCCGGGTTGCGGTTTCATAGGGGTCGGCCTCCAGCAGGCCGGCGCGGGCAATGCCGAGTGCGGTTTCCTCGGCGTCGTTGCGCGCCTTGGTGTCGGCGATGTCGGCCTCGGCAGTGCCGATGCGCGCCGCAAGGACCGAGCGCGCCTCGCCCGAAGAGACCAGCGCCACACCGGCGTTGCGCGCCAGTTGCGCCCTTGCCTCGTTTTGGCCGGTGAACAGCCCGAGGTCCAGCAAGGCTACGGTGGCCAAGCCTTTCAGCGTGTCGCGGATCGCCGGGTCCAGGGCGGTGACCGGCAGATCGACGCTTTCGCCCGGCGCAACCGGCACTGCTGCCCTGGCGGCGCCGCCTTGATACATCGCCTCGTAGCCGGTGGCGCCGTCGAACCAATCCGCGATCGCGGTTTCGGCATCCGACACGGTGACCGCCCCGGCAAGCGCCGCTTCCAGGCTGGCCAGGATCGTGTTCGCGTCGGGCAGGGGGGCAGTTTCGGTCACGACGCCGCCGAAGACGCTGCGCTCGGCAAAGCGCGTGTTCAGGGCGGCGATGGCCGTCTCGAACTGCTGGCGGCCCTCGATGGTGACGGCGGTCAGGTTCTGGGGCACCGAAAGGCCCAGATTGCGCAAGAGGTTGGCAGAAAGGCCTTCGGCCGCGGTCGAGACCACGCCCAGAGCCGTCTGCATCGATTCGGCCAGAAGCCCGGTCTCAGCCGTTGTGGCGCTGTAGCCCCTGATCCGCGCCAGCGCATGGTCGATGGCCGCGAGCGAAGAGAAGTCGCCCCCCACCGCCGCGCCGGTATCGGCCTTCTTGCCGGTGGTCATCTCCTGCGAGGCGCGGGTGAGGTCAGCCTTGATCGCCGCGCCCTGGCGGAACAGGCCGGCGGTCAGGAAGGCATTGGCGGCGATCCGGTCCATGCTCACAGCCCCAGCAGCGCGTTGATCATTTCGTCCACCGTCTGCAGGACTTTGGCGTTGGCGGCATAGTTCTTCTCGACCACCAGAAGGGCCTGCATCTCTTCGTCGGTGTCCACGCCGCCGGCGCGTTCCATTTCGTCCAGCGCGGCGTAGCGGGCGGCGGTGAAGGCGGTCTCGCTTTCGGCCGACAGCCGTGCGGTCGAGGTGAGCGAGAGAATCTCCGCCGCAAGTCCGGGAAGACCGCGGCTGGCGGCGGGAAGCGTTGCCGAGCTGGTGGGGCGGGAAGCACCCAGCGCCTCGGTGAGCGAGACCAAGACTGCCGCGTTGCCCGACGGCCCGACGGAGAGCGATTCCAGCCCGTCGCGCAGCCGCGAGACCAGCCCGCCCTGGGCGGGGTCGGCCAGGGCATTGACCGACAGGCGGGCCGAAAGACCCACCTCATCGGCCGGCAGGAAGGCGGCCCCACCATCGGTGAACAGGCCGGGGTTTCCCGGCGAAAGGGTCGGGTCGATGCCGGGATCCGCGAAACGTTCGGCCAGGTCGCGGGCCAGAGCGTCCAGCCGCGCCTGCCCTTCCACGGCCAGCGTGTCGCGCACGGCAAACAGGGCCGCCAGCTCACCGCCCTGGATCAGGCTGGCCTGGCCTTCGGTGGCCATCGGCCTGTCATTCAACGTCAGGCCCGAAAGGCCGCCGGATTGCACTGTCATCTCGGGCACGATGGTGTGCACCGCAGTGAAGCCGAACTCCGATTCCACGCCGTCCAGCAGCACGGCACCGCCGGTGGTGATCAAGGCCACCTGATCGTGGTCGCGCGCGATTTCGCGGACGGGTACCAGATCTGAAATCCGGTCGATGATCTGCTGGCGCTGATCGAGCAGGGCCGAGACGTCGCGGCCGGCGCCCGAGAATCCACGGATCTGGGTGTTCAATTCCCGAACCTGGCGCAGTGAGCCGTTCAGCAGATCAACGGCGGCTGCGATCTGTGTGTCCGCCTTGGCGCGTTCGGCCTGGATCGCGTCGCTGGCCTGGTTCAGGCCCAAGGCAAGGTCGCGGGCGGCGTTTACCGCGGCCCCCAGCCGGGCTTCGGATTCCGGTCGGCTTGCGGCCTCAAGAAGGGTCGCGTCCAGGGCGTTGACCCGTCCGACCAGAGAGCCGGTGCTTTCCGGGGTGCCGAAGATGTCTTCCAGCCGTTTCAGGAAGCTGCTCCGCGTCTCACGGTCGCTGGCGGCGGATTGGGCGACGCGGCGGTCGTTGATCAGGAACTGGTCAATGTCGCGCTGGATGCCGCGCACCCGCACGCCCTGCCCGGTGCCGCCCACCTCCATCGCCGAAAGCGACACCGAGCGGTGACCATAGCCCGGCGTGGTGGCATTGGCGACGTTCGAGGAAATCGCCTCGGCCTGGCGCGAGGTGGCATGGATGCCCGTCAGGGCGCTGGCCAGGGCCGAGGTGACGCTCATCGCCGGTTACCCCTAGCGCTTGATGTTGGTGGTTTCCTGCAGCATCTCGTCCACCGTCTGGATCACCTTGGCGTTTGACGAATAGGCGCGCTGCGTCTGGATCAGCGAGGTCAGTTCGGCCGCCACGTCGGTGGTGGACCCTTCCCGCGCGTAACCTTCGATCGCGCCGGTGGGGCCATCGCCGGCATCCCACAGGAAGAACGATCCGCTGTCGGGCGAGACCTGGTAGGTCTGGTTGTTCAGGGACAGCAAGCCGTTCGGGTTGGGCACGTCGACCAGCGGAATCTGGTACAGGCGGCGGGTAAAGCCGGTGTCGTATGTGGCGGTGATGTAGCCGCTTTCGTCGACCTCGACCGTGGTCAGGTTGCCGACGGGCGAGCCGTCCTTGCTGATCTGCACCGGGGCGAATTCGTCGGAAAGCTGGGTCAGGCCGTTCGGGTCGCCCAGGCGGCCGATGGCCATGCTGATCGGGCCGCCGGCGACGGTCAGGTCCAGCCGTCCGGTGGCCGCGTCATAGGCGCCGCCCGAAACCACGGTGACCGAGGCCAGCGTGCCCCCGGCAGCGCGGCTGTCGTCGAAGACCAGGGTGTATTCGCCGACGATGGCGCCCGAACTGGCGGAATCGCGGATCACCATCGTCCATTCGTTGGACGAGCCAGTCGCCGGCACAGTCGGCGTGAAGTCGATGTCCAGCGATTCCGAGGTGCCGAGGTTGCCGAAGTATTCCACCGAAAGCGGCAGGGTGGTGCCGGCGGCCCCGGCTTCGGTGCCGGTGGCGGGCAGGTTGACGCCCAGGGTCATGTTCTCGGTCGGGTCTCCGGCAGTCTGGTTGGCGTTGATGACCACCGGTTCCAGGCCGGTGATGGTGTCACGCGGCAAGACCGGGATGGTGCCGTCGGGATCGGCCGGCCAGCCCAGCAAGACCATGCCGGAATCGGTTTTCAGGATGCCGTCGGCGTCGGTGCGGAAGGCGCCGGTCGTCGTCATCAGCAGCGGCGTGTCGCCGGACATGGTGCCAAGGCTGACCTCGGGAACCACCGGCAGCATGCCGCGCCCGGCAACAGCCAGGTCCAGCGCGTTGGCGGTGCCGACCAGGGCGCCGCGTTCCTCGATCAGGCGCATGGTGCTGGCCCGCACGCCGCCGGCCGAATAGACGCCGGCGCCGCGGGCATTGGTGATGACCATGCTGTCGAACTCAGCCGCGGCGCGCTTGTAGCCGTAGGTGCCCGAGTTGGCGATGTTGTCGGAAATGGTGGCGAGCCGGGTCGCGTTCGCGTTCAACCCGGCCACACCCGCGGAGAGCGCGGAGGAAATGGTCATCGTTGCACCTTTCTGCTGCCTGACCTGTTCTGGTCAGACTGCAGGATGGGAGCTAACGAAGCGCTAACGTCTCAAATTCGAATGATCGGCGTCAGCGGTCGGCGCGCAAGAGGATGATCTCGATCCGGTTGTTGCGGATGGCGGCGGCGTCAGCCACGGCCGGCTTGCGGTCGGCAAAGCCGCCGATGCGGTTCAGCCGGGCGCCGGTGAGACCGGCCATTTCCAGCAGTTCGCGCATCTTCTGGGCGCGCGCTGCCGAAAGATCCCAGGCCGGGTTGTCGGCCAGTGTGACAGGGTATGTCCGGACGTGGCCGTTCACGGCAACCTTGTTCGCCGTCAGGTTCAGCACCTCGACAAGGAGGTCGGCCAGCGCCACGGTGACGGCTGCGGGCGTGTCGCTGTCCTCGGCGAAAAGAGGCACGCCTTCGACGTCGAAGATCTCGATCACCAGGCCCTCGTCGGTGACCCGGGTGATGACATGCTTGAGCAGCGTCTCCATGGTGCGGCTTTCGCCGCCGCGGTCGAACAGCGCCTCCTGCACGGCCTTCAGCTGTTCGGCCTCATGCTCCTCGGACAAGGTATCCTCGGCCGAGCCGCTGGAGCTGCCGTTGTTGTTCGACGTGCCGCCCGATCCGTTGCGCACCTTGGTGTCTTCGGAGAACAGGGTGTCGCCGCCCAGGGCGCCATCGCCGCCGCCAGAGACGCGGTTGATCGGGATTGTCGGGTTGAAGTAGTCCGACAGGCCCTTGCGTTGCTTTTCCGTCGTCGCGTTCAGCAGCCACATCAAGAGAAAGAACGCCATCATGGCGGTCACGAAGTCGGCATATGCCACCTTCCAGGCGCCGCCGTGATGGCCGCCGCCCTTAATGACCTTCTTTCGCTTGATGATGACTGGCGCGGCATTGTTGCCTAGCCCGGTCATTCCCAGCACCCAAGTCTTTTCACACCCAAGTCCGGGTATAACAGGGCGTCGTCAATGGCCGCTTAACCTGCGGCCTTTTAGGTGAGTGCCGCGAAGGCGCCTTGATCCGGCCGGCGGTGTCCCATCATGGGACAGGGGTGTGCCGCAAGGGATTCCAAGGGCTTGGCGGCGCGAATTCACGATCTGTTAAGATTTCAAGGCCGCTTCAGCCAGATCGCGGCGTCACCCAGACTGGCCACAAAGGCGCTGTGGGCGGCCACCTCCTCGGGCGTCAGGCGGGGCGGCAGCGGTTCGGGCCGCGGGCGGGGGCGCCAATCGGGAGACTCGGTGCCGGCAGCGCCAGACCCGGCCCGGCCGCCCGCGGGCGCCAGCACCAGGTCGGGCTGGCGGCCGCCGATCAGCTCGAGATAGACCTCGGCCAGGATTTCACTGTCGAGCAGCGCGCCGTGCTTTTCGCGCGCGGAATTGTCCACCCCGAACCTGCGGCACAGCGCATCCAGCGACGCGGGCGAGCCGGGGAACCGCTGGCGGGCGATGGCCAGGGTATCGACCGCCCGTTCCCATGGCAGGGGAGGCAGACCGATCTGCTGCAGTTCGAAGTTCAGGAATTTCATGTCGAAGGCAGCGTTGTGGATGACCAGCCGCGCCGCGCCGATGAACTCAAGGAACGCCGCGCCGATGGCCGCAAACACCGGCTTGTCGCGCAGGAAATCGTCGCCCAACCCGTGCACCTCGAACGCCTCTTTCGGCATCGCACGCTGCGGGTTGATGTACTGGTGCCAGGTCCGGCCGGTGGGCAGGTGGTTGACCAGTTCGACCGCGCCGATTTCCACGATGCGGTGGCCCTCGGCGGGTTCGAACCCCGTGGTTTCGGTATCAAGGACGATTTCACGCATGGGCGGCGGCGATCCTGCGGCGGATGTCTTGCAGCACATCCTTGACCGCCGCGAGGGCGCTGTCGAGGGTGCGCGTGTCGATCACGTAATCGGCCCGGGCGCGCTTGTCGGCGTCTGGCATCTGGCGGGCCAGGATCGCCGCGAACTCGGCCTCGGACATGGTGCCGCGCGCCAGCACGCGGGCGCGCTGGTCTTCGGCGGGGGCCGAGACCACGGCCACCGCATCGCACGCGGCTTCGGCGCCGGTTTCATACAGCAGCGGCAGATCCAACAGCACGATGTCGGCGGTCTGCGCGGCCAGGAACGCGGCCCGGTCAGCGGCGACCAGCGGGTGAACGATGGCATTCACCCGGTCCAGCACGCCCAGATCGGCCGCGATCAGCCGGCGCAAAGCCGGGCGCGAGACGGCGCCTGTCGCATCCATCGCCTGCGGAAAGGCCCGGCCAAGCGCCTGTGCAGCCGCGCCCCCGGCCGCATACAGCCGGTGCACGGTGGCATCGGCATCCCAGACCGGCACGCCTTCGGCGGCGAACATCGCCGCGGTGGTGGATTTCCCCATCCCGATCGAGCCGGTCAGGCCAAGGCGAAACGGCGTCATGCCGAAAGGACGGCCTGCCGCGTGGCCTCATCGACATCGGGGCGCTGGCCGAACCAGCGCTCGAACCCCGGGGCGGCCTGATGCAGCAGCATCCCCAACCCATCGACCACGGTATTGCCGCGCTCTTCCGCCTCGATCAGCAGTTGCGTCTTCAACGGCGTATAGACCAGGTCGGTGACCAGCGCCTGTTGCGGCAGGGCGTCGAGCCGGACGCTGAAGTCCGGCTTGCCGGTCATGCCCAGCGCGGTGGTGTTGATCACCGTGGCGCAGTCTTCCAGCATCGCGCCCGCCTGCACCCATTCATGCACCACGATCTTGGCGCCAAAGTCGCTGCGCATCGCCTCGGCCCGCGGCCGTGTGCGGTTGGCCAGACGTATTTCGGGCACGCCCACCTCGATCAGCGCGGCCACCACGGCACGCGCGGCGCCGCCGGCGCCCAGAACCGCGGCGGGGCCGGCGTTCGCCACCCAATGCGGTGCATTCTGGCGCAGGTTGGCGATGAAGCCCGACCCGTCGGTGTTGTCGGCGTGAATTTTGCCGTCCTTGCGGTAGATGATGGTATTCGCCGCCCCGATCAGCGCCGCCCGGTCGGTGATGATGTCGGCGATCTGCAGGATCGCCTCTTTGTGCGGCAGGGTCACGTTGACGCCGACGAACCCCATTTTCGGCAGGTCGCGCAGCACCGTCTCGAGATCGCCGGGCGCCACGTCCATCGGGATGTAGAAGCCCTTCAGCCCATAGCGCCGCAGCCAGTAGCCGTGCAGCGCCGGGCTTCGGCTGTGGGCAATGGGGTGGCCAAGCACGCCAGCCAGCGGAATGCGCGGAAGTTCGGTCATGCCGGAATGATTCCCCTCTGCCCAAGATAGGACAAGAGCGGGATCAACGGCAGACCGAGGATGGTGAAATGATCCCCGGAAATGTGGGAGAAAAGCCGCACTCCTTCCTCTTCCAGCCGATATCCGCCGACGCTGTGGCGGATGGTTTCCCAGTTCCGCCCGAGGTAGGCGTCAAGGTAGGTGTCGGAAAAGGCGCGCATGGTCAGGTGGGCATCGGTGATCGTGCGCCAGACCGGCTGGCCCTGGTCATACAGAACCGCGGCCGACAGCAGTTTGTGGGTGCGGCCCCGCAACGCGGTCAGCTGGGCGCGGGCCTCGTCGAGGCTTTCGGGCTTGGCATAAACCCGGCCCTTCTGCTCAAGGATCTGGTCGCAGCCCAGCACCAGACCTTCGGGAAACCGCTCGGCCACCTTGCGCGCCTTCATCTCGGCCAGCGCATCGGCGATGTCGCGCGGACTGGCATCTTCGGCCAGCAGCGCCTGGCGGGCCTGCTCTTCATCGATGCGGGCCGGGTGGGTGGTCACGTCCAGCCCCGCCGCACGCAACAGCGCGGCGCGGGTTTCGGACGCCGAGGCGAGGATCAGCATGGGCTTCCCTGGGGGTATTTCCGCGGGTGACTCCGGGGTGCGACTCTGGGGCGCGTCTCTGTGGATAGTCTCGTTACGTTCCGCAGGCCGCAATGCGGGACAAGCGGCCAGACGGGCGGCAAGGATCGGCAGGCTGGGGACAGCTGTCAAGCGCCAGGGAACTTGTCCCGATGGGGATGCGGTTATCCCGGGGCTGGGGAAAAGCCGGCGCCACGGGCCGTCCGCAGCCGCATCCTGTGGAAAACGAATCTGCCGCGCCGCTTTCAACCCCTTGATCCGAAAATACAAATTTCCAGTCTGCCGCCCGGGCGCAAGGTTTTCCCGAAACGGTCCACAGCCGCGGGGCCTTGGGGCAAGATGCGGCGAATGGCCGGGTATCCCGTTGTCCCCAGCCCCAACATCATCATTCACTTTCTATAAATCTTCTTGTTAAAGAAGGCCCGGACATAAGGGGCGGGCAGGATGGGCGACTATCTGACAGACTGGTACTTCGTGAACCGGTCGATGCACATCATCTCGGTCATGGCCTGGATGGCGGGGCTGTTCTACCTGCCGCGCCTGTTTGTCTACCATGTCGAAGAGGTGGGCTCGGGCAACCCGACCGACCGGCTGTTCCAGACCATGGAGCGGCGGTTGATCAAGGCGATCATGAACCCCGCCGCGATCTCGACCTGGGTGTTCGGCCTGTGCCTGGTGTTCACCCCCGGCATCGTCGACTGGGGGTCGTACTGGCCCTGGTTCAAGGCCTTCTGCGTGCTGGTGATGACCTGGTTCCACTTCTGGTGCGACTGGCGCCGCAAGGAATTTGCCGCCGGCACCAACCGCCTGACCGGCCGCGCCTTCCGGGCGATGAACGAATTGCCGACGGTGCTGATGTTCGTCATCGTCTTCGCGGTGATCCTCAAGTTCTGATTTGTTGACTTCCGGCCGCTTCCGGCGTATCGCCGCGGTTGCAGGGCCGTCCGGCCCATGCGCCCCCCTGCCTGTCCGACGTGCGGCCCCTGTCCGATGGGGCCCGTGGAGCATTCCCATGACCGACCGCCTGAACCTCTCCGACCTCAAGGCCAAGACCCCGGCCGACCTTCTGGCTATGGCCGAGGAGTGGGAGATCGAGAACGCCCCTGCCATGCGCAAGGGCGAGATGATGTTCCAGATCCTCCGCGAACACGCCGAGGAAGGGTTCGAGATCGGCGGCGACGGCGTGCTTGAGGTGCTGCAGGACGGCTTCGGTTTCCTGCGCAGCCCCGGCGCCAACTACCTGCCCGGCCCCGACGACATCTACGTCGGCCCCGAGATCCTTCGCGTCTTCTCGTTGCGGACGGGGGATACCATCGAGGGCGTCATCAAGGCCCCGCAGGAGAACGAGCGCTATTTCAGCCTGACCAAGGTCACCCGGATCAACTTCGATGACCCGGAAAAGGCCAAGCACAAGGTGCTGTTCGACAACCTCACGCCGCTCTACCCCGAAGAGCGGCTGAAGATGGAAATCGAAGATCCCACCATCAAGGACCGCTCGGCCCGGATCATCGACCTGGTGGCCCCCATCGGCAAAGGCCAGCGCGCCCTGATCGTCGCCCCACCGCGCACCGGCAAGACGGTTCTCTTGCAGAACATCGCCCGCTCGGTCGCCGCGAACCACCCGGAATGCTACCTGATCGTGCTGCTGATCGACGAACGCCCCGAGGAAGTCACCGACATGCAGCGCTCGGTGAAGGGCGAGGTGATCTCCTCGACCTTCGACGAACCCGCCACCCGCCACGTCGCCGTGGCCGAGATGGTGATCGAAAAGGCCAAGCGTCTGGTGGAACACAAGCGCGACGTGGTGATCCTGCTCGACAGCATCACCCGCCTGGGCCGCGCCTACAACACCGTTGTGCCGTCCTCGGGCAAGGTGCTGACCGGCGGCGTCGATGCCAACGCCCTGCAACGCCCGAAACGCTTTTTCGGCGCCGCAAGGAACATCGAGGAAGGCGGCTCGCTGACCATCATCGCCACCGCGCTGATCGACACCGGCAGCCGGATGGACGAGGTGATCTTCGAAGAATTCAAGGGCACCGGGAACAGCGAGTTGGTGCTCGACCGCAAGGTCGCCGACAAGCGCGTCTTCCCGGCGATGGACATCCTCAAGTCCGGCACCCGGAAAGAGGAACTGCTGGTCGACAAGGGCGATCTGCAAAAGACCTATGTCCTGCGCCGCATCCTGAACCCGATGGGCACCACCGACGCCATCGAGTTCCTGTTGGCAAAGCTGAAGCAGACCAAGTCCAACAGCGACTTCTTCGATTCGATGAACAGCTAGGGCAGCCTTGGCCCGATGGACACGATCTACGCCACCGCCACCGCGCGGGGCCGGGCCGGCCTTGCGGTCCTGCGGGTTTCCGGCCCGCAGGCCCATGCCGTCTGCGCCGCGCTCTGCGGCAACGTGCCCCCGCTGCGCCGCGCCTCCTTGCGCAACATCCTGTGGGGTGGTGAGGTGCTTGATCAATCCCTTGTGGTCACCTTCGCCGAAAACGCCAGCTTCACCGGCGAACCCGTGGTCGAATTCCACATCCACGGCGGGCTGGCCGTCAGCGCCGCCGTGCTGCGCGCCATCGGGGAAACCGGTCTTGCAAGGCTTGCCGAACCCGGCGAGTTCACCCGCCGCGCGCTGGAGAACGGCGTTCTTGACCTGACCCAGGTCGAAGGCCTCGCCGACCTGATCGACGCCGAGACCGAGGCCCAGCGCCGCCAGGCCGTCCGCGTCCTGACCGGCGCCATCGGTGCGCGTGTGGAAGGCTGGCGCGCGCGGCTGGTCCGTGCTGCCGCCTTGCTGGAAGCCACCATCGACTTCGCCGACGAAGACGTTCCCGTCGACGTCACGCCCGAAGTGCGCGCGCTTCTCTCGGGCCTTGCCGCCGAGTTGGAAGCCGAATCCCTTGCCACGGCCAAATCCGAACGCATCCGAGACGGCTTCGAAGTCGCCATCGTGGGCGAGCCGAACGCTGGAAAGTCCACTCTTCTCAACCGCTTGGCTGGACGTGACGCTGCCATCACCTCGGAAATCGCCGGCACCACCCGCGATGTGATCGAGGTGCGGATGGATCTGGACGGCCAGGCCGTCACCCTGCTGGATACCGCCGGCCTGCGCGACAGTGCCGACCCGCTGGAGCGCGAAGGCATCCGCCGCGCGGTAGACCGCGCCGAAGCCGCCGACCTGCGCATCTTTCTGGGGCCGACGCAGATGCTGGCCCCGCGCGACGGCGATCTGGTGGTGCAGCCCAAGGCCGACCTGTGCGCCACCCAGGGCCTTGCCGTCTCTGGCAAGACGGGCGCGGGCGTCGATGCCCTTCTTGCCGGAGTGACGCGACGGCTCTCGGAAAAGGTGGCCGGGGCTGGTATCCTTGTGCGTGAACGGCACCGGCTGGCGCTGGACCAGGGGCTTGCGGCGATTCGGGCGGTGCTGGTCCTGTTGGACCGGCCAGACATGCCGCCCGAGATCGCCGCCGAGGACTTGCGGCGGGCGATCCGGGCCCTTGATGCGCTGGTGGGCCGGGTGGACGTGGAAGACCTGCTGGGCGAAATCTTCGCCAGCTTCTGCATCGGGAAGTAGGGATGTTTCACGTGAAACAGTTCGACGTGCTGGTGGTCGGCGGCGGCCATGCCGGGGCAGACGCGGCGGCCGCGGCCGCCCGGATGGGCGCGACGACGGCTCTGGTCACGATGCGGGCCGAGACCATTGGCGTGATGTCCTGCAACCCGGCCATCGGTGGGTTGGGCAAGGGCCATTTGGTGCGCGAGGTTGATGCGCTGGACGGGATCATGGGCCGGGCGGGGGATCGCGCCGGCATCCAGTACCGCTTGCTGAACCGCCGCAAAGGGCCCGCCGTGCAAGGGCCGCGCACCCAGGCCGACCGCAAGCTCTACCGCCAGGCCGTTCAGGCGCTGCTGGCCGAAGAACCGCTGCTGACCGTGATCGAAGGCGAGGCGGCGGAACTGCTGGTCGAGGCCGGGCGCTGCATCGGCCTGCGGCTTGCCGATGGGTCCGACTTGCGGGCGCGGGCGGTGGTGCTGACGACCGGCACCTTCCTGAACGGTATCATCCATATCGGCGACCAAAGCCGCTCGGGCGGCCGCGTGGGCGATGCGGCCGCAGTCCGGCTGGGCGATCAGCTGCGCGGCCTTGGCCTAGTGACCGGCCGGCTGAAAACCGGCACGCCGCCCCGGCTGGATGGGCGAACCATCGACTGGGCGCGGCTTGACATGCAGCCGGCCGACGATCAGCCGGTAATGCTCAGCTTCGTGAACACGGCGCCGCTGGTGCGGCAAATCTCTTGCGGCATCACCCACACCTCCGAGGCGACGCACGACATCATCCGCGCCAACCTGGGCCGCAGCGCCATGTACGGCGGCCATATCGAGGGCGTCGGCCCGCGTTACTGCCCGTCGATCGAAGACAAGGTCGTGCGCTTTGCCGACAAGACCAGCCATCAGGTGTTCCTGGAACCCGAAGGGCTGGACGACGACACGGTCTATCCGAACGGCATCTCCTCCAGCCTGCCGGCCCAGGTGCAAGAGGCCTATGTCCGCACGATTGCCGGGCTGGAACGCGCGGTGATCACCCAGGCCGGCTATGCCATCGAATACGACTACCTTGATCCGCGCGGTCTGCGGCCGACGCTGGAAAGCAAGGCGATGTCGGGCCTTTGGCTGGCGGGGCAGATCAACGGCACCACCGGCTATGAAGAGGCTGCCGCGCAGGGGCTGGTGGCTGGCCTGAACGCCGCACAATCTGCGGCCGGAAAGGACGCGGTCACGTTCTCCCGCACTGACAGCTACATCGGCGTGATGATCGACGACCTTGTGTCGCGCGGGGTGACCGAACCCTACCGCGTGTTCACCTCGCGCGCCGAATACCGCCTAAGCCTGCGCGCCGACAACGCCGACCAGCGCCTGACGCCGCTTGGCCTGCGGCTGGGCTGTGTGCGGGAAGGCCGGGCACGGGCCTTTGGCGACAAGATCGAAGCGCTCGATCGCGTTATCGGCGCCCTGAAGTCCCGCGCGTTCACCCCCAAGGAACTGGCCGGGGCCGGGGTTCTGGTCAGCCAGGACGGCGCTCGCCGCTCGGGTTTCGACGTGATGGCGCTGCCGGACTATGACCCGGCGCAGCTTGATGCGCTGATGCCCGACCTGGCCGACCACCCGCCCGAAGCGCGGGTTCAGGCGGGGATCGAGGCGCTTTATGCCCAGTACGCCGACCGTCAGGCCGCGGACGCCGAGGAGTTGCGGCGCCATGAGGGCACGGCGATTCCGGCTGGCTTCGATTATGCCGCGCTGCCCGGTCTGTCGCATGAACTGAAGGGCAAGCTGGTCCGCGCGCGTCCCGAAACGCTGCATCAGGCCCGGCAGATCGAGGGGATGACCCCCGCCGCGCTGACCTTGCTGATCGCCAGCCTGAAGAAACCTGCGAAGCGGGCGGTCTAGGTGGATCAGGCGCTGTGGAACTCCCTGGGCGTCGGCCAGGACGGCCTGGACAAGCTGCACGCCTTCGCGGCGTTGGTGCAGAAGTGGACGGTGCGAATCAATCTGGTGGCCCGGTCCACCCTGCCGGACCTCTGGGCGCGGCATATCGAGGATTCGGCGCGCCTTTGCCTTTGCGCCCCGCAATCCCCAAAGGTTTGGGCCGATTTCGGTGCCGGCGGCGGCTATCCCGGCATCGTGGTCGCCACAGTGCTGCAGGCGCGGGGGGCCGCAACGCGGGTGATTCTGGTCGAATCAGATCAGCGCAAGGCCGCCTTCCTGCGCGAAGCCGCGCGCACCCTGCATTTGCCGGTCGAAGTGCACACGGAGCGCGCCGAAACCCTGCCGCCCTTGACCGCCGATGTGGTTTCCGCCCGCGCCCTCACGGCGCTTGACGGCCTTTGCGGCCTTGCGCAGCGCCATCTGGCGCCGCAGGGCGTGGCGATCTTCCCGAAAGGCGAGACCTACGCGGAGGAAATCACCGAGGCCCGGAAAAACTGGCGCTTCGATCTGGAGACGGTCATCGATCCGCGCCATAAGGGGGCCATCCTTTGCCTGAGGAACATCACCCGTGCCCTCCACTGACCCGCTTCCGATGCCCGATCCGACGCCTGCGCATGTGATCGCCATCGCCAACCAGAAGGGCGGGGTCGGCAAGACCACGACGGCGATCAACCTGGCCGCGGCGCTGGCGGAAAAGGGCTTTCGCGTGCTGCTGGTGGACCTTGATCCGCAGGGCAACGCCTCAACCGGCCTGGGCGTCACGCCCAAGGACCGCAAGCACACCACCTATGATCTGCTGGTGGCCGATGGCGTGCCGGATGAGATCATCCGCAAGACGCGGGTGGCGGGCCTGTGGCTCAGCCCGGCGAACTCGGACCTGGCCTCTGCCGATATCGACCTGGTTTCAAACGAAAAACGCAGCTTCCTCTTGCACGATGCGCTGCGCCACCCGCAGATCGAGGCGATGGGCTTCGACGTCATCTTGATCGACTGCCCGCCCTCGCTCAGCCTGCTGACGGTGAACGCGCTGGTCGCGGCGCATGCCGTGCTGGTGCCTCTGCAAGCTGAATTCTTCGCGCTTGAGGGACTGTCGCAGCTGCTGCTGACGGTGCGCGACGTCCGCCGCTCGGCCAATCCGGCGCTGCGAATCGAAGGCGTGGTGCTGACCATGTATGACCGCCGCAACAACCTGGCCCAGCAGGTCGAAACCGATGCGCGCGAAAACCTGGGCGAGATGGTGTTCCGCACGGTCATTCCGCGCAACGTCCGGCTGTCCGAGGCGCCGTCCTTTGCGATGCCTGTCACCGAATACGATTCGGCCTCGAAAGGGGCCGAGGCCTATCGGGCGCTGGCCGAGGAAATTGCCGCGAAACTGCGGCGTTAGAGACGAAAAGAGGCAGGAATGGAACCGAGGAAAGGGCTTGGCCGCGGGCTTTCGGCGCTGATGTCGGATGTGAACCTGCGGCCCGAAAGCGAAGGCCCGCGCCGGGCCGACACCCGCCTGCCGGTCGCCAGCCTGCGGCCGAATCCCTTGCAGCCGCGCAAGGATTTCGACCCCGCCGCGCTTGAGGCACTGGCCGATTCGCTGCGGCAGAAGGGGGTGATCCAGCCCCTGGTGGTGCGGCCCGTGGGCGATTCGTTTGAAATCGTCGCCGGCGAACGCCGCTGGCGTGCGGCCCAGATCGCCCAGTTGCACGAGGTGCCGGTGGTCATTCGCGACCTTGACGACACCGAAGTGCTGGAAGTCGCGATCATCGAGAACATCCAGCGCGAGGATTTGAACGCCATCGAAGAGGCGCTGGGTATCCGGGCGCTGGTTGACCGCTTTGGTCACACCCAGGAAAAGATCGCAGAGGCGCTGTCGAAAAGCCGCAGCCACATTGCCAACCTGTTGCGGTTGCTGAACCTTCCCGACGAGGTGCAGGGTCTGGTCCGGTCTGGCAGGATCAGCGCCGGCCACGCCCGGGCCCTGATCGGCACGCCCGACCCGGTGGCGCTGGCCCGCCGGGTGGCCGCGCAGGGGCTGTCGGTGCGTGAGACGGAAAGGCTGGTCCGTCAGGCCTCCGAGACGACGAAACCCACGCGCGACCGGGCCGATTCGTCCAAGGATGCCGATACACGGGCGCTTGAGGGCGATCTTTCCGCGCATCTGGGCCTGTCGGTGAAGATCGACCACCGCGGCGAGGGCGGGACGGTGACGATTTCCTATCGCTCGCTGGAGGACCTTGACCGCCTTTGCAGCCTGTTGTCGCAGGCGCCGGGCGGCCTGGCCGACTGAGTCGGGCCGGTTGGCTCAGGCCGACAGGTCCAGCACCAGGCGGTTCAGCAGCAGCCGCCCGGCGTCTGTGGTGCAAAGCCGGTCGCCGTCACGCCGCAACAGGCCCGCCGCAAGGCCCGCTTCCAGCGCCCCGGGGTTCAGATCGCTGCCGGAAAGTGCCTGATAACGGCCGATCTCCGTGCCCTCGGCCAGGCGCAGCGACATCATAAGGTATTCATCGGCCTGATCGACCGGCTGCAGCACTTCTCGCGGCTGCTCGCCGGTGCCGGTTTCGCGAACGGCGCGCAGCCAGGCCTCGGGGGTGCGCAGCGTGCTGGTGGCGAACCGGGTGCCGTCCAGCGTCAACCGGCCATGCGCGCCGGGGCCGATGCCCAGATAGTCGCCCATCCGCCAGTACACCAGATTGTGGCGCGATTCCGCGCCTTCCGCCGCGTAGTTCGATACCTCATAGGCCGAAAGCCCTGCGTCGCCGCAAAGCTGGCCGGTCGCCAGATACATGTCGGCCGCAAGGTCTTCGTCCGGCAAACCGGGCAGCTTTCCGGCCTTGTGAAGGGCGCCGAAGGCGGTGCCGTCCTCGATGGTCAGCTGATACAGCGACAGGTGGTCGGGGCCGCGGGCCAGAAGGCCGCGCAGTTCGGCCTGCCACGCGGCAAGCGTCTGGTCTTGCCGGGCATAGATCAGGTCGGCCGAGACGCGGGGAAAGGTGGCGCGGGCCAGATCGAAGGCGGCAAGCGCCTCATGCGCCAGGTGCTGGCGGCCCAGCCGGCGCAGGTCATCGTCACTCAGCGCTTGCAGCCCGATCGACAGCCGGTTCACCCCGGCGGCGCGATAGCCGCGAAAGCGGTCGGCCTCGACCGAGGTCGGGTTGGCCTCAAGCGTGATCTCGACATCATTCTCGAACCGCCAGTGGCGCGCGATGCGGTCGAGCACGGCGCCGACCAGGCCCGGGTCCATCAGCGACGGGGTGCCGCCGCCAAAGAACACCGATCGCAGGATGCGCCCGCCGGTCTCGGTCGCGGCGCGGTCGAGTTCGGCCAGATAGGCGGTATGCCAGTCGGTCTGGTCGATGCCGTCGCGAACGTGGCTGTTGAAGTCGCAATAGGGGCACTTGGCCTTGCAGAACGGCCAATGCAGGTAAAGCGCAAAGCCGCCGTCCTGCCAATCGTCGTGTTTCACGTGAAACACTGCGCCAGCATGCGGGCGACGGCCTGGCCGCGGTGGCTGATGGCGTTCTTCTCGGCCGCGGTCAGTTCGGCGAAGGTTCGGGCGTGGCCGTCGGGCTGGAACATCGGGTCATAGCCGTGGCCATCCTGCCCGCGCCGGGGCCAGACAAGGCGGCCCGGAGCGGTGCCCTCCACCCATTCGTCATGGCCATCGGGCCAGGCCAGCACCAGCGTGCAGCGGAACTGCGCCGTCCAGGGCTGGGGAAAACCGGCCAAGGCCGCGTGGGTCTTTTCCATCGCATGAACGAAATCGCGGCCCGCCGGCGTGGTCGCCCAATCCGCCGTATAGACCCCCGGCGCGCCATCCAGCGCATCGACGGTCAGCCCGGAATCATCGGCCAGCGCCGGCAGGCCCGAGGCCTTGGCCGCCGCATGCGCCTTGATCCGGGCATTGCCGAGGAACGAATCCTCCGTCTCCTCCGGCTCGGGCATGCCCAGATCGCCCGCCGAGACGCAAGACACCCCCAAGGGCGCCAGCAGCTGGGCGAACTCCTCCAGCTTGCCGCGGTTGTGGGTGGCGATCACCAGCCGGTCGCCGGTGAACCGCCGCGTCATGCCAGGGCCTTGCGCTGCGCCTCGACCAGCGCGGCGATGCCCTTGTCGGCCAGCGCCATCAGCGCCTGCAGATCGGCCACGCTGAACGGCGCGCCCTCGGCCGAGGCTTGCACCTCGACCAGCTTGCCCAGGCCGGTGACGACAAAGTTACCGTCGGTGCCGGCGACCGAATCCTCGTCATAATCCAGGTCCAGCACGGGCTGGCCGCCATAGACGCCGCAAGACACCGCGGCGACGTGGTCAAGGATCGGGTCCGACAACAGCAGACCCTTTTCCCGCAGCTTGTTCACCGCCAGCCGCAGCGCCACGAAGCCCCCGGTGATCGAGGCGCAGCGGGTGCCGCCATCGGCCTGGATCACGTCGCAGTCGATGACGATCTGGCGTTCGCCCAGGGCCTGCCGATCGACCACCGCGCGCAGGCTGCGACCGATAAGCCTTTGAATTTCCTGCGTTCTTCCGCTTTGCTTGCCGGCCGCGGCCTCTCGCTTGGTGCGCGTGTGGGTGCTGCGCGGCAGCATGCCGTATTCCGCGGTGACCCAGCCCATGCCGGTGTTGCGCAGGAACTGCGGCGGCTTTTCCTCGATGGTCGCGGTGCACAGCACATGCGTTCCGCCCATGCGGATCAGGCACGACCCTTCGGCATGGCGGGTGACGGCGGTCTCGATGGTGACGGGGCGAAGTTCATCCAGGGCACGGCCAGAGGGGCGCATGATCATCCTTTCGGGGTTTCGCGGCCTGATACGCCCCGCAGGCCCGCCGGTGCAAGCCCGATTGACGGCGGGCCGGCGACACCCTTTATTCCCAAGACCGCAGGCAGGGATGCAATGCAGACCGGACCGAATCTTCTGACCGAGATGACCGACCGCTCACGCGAGGTGTTCCGCCGCGTCGTCGAAGGCTATCTGACGACCGGAGAGCCGGTCGGTTCGCGCACCCTGACGCGGACGCTCAGCGAGCACATCTCGGCGGCAACCATCCGCAACGTGATGCAGGATCTTGAGTTTCTGGGGCTGCTGGACAGCCCGCATGTTTCGGCCGGCAGGGTGCCGACGCAGGCCGGGCTGCGGCTGTTCGTCGACGGGTTCCTTGAGATGGGCCGGGTGGCCGAGGCCGACCGCGAGCGGATCGACGCCACGCTGACACAGAACGACCAGGACGTGACGGCGCTTCTCGATCACGTCGGGTCGGCACTGTCGGCGCTGACGCGGGGGGCCAGCATCGTGCTGTCGCCCAAGCACGAATCGGCGCCGATCCGGCATATCGAGTTCGTCAGCCTGTCGGCCGACCGGGCCTTGGTGGTGTTGGTCTTTGCCGACGGGCAGGTGGAAAACCGCTTGTTCCACCCGCCGCCCGGGCAGACGCCCAGCTCGATGCGCGAGGCGGCGAATTTCCTGAACGCCATGGCCGAAGGCAAGACGCTTGAGGAACTCCGCCGCACCATGCGCGCCGAGATCGACCGCCACCGGCAAGAGATCGATTCGCTGGCGCGTGAGCTGGTGGAAAGCGGCCTCGCGGTCTGGGAAAACGCCGGGCAAAGCCAGGAGCGGCTGATGGTCCGCGGCCGGGCCAACCTGCTTGAGGCCGCAACCGAGGCCGATGTCGACCGCATCCGCAGCCTCTTCGACGATCTGGAACGCAAGCGCGACATCGCCGAATTCCTGGAACTGGCCGAAGAGGGCGACGGCGTGCGCATCTTCATCGGCTCGGAGAACAAACTCTTTTCACTTTCGGGTTCAAGTCTGGTGGTTTCTCCCTATATGAACGCCGAGCGAAAGATCATCGGCGCGGTCGGCGTCATCGGCCCCACGCGGCTGAACTACGGCCGGGTCGTGCCGATTGTGGATTACACGGCGCAGCTGGTGGGGCGGATGGTGTCCGACCGCGGGCGGGGCTGAGACCGAAAGAGACGAGGACAAGAACATATGGCGCAGGATGAGACCGCCGCCCCCGGGGCAGGCGAGGACGATCTGGAACTGAGCGACTTCGACGCGGAAGAGCGGCTGGCGGTGCTGAAGGCCGAGCGCGACGAATACCGCGACAAGTTCATGCGCGCCCTGGCCGAGGCCGAGAATTCCCGCAAGCGGGCCGAGCGTGATCGCCGCGAGGCCGAGCAATACGGCAGCACGCGGTTGGCGCGCGATCTGCTGCCGGTCTATGACAACCTTTCGCGGGCTCTGGCGGCGATTCCGGAGGAGTCCCGGGTTGCCTCTGCGGCCTTGATCGAGGGCGTCGAGCTGACGCTGCGAGAGTTGAGCAACGTGATGCAGAAGCACGGGGTGACGACGATCACCCCCGCGGTGGGCGACATGTTCGATCCGCAGATGCATCAGGCGATGTTCGAGGCGCCCTTGCCGGGCACCAAGGCCGGGCAGATCATCCAGGTGATGACCGAGGGCTTCATGCTGTATGACCGGCTGTTGCGGCCGGCGCAGGTGGGCGTTTCGTCCAACCCGGGCTGAGGGTGGATGCCCCGGGGGCTTTGCGCCCCCGGACCCCCGCAGGATATTTACAGACAGATGAAACGGCTCAGGTCAGGAGTGATTTGAGATCGTACAGCGCCTTGAGCGCCTGGATCGGGGTCATCTCGTCGGGGTGCAGCGCCTTGAGGCGGGATTCCACCTCTGACGTCTTTTGCGGCCTGGGCGGCGGGGCGGCGCGGAACAGCGGCAGGTCGTCGATCAGCGCGGATTGCTTGCCGCCCTCGCGGTCGCCCTTTTCCAGCGCCTCAAGCACCACCTTGGCGCGTTCTACCACGCTGTGCGGCAGGCCGGCCAGGCGGGCGACCTGCACGCCATAGCTGCGGTCGGCGGCTCCCTTGGTGACTTCGTGCAGGAAGATCACCTCGCCGTCCCATTCCTTGACCGTGACGGTGGCGTTCTCGACCCCGGCCAGCTTGCCCGCCAGCGCCGTCATCTCATGGTAATGGGTGGCGAAGAGGGCACGGCAGCGGTTGGTTTCGTGCAGGTGTTCCAGCGTGGCCCAGGCGATGGACAGGCCGTCATAGGTGGCGGTGCCGCGGCCGATCTCATCCAGGATCACCAGCGCGCGGTCGTCGGCCTGGTTCAGGATGGCGGCGGTTTCGACCATTTCCACCATGAAGGTGGACCTGCCGCGGGCCAGGTCGTCACTGGCGCCGACGCGGCTGAACAACTGGCTGACAAG
Source organism: Rhodobacter sp. Har01 (assembly GCF_020564565.1). Taxonomy (GTDB): domain Bacteria; phylum Pseudomonadota; class Alphaproteobacteria; order Rhodobacterales; family Rhodobacteraceae; genus Pseudogemmobacter. Next base: position 385,035 of record NZ_JAJCTD010000002.1, read on the forward strand.
GCCGATGTGGGCGGCCCGGGCGGGAACGAAGCTGCCGGCCTGGGCAAGAAGCGCGATCAGCGCGTTCTGCCGCAGGAAGGTGGATTTGCCGGCCATGTTCGGGCCGGTCAGCAGCCAGATCGCTGGTGTCGCGCCGTCTGTCAGGGCGCAGTCGTTGGCGATGAAGGGGTCTCCGGCGCGTTTCAACGCGCGTTCCACGACGGGGTGGCGGCCGCCTTCCACCCTGAAGGCGTGGCTGTCGTCGACCTGCGGTTCGCACCAGTCCTCGGCCGCGGCCAGTTCGGCCAGCGCGGCGGCAAGGTCGATCTCGGCCAGCGCGCGGGCGGCGGTGCCGATCGGTCCGGCGGCGGACAGAACGGCGGCCCGCAGGCCTTCGTAGTGACGCTTTTCGATCTCGATGGCGTGGTTGCCGGCGTTCAGGATGCGGGTTTCCAGCTCGCTCAGCGCCAGCGTGGTAAAGCGCACCTGCCCGGCGGTGGTCTGCCGGTGGATGAACAGGTCGGGGAAGGACCGGATGCGGTCTTCGTGGGTGGTGGTGACCTCGACGAAGTAGCCCAGCACGTTGTTGTGCTTGATCTTCAGGCTTTGCACCCCGGTTCGTTCGACATAATCGGCCTGCATCCGCCCGATCACGCCGCGGCCTTCGTCCCGCAAGCTGCGGGTTTCGTCCAGTTCGGCGTCGAAGCCCGGCGCGATATAGCCGCCGTCGCGGGTGAACAGCGGCGGCTCGGCCACCAGTGCCCGGTCCAGCAGGCCGGTCAGCATCTCGTGACCCAGCAGGGCGCTTGCGGCCTCGGCCAGCAGCGGCGGCGCGTCGGTCAGCAGGCCGGCCACGGCGCCCGCCTGTGACAGGCCGGCGCGGATGGCGGTCAGGTCGCGCGGACCGCCGCGATCCAGCGCCAGCCGCGACGCCGCGCGGTCCATGTCCGGCACCCGGCGCAAGGCATCGCGCAAGGCGTCGTGCAGGCGCGGGGATTCCAGCAGGCCCCGCACCGCCGCAAGCCGGGCGTGGATGGTCGGCAGGTCTCGGGACGGCGAGGACAGTCGGCGTTCCAGCAGCCGCGCGCCGGCGGCGGTGACGGTGCGATCCACCGCCGCCAGAAGTGATCCCTCGCGGCCACCGCCCAGCGCCGCCGTCAGCTCCAGATTCCGCCGGGTGGCGGCGTCGATCTGCATTGCGCCGCCGGGGGGTTCCTTGACCGGCGGGTGCAACAGCGGCATCCGCCCGCGCTGGGTCAGGTCAAGATAGTCGGCCAGCGCGCCCATCGCCGACATCTCGGCCCGGGTGAAGCTGCCAAATCCCTCAAGCGAAGTGGTGCCGAACAGGGCGCACAGCCGATGCTCGGCCCCCGCACTGTCGAAACTGGCGCGCGCCAGCGGCGTCAGCGCGGCACCGCTGTCCTGCACCACCGGCGCAAGTTCGCGGTCGCGGGTGTCGCTGACCAGCACTTCGCGCGGGGCCAGCCGGGCCAGTTCGGGCGCCAGCCGGGCCAGCGGGCAGGGCATCACCCGCAGCTCTCCGGTCGAGATGTCGGCCCAGGCCAGCGCCGCCTCGTCGCGCACTTCGGCCCAGGCGACCAGATGGTTGGGGCGGCGGGCGTCCAGCAGGCTGTCCTCGGTCAGCGTGCCGGGGGTGACCAGCCGCACCACATCGCGCCGCACCACCGATTTCGCCCCGCGCTTCTTCGCCTCGGCCGGGTCTTCCATTTGTTCGGCAATGGCAACGCGGAATCCCTTGCGGATCAGCGTCAGCAGGTAGCCCTCGGCCGCATGGACCGGCACACCGCACATCGGGATCGGCTCACCCTGGTGAAAGCCGCGCTTGGTCAGCGCGATGTCCAGCGCCTCGGCTGCCGCCGCCGCGTCGTCGAAGAACATCTCGTAGAAATCGCCCATCCGGTAGAACAGCAGGGCGCCGGGGTTCTGCGCCTTGATCTGCAGATACTGCGCCATCATCGGCGTCGTGGCGTCTTCGGTCATGCGTTCCCCCGGCCCTGGCCGACCCTACAAAAGCGCGCTTCCAGCGAAAAGGCTTGTTTAGCACCTTTTCAGGCCGCACCGCCGGGTCTATGACCGCCGGGCTTCATGACAGGATGGCCCCCTGATGACGACCCGAAACAAGACCACGCCGGAAGAGGCGCTGAACTACCATTTTGAACCCTATCCGGGTAAATATGACGTTGTCGCCTCGAAGCCGATGGCGACGCAGCGCGATCTTTCGCTGGCCTATTCGCCCGGGGTGGCCGTGCCGGTGCAGGCCATCGCCGACAATCCCGAGACGGCCTATGACTACACGGTCAAGGGCAACATGGTGGCGGTGATCTCGAACGGCACCGCGATCCTGGGGATGGGGAACCTGGGCGCGCTGGCGTCGAAGCCGGTGATGGAAGGCAAGGCGGTGCTGTTCAAGCGCTTTGCCGACGTCAACGCCATCGACATCGAGCTGGCGACCGAGGACCCCGACGAGATCATCAAGGCCGTCCAGTTGATGAGCTGCACCTTCGGCGGCATCAACCTTGAAGACATCAAGGCCCCGGAATGCTTCATCATCGAAAGCCGGCTCAAGGAAATCTGCGACATTCCGGTGTTTCACGATGACCAGCACGGCACCGCGGTGATCTGTGCCGCCGGCCTGATCAACGCGCTGGAGATCTCGGGCAAGCTGATCCAGGACGTCCGCATCGTCCTGAACGGGGCCGGTGCGGCGGGCATCGCCTGCCTTGAACTGCTCAAGACCATGGGCGCGCGCAATGAAAACTGCATCATGTGCGACACCAAGGGCGTCATCTACCAGGGCCGCACCGAGGGCATGAACCAGTGGAAATCGGCCCACGCGGTGAAGACCGACCTGCGCACTCTGGATGAGGCGATGGTCGGCGCCGACGTCTTCCTGGGCGTCAGCGCCAAGGGTGCCGTCACACCCGCGATGGTCGCCAGCATGGCGCCGAACCCGGTGATCTTCGCCATGGCGAACCCCGATCCCGAGATCACCCCCGAAGAGGCCCAGGCCGTTCGCTCTGACGCCATCGTGGCGACGGGCCGCAGCGATTACCCCAACCAGGTGAACAACGTCCTGGGCTTTCCCTATCTCTTCCGCGGCGCGCTGGACATCCACGCCCGCGCCATCAACGACGAGATGAAGATCGCCTGCGCCAAGGCGCTGGCAAAGCTGGCGCGCGAAGACGTGCCGGACGAGGTCGCCATGGCCTATGGCCGCAAGCTGACCTTCGGGCGCGACTACATCATTCCCACGCCCTTCGACCCCCGGCTGATCCACACCATCCCGCCGGCGGTGGCCAGGGCCGGCATGGATACCGGCGTCGCCCGCCGCCCGATCATCGACATGAAGGCCTACGAGGCCGGCCTCAAGGCCCGGATGGACCCGACGGCCAGCATCCTGCAAGGCATCCACGCCCGCGCCCGCCAGGCCCAGGCCCGGATGATCTTTGCCGAAGGCGACGATCCCCGCGTGTTGCGTGCCGCCGTCGCCTGGCAGCGCAGCGGCCTTGGCAAGGCGCTGGTCGTAGGCCGCGACCACGACGTCCGCGAAAAGCTGGAATCCGTCGGCCTGTCGGATGCCGTCAAGGAACTTGAGGTGGTCAACGCCGGCAACACCCGGCACCTCGACGCCTACAAGGACTTTCTCTACAGCCGCCTGCAACGTCAGGGCCAGGACCGCGAGGATATCCACCGTCTGGCCGCCCGCGACCGGCATGTCTTCGCCTCGCTGATGCTGGCGCATGGGCATGGCGACGCGCTGGTGACCGGGGCCACCCGCAAGTCGGCGCATGTGCTGAGCCTGATCAACACGGTCTTCGACGCATCGGCTGCCGATGGGGCCGTGGGGGTGACGGCGCTCTTGCACAAGGGTCGCATCCTGCTGATCGCCGATACCCTGGTGCATGAATGGCCCGAGGAAGAGGACCTGGCCACGATCGCCATTCGGGCTGCCGGTGTGGCCCGCAACCTGGGGCTTGAGCCGCGGGTTGCCTTCGTGAGCTTCTCGACCTTCGGCTATCCGATGTCCGAACGCGCGCTGAAGATGCACCGCGCCCCGCTGGCGCTGGACAAGCGAAACGTCGATTTCGAATACGATGGCGAAATGACCGTCGATGTGGCGCTGAACATGCAGCGGATGGCGGCCTATCCGTTCTGCCGCCTGACCGGACCGGCGAACATCCTGGTTGTCCCGGCGCGGCACTCCGCCTCGATCTCGGTCAAGCTGATGCAGGAAATGGCCGGGGCCACGGTCATCGGTCCCATCCTGACCGGCGTGAAGAAGCCGATCCAGATCTGCTCGACCGGGGCCACCGCAAACGACATCCTGAACATGGCGGTCATGGCGGCCTGCAAGGTGGGGTGAGGCCCGGCCCCGGCCCAAGCCGGGGAGAAAACGCTCCGGTGGAGCGTTTACAGGGCCGAACGGGCGCGAACTCCTTCGCGCCCCGGGAGGGGGGTTTCCCTTTGGCATCGCGCGCCCTAGCCTTGCGGCAAACCCGCAAGGAGCGCGCGATGACCGACCACGTCTCAGCCCATCAGGCCGAGGAAGACGCCCGCAACGACCGGATTCTGATCTGGGTCGACGGCGTGCTTCGCCCCAAGGCGCAAGCCGTCGTCTCGGTCTACGATTCCGGCTTCATGCTGGGCGATGGCGTGTGGGAAGGCATCCGTCTGTACAACGGCCGCTGGGCCTTCATCGAGGAACACATCGACCGCCTGTTCGAGGCCGCGAAGGCGATTGACCTGGACATTGGCCGCAGCCGGGAAGACGTAGTTTCCGCCGTGTTAGAGACACAAATGGCGAATGGCATGGTGACGGATGCGCATTGCCGGCTGATGGTGACGCGGGGGGTCAAGACTCGGCCGTTCCAGCACCCGCGCCTGTCGCAGCAGGGGCCGACCATGGTCATCATCATGGAGCATTCGCGCCCGAAGCTGCCCCGCCCGATCACGCTGGCCACCGTGCCGCACCTGCGCGGCCTGCCGATGACCCAGGACCCCAAGCTGAACAGCCACTCCAAGCTGAACTGCATCCTGGCCTGCATCGCGGCGCAGAAGGCGGGGGCGGATGAGGCGCTGATGCTGGACGTGCATGGCTTCGTGAACACGACCAACGCCTGCAACTTCTTCATCGTGCGCAAGGGCGAGGTCTGGACCAGCACCGGCGACTACTGCATGAACGGGATCACCCGGGCCAAGGTGCTGGACCTGTGCCGCGCGAACGGCATCGTGGCCCGCGAACGCAACTTTTCTCTGGTCGATGCCTACGGCGCGGATGAGGCCTTTCTGACCGGCACCTTCGGCGCGCAAACCCCGGTGGGGGCGATCGACGGGCGCGTCATCGGGACCGGGCAGATGGGGCCGGTGACCGAACGCCTGCGCGGCCTGTACAGGCAGATGGTGGGCGCATGACCCCCGATCCCAAACGCATTGCCATGTGGTCCGGGCCGCGGAACCTGTCGACGGCACTGATGTATGCCTTCGCGGCGCGGGGCGACTGTGCTGTCTGGGATGAGCCGTTCTACGCCGCCTACCTTGCCGCCACCGGCCTGGCCCACCCCATGGCCGACCAGGTGATCGCGGCCGGCGAGGCGGACCCGGCCCGGGTTGCCGCGGCCTGTCTGGGGCCGATTCGGCAGGAACAGAGCCTGTTTTACCAAAAGCACATGACCCTGCACATGATCCCGTCCTTCGGCCGGGGCTTCCTTGCGGGCCTGACCAACGTGTTTCTCATCCGTCATCCGGCGCGGGTGGTGGCAAGCTATTCAAGGAAAAGGGAAAATCCCACGTTGCAGGATATCGGCTTTGTCCAGCAGGCGGAACTGTTCGATCAGGTCGCCCAGATGACAGGGCAGGCGCCCCCGGTGATCGACAGCGCGTCGATCCGCGCCAACCCACTGGAATCGCTGCGAATCCTTTGTGGTCGCCTGGGCATTCCCTTTACCGACCGGATGCTGTCCTGGCCCGCCGGCCCCAAGCCCTATGACGGCATCTGGGCGCCGCACTGGTATGGCGCCGTGCATGCCTCGACCGGGTTCGAAGACCCCGAAGGCGGGCTGCCGGACCTTGCGGCCGAGCACGCCAGACTGGCCGAGGCGGCGCTGCCCTACTATGAGACGTTGGCCCGCCACGGGTTGGGAAGGGCCTGACGTCTAAGCCTTTTTCGCCACGCGGGCGTTGCGGGTGGCGATCAGTTTCAGGCGCAGCGCGTTCAGGCGGATGAAGCCCTCGGCGTCCTTCTGGTCATAGGCGCCGGCGTCTTCCTCGAAGGTCACATGCTTTTCGCTGTAAAGCGAATGCTCGGACCAGCGGGCCACGGTCCGGGCGCTGCCCTTGTAGAGCTTCACGCGGACGGTGCCAGTGACGTGTTCCTGGGTCTTGTCGATCAGGGCCTGCAGCGCCTCACGCTCGGGGCTGAACCAGAAGCCGTTGTAGATCAGCTCCGCATAGCGCGGCATGATCGAATCCTTCAGGTGGCCTGCGCCGCTGTCCAGCGTGATCTGCTCGATGCCGCGGTGCGCCTCAAGCAGGATGGTGCCGCCGGGGGTTTCATACAGCCCGCGCGACTTCATGCCGACAAAGCGGTTTTCCACCAGGTCCAGCAGGCCCACGCCATGCTTGCCGCCGATGTCATTCAGCCGGGCCAGGATGGTGGCGGGCGACAGGCGTTCGCCGTTGATCGCCACGGCATCGCCCTTCTCGAAGGTGATTTCCACCATTTCGGCCGTGTCGGGCGCGCGTTCGACCGGCGTCACGCGCTGGTAGACGAACTCGGGCGCCTCTTCGGCGGGGTTCTCCAGCACCTTGCCCTCGGACGAGGTGTGCAAGAGGTTCGCGTCGACGCTGAACGGCGCCTCGCCGCGCTTGTCCTTGGCGATCGGGATCTGGTTCGCTTCGGCGAATTCCAGCAGCCGGGTGCGGCTGGTCAGATCCCACAGCCGCCACGGCGCGATGACGCGGATGGCCGGGTCCAGCGCGGCGGTGGACAGTTCGAACCGGACCTGGTCATTGCCCTTGCCGGTGGCGCCATGGGCCACGGCATCGGCGCCGGTTTCGTGCGCGATGCGGACAAGGTGCTGCGAAATCAGCGGGCGGGCGATCGAGGTGCCCAGCAGGTACAGCCCCTCATACAGCGCATTGGCGCGGAACATCGGGAAGACGAAGTCGCGGACGAATTCCTCGCGCACGTCGACGATGTGGATGTTTTCCGGCCGGATGCCCATCAGCAGGGCCTTCTGCCGCGCCGGTTCAAGCTCTTCGCCCTGGCCCAGGTCGGCGGTGAAGGTCACCACCTCGCAGCCGTATTCGGTCTGCAACCACTTGAGGATGATCGAGGTATCGAGCCCGCCCGAATAGGCGAGGACCACTTTCTTCGGCTTCTGCATCTGAGCCTCTTGCGCATGCGTTCGGCGCCAGCCTCTAGCGGGCTTTGTCCCATGCGGCAAGAGGAGGGGCGGCCGGCGCCCGCCCGCAGACGGCGCCGGCCGGACGGGAAGGGATCAGCCCTGATGGGCGGCGTCTTCCAGAATGACCTCTTCGAGGGACTCCTCCGCCGAAGTGGTCTCTTCGACGGCGGCCTCTTCGGCCTTCATCTCGTCCAGGGTGGCGGTGACCTGGTCGGCGTAGGTGTCGATCCGTTCGCGGGCAAGGGACAGCAGGTCTTCCGGGTTGCCGTCCTTGTTCCAGGCTTCGACGAAGGCGTCTTCGGCCGCGGTCACGCCGGCCGCGGCTTCGGCCGCCGCCGCTTCGGCCGCCGCGATCTCTTCCTCGGTCGGGGGGGATGTGGCCAGGCCGGTGCCGTCTTCGGTCAGGCCGCCGGCATCGGCGACCAGCTGGTCAATGGCGGCCTGGTCTTCCGGCGCAACTTCGCCGGTCTCCTTGGCCGCCAGGTAGGAGTCAAGCGAATCATATCCCGCGGTGGAAAGACCATCGGCCAGAGCGGCATGGGCATCCACGGCGGCCTGAAGGTCGGCCGCGGCGGTCAGCGAATCGGTGGCCAGGGCATCGGCAACGGCAAGGCCGGCCATCAGGCCGACGGGGCCGTTCGACATTCGGCCGTTGCGGATATGCGCAAGGATGGCGTTCGGGCTGGCATGCAGCGCGCCGTTCATCTTGCCCAGGTCGCTGGCGGTCATCACCTCTTCGGTGACGACGGCCTTGGCGGGCTTGGCGGCAGGCGGATTGGCCCGGGTTTTCTGGACCTTGGCCTTTGCGGCCTTGGTCTTGCCGCCGGTGGCCTTCGCGCCCGACTTGCCCTTGTCGGAGTGGCCGGCCTTGTCGGACTTGCCGCCGCCGTTGCCGCCACCATTCCCGCCGCCGTTGCCGCCGCCATTGCCGTTTCCGGCGTAGGCGGCCGCGCCATCAGACCCGTCGAACAACGGCAGGACCGGCGTGACGGCAAGACAGGACAGGGCGAGGAACGCAATCAGTCGCTTGGGGCTTGCCATTTCATCCTCCGTGAACGCAATTCAGGCGAAACCGTACCCGCAGGAGGCCGGCGAGGGCTGGTCAGAAATGCGGCAGAAACAAGGTAGACCGGCAGCAGCCGCCCCAGATGGACCGAATGATGCACAGTTTCGAAGCAGGCGCGCGCCAGACCACCGAGGCCCTTCGCAGCCTGTTTCCCGAAACGCCCCTGCAGCGGAACGAGCATCTTTCGGCACGCTATGGCGCCGACATCTGGCTCAAGCGGGAAGACCTGACGCCGGTGCGCAGCTACAAGCTGCGCGGGGCGTTCAACGCCATGCGCAAGGTGCGGGCGAAGGCGCCGGACCAGCGCGAGTTCGTCTGTGCCAGTGCGGGGAACCATGCGCAGGGCGTGGCCTTCGCCTGCCGGCATTTTGGCGTGCACGGCACGATCTTCATGCCGGTGACGACGCCGCAGCAGAAGATCGACAAAACCCGCATCTTCGGCGGCGACAACATCACCATCGAGCTGACGGGCGACTACTTCGACCAGACCCTGGCCGCCGCACAGGCCTGGTGTCGCGACCGCCACGCGCATTTCCTGGCGCCGTTCGACGACCCCGACGTGATCGAGGGCCAGGCCAGCGTGGCGGTGGAAATCATCGACCAGCTGGGCCGGGCGCCGGATGTGGTGGTGCTGCCGGTGGGTGGGGGCGGGCTGGCCTCGGGGGTGACGGGGTATCTGCGCGAGGTGGCGCCGGAGACCCGGTTCCAGTTTGTCGAGCCGAAGGGCGGAGCCAGTCTGGCCGCGGCGCTGGAGCATGGCGGGCCGGTCAAGCTGCCGAAGGTGAACAGCTTTGTCGACGGCGCGGCGGTGGCGAAGCTGGGCGAGCTGACCTGGCGGCGGCTGGACTGGATTCGGCCGGAACAGGTGCATCTTGCGCCCGAGGACCGGATCTGCACCACCATGCTGGAAATGCTCAACGTCGAAGGCATCGTGCTGGAACCGGCCGGCGCGCTGGCGGTCGACGTCCTGCCCGAGATCGCGCCGCTGATCCGCGGCAAGACGGTGGTCTGCGTCACCTCGGGGGGCAACTTCGACTTCGAGCGCCTGCCCGAGGTGAAGGAACGCGCCCAGCGCTACGCCGGGGTGAAGAAGTATTTCATCCTGCGGATGCCGCAGCGGCCGGGGGCGCTGCGCGAGTTCCTGTCGATGCTGGGCCCGGAAGACGACATCGCGCGGTTCGAATACCTGAAGAAGTCGGCCCGCAACTTCGGCTCGGTCCTGATCGGGATCGAGACGAAAAGGGCCGAGAACTTTGCGCATTTCACCGGCCGGATGGACGCGGCCGAGTTCAGCTACCGAGACATCACCGATGACGAAGCGCTGACCGAGTTCCTGATCTAGGCGGCGCTGCCGCGGGCCAGGGCCCCCAGGAAAGATCGTTTCGACGCCTCGTACAGGCTGGCGACGCGGGCCAGATCGACGCTGGCATTGTCGCCGGCGGCGGCCCGCTTTTCGCCGTCCTGACACAGGCCCGCCAGATCGGAAAGCCCAAGATTCAGCGCGCTGCCCTTGAGGAAATGCAGGTCGGATTCCAGGTTGGTCGACTGCCCAGAGGCCAGGCGGCCGATCACTTCGTCAGCCTCGTCCAGGAAGATGACCACCACCTCAGCCAGGTCGTCCTCGCCGATCTCATCGCGCAATTCGTTCAGTCTGTCCCAGTCGATCATCGCACCCTCCGGCCCCTCGGACCTTCGTTCACACCCGGGGGGGATGGTTCCATTGCCGGATTAACAAGCGGTAAGTCGGCCCGACCCGGACACCGGCAATTTTACGCTTCACCCGGGCTTAACCCGCGGCGGACAATCCTGCCGGCCAAAGCAGCATTGGAATGCGAATGTCGCAAGGTTCGAAACCCGTGAAGCAAGACCACCTGTCGGGGGAAACGGTGGGCGCCCCGGCGCGCGTCCTTGTCGTGGATGACAGCCGGGCGCAGCGTCAGCTCCTGGCGATGTATCTGCGCCGCTGGGGCTATGAAGTGTTCGAATCCGCCTCGGCCGAAGAAGCGCTGGCGCTGTGTTCGGCCATGCGGATTGAGGTGGTGATCAGCGACTGGATGATGACGGGCATGACCGGCGTCGAATTCTGCAAGCGATTCCGGGCGCTTCCAAGAGAGGGATATGGGTATTTCATCCTGCTGACGTCAAAATCCGAAAAATCCGAGATTGCCGACGGGCTGGAAGCCGGGGCTGACGATTTCGTGCCCAAACCAGTCAGCAGCGAAGAGTTGCGCGCCCGCCTTCGTGCCGGGATGCGCATCATCTCGATGCAGGCGGAGCTGGTGGAAAAGAACCGGGTGGTCGCCCAGACGCTGGAGGAATTGCAGCGCCTGTATGATTCGCTTGACCGCGACCTGGTCGAGGCGCGCAAGCTGCAGCAGACCCTGGTGCGCGACCGGTTCCGCGATTTCGGGCGGGCGACCGTCAGCCTGATGATCCGTTCATCGGGGCATGTCGGCGGCGATCTGGTCGGCTGCTTCCAACTGGATGACCGCCGGATCGCCGCCTATTCGGTTGATGTCTCAGGCCACGGCGTCGCCTCGGCGATGATGACGGCACGACTGGCGGGGTATCTGTCAGGCTCGTCGCCGGAACAGAACCTGGCGTTTCAGGCGATGCCGGATGGCGGCCGGATGGTGCGCCCGCCGGCGCGGCTGATGATGGAGTTCAACCGGATGATGCTGGAGGAGCTGCAGGTCGAGCAGTACTTCACCATGGCCTATGCCGAAGTGGACCTGCTCAGCGGCGATGTGCGGCTGGCGCAGGCGGGTCACCCGCATCCGGTGGTGCTGCGGTCCGACGGGCGGCTGGAGCGGGTCGGCAGCGGCGGGATGCCGGTGGGGCTGATCCCGGACGCCGTCTATGATGACACCCATTTCACCCTGCATCGCGGTGACCGGCTGTTCCTGATGTCGGACGGCATCACCGAATGCCCGGGCGAGGGTGGCTTCGAACTGGGCGAGGACGGTCTGAAGCGGATGCTGGTGCGGCTGGCCGATCTGGACAGTCCGGCCCTGCTTGAAGCGCTGGTCTGGGACCTGGCCCGCCATGCCGGCACCGACCGGCTGCCCGATGACGTCTCGGGCCTGATCCTGGATTTCCGCAGCTAGGCCAGCAGAGCGGCAACCATCGCCCGGTCGCCCTTGGTCGAAAGCAGCGCAGGCGCCTCGCGCAGGGACATCCAGACGGCGGTGTGCCCGGCCTCGAGCGGCGGGCCGCGGCGCAACACGGGATGGGCCAGGTAGATGGTGCAGAGCTTCTCGGCCCAGAGATCGTATTCCGGCATGTAGGTGAACCGGCGATAGGCGCCGAGGCGGCGGTTCAGCCGGATTGACCAGCCGGTTTCCTCGAACACCTCGCGGTGCAGGGCGGCGATCGGGTTTTCGCCCTTGTCGATGCCGCCGCCCGGCAGCTGGAACTCGGGGATCGGCTCGGCCTGGTGAGTGGCGAGGATGTGGTCGCCGTCCTGCAGGATGGCATAGACCCCCGGTCGCCGCTTGTAGAATTGCCCCGCACGGACGGGTTCGCCATAGCGTCGGATCATGGGGGCCTCTTGGTGCGGGCGTTCTGTGGTTCTATATAGCCACGGATTGCCAGACATGGCGGCGCAAGGAAACCCCCCGATGACGCTTGGTGTGAAACTCGCCTGGGACGATACCGTCCTGCCCTTCCAGCTTGACGTCTCCGGCATCCGCGGCCGGGTGGCGCGGCTGGATGGCGTGCTGGACCAGGTGCTGAAGCAGCACGCCTACCCGCCGGTGATCGGGGCGCTTGTGGCCGAGACCGCGCTGCTGACGGCGTTGATCGGGCAGACGATCAAGCTGCGCTGGAAGCTGTCGATCCAGGTCCGCGGCAAGGGTGCGGCGCGGCTGATCGCGACCGACTACTACGGCCCGCAGGAACCGGGCGAACCGGCGCGGATCCGCGCCTATGCCAGTTTCGATGCCGACAGGCTGGACCCGGAGGCGCCGGGCTTTGGCCAGATCGGCGAGGGGTATTTCGCGGTGATGCTGGATCAAGGCCAGGGGACGTTGCCCTACCAGGGCTTCACCCCCATTGTCGGAGGCAGCCTTTCTGCCTGTGCAGAGACGTATTTTGCCCAGTCCGAGCAGATTCCCACCCGCTTCGCCCTGACCTATGGGCAAAGCGTGGAGCCCGGTCGCCCGGTGCATTGGCGGGCCGGCGGGGTGATGCTGCAGCACATGCCGCAGACCGGGGGCGTGGCGGCCGAAGGCGGCTCGGCCGAGGGGGGGCTGTTGACCCACGCCGACATCCTGTCGGGGGTGGCGTCCGACGACTGGACGCGGGCGAACCTGCTGCTGGATACCGTCGAGGAAATCGAGCTGATCGGCCCATCGGTCACGCCGTCGGACCTGCTGGTGCGGCTGTTCCATGAAGAAGGGCCGCGGGTGTTCGAGGCGCAGCCGGTGCGGTTCGGCTGTTCCTGCTCTGCAGACAAGGTGCGCAACACCATGTCGATCTACAGCCAGAAGGACATCGGCAAGATGACGGCCGAGAATGGCATGGTCACCGCCGACTGCCAGTTCTGCGGCGCGCATTACGAGCTGGACCCCACGACCCTGGGCTTTGAGGGCACGCATGGAGGTTGAGGCCCGCCTGCGCCGTGCGCTGTTGCGCCCGGCAGGCGAATCGTCGGACTTCGACCTGAATCCCGCAATCCATCTGCCCCCGGGCCGCAAGCTGCGCCCGGCAGCGGTGCTGGTGGCGGTGCAGGGCGACGGGGTGATCCTGACCAAGCGGTCGTCGCACCTGAAGCATCACCCCGGCCAGATTGCCTTTCCCGGCGGCAAGGTGGACGAAGGCGACGCCTCGGCCGAGGCCGCCGCCCTGCGCGAGGCGCAGGAGGAAGTGGGCCTGCCGCCCGAGGCGGTGGAGATCCTGGGCCGGCTGCCCGCGCACGAAACGGTGACGGGGTTCACGGTGACGCCGATCCTGGCGCTGGTGCGACAGCCGTTCCTGCCGGTACCCGAGGCGGGCGAGGTGGACGAGGTCTTTGTGGCCCCGCTGGCCCATCTCTTGGACCGCAGCCAATATGTCATTGAAAGCCGGCTCTGGCAGAGTCAGAGACGGCGTTACTATGCGGTGCCCTGGGGGCCGTATTACATCTGGGGCGCCACTGCGCGGATTCTGCGCGGGCTGGCGGAGCGGGTGGTTGAATGAAGGTCTCGGGGGCCTGGCTTTCGCGGGCGGGAACGCAGGCGCTGCTGGCGGCGCTGGAGGCGGCGGGGCATCAGGCGCTGTTCGTGGGAGGTTGCGTGCGCAATGCCCTGCTGGGGGTGCCGGTCGGGGATGTGGACATCGCCACCGATGCCGCGCCCGGAATCGTCTCGAACATTGCGGAAAGCGCGGGTTTCCGGGTGGTGCCGACGGGCATCGAGCACGGCACGGTGACAGTGATCGCCGAGGGCGTGCCGCATGAGGTAACGACCTTCCGGCGCGACGTGGAGACCTTCGGCCGCCATGCAACCGTGGCCTTTTCCGACCGGATCGAGGAAGACGCTGCACGACGCGACTTCACCATGAATGCGCTGTATGCCGACCGGCTTGGCGCGGTTCTGGACCCGCTGGGGGGGCTTGCGGACCTCGGGCCGCGCCGCGTGCGCTTCGTGGGCGACGCCGAGACCCGGATTCGGGAAGACTATCTCCGCATCCTGCGGTTCTTTCGCTTTCATGCCCAGTATGGCGATCCGGCCGAGGGGCTGGACGCGGAGGGGCTGGCGGCCTGTGCAGCGCATTCTGCAGGCATAGAGACGCTTTCCCGGGAACGCATCGGCGCCGAGATGCGCAAGCTGCTGGGCGCGCGGGATCCCGCGCCCTCGGTCGCGGCAATGGCCGCGGCCGGGGTACTGGCGCGTGTTCTGCCGGGGGCCGACCCGCGGGCGCTGGCGCCGCTGGTGCATCTGGAAGGCGGGGAAGCCCCGCGCTGGCTGCGGCGGCTGGCGGTTCTGGGGGGCGAGGACGCGCCCGACCGTCTGCGCCTGTCAAAGGCCGAGGCGCGCGACCTGGGGGCCTTGCGGGCGGCCTTGGGTGCAACGGACTTGCCGGCGGCCCTGGGCTGGAGGCTGGGGCCGGACCTGGCGGCCGATGCGGTGCTGGCGCGGGCGGCAAGCCTGGAGATGCCGCCAGCCGATGGGTGGCAGGCCGAGGTGGCGCGGGGGGCTGGGGCGAAGTTCCCGGTCAAGGCGGCAGACCTGGCGCCGCTGGCGGGCGAAGCCCTGGGCGCGCGCCTGAAAGAGGTGCAGGCGCAATGGCTTGCGGGGGGCCTGCGGGACGGGAAGGACGCGCTGCTGAGATAAGCTGCCAAGCCGGTGCAGGTTTCGGCGTGACAGGCGGGGCGTTCTGCGCTAAGAAACGCGCCTGCAACCACGGAGAACGCGACATGGAGAACGGGCTTATCCGACACCTGATCTGACAGGTTCGATCCCCGTTCGGGCGGCCTGTCTTGCGCCGCCGACCCTTTCCATGTTCGATGCTTTCCTGGAGCTTTCCGATGTTCGCCTTCTTTGAAAACCTCGTGGACCCCTACGGTCCCTACGAGCAGACCGACACCCCGCCGCGCAAGCTGTGGCCCTTTCTGAAGGGTTACGTCCGGCCGTTCCGCAAGGTCTTTGCCGCGACGGCGGTGCTTTCGGTGGTGGCGGCTTTCGCCGATGTCGCGCTGCTGTGGTATCTGGGTCGGCTGATCGACCTGATGGCGGCCACCGGGCCGCAGCAGTTCGTCTCCGCGCACGGGGTTGAGGTGGCGATGGTGGCGCTGGCCGTTCTGGTGCTGCGGCCGCTGATCCTGGTGGGCAACGTGGCGCTCTTGCACAACACGATCCTGCCGAACTTCGGCACGATGATCCGCTGGCGCGCGCACCGCCATGTGATCCGCCAGCCGGTGGGCTGGTTCGAAAGCGATTTCGCTGGCCGGATCGCCAACCGGATCATGCAGACGCCCCCGGCGGCGGGCGACGCGGTGTTCCAGACCTTCGACGCGATGGCCTTTGCCAGCGTGACGGTGGTCGGCGCCGGGATCATGCTGGCGCAGGCGGACCCGCGCCTGCTGCTGCCGCTGGTGGTGTGGTTCGTGCTTTACATGGCGCTGGTGCGCTGGACGGTGCGGCGGGCGGGGCCGGCATCGAAGGCCAGTTCCGATGCGCGCTCGGCGGTGACGGGGCGGGTGGTGGATGCCTATACCAACATCCACTCGGTCAAGCTGTTCGCCCACCACGGCCGCGAGCTGGACTATGCCCGCGAGGCGATCGAGCACGCGCGCAGCACCTTTGCCCGCGAGATGCGGATCGTCACCAAGATGGATCTGGCGCTGACCATGCTGAACGGGATGCTGATCGTCTGGATCACCGCCTGGGCGGTCTGGCTCTGGGTGCAGGGCTCGGCCACGGCCGGAACCGTGGCGGCGGCGACGGCGCTGGTCTTGCGGCTGAACAACATGACCTACTGGATCATGTGGGCGTTCACGTCTCTGGTGCAGGCGCTGGGCGTGGTGCAGGAGGGGATGGAGACCATTGCCCAGCCGGTGACGCTGGTCGATGCGCCCGGCGCGAAGGCGCTGGACTTCCGCAAGGGGCTGATCGAGATCCAGGGCGTCAGCCATCACTATGGCCGCGGCTCGGGCGGGTTGCAGGACGTGGCGCTGACCATCCGGCCGGGCGAGAAGATCGGCCTTGTCGGGCGGTCGGGTGCCGGCAAGTCGACGCTGGTGAAGCTGATGCTGCGGTTCTACGACTGCGAGGCCGGGCGCATCCTGATCGACGGGCAGGACATCGCGCAGGTGACGCAAGACAGCCTGCGGCGGCAGATCGGGATGGTGCAGCAGGACAGCTCGCTGATGCACCGCTCGGTGCGGGACAACATCCTGTATGGCCGCCCCGATGCGGGCGACGAGGCGATGATCGCGGCGGCACGGCAGGCCGAGGCGCATGAGTTCATCCTGACGCTGGAAGACCCCGAGGGCCGCAAGGGATACGACGCGCATGTCGGCGAGCGGGGGGTCAAGCTGTCGGGCGGGCAACGGCAGCGGGTGGCGCTGGCGCGGGTGATCCTGAAGGACGCGCCGATCCTGATCCTGGACGAGGCGACCAGCGCCTTGGACAGCGAGGCCGAGGCGGCGATCCAGGCGGCGCTGTACGGGGTGATGAAGGGCAAGACGGTGATCGCCATCGCGCACCGGCTGTCGACCATCTCGGCGATGGACCGGATCGTGGTTCTGGACGGCGGGCATGTGGCCGAAGAAGGCTCTCACGCGGCGCTTTTGGCCCGCAATGGGCTGTATGCCCGGTTCTGGGCGCGCCAGTCGGGCGGGTTCCTGGGCGAAGATGCCGAGGAGGCGGCCGAGTGAAACTGCTGGCCCGACTTGGCGACACGATCGACGCCTTCCGCCTTGCGGATGGCCCGCCGCCGCAACAACTGGGCGCGTTCCTTCGCTGGGGCCTGCGGGGCAGCTGGCCGATGCTGTGGGTGGCGGGCATCCTGTCATCGCTGGCGGGCGTGACCGAGGTGATCAGCGCGCTGATCCTGGGCTGGGTGGTTGATGCGGCGGTGACGTCGGACCCGGCCACCTTCCTGCCGGACCACGGCGGGCTGATCCTGGCCTTCCTGCTGTTCTACCTGGTCTTGCGGCCGCTGGCCTTCGGGGTGTCTTCGGCGTCGAACAGCATTGTCATCGGGCCGAACGTGCTGCCGCTGGTGCTGAGCCGGCTGCACCGCTGGACGCTCGGCCAGGATGTGACCTTCTTCGACAACGATTTCGCCGGCCGCATCGCGCAAAAGCAGATGCAGGCGGCGCGGGCGGTGACCGATGTCGCGACCGAGGTCATCAACACGGTCTGCTTCGCGCTGGCCTCGGTCATCGGCTCGGCGGTGTTCCTGCTGGCGGTGGACGCGCGGGTGGCGCTGGCGCTGACGGTCTGGCTGGCGGTCTACATCGCGCTGATCCGGTATTTCCTGCCGCGGGTGCGGGTGAATTCGGCCGCAAGGGCCTCGGCCCGGGCGATGGTCTCGGGGCAGGTGGTGGACACGATCACCAACATCAAGACGGTGAAGCTGTTCGCCCATGCCTCGTTCGAGGACCGGGTGGCGCTGAGGGCGATGGAAGAGTTCCGCGCGGCCTCGCTGGAGTTCGGGGTGATTTCCACCTGGTTCCGGCTGGCGCTGATGACGGTGGCCGGGGTGCTGCCGGTGCTGCTGATCGGCGGCACGGTGCTCTTGTGGCAAAGCGGCGGGGCGACGGCGGGGGACATCGCGGCGGCCGGGGCCATCGCGCTGCGGATCGCGCAGATGTCGGGCTGGGTCAGCTTCACGCTGATGGGAATCTACACAAGCGTAGGCGAGGTCGAGGACGGGATGCGCACGCTGTCGGCGCCCTATGGGCTGGCCGATGCGCCCGATGCGCGGGAGCTGCCGCCGGTGCGGGGCGAGATCGGCTTTGACGGGGTCAGTTTCGCCTATGGCCGGCAGCGCGGCGGGGTGCAGGGAATTTCCCTGCACATCAAGGCGGGCGAGAAGATCGGCATCGTGGGCGCCAGCGGGGCGGGGAAATCGACGCTGGTGGCGCTGCTGTTGCGTCTCTATGACGCCGAGGAGGGGCGGGTGACGGTGGATGGCCACGACGTGCGCGGCGTGACGCAGGAATCGCTGCGCCGGCAGATCGGGATGGTCACGCAGGACACCGCGATGTTTAACCGCAGCGCGCGCGACAACATCGCCTATGGCCGGCCCGATGCCGGGCAGGACGAGATCGTGGCCGCGGCACAGGCGGCCGAGGCGGATGGCTTCGTGGCCGATCTGGCCGATTTCAAGGGCCGCACCGGGTATGACGCCTATCTGGGCGAGCGGGGCGTCAAGCTGTCGGGCGGTCAGCGGCAGCGGATCGCGCTGGCGCGGGCGTTCCTGAAGGACGCGCCGATCCTGGTGCTGGACGAGGCAACAAGTGCGCTGGACAGCGAGGTGGAGGCCAGCATTCAGGACGCGCTGGACCGGGTGATGCAGGGCAAGACGGTGCTGGCGATCGCGCACCGGCTGTCCACCATCGCGGCGATGGACCGGATCGTGGTGCTGGACCAGGGCCGGATCGTGGAAGAGGGGCGGCACGCGGCGTTGCTGGCGAAGGGCGGGCTTTATGCGCGCTACTGGCAGCGGCAATCAGGCGGGTTCCTGGGCACCGATGAGGCGGAGGCGGCCGAGTGAGGATTGTCGTCGAGCGGCTGGGCCATCTGGGCGATGGCGTGGCGGCGGGGCCGGTCTATGCCGAAGGGCTGCTTCCGGGCGAGGAGGCCGAGGGCACGCTGGTCGGCGACCGGCTGCAAGGCGTTCGGATCGTCACGCCCAGCCCGGATCGGGTGCGGCCGCCCTGCGCCCATGCGCGAACCTGCGGCGGTTGCCAGTTGCAGCATGTGGCCGACGGGTTCCTGGCGGACTGGAAGCAAGGCGTGGTGGTGCAGGCGCTGGCGCAACAGGGGCTGGCGGCGCCGGTGCGTGGGCGGGTCGAGACCTCTCCGCCCGCGACACGGCGGCGGGCGACATTGTCGGGGCGGCGGACCAAGGGCGGCGTGCTGCTGGGCTTCCATGCCAAGGCCAGCGACATGGTCGTGCCGGTGCCGCAATGCCGGCTGCTGCACCCCGACCTGATGGCGGGGCTGCCGGCGTTTGAGGCGGTGGTTGCGCTGGGCGGCTCTCGCACTGGCGAAGTGCAGCTGACGGTGACGCGCAGCCTGACCGGGCTGGACGTGGCGGTGACCGGTGGAAAACCCGCGGATTCGGCTCTGTATATGGACCTGGCGCGGCTGGCCGAGCGGTTCGGCCTGGCCCGGCTGACCTGGGACGACGAGACGGTGGCCCTGCGGGCGGAACCGCAGGTGCAGGTGGGGCCGGCACGGGTGGCGCTGCCGCCGGGCGCCTTCCTGCAGGCGACCGAGGCCGGCGAGGCGGCGCTGGTGGCGGCGGTGACGGATGCGGTCGGGCCGGCGCGGCGGGTGGCCGACCTGTTCTGCGGGCTGGGGACGTTTGCCCTGCCTTTGGCCGCCACGGCCGAGGTGCGGGCGGTGGAAGGCGACGCGGCCCTGACGGCGGCGCTGGACCGGGCGGCGCGGACCACGGCGGGCCTGAGGAAATTGACCGTTGAAACCCGCGACCTGTTCCGCCGGCCGCTGGAGCCGGATGAGCTGAAGGGCCTGGACGCGGTCGTGATCGACCCGCCCCGCGCCGGGGCCGAGGCGCAGGCGGAACGGCTGGCGAAAAGCGCGGTGCCAGTGATCGCCATGGTGTCGTGCAACCCGGCCAGCTTTGCCCGCGACGCCCGCACGCTTGCGGATGGCGGCTATCGGCTGGACTGGGTGCAGGTGGTGGACCAGTTCCGCTGGTCGGTGCATGTGGAGTTGGCCGCCCGGTTTTCCCGCAAATAACGCATCCGTGAGTCGGCACTGGGGTGCGGTGGCTGGCGGGGCTGGCGCTTTTCGGCTATCACCGACGGAAAAAGAAACGTCGGAAGCGGGACATGCGGGCGCTCAGGGTCATTCTGGTTCTTCTGGTGGTGGTCGGGCTGGCGGGATGCAGCTCGAAGTTCAAGCGCTATTACGGGCCGGAAGTGACCTCGGTGCAGGTCCACAAGACCGAGCGCAAGATGTACCTGCTGCACAACGACAAGGTGCTGAAAAGCTACGATGTCGGCCTGGGCTTCGCGCCCGAGGGGCACAAGCAGTTCGAGGGCGATGGCAAGACGCCGGAAGGCACCTACACCATCAGCCACAAGAACCCGGGGTCCGATTTCCACCTGTCGTTGCGGGTGAGCTACCCGAATGACATTGACCGCGCCTATGCCAGCAGCATGGGCAAGGAGCCCGGCGGCGACATCTTCATCCACGGTGGCCCCAGACAGAGGGTCTCGCAGCGCGACTGGACGGCGGGTTGCATCGCCGTGACCGACCGGCAGATCGAGGTGATCTATTCGATGATCAAGCCTGGCACCCCGATCCACATCCTGCCTTGACGGCGTGGGATGCCGCGCAGCGGGGCAAAGTCTCTTGCAGTTGCCGGGAAATCCAAGTCCTCTCGGCCGGCCGATCAGGTTTGGTCAGATCGCAACGAAGTGGGAGCCAGCGATGGACAACGCGGTAGCCGCCCGGCCGGGCTTTCGGCGCAACACCGGCCAGAGATACGGCGACTTTCTGGACGGGCTGCACCAGACGCATGCCTTCGACTGGTACATGGAGGTCGGTTGCCGCAGCGGCCGCACCTTCGCCCCGGTGCGCGGCAAGACCATTGCCGTGGACCCTTTCTTCAAGGTCGAGACCGATGTGATCGGCACCAAGCCGAGATTGCTGGTGTTTCAGGAAACCAGCGATGCTTTCTTCGAGTCCGGCTTCCTGAAGGCGGCCAAGATCAAGCTGTCCTATTCGTTCCTGGACGGGCTGCACCTGTTCGAGTTCCTGCTGCGCGATTTCCTGAATACCGAGGCCAACAGCGACCCCGATGGCGTGATCGCGCTGCATGACTGCCTGCCGTTCAACGAGCGGATGCTGACCCGAGATCTGAAGAACCTGCCGCGCGGTCCCTGGACAGGAGACGTGTGGAAGATGATCCCGATCCTGCGGCAGTACCGGCCCGACCTGAAGATCACCGCGCTGTCGTGCCGGCCGACCGGACTGATCCTGATTTCCGGGCTTGACCCCAAGAGCACGGTCCTGAAGCGCAACTACGAGAAGATCGTGGCGGAATGGACCGAAGTCGATCTTGTCAGCTTTGGACTTGATCGCTTCTACGCCGGGTTCGAGCCGACCGACCCCGAGGGTTTCGCCGCCGAAGGATACCCGCTGTTCCAGAAAGTTGCGGTTGCGCCGGAAACGCTGGTCACGCCGGTGCGCGTCTCGAAATAGGCGATTTGGGCCGGTCTCAGCCGCCGGTCAGCATTGTCCACCAGATCTTGCCGCTTGGCTCTTGATACCAGGCGAAGCCAAGGTCGCGGGCCGACGGGTCCATGATGACAGTGCGGGTGTCGCCTTGCGCCATCCAGGCCGAAAGGGTTTCCAGCTCGGTCTGGTAGGTCTCTGAGATCAGCTCGCCCAGGAGGCGACCGCCGTAACCGACGCGCTGCACCCGCACCAGCGGCGACGACCCGTCCGAGCCGAAGTGCCAGGGCCGGTTCTGCACCGACATGTCGCGCGAATGCGTCTCGGCAGCGGCATTCAGCTGGGCGTTGAAGGCCACCGGCTGCAGGCCCTTGGCGGCGCGCAGCGTGTTCATGCCGTCAAGGAAACGGAACGGGATGTCCTGCGCCACGTCGGGCGTGATGCGATAGACGCGGGGCAGGGGCTTGCCGTCAGCGCCAAGCGGCACGTCGTTTGAGCCGGAGACGCAACCGGCCACCAGGAGTGCAGGAGCCAGCAGGACGATGGCGCGTCTGTTCATGGGTCTCACCAGGATGATTTGGCCCCGCGGGGCGGCTTGCGCCTTCCCTTTAGCGAAAGCCGGTGTGACAGGCAAACCCAAGTCTGCGTGAACCTGCCTGCTGACGGGCGTTTGATTTGCGGCTTCCCGCCGGAGCGGATAGGTTGCCGTCAAATCCGACGACCGAGGAGCTTCCGATGACAGCCGAAAGGCTTCCACGCCGTGCATTCCTGGGGGCCGCAGCCGCCCTTGGGGCCGGCCTGCTGACCGTTCCGGCGCGTGCCCAGGACGGCACGACCGAGTTCACCCCGCCTGCCTCCAGCACCATCAGGAACAACGTCTCGAGTTTCCGGATGCTGCAATGGCAAGAGTATTTCGACAGCACCCGCAACGGTGCGATCCTGATCGACATCACCTCGCGGGCGCTGCATTTCTGGTCGGAAGACCAGTCGATCTACCGGCTTTACCCGACTTCGGTGCCGCTGTCGGAAGACCTGACCCGCCGCGGCCGCACCGAGGTGGTGCAGAAGGTGGTGAACCCGCCGTGGCGACCGACCCCGGCGATGAAAGAGCGCAATCCCGATTGGCCGGATCAGGTTCTGGGCGGCGCGCCGGACAATCCCCTGGGCACCCGCGCGATGTACCTGAGCTGGACCTACTACCGAATCCACGGCACCCACGACACCCGCAAGATCGGTCGCAAATCGTCGAACGGCTGCATCGGATTGTACAACGAGCATGTCGAAGAGCTGTTCGAGATGGCGCAAATCGGCACGCAGGTGTTGCTTATTTGACAAACTGAACGCCGGCAAGGACGCGGGCGCGCAACCCCGATTGCAAATTCCCGAAGTGCCTGCTTAGACGGGCCTACGAGGAAAAACTTGGGTGCATGCCGTCGCCTCTGCAATTCCGACGGCGTGCCGTAACTGGAGGCTAACATGAAGAAACTCGCGCTCGCTGCCGCGCTTTCGGTCGCTGCCACCACGTCCTTTGCGGGCGGTATGGCCGAGCCGGTGATGGAACCGGAAGTCGTCAAGGCTGAGACCTCGTCGTCGGCCGGCGGCATCATTGTTCCGCTGCTGCTGCTCGTGCTGCTCGCGGCTGTCGTTTCGAACTGATTTCGGCCTGGCCGAAGAAAAGGCGGCAGCTCGGCTGCCGCCTTTTTTCATTGTGTCGTCTTGTGCCGCGCGGGGGGCTCAGCGCCGAACCCAGCCGGACAGGTTTTCCTCGATCACCGCCGACAGCGCCGCGATATGGGCCTCGTCATCGTTGAGACAGGGGATGTAGGTGAATTCCTCGCCGCCCGCGTGTTCGAAGCTTTCGCGAATCTCGCCGTTGATCTCTTCCAGCGTCTCGATGCAGTCGGCGGAAAACGCCGGAGCGATGACGGCGATGTGCTTCTTGCCTTGGCGGGCAAGCGCCGCGACATGGTCAACGGTATAGGGCTGCAGCCATTCCTCGGGACCGAACACCGACTGGAAGGTGGTGTTGATCGCCTCGGACCCCCAGCCAAGCCGCTCGCGCAGCAGGCGCGTGGTCCTGGCGCATTGGCAGTGGTAGGGATCGCCCTCCATCAGATAGCGCTTGGGCATGCCGTGGTAACTGGCCACCAGCACGTCGGGCTTGCGTGCCAGCGCCGCATAGGCCCGCTTCACCGATGCAGCGAGAGCTTCGATGTAAAGCGGGTGGTCGTAGTATTCCGGCACGATCCGCACCGCGGGCTGGCGCTTTTCCTTCATCAGGGCGCGGAAGAACTGATCGTTCGCGGTGGCCGAGGTGGCGCCGGCGTAATGCGGGTAAAGCGGAAAGAACACGATCTTCTCGCAACCCGCCTCGACCAGTTCCCGCACTTTCGATTCGGTCGAAGGATTGCCGTAGCGCATGCAGAAATCGACCATGACGCCATCGCCGTGCCGGGCTGCCAGGGTCTTGGCGATCCGGGCGGTCTGTGCCTTGGTGATGGTCATCAGCGGGCTTTCGTTCAGCTCGTGGTTCCAGATTTCCTGGTAGTTGCGCCCCGAGGAGAACGGCCGCTTCGACAGGATCACCAGTTGCAGCAGCGGCTGCCATTTCCAGCTGTCGTAGTCGATCACGCGCTTGTCCGAGAGGAACTCGTTCAGATAGCGGCGCATCGACCAGTAGCCGTAGCCGTCGGGGGTGCCGAGGTTTGCCAGCAGCACGCCGACCTTGGGCCGGCGCACCAAAGGGTGGTCGGCCGGGGCGTGGGCCAGCCGGCCCTGGCCGGGCCGCACGAAGCCATCGTCGGTCGCCCTGGTGGACGCGGCGCCTCTTGCTTCGTTCGAATCCGGCATCCTGTGGCTTTCAGCTTCAGTTACAAGGCGGAGATATAGGGTTCCGCGCCGTGGTCAACCGTCCTGCGCGGTTCCGGGCAACGGACGTTCGGTCACGTTCAGGGCAACGGCGAGTCTTTGCGCCGCGGAGCCGGGGCGAAGCGGTTTCTGCTGGCTTTCGTGCGGGGCCCAGCCGGTCAGGCACACGATCTCGAAGCTGGCGGTGATGCGGCCGTCCGGGCCGGGAAAGGTGCAGGCGTAGATTTCGCCGGCGCGGGCGAAGACGGCCCGGGCGGTGGGGCGGCGCAGGCGGGCCGCAAGGGCGTTGGTTTCGCCCATGGCGCGCAGGTCGGCGGCAAGGTGCGGAAGGTCGCGATAGGCGACGGATCGGGTGAAGCTGTCGGCCACCGGCAGCGCAAGCCCGGCCCGCTGCACCAGCGCGCCCAGATCGCGGATGTCGCCCATTGGCAGCACGCGGGGCGACAACCCGCCGGTGACCTGCGTCTCGGCCTCGGCCAGCGCGGCGCGCAGTTCGTGCAGGGTGCGGCCGCCGAGCACCAGGCCCAGGAACAGCCCGTCCGGACGCAGGGCGCGGCGGCACTGGATGATCTGGCCAACCGGATCGTTCGCCCAGTGCAGGGCCAGGGCATGCACCACCAGGTCATGCGCGCCGGGCGCCAGGTCGAGCGTGTCGTCATCCGCCACCACGCGGGCGGCAGGCAGGGCCGAATGCCACAGGCCCGCAAAACCCGTCACCACGGCGGGCGCTGTAAAGGTTCTGTTAACCAATCCCACCCTTTCCTGCACCTCGGCGACGGCCATTTCGTGCAGGAACAAGGCTGGTTCCGGCTGGCGAAGCGCACGGGCGCGGGCGCGCAGCAGCGCCGGGCGGTCGGTCAGGAGGGCTTGCGACATGGAGCGCGACCTTAGGGGGACGGGATGGCATTGCAAGCCTTGATCCACGCATTTTACCCGCCGCAGTGCATCACCTGCCATGCGCTGGTGGCCACCGATTTCGGCCTCTGCGGCGATTGCTGGCGCGATACTCCCTTCATCACCGGTCTGGTCTGCGGCAAGTGCGGCACACCCCTGCCGGGCGACCCGAACGAGGCCGAGGCGCTGTGCGACGATTGCCTGCAGACCGCCCGGCCCTGGCAATCGGGGCGGTCGGCGATGCTGTATCGCGACAACGCCCGCAAGATCGTGCTGGCCCTCAAGCACGGCGACCAGATGGAGCTGGCCCGCCCGGCCGGCGAGTGGCTGGCGCGAGCGGCGCGACCGATGCTGCAGCCCGGCATGCTGGTGGTGCCGGTGCCGCTGCACTGGGGCCGGATGCTGAAGCGCAAGTACAACCAGGCGGTGCTGCTGGCGGCGGCGCTGGCGCGGGTGGCCGGGCTGCAGCAGTGCCCCGACGCGCTGCTTCGCCGCCGCAGCACCGGCAGTCAGGAAGGCCGCACCCGTGATGCCCGCTTTGCCAGCATGCAGGGCGCCTTTCAGGCCAATCCCCGGCGGAGCGAGCGAATTCGCGGCCACCACATCCTGCTGGTCGATGACGTCATGACCTCGGGTGCGACCTTTGCCGCGGCGACCGAGGCGCTGGTCGCGGCGGGCGCGGCCTCGGTGTCGGTGCTGTCACTGGCACGCGTTGCGAAGCAGGCCTAAATCCCTATAGTCCGGTCTGGACAAGGGATTTGGCCGATGAAACCCGTCGAGATCTACACCACGCCCACCTGCCCCTACTGCCACGCGGCCAAACGGTTGCTGGCGGCAAAGGGCGTGGCCTTTGCCGAGACCGATGTCAGCCGCGACCCCGCTTTGAGGCGGGCGATGACCGCGCGCGCCGGCGGCGGCTACACAGTGCCGCAGGTCTTTGTCGGCGGGCAGCATGTCGGCGGCTGCGACGATCTGTACGACCTGGACGCAAGGGGGCAGCTTGACGCCCTTCTGGCCGGCTGATGCGGGCCGCGCTCGTTCAGCTGACCGTCACCGATGACCCCAAGGCCAATCTGGCACAGACCCTGGCGTTCTGCCGGCAGGCGGTGGCGGGGGGCGCGGGTTTCGTGCTGACGCCCGAGATGACCAACTGCCTGTCCTCCAGCCGCGACCACCAGCGCGCCGTCTTCCGGCATGAAGGCGCGGACGAGACGCTGGCCGCCTTGCGCGACTTTGCCGCCGGGGCGGGGGTCTGGCTGCTGATCGGCTCTCTGGGCCTGCTGACGCATGATGCGGACGGCCGCTTTGCCAACCGGTCCTTCCTGATCGGGCCGGATGGCGGCATCGTCGCGCGCTATGACAAGATCCACATGTTCGACGTGAACGTGTCGGAAACCGAGGTCTACCGCGAAAGCGCGTCCTACCGGCCGGGCGGGCGCGCGGTTCTGGCCGAGACCGCCTTCGGACGTGTGGGCCTGACGGTCTGCTACGATATCCGCTTTCCGCACCTCTTCCGCCGCCTGGCGCAGGCAGGCGCCGAAATCCTGACCATTCCGGCCGCCTTCAACCACCTGACCGGCGCGGCGCATTGGGAAACCCTGGTGCGCGCGCGGGCGATCGAGACGGGGTGTTTCGTGCTGGCTCCGGCGCAGACCGGCTTTCACGCCGAAACCGCCGGCAAGGGCCGGCGCACCCATGGCCATTCGCTGGCCATCGCGCCCTGGGGCGAAATCCTGGCCGATGCCGGCACCGAGCCGGGGGTGACGCTGGTCGATCTTGACCTGACCCGCGTGGCGCAGGCCCGGGGCCGGGTGCCTTCGCTCTTGCATGACCGGGCGTATGAGGGGCCATGAGCGACCGGACCGACGATATCGCGGTGGCGCTGTTCGGTGAGTTGTTCATGGCCGACCAGCTGGCGCGCAACCTGGTATCGAAGGCGCTGCCCAAGGGCATGGAACTGTCGCATTTCTCGGTGCTGAACCACCTGGCGCGGGTGGGCGATGAGCGGACCCCGGCGCAGCTGGCGCGGGCGTTCCACGTCACCCGCGGGGCGATGACCAACACGCTGACCCGGCTGGAATGGGCCGGGCATATCCATATCCGCCCCGACTGGGACGATGCCCGGCGGAAGTTCGTGTCGATCAGCCCCTCGGGCCGGACGGCGCGCGATGCCGCGGTGCAGGCGGTCGCGCCGCTGATCGCCGAAGTGGTGGCGGCGCTGGGCGCCGATCGGGTGCGCGCGGTGCTGCCGGTACTGCGCGAGCTTCGCGCCCGGCTTGAGCGCGAGAACTGAGCGCCGGAAACCGGATCGAAAGGAATCGCGACAAATGATCCCGAGACGCAGCCCATCCGGGCGGCGGCAAAGGGGGTCCGGCCATGGCGGCACAGACGCAACGGACAATCGTGGTCACCGGCGCAGACGGCCGGGTGGCGGACCTTCTGCGTCGCAGTTGGCAGTCCAGCCTGCCGGGCTTGCCGGTGCTGTGGTCGTCGCGAGGGCCGGGTCGAGATCTGCAGTGGGACATCCTGTCTGGCCCCGCCCCGGCCTTGCCGCAGGGTGCGGTGATCCTGCACCTGGCCGGTGTGTTGCGCGGCCCCGCCAAGGCGCTTGAGGCGAACCATCGCATGATCCCGCCCCTGATGGCGGCGGCGCAGGCGGCACGGGCCTCGGCGGTGCTGCTCGCCTCGACCGCGGCCGTCTATGCCGCGGGTCCGCAGGATTGCACCGAAGACAGCGCCCCCGACCCGCGGTCCGACTATGGCTGGGCGAAACTGGCCGCCGAAGGCGCGGCGCTGGCCCTGGTGGGCGGGCGTCCGGTGACGGCCCTGCGGATTGGCAATGTCCTTGGCGCCGATGCGCTGTTTGCGCCGCGCCCCGGCCCCATCCTGCTGGACCCGGTGCCCGGTCGGCCAGGCGGGCCGGTGCGGTCCTGGATCGGGCCGCAGACGCTGGCCCTGGCGCTGGCGCGGCTGGTGCCGCTGGCCTGCAGCGGCGCGCTGCCTCCGGTGCTGAACCTGGCGCAAAGCCCGCCGCTGCCGATGGAGGCGCTGCTTTGTGCCGCCCGCCGGCCCTGGGCCTATGGCCCGCCCAACCCGGGTGTGGTGCCGCGGCATGCGCTGGACACCCGCCGCCTTGGCGCGCTTCTTCCGCTGCCGCGGGCCACGCCTTGCGCCCTGACCGCCGAATTGGCAGGGCTGCAGGAGGTGTCCGCGTGACGCCGGCCAAGCGCCTGTTCGACATTGTTTTCGCCCTGATCCTCGCGGCGCTGCTGGCGCTGCCGGCGCTGGGGATCGCGCTTTGGCTGGCAGTTCGCGGCGGCCCGGTGTTCTACGTCTCGGAACGGATGGCCGCCCCCGGACACCCGTTCCGGCTGTGGAAATTCCGCACCATGGCCCCGGCCGGCTGCGGCGAATCGGGGGTTTCCGGCGGCGACAAGGCGGCGCGAGTCACGCCTGAGGGACGGTTCCTGCGCCGCACCCGGCTGGACGAGATCCCGCAGCTTTGGAACATCCTGCGCGGCGACATGAGCTTTGTCGGCCCCCGCCCGCCATTGCGGACCTATGTCGAGCGGTTTCCCGCGCTGTACGCCGCCGTCCTGCGCAGCCGACCCGGTCTGACTGGCCTGGCGACTCTGGTCTTTCACCGGCACGAAGAACGCCTGCTTTCCCCCTGCCGCAGCGCCGAAGAGACCGATGCCGTCTATGCCCGCCGATGCATTCCGCGCAAGGCGCGGCTGGACCTGCTGTATCAGCGCCATGCCTCGGTTGGGGCCGACGCGGTTATCCTGTTCCTAACCATTCTCCGCGTATTTCGGCGCAGGCGGGTTGCGCAGGCCCGCAGGGGTTCGCCAGCCATGACCGGGCCAAGGACAGTGCTTTTCGACCTGTTTCGCCGGATGACCCGCCGGTCCAAGCAACTGGTGCTCTGGGCGATCGACGTCGTGATGGCTCCGGTCGCGCTGTACCTGGCCTGGGCGGCGGTGCAGGGCTCGGTCTGGCCGCTGCCCGGGCTCTTGAACCAGGTTGACCTGTTTGTCCTGATCGCCCTGGTCTCGGCCGGGTTCTCGCTGCTGCTGGGCCTGCCGCGGCAGAAGCTGCAAACCTATGAAAGCCACGGCATGACCGGGCTTCTGCCGCTGGCCGCCATTGTCACGCTGGCCCTGGCGCTGATGGTCCGGGGGATCGGGCTGGATTTCCCGCTGGTGGGCCTGCTGGTGTTCGCGCTCTTGCTGCATCTGGGCGCGCTGGGTGCCCGGCTGGCCCTGCTGGGGCTGCTGCGCTGGGCACTGCGGACCGGGCGGCCGCTGACCCGGGTGCTGATCTACGGCGCTGGGTCGACCGGGCTGCAACTCGCCTCGGCCCTGCGGTCGCATGCCAGAATTGCCGTCTACGGCTTTATCGATGACGATCCGGCGCTGGCCGGGCAACGGCTGGGCGGGCTGCCGATCCACCCGCCCGAGCGTCTTGTCCAGGCGGTGCGCAGCCACGACATCACAAGGGTGATCCTGGCCATGCCTTCGGTCTCGGCCCCGAAGAAGGCGCAACTGGGCCATCGGCTGCGGCACCTTGGGCTTGAGGTGCAGGCGCTGCCCTCGTTCGCCCAGCTGGTGGGAACCGAACGGATGATGGACACGCTGACCGCGCTGCCGCCGAACCAGTTCCTCGGCCGCGAATCCCGGGGCGAGGGGCTGCCGGATTGCTCGGACACCTACGGCTGGCGGACGATCCTGGTCAGTGGCGCGGGTGGGTCGATCGGGTCGGAACTGTGCCGGCAGCTCCTGGCCTGCCGGCCGCGCAAGCTGGTGCTGTTCGAGCTGTCCGAGGCTGCGCTGTACCAGATCGATCGCGAGTTGGGCGACCTGAACACCGAGGGCTGGACCGAGATCGTCGCCGTCCTTGGCAATGTCGCCGATGCCGGTGCTGTGCAGCGGGCCTTGCAAGACCATGGCGTCGAGATCGTGGTCCATGCCGCAGCCTACAAGCATGTTCCCCTGGTCGAGGCGAACCCGCTGGCGGGCCTTGAAAACAATGTCATCGGCACCCGCATCCTGGCCGAGGCCAGCCGCCAGGCCGGGGTTGAACGGTTCATCCTGGTTTCCAGCGACAAGGCGGTGCGACCGGCCAATGTCATGGGGGCCTCGAAGCGGCTGGCCGAAATGGTGGTGCAGGACCTGGCCCGCCGCGCGCCGGCGACGCGCTTCGCCATCGTCCGGTTCGGCAATGTGCTTGGCTCTTCCGGATCGGTGATCCCGCTGTTCAAGGAACAGATCGCCCGCGGCGGCCCGGTGACGCTGACCGACGAGGCGGTCACGCGATACTTCATGACGCTCGAAGAGGCGTCGCGCCTGGTTCTCTTGGCCGGCGCCCTGGAGGGCGAGGGTGCCGCGGCCGCCGATGTCTTCGTGCTGGACATGGGCGCGCCGGTGCGCATCCGGCATCTGGCCGAACAGCTGATCCATGCCGCCGGCTACAGCGTCCGCGATGGCCAGAACCCGGGCGGCGACATCGAGATTCGCGTCACCGGCCTGCGCCCGGGCGAGAAGCTGCACGAAGAACTGCTGATCGGCGACCGTCTCTTGCCGACACCGCATGCCCGCATTCTGCGGGCCCGCGAATCCGTTCCTTCCGCGCTGGAAGTTGCGGCGGCCCTGCAAGAGCTTCATCGCTGCGCCGCGGCCGGAAAGGCCGACGCCGCGCGCCGGCTTGCGCTTGCGCTGGTCCATGGCCATGATGCCGCCGGGGGACGGGGCACTGCGGCCAGCCGGTCATAGTCGCACTCGGAATTCGATCTGCCGAGCGACGGGTCTTGCCCGGATTGCACCGCCCGTCCATAGAGGCTGAAACGGAGGGCGGAACGTGGCAGGACGAAGACAGCGCCTCTTGGCGACGGCGGCGTGGATTTCGGCGCTGTCCTGCGACCTTTCGGCGCCCGCCCTGGCCGAGATGAAGCCGACGCTCAGCTTCCGCGGCGTGCCCGGCGTGATCGACATGCCCTCGGGCGAAAGCCAGCCCGATGGCACATTTTCGGTGACCGCCGCCTTTTTCGGCGATATGCGCCGCGGTGCGCTGACCTTCCAGCTCTCTCCCCGCATCGCCGCCACCTATCGCTTCGAAACGGTGGGCAACTGGAACGCCTTGTTCCCGGCCGACGAGAATTCCTACGACGGCAAGAGCTTCGACTTGCGCTTCACCCTGCTGGAAGAGACCGCCAACCTGCCCGCGGTGACGCTGGGCCTGCAGGACATCTTCAACACCGGCAACGACGCCGCCGAATACCTGGCGGCCACCAAGACCTTTGGCGACCGGCTGAAGGTCACCGCCGGCCTGGGCTGGGGCCGGCTGGGGTCCTATGGTGACATCGGCACGCCGTTCGGTGGCCGCCCGGTCACCGATTTCGGCCTGGGCGGCCAGCCGGAGCCCGACAACTGGTTCCGGGGTCCCGCCGCCGCCTTTGCCGGGGTGGAATGGAAGATCAACGACGCCTGGACGGTGAAGGCCGAGTATTCCTCGGACGGCTATGACGAGATCGCCGGCACCCGCGGCGTGTTCGAGCACAAGAGCCCGCTGAACTTTGGCGTCGAATACAGCCGCGGCCGGTTCTTCAAGGCCGGGGTCTATTCGCTGTACGGCTCGGAGATCGGGCTGCGGTTCCAGTTGGTGCTGGACCCGAAGACGGCGCTGCATGGCGGCGCAACCGGCGGTGCCCCGGTGGCCGTGGGCCAACGCCCGACGCGCGCGGCCGACCCTGAGGCCTATGACAGCGGCTGGGTTACCCAGCCCGATGCGGCCGGCATCCTGCAGGCCAACCTGGCCAAGCGGCTGGCCGTCGATGGCATCGCGGTCGAGGGCCTGGCCTACACCGCCGGAAAGGCGCAGTTGCGAATCCGCTCGAACCGGATGGATTCGGAGTCGCAGGTGGTGGGCCGGGTGGCGCGGGCGATGAGCCATGTGATGCCGGCCTCGGTGGAGGTGTTCGAGATCGTGCCGGTCAGTCATGGCATGGGCACGTCGAAGATCACCGTTCGCCGGGCCGATCTGGAGGCACTGGAGCACGTCGCCGGCAACCATGCCGCGATGCGCGACCGCATCGCGATTTCCGACGCCGGCCCGGTGCCGCCGGGCCTGGTCTACCCCGAGGACCGCTTCCCGAAGTTCTCCTGGGGTCTTCGGCCGGCGCTGCGCCTGACCAGCAACCTCAAGGGCGACGTCGGCCTGCGGCTTCGCGCCAGCTATGAGTTTCGGCCCGGCCTTGTGCTGAGCGGGTCGGTCTACAAACCCCTGGCCGACAACCTGGGATCCAGCCCGGCGGACCCTTCGCTGCTGCCGCCGGTGCGCAGCCGAAGCATCGACTATTCCCGCAATGGCGACCCGGGGCTTGAGACGCTGCAGCTGGCCTGGTACGCCCGGCCGGGCGAGAACCTCTATTCGCGGGTGAGCCTGGGCTACCTGGAACGGATGCACGCCGGGGTCTCGGGCGAGCTGCTGTGGAAACCGGTGGACAGCCGGCTGGCGCTGGGCATCGAAGTGAACCACACCCGTCAGCGCGACACCGACGGCGGCTTCGGCTTTTCCGAGTTCGACTATTCTGTGACCAGCGGCCACGTCTCGGCTTACTACGACTTCGGCCGCGGCTACCTGGGCCAGCTGGACGTGGGCCGCTATCTGGCCGGCGATGTCGGGGCGACCCTCTCGCTGGACCGGGAATTTGCCAATGGCTGGCGTTTCGGCGCCTTCGCGACCGTCACCGATGCAACCGCGGCGGAATTCGGCGAAGGCTCGTTCGACAAGGGCGTGCGCATCACCATGCCGCTTGACTGGCTGCTGGGCAAGGACAAGTCCGGCGAGTTCAGCCGCACCTTCCGACCGAACTCAGGTGACGGCGGGGCGCGGCTGGATGTGTCCGGACGGCTGTATGACAACATCCGCACGTTCCACGGCAACGAACTGGACGATCAATGGGGCACGTTCTGGCGGTGAAGCGGCTTGCCCCTTGCGGCCTTGCGGCAGTGCTGGCGGTGACCCTGGCCGGCTGCGGCGCCGGATCGGGCGGCGCCGGCAAGGGTCCGGTCGCCAAGGTCATGGCGACCGCGCAGCAGATGGTCGGTGGGCGCAAGGCCAGGGCGCCGGCCGCAGCCGGGCCGAAGACGCTGTCCGAGGCCGAGATCGCCGCCTCGGATACGCCGCTGATGCAGGTCCGGATCGCCGCGCGCGGGATCGACACCTGGCTAACTCCGCGCGAAAGCAATGGTGCGGTCACCACCTGGACGACCTCGGGCGGCACCACCTTCACCTTCCGCAACGGCCTTTTGATCGAGACCCGGGGGCTTGGATCGGACCTGATGTCGGCGGCGGCGCCAGACCCGGCGCAGCTGGCAAAGACCGGCACGGTATATCGCCGGGCGTGGTATGTGACCGGCCCGGACGGCGACTTCGAACAACGTGTCTATGTCTGCACCACCGAATCCCTTGGTCCGGAAGACCTGAAGATCGCCGGCCAGCCCCGTCGCGCCCTGCACCTGCGCGAAACCTGTCAGCGCGACGCCGGAAAGCTGACGTCGGACTACTGGCTGGAGGGACCCATCGTCCGCAAATCGCGGCAATGGGCCAGCCCTGGCGCCGGCTATGCCGAGTTCGAGGCGGTCAAGGACTGACATATTCCGAGATTCGAATGCCACAACACTGTGTGCTATTGGGCACAGGGCGCAGAGTTCACCGGCGAAGCGGCTTCTTTCCGGGCAAAGCCAATGGTATACCTTGGCAAAAGGCGAGGAGAACTCTCCATGAACAAGTTCGTCGTGTTGCTTTGTGCCCTGTCGTTTTCGACCTCGGTGGCATTTGCCGGCGGTCCGGTGGTCGTGGTCGAAGAAGGCCAGCCCGAAGTGGTGCAGGAAAAGTCGTCCTCCAGTGTCGGCCTTGTGCCGCTGCTGTTGGGCGTCGTGATCCTGTGCGCTGTCGCCTGCGGTGGCGACGACGACGAGCCGCCTGCGTGATCTGAGGCGGGCAGCTGCCTCATCAAGGAATGGCGGTCCGGTTCCGACGACATAGGGTCCGGCCAGTCATAGAAGCAAGGACCCCAAGGGTCACCAATCACTTAACGGAAACTGGAGACATCAAATGAAGAAAATTGCCTCTGCTCTTGCCGCGCTGTCGCTGACCGCCTCGGCCGCCATGGCCGGCGGTCCGGTCGTCATTGTCGAAGAGGGCCAGCCCGAAGTGGTGCAGGAGAAATCCTCCTCCAGCGTCGGCATCCTGCCGATCCTGCTGGGTGTCGTGATCCTCTGCGCCATCGCCTGCGGTGGCGATGATGACGAGCCCGCCCCGGAAACCGTTCCCGAGTGACGGCGGCTCTGCCGGCAATTGATTGAATTTGCTCCGGTCAGCTATTGACCGGAGGTCGATCTGGATCGCACCCGTGCCGATGGCGCGGGTGCGATTCATTTTGACCTTGATGGGGTTTCTCCAACTGGCCGGAACCGGCGGGCGACCCTCGCGGCCACGACTTGCGCTGTGCGCGTTCAAGCCAGCCCGAAACGCTGCAGCCTTGAACAGCATCGGACAGCGCCCGATCTTGCCGTGCCGCTGTGGTTTCGCAAGACTGCCTTGATCGGTGCGCCTGGCTTTTCAGCCAAGGGACGGTACTTTTCTGCAATTCATCCGTTGGTTGAAGCTTGCGTCATGCCATCTTCGGCGCGACACATGAGCGTGCGCAAAAGGCGCAGAATCGAGGGAGTGAAACGATGAAGAAGGTTCTTTCGGCGGTTGCCATTCTTGCCCTGACCGGTTCCGCCGCGCTTGCCGGGGGCCCGGTCGTCGTGGTTGAAGAAGGCCAGCCCGAAGTCGTGCAGGAGAAATCCTCGTCGAGCGTTGGTCTTCTGCCCATCCTGCTGGGCGTGGTGATCATCTGCGCCATCGCCTGCGGCGACAACGATGAGCAGATCAGCATGAACCCTCCGTGAACAGGGGGCCGGCGATCGCGGGGCGGGATCGGCGTCAGTAGTCCTTTTCCAGGAACACGCCGATCCCGCTTTCTCCATCCGAATCGATGCGGCCCTTGACGGTGACGCCGGGCCGGACGTCGAGGTTCAGGTTGATGCGGCTCTTGCCGTCCTGATCGACCCCGATCTCGGTATAGACCTTCTCGGAGATGTATTTGCCGGCCTTTACCGCCACCCCGCCATCGGCGTCGGTGGCGATGTCCAGATCGTCGAAGCCAAAGCCCTTGCGAAGCCCGCCGATGATGCCTTCGCCGCCGCGCCCGGCCAGCACCGCCACCGCATTGGCCAGTTGCGCCGCCTGAAACGCCGAGAGGGTGTCGAGGCCGCGACCGAACAGCAGCCAGGACAGCACCTCTTCCTGCGGCAGTTCCGGGTTCGAGGTGAAGCGCACCTCGGGCGCGTCGGCCGGGCCTTCGATGGTGACCGTGCTGGTCACCCCTTCGGTCTGGTTCGAGGCCGCGATGCGCAGGAAGGGAACGATGTCGCCTTCCAGCACCAGGGAAGCCTCGGACAGATCCAGCCGTTTGCCCAGCAGGTCAAGCCGGCCGCGGATCAGTTCCAGCCCGCCCGCAGGCACGATGCTGCGCAGACTGCCGCCCAGGCGGAGGCTGCCGCCCAGTTCGGCATCCAGTCCGCGGCCGCGCAGGAAGACCCGGCTGGGTGCCGACAGTGCAATGTCCAAGGCCCAGTCCGGCAGGCCGCTCGCGGCCGAACTGCCATCGGCCGAAGCGCCGCCGCCGACCCCGGCACGGGCGCGCGTTGCACGGACGTCGGCGGTGTCGTTGACATGGCTGATTGCCTCGAGTTCGGCCGCGGTGGCGAAGCCGGTCGAGGGAATGCGCAACTCGGTTGTGCCCAGCACCAGCGCGCCGGACAGCCGGGCGCCACCCCGCAGTGGCCCTGACAGCGCCAGCGCGCCCGAGACGGTGGTTTCGTAAAGCTCGGGGTCGCGCAGGTTGATCGCGTCCAGCCGCAGTGCCAGATCGGCGGCGAAGGGGGGCGTCAACTCGATTGGCCCATCGACCCGCAGCGTGCCGCCGCGCGCACCCTCTCCGGTGGCAGAGATGCGGGCCCGCCCGCCCGCCAGGTCGGCCGCCAGCGCCACCCGGTTCAGCGACAGTCCGCGCGCCGGGACGGCCACCTTGCCCCCGGCAAGGGTCACCCGGCCGGTCAGCGACGACAGTCGCCAAGGCCCGGCCAGCCGAAGGTCATAGGCCACCGCGCCGTCCAGCGTGACCGGGACGATGAAGCCGTTGGCCACCGCCGCGGCCGAGGTGCCGGCAATGGCCAGATCGGCCGTTGTGCCCGCCAGGCCGGTGACCCGGGCGCTGATCCCGGCCGGGCCGCTGATCCGCAGGTCCACCGATTGCGCCGCGCCGCTTGGCTCGACGCTGCCCGACACCGTGACTGGCCCGGAAAACGCCTCGGCGATCAGCCGCAGGTCGCGCAGCCGTCCGTCCACGCTGAGCCGCGCCCCGTCTCCGGTGCCTTTGGCCGTCAGCGAAGCGTTCGGCCCGGCCAGATCCAGCGACTCCAGCCGCGCCGTGCCATCCACCAGGGCAAGCGCGGCGGTAAGGCGGGTGTCTCCGGCCAGAACGCGGTCGATCTCGGGCTGGCCGATGCGCAGGCCGCGCCCGGTGCCGGCCAGCGACAGCGTGGCGCGCGCCAGATCACCGTCGAACCGCGCCTCGGCCGACAGGCTGCCGCCAAATCCGGGCACCACGTCGGCCAGGCTGCCGATCTCGACCTGACCGGTCAGGACATTGCCGGTGGTTGACAGCAGCCCTTCAGCTGTCAGCCTCAGCGAGGCCGCGTCGAGCTGCAACGCGCGCAGCCGCGTGCCGGTTTCGTCGCGTAGAACCTGCGCGGTCAGGCGCGACGGCCCGGCCAGCAGCCGATCGGCCTGCGGCTGCCCCAGGGCGAGCCCCTGGGCCAGCGCGGTCAGCACCAGATCGAAGGCCCCGCTCAGGATGCTGGCGCTGCCCTCAAGCCGCACCGTGCCGGACCCGCCCAGCGGCCGCCCAAGCACCCCGGACAAACGCGCAAAGTCGGTCATCTCGGCCTGGACCCGGCCGGTCATGCGCAGGGCGTCGGACAGGCCCTCGATCGACAGCGCAGCTGTCAGGTCATAACCCTCGCCCGACAGCACCACCTGCGGCAGGGCCAGGGCGTCGTCGCCCTCGTGCCAGCTGAACTCGGCGATGCCGGTCGCGTCGGTGCCCAGGGCGCGGGCAAGGTCGGGGTCGCGCGGCAAGGCCCCGGTCAAGGCAAAGTCCAGCGTGCCGCCCACCGCATTGCCCTTGGCCGTTCGCTCGATCCGGCCGGCGCCGCGCAGTTCGGCCCGGTCCACCGTAAGATCGGGGCGCGACAGCCCTTCGACCGTGGCCAGGCCGGACCATCCGCTGTCGGTTGCGGCATCGAAGCGCAAGGCCAGATCGGCGCGGCGGACCTGGGTGACTCCCTCGCCCGGCAGCGGCAGGGCCACGGATGCACCGTCCGCAAGTCCGACACGGGCGGTCAGGTCGAAGGCTTCGGGCAGGCCATCGCCGGCAATGGTGGCGCTGCCGTCTAGCTCCAGCGCCTGGGCGGAAAGATGAAAACGCTCAAGCTTCAGCTGGCCCGAGGGGAAGCGGCGCCCGGTCACCTCCAGTGCCACGCGGTCGCCCAGGAAGCCGGCGTAATCGGGCAGGAACAGCGGCGCCGGGTTGCCGGACAGCCGGGCCGAAAAGGCGCGCGCGCCGGCTGCGTCCAGCTGCAGGGTGATCGGGCCGGACAGGCGCTCGACGCCGTCGCTTTCCAGCCGGACATCGGCGGTGAACTGGTCCAGCGTGCCGCTGCCCGAAACTGTCAGCGCGACGGCGGGCTGGCCGGGCAGGCCCAGAAGGCCGGATGCAATTCCGCCGGCGTCCTCGCGCGCGTCTAGCGTCAGCTGCAGTTGTCCGGTGGCATTGGCATAGCTGGCCGCCAGCACGATCTTGCCCTCGGGGCCGTCGTCGGTGCGGTGCAGGTCCGCCTTTGCCTCACCCGCGCCATCGGCCAGCGTCAGCGATGCAGAGATGCGGCCGCGCACCGGCTGGCCCAGGACGGCCGCGCCCAGCACGATGTCCTGGGCCGCGATCTGCCCGATCTCGACCGAAACCGGCAGGTCCGGCAGGCTGAAGCCCGGTGCCTCGGGGTCGGGCAAGGTGCCGGTGTCAGCTTCAGGCCACCGTGCCAGTGCGATGCGGTCCGCGACCAGTTCGTTGACCACCACCTCACCGGACAGCAGCGATGAGCGGCTCCAGTCCAGCGTGACGCCCTCAAGGGTGATCCAGATGCCCTTGGCATCGCCGATCTCGATCCGCTCGGCCGTGGCGCGCGATGAAAGTGCGCCTTGAAAGCCGGTGACGATGACTTGCCGGCCGGCATCGGACAGCGAATCCTCAAGCCAGGCGGTCAGGGTGTCGCGGTCGTCGGTCTGGGCTGCGGCGGCGCCGGCCGCGGTGCACAGGCAAAGGGCAAGGACGGCGGCGCGCATCAGAAGCTTTGCCCCAGGCCGATGTAGATTTGCACCCCGTCGCCGGTGCTGCCCTGCACCGGAGCGGCCACGTCGAACCGGATCGGACCGAAGCCGGTCTCGTAGCGCAGGCCAAGACCGGCCCCGGAATGCCAGTCGCCCAGGGAATCGAAGAACCCGTCGACACCGACCCGGCCGATGTCGAAGAAGCCGACGACGCCCAGCCGGTCGGTGACCCGGGTGCGCAGTTCGGCCGAGCCAGCCAGCATGTGGGTGCCGCCGATCAGGAAGGCCGGCCCGAACCCGCGAGTGACCGAGATGCCCAGGCTGCGGTAGGGATGCCCCCGGACCGTGCCGCCGCCGCCCGAGAAGAACAGCTCGTCCCGCGGGGTATCCAGCAGGCTGCTGCCGGTGATCGCCCCGCCTTGAAAGCGCAGCGCCAATGTGGCGCCGTCTCTGGCGCCAAAGCTGCGGTAGCCTCGGGCATCGAACGTCAACCGCACACCAGAGCCGGTGGTGCCGAAGCCCAGGAACGGTTTGGCCTCGGCGTCGATGTAGAACCCGCTGCGGGCATCGGCGGCATTGTCCCGTCGGTCCCAGGTGGCGCCGATCGGCAGCGAAAGGTTGCGGAAGCGGAAGTCGCCGCCGGGGTCGGAGCCTTCGGTGTATTCGTAGGCAATTCCGGCGCGGATGGTCAGACTGTCCGAGAAGTAGTGCCGCAGCGACAGGCCGATTTGCGCCGTGTCGGCGGCATAGTCCACCTCGTCCTGATGGCCGATGCCGGCCGAAAGGCTGGCCGTCGTGTCGGGCGAAAAGGTTGCCGGCCGGTCGAGGGTGAAGCCCAGGGAATAGTCCAGACCGCTGGTGCCGGCGCCGATGTTGGTGATCGCGCCGTCGATCTTGAGCCGCTCGCCTTCGCCGAACAGGTTGCGGTGAAGCCAGTAGCCTGACAGCGACAAGCCATCCAGGCTGGCGATCTCGGCGCCGAAGGAATAGCGCCGTGTCTTGGCTTCGGCGACCGTCACCAGGATGGGCAGCAGGCCCTCGGCGGTCAGCGTCTCGCCCTCGCTGAGGGTGACCGAAGCGAAGACGCCGGACCGGCGCAGGCGGGCCTTGGCGCGGTCCAGCTCGGTCTGGCTGAAGCGTTCGCCCGGGCGCAGGCCGGCGATCTTGACGATGCGGGCGACGCTCATCCGCTTGGCCCCGGTCACCAGGGTCGGGCCGAAGCGCAGTTCGGGGCCGGGGTCCAGCGCAATGTCGGTCGAGAGCGTGGCCGCGGCGTGGTCGGCCAGGATCGTGTCGCGGCTGGTGCGGGCGCGGGCATGGCCCTGTTCGCGCCAGCCCAGGATGGCGGCGCCGACCGCCTCTTCCACCACGCCGGCGCGGGCCGGCTGGCCGGGGGCAAAGGCCTCGGGCAATTCGGTTTTCCGCGCCAGCGGGGCGATCCGTGTCTGCCCGAAGGCAAACCGCGGACCAGGGTCGATGCGCACCTCGATGGTGCCGATCCGGTCGGGCGCGTCCAGCGGCGCGATCCCGGCGGCCTCGCGCCCGTCGATCCGGATGTGGATGACGGCAGAATAATGCCCCTCGGCGTAAAGCGCGCCCAGGATGCGGGCATAGTCGGCGCGGGCGGCGGCGAACAGGTCCTGCGCATCGGTCGCCCCGTCGGCCTGCTGTGCCAGCAGCAGGGAGGCACCGCGCGCCGCCTTCTTCACCGACTCGCCGCCCGAGGTGACAGCAAAGTCAAGCCGGTCCAGCGCCATCGCCGGGGCAGCTGCGGCCAGGATCAGCGCGAGGGCAACCCCCCGAACCCTGCCACGATGGATTGCCGTGCGAACCAACCAAGCCCCCAAGATGCCTGGGCCAAGTATGGCAGGCCCACCGGAAAGGGCAACGTGCAGGGGCGCTGTCGGTTGCACCATGCCGCGGAAACACGGGCGCAAAGCGGGCCATCCCGGCGCCGGCCCGTCATTTTCGCGAAACATGTTCGTCATCGCCGTGTCATCCGGCTCTGGATTCATGCCGGGGCACCGAACCTTGGAGGGACGCCATGTCGTTGGACGGCTACGATCTGGACCAGGCCTACGAAATCAACGGTCCCGAAGAGGCGCGGCAGATGTACGGCGCCTGGGCCGAAACCTATGACGAGAGCTTTGGCCGCGGCTGGGGCTACATCGCCCCGCGCGAAATTGCCGCGATCCTGAAGTCGGAGATCGACCCGCAGGCCGAAATCCTGGACATCGGTGCCGGCACCGGCCTGGTGGCGGAAAGCCTGCAAGGACGGACCGTCGATGCGCTGGACATCACGCCCGAGATGCTTGAGGTGGCGCGGCACAAGGGTCTGTACCGCAACCTGATGCAAGGTGACCTGACCAAGGCCCTGGACATCGCGGACGCCAGCTATGGTGGCATCGTCTCCTGCGGCACCTTCACCCACGGCCACGTCGGCCCCGTGTGTTTCCCCGAGCTGCTTCGCATCACGCGGCCCGGCGGCGTGTTCGCCTGCGGCACCATCGGCCCGGTTCTGGACGGTGCGGGCTTCGGTTCGGCCCTGGCCCGCATGGTGGCGCTGGGCCGGATCACCCCGGTCGCCTGGCGCGACATTCCCATCTATGAAGGCGTCGACC
Source organism: Rhodobacter sp. Har01 (assembly GCF_020564565.1). GTDB lineage: Bacteria > Pseudomonadota > Alphaproteobacteria > Rhodobacterales > Rhodobacteraceae > Pseudogemmobacter. The sequence continues at coordinate 426,250 of NZ_JAJCTD010000002.1, forward strand.
ATCCGCACCGGGACGACCGCGGGTTGGTGATGGTGTTCCGCAAGCTCTAGGGTCAAACCCCTTGCAGACTCCGGGGCGCGCGCGTATATGCCCTTCAACAGCGGTTTCGGGGTCCAAACCCGAAGCTACCGAAAGCCACAGGCGGGCCGCTGGGTCCGCCTTTTTGTTTTTCTCAGGGTTCGCATGACCGACCTCATCGCCAAGACCTCCATCGACCGCCGGCTGGCCGACATCGTCGGCCCGGTGATCGAGGGGCTGGGGTTCGAACTGATCCGGCTGCGCCTGATGGGCGGGCTGGGCAAGGTGACGCGCACCTTGCAGATCATGGCCGACAAGGCCGATGGCGGCATTGGCGTCGAAGACTGCGGCGCGATCTCGACCGCCGTCTCGGCCGTGCTGGACGTCGAAGACCCGATCGAGGAAAACTACGTGCTCGAGGTCTCCAGCCCCGGCATCGACCGGCCGCTGACCCGGCTCAAGGATTTCGAGACCTGGAAGGGCTGGGAGGCCCGCATCGAGACCACCGAGCTGATTGACGGCCGCCGCCGCTTCAAGGGCGGGCTGATGGGGGTCGAGGGCGACGAGGTGCTGATCGAGATCGAGGATCAGGGCAAGGACGTGACCATCGGCCTGAAATTCGACTGGCTGTCGGACGCCAAGCTGATCCTGACCGAAGAGCTGATCGCCGAGATGCTGCGGCAAAGGAAAGTGCAGCTGCCCGAAGACGGCGGCTTTGACGAGATTGAAGAAATCGACGGGGACGAGGAAGACGCCGCCCCCGAGACGAAACACTAGGGGGGATGTCCCATGGCGATTACGTCGGCCAACCAGCTGGAACTTCTGCAAACGGCCGAGGCCGTGGCGCGCGAAAAGATGATCGACCCGGATCTGGTGATCCAGGCGATGGAGGACAGCCTCGCCCGGGCCGCCAAGTCGCGTTACGGCGCCGAGATGGACATCCGCGTCAAGATTGACCGCAAGACCGGCCGCGCCGCCTTTACCCGCGTGCGCACGGTGGTGGAAGACGAGGCGCTGGAGAATCACCACGCGCAGCTGACGGTCAAGCAGGCCAAGTCCTTCCTGGCCGATCCGCAGATCGGTGACGAGATCGTCGATGAGGTGCCCCCCGTGGACCTGGGCCGCATCGCCGCGCAATCGGCCAAGCAGGTGATCCTGCAGAAGGTGCGCGAGGCCGAGCGTGACCGCCAGTTCGAGGAATTCCGCGACCGCAAGGGCAGCATCATCAACGGCGTGGTCAAGCGCGAGGAATACGGCAACGTCATCGTCGACATCGGCCGCGGCGAAGGCATCCTGCGCCGCAACGAGAAGATCGGCCGCGAGGCCTATCGCATCGGCGACCGCATCCGCTGCTTCATCAAGGACGTGCGCCGCGAAGTGCGCGGGCCGCAGGTGTTCCTGAGCCGCACCGACCCGCAGTTCATGGCCGAACTGTTCAAGATGGAGGTGCCGGAAATCTATGATGGGATCATCGAGATCAAGGCCGTCGCCCGCGACCCGGGCAGCCGCGCCAAGATCGCCGTGATCTCCTACGACAACGGCATCGACCCGGTTGGCGCCTGCGTCGGCATGCGCGGCAGCCGCGTGCAGGCCGTGGTGAACGAGCTTCAGGGCGAAAAGATCGACATCATCCCGTGGAACCAGGACCAGGCGACCTTCCTGGTCAACGCGCTGCAACCGGCGCAGGTCTCCAAGGTCGTGGTGGACGAGGACGCCGGCAAGATCGAGGTGGTGGTGCCGGATGAGCAGCTTTCGCTTGCCATCGGCCGCCGCGGGCAGAACGTGCGGCTGGCCAGCCAGCTGACCGGCCTGGACATCGACATCCTGACCGAGGCCGAGGAAAGCCAGCGCCGCCAGGCCGAATTCGCCGAACGCACCAAGCTGTTCATGGACACGCTGGACGTCGACGAGATGATGGCCCAGCTGCTGGTCTCGGAAGGCTTCACCAACCTGGAAGAAGTCGCCTACGTCGATCAGGACGAGCTCCTGTCGATCGACGGCTTCGACGAAGGCACCGCGGCCGAGCTTCAGGCCCGCGCCCGCGACTATCTGGAAGAGCAGGCCAAGAAGGCGCTGGACAATGCCCGCGCGCTGGGTGTGGACGACAGCCTGATCGGCTTTGAGGGCCTGACTCCGCAAATGCTTGAGGCGCTGGGCAAGGACGGCATCAAGACGCTGGAGGACTTTGCCACCTGCGCCGACTGGGAACTTGCGGGCGGCTGGACCACCGAGAACGGTCAGCGCAAGAAGGACGACGGCCTGCTTGAAAAGTTCGACATGAGCCTGGAAGAGGCTCAGCACCTGGTGATGACCGCGCGGGTCATGTTGGGTTGGGTCGACCCGACCGAGATGGGCGGCGCCACCGAAGAAACGCCGGCCGAAGAGGAAGAGGAGGCCGGGGCCTGATCTCAGGCCCTGGGGAACCCGCCCATGACACGCGGCGGCCGGGAAAAAGACCAGGACGAACCGGAGCGCAAGTGCATCGTCTCCGGCGCGGTGGGCCCGAAGGCGGGGCTCATCCGGTTCGTCGTGGGGCCTGATGCGACCGTGGTTCCCGATCTGACGGGGCGGCTGCCGGGGCGGGGCATCTATGTCTCGGCCGACCGGGCGATGATCGCGAAGGCGGCAGCGAAGGGGTTGTTTTCGCGGGCCGCCAAGGCGCCGGTCAAGGCGCCCGCCGATCTGGCCGATCTGGTCGAGTCGCTGGTGCTGCGGCGGGTGGTCGATCTTCTCTCGCTGGCGCGCAAGGCGGGCGCTGCGGTGATGGGCTACGAGAAGGTGAAAGACTGGTTGGTGACGGGTCGCGCGACGGTGCTGATTCAGGCGGAAGACGGCTCGGAACGCGGCAAGACGAAACTCAGGGCGCCCAACGGCGAAAACAGCCTGATTTCTTGCCTTTCGGCAGGGGAAATCGGTTTGGCTTTCGGCCGCGAACGTGCCATACACGCCGCGCTTGCGGCTGGTGGACTCACAACTCGTGTTGTAGAGGAAGCGGCAAGGCTTGCCGGGCTTCGGGATGAAGCGGGCAGGCAGGACGGCGGAAAGACCGCCGGGAAGGATACGAAGGACGCATGAGCGATACTGACGGCAAGAAACCCCTGGGCTTGGGTGGCGCCCCCCGTTCCGGTCAGGTGAAGCAAAGCTTCTCCCATGGCCGCACACATGCGGTGGTCGTCGAGACCAAGCGCAAGCGCGTGGTGGTGGCCACCCCGGCGAAACCGGGCGTTTCGGGGTCCGCAGGCGGCGGGGCTCCGGCCGCGACGCACCTTGGCGATCCGTCAAAGCGTCCTGCCGGGATTTCCGAAGCCGAGATGCAGCGGCGTCTTGACGCCCTGCGCAGCGCCAAGGCGCGCGAGCAGGAAGACAACGCCAAGCGGGCCGCCGACGAGAAGGCGCGCGAGGAAGACCGCCAGCGCCGCCGCGAAGAGATCGAGACGAAAGAGCGCGAAGAGCGTCAGCGCGAGGCCGCCCTGCGCGCCAAGGCCGAGGAAGAGGAGCGCGTTCGCCGCGAGGCCGAGGTCGAGGCAACCGCCAAGGCGGCCGCCCGAAAGGCCGATGTTCTGGGAACCACGCGCCGCCAGGCGTCCAAGCCGGAAGAGCCTGCAGCCGTTGCAGCCACGCCGACCGACCGTTCGACCGGGCAGGCGCGGCCGAAACCCGGTGCCGCTCCGGCTGCCGGGGAAGAAGACCGCGGCGCCAAGCCCGGCCTTTCGCCGCGCAAGACCGACCGTGAGCGCGACGACCGCGCCACCGACCGCGGCGCCAAGCGTGGCGACGAGGGCCGCAAGTCGGGCAAGCTGACGCTGTCCGACGCGATCAGCGACGAAAGCGGCCGCCAGCGCAGCCTGGCCGCGATCAAGCGCAAGCAGGAAAAGGCCCGCGCCAAGGCGCTGGGTCTGGGCATGAAGGCCGAAAAGCAGGTGCGCGACGTGCAGCTGCCGGAAACCATTGTGGTCAGCGAACTGGCGAACCGGATGGCGGAACGCGCCGCCGACGTGGTCAAGGCGCTGATGAAGATGGGCATGATGGTCACCATGAACCAGCCCATCGACGCCGACACCGCCGAGCTGGTGATCGAGGAGTTCGGCCACCGCGCCGTGCGGGTTTCGGACGCCGACGTGGAACAGGTCATCGACACCGTCGAGGACACCGCTGAGAACCTGGAATCCCGCCCGCCGATCGTGACCATCATGGGCCACGTCGACCACGGCAAGACCAGCCTTCTGGATGCGATCCGCAAGACCAACGTGGTCTCGGGCGAAGCCGGGGGCATCACCCAGCACATCGGCGCCTATCAGGTGCGCACCGCCAATGGCGCGCTGATCACCTTCCTTGACACCCCCGGCCACGCTGCCTTTACCAGCATGCGCGCCCGCGGAGCACAGGTCACCGACATCGTCGTGCTGGTGGTTGCGGCGGACGACGCCGTGATGCCGCAGACGGTTGAGGCGATCAACCACGCCAAGGCCGCCAAAGTGCCGATGATCGTGGCGATCAACAAGTGCGACAAGCCCTCGGCCAACCCGCAGAAGGTGCGGACCGACCTGCTGCAGCACGAGGTGGTGGTCGAAGCCATGTCGGGCGAGGTGCAGGATGTCGAGGTTTCGGCGCTGACCGGCAAGGGCCTGGACGATCTGCTTGAGGCCATCGCGCTGCAGGCCGAAATCCTGGAGCTGAAGGCGAACCCGAACCGGGCCGCCGCGGGCGCCGTGATCGAAGCCAAGCTTGACGTCGGCCGTGGCCCGGTGGCAACCGTCCTGGTGCACAACGGCACCCTGCGGAAAGGCGACATCTTCGTCGTGGGCGAGAAGTGGGGCAAGGTCCGCGCGCTGGTCAACGACAAGGGCGAGACCGTCACCGAGGCCGGCCCCTCCGTCCCGGTCGAGGTTCTGGGCCTGAACGGCACGCCCGAAGCCGGCGACGTGCTGAACGTGGTCGACACCGAAGCCCAGGCGCGCGAGATCGCGGACTACCGCGAGAAAGCCGCCAAGGACAAGCGCGCGGCGGCCGGTGCGGCGGCGACGCTGGAACAGCTGATGGCCAAGGCCAAGGCCGACCAGGACGTGTCCGAACTGCCGATTCTGGTCAAGGCCGACGTGCAGGGTTCATCCGAAGCCATCGTGCAGGCCCTGGAAAAGGTCGGAAACGACGAGGTGCGCGTGCGCGTGCTGCACCATGGCGTCGGCGCGATCACCGACAGCGATGTCGGTCTGGCCGAGGCTTCGGGCGCGCCGATCATCGGCTTCAACGTTCGGGCCAATGCCACCGCGCGGTCGGCCGCCCAGCAGAAAGGCGTCGAGATCCGCTACTATTCGATCATCTACGACCTGATCGACGACATCAAGAAAGCCGCCTCGGGCCTGCTCAAGGCCGAAGTGCGCGAGAACTTCATCGGCTACGCGAAGATCCAGGAGGTCTTCAAGATCACCGGTGCCGGCAACGTTGCGGGCTGTCTGGTCACCGAAGGGGTGGCGCGGCGCTCGGCAGGCGTGCGGCTTCTGCGCGACAACGTGGTCATCCACGAAGGCACGCTCAAGACGCTCAAGCGCTTCAAGGACGAGGTCAAGGAAGTGCATTCCGGCCAGGAATGCGGCATGGCCTTCGAGCGTTACGAAGACATCCGCGCCGGCGACGTGATCGAGATTTTCGAACGCGAGGAAGTCCAGCGCTCGCTGGCCTGATCCTTTACAAACGCCGCAAGGGCCGGGCCATGTGCCCGGCCTTTTGCATTCGGTGCGGCCTGGTTTTCAGGACAGGTGCGGCCTGCCACTGACCGGCGTGCCGACGAAATTCTTTTCGTCGACGCGGACAATGGTCTTGCCGTCTGCGGTCAGGCCCACGAACAGGCCCTGAACGGAAATGCAGCTGCCGATGGCGATGGTGCGAAGCAAGCGATTCTCCCCCAAGATCGATGCCAGAGGCGTGTTTATCGCCTTTCGCGAGAAAACGGAAAACAAAATGCCAAAGCCGGGCACGGCCGCGGCTGTGGCATGGCGTCGCTAAAGCCAGTCGCGCAGGATGGGGATCAGCGGCAGATCGGCCGGCGGCATCGGATAGTCGCGCAGCTTTGCCGGCGCCACCCAGGCCAGCGTCTGGCCTTCGCGGGCATGCGGGATGCCTTCCCACCGGCGGCAGGCGAACAGCGGCATCAGCAGATGGAAATCGTCGTAGCTGTGGCTGGCAAAGCTCAACGGCGCCAGGCAGGACCGCCAGGTGTCGATGCCCAACTCTTCCTTCAACTCGCGAATCAGGCAGGCTTCCGGCGTTTCGCCAGGCTCGACCTTGCCGCCGGGAAATTCCCACAGGCCCGCCAGGGACTTGCCTTCCGGTCGCTGGGCCAGCAGCACCCGGCCGTCGGCGTCGATCAGCGCGACGGCCGACACCAGCAAAGTCCTCAAGACCGATAGTCCGCGTTGATTTCCACATAGCGGGCCGTCAGGTCGCAGGTCCAGACCGTGCGGCGGCCCTTGCCAAGCCCCAGGTCCACCGCGATCACAAGCTCGGCCTGCTGCATGTAGGCCGCGCCGGCCTCTTCGGCGTAGCTTTCCGCGCGCCAGCCGTTTTCCGCGACCAGGATGTCGCCGAAGCGGATGGTCAGCTTGTCGCGGTCGGCCAGGGCGCCCGACTTGCCGATGGCGGCGACGATGCGGCCCCAGTTCGGGTCTTCGCCGGCCACCGCCGTCTTGACCAGCGGCGAGTTGGCGATGCTGAACGCCACTTTCGCGGCATCCTCGTCGCTGGCGGCGCCGGTGACGCGGACCTCGACCAGCTTGGTCGCGCCTTCACCGTCGCGCACCACTTGCAGCGCCAGGTCGCGCATCACGCCAGCCAGCGCGGTCTCGAACGCCTTGGCGACGGTGCCCTTGACCTCGGCCGCGGGCGAGCGGCCGGTTGCGGCCACCAGCAGCGTGTCCGAGGTCGAGGTGTCGCTGTCCACGGTGATCGAGTTGAACGTCGCCCCGAGGTTGCGGTCGATCATCTTCTGCAGGCTGGCCTGCCCGATCTTCGCATCGGTGAAGATGTAGACCAGCATCGTCGCCATGTCGGGGGCGATCATCCCCGATCCCTTGGCGATGCCGGCAATCCGGATCATCCCGCCGTCGCCCTGCAGGGTGGCGGCGGCTCCTTTCGGAAAGGTGTCGGTCGTCATGATCGCCTCGGCAGCCATCTGGATGCCGGCCTCAGAAAGCCCTGCAGCCAGAGCGGGCAGGACGGAGGTGATCTTGCCGTGCGGCAGCGGCTCGCCGATCACCCCGGTGGACGACGAGAACACGCGCGCTGCGGGAATTCCCAGCGCCTCGGCCACGCCCCCGGTGACGGCGGCCACAGCCTCGTCACCGATCTTGCCGGTGAAGGCGTTCGAGTTGCCCGAGTTCACCACGATCGCCGCCCCGGTGCCCGCCTCGGTGCCCGGCGGGGCCTTCAAGGTCAGCTTGGACTGGCAATCGCGCACACAGCCCGACCGGGTGGTCGATCGGGTGAAGGCCCCCGCGACCACGGTACCGGGAGACAGGCTGACCAGCATCACGTCCTTGCGGCCCTGGTACTTGATCCCGGCACTGATGGCGGCGAATTCGGCCCCGGCGATCAGGGGAAGGTCGGGAAAAGCTTCCGGGGCCAGCGGCGAGACGGGCTTCATCGCCTTCTTCGCGGCGGCCACCACGTCACCCACCGCCTCGGTCACGGCCTCGGCCACCGGGCCCGCCGCTGCCGACAGCGTCACCTTCAGCGCTTTCAACCTTTTCTTCAGCGCCTTCGCTTCGGCCTTCCAGTCGGTCTTCGCCATGCCCGGCCTCCCTTTGGATCAGTCGATCAGCGCAGAGTTCTTCAGCACCGCCGGGTCGATCGCCTCGCCCGGCTTCTCGACCTTCGCGGCCTCGGTCAGGACCTTGATGTGGTCTTCGATCGCCTTCGTCTCAAGCTCGGCCGCCAACTCTTCGCGCAGGTCGTCCAGCGTCGGCTTCTCGGCGATGCGGGTCTCTTGCACCAGGATCAGGTGCCAGCCGAAATCGGTCTGCACCGGACCGGTAAGCTTGCCGACCTCGGCCGCGACCACGGCATCCTCGAACGGCTTGACCATCATGCCCAGCCCGAACCAGCCGAGATCGCCACCCGATGCGCCTGACCCGGTGTCGATCGAATTCGTCTTGGCCAGTTCGGCGAAATCGGCACCGCCCTCAAGCTGGGTCTTCAGCTCATTGGCCAGTTCCTCGGCTTCGACCAGAATATGGGCCGCGTGGTATTCCTTCTGCGGCGCGGTGTCCTTGAACCGCTCGTCATAGGCCTTTTGCAGCGCTTCGTCGGTCACTGCGCCGCTGGCCACCTTGTCGATCACCACGCCCGACAGATAGCCGCGCTTGTCGTTGGCGATGTTCGCCGCGTCACGCGCGGTCAGGGCGGTCACCGACTGACTCATCACTTCCTGCTGCACCAGCTGGTCCAGGATGCCCTTGAACAGCACGTCATCCGGCAGGGTCAGGTATTGTTCCGGCAGGCTTTCGCGCAGCGCGATCATCTGGCCCAGGGTGATCTGGGTGCCGTTCACCGTGGCCACCACGGTTTCGGCGGTCTCGCCCTCGGCCCAGACCGGGGCCCCCAAGGCCATCAGGGCCGCGACGGCCACCCCTAGGCGCATTCCTCTGGTCATATCACCCACTCCTGATCGGCCACGCGGCCCGCGCGACGTTGACTAAGCCCGCCCTACCCCTTACATCGCGACAGTCGCGTGAGACGGGGCCGATGCGGTCCTTCTTGGCTCTTCTATGGAAGGCGGTGAGGGCGGGCAAGGCCACGCCTCACACGATGTCGTAAAAGGCCGCCTCACGGAGTAATCATGCTGGGTCTGGGTTCGCTTGCACGCAAGGTCTTCGGGTCCCCGAATGACCGCAAGATCAAGGCGGTCCGGCCGCTGGTGGCGAAGATCAATGCGTTGGAGCCGGAATTCGCGGCGCTGTCCGACGACGGCATCATCGCCAAGACGCGCGAGTTCCAGAAGCGCGTGCAAGAGGGCGGCGAAGAGCTGGACGCGATCCTTCCCGAGGCCTTTGCCAACTGCCGCGAGGCCGGCAAGCGCGCACTGGGCCTGCGTGCCTTTGACGTGCAGTTGATGGGCGGCATCTTCCTGCACCAGGGCAACATTTCGGAAATGCGCACCGGCGAGGGCAAGACCCTGGTCGCCACCCTTCCGGCCTATCTGAATGCGCTGACCGGCAAGGGCGTGCATATCGTCACCGTGAACGACTACCTTGCCCGCCGCGATGCCGACTGGATGGGCAAGGTCTACGCGCACCTCGGCCTGACGACCGGCGTCGTCGTCCCTTACCAGCCCGAGGCCGAGAAGCGCGTCGCCTATCGTTGCGACATCACCTATGCCACCAACAACGAACTGGGCTTCGACTACCTGCGCGACAACATGAAGTCGACCATCGACGAGATGATGCAGCGTGGCCATGCCTTCGCCATCGTCGACGAAGTGGACTCGATCCTGATCGACGAGGCGCGCACGCCGCTGATCATCTCGGGCCCGGCGCAGGACCGGTCGGATCTTTACACCGCGGTTGACAAGCTGATTCCGCACCTGACCGAAGAGCACTACAAGCTGGACGAAAAGGCGCGCAACGTCACCTACACCGACGAAGGCAACGACGCCGTCGAAAAGCTGCTGCGCGAGGCCGGCATCCTGCCCGAAGGCCAGCACATGTTCGACCCGGAAAGCACGTCCATCGTGCACCACCTCAACCAGGCCCTGCGCGCGCACAAGCTGTTCTTCAAGGACCAGCAGTACATCGTTCGCGATGGCGAAGTGACCCTGATCGACGAGTTCACTGGCCGCATGATGCGTGGCCGTCGCCTGTCGGACGGTCTGCACCAGGCCATCGAGGCCAAGGAAGGCACCAAGATCCAGCCCGAGAACGTCACGCTGGCCAGCGTGACCTTCCAGAACTATTTCCGGCTGTACGAAAAGCTGGCCGGCATGACCGGCACCGCGGCAACCGAAGCCGAGGAATTCATGCAGATCTACGGCCTGGGCGTGATCGAGGTGCCGACCAACAAGCCAGTGATGCGGAAGGACGAACACGATCAGGTCTACCGCACTGCCCGCGAGAAATACGACGGCATCCTTGCGTCGATCAAGGACGCCCATGCGCGCGGCCAACCCATCCTGGTCGGCACCACCTCGATCGAGAAATCCGAACTGCTGTCCAGCCTGCTCAAGAAGGACGACATTCCGCACAACGTGCTGAACGCCCGCCAGCATGAACAAGAAGCGCAGATCGTCGCCGACGCCGGCAAGCTGGGGGCGGTGACCATCGCCACCAACATGGCCGGCCGCGGCACCGACATCAAGCTGGGCGGCAATGTCGAGTTCAAGGTGATGGAGGCCATCGCGGCCGACCCGAACGCCCATCCCGACGAGGTTCGCGCCCGCATCGAGGCCGAACACAAGGACGAGGAAGAGGCGGTCAAGGCCGCCGGCGGGCTGTTTGTCCTGGGCACCGAGCGACACGAAAGCCGGCGCATCGACAACCAGTTGCGCGGCCGTTCGGGCCGTCAGGGCGACCCCGGGCGCTCGGCCTTCTTCCTGTCGCTGGAAGACGACCTGATGCGCATCTTCGGGTCTGAACGGCTGGACAAGATTCTGGGCTCGCTGGGCCTGAAGGATGGAGAGGCCATCGTTCACCCCTGGGTCAACAAGTCGCTGGAAAAGGCCCAGGCCAAGGTCGAAGGGCGCAACTTCGACATCCGCAAGCAACTCTTGCGCTTTGACGACGTGATGAACGACCAGCGCAAGGCGATCTTCGGCCAGCGGCTGGAAATCATGCAGGCCGAGGATGTGGCAGAGATTGCCGCCGACATGCGGATGCAGGTGATCGACGATCTGGTTGACCAGTTCCTGCCGCCGAAGACCTACCCCGACGCCTGGGACACCGCCGGCCTGCGCGCCGCGCTGCGCGAGAAGCTGAACCTTGATCTGCCGGTGCAGGACTGGGCCGCCGAAGAGGGCGTGGACCAGGCCGCGCTGTCGGAGCGCCTGATCGAGGCTTCGGACAAGTTCATGACCGAAAAGGCCGAGGCTTTCGGCAAGCCGACGATGGAATCGATCGAGAAGCAGGTGCTTTTGCAGGCCATCGACGGCAAGTGGCGCGAACACCTTCTGCGGCTTGAGCATCTTCGTTCGGTGGTCGGCTTCCGTGCCTATGCCCAGCGCGACCCGCTGAACGAATACAAGACCGAGGCCTTCCAGCTGTTCGATTCGATGCTGAACTCGCTGCGCGAGCAGGTGACCGAGCAGCTTGGCCGGATTCGTCCGCTGACCAAGGACGAGCAGGAACAGATGATGGCACAGCTGGTGGCGTCGCAGCAGGCCGGCGAGCCTCGGAAGACGCCGCTTGCTGCACTGCCCGAGCCGGCGGCCGCGGATGCGGCCCCCGAAGCGTCGGCACCGGCACCGGCACGGGCGCCAGCGTCCGCACCAATGGCGGCCATGGCCGGGGCGCGGCTGGATGGGTTCGACGAGACCGACCCCTCGACCTGGGGAAACCCCGGCCGCAATGACGCCTGCCCCTGCGGTTCAGGTGAGAAGTTCAAGCACTGCCACGGCCGTCTGGCCTGACCGGCGGCAGGATTGCGGCGGGAAAGCGGCGGCGTCCCCGCCGCTTTCGCGATTCCAGCGCTTTGTGCTGGTTTCCAGCAGGAAACATTCCCCGTTTCGGACACGGGATTGCCGCCATTGCGGATCAGTTTGACTCGAAAGCGAGTCTACTTTCTGTCGGGGGCAGAGATGATCAGGAAACGCAGCATGATCCGGGCGGTGGCCCTGCTTGGCGTGGCCCTGGCTGCCGGTCACCTGGTTCAGACGATGAATGCCGAGCGTCAGGCCGAGACCGATGCGCCGGCAAAGCCGGCCAAGGTTGAATCGGGTGCGGCCGAGAAAGCCTCGGCTGACAAACTGGCCGAAGCGGCGCTTCCCGCCGGTGCCGCGCTGGTCGCCGCGACGGATGCGCCTGCCGCTGTGGATACGCCGCCCGTCGCACCGGTTCTTGCCGGCATGGTTGCCTCCTCCGCCCCCGCGCCTGAAGCCGCCGCTCAACCCGTTGTGGCTGCCGAAGTCAAGGAGCTGCCGGCGCCTGCCGGTGCCGATGTCGCGCCCGAGGTCCCTGTGCAGGTGGCCGCCGATCCTGTGCAACCCGTTGCCAAGCCCGAGCCGGCGCCGGTGATCGTGACCCAGGCCGAAAGCTGCGCCACCGACCTGGGTCTTGCGGTCGGCCCGAATGCAATGATCTCGGTGTCGATCTCTGCGCCCTGCCGCGGCGGTGAACGGGTGGTTCTTCGTCACGCCGGTCTGACCGTGGCCGAAGCCCTTGGCCCAGACGGCAAGCTTGCGTTTTCCCTGCCGGCGCTTGGCGCCGAGGGCGAGGTGTCTGTCCTGTTCGCCGATGCCTCGGTGCTGCGCGATGCGGTGCCGGTGCCCGGGATGGGCGGTGTGCGCCGCTTTGCCGTGCAATGGATGGCCGACGATGCCTTCCAACTGCACGCCTATGAGAACGGTGCTGTCTTCGGCACGCCGGGTGACGTCTCGGCGTCGAACCGCAATTCGCCCAACGGCGGCAGTCTGGTCACCCTGGGCAACCCCGCACTGGACCTGCCGATGATGGCCGAGGTCTACACCTGGCCCGCCGACGGCAGCAGCTATGCCGAGCCCGTGGTCGAGGCGGCGGTCACCGAAATGACCTGCGGCCGCGATCTCTTGGGCGAGACCATCCACCTTCGCGAAGGCGCCGTGGAGGTGACCGATCTTACCGTGTCGATGCCCGGCTGCGAGGCGGTGGGCGACATTCTGGTCTTGAACAATCTGGTCCCCGACGTGACACTTGCCGCCGTGAATTAGGTGCGCGCAGGCAAGGGGTCCCATGCAGGGCATGGCTGGACGCGCGGCGATCTTCGCCGCGCTTGTTCTTTTCGGCACGGGGGCTGCGCTGGCGCAGGACGTCACGCTGATCTCGCGCGAGGGGAACATCGTCCTCAACGGCACGCTTCAGGGCTTTGACGGCGAATTCTACCGTCTGGACACGGCCTATGGCCCGCTGACCGTGGACGCCCAGGGGGTCATCTGCGACGGCCCGGCCTGCCCTGACCTGATCGCGCCAAAAGCCACCATCCGCCTGGTCGGCGCCCCTGACGCCGGGGCGCGGTTGCTGCCCGGGCTGCTTCGGGCCTTTGCCGAAGGCCGCGGCCTGATCTACGCGCCGACCGAGGCCGCGACCGGCTGGGCCGCCACCATCCTTGACCCTGCCACTGGCAAAGTGCTCGCCGACCTGTCGTTTCAGCCCCTCTCCCCCGACGAGGCCGCGGCCGCCGTCACCGAGGGCAGGGCCGAACTGAAGGTTTCGGCCATGTCTGACAGCGACTTTGGCGCCCGTCCGCTGGCGCTGGATGCGCTGGTGCCCATTGTCGCCCCCGACAACCCCACGCCCGAGGTCTCGACCGTGGATCTGGTCCGCGCGCTGACCGGCGAGGCGACCAACTGGGCTGATCTGGGCGGACCCGACATGCCGCTTGTCCTGCATGCGCTGGACCCCGCGACCGACGTCCAGCGCGCGCTGTCCGAACGGCTGGGGCAGCCGCTGGCCAAAGCCACCACGCACCCAGACCTGGCCAGCCTCGCCGCCGCCGTGGCCCATGACCCCTGGGCGCTGGCCATCACCGGCCGATCCGAGATTGGCGCCGCCAAATCCCTTGCGCTGGCCGACAGTTGTGGCTTTCCCCTCTTGCCCAGTTCGATTGCGGTCAAGGCGGAAGACTACCCGCTGGCGCTGCCGCTGTTCCTGCTGACGCCGCCGCGCCGGCTGCCGCTTCTGGCGCGCGAGTTCCTTGAATTCCTGGCCACCCCGGCCGCCGAAGCCGCCGTCGCAGAGGCGGGCTATATTGACCGCTCGGTCGAGCGCGCGCCGATGACACAGGATGGTCTGCGCCTGCTGAACGCCATCCAGGGCGCGGGCGAGGACGTGACGCTGGCCGATCTCAAGCGCCTGGCCGAGGTGATGGACGGCGCCGACCGGCTGTCGCTGACCTTCCGGTTCCAGGAGGGCACCTCGATGCTGGACGCGACCTCGCAGGAAAACCTGTTGCAGCTGGCCCGGCTGATCGCGGCTGATCGCTTTCCGGCCCAGGCGCTGATCCTGGCCGGCTTTTCCGACGGCCAGGGCGAGGCTGCCGCCAACCGCGCATTGTCGTTGGAGCGCGCGCAGCGGGTGGCCGCCGACCTGGCCGCGATCGCGCCCGATCTGCGGCCAGACGAAGTGCCGCGCGTGGAAGGCTTTGGCGAGGCTCTGCCGATGGCCTGCGACGAAACCGCGGTGGGCCGGCGGCTGAACCGGCGGGTCGAGTTGTGGGTGGTGCCGGACTTCGCCCCGCCACCGCCCGCCGCCGCCAAGCCTGCTGCACCTTGAGGGCTAAAGGTAGCCCGACGCGCGGAAGCTCAGTTCGCGTGACTTGCCGATGATCAGGTGGTCATGTAACACCAGCCCCAGGGTCTGACAGGCGTCCTGAACCTGGATCGTCATGGAGATGTCGGCCTCGCTCGGGGTGGGGTCGCCCGAGGGGTGGTTGTGCACCAGGATCAGCGCGCTGGCGTTCAGTTCCAGCGCCCGCTTCACCACTTCACGCGGGTAGACGGGCACATGGTCCACCGTGCCCTTCGCCTGTTCCTCATCGGCGATCAGCACGTTCTTGCGGTCAAGGAAAAGGATGCGGAACTGTTCGGTTTCGCGGTGCGCCATGGTGGTGTGGCAATAGTCCAGCAGCGTATCCCAGCTTGACAGCACCGGGCGGTGCATCACCCGCGCGCGCATCATCCGCTGGGCGGCAGCCTCGACGATCTTCAACTCCTGGATCACCGTCTCGCCTACGCCCTTGACCATCAGCAGCCGCGGGACGGATGCGGTGACAACGCGGTTGAAGTCGCCGAAGGTGTCCAGCAGCAGCCGGGCCAGCGGCTTGACGTCCTGCCGCGGAATGGCGCGGAACAGCACCAGTTCCAGCAATTCGTAGTCCGGCATGGCCTGCGCGCCCCCCTCCATGAAGCGGGAGCGGAGCCTTTTGCGGTGGTCGGCGATGTAGCTGGGCAGCCGGCCGGTCAGCGCCTGCGGACAGGCTTCGTCTGCGTCCCCCTGGGGCACGAAGAGCGGAAGCGAGGCGTCTGCGAAACCGGGGCGGGCCATGATGGCCGCAACCCTGGCATGGCGATGGTGAAGGAATGGTTAATTCCCGACACCCGGCCAGCCTCAGCCTTTCATGCCGTCCCAGAAGCCCTTGACCTTTGCAAAGAACGAATGCCCTTCCGGGTTGTTCTCTTCGCTCAGCTTCTCGAACTCGTGCAGCAGGTCTTTCTGGCGCGATGTCAGGTTGACCGGGGTTTCCACCGCCAGTTCGATCACCATGTCGCCGGTGCCCGCGCCGCGCAGGGCGGGCATGCCCTTGCCGCGCAGCCGCAACTGCTTGCCGGACTGGGCGCCGGCCGGCACCTTCACCCGGGCGCGGCCGCCGTCGATGGTGGGCACCTCGACCTCTCCGCCCAGCGCCGCCGATGGCATCGAGATCGGCACGCGGCAGAACAGGTGCACGCCGTCGCGCTGGAAGATCGGGTGATCCTTGACCTCGATGAAGATATAGAGATCGCCCGTCGGACCGCCGCGCAGGCCGGCCTCGCCTTCGCCTGCCAGGCGGATGCGGGTGCCGGTTTCCACGCCCGCCGGGATGTTGACGCTGAGCGAGCGGTCGCGTTCCACCCGGCCGGCGCCGTGGCAGGTCTTGCAGGGGTTCTTGATCGTCTGGCCCATGCCATTGCAGGTGGGGCAGGTGCGTTCGACGGTGAAAAAGCCCTGCTGCGCACGCACCTTGCCCAGGCCAGAGCAGGTTGGGCAGGTGACCGGCTCGGCGCCGCCCTCGGCCCCGGTGCCGCGGCAGGTGTCGCAAGCCACGCTGGTGGGGACGCTGATCGTCTTCTGGACGCCCTTCCAGGCCTCTTCCAGGCTGACGCGCAGGTTGTAGCGCAGGTCCGAGCCGCGTTGCGCCCGGGCGCGACCGCCGCCGCCGCCAGCGCCGCCGCGGCCCATGAAGTCGCCGAACAGGTCTTCGAAGACGTCCGAGAAGGCGCTGGCGAAATCGCCCTGCTGGAAGCCGGGGCCGCCGCGCGGGCCCCCGGCCCCCATGCCGCCTTCAAAAGCGCCATGGCCGAAGCGGTCATAGGCGGCCTTCTTCTGTTCGTCCTTCAGGACGTCATAGGCTTCGTTCACTTCCTTGAACTGGGCCTCGGCCTTGGGGTTCTGGGCGTTGCGGTCGGGGTGCAACTCCTTTGCCTTGGTGCGGTAGGCCTTCTTGATCTCGTCTGCGGATGCCCCGCGCGAAACCCCCAGCACCTCATAGAAATCGCGTTTTGCCATCGCAGGACCTCTGTGCCCCTAACCGGGAGGGGGCGGCCCGTCGCCGGACCGCCCCCCGTTCCCGTTCAAGCGGCGTTACTTCCGCTTGTTGTTGCCCAGATCCTCGAAGTCGGCATCGACGATGTCCTCCTCATCCACCGGACGCGGCTCGTCGCCATCGTCGCCCTTGCCGCCTTCGGCCTGGCTGGCCTTGTAGATCGCCTCGCCCAGTTTCATCGCGGCTTCGGTCAGGTTCTGGATGGCGCTGCGGATCTTGCCCGGGTCCTCGCCCTTCAGCGCGTCTTCCAGCGGGCTCATCGCCAACTCGATGGCTTCGACGGTGGACGGGTCGACCTTGTCGCCGTGATCGGACAGCGACTTCTTGGTCGAGTGCAGAAGGCTTTCGCCCTGGTTGCGGGTCTCGACCAGTTCGCGGCGGGCCTTGTCGGCCTCGGCATTCGCCTCGGCGTCCTTGACCATCTTGTCGATGTCCTCATCCGACAGACCGCCCGAGGCCTGGATGGTGATCTGCTGCGCCCGGCCGGTGCCCTTGTCCTTGGCGTTCACCGACACGATGCCGTTGGCGTCGATGTCGAAGGTCACCTCGATCTGCGGCACGCCACGCGGGGCCGGCGGGATCTGTTCCAGGTTGAACTGGCCCAGCATCTTGTTGTCGGCGGCCATCTCGCGCTCGCCCTGGAAGACGCGGATCGTCACCGCGTTCTGGTTGTCCTCGGCAGTGCTGAAGACCTGAGACTTCTTGGTCGGGATGGTGGTGTTGCGGTCGATCAGGCGGGTGAAGACGCCGCCAAGGGTCTCGATGCCAAGGCTCAGCGGGGTGACGTCCAGCAGCACCACGTCCTTGACGTCGCCCTGCAGCACACCGGCCTGGATGGCCGCGCCCATGGCAACCACTTCGTCCGGGTTCACGCCCTTGTGCGGCTCTTTCCCGAAGAACTTGGTGACTTCCTCGATGACCCGCGGCATGCGGGTCATGCCGCCGACCAGAACCACCTCGTCGATGTCCTCTTTCGAGACACCGGCATCCTTCAGCGCGGCCTGGCAGGGCTTGATCGACTTCTTGATCAGGTCATCCACCAGGCTTTCCAGCTTGGCGCGGGTCAGCTTCATCACCAGGTGCAAGGGCTGGCCGCTGTTGCGGTCCATGCTCAGGAACGGCTGGTTGATCTCGGTCTGGCTGGACGAGGAGAGCTCGATCTTGGCCTTTTCGGCGGCTTCCTTCAGGCGCTGAAGGGCCATCTTGTCCAGCGTCAGGTCAACGCCATGCTCTTTCTTGAACTCGTCCGCCAGGTACTGGACGATCCGCATGTCGAAGTCTTCGCCGCCCAGGAAGGTGTCGCCGTTGGTGGACTTGACCTCGAACAACCCGTCGTCGATTTCCAGGATGGTGATGTCGAAGGTTCCGCCGCCCAGGTCATAGACGGCAATCGTCTTCGATTCCTTCTTGTCCAGGCCATAGGCCAGCGCGGCCGCGGTCGGCTCGTTGATGATGCGCAGCACTTCCAGACCGGCGATCTTGCCGGCGTCCTTGGTGGCCTGGCGCTGGGCGTCGTTGAAGTAGGCGGGCACCGTGATGACGGCCTGGGTGACGGTTTCGCCCAGGTAGCTTTCGGCGGTTTCCTTCATCTTCTGCAGGATGAAGGCGGAAATCTGGCTGGGCGAATACTTCTCGCCGCGCACCTGGACCCAGGCGTCGCCGTTGCCGCCGTCCACGATGGAATAGGGGACCAGCTTCTTGTCCTTCTCCACCTCGGCGTCGCCCAGACGGCGGCCAATCAGGCGCTTGACGGCAAAGACGGTGTTGGCGGCGTTGGTGACGGCCTGGCGCTTGGCAGGCTGGCCGACCAGCCGCTCGCTTTCCGTGAAGCCCACGATTGACGGGGTGGTCCGGGCGCCTTCGCTGTTCTCGATGACGCGAGGGGCGGCGCCGTCCATGATGGCGACGCAAGAGTTCGTGGTGCCGAGGTCGATCCCGATGACTTTGGCCATGTGCGTATCCCTTTCATACAGGCGATGCACCGTCCGGAGGCCCTGCAATTTCGGCACCCCCGGTCGGGGTATGGTTCTGGTCCGACGTCAGATGCCGGACCGTGTGACTGGGCGTATATAGGCGGGCGTATTCGGCCCTGCAACGGTCTGGGGCCTGAGTCTGCGGCGAATTTTCAGCGCAAAGGTGACCAAATGGCAGAGTCTTTCCAGATCAGGGGTTTCCGTGTCTGGCCCGGGCATCTGGACCGCGCCGCGCAAGAGGCACTGGTGGCGGACATCCGCGCGGTGGCTGCAGCCGCGCCCTTCGTGGCCCCGGTCACGCCGGGCGGCAAGCCGATGACCGTGCGGATGACCGGCGCCGGGCGGCTGGGCTGGGTCACCGACCGGCACGGCTATCGCTACGAGGCGCGGCATCCCTCGGGCGTGGCCTGGCCACCGATCCCTTTGTCAGTGCTGGCGCTCTGGCGTGACCTGACGGGGCTGAACCGAGAGCCGGACTGCTGCCTGGTCAACTTCTACGGGCCGCAGGCCCGGATGGGCCTGCATCAGGACAAGGACGAGGGCGATTTCTCCTGGCCGATCCTTTCGGTCAGCCTGGGCGACGACGCCTTGTTCCGGATCGGCGGGGTGGATCGAGCCGAGGGCACGCAGAGCGTCTGGTTGCGCTCGGGCGATGTGGTGGTGTTCGGCGGCCCGGCCCGGCTGGCCTGGCACGGGGTGGACCGGCTGCGCCCCGGCAGTTCGACCCTGCTGCCCGAAGGCGGCCGCTTCAACCTGACCTGCCGGGTGGTGGTGCCGTAGGGCGGGTCATAGCTCGCCCGGCTCGCCCGCCGCCCCTAGTCGGTCAGCGAACAGCAGCCTGCAAAATGCATCGGCGCTGCCCCGGTCAGGAACAGGTCCAGCGCCAGGCCAAAGGTCCGGTCCGACATCCCGTCCGAGCATTCCTCGGGGCGCAGCACCGCCGTGCCCTCGGCCATGCCCAGCCCCACCAGGGGCGACCAGGGCAACGCCGGCCAGGTCGCGGTGACCGGCATCTCGCGCTCCCCCTCGTCGGGCAGCGACAGGGTCAGCACCTGATCTTCCGGGGCATAGTCCAGACCCCAGAACGGCTCGGTCCCGACGCAGCGCAGCGGCACCTCCAGGCTGGCCCAACCCGGCCCGGGTGCCGGCTTCAGGTAGGTCATCGAGGCGTAGCCGGTGCCTTCGCCGGTGTTCACCGCGCCCCAGGCGCCGATCTGGGCCACCACTTCGATGCCGCGCGCATCGGGGGGCAGGGTGTCGACCACCGGCGCCCGCGCCGAGGGCTGGGCGCGGATGTTCAGCACGTCGCCCCGCGCCACGCCGGTCACGTCGAACAAGGCGGGCAGGTCTTCGGCCAGGCCCGTGGCGGGGCAGGCGATCAGGGCGGCAAGGATGAAGCAAGACCTCAAGACCGCTTCCCCCAACTGGCCGAGGCATGCTTGCGGGTGAAGAATTCCGCCATCAGGCCGACCATGATGCAGACCAGCGCCACCTTGATCGGATAGTCGATCGACGTATAGCGCGGGTGGTAATTCAGGAAGATGAAGCCACGGCCTTGGTCGATGGTGTGGAACAGCGGGTTCCAGTCGAACATGCTGCGCAGGGTTGGCGAGGCCATGTTCGCCAGGAACATCTTGCCGCTCGCGATCATGTTGGCGCGCTGGTAGATGGTCGACAGGATGCCTACCGCTTCGGGTTGCCAGGGCTTGGCGGCGTAGAAGATCAGGCCGATTGCCGCGCCCGAGAACCACGACAGCAGGAACATGCCCAGCATGCCGACCGGATCAAGGATGGTGATCGGCGCGAACAGCGTGTGGTAGAACAGCAAGATCACCGCCGCCGCAAAGGCCTGCTGGTACAGCGCGGCAAGTGCGGCCGAGGTGACGGCGACGATGGGGTTCATCGGCGCATGCATCATCATCGGCGAGGCGGGCCCGTCTGCCCGCGACACAGCGCCCATCGCCTTGGTGTGGGTCATGAACATGAACACGCCCGACATCACGTACAGGACGAAATCGCCGCGGATGGCGATGCGGCGAAGCCCAAGGATGTGGAACGTGACGATGAAGATCACCAGGACAAGCGCCGCTTGCAGCACGCTCATCACCAGGCCCGTCACCGCATTGCTGTGCGACTTGCGCAGATGGCGCACCGTGGCATGGTAGATCAGTTCGAGAAGCCCGAACCCCGACCGCAAGTGGGACGTTCGCTTTGCCTGAGGTCGGAACATCGCGTGCCCTTTGCCTGTCGCCCTGCCCAAGCCTACTGCAGGAAATCTTGCCGTTCCCTTTCCGGCAGAGGATAAGGGCCGCGCCGTCGCATGGCAATCACGGAGACCGCAATGGACCACGACCGCCTGATCCTCCTTCTCCGCCGCCTTGCGCTGGAGGCCGGAACCCGCATCCTGGAGGTCTACAACGGCCCGGATTTCGAGGTTCGCGCCAAGGGCGACGCCAGCCCGGTCACCGAGGCCGACGAGGCCGCCGACGCGCTGATCTCGGCCGGCCTGCGCGCGGCCTATCCCGACGTGCCTTTGATCACCGAGGAACAGGCCGCCAGCCACGCGCTGTCTGCCGCGACCTTTCTGATCGTCGATCCCCTGGACGGCACCAAGGAATTCATCCAGCGCCGCGGCGATTTCACCGTGAACATCGCCTATGTCGAGAACGGAGTGCCCCTGCGCGGCGTGGTTTATGCCCCTGCGCAAGGCCGGTTGTTCTACACCCGGGCCGACGGCACCTCGGTCGAGGAACTGGCGGACGGCACGCTGCGCCCTCTGCGCGTTGCCACGCCGGACAACGCAGCACTGATGGTGGTGGCATCGAAATCCCACCGCGACCAGGCGACCGACGACTATATCGGCCGCTACGCCGTGAAGGATTCGAAATCCGCCGGCTCCAGCCTCAAGTTCTGCCTGGTGGCCAGCGGCGAGGCGGACCTTTATCCCCGCCTCGGCCGCACCATGGAATGGGACACCGCCGCCGGCGATGCCGTGCTTCGCGGCGCCGGGGGGCTGTGCGTGCGCTTTGACGACCATACGCCGCTGGCCTATGGCAAGCCCGGCTGGGACAACCCGCATTTCATCGCCTGCGCGCCGGGCGTCACACTGAAATGAAGACCCTGATCGCCATTCCCGCCCGCTATGCCAGCACCCGCTATCCGGGCAAACCACTGGTCTCGCTGAGAGGCCCGGACGGCGCCAAGACCCTGATCCGCCGCAGCTGGGAGGCGGCAATCGCCGTTTCCGGAATGGCCCGCGTTGTCGTCGCCACAGATGACGACCGCATCGCCGAGCACGCGCGCGGCTTTGGCGCCGAAGTGGCAATGACCTCGTCCGACGCCCGCAACGGCACCGAGCGCTGCGCCGAGGTGGCCGAGAAGATGCCCGGTTACGATGTCATCGTGAATCTTCAGGGCGATGCCCCACTGACCCCGCCCTGGTTCATCGAGGACCTGGTCGCCGGCCTGGCCGCCGACCCGCAGGCCGACATCGCCACCCCCGTCCTGCGCTGCGATGGTGCCGCGTTGGCCGGTTTCCGCGCCGACCGACGGGCGGGCCGGGTCGGCGGCACCACCGCCGTCTTCGGCACCGGTGGACGGGCGCTCTACTTCTCGAAGGAAGTGATTCCCTACACCGGCCGCGACGACTATGGCCTGGACGAGGCCACCCCCGTCTTCCACCATGTCGGTGTCTACGCCTACCGGCCCGCGGCCCTGGCCGCCTATTCCGCCTGGCCAGTCGGTCCGTTGGAAACCCTGGAGGGGTTGGAGCAGCTTCGCTTTGTCGAACAGGGGCGCCGCGTCCTGTGCATTGAGGTTCAGGCCCGCGGCCGCCGGTTCTGGGAACTGAACAATCCCTCGGACGTTGCGATCCTGGAATCCATGCTGGCGGAGATGCGCTGAGGGCGGTCCCTTGGCCGTTTTTCCCCCTTCTGGGTGCTTTCCGTAGCGCGACTTCCGCAGTATTCCACGCACACGCCCGAATCCGGCCACGTTATGCTGGATAGATACAATCAATCGGTATCCATACGGATATCGGGGCATACAGGAAACGAGCAAAGCCATGAAGCCGAAGAAGGTCACGAAAGCCGTCTTTCCCGTTGCCGGTCTCGGCACGCGCTTTCTGCCCGCCACCAAGTCGATCCCGAAAGAGATCATGACGCTGGTCGACCGCCCGCTGATCCAATACGCGATCGACGAGGCCCGCGCCGCCGGGATCAAGGAATTCATCTTCGTCACCTCGCGCGGCAAATCCGCCCTGGAGGACTACTTCGACAATGCGCCAGAGCTGGAAAGCGAGCTGCGCAAGAAGGGCAAGACCGAGCTTCTGGAAATCCTGAAAGACACCAACATGGATTCCGGTGCCATTGCCTATGTGCGGCAGAACCGGCCCATGGGCCTGGGCCATGCCGTCTGGTGCGCCCGCCGGCTGATCGGTGACGAACCCTTTGCCGTGCTGCTGCCCGATGACGTGATCGCCGCCGAAAAGCCCTGTCTGCAGCAGATGGTCGAGGCCTATGAGAAGACCGGCGGCTGCATGGTCGCCGCGATGGAGGTGCCGCCCGCCAAGGCCAGTTCCTACGGCGTGCTCGACATCGCCGAGGACATGGGCAGCATCGTCCGGGCCAAGGGCATGGTGGAAAAGCCCAAGGCCGAGGAGGCGCCGTCGAACCTGGCCGTCATCGGCCGCTACATCCTGACGCCGCAGGTGCTGACCAACCTCAACCGCATGAAGCAGGGCACCGGCGGCGAAATCCAGTTGACCGACGCGATTGCCGAAGAAGTGGACAGCAAGACCGGCGTCTTTGGCTACCGCTTCCGGGGTCTGCGCTACGATTGTGGCTCGAAAGCGGGGTTCCTTCAGGCCACCGTCGCTTTCGGCCTGTCGCGGCCCGACCTGCGCGAAGAGTTCTCGGCCTATCTGCACGAGATGATCGCGCTGCAGAAGGCGGCGCAATAGGCCCATGGGGGCGCTGCCCCATGCGCATCCGATTCTGGACCTGCCGGCGCCGCAGCGCGACCTGCAGCACCTCTGGCAGGCCTGGCGGTTGCGGCAAAGGCGGCGCCGCCTGATCTTTCGCGCGCTGCGCAAGCGACGCGACCTGACCTTGGTGGCGGACCGCACCGCTGGCCTTGCGCGGACCGCCATCCTTTGCGTCCTTGTGGTGCGCAACGAAGCGGAACGGCTGGCGCATTTCCTGGCGCATCACCGGCGGTTGGGGGTCGATCACTTCCTGGTGGTCGACAACGCCAGCACCGACGCCACGCCCGCGCTGCTGCGCGATCAGCCCGACGTGTCGCTCTGGCAGACGGCGGCCAGCTACAAGCGCTCGCGTTTCGGGCTGGATTGGACCAACTGGCTCCTGTTGCGGCACGGCCATGGTCGCTGGTGCCTGACGCTGGATGCCGACGAACTGCTGGTCTATCCGCATTGGGAGACCCGCCCCCTGCCCGCCCTGACCCGCTGGCTGGACGACCACGGTCAGGACAGTTTCGGTGCGCTGATGCTGGACCTGTATCCCGAAGGTCCGCTCACCGCGAAAGGTCACCGGCCGGGTGACGACCCGCTGGCCACCCTGCGCTGGTTCGATGCCGGCAATTACTCGGTGCAGGTGCAGCCGCGCATGCGGAACCTGTGGATTCAGGGCGGCGCGCGGGCGCGGGCGTTCTTTGCGACCGATCCGCGCCGGGCGCCGACGCTGAACAAGCTGCCGCTGGTGCGCTGGCACTGGCGCTATGCCTATGTGAACTCGACCCATGCCGCACTCCCGCCCCGGTTGAATGCGGTGTTTGATGAAACGGGAGGAGAGCGGATTTCCGGTGTGCTTCTGCACACCAAGTTCCTGCCCAGCGCAGTCGAGAAGGCGGCCGAAGAGAAGGGCCGCCGCCAGCATTTCGCCAACCCCTCGCGCTATGCGGCCTACTATGACGGACTGCTGGCCGATCCGGTGCTGCACTGTCCGGCCTCGCTCGCCTATACCGGCTGGCGGCAGTTGGAAGGGCTGGGGCTGATGTCACGGGGAGGCTGGCTTTGACAGTGGGAACCGTGGCGAATTGTTTACTTCCTGCGGCTCGCCAATTAGATTCGCGCCAGTGTTTTTCCAGCCGGTGCAAAATCGCGGTCGTGCAGGCGGGTCTGTGCGGAGGGGGTCCGGGGTCCGGAACACTTCTTTCACCAAGCAGGCCTAGACCGAAAGCGACCGGGCAGTTCAGGGGCAGGGGCCGCATTTGGGTGTGATCGGATCATACCGCCTGCGCTGGCGCCGCAAGCGCCTGCTTGCCCGTGCGCTGGTGCGGCGCCGCGATCTGAGGCCGGTCGCACAACGTCTGGGCGAGTTGCGGCCCGATTCGATCCTGTTGTTCTCGACGCTGCGCAACGAGCGCGTCCGTCTGCCCTATTTCCTGCAATACTACCGCGACCTGGGCGTCGATCACTTCCTGCTGGTCGACAACGACAGTGATGACGGCAGCCGCGAATATCTGGCCCGCCAGCCTGACGTTTCGCTCTGGACGACACCCGCGTCGTACAAGCGCTCGCGCTTCGGGATGGACTGGCTGATGCTGCTGCTGCGCCGCCATGGCCACGGCCGCTGGTGCCTGACCGTCGATGTGGACGAATTCCTGATCTATCCGTTCTGCGAGACCCGTCCCCTGCGGGCACTGACCGACTGGCTGGATTCCAGTGGCATCCGGGCGTTTTCGGCGATGCTGCTGGACATGTATCCGCAGGGTCCGATCCAGGACCAGCCCTACCGCGAAGGGCAGAACCCGTTCGAGATCGCGCAGTGGTTCGACAGCGGCAACTACCTGATCAGCCGCAACTGGAACTACGGCAACCTCTGGATCCAGGGCGGCCCGCGCAGCCGCGCCTTCTTTGCCGACGAACCGCTGCAGGCCCCCGCGCTGAACAAGATTCCGCTGGTGCGCTGGCACCGCTCCTACGCCTATGTCAGCTCGACCCACATGCTCTTGCCGCGCGGGCTGAACCTGGTGTTCGACGAGTGGGGCGGCGAAAAGGCCAGCGGCTGTCTGCTGCACGCCAAGTTCCTTGATACCTTCGCCGCCAAGGCGGCCGAGGAAGTGAACCGCGGCCAGCACTATGCCGACAGCCGGGAATACAAGGCCTATATCGAGGGTCTGAAGGACCAGCCCGATTTCTGGTGCAAGTGGAGCGAGAAGTACATCAACTGGCGCCAGCTTGAGATTCTGGGACTTATGTCCAAGGGGAACTGGGCATGACCCTGGGCTTTGTCATGCTGACCCACACCGCGCTGGACCGCGCCGCCCAGATCGCCCGGCACTGGGCCACCCGCGGCTGCCCGGTGGTGATTCACGTCGACCTGCGCACGCCCCGCGCCCAGGCCGAGCAGTTGCAGGCCGACCTGTCGGACCTGCCGAACATCCGCTTTTCGACCCGCCACGCCTGCGAATGGGGCACCTGGGGCCTGGTTGCTGCCACCCAGGCCGCCGCCAGCCTGATGCTGGCCGAGTTCCCGCAGGTCCGCCACGTCTACCTCGCCTCTGGCGCCTGCCTGCCGTTGCGGCCGGTGGAAGAACTGCGCGCCTATCTGGAGGCCCGCCCGCGCACCGACTTCATCGAAAGCGTCACCACCGCCGATGTCGGCTGGACGATCGGAGGCCTGAATGCCGAGCGCTTCACCCTTCGCTTCCCGTTTGCCTGGCGCAAGAACCGCCTCTTGTTCGATGTCTATGTCGAACTGCAACGCCGTTTCCGCATCCGCCGCAAACTGCCCAACGGGCTGGTGCCCCACCTTGGCTCGCAATGGTGGTGCCTCACGCGGCAAACCCTGTCCGCCATTCTGGACGGTCCCGGCCGCGCCGAATTCGATGCCTTCTTTCGCCGCGTCTGGATTCCGGACGAAAGCTACTTCCAGTCTCTCGTGCGGCTGTTCTCGACCAATATCGAAAGCCGCTCGCTGACGCTGTCGAAGTTCGACTACCAGGGCAAGCCGCACATCTTCTACGACGATCACCTGCAGCTTCTGCGCCGGTCCGATTGCTTTGTCGCCCGCAAGATCTGGCCGCAGGCGAACAAGCTCTACGATACCTTCCTGGCCCCCAGCGCCGGCAGCGAACCGCGGGCCGAGCCGAACCCCGGCAAGATCGACCGCCTTTTCGCCAAGGCGGTCGAGCGACGCACCGCCGGCCGCCCCGGCCTTTACATGCAGTCGCGGTTTCCCAACCGGGAATGGGAAACCGGCCGCACCGCCGCCCCCTATTCCGTCTTCGAAGGCTTTTCCGAGGTGTTCGAGGATTTCGACACCTGGCTGTCCAAGCTGGCCGGCACCCGCGTCCACGGCCACCTGTTCGCCCCGGATCGGGTGGAATACGCAGGCGGCGCCAGCGTCTACAATGGCTGCCTGTCGGACAGCGCGGCCTTGCGCGACTACAACCCCCGCAGCTTTCTGACCAACCTGGTCTGGAACACCCGCGGCGAACGCCAGTGCTTCCAGTTCGGCCCGAACGACGCCCAAGAGATCGCCGAATTCATCGCGGGTGATCCGAATGCCCAGGTCTCGGTCATCACCGGGGCCTTTGCCATTCCGCTGTTCCAGTCCAACCGCAACTTCGGCGAAATCCGCGCCGAGGCGGCGCAGCTGCAAAAGACCGAAGCCGAGTTCGTCGCCATCCTGCGCGCCTCCTGGGTGAAGGCGCGCGTGCGCATCTGGTCGCTGGCCGAATTCATCGAAAGCCCGATGGAACCCTTGCAGACCATCGTCGATGAGATCAGCCCGCGGTCGTCGCGCCGGCTGACCGAGGTGCCGCGTCTGGCCGACCTTACCGGCTTTGGCCAGTTCCTGCAGAACCTGCGCAATCAGGGTATGAAGCCCGTACTGATGGGCGATTTCCCGGTCGGGCCCGACCTGCCCAGCACCCCCGGCCGCCGCGTGCGCCCCTATGTCGTGAAGTGACCGGATGGCCCGGTTCACGTCCTTCGTGCTGTTCGCCGAGATGCGGACTGGGTCCAATTTCCTTGAGGCCAATCTGAACGCCCTGCCCGGCGTGGCCTGCCTGGGCGAGGTGTTCAATCCGCACTTCATCGGCAAGAAGGACCAGGTCTCGATGTTCGGCATCGACTTGGCCAGCCGTGAGGCTGACCCCGCTGCCCTTCTGCGCCGTCTGCGCGAGGCGACGCCCGGCCTGGCCGGTTTCCGCTATTTCCACGACCACGACGCGCGTATCCTGCCGCTGGTGCTGGACGATCCGACCTGCGCCAAGATCGTGCTCACCCGCAACCCGGCGGAAAGCTACGTCAGCCTCAAGATCGCCCAGGCCACCGGCCAGTGGAAGCTGACCGACGCGCGGCGGCTCAAGACCGCCCAAGTCCGCTTTGACCCGGCCGAGTTCGAGGCACATCTCGAAAGGCTGCAGGATTTCCAGGTGCGTCTGCTGCATGGGCTTCAGGTTCGCGGCCAGACCGCCTTTTACATCGACTACGAAGACATTGGTGACATCGAGGTCTTGAACGGCCTTGCCGCCTGGCTGGGGGTGTCCGGTCGGCTTTCGGCAGTGGATGAGACGCTCAAGAAGCAGAACCCCGAGGAAATCGCCGAGAAGGTCACCAACTTCCCGCAGATGGAGGCGTCGCTTGCCCGGACAGACAGGTTCAACCTGTCGCGCACGCCGAATTTCGAACCTCGCCGCCCGCCCGCGATTCCGTCCTTCGTGGCGGCTGCCGGGGCGGGGCTGCTGTTCATGCCGGTCCGCTGTGGCCCCGAATCCGCGCTGCGCGACTGGCTCTCTAGGGTGGGCAGTGGTGGTCTGGAGGGGGATTTCACCCAGAAGACCCTGCGCCAGTGGAAACGGTCGCATCGCCCGCACCGCAGCTTTACCGTGGTCCGCCACCCCCTGCTGCGGGCGCACCGGGCCTTCCTGACCATGATCGTCTCGGGCAAGCTGTCCGAGCATCGGGCAACCCTGGTCCGGGTCCAGAAGGCCGACCTGCCGCCGCCGGGCCAGGCTTTCCAGGACATTGCGCAGCACCGAGCGGCCTTCCTGGCTTTCCTGCGCTATGTCCGGCTATCCGTGATGGGCCAGATCGGCCCCCGCGTCGATCCGCACTGGGCCAGTCAGACCGCCGTGCTGCAAGGCTTTGCGGGCTTTCAGGGCCCTGACCTTGTCCTGCGCGAAGACGGCCTGGACCGGGGGCTGGCGCACCTCTGCGCCGACCTAGGTCTTGCGTCGCCCACTTTCACAGCCGACACCGCCTCCACCCGGGCGCTGGAACAGATCTGGGACCCCGCTCTGGAAGACGCCTCCGAAGACACCTACGCCCGCGACTACATGGGCTTCGGCTTCGGGCGCTGGCGGGGCTGACGGAAATTGCGCCAGAGACTTCCGGCGGTGCTCAGGCCTTGATGGCGTATCGGTCGGCTTCCGCGAAGACGTCGATCACCCGCGTGCCGGCCTTGATCATCGCGCCGTGTTGGGCGCCGGCCGGAATGGAATAGCTGTCGCCGGCACGGTAGATCTTCGTCTCGTCCCCAATGGTGAACTCGATCTCGCCTTCGACGATCGTGCCCCATTGCGCCCCATGCGCATGCATCGGAAGCGTCATGTCCTTCAGGAAGGTGAAGAAGACCACCAAACCTGCATCGGATCGGACGACGGCCGTCTGCAGGACATCGTCAGGGAAGGGCACGTCGATGCTGGGAAAGGCCGTGATGAAATCCGGATAGGGCATGCTGGCATCGCTTTTCGGTGCGGGTGAACTGGCTTGATCCTGCGCGCGGTGCCCGCCCCGGGACAATGGTCTTTTCGACGAAAGGGGATCGCCGCGCGAAACAAGGGCGCCGCGCGAACCAAGGACCTTGGCTCATGCAGTTGCCAGGCACACCCGGTCGCAAGCCGCGGGCAGGGACACCCGGTTTCAGGCGGCCTGTGGCGCCTTTGCCTCGGTCAGGATGGCGTGCAGCTTGGCCGGGTCCGTGTTGGCCCGCAATTTGGCCACCACCCCCTGGTCCCGCATGGTTCGGCTGACCAGGGCCAGCGCCTTCAGGTGGTCAACCCCGGAATCCTTGGGCGCGAGAAGCCCGAACACCAGGTCCACCGGCTGGCGGTCCACGCTGTCATAGTCCAGCGGACGCTCAAGCCGGATGAACACCCCGGCGATTCGGATCAGGTCCTCCAGCCGGGCATGGGGCAGGGCGATGCCGTGCCCCACGCCGGTTGGCCCCAGGCTCTCGCGCTCTTGCAGGCCGTCCACCACCAGCGCGGACTGCATGCCGTAGGCTTGCGCGGCGATCTCGCCCAGCTCCTGGAAGAGACGCTTCTTGGAAGTGAACTGCCCCACCACGCGCACCGCGCTCGGGACAAGAAGGCTGGAGAGTTCCATCGTGGGATGTCGTTCCTGTGGCCGGTCTTTGCGCCTGTCGGCCTATTTGCTGTTGCGAGGGTCGATCCAGCCGATGTTCCCATCTTCCCGACGGTACACGACGTTCACGCCCCCATGCCCCTCATTGCGGAAGACAAGAAGCTTCTGCCCCGCCAGGTCCAGCTGCATCACGGCCTCGCCCACGGTGATCGAAGGGATCTTCGTCTCCATCTCGGCGATGACCACGGGCGCAAGCGTGTCCAGCTCGGCATCCTCGGTCTCCTCGGATGCGGCGAGGATATACTGGGACGCCCCGCCGAATTCAACCGGCGCCTTGCGGTCGGCGTGGTGGTTGCGGATGCGGCGCTTGTAGCGGCGCAGTTGCTTGTCCATCCGCTCGCGGCAGGCCTCGAATGCGGCATAGACCTCGGGCGCCGAACCCTTGGCCTGGGCGGTCAGCCCGGTGGACAGACGGATCACCGCCTCGCAGACAAACTCATGCGCGGACCGGGAAAAAACCACGACGCATTCGGTCGGGCGCTGGGCATACTTCTCGACCACTTCGCCCATCTCGGCCTTGACATGGGTCTGAAGAGCCTCGCCGACGTCGATCTGTTTCCCACTGATCTGATAACGCATGGTCTCTCCTTTTCATGCAGGGCCGCACCGCGACGACGTTGCGTCACGGACCGGGTCTTCAAGTTCGAACTGGGAATGCGCCGACAGGTTCGCAAGGGGAAGGGGCCGGGGATCAGCCGCATCCTTGGGGATGGAGGGGGCGATCAGGGCGCTCATCTCCGCTTCATTTGGTGACAGCCCGCGCGCGCTGTCAACTGACTTGCAGTGTGCATTCAGAGGATCCGGAAATTCTCGCCCAGGTAGACCCGACGCACCATCTCGTCGCGGACGACTTCATCCGTGGTGCCCGACATCAGCACCTTGCCGTCATGCAGGATGTAGGCGCGGTCGACGATCTCCAGCGTTTCGCGGACGTTGTGGTCGGTGATCAGCACACCGATGCCACGGCTTTTCAGATCATGCACCAGGTTGCGGATCTCGGCCACGGCGATCGGGTCCACCCCGGCGAAGGGTTCGTCCAGCAGCAGGTATTTCGGGTCGGCGGCCAGGCAACGGGCGATTTCCACCCGGCGCCGCTCACCCCCGG
The DNA here is from genome assembly GCF_020564565.1 of Rhodobacter sp. Har01. GTDB lineage: Bacteria > Pseudomonadota > Alphaproteobacteria > Rhodobacterales > Rhodobacteraceae > Pseudogemmobacter. The sequence continues at coordinate 457,220 of NZ_JAJCTD010000002.1, forward strand.
ACAGCGCCAGTGCAGGGGCATGGCGCAGGTGGGTGATCGAGAATTCACTCAGCAACTCTTCCAGCCGCTCGCGCCGCTTGTGGCGGTCGGGCTCGGCAATCTCCAGCACCGCCAGGATGTTGTCTTCCACCGACAGGCCGCGAAAGATCGACGCCTCTTGCGGCAGGTAGCCGATGCCCAGCCGCGCCCGGCGATACATCGGCAGTGCGGTGACGTCCTTGCCGTCAAGCAGCACCTGACCGCCCTCGGGCGTGACAAGGCCCGCGATGGCATAGAAACAGGTGGTCTTGCCCGAGCCGTTGGGCCCCAGCAGCGCCACCACCTCGCCGCGGCGGAGATCCATCGAAACGTCGCGGATCACCGGGCGCTTCTTGTAGGACTTGCGCAATCCGCGGACCTGCAGACCCTGCGACCCCAGTGTCAGCCGCAGGTCGGGCCGGGGGGCGGTGTCGCGGGCCATCAGTTGCCGCCGGGGACGAAGGTGGTCGAGACCCGACCCTCCATCACCCCGGTGCCGTCCTTGAGCTGGATGGTCAGCTTCTGCCCCGCCAGCGCACTGGCGCCTTGCGTCAGCAGCACGTCGCCGGTCATCACGATGACGCCGCTGTCGATGGTGTACAGCGCCTCGCGGGCCTCGGCCGCGTCGGTGAGATTGGCGAAGGTCACGCCGCCGGTGGCGTGCAGGCGCTGGATGGACTGGCCGTCGGCGCCGTATTCCACCGTGACCTTTGCCGCCGCCAGGCGCATGTCGCCCTGGCCGACCAGCACATTGCCGGAGAACACCGCGGTGCCATCGGCATTGTTCACCGAAAGCGTGTCCGCCTCGACCTCGACCGGAAGCGAGGTGTCCTGCGTCAGGCCGCCGAAGGCCACCTTGGCCTCTTGCGACGCGGCTGGAAGGGCGGGCGCGGCAAGTGCCGCAACAAGTAGACCTATGCGCAGGGGGCCAATCATTCTTTTGCCTGTGATGCGGGGTCAGCCGCCGGGTTTGTATACCAGCTTAACGCGGCCGGTGAAAACCAGAAGATAGGTTTCCCCCTGGCCTTCGGCACGGGTCAGGGCAAACCCCCCGGCGGTCAGGCGCCCGGCCGGGCTTTCGGCGATGACCGCGCCGGTGGATTCGGTTCGGGTCCGGTCAAGCGCCGAGATCACGCCGTCGGTCAGCACCAGGTAGCCGGACGAGGTGGTGATCGCCACCCCGCCGGCCAGTCGCAGCTGCCCGCCCTCGGTATCAAGCTCGACCGACGCCGCAGAAAGCTCGGCGGTGCTGCCATCGGGCATGTCCAGCCGGGCAAGGACCGTCGCCGCCTGGGCCGAACCCTCCTGGCCCACCGGCCGGGCGGTCTCGGCGGTGAGGGTCACGGCGGTGCCGTCATCGGTGGTGCCGGCAAAGGTGGGGGCGGTCATCCGGGGGTCACGGGCCAGGTCCTCGACATCGACCTGGGCATAGGGGATGGCAGCGTCGGGGTCGATGCGGTCGGCCAGCAGGAACAGGGTGGACAGGATCGCCAGCGCCATCAGCGGCAGCACGACCTTGAGCCAGCCGACGACGCGAGAATGGATGTCGGCACGGGCCATGCGCGCGGCCTCAGGCCACGCCCGCGCGCAGGCAATCGTGGATGTGGAGGATCCCGGTGACGGTTCGCCCGTCGGCGGTGACCAGAAGGCAGGTGATCTTCTTCTCGTTCATCAGCGCCAGCGCCTCGACCGCGAGGGCATCGGGTGGGATGGTGCGGGGCCCGCGCGTCATCACCTGCCCGGCCGTCAGCGACAGCAAATCCTGCATGTGACGGCGCAGGTCCCCGTCGGTGACGATGCCCAGAAGATGACCCGATCCGTCGATCACGCCAACCACGCCGAATCCGGCCCGCGTGATCGTGAGCAGGGCTTCGCTCATCGGCGTGTCGTCGCGCACCAGCGGCGGGTCGCTGTGCATCAGGTCGCGGACGTGCAGCAGGCGCGCGCCCAGCTTGCCACCGGGGTGAAAGACGCGGAACTGGTCGGGCGAAAAGGCGCGGTGTTCCATCAGCGCGATGGCGATCGCATCGCCCAGGGCCAGGGTCATGGTGGTGGATGTGGTGGGGACAATGCCCTGCTCGCAGGCCTCGGGCGCGGCGGGCAGAAGGATGGCCACGTCGGCCTCGCGCAGAAGGGTGCTGCCCTCGCGGCCCGCCACGCCAATCAGCGGGATGCCGAAGCGCCGGGAATGCGCGACGATGTCGGCCAGCTCTGGCGTCTCGCCCGAGTTGGACAGCACGAGAAGCACGTCCGACGGCGTCACCATGCCCAGGTCGCCGTGGCTGGCTTCGGCCGGGTGGACGAATTGCGCCGGCGTACCGGTGCTGGCCAGGGTGGCGGCGATCTTGCGGGCGATGTGGCCCGATTTGCCCATGCCAGAGACGACGACGCGGCCGCTGGCCTTGAGGATCAGGTTCACCGCAGCATCGAAGCTGGGGCCCAGGCTGTCGGCCAGCATGGTCAGCGCCTCGGCCTCTCGGGCGACGACACGCCGGCCGACGGCCAGTGGATCAGTGGCTGAAGATGTCATGTGCGTCATCCCAGCCCAGCAGGTCCAACTCGGCTCGGGTGGGCAGGAAGGCGAAACAGGAATTCGCCAGCTCCAGCCGGCCTTCACGGGCCAGCCGCTCTTCGAGTGCAGTCTTCAGCGCGTGCAGATACAGCACGTCGGAGGCGGCATAGTCCTTCTGGGCCTCGGTCAGCTCTTCCGCGCCCCAGTCAGAGGTCTGCTGCTGCTTTGACACATCAACGCCCACCAGATCGGCCAGAAGGTATTTCAACCCGTGCCGGTCGGTGAATGTGCGGGTCAGCTTGGCGGCGATCTTGGTGCACCAGACCGGGGCGGTGGTCACCCCGAAGGCGCACTTCAAGGCGGCAATGTCGAAGCGGCCGAAGTGGAACAGCTTCAGCGTGGCGGGATCGGTCAGCAGGCGTTCCAGGTTCGGCGCACCTGTCTGGCCGCGGGCGATCTGAACCAGATGCGCATCGCCGTTGCCGTCCGACAACTGCACAACGCAAAGCCGGTCGCGGCGCGGGTCCAGGCCCATCGTCTCGGTGTCGATGGCGACGACGGAGCCCAGCGCCAGGCCGTCGGGAAGGTCGTTCTTGTGCAGATGGATGGTCACGCCGGTCCGCCTTTCTGATTGCGAACCGGGATAGAGAGTCCGCCCCACCTATGCAACAGCGGGGCGGATGAGACTAGCGCCGGACCGCCGGTCCGGCACAGGCTGCCGATCAGAACGAGAATCCGAGGCTCAGGTAGGGACCGGCCAGGGTGACGTCGATGTCTTCGGGGTCGATATCATTGTCGACATTGCCCGACAGGCTGAAGAAGCTGGTGCTTTCCACGCCGATGCCAAAGGTCATGGTGCCACCTCTGGCCAGGTCGCGCGCGTAGTCCAGGCCGATCCGCAGATCGACCGAAGGCACCACGACGTTGTCGGCCGTGTCGTCGCTGGCAAGTTCGGTCGTGTCGCCGAACATGGCCGAGTAGCGGCCGCCGACCACCATGCCAAAGCCGTTGCCGAACTGGTGGCTGACCTCGAAGCCAAGGGTCGGGCCCAGGCCGTCAAAGCCGAATCCGTCGCCCTGGTCTTCGTCCGACCAGTCGATGCTTGCCGATCTTAGACCGGCGAAGACATCAAGATCAAGGCCGCCGAGGTCGGTGTTCATCACCGTCTCAAGGTCCAGCGTCCGGACCTCGAACAGATCCTCGGGGTCGTCGAAATTGCCTTCGAAACCGAACAGGCGGCCGCGAACAGCAAGTCCGCCGCTGAAATCGTAGGCCGCGATCAGCCGGTAGGAGGCCGCAGAGCCGACATCTTCGAACCAGGCGTTGCCGCCGGCAACTTCGCCGGCACCGTGGTTGGCATAGAGGGTCAGGGACGGGATTTCGAGGCCGAAGGTAAGGCCTTCGGCTGAAGCCGATGTTGCAAGAACAAGGCCGGTCAGAAGACCGGTGGCATGGATCAGGGTTTTCATTGAGTTTTCTCTCATCGCCAGGGATGCGCGAAAAGCGCGTGCAAGCGGGTTGGCTGCGCCGGCCCAGGAAATACACCCTCAACGCGAACGAAGACTCGCCCCTCAACCTCTAAATACTGTGTGGCCGCGCAGATCGTCCCCAACATGATGTTTCGCCCAAAGCGTGCCTGCTGTAAAGCGCTGGGCCGTTGGACCGGCGGCTGCGATCGGGCCGTGGCCAAAATGCCGCGCTCCTGAGACGCGCCGCTTCGGCAAGTGACCTGCTGGTTCCGAGAGCTTGGTTCGAGTGTCAGTTTGATAGATTTCTTCTATCAAACAACGGAAGATCAGATTTGATATCCTATCAAACCAGGCTTAGACCCGTGCCACGTTGAACGGAGACCTCCGATGCCCGTGGAAGACGACCTGAGTCCGCACGCCTGCCATACCCTGGAGGCCATCTTGCGCGCCCATGCCCGGGCCGAAGGGCCGCTGCTGCCGATCCTGCATGACGTGCAGGCTGCCTTTGGCCACGTGCCGCAGGCCGCCGTGCCAGTGATCGCAGAAGCGCTGAACCTTGGTCGCGCCGAGGTGCACGGGGTGATGTCGTTCTACCACGATTTCCGCAACGCGCCCGCCGGGCGGTCGGTGGTCAAGCTGTGCAGGGCCGAAGCGTGCCAGGCGATGGGGGGCGAAAGCGTCTCTGAACAGGTCCAGAAGGCCCTGGGCGTTGGGTTCCACGAAACCTCGGCCGACGGCATGGTGACGCTTGAGCCGGTCTATTGCCTGGGCCTTTGCGCCTGTGCGCCGGCGGCGATGGTGAACGGCCGGCTGGAAGGCCGGCTGGACGAGGCCGCCGTGAACCGGATCGCGGCCGAGGTGCTGGCATGAAGGTCTTTGTTCCCGCCGATGCGGCCGCCAAGGCCCTGGGTGCCGATGCCGTGGCCGCGGCCGTTCTGGCCGAGGCTTCCCGGCAAGGCCTGCCGGTGACGCTGGTCCGCAACGGCAGCCGCGGCATGGTCTGGCTGGAACCGCTGGTTGAGGTGGAACGCGACGGCGTCCGCCACGCCTATGGCCCGGCGACCCCCGCCGACATGCCCGGCATCCTGGACGGCACCAGCCCCAAGGAGCTGGGCCCGACCGACGATCTGCCCTGGATGAAGCGGCAGACCCGGCTGACCTTTGCCCGCGTCGGTGTGATCGACCCGCTTTCGCTGGACGACTACCGCGCGCATGGCGGCCTTGCCGGCCTGCAGCGCGCGCTGGCGATGGACCCGTCGCAGGTTGTGCAAACCGTCACCGACTCGGGCCTGCGCGGCCGCGGCGGGGCGGGCTTCCCGACCGGCATCAAGTGGAAGACCGTGGCCGAGGCGCAGGCCGACCAGAAATACATCGTCTGCAACGCCGACGAAGGCGACAGTGGCACCTTCGCCGACCGCATGCTGATGGAGGGCGACCCCTTCACCCTGATCGAAGGCATGATCATTGCCGGAATCGCCGTGGGGGCGACGCGCGGCTACGTCTACATCCGCAGCGAATACCCCGATGCGATCCGGGTGATGCGCACGGCCATCGAGCTCGCCCGCAAGGCCGGGGTGCTGGGGGCCAGCGTGATGGGCCGCGGCCCCGCCTTCGACATCGAGGTGCGCGTCGGCGCCGGCGCCTATGTCTGCGGCGAGGAAACCAGCCTGCTGAACAGCCTTGAGGGCAAGCGCGGCGTCGTCCGCGCCAAGCCGCCGCTGCCGGCGCTGGAGGGCTTCCTGGGCAAGCCGACGGTGGTGAACAACGTGATCTCGCTGGCCAGCGTGCCGGTGATCCTGGAAAAGGGCGCGGCCTTCTACCGCGACTTCGGCATCGGCCGGTCGCGCGGCACCATTCCCCTGCAGATCGCCGGCAACGTGCGCCACGGCGGGCTGTTCGAAACCGCCTTCGGCATGGGGCTGGGCGAGATCGTCAACGATATCGGCGGCGGCACCGCTTCGGGCCGCACGGTCAAGGCGGTGCAGGTCGGCGGGCCGCTGGGGGCCTACTTCCCGGCCAGCCTGTTCGACACCCCGGCCTGCTATGAGGAGTTCGCGCGCAAGGACGGGTTGATCGGCCATGCCGGCATCGTGGTCTTCGACGACACCGCCGACATGCTGAAACAGGCCCGTTTCGCGATGGAATTCTGCGCCATCGAAAGCTGCGGCAAGTGCACGCCCTGCCGGATCGGCGCGGTGCGCGGGGTGGAGACCATCGACCGCATCGCCCGCGGCGACGCCAGCGCAATTCCATTGCTCACGGACCTGTGCGCCACCATGAAGGCGGGTTCGCTTTGCGCCTTGGGCGGGTTCACCCCCTATCCGGTCCTCAGCGCCCTGACCCATTTCCCCGATGACTTCGCCCGCGCGAAGGAGGCCGCCGAATGAAGGACTTCATCATTCCCGACGCCGATTTCGGCACCCCTGCCGCGAAATCGAAGGCCCTGGTCACCCTGACCATCGACGGCTTCGACGTCACCGTGCCGGAAGGCACCAGCATCCTGCGTGCCGCGGCCGAGGCCGGGATTCCCATCCCCAAGCTCTGCGCCACCGACAGCATCGATGCCTTCGGCTCGTGCCGGCTGTGCCTGGTGGAAATCGAAGGCCGCAACGGCACGCCGTCCTCGTGCACCACACCGGTGGCGCCGGGCCTGAAGGTTCACACCCAGACGCCGAAGCTGAAAGACCTGCGGCGCGGGGTGATGGAGCTTTATATCTCCGACCACCCGCTGGACTGCCTGACCTGCGCCGCCAATGGCGATTGCGAGTTGCAGGACATGGCCGGTGCCGTGGGCCTGCGCGACGTGCGCTATGCGGCGTTAGAGACGCATTTCCGCGCCCGGAACACCAGCGGCGAGGCCAATCCGCAATGGCTGCCCAAGGACGAATCGAACCCCTATTTCACCTATGACCCGGCCAAGTGCATCGTCTGCAGCCGCTGCGTCCGCGCCTGCGAGGAAGTGCAGGGCACCTTCGCGCTGACCATCTCGGGCCGCGGCTGGGACAGCCGGGTGCATGCCGGGGCGGCGGGCGACAGCTTCCTGACTTCTGACTGCGTCTCTTGCGGTGCCTGCGTGCAGGCCTGCCCGACCGGCACGCTGCAGGAAAAGTCGATGATCCAAATCGGCACGCCCGACCGCGCCGTGATCACCACCTGCGCCTATTGCGGCGTCGGCTGCCAGTTCAAGGCCGAGATGCGCGGCGACGAAGTGGTGCGGATGGTGCCCTGGAAGCACGGCAAGGCCAACCGCGGGCACAGCTGCGTCAAGGGCCGCTTCGCCTATGGCTACGCCAGCCACCGCGACCGCATCCTGGAGCCGATGATCCGTGACGCCATCACCGATCCCTGGCGCGAAGTCGGCTGGGATGAGGCGCTGGCCTTCGCGGCCGTTCGGATGCGCGGCATCCAGCAAAGGCACGGCAAGGACAGCGTCGGCGTCATCACCTCCAGCCGCTGCACCAACGAGGAAACCTATCTGGTGCAGAAGCTGACCCGCGCGGTCTTCGGCAACAACAACACCGACACCTGCGCCCGGGTCTGCCATTCGCCCACCGGATACGGGCTGGGCCAGACCTTCGGCACCTCGGCCGGCACACAGGATTTCGACTCGGTCGAGCAGACCGACGTGGTGATCGTGATCGGCGCCAACCCGACCGATGGCCACCCGGTCTTTGCCTCGCGGCTGAAGAAGCGGCTGCGCAAGGGCGCGAAACTGATCGTGGTCGACCCGCGCCGCATCGATCTGGTGAAATCGGCGCACATCCGCGCCGACCATCACCTGCAGCTGAAGCCCGGCACCAATGTCGCCGTGGTGACGGCGCTGGCGCATGTGATCGTGACCGAGGGGCTGATGGATGAGACCTTCATCCGCACCCGCTGCGACTGGGACGAATTCCAGGATTACGCCGAGTTCGTCAGCCGCCCGCAGCATTCGCCCGAGGCCACCGAGGCGCTGACCGGCGTCCCGGCCGAGGACCTGCGCCGCGCCGCCCGCCTCTATGCCACCGGCGGCAACGGGGCGATCTACTACGGGTTGGGGGTGACCGAGCATTCGCAGGGCTCGACCACCGTGATCGGCATCGCCAACCTCGCCATGCTGACCGGCAACATCGGGCGCCCCGGCGTGGGGGTGAACCCGCTGCGGGGGCAGAACAACGTGCAAGGCAGTTGCGACATGGGGTCGTTCCCGCACGAACTGCCCGGCTACCGGCACGTCAAGAATGCCGATGTGCGCGCGCGGTTCGAATCGGTCTGGGGTATGGCCATCGACCCCGAACCCGGCCTGCGCATCCCGAACATGCTTGATGCGGCCGTGGAGGGCACCTTCAAGGGGCTGTATTGCCAGGGCGAGGACATCCTGCAATCGGACCCCGACACCAAACACGTCGCGGCGGGCCTTGCGGCGATGGACTGCGTCATCGTCCACGACCTGTTCCTGAACGAGACCGCGAACTACGCCCATGTCTTCCTGCCCGGCTCGACCTTCCTGGAGAAGGACGGCACCTTCACCAACGCCGAGCGCCGGATCAACCGCGTCCGCAAGGTGATGGCGCCGCGCAACGGCCATGCCGACTGGGAGATCACCCAGATGCTGGCCAACGCCCTGGGTGCGGGCTGGCACTATACCCACCCCAGCCAGATCATGGACGAAATCGCGCTGCTGACCCCCAGCTTCGCCGGCGTGTCCTATGAGGTGCTCGAGGAAAAGGGCTCGGTCCAGTGGCCGTGCAACGAAGCGCACCCGGACGGCACGCCGCTGATGCACATCGACGGCTTCGTCCGCGGCAAGGGGCGGTTCATCAACACCGAGTACGTGGCGACGGACGAAAAGACCGGCCCGCGCTTCCCGCTGCTGCTGACGACCGGACGCATCCTGTCGCAGTACAACGTCGGCGCGCAGACGCGGCGGACGGCCAACGTGGTCTGGCATGACGAAGACGTGCTGGAGATTCACCCGCATGACGCCGAGGTGCGGGGCGTGAACGACGGCCAGTTCGTGCGGCTGGCCAGCCGGTCGGGCGAGACCACGCTGCGGGCGCGGGTCACCGACCGGGTGTCGCCCGGCGTGGTCTACACCACCTTCCACCATCCCGACACGCAGGCCAACGTCATCACCACCGATTTCTCGGACTGGGCCACCAACTGCCCGGAGTACAAGGTGACGGCGGTGCAGGTCAGCCCGTCGAACGGCCCGTCCGAATGGCAGGAAGACTACGCCGCCCAGGCCGCGAACTCGCGCCGCATCCTGCCGGCGGCCGAGTGATGGACCCCGCCCGCCCCCGCGCGCATCTGGTGTTCGGCCCGCAAGGCGTGGCCCGGGCCGACCGGATGCTGCCCGAGGAAGCCGCCGTGGCGCTGTCGTTCAACGGCACGACCCAGGCGGTGATGATGGCCACGCCGGCGGACCTTGAGGATTTCGCCTATGGCTTCGCGCTGACCGAAGGCATCGCAACTGCCGCCGAGATCGAGCGCATCGACATCGAGCAGGCCGGGCAGGGTCTGGACGTGCAGACCTGGCTTTTTCCGCATGCACAGAGCCGCTTGGCAGACCGGCGGCGGACCATGGCCGGGCCGGTGGGCTGCGGGCTGTGCGGGATCGATTCGGTCGAACAGGCGCTGCGGCCGGTGGCCCGGGTGGCGCCGTCCGCGTTCCGGATGACGCCTGATCAGGTGCATCAGGCGGCGCAGGGCCTGCGCGACCGCCAGCCCTTGCATGACCTGACCCACGCCGCCCATTGCGCGGCGCTTTGGCAGCCCGGCGGCCTGACGATGGTGCGCGAGGACGTGGGCCGGCACAATGCGCTGGACAAGCTGATTGGCGCGGCCACCCGGCCCGGGGCAGCCCCCTTGGGCGATTTCGCCGTGGTGCTGACCTGCCGCGTCTCGGTGGACATGGTGCAGAAGGCGGCGGCCTTCGGTGCGCCCGTCATCATCGCCATGTCCGCCCCCACCGCCCATGCCGCCGACCTGGCGGATGAGGCCGGGATCACCCTGATCGCCGGGCTCCGCGGGGGCCAGTTCCACGTCTATTCCCATTCCGACCGGTTGACCGAGGTGGCGCATGTCCGCTGACAAGCTGATCTACATGGCGAACCAGATCGCCAAGTTCTTCGAATCGATGCCTGAGGATCAGGCCGTGAAGGGTGTCGCCGGCCATATCAACGACTTCTGGGAGCCGCGGATGCGCCGCCAGCTTTTTCAGGTGCTGGATGCCGGCGGGCAGGGCCTGCGGCCAATGGTGGTCGAGGCCGCCAAGGCCATCCGCCGCCCGGCCGAAGCCTAGGCTTCGGCGAACCCCTCGGCCCGGAACCGATGAAGCTGCAGGTCGGCCGACCAGAAATCCGCCGGCAACCCCGCCTTGCGCTTGAGCGACCGCAAGAACGCGTCAGGCTCCGGAATCTGCTCCCAGACCATCGGCAAGAACAGCCCCCGCCGGCCGGCGGCGGAAAGGATGAGACCGTCCTCACCCGGCACGATCAGCGAGAGTGCCTCGGCTTCGCTGCCAAAGGCCAGTGGCGCGGCCCGGGTCAGGACAGCGATCTTGAGCCGGGTCTTGGGCCATTCCTGCAAGGTTAGAAACGAAAACCGGGGATCGGAAAAGGCCGCCTTCTGGGCGTTCTCGATGACGTCGGCGAAGAGCGGCTGGTGCGCGGCAAGCGAGCCGATGCAGCCCCGCAGTTCACCGTCCAGCGTCAGTGTCACAAAGCTGGCGGCCTGGGTGTGAAGGGGGGGCGCAAAGGATTCGGCCGCGATCCCGGGAGACCGGTCGCGGGTTAGGCGGACATCGATGGCCTGACGGGCCACGCGCAACAGCGTTGCCCGGTGGCTGGCCGAGAAGATCGGGTCGTCCAGGCCGAAGAAGGCCCAGGCGCCGTAGCCCACCACGCGCAACCGGTCGCCCGAAGTCTTGGCGCTGTTGCCCAGGCCCAACCGGAGCGGACGGCTGGCTCGCCCAGCCTTGGAGGCCAACCAGCCGGCAATTCCCCGCGCACCGCAGGCGTGAGCGCCGTCAAGACCCGTCGTCTCGGCCCGCTCGATCATCCGCGCCGTCTCGGCATCGCGCAGGCGGGCCGCGGTGTCGGTCAGGAAGTGGCTCAGGTCCGACGACAGGACGAAAAGCGTCTGCCCGTCGTCCAACCGGTCGATGGTGGCGGCGACAAGGCTCGTCGGCACATCGCCCAGCACCAGCGGGACCACAGGCAGACCGGGCCAGCGGCAGGCGATGAACGGGAGCTGGGTTTCGATCCCGTGTTCATTGTCATGCGCGGCGTCCAGTTCCCCGGCTAGGCCCGCCGAGACCAATCTGGCGCAGGCGGCGCGGTCGATGGGCAGGCGGCCGAGCGGCGTGTCAAAGCCAGCCTGTGACGGGAAGGCGATACCGCTGAAGGCATGCCGGTGTGAGGGTGACAGGACCACGGCGCGCGCCGGCACACCGGTCACGGCCGCAAAGGACAGCCCCGCGTAGCGCACGGAATAGGCGTATCCGGCATGAGCAGAGACGATTGCGCGGGGGCTGACTCCGGCGGTCTGGCCGGCGCCGCCGGTGAGGGCCTGTTCGACCGCTGTCCGCAAGGCAGCCGGATCGGACGGAAAGAAAGACCCGGCAAAGTGCAGTCTTCGCAGGGAATCCATGGCAATCTTCTCGCCGCCGTTGAAACAGCGCCATTCTATGCGCATCTCATGCAGGTGCAACGTCTGTGCGGGCGGTGAAGCCTGCTGAACCCATGACCGAATATCCTCATACGGCCCGTCACTGGTCAGCCAAGACCGGAGAAGACCGGCTGGTCTGTGAGCTGTGCCCGCGGCTATGTGAACTGGGCCCCGGCCAACGTGGCCTGTGCTTCGTGCGCAAGCGCGAGGGGCAGCGGATCGTGCTGGAAACCTACGGCCGGTCGTCCGGCTTTTGTATCGACCCGATCGAGAAGAAGCCGCTGAACCACTTCCTGCCCGGCACCCCGGTGTTGTCCTTCGGCACGGCGGGCTGCAATCTGGCCTGCAAGTTCTGCCAGAACCACGAAATCTCGAAAAGCCGCGAGGTCGACAGCCTGTCGGCCGAGGCCAGCCCCGAGATGATCGCCAATGCCGCTCGGAACGCCGGCGCGGCCTCGATTGCCTTTACCTACAATGACCCGGTGATCTTTCACGAATATGCCATCGACATCGCGCTGGCGGCGCATGCCCGTGGCGTGCGCTCGGTGGCGGTGACGGCGGGCTACATCAGCCCGAAGCCGCGGGAAGAGTTCTTTGCGGCAATGGATGCCGCGAACATCGACCTCAAGGCCTTTTCCGAAGAGTTCTACCACAAGGTCACCGCCTCGCACCTGGCGCCGGTGCTGGAAACCATCGACTACGTGGTGAACCAGACCCGCTGCTGGGTGGAACTCACGACACTTCTGATTCCCGGCCTGAACGACAGCCCGGCCGAAATCGAAAAGATGTGCGGATGGATCCTTGATCGTCTCGGTCCCGATGTCCCGCTGCATTTCAGCGCGTTCCATCCCGATCACCGGATGATGGAGATTCCCCGCACCCCGGCTGCAACACTACATGCGGCGCGGGATCGGGCGAAGGGCATGGGTCTGCGGCACGTCTATCTGGGCAACCTGCATGCCCCGGACGCTCAGTCCAGCTTCTGTTCCGGATGCGGGGCCAAGGTCATCGGTCGCGATGGATATGTGCTGAGTCATTGGCACCTGACCGGGCAGGGGGGTGCCGCAGCTGCGGCACCCCCCTGCCCGGTGTGATCGAGGGGCCGCCCGGCACCTGGGGCGCCAAGCGGCAGCCGGTCCGGATTGTTGCCTGAAAGATCAAGGCCGTGCAGGCCTTCTGCTTTTGCATGCGGACCCTGGCCGCCGGATGGCCTCAGGGCCGGGCCACGGTTCCGTTCAGCTTCTCCAGAACGGCATCGCAGGCAGAGGCCCAGGCGGTTCCCATCGCGTGGCCAACCAACACCTGCAGCCCGCGTTCGGTGATCCCGCCGGGTGTCACCAGATCGTGCAGCAGATCGGGCATCGGCTGCCGGGTCTGGGCGGCCAGTGCGCCGGCCGCAGCGAAGGTCAGGGCGTTCAGGCGCCGCGCGATGGCGGCGTCCAGGCCCTGTGCCGCGGACCAGTCTGCGGTCTGACGGATCAGGTCCAGCGTCCAGCCGTAGACCGCCGCGGAAACGGTGGCGACCTGGAAGTCGGCCTCGCCGGGCAGCGGGATCACCGGCCCGAAGGCTTCGACCACCCGTCGGGCCTCGGCCAGGTCGGGGAAGCAGACGGTCGGGCTGGCACCGATCTCGGCCGCAGTCATCGGCATGATCCGCATCGCCTTGGCCGGATGCACCGGCAGATGCGCCAGCGGTACGCCGGCACAGGCCGAGACCAGGACCTGGCCCGCCCGCCAGGGCAGGCCCGTGACTGCGGCGGGGGCATCCGCCGGCCGGACCGCCAGCAGCACCAGCTTGGTCCGCGCCACCAGATCGGCATTGTCTTGCGCCAGCGCGTGGCCATAGCGCGCCGACATCTCGACCGCGCGCCCGCGGGGCGAAAGGACCACGTCTTCGGCCGCAAACCCGGCCCGCTGCAGCCCCGCCAGAAGCGACGCGGCCAGATGCCCGACCCCCAGGATTCCCAGCATGTCATTCCCCCGCCAATACCGCAGCTTCGCGGCCGCCCCGGCGCGAGGCAAGGGCTGGATTTGTGGCTGCGGCCGGTTATCCTGCCGCGACCGCAGCCCAGGCCCGGCCATGTCCTCGCCCGCCCCGATCACCGATCCGCGCCTGACCCCCGGCCGGGACCTGCTGGCCCGCGGCACCGCGCTTGCCCGCGACTGGCGGGTCGGACCGTGCCCGTTCCTGGCCGAAAAGGCCGTGGCCAGCGAGGCGGACTGGAAGCGCCGCTCCGCCGGTCGCATCATGCAGCATGCCCATATCGGCTTTCGCAATGCAGATCGTTCGGTCTGGGCAATCGCCGAGGTGCAGGCGCAGTGCCGCAAGGCAGGGGTCGAGGTTGACCGCTTCGGCATCACGCTGGACTGGTCCATGGGCTATCCCGGCGCCCTGCGCGCCAAGGCCACCCGCGGTACCGGCATTGTGCTGGCCGGCCCCGAGGATTTCGCCCGCATCACCCACGCCTCTTCGGCGGCGGCGCATTTCGGCGACTTCATGCTGGGCTTGCCCGGCGCGGTGGAAAACACCTGTGCGGCGCTTGCGGCCGGGGCGACCTCGGTCGGCAATCTGGGGCAGTATTTCACCTTTCGGCTGCCTCATTGGGACGACGACGTCGCCACGACCGAGGCCACCGTCACCGCCCTGGGCCTGATCGCGGCCCAAGAGGCCGAAGTGTTGGCGCATTCCAATCTGGATGACGGCTTTGCCGGGCTGTTTCAGGACATGGCTTCGGCGCTGGGTATGGTGCTGGTGGAAAAGCACATCGTCGAGGGGCTGATCGGCGCGCCGCTGGCGCATTGCTACGGCCACCACTTCAGCGATCCGCTGTCGCGCGTGGCCTTCCACGCTGCGCTGGCGCGGGTGTCGGACACGCCCGGGACGATGATCTTTGGCAACACCGTCGCCTACCAGGGCAGCGCGGCGGCGAACTACGCCAGCCTGGCCAGCTATCTTCTGGCGGACCTGCTGGCATTGGGGCGCTGGCCGACGGGTCACGCGGTCAACCCGGTTCCGGTGACCGAGAACCTGCGCATCCCCGATGTCGAAGAGATCATTGACGCGCAGCGCTTTGCCCACCGCCTAGCCCAGCACGCCCGGTTGCACGCGCCGGTCTTCGACTGGGCCAAGGTCGAGTCGATGGCAGACCGGCTGGTTGCGGGCGGCCGGCGCTTTGCCGCCTCTCTGCTTGCCGGGCTGGCCGACCGTGGCGTGCCGGTCGATGATCCGGCCGCACTGCTGCTGGCGCTCCGGCGGCTGGGGCCGCGGCGGATCGAGGCCCTGTTCGGCCCGGGCGTCGCGGCGCCCAAGGGGCGACTGCCGGTGGTGCCGGCGGAATGGGCGCGCGAGCTGGACGAGAAGGCGGCGCAATGGGTGGCGGCGCAGACCCCGTTGCCGCGGCCGCTGCGGGTGTGCCTGGGCACGACCGACGTGCATGAGCATGGCAAGTATCTGGTCGGGCAGGCGATGGAGGGTATCGGCGCCCGACTGATCGACGGTGGTGTCAGCGTTGACCCAGAGACCCTGGTCGAGATCGCCCTGGCGGCCGGGGCCGAGGTCCTGGCGATCAGCACCTACAACGGGATTGCGCTCAGCTATGCCCGGGCCGTGCTGGCCACATTGCGCCAGCGCGGATCAAGCCTTCCGGTGCTGATCGGCGGCAAGCTGAACCAGGTCCCGGCGGAGTCGAACTCCGGCTTGCCGGTGGATGTCTCGGGTGATCTGGCCGGCCTGGGTTGCCGGCCCTGCCAGTCGCTGGACGACATGCTTGCCGCACTTCAGGGCCTGCCCGAGACCCCTGTTCCAGCCCCAGCGCCAGCAGACACAGGGCCCGAGGGGTCCGCGCAACCTTGAAGAGCTGCCCCGGGCGCGGCCTCCTTGGGTCTGAGCGGCGCGTGGCGGCCTCAGCTGTCGGTCTTCACCAGCGACGGGTCTTCCTGGCGCAAGTAGGCCTCTTGCTCGGGAGTCAGGGTGACCCGCTCAAAGCCGGTGATCATCGGACGCACATGCTCGCGGAAGCCATGGCCGATGGTCAGCAGATAGACATGGACGACCACGAAGCTGGCAATGGCGAATGCCGCCAGAAGATGGATGTTCGCCACCACCCAGAGGCCCCAGCCCGATGTGTCGGCATCGTCCCACAGCGCATAGCCCAGATAGGCCAGCCCACTGATCCAGATGGCCGGGAACAGCACGGTCTTCAGCGCCAGGTAGGCCAACGCCTGCAGCGGATTGTGGCGGCGCCTGAGAATCTTGCGGTACGGGTGCTGTTCGCCATGGAAAACACCGTAGGCGTAGAACCGCAGCACCTTCCACAACCCCATCTGGCTGGGCAGGAACTGCTTCCAGGCCCCGGTTGTGAACAGCCAGAAGGTGGCGAAGGCCCACAGCAGCAACAGCGCCAGCGCCACGGCCGAATGCAGCACCACCGCCAGCTGGAAGGGCATCAGCGTGTGCAACCCCATGACGCGCGCGCCAGTGAAAAACAGAAGCAGGATCGAGCCGGCCTGGCTCCAGTGCCACAGACGGTTGAACCTTGTGTAGACCTTGACTTCACGCTCAGCCATGGTCGCCTCCCTTGCCGCTTTGCCCGCCCGCCCTTGCGACAACCCGCAGGAACCCGTGGCCAACGACCCCCAGCGCGGCCAGGCCCAGAAGGACCAGCCCCGCCAGCCCGCCCGGAGGCAGGCCGGTGCCGGGAATGTGGATGCCCTGGATTCCCGCCAGCCGCCCGGCGCGCGCGTGGCAGGATTCGCAGGCCAGCGCCTGATCGGCCGGCGCCACCATGTGGGCAATGGGCCAATACATCACCGTATCGACGAATTCGAACTTGCCCGAATAGGGCTGGCCGACATAGGACATCGCCGCCGCGATCGACTTGTCCCAATCGAAGTTGGTCCAGAAGGCGGTGTCGGTCTCGGGGCCGTAGACGTGGTTGAAGAGCAGCGTCTTCAATTCGGGGTCGAAGGCCTGCTTGCCGACCATCCGCTTGAACGGCCAGATCCGCGCGCCCGGATCGCTGGCCGACCCGCCGATGCGGTTCACCTCAAGCGGGCCGTCCAGGTCGAAGGTCTCGCCCGGAAGCGTGTATTCCACCTGCCCGTTGAACCAGGCGTAATAGGGCACCACGTTTTCACCCCATTCGAAACTGCCCTTGGTGGACAGGTAGGTATGCAGGTGCTTGCCGTCCGACTGGGTGAAGTCCTCTTCGGCAAAGGGCTTGCCGTTCCTGAGCTTGCCGGCGGTCGACCAGTCCCACAAGGTCTTGGTCGCCACCCCGCCCCGGGCGAATTCCGGGATGTGGCAGGTCTGGCAGGCGACGCGGTCGGTGTGATCGTTCAGCTTCATCCCCACCGGCGTGACCGAGTGCGGCCGGTTGCTGTGGCAGCTTTCACAGGTCGCCACGTCGCGGCGCTGGCCCAACAGGTGCGGATCGGCCTCGTCCTTGGCCACCACGTTGTAGCGCGAGCCGGCCAGCGCATGCCGGTTCGAGACGTGGCAGGACTCGCAGGTGAAGTTCTCGCCGTCAGGCGACATGTGGACATCGGTCGACAGGGCCGGGCTGATCAGTGCCGACGACAGGTCGCCGTGCTTCACGTTGTCGCCACCTCCGCCGTAGAAATGGCACGAGCCGCAGTTGTCCCGCCCCGGCATCCCGACCGAGCGCGCGGCCTTTGCAAGATCAACGACAACGGCATCCTTGCCGGTGATCGTCTTGGCCTTGGGCGCAACCGGAAACAGCGGCGGGTTGCCTGCCTTGTTGTCCAGCTTGGAGTATTGCCCCGAGCGGTCATGGCAGGCCAGGCAATCCACCCGGGTCGGGTCGGCGGGGGCCGCGACGCGGGTGTCCTCCCAGCCATAGCCGGCATGGCACGAGGTGCAGCGCGTCTCGTTCACCGAGACGTTGCCGCAGAACGAGTTGATGACGTTCTTCTTGCCCAGAATCTGCCCGGTCACCGGATGGGAGTAGTCCCAGGTCCAGTGGATCGTGTGCATGACTTGATCGCCGGCCTCGGTGTGGCAACTGAGGCAGGCCTTGGTGACTTCGGGGCCTGAAGTGAACGGACCCTTCAGCGCCTCGAGCTTCGAGTGATCAGCGGTGCTGTCACTGCCCGGCAGGGCCGGCGCTTCCTCAGCCAGGGCAGCCCCGATCAGCGGCAGAACCGCGACCAGCCCCCAGGCCCGCCGAAGTGTGCGGACTAGACCCGGCATTTCTCGTTCCTCCTCCCCGGGCTGGCCGCATGGCGGACCGTCCCGGGCATTCCCCTTCTTCACATTAACGTATTTGAATGCGTTTGACTATCACCTCGGACCGATGCCAATCGTCGCATCCAACCGGTTCTCGGCCGGGCGCCATGGTCCCCTGGCGACAGCAGCCGGCACAGACCAGGCTACTCGGGCACGCAGATCGTGCCGGCCCAGATGGCCGCGATCGTGCGCAGGATCAGCCCGGTCACGATCGCGATCAGCAGCACCAACAGGCCGGCACCGATAACCAGGTGCGGCGTCGATTGAGCGATATGGGCATAGGTGAAGCTGGCGATGGACAGTGCTGCCACCGGGAACGACAGGGCCCACCACGACATTGCAAAGGGCATGGTCCGGAACTTGCCGACCTGGGTCAGCACCAGCAGCGCGAAGACGTAGGCCGTGTTCAGAAGGAAATGCCCGAACGGACCCGGAGCGCCCTCAAGCCGGGTCCAGGCGATGAAGGCCACCGCGGGCGGGGCGATCAGGATCATCAGCGTGGGAACCATGCGGCCCGGCAGCGGATCGTGGAACATCAGCCGGTTCATCACCAGTGTCAGCAGCACCACCCAGAAGATCAGCCCGCCGGAATAGAACAGCCACGAGATCTCGACATAGCCCAGCTTGGCGCCGACCAGGGGCACGATCACGTTGCCCACGGCCGGAATGAACCAGGCGGGGGTCATCTGCCCCGGCTGGAACGGTCGGTGGCTGATCCACGAACCGATCACGGCCAGTGCAAGCAGGCCCTGCGCCAGGGTCGCCACCATCCAGATCTGGCGCGCCAGGGCCGGCATCACATCGATCAGCGCCGTGGACATCAGGAGGAACGAGATGGTGATGGCCGGAAAGAACGCGATGCGGACCGGATGGTGCCATTCGGCGGCGACATGGTCGGGGTGGCGGATTGCCTTGGCAAGGTAGAACAGCACCACCAGCGCCAGCAGGAACGATGACAGGGCCAGCAGCCCGACCGATATGTCATGGGCCAGTCCGAAGGCGGTTTCTTCGGCACGCACGGCCAGGGTCAGACCCATCATCCCCATGCCCGTCGCAAAGAAGGTGATCGGGAAATGCGCCAGTCGGCTGTGCTGTTCTGCGTGGGCAGTCACTACGGTCATGGTCTTCTCATATGTGAGAGAGCGGATCGGAAGGGAACCTTCGGGGGCCGGGCGCCGTCCCCGCAGGTTTCCCTGCGGCTGGTCAGCGCCGCGATCTCTTGCTGGCGGCACCTTCGTGCCCCAGGGCGATCGTCGCTTCGTGTTCCTTCAGTTCAAGCCACATCGCGTTCATCACCGCGAAGATGGCGGCCAGCGGCAGGCCAAGGATCCAGGCGAAATACCACATTGGACCGTCCTTCCTTCAGTAAACGGAATGGCTGTTCTCGGTGACGTCGGCCTCGGTGACCTTGCCCCACAGCACTTTGTAGACCCAGGCCGTATAGGCCAGGATCAGCGGCATGAAGATCAGTGCGCAGACCAGCATGATGAACAGCGTCAGGTGCGAGGACGAGCTGTTCCAGACCGTCAGCGACGAGCGCGGGTCCGACGACGACGGCATGATGAACGGGAACATCGTCAGCCCGACCGAAGAGATCACGCCCAGGATCGACAGTTTCGAGAACAGCAGGGTTGACACCTCGCGCCCTGCCCGCAGCCCGGCAAAGGTCAGCAGCCCGCCCAGGATGCCCAGCGCCGGGGCGATGGCGATCCAGGGGCGGTCGGCATAGGCGGACAGCCAGCTTGCGCTGCGCTCGACCTGGAAATGCAGCGGGTTCGACGGGCCGCCGGTGGCATAGTCGCCGACGATGCGGAAGCCCTCGATCCCCAGCGCCAGCCAGACCCCGGCGCCGACATAGGCCGCGACCGCCACCAGCGCCGCGACCGAGCCGATCGACCGCGCGCGCCGTTGCACCGGCCCCTCGGTCTTGAGCGTCAGCCAGGCGCCGCCGTGCATCACCAGCATCGCCAGCGACACCACCCCGGCCAGGATCGAGAACGGGTCCAGAAGGCCGATGAACTTGGCGTACCAGACGCCTTCGTAGATGCTATGCAGGTCGTCGGTGAAGTGGAAGGGCACGCCCTGGATCACGTTTCCCACCGCGACGCCGAACAGCAGCGCCGGCACCGCGCCGCTGGCGAACAGCGCCCAGTCCCAGGCCGACCGCCAGGCCGCCGCGTCGCGCTTGGAGCGGTACTTGAACGCCACCGGGCGCACGATGAAGGCGGCCAGCACGACGAACATCGCCAGGTAGAAACCCGAGAAGCTGACCGCATAAAGCGGCGGCCAGGCGGCGAAGATCGCGCCGCCGCCCAGGATGAACCAGACCTGGTTGCCTTCCCAGACCGGGCCGACGGTGTTGATCGCCACGCGGCGTTCCACATCGCTGCGCCCGACGAAGGGGATCAGCGCGCCGACCCCCATGTCGAAGCCATCGGTCAGGGCAAAACCGATCAGCAGCACCCCCAGAAGCAGCCACCAGATGACACGCAGCGTCTCGTAACTCAGCAGTTCACTCAGGATCATGGCATTCACTCCGCGGGCGTGGCGATGGCGTCGGCGTTGCGGCGACCGGCCAGGCGGTCCTTGTGCCGGGCGTTCCAGGCCTCGGTCTCGTCGACATCCTGGAACGGGCCTTTGCGGATGTAATTCAGCATCAGGCCCATCTCGATGATGAAGAGCACCGAGTAGAAGGTGACGAAGCCGGCCAGCGTCAGGGCGACCTCGGTCACCGACAGTTCCGAGACCGACATCGCGGTGGGCAGGATGCCGTCCACCGTCCAGGGCTGGCGGCCGAACTCGGCGACGAACCAGCCCATCTCGGCGGCGATCCAGGGCGCCGGGATCATCCAGACCGCCAGATGCAGCGCCCAGCGCGGACAGACCATCTGCCGGAACGAGGCGCGCCAGAAGAAATAAGCCATGGTGGCGATGAAGCCGAAGCCGAGGCCCACCATGAAGCGGAAGGCCCAGAACAACGGCCAGACCGTCGGCACCGTGTCGTTGGCGGCGGCCTTGATCTGGTCTTCGGTCGCGGTGCGCGGGTCGTCGACGTATTTGCGCAGCAGGAAGGCGAAGCCAAGGTCGGCCGAGTGCTGCTCGAAGGTGGCAAGCACGGCCGGGTCGGCGGCGTCGCGCGCCTCGCGGACATGCATCAGCGCGTCATAGGCGATCAGCCCTGACCGGATGCGGGTCTCGGCCGAGGCGACGAGGTCGGCAATCCCCGGAATCTCGGTGGTCAGCGACCGGGTTCCGATCAGGCCCATCATGAACGGCAGGTGGATGGCATAGTGCGTCTCGCGCGCTTGCTGGTCGGGAAAGCCGAAGACGGTGAATGGGGCCGGGGCGGGTTCGGTGTGCCACATGCCCTCGATCGCAGCCAGTTTCATCTTCTGGCTGTGGGTGGCCGAATAGCCGCTTTCGTCGCCCAGCAGCACCACCGAAAAGGCCGAGGCCAAGCCGAAGACCGCCGCCACGGTGATCGAGCGGCGGGCCAGTTCGGTGTGGCGGGCGCGCAGCATGTACCAGGCCGAAACCCCCAGCACGAAGACCGAAGCGGTGACGTAGCCCGCACTGACGGTATGGACGAACTTGGCCTGCGCCACGTCGTTGAACAGCACTTCGAAGAAGTCCGACATCTCCATCCGCATGGTCATCGGATTGAACTCGGCCCCGACCGGGTTCTGCATCCAGCCGTTGGCGATCAGGATCCACAGCGCCGAGAAGTTCGAGCCGATCGCCACCAGCCAGGTCACCACCAGGTGCGCAACCTTCGACATCTTGTCCCAGCCAAAGAACATCAGGCCGACGAAGGTGGCCTCCAGGAAGAAGGGCATCAGGCCTTCGATCGCCAGCGGCGCGCCGAAGATGTCGCCGACATAGTGGCTGTAGTAGCTCCAGTTCATGCCGAACTGGAATTCCATGGTGATGCCGGTGGCGACCCCGAGGACGAAGTTGATGCCGAAGAGCGTGGCCCAGAACTTGGTCATCTGTCGCCAGATGGGCCGGTTGGTCATGACGTAGACCGTCTCCATGATCGCGACCAGGATCGACAGACCCAGGGTCAGCGGCACGAAGAGAAAATGATACATCGCCGTCATCGCGAATTGCAGGCGAGACAGTTCGACGATCCCGAATTCCATGAATTCCGCACCAGATAGTGACACGCAGCGCCGGCAGACGCATCTACGTATAGGAATACATGCAAGCGTATTCCGCCTCTGCCTTGATCTGAATCAAAATCCGCATAATTGGCGTGACTTTAATTTTGGAGGGCGGTGCTTGGCTGCGATCGGGGTCGCGGCGTGCCGTGATGCTGCCGCCGCCGCCCCGGATGGCAGCGCCGCGTCGTTGATCCGCTTGCGCGGTCTGCTCAGCCTTGCGGGACTGAGGCCCCCTGGCAACGATGCAACGGAATCAACTGTCCAACCCCCGCAAGGTCGGTCTCCCGGTGCGAGGCGAACAGCATGGCCGTCTGAGGCAGCGCGTCGGCCAGTTCCTGCAGCACGGCGGCGGCGGTTTCGCGGTCCAGACCCTCGGTCGGTTCGTCAAGCAGCAACAGCGCCGACCGGCGCAGGGCGGCGCGCGCAAGTGCCAGCCGCCGCGCCAGCCGGGTCAGGCGCGGCCCGGCCAAGACCCACAGCAAGACAAGCCCGGCCAGGTGACTGCCGGCCACCGCCAGCGCCACGACAGGCCCGGCCAGCGCCCAGACCGCGGCCGATCCGACGGCCAGGCTCGCCGCTGCGGCGAGCGCCGGAAAGACCAGCCGGATCAACAGACCCTCGGCTGCGTCCAGATCGGCGGTCAGCCGGTTCAGACCCTCGGCCGAACGCAACCGCAGAAGGTCGGGCAACGGCCGGTTGGAAAGCCCGCGAAACAGGCCCAGCCGCAGGCTGTTCAGCGCCCGCAGGGTTGCGTCGTGGCCGGTCAGACGCTCGCCGTAGCGGGCGGCCGCGCGTCCGAAAGTGGTCAGGCGGATCACTGCCGAGGGGCGAAAGAAGTCGAACACCAGGCCAGTCCCGGCCAGCCCGGCCACCGCGGTGGCCGCGACGAACCATCCCGAGAGGCCCATCAGCAGCAGCCCGGCAAGCGGCACCAGCGCCGCCAGCGCCACCGCGGCCAGGAACCGGCCGCGCCCGGCGCGGAACAGTTGCAGGGCCAGTCTAGAGGTCGCGCTCATGCCGCACCCCCGATCCGGATCACCCGGTCCAGACGCGCAATCAGCGCCGGGTCGTGGGTGGCGACCAAGAGCCCGGTGCCTTCGGTGCGCAGCGCCAACAGCGCCTCGGTCACCTGCGCCGCGGTGGCGGCGTCAAGGTCGGCAGTCGGCTCGTCCACCAGAAGGAGAGCCGGACGGTCGATCAGCGCCCGCGCGATCAGCACTCGCCTTGCCTCGCCGCCCGAAAGCCCGCCGCCGGTTTCACCCAGCCGTGTTGCCAGGCCATTGGGCAGGGCGGAAAGCGCCGCCTCGATTCGCGCCGCCTGCAGCGCCTGGTCCGGGACTTGGGCACGTCCCGAGGTCAGAAAGGCACGCAGACTGGCGGCCGGGAACTGCGGCGCTTGCGGCAAGAGTGCCAGCCGGGACCGGATCGCATCGGCCGTGTCGGGCGCCAGCACCTGGCCTCCATGGCGGATCTCTCCTCTGGCGGCCGGAACCAGCCCGGCGAGGGTGGCCAGCAATGTGGACTTGCCCGCGCCGGACAGGCCGACCAGCGCCACCGCCTCGCCGGGCCCTACAGAGCCATCGGGCACTGCGATCACCGTGCCGGACCCCGGCGCCAGGATCAGACCCGTCCAGGCCGTCGAACCCCGCGGCGCCGGCACAGCAGCCGGCCGCCCGGTGCCCAGAATCAGCGACGACACCTCAAGCCGCGCGCCAATCGCTTCGCCTGATGCCTCGGCCGCGGCGCGGTCGTGCCAGGCGGCGGCCAGGTCTCGCAGCGGCTGGTAGAACTCGGGCGCGATGAGCAGCACGAAGATGCCGCCAAAGGGCGTCAGGCCGTCACCCCAGGCGCCCCAGTGGATCAGACCCAGAAGCGACAGGCCGACATGCACCGCCACCAGCGCCACCCCCAGCGAGGCGAAGAATTCCAGCGTGGCCGAGGACAGGAAGGCCAGCCGCAGCACCTTCATCGTCCGCCTCCGCAGGCTGTCCGAGCGGCTGTCCAGATCGGCCGCCGCGCGCGAACCGGCGCCCAGCAGGCGCAGGTCAACCAGAGCGGCCACGCGATCGATCAACACCCGGTTCAGCGCCCCGGTTTCCACCAGATGGGCGCGGCTGGCCGCCTCGGCCGCCCAGCCGACCAGAGCCATGAAGACGGGGATCAGCGGCCCGGTCAGCAAGAGCGCCAACGCCGCCGACCAGGACTGGCCAAGCGCCAGAAGCAGAATGACCGGCGGCAGCACGCGGGCGCGCAGCGCGGCGGGACGGAAGCGTTCCACCCAGGCGCCGGTCTGCGCCACGCCCTCGCCCATCAGGCTGGCCAGCACGCCGGGACCCTCGGCGCCGCCTTGCGGGGCCAGGCGCAAGGAATGGCCGATCAGTCTGCCCCGCAGGTCCAGCCGCACCTCGCGCGAAAGCCGCTGCGCCAGCGCCAGCGCCCGGGCATCGACCGCGGCGCGCAAGGCCGCCAGGCCCAGGAACGCCACCGCCGCAAGGCCGGGCGAAACCCCGGTCCGCCGGTCATCGCCGAGATCGCCGCCGCGATCAGCGCTGCCTGCGGCAACCACAGAAGCGGCCCTGCGACCGACCAAAGGGCCGCCTGACGGGCCAGCCCGCTGCGCGCCTCGAGCATGGACGCCAGCGCATCCGACCCCGACGCCCGTTGCGCGGCTTCAGCGTCAGCGACGTCTGCAATGCCGGTCACGGGCGTTGCCAGGTCAATCGCCGCCGTCCCGGCCAATTCGATCTGTCCGCGGGACCACCTTGCTTTCCTCCATCTGCGGCGCCGGCCGCATACGTCGCGTGTCTTGCTGACGCAAGTCAAAGCGGATGCCGGGGATGGACAGTGCCGCTGGTGCGGAGCGGGAAACGCAGCTCAGGAGCCTGCTCGACAGGTTCGGGTTGACCTGGTCCCTTGGTTTCGCCTGCTCGACCAGCAGTGCAAGCGGCCCCGGCAGGACGGCGGCGGCGATCATCGCGAACGACCGGATCGGCGCAAGCGTCGGAACGCCCGGTTGCCCATGCGACACCTGGCCACCCCATCGCTGTCTGGCGAAGTCACGGATGAGATCCAGATCACCACGGGTCCGACCCGCCCCGCCGCTTCTGTTCTGAATCGGCGAAGGCGGGATTACCCTTTCCGACTTTGCCGGCTAGAACCGTCCCGACAAAGGCCGCGTCGCCAAGGTTTGACCTGGCGCTTGTACGGCAAGACAAGGATGCCACGGATGACCGGAGGCCAACAAGACGATCTGCCCCTCGACCTGGGGCTTGCCGAGGCGCCGGCGGCCCCCCGGCGGCGCTGGTTTCGCAAGCAGTTCTTGCTGGTCCTGCTGGTGCCGGTCTTCATGTTCACGGGTGCGGTTCTGGGGATGTATTTCCAGCCGCCGGGGCTGCAGAAATTCTATGCCCTGACCGGGCTGCAGCCTGGCGGCGGATCGGACGCGCCCATCGCCTTGCCGCCCAACATCGACCTGCCGCCGAAGATGGCCGAGACGATGCTGCCTTCCGATGTGGTGGGTCTCGCGCGGGTGATGCCGCGGGGCGACGTCTCGGTGGTTGCCGCGCCCTATGGCGCGGGCGACGCGCGGGTGGCCGACATCCTGGTGGCCGTCGGCGACCGGGTGGAAAAGGGCGCGGCGCTGGCCTGGTTGGACAACCGCGGCGCGCTGGACAGCGCCGTGCTGATGGCCGAGGCGAACCTTGCCGTCCGGCAGGCCACGCTGATGCAGACCCGGGCGGCGGTCGAGGCCAGCCGCGACGAGGCGCAAGCGGTGCTGGACCAGGCGACGGCCGCGGCCACCGAGGCCGAGACCAGCCTTGCCCGCACCGAAGAGCTGTTCCTGCGCGGCGTCGCCACCCAGGCCACGCTGGATTCGATGCGCGCGGCAGAGACCGAAGCGAAACAGGCGGTCGCCCGCGCCGAGGCGACGCTCAAGCGCTTTTCGACCGTCGCGCTGGAGGACCAGCCGGATGTCGTGGTCGCCGACCGCAACGTGGCCGCCGCCGAGGCCGACCTCGCGCGCACGAAGCTGGACTTGAGCCGAGCGGCGGTGCTGGCCCCCATTGCGGGCACGATCCTGGACATCCACGCCACGCCCGGCCAGCGCCCTCCGGCCGAGGGGATCATGGAAATGGGCGACACCGGCCAGATGATGGCCGAGGTCGAGGTCTGGCAGGACCGCATCGGCGCCGTCGCCCCCGGCCAGCCGGTCGAACTGGTGGCCGCCGCGCTGGGCCAGTCGTTGCGGGGGCAGGTCGACAGCATCGGCCTGACGGTCGGGCGGCAGGGGCTGATCTCGGATGACGCGGCCGAGAACAAGGACGCCAGGGTGATCCGGGTGCTGGTGGCGCTGGACGCAGAGTCGTCGCTGGTGGCGGCGCGCTTCACCAATCTGGAGGTCATTGCGCGCATCGACACCACGGCGGCCCAGCGGTCCGCGCCATGAGCCGGTTGCTGCAATGGCTGTTCGGGCGGTTGCCGATCGGCTGGCTGCAACTCACGCGCAATCGCCCGCGCTTTGCCGCGGCGCTGGCCGGCGTGGCCTTCGCCAACGTGCTGATCTTCGTGCAACTGGGCATCATGAACTCGATGGGGTCGGCGACCCTGCGGCCCTACGGCTTCTTCCAGGCCGACATCATGATCTCTGCGCCCGACGCCAATGCGCTGTCCGAGGGCGGCAACGTCGCCCGGCAATGGCTGTTGCAGGCCATGGCCGATCCGGACGTGGCCGACGGCATGGCCCTTCTCATCGGCAACGTCCCCTGGGACCGCGGCGAACGCGACATCAGCCTGACCACCTTCGGCATCGACCCGACGAAGCCCGGCTTTCTGTCGCCCGCAATCGCCGGCGACCTGGGCCTGTTGCAGGTGCAGGATGCAGCCCTGCTTGACCGCCTTGCCCGTGGCATCTCGCGCGACGAGGCCGCGGCGATCCGCCCGCAGACGCCGCTGTCCTTCGAAAGCGAAGGCCGCAGGATCACCGCCTATGTCACCTTCGCCGGCGGCGGAGGGTTTGGCGGCGACGGCTACATGATGGTCTCGGACCAGACCTTCCTGTCGCTGTTTCGCACCCGCAGTTCCTCGGCGCCCGACCACATTCTTCTGCGTCTGCGCCCTGGGGCCGATGTGCAGGCGACGGTTGCGCGCCTGCGCAGCCTGATCTCTGACCCGACCCTGCGCATCCGAAGCTATGCCGATGCCGCCCAGGAGGATCTGCGTTATCAGCAGACCAGGCGGCCGACCGGCATCATCTTCGGCTTCGGCGTGCTGATCGGTGTGCTGGTGGGGCTGGTGATCGTCTATCAGGTGCTGTCGACCGACGTGGCCGACCACCTGCGCGAATACGCCACCTTCAAGGCCATGGGCTATGGCCCGCGGTTCTTTCTGGGCATCGTCTTCGAAGAGGCGCTGGTGCTGGGCGTCATGGGCTTCATCCCCGGGCTGATCGTCGGCACCGCGATCCTGACGCTGATGGGTCGGATCACCACCCTGCCGCTGGGCATGACGGCCTCGATGGCGATCAGCGTCTTTCTGGGCACCGTGCTGTTTTCCGCGCTGTCGGGGGCCATCGCCACCCGCCGACTGGCCGCCGCCGACCCTGCCGATCTGTTCTGAGGGCGCTGATGGACAGGGAAGACATCGTCAGTGTGCAGGGGCTGAACCACTGGTTCGGCACCGGAGAAGTGCGCAAGCAGGCGCTCTACGACGTGTCGCTAGCGCTGAAGCGCGGCAGTCTCACCGTGATGATGGGGCCTTCGGGGTCTGGCAAGACGACGGTCCTGACTCTGATCGGCTGCCTGCGCAGTGTGCAGGAAGGCTCGGTCCGCCTGCTGGGGCAAGAGCTGATGGGCGCCACCGAGGCCCAGCTGATCCTGCTGCGCCGCAGGCTGGGCTTCATCTTCCAGGCGCACAATCTGCACGAAAGCCTGACGGCAGTGCAGAACGTGGTTATGGGGGTGCAGGTCCACCCCGGCATTGCCGACGATACCGCCGAGACCGCCGCTGCCCATGCCCTGGGGTTGGTCGGCCTGTCGGACCGCATCGGCTATTTGCCTGCCAACCTGTCCGGCGGGCAGAAGCAGCGCGTCGCGGTGGCCCGGGCGCTGGTCTCGACCCCGGCGCTGGTGCTGGCAGACGAGCCGACCGCGGCGCTGGACAAGGACAGCGCCGCCGAGGTGGTGGATCTGCTGAAGCGGATGGGCAAGACGCGCGGCACGACGACGCTGCTGGTCACCCATGACAACCGCATTCTCGACCGCGCCGACCGCATCCTGTCCTTGGAGGATGGCCGCATCGTGAAAATCGAGGAACGCGCTTGAGGCCATCACCCGGCCCCCAGACCGGGCGGGCGGAATCCGTCACGAACCTTGCGACGGAACCTGCCTTGGTGCGGAATGCCGCTTGACGCGGCAAGCGGCAAGGTGGGCAAAGTTGAACCCATGGCGCAGCGTTCGCGCGCGCCACGATTTGCGGAGAGGCGGGATGAATTATCACAGGCCGACAAGCTTTGAGCAGGCAAGCGCGATCGCGGCCGCAGCGGCTGGCGTCACGCGGTTTCTGGCCGGCGGCACAGACGTGCTGGTGCAATTGCGTGCCGGCACGGTCACGCCAGACGACCTGATCGACCTCAAGCACATACCCGGTGTGAAAGAGATCGCGCCCACGGCCGAAGGCGGCTGGCGGATCGGCGTCGCGGTCTCGGGGGCGGACCTGGGCCGCCATGCCGGTCTGTGCGCCGACTGGCCCGGGGTGGTCGAGGGGATGCGGCTGGTTGGCTCGATCCAGGTCCAGGGCCGGGCCACGCTGGCCGGCAACCTGTGCAACGGATCGGCTGCGGCCGACAGCGTGCCGGGACTGGTGGCCGCTGCGGCCCGGGTATCCGTCGTCGGGCCGCAGGGCCGGCGCGAGCTGGCGGTGGAAGACATCCCTGCCGGGCCGGGCCGGACGGTGCTGGCGCCAGGAGAGCTGATCGCGGCAATCATCCTGCCGGCGCGGGGCGCGCGCGGTGGCGACGCCTATCTGCGCTTCATTCCGCGCACCGAGATGGACATCGCGGTGGTCGGCGCTGCGGTGAACCTGCGGTTGGACGGCGACCGCGTGGCTGAGGCGCGGGTTGCCCTGGGCGCGGTTGCCCCCCGGATCCTTCTGGTCCCCGAAGCGGCTGATGCGATTCTGGGCACGCCGCTGGACGCCAGCGCGCTGTCCGCGCTGGCAGCGGCGGCCACGGCGGCGGCCCGCCCGATCACCGACCGGCGCGGCACCGCCGAGTTTCGCCGCGAGGTGGTGGGTGTGCTGGTCTGCCGGGCCGCGCGCATCGCATACCAACGCGCCGGAGGAGCCGCGACATGACCAAGACCCACGTGACCGCCACGGTCAACGGCGACCCGGTCGAATTCCTTGCCGACCCGCGCGAGACGCTGCTGGATTGCCTGCGCGACCACCTCGGACTGACCGGCTCGAAAGAAGGCTGCGGCACTGGCGACTGCGGCGCCTGTTCGGTGCTGCTCGACGATGTGCTGGTCTGTTCCTGCCTGGTGTTGGGCGTTGAAGCCCAGGGCGCGCGGGTCGAGACGGTCGAAGGGATGGCGCAGGGCGGAACGCTGCACCCGTTGCAGCGCAAGTTCATCGAACATGCCGCGCTGCAGTGCGGCTTCTGCACGCCGGGCATCCTGGTGGCGGCCAAGGCGCTGCTGGATCGCAACCCCGACCCGACCGAAAGCGAGGTGCGCTTCGGGCTGGCGGGGAACCTCTGCCGCTGCACTGGCTATGACAAGATCGTGCGCGCCGTGCTGGACGCGGCGGCCGAAATGCGGGGGGCACAGTGATGGCGAAGGATGAAACCGCAACGTTCCGGCTGATCGGCACCCGGCCTGACCGGCCCGACGGGCTGGACAAGGTGACTGGCCGCGCCCGCTATGGCGCCGACGTCCAGGCGCCCGGCATGCTGCACGGCGCCGTGGTGCGCTCGCCCCATGCCCATGCCCGCATCCTGCGCATCGACGCTTCGAAGGCGCTGGCGCTGGACGGGGTAAAGGCGGTCGTTACCCGCGCCGACCTTCCCTCCGGCCTGACCGGCGAGGACTGGAACCTGCAGGAAAACACCCTGGCCGGCGAGGTGGCGCTGTATGACGGCCATGCCGTGGCTGCGGTGGCCGCCACCTCGAAACTGCGGGCGCAGGATGCCGCCCGGCTGGTCGAGGTGGAATACGAGATCCTGCCGCATGTGACCGACGTTGACGAGGCGATCCGCCCCGACGCTCCGGCGATCCGGCCGGGCGCGGCCGATCACTCGGTGCCGACCGGGTCGCCCCCCAACCTGGTTCGCCAGATCGACTTTGGCCATGGCGATCTGGAGGCCGGCTTTGCCGCGGCCGACCTGGTCCGCGAACAGACCTACCGGACCGAGGCCACGCACCAGGGCTATATCGAGCCGCAAGCCTGCCTGGGCCAGCTTGGGGCCGATGGCAAGGGCGAGATGTGGGTCTGCACCCAGGGCCAGTGGTACATCCGCCGGATGTGCGCCGCCGTTCTGGGAATCGAGGCGGCGCAACTGCGGGTGACGCCGTCGGAGATCGGCGGCGGGTTCGGCGGCAAGACCACGATCTTCATGGAACCGCTGGCGCTGGCGCTGTCGCGCAAGGCAGGTGGTCGGCCGGTCAAGCTGGTGATGAGCCGGGCCGAGGTAATGCGGGCGACCGGGCCCACCGGCTCGGCCTCGATGGACGTGAAGCTGGGGATGACGGCCGAAGGCATGATCACTGCGGCGAAGGTGACGTTCCGGATGCAGGGCGGACCCTTCGTCGGCGCCTCTCCGGTGGGCGAGGCACTCAGCTGCGCGCTGGCCTGCTACACTGTCCCGGCGGTGCACCACCTGGGCCTTGAGGTGCTGGCCAACCGGCCCAAGGCTGCGGCCTACCGCGCGCCGGGCGCGCCGATGGCGGCCTTTGCGGTGGAAAGCCTGCTGGACGAGATGTGCCGCGAATTGCAGCTGGACCCGATCGAGGTGCGCCTGAAGAATGCCGCGCACGAGGGCACAAAGGCCAGCTATGGCCCCACCTACAAGCGCATCGGCCTGGTCGAGACGCTGCAAGCCACAAAGACGCATCCGAACCTGTCGCTGCCACTGGGGCCGAACCAGGGCCGCGGCGTGGCCGCAGGGTTCTGGTTCAACCATGGCGGCGAGACCTCGGTCAGCCTGGCCATCGGTGAGGACGGCACGGTGCAGGTTTCGATCGGCACGCCCGACATCGGCGGCAGCCGCGCCAGCCTGGCGCTGATGGTGGCCGAGACGCTGGGGATTCCCTACGAGAATGTCCGGGTGAACGTGGTGGAAACCGGCGCGCTGGGGGTCAACGAGCCGACCCATGGCAGCCGCGCCACCTTTGCCAGCGGCAAGGCCGCGGTCGAGTCGGCCCGGCAGGCCATTGCGCAGATGTGTCGGCGCGCCGCGGCGGCCTGGGGGATAGACCCCGACGCGGTCGAATGGCGCGACGGGGCGGCGGTGCCCTCGGGCGACAACGCCGGAAAGTTCCCGCCGATGACCATCGCCGAAATCGGCGCGGCCATGGGCAGCACCGGGGGCCCGATCTCGGGCCATCACGAAACCACCGCCGGCGGGGTTGGGGCCAGCTTCGGCGTGCACGTCGTGGATGTCGAGGTCGATCCCGAAACCGGGCGCACCACGGTCCTGCGCTACCTGGTGGTGCAGGACGCCGGCCGCGCCATCCATCCGGCCTATGTCGAGGGACAGTATCAGGGTGGCGCCGCACAGGGCATCGGCTGGGCGCTGAACGAGGAATATGTCTACGGCGCCGACGGCAGGCTGCAGAACCCGCTGTTCCTGGACTACCGGATGCCGGTCGCCTCGGACCTGCCGATGATCGACACGGTGATTGTCGAAGTGCCGAACCCCGGCCATCCCTATGGCGTGCGCGGCGTCGGCGAGACCGGCATCACGCCGCCTCTGCCGGCGCTTGCCAATGCCATCGCGGCGGCCACCGGCCTGCGGTTGCGCAGCCTGCCGATGTCGCCGCCCAAGGTCCTGGCGGCGCTGCGGGCGCGCGCGAATGGTTGACGTCCACCTCTGGTCGGGGCTGCGGCAACTGGCCGGAGATGCGGTCGTGGTGACGGTCAAGGCAGCGACAGCGCGCGAGATGCTGGCCGCGCTGCAGACCGCGCACCCCGGCCTTGCACCGGTGATCCGCGGCGGTGTTTCGGTGGTTGTCGACGGCGAGATGGTGACCGACCTCACCGCCCCGATTCACCCCGGCGCCGAGATCTATCTGATGCAGCGCATCAAGGGAGGCTGAGCCGCCGGCCGATCACCCTGCCGGGAATCCGGCACAAGGGCAATTCGGTGCGCTTTGGCAAGCGAGGCATCGTCAAGCGAGGGAATTCCCGGCGATCCGCCAGGGATACCCACCGTTGCGCGGCCGGACAAAAGAGTCAGGGCCCCTTGCGGGGGCCCCTGAAATCTTCCGGCTTGCAGTGAGAAATGGTGCCCAGAAGAGGCATTGAATGGCAGAGTATCGGCACATCATGCAGTATCAGCGAAAACGATAGAGCGGCGAAAACTCAACACAAACGGGAAAAATGGAGAGCACGGGCTTTCAATCCGTATCACCTCATACTAAATCTTGAGGGGGATACAAAGGTGGATTGAAAAATGGCACGCACCATGAACCGGTTGAACGCGCCCGCCGTCAAAGCAGCAAAGCCTGGAAAACATGCTGACGGCGGTGGCCTGTGGCTGCATGTGCGGCCCGATGGCGGCTCGCAATGGGTCTTGCGCGTCACGGTTCACGGGCGGCGGCGGGAAATGGGCCTAGGGTCAGCAAGCGAAGTTTCCCTCAAGGAAGCGCGCGAAAATGCGGAACGGGCGCGGGCGTTGGTTCGGGCCGAGAAAGACCCGATCAAAGAACGGATCAAGGAACGCAAGGAAGCCGCGCGCAACCTTCACCTCTTCAAGGATATCGCTAAAGACGCCTTTGAAAGCAGGAAGGCCGAACTGAAGGGCGATGGCGTGGCAGGTCGCTGGTTCAGCCCCTTGGAGCTGCACATCCTGCCCAAGCTGGGCAAGGTCCCGGTTTCGGACATTGATCAGAACGATATCCGCGACGTGCTTGCCCCGATCTGGCATACGAAAGCCGAGACAGCCCGCAAGGCAATGAACCGGCTGGGCATCTGCCTGACCCATGCGGCGGCGCTGGGCTTGGAAGTGGACTTGCAGGCGACAGAGAAAGCTCGCGCCCTTCTGGGCAAGCAACGCCACAAGCCCCAGAACGTGCCCGCTATGGCTTGGCGCGACGTGCCCGCCTTCTATGCCAGCCTTTCCGACGGCAGCATCACGCACCTTGCCTTGCGTCTTCTGATCTTGACTGGCGTACGGTCCGGGCCTGTGCGGTTCCTGAAGGAAGAGCAGATCGAAGGGGACGTCTGGACGATCCCTGGCGAGGGGATGAAAGGCCGCAAGGATGAAACAGCGGATTTTCGGGTGCCACTGTCCCATGAGGCGCAAGACATTCTGAAGGCAGCACGGCAACACGCCCGCAACGGCTTTATGTTCCCAAGCGTCCGCAAGGGCGTGATCTCGGACGCCACAATGTCTCGCTTAATGGAACGCGCCAAGCTGGACGCCCGCCCGCACGGTTTCCGGTCCAGCCTGAGAGATTGGATTGCAGAAACGACTGAAACCCCGCACGATATTGCCGAAACCTGCCTTGGGCACACCGTGGGCGGATCGGTCGAACGGGCATATCGACGGACAGACTTTTTGGACCAACGGCGGGTGCTGATGGAACGCTGGGCAAAGCATGTGACGGGGCAGAATGGGCAAGTTGTGCAAATGGTAAAGGGATGAGGTGATGGAGGCCTTCAAGAGGCAGGAGGTGGCGGGCTATGCGTCGGTTGCCGAAGCTGCTCTATGGCTGGCCTTTGGCGAACTTCCAGATGCCAACTGGCGCGAGGTGAGGGAATACCGCGACGAAGTTGGGGCGTTTCTCGGGGAGGAATACTATTGGACTGACGGCCAAAGCCTTTATGTCGACAGCCGTGTAATGCCAGAAGAGATTCTAGAGTTTGGCGGAAGCCAGTTTAGCTTCTCCCCTTACCTCTCGGCTAGTCTTTTGAGGGAAATACTCCCCGGCGTTGACATCGTGCTTTACAACAAGATGGTTGAATTGTGCGATGACCGAAGCCCGGACGAAATTCGGGAACAGAACCAGCGTTTCCATACAAATTTTGAAGCCATTCGACACTCCCTTGATCCTGCAAAAGTAGACTTTGAGGATATGGAGGCGCGTTGCGCTGAGATGGAGAAGGAGAACAGGAATGAATTAGAAGCTGCGATCTGGCTGAACATGACTCTCGCACCCGTAAGACACGCCCTTTCACGCGCGCAGGCCGCTATCTTCGGCGCACTCGCGGATGGTAGGCTTGTTGGCCACGGAGTTTGGCTAGTGCCCGATGACGAAGGGACACCTGAGGGAGTTGTCGAAGTGCCATGGGCAACTGTCGCGAAAGAGTTGTGGACCCTTGAGGGTATAGATTGGCGAAAGTCTAACTTAAAGGTAGTTGGTGGATCATATTGGGGTATTGTGGTGGAGACGCGGTTGCTTCTATCCGAGTTCGCAAAGCCAAAACTTTCGCCAAGAAGAATCACCGCTGACCTTTTCGGCGACACCATTCTGTTGAATGGGCAAGCTGGATCAGGTGATGAAATCGCCGCAAGGCGGCCGCGTGGTCAACCCCAGAAACTGGAAATAATTGCGGAGAAGCTGCTAGTCGCTCATCTTGCAAGGCGTCTGGAGGAGGGCTTTCCCTATCAAAAGGAAGCCTTAGTTAGAGAGGCGCAGGTGTGGGCGGAAAGCATAGGAGTTCAGGTAGGGCGTAGCACTTTCGAGCGCACAATTTCCAGAATTATGACCGATCTGCCCAGAAAGTAGCTGGGTTAAACTAGCACAATTCTGGGGAAGTATTGCCCAAATCTGGTTCGCGTTTGGGGTTCGCCCGCTGGCTCGCCTTTGCGACAATCAGCCCATATCAACCGTATATGAGGCCGCGCAAAGATGATCACCGATCCCCTACTGACCGCACGCGAAGGTGCGGCAGTCCTGCAAATCAGTATCCCGACCTTTTGGCGACGTGTATCCGATGGCACGGTTCCCAAGCCGGTCAAGATCGGCGCACTATCCCGCTGGCCACGTTCAGAAGTGCTTGCCGTGATCGAGCAGGCCAAAGCGCGGCGGGCGGGCTGATCGTGCGACGCAAGGCTGACAGAACTGGGCGAAGCCCACCTGTTGATCACTACACGCTGATGTTCCGGGCAACGATGCAATCCCCGGCATGGGCGGCCCTGTCATCTTCCGCCCAGGCCCTCTATCCTTTCATCAAGCTGGAGTGGCGCGGCCCGAAGTCCAACAACAACGGGCGCATTCGATTCAGCTATCGCCAGGCCGCTGAAGCGCTGGGAATTATGCCAAACACCGCCATGCGCGCTTTCCATGATCTTCAGGCTAAGGGCTTCCTTGTGGTGACTGAGTTGGGCGCTCTGGGCAGTGACGGGGATGCGCGCGGCCCATGCTATGAGGTAACCGAACTCAATATGCCGGAACGGCCAAAGGGTAGTGGCCGGGCGCTTTACCATCAGTGGCAAGAGGGTCGAGACTTCCCGGTACTTAAACACCACAAGAACAACCCGACAGGCCGGAACGGGCGCAGAATCCCGTCTTCAAAAGCGAGACGATCCCATCTTCAAAATGAAGAAGAAACGCCCGAACCCGCCCCGAACCCGGTGTTCGGCATCTTCAAAATGGCGACGTTCTCGCCCCAACCGCACATGCGACCGTATCTATAATGAAGACATCTTTATACGCCATCCATAGTGCTTTCAGACTGGTGATCGGCCTGGCTTCAGAGACGACTCTCTTTCCGCTTTTGGGAAAGGCGCTAGCGGCCCGCCCTAGAGGGATGAGTGACGAATACGGAGACCCCTCCCAGATACAGCGGAGGCCCCTGAGTGGCCCGCATATCGCGTCTGAGCGGCAATGAAAGGTTCGGCATGGGAAAGATAGAGAAATCCAAGGCGGACGATCTCGGCGTGAAGATCACCGGATCGGCACGGACGGGACACAAGATCGAGCTGGCCCAGAACAGCGCCCTGTGTCGGATATTTGGCACGTCTGACGAAATGCAGGCGAACGCCCTTCTGAGTCACTGCCTGAAGTCTCTGAAAGCGGACGAGGCCAGCGACGAGCACCCAGGCAATGACGAGCGGATATTCATGCTGTCCGTAATCCGTGATCTGGCCCCGCGTGATCCTATCGAGCGCATGCTCGCTGTGCAGATCGCAGCAACACACGTCGCAACGATCCGTTCGGCGCGATGGCTGGCGAACACTGACACGATTCCCCAGGTCCAAGCGCACTACACTGGATTCAACAAGCTAGCCCGGACGTTTGCGGCTCAAGTCGAAGCCCTAAGAAAGCATCGCTCAGGTGGGGAACAACGGGTGACGGTGCAGCACGTCAACGTCTCGGACGGCGGGCAAGCTATCGTCGGAAACGTCGGCACGGGGGGGAGGGGTGGCGATGGATAATGACGACAACCCCATGAGCAAGGCCCATGAGGCCCCCAGATGCGCGGCAACGTCCAAGCGGACGGGTGAACGGTGCAAGGGCCCTGCCGTCAGTGGCTGGCGCGTCTGTCGCTTTCACGGCGCTGGCGGCGGACATTCACCGGGCAAGGATCACCCGTCCTGGCGTCATGGCATGCGGGCGCAGGAATGGATCGCGGCTAGGGCAGAGATCAGCGAGCTGGTGCGAAAGGCCAGGGAAATCGAGCGCTTGCTTTTCGGTGGCGCAGAGTAAACCATGCCCGCCACAGCGCGAAGAGGTCGGAAATCGTCCCCGCCGCCGTGTGCATCGAATCCGTGAGCGTATGGGCTGGCTTGGGGCGTTCTGGAAGCGGTCAGGCGGGGACGCCCAAGGGCATGCATTGGCGCACCTAGTGGCGGATGTTGGATGCGATAGACGCGGCAGATGCGGCGGAGAACTTCGCGTTTAGTTAGTGGGTCTACCGGCGATTCCCAGGGATTTCTCCCGACAAGCTGCTAAGGTGAACCTGTCGAGCAGGTCGACATGTGGCGAGAAGTGCCACGGTGTGAGCTCGCCGCGACGGTAGGCCCGAAATGGCTTTCGGCACCGGGAGCACTTGTAGTAACGTCTCTCAAAATGGAGAGGCAGCGTGTCGAGCACTAAGCAAATTCTGGCGCTGCTACGAAGTCGTGTCGAAGGCGACGACGATACGTTCTACTCGATTGCCCTGCAGGTAGCCGCCTCTGAGGCACGTCAAGGACACAAGAGTACAGCCGAAGAAATCCGCGCAGAGATCGAGCGGGCCCGTGCCAAAAAGTCTCGGGGCGCATCAGTCGCCGTCGCATTCGGTGCGCCACGTGGCAACTTAGAGGGCCTGCTGGAGCTTCGTGAGCCGCGTTACAGGCTTAAAGATGTGGTTTTGGGTGAGCGCTTACAGCTTCGACTGAATGACGTTCTGCTTCAGCAGCGTAAGCGGGACTGGCTGCGCGAGCATGGAAAGGTTCCTAGCCGACGCCTGCTGTTTGTCGGTCCGCCCGGTTCAGGCAAAACAATGTCGGCAGAAGCATTCGCAGGCGAACTACACCTCCCCTTGTTCGTTATCCGTCTCGAAGGCCTGATTACCCGCTTTATGGGAGATACAGCAGCGAAGCTGCGACTGATCTTCGACGAAACAGCTAAGCGACGGGGCGTGTATCTTTTCGATGAATTCGATGCGGTGGGCGGTCACCGCACATCTTCAAACGATGTGGCGGAAATGCGCCGTGTGCTGAACTCTTTTCTCCAGTTTATGGAGGAAGATACGGCAACCGACAGCGTAATAATTTGTGCGACGAACCATCCCTCTCTTTTGGACCGAGCTCTGTTGCGCCGCTACGATCAAGTTCTTGAGTTTGATGTACCGACAGAGGAGCAAATCAAAGAAATTGTACTGATGAACCTTCGTCCTATGAAGGCACCGAGACTTGCATGGGGGAGGATTGTGGATTCTGCCACCGGCCTTAGCCAATCAGAATTGGCGCGTGCAGTCGATGACGCCGTAAAGAGCGCAATTCTTGCCGAGCGCCAAGCTGTATCGACAGATGATCTCCTGCTGCGTATTCGGGAAAGAAGTGAAATGCGTAGCGCATTTTTGAATGACGCGAAATCTTGAGGAATGGCGACACGTTTCTCTCTCCCACACATTGACATTTCGGCATTCGTCACCTCGACAGATTACGCTGGTCAGGGTGGTGGTGGGTCCAGCTCAACTCGCATAAGGCAAGCGCATGGGGCGCGTCTGCTGAATGAACTGAACGCGGCGCTGACAGCTTCCGATTTGGACCGCGTTCTAGATGATCGCCTGCCACCGCCAACGGGCACCTATATTGAAGTCGAGCTTCAACGGCGAACTAAACCGGATGGACTCGATTTGAAGACGAAGGGGATTAAGTCGACGGCAGTTCAGGACGTCCCTGAAGGCCGCTTAATTGCTCTCTATGTGCCTGACCATGCGCGTGTCGCTTTAACGGCCATTCTGAATGATTACCGTGCTGGTCCCCTTACTCCAGCTGGCAAGCCACCACAGTCGGCAAAAGTGGAGCCAATTGAAGCATTTCGTCGGGCGCGTTTGGAAACACTTTGGACCGATGATCCGGCTGCTCTGCCTGCTGATCCGCAGCACCAGATGTGGTGGGCAATTTGGACTGAGCGGAGCAATGAACAAGCTTTGGATAGCACATGTGAAAGGCTTGGCTTGCGTGCTGCGGCAGTTGATCGACGCCTGTACTTTCCTGAAGTCGCCGTCGTGCCGGTATGGGCAACTCGCGCCGCTATAGAACTGATGATGTTTGCAACAGGTGTGATTGGTGAATTGCGCCGTGCAACCGACAACCCCGTTTTCTTTATGGACGACGTTCGTGAGGCGCAGCACGATTGGTCAGATGACCTTGCTAGCCGCATCGAATGGCCTGGAACTGAGGTACCCGCGGTTTGCCTGCTCGACACAGGGGTAAATCGTGGACATGCACTTCTGGAGCCCGCGATTGGCCCGGACGACCTTCACACCTATGATTCCGATTGGGGTTCGGACGATCACGAGGGCCATGGTACCGCTATGGCAGGGATCGCCTTGCACGGTGATTTAGTAGCCCAGCTAGCAGACACCGAAGTTCGGATTCTGAGGCACCGCCTTGAATCTGTGAAACTCCTCCCGCCGCACGGAGCCGACGCGAGTAACCCTAACTCATACGGTCCGATAACTCAGGCCGCAGTGGCGATTGCAGAGATCGCGGCAGTTGAACGATTCCGCATTTATTGTATGGCGATAACGAACGACGGTGTCTCTGGTGCTCACCCCTCAACTTGGAGCGCAGCGATTGACCAAGCCGCTGCGGGGACAATGATCGGTGACGACGACGACGACGACGACGGCGCGCCGCGCCGTCTCTTCGTACTGTCAACTGGCAACACGGAGCCGGTTCTGCGCATGGCGGAATGGCTAGGCCAAGATGCTTATCCAGCAGAAGACCCATCACAAGCCTGGAACGCAGTTACCATCGGTGGATACACAGAGCTCTCGACGGTTACGGACGCGGGATATGAAGATTGGAGTCCATTGGCGGAAGTCGGAAGCCTTAGTCCACACAGCCGGACTTCTGTAGGCTGGTTGCCGGGGCGGTCCCCATTCAAACCGGAGCTGGTGCTAGAAGCTGGTAATCGTGCGGTCAGCCCTGGGCGCAACGACATTCTGACTGTTGATTCGCTTTGCCTACTTAGCACTGGCCGGGAAGTTGACAGGCTTCCCTTAGTGCCATTCGATGCGACTAGCGCTGCAACGGCGCAAGGAGCGCGAATTGCGGCACGTATCGCTGCGGACCATCCTGAATACTGGCCTGAGATGATCAGAGCTCTTATGGTTCATAGTGCTGAATACACGGATAAGATGCGTTCGGCTTTCAATGCTCAGCCGGGCTTGCGGGAACGTTATGCGCTGGTGCGCCGTTTCGGCTACGGTGTTCCCGATTTTGAGCGCGCGACTGCTTCGGCGCGTGATCAGGTTGCGCTCATTGCTCAATCCGAAATTCAGCCCTTTCGTTTGCAGGGGCAGCGAAAGTTCAACGAGTGTCATTATTACGAACTCCCGTTGCCGACAGAAATCCTTGAACAGTTGGGCAACGAACAGATCGACCTTAAGGTGACTCTGTCGTACTTCGTAGACCCGAACCCCGGGTTCTCAGCAAATGTTGACCCACAACGGTATCAGTCATTCGGCCTTCGGTTTGATCTTCGCCGAAAAGGTGAAACTATCGACGCCTTCAAGCGTCGTGTGAATGCTTCTGAGCGCGAGGACCCGCGCATCGGCGGCATGGCGCACGCAGACGATAGTCGTTGGCTGCTTGGCCCCGACAGCATCTCAGCGGGCTCTCTGCACTGTGATACGTGGAGCGGACCGGCGATTGATCTTCTGGGGCGAGATCGTCTGTGCATCAAGCCTGTTGGCGGTTGGTGGCGTGACCGGGCGAGGCCGAAAGTAGTCAATAGGAAGTCCCGCTATGCGCTGGTGGTCACGCTGAAGGCCCGGCGCGTGGATATCGACCTCCACACCCCGATCAGCATAGCGGTTCAACAGCCAGTCGAGATCGACGTTCCGTTGTAGGCAAAAGCTGTCAGCCACTAGTCGACCCCAAGACTTCCCGTCGGCTACAGGGGACTGAGCCAACGTGGCCGCAAAGGGGGACGCAAAGGGGGATTCCAAAAGAAAAAACCCCGCAACCACTTATGATTGCGGGTTTTTTTTGGCGTCTATGGTGCCCAGAAGAGGACTCGAACCTCCACGCCTTGCGGCACTGGTACCTGAAACCAGCGCGTCTACCAATTCCGCCATCTGGGCGATGTCGTGAGGGGCGATGTAAAGGCGAGGCGCGACAGTGTCAACAGGGGGTTGCGCGCCGAAAACGCAATTTTCCTCGCAGGCTTTTGCCTTGCTGGCCCCGGTCCGCGCCGCTATTGAAACGGGCAACGCTCGATGCCCTTGCGGGAGCCCTTCGCATGTCCAGACTGGTCACCATCTTTGGCGGTTCGGGATTTGTCGGCCGCTACATCGCGCGCCGGATGGCCAGGGAAGGCTGGCGCGTGCGGGTCGCCGTCCGCCGCCCGAACGAAGCACTTTTCGTCAAGTCCTATGGCACGCCGGGCCAGGTCGAGCCGGTGTTCTGCAACATCCGCGACGACGACAGCGTGCGCGCGGTAACGCAAGGCGCCGAGGCCGTGGTGAACTGCGTCGGCACCTTCGACAGGCGCGGCAACAACAGCTTTCACATGATCCATGTTCGCGCCCCGGCCCGCATCGCCCGTATCGCGGCCGAAGAAGGCGTGCAGCGGCTGGTCCATATCTCGGCCTTGGGCGCCGACGCGCGCAGCCCCTCGCTTTACGGCCAGTCCAAGGCCGCTGGCGAGGCCGCAGTGCGCGAGGCCTTTCCGCAGGCGGTGATCCTGCGCCCCTCGGTGATCTTCGGGCCCGAGGACAACTTCTTCAACCGCTTCGCCGAAATGGGCCGGACCTGGGCCTATATTCCGGTGGCCCGGTCCGAGACCCGGTTCCAGCCGGTGTATGTGGACGATGTGGCGCGGGCGGCGGTCAAGGGCGCGCTGGGCCAGGCAGAGCCTGGCATCTACGAACTGGGCGGGCCGGAGGTGGCCACGTTCCGCAACCTGCTGAAGAAGATGCTGGGGGTGATCCAGCGCCGGCGGGCGGTGATCAATATGCCGGGCTTCGTCATCTTTCCGGTGGCCCTGGCCTTCGACCTGATCGAGTTCTTCTCGGGCGGGGTGCTGCGCAACGGCATCATCACCCGCGACCAGTTGCGAAGCCTGCGGGTGCCGAAC
Source organism: Rhodobacter sp. Har01 (assembly GCF_020564565.1). Classification (GTDB taxonomy): domain Bacteria; phylum Pseudomonadota; class Alphaproteobacteria; order Rhodobacterales; family Rhodobacteraceae; genus Pseudogemmobacter. The sequence continues at coordinate 499,237 of NZ_JAJCTD010000002.1, forward strand.
GTCGTCAGCCCCGGCGCCAAGGGCCTGGCAGAGCTGGGGATCGAACCGACGGCGATGGAGACGGTGCTGCCGGAATACCTGTGGCGGTATCGGCCTTCGGGGCAGTTCGCGGCCATCAAGGATTCGGCCAAGAACCTGAAGAAGATGTGATGCGGGGCGGCACGGTCGGGCTTGTGCTTGTCGCCGCGCCGATTGTGGCTCGGGACGCTGCGTCGTTCGGCCAGCCTGATGCGCTGTTCGCACAACGTTGCTTGATGCGCCTTTCCGGCAAGGATACGCCGCCGGGCCTGCGGCTGGACCGACCTGAAACCGCACTGAAGGCCGGCATGGATGGGCTGGTGGCCGTGGCGGCGCGGGCAAAAGGCGAAGACGCTCGGCTTGGTGCAGGCAGACGGAGCAGTCCGCGCGGACCGTTTCCGCGACCGGTGAGGATATGGACCAGACAGTGACCGCCGCTTTCCTGGGCCTTCTTGAGGGCCTGACCGAATTCATCCCGGTGTCTTCGACCGGACACCTGCTGCTGGCGGGGCACTTCCTGGGCTTCGAGTCGAAGGGAAAGACCTTCGAAGTGGTGATCCAGCTGGGCGCGATCCTGGCGCTTTTCTCGGTCTATGCGGCGAAGTTGACGCAGTTGTTTCTTGCGGCCCGGACCGAGGATTCGGCGCGGCGGGCCATCGTCTCGGTGCTGCTGGCCTTTCTGCCGGCGGTCGTGATCGGCCTTCTGGCGCATGGTTTCATCAAGAACGTGCTGTTCGAGACGCCGATGCTGATCGCCGTCCTGTTGATCCTGGGCGGCGTGGTCCTGCTGGTGATTGACCGGTTCGTGCCCCCGGTCCGCCATACCGACGCGCTGGCGCTGCCGTTCGGCAAGTCGCTGGCGATCGGCCTTTGCCAATGTCTGGCAATGGTGCCGGGTGTGTCGCGGTCGGGCGCGACCATCGTGGGCGCGCTGCTGATGGGCGTGGAAAAGCGCGCGGCGGCGGAATTCTCGTTTCTGCTCAGCCTGCCGACCATGGGGGCGGCGGTGGTCTATGACCTGCTCAAGAACCGCCACGTGCTGGATTTCGGCGAAGTCTGGCAGATCGCCATGGGCTTTGCGGTGGCCTTCGTGACCGCCGCCCTGGTTGTGCGCTGGGTGCTGGGGTACGTCGGCCGCAACGGCTATGCCGTGTTCGGCTGGTGGCGAATCATCGTCGGAACCGCTGCGCTGGGGGCTCTTCTGGCAGGGTTCTAGATCGGTCTGGAAACCAATCTGACCTAATTTCCTGCGACATAGGCGCCAATCCGGCCAAAGCTGGCGAATTTCCTTAAATTAGGTCAGTATGAGTGACTTTTCTTTCGAAAGCCTTGGCAGTAGGAAGGCGCGCCCGGAAGTCTTGCAGGGAAGGCGGCGCCATGGCCACGCAGAAGATGTTGAAATTCGTGACGCTTGGGAAGGAAACGCCCGAGAAGCGCGACGCATCCTTGCGCACCCGGGATTTCGACGAGATCTACCGCGAGTTCGCCGCCCAGAAGGCCGCCGAGCAGGCCAGCCGCTGCAGCCAGTGCGGCGTGCCCTATTGCCAGTCGCATTGCCCGCTGCACAACAACATTCCCGACTGGCTGCGCCTCACCGCCGAGGGCCGGCTGCAAGAGGCCTACGAGCTGAGCCAGGCCACCAACACCTTCCCGGAAATCTGCGGCCGCATCTGCCCGCAGGACCGCCTGTGCGAAGGCAACTGCGTCATCGAGCAGTCGGGCCACGGCACCGTCACCATCGGCGCGGTCGAGAAATACCTCACCGACACCGCCTGGGAGGAAGGCTGGGTCAAGCCGATCCGGCCGGCGATGGAACGCCCCGAAAGCGTGGGCATCATCGGCGCCGGACCGGGCGGCCTGGCCGCGGCCGACGTGCTGCGCCGGGCGGGCGTGCAGGTCACGGTCTATGACCGCTATGACCGCGCGGGGGGCCTGCTGACCTATGGCATTCCCGGCTTCAAGCTGGAAAAGCATATCGTGATGCAGCGCGTCACCCAGTTGCAGGAGGCCGGGGTGACCTTCGTGCTGAATTGCAGCGTCGGCACCGACCTGACCTTCGACGCCATCCGCGGTCAGCATGATGCTGTGGTCATCGCCACCGGCGTCTACAGGTCGCGCGACATCGAATGCCCCGGATCGGGCGCGCGCGGTATCGTCAAGGCGCTGGACTACCTGACTGCCAGCAACCGCAAGAGCTTTGGCGACGAGGTGCCGGCCTTTGACAGCGGAGACCTGAACGCGATGGGCAAGCGCGTGGTGGTGATCGGCGGTGGCGACACCGCGATGGACTGCGTCCGCACCGCCATCCGCCAGGGCGCGCTGAGCGTGAAGTGCCTTTACCGGCGCGATCGGGCCAATATGCCCGGTTCGCAGCGCGAGGTGCAGAATGCCGAGGAGGAAGGCGTGGACTTCGTCTGGCTGACCGCCCCGCGCGGGTTCACCGGCGGCACCGAGGTCGAGGGCGTCATCGTCCAGAAAATGCGGCTGGGCGCGCCCGACAGCAGCGGCCGCCAGTCGCCCGAGGTGATCGAGGGCGCGGACTACGTCGAGCCTGCCGACCTGGTGGTGCAGGCGCTGGGCTTCGAGCCAGAGGAAATTCCCGCCCTCTGGGGGGTCAGGGACCTGGCGACCACCCGCTGGGGGACCATCAAGGCGGATTTCCGCAGCCACGCGACCAACCTGCCCGGCGTCTATGCCGTGGGCGACATCGTGCGCGGGGCAAGCCTGGTGGTCTGGGCCATCCGCGACGGGCGAGAAGCTGCCGAGGCGATCCTGACCTACCTGGCGCAGCCGGCCCAGGCCGCTGCGGAATGATGTAGGAATGACAAATCGCCCGCGTAAGGCGGACGTATGGCAATCCGCCGTACCTGCGCCGACACGGGAAAACCCCAAGGTCAGCACGTTTGACGTAGTTCGAAAGGGAGGCCCGCCATGACGAAGACAATCGCTTTCGCCCTTCTGGCGGCCGTGATGGCGGCGCCGGCGCTGGCTGGCAGCTGGACCCCGCCGGAAGGCTGCGAGCTGTTCATGACCGTGCAGTCCAAGGCCTGCCGGGTTTCCAACCACTACCGTTGCGCGGGCGATCCGGCCGGCGACCAGTGGCGTGCCGACTTCGACCAGGAGGGGATGTATTTCCAGTCGCACATCAACAGCGAAGCAGAATGGGTTGAGAGCTTCGACCTCAACCCGACCGTCCGGCAAGTGCTTGATCCGGGCGCGGAAGACCCGGCCAGCTTCAGCGAGTTGCTGGCGACCGGCGTGGACACCTACGCCTTCGGCCTGACCCGCGACGACGGCACGCATTCCAACGTGACCGGGGCAGACCGGCTCACCGGCAAGACCGTGGTGATCGACGGCCAGACCCTTGAGCAGACCGAGTTCGACTATACCGAGACGGACGATTTCGGGAACGTGCTGCGCCGGTCGCGCGGCAACGAGTATATCAGCCGTGACATGCGGTTGTTCTTCGCCGGGCCCGGCGAGACAGACCTTGGCGACGGCCAGTGGCTGCCCAGCGACGGCCGGCCGATGGACTTTGCCTTTCCCGGAGACAAGGGGTTCGGTGCGACGCAGCCGATCTTCGACTGCGACGCGGTGCTGTCGCTGACCTGGCCGCAGGAGGGCGATCGTGTCTTCTGACATCCGCGCCGGCGGCTGTCTTTGCGGCGCCGTGCGCTTTGCCGCGCGACTGTCGGGCACGAATTTCGGCGCCTGCCACTGCGAGATGTGCCGGCGCTGGACCGGTTCGGCGCTGCTGGGCATCACGGTGCCGGAAGGCAACGTCAACTGGGTCGGGGCCGACAGCATCGCCACCCGCCAGACCAGCGCCTGGGCGATGCGCGCCTGGTGCCGCGACTGTGGCTCGGGCGTCTATTTCCGCGTTACGGCCGAGGGACCCTATGCAGACGCCTATGAGATTCCCATCGGCCTGTTCGACGATCCGAACGGCCTCAACATGACGAATGAAATCTGGATCGACCACAAGCCCGACAGTTTCTCTTATGCGGGCGAAGATCGGAACGTGATGACCCGGGCGGACTGCGTTGCGAAGTTCCCCGTTCTGGCCAGCGAATGAAAGGACAAATCCATGATGAAGCATGACGAAGCCTGGGTCCGGGCCGAAGAGGAAAAGCGTGCCTGGCTGGACGCGAACGGGCTTTACAGGACCGAGGACGAGCATTCGTCCTGCGGCGTGGGTCTGGTGGTTTCGCTGTCGGGCACGCCGTCGCGCAAGGTGGTCGAAAACGGCATCATGGCGCTGAAGGCGGTCTGGCACCGCGGCGCGGTGGACGCCGATGGCAAGACCGGTGACGGTGCCGGCATCCATGTGCAAATCCCGGTGCGGCTCTTCTACGACGTGATCCGCCGCACCGGGCATGAGCCCGACATGAAGAAGCTGATCGCCGTGGGCCAGGTGTTCCTGCCGCGCACGGACTTTGGCGCGCAGGAACGCTGCCGGACCATCGTCGAGACGGAAGTCCTGCGGATGGGGCATTACATCTATGGCTGGCGGCATGTGCCGGTGGACATCTCGGTTTTGGGCGAGAAGGCCAATGCGACGCGGCCCGAGATCGAGCAGATCCTGATCCGCTGCGAGAAGGACATCGGACAAGAGCAGTTCGAGCGCGAGCTGTACATCATCCGGCGGCGGATCGAGAAGGCGGCAACGGCGGCGGGCATCCAGGGGATGTACCTGTGTAGCCTGTCGTGCCGCAGCATCATCTACAAGGGGATGATGCTGGCCGAGCAGGTGAGCACCTTCTATCCGGACCTTGAGGATGAGCGGTTCGAGAGCGCCTTCGCGATCTATCACCAGCGCTATTCCACCAACACCTTCCCGCAGTGGTGGCTGGCGCAGCCGTTCCGCATGCTGGCCCATAACGGCGAGATCAACACGCTGAAGGGCAACGTCAACTGGATGAAGAGCCACGAGATTCGGATGGCGTCATCGGCGTTCGGCGATGCGGCCGAGGATATCAAGCCGATCATCCCTTCGGGCACCAGCGACAGCGGCGCGCTGGACGCGGTGTTCGAGGTGCTGGTTCGGTCGGGGCGGTCGGCGCCGATGGCCAAGACCATGCTGGTGCCGGAAGCCTGGTCGAAGGCCACCACCAACATGCCCAAGGCCTGGGCCGACATGTATTCCTACTGCAATTCTGTGATCGAGCCCTGGGATGGCCCGGCCGCGCTGGCAATGACCGATGGCCGCTGGGTCTGCGGCGGGCTTGACCGCAACGGGTTGCGCCCGATGCGCTATGTGGTCACTGGCGACGGGATGCTGATTGCCGGGTCTGAGGCCGGGATGGTGCCGGTGGACGAGACCACGGTGATCGAAAAGGGCGCGCTGGGCCCGGGGCAGATGATCGCGGTCGATATGGCCGAAGGCAAGCTGTACCACGACACCGAGATCAAGGACCGGCTGGCCGGCCTCATGCCCTATGGCGAATGGGTGGGCAAGATCGTCGATCTGAACGCCGCCCTGCGTGATGTGCCCGAGAAGGTGTCCTACACCGGCGCCGAGCTGCGCAAGCGGCAGATCGCGGCGGGCTTCACCATCGAAGACCTTGAGACGATCCTGGCGCCGATGGCCGAGGACGGCAAGGAAGTGCTGGCCTCGATGGGCGACGACACGCCACCGGCGGTCTTGTCCAAGGTCTATCGGCCGCTGAGCCACTACTTCCGGCAGAACTTCAGCCAGGTGACCAACCCGCCCATCGACAGCCTGCGCGAAGGCCGGGTGATGAGCCTGAAGACCCGCTTTGGCAACCTGCGCAACGTGCTGGACGAGAAATACAGCCAGAGCGAGATTCTGGTGCTGGAAAGCCCGTTCATCGCCAATGCCGAATTCGACGTGCTGGTGCAGCGGTTCGGGGCACAGGTGGCGTTCATCGACTGCACCTTCCCGGTCGGCCCCAGCCATGACGACCTGGCAAAGGCGCTGGAGCGTATCCGCACCGAGGCGGAAGATGCCGTCCGGTCGGGCGCGGGCCAACTGGTGCTGACGGATGAGCATCAGGGGCCGGACAAGGTGGGAATGCCGATGATCCTGGCCACCAGCGCGGTGCATTCCTGGCTGACGCGCAAGGGGCTGCGGACGTTCTGTTCCATCAACGTGCGGTCGGCGGAATGCATCGACGCGCATTACTTTGCGGTGCTGATCGGGTCGGGGGCGACCACGGTCAACGCCTATCTGGCGCAGGATTCGATTGCCGACCGGATTGCGCGCGGCTTGCTGGATGGCAGCCTTGAAGACGCCATGCGCCGCTATCGCGAGGCGATCGACGCCGGGCTGTTGAAGATCATGTCGAAGATGGGAATCTCGGTTGTGTCGTCCTACCGCGGCGGGCTGAACTTCGAGGCGGTGGGTCTGAGCCGCGCCATGGTGGCCGAGTATTTCCCGGGAATGCAGAGCCGCATTTCCGGCATCGGCCTGCATGGGGTTGAGGCCAAGCTGGAAGAGGTCCACGCCAAGGGCTGGCGCGGCGGGCAGGACGTGCTGCCGATCGGCGGCTTCTACAAGGCGCGGCGGTCGGGCGAAAAGCACGCCTGGGAAGCCCAGACGATGCATATGCTGCAAACGGCCTGCGAGAAGGCCAGCTTCGACATGTGGAAGCAGTTCACCGCGGCGATGCGGGCGTACCCGCCGATTCACCTGCGCGACCTTCTGGACATCAAGGCGCTGGGCAAGCCGGTTCCCATTGAAGAAGTCGAGTCGATCACCAGTATCCGCAAGCGCTTTGTCACGCCGGGGATGAGCCTTGGCGCCCTGTCCCCCGAGGCGCACAAGACGCTGAACGTGGCGATGAACCGCATCGGCGCCAAGAGCGACAGCGGCGAGGGCGGCGAAGACCCGGCGCATTTCGTGCCGGAACCGAACGGCGACAACCCTTCGGCCAAGATCAAGCAGGTCGCCAGTGGTCGGTTCGGCGTGACGGCGGAATACCTGAACGCCTGCGAAGAGCTTGAGATCAAGGTCGCCCAAGGGGCGAAGCCCGGCGAAGGCGGGCAGTTGCCGGGGATGAAGGTCACGGCGCTGATCGCGCGGTTGCGGCATTCCACGCCGGGGGTGACGCTGATCTCGCCCCCGCCGCACCATGACATCTATTCCATCGAAGACCTGGCGCAGCTGATCTATGACCTCAAGCAGATCAACCCGCGGGCCAAGGTGACGGTCAAGCTGGTGGCGGCCTCCGGCGTGGGCACCATCGCGGCGGGGGTGGCCAAGGCCAAGGCCGACGTGATCCTGATCTCGGGGCACAACGGCGGCACCGGGGCCAGCCCCGCGACCAGCATCAAGTTCGCCGGTCTGCCCTGGGAAATGGGCCTGACCGAGGCGCATCAGGTGCTGGCGATGAACAACCTGCGCGAGCGGGTGACGCTGCGCACCGACGGCGGCCTGCGCACCGGCCGCGACATCGTCATGGCGGCCATGATGGGGGCCGAGGAATACGGCATCGGCACCGCGGCGCTGATCGCCATGGGCTGCATCATGGTGCGCCAGTGCCAGTCGAACACCTGCCCGGTGGGCGTCTGCACCCAGAACGAGGCGCTGCGGGCCAAGTTCAGCGGGTCGGCGGACAAGGTGGTGAACCTGATCACCTTCTACGCGCAAGAGGTGCGCGAGATCCTGGCGCAGATCGGCGCGCGGTCGATGGACGAGATCATCGGCCGGGCCGACCTCTTGACCCAGGTCAGCCGCGGCCATGCCGACCTGGACGATCTGGACCTGAACCCCTTGCTGATCAGCGTCGATGGCAGCAACCGGATCACCTATGACCGGTCGAAGCCGCGCAATGCGGTGCCCGACACGCTGGACGCCGAGATCATCAAGGACGGCCACCGCTTCTTTGAAGACGGCGAGAAGATGCAGCTTTCCTATGCGGTGCGAAACACGCATCGGACCATCGGAACGCGGGCCTCCAGCCACATCGTCAAGAAGTTCGGCATGAAGAACAGCCTTCAGCCGGATCATCTGACGGTCAAGCTGACCGGGTCTTGCGGGCAAAGTCTGGGCGCCTTCGGCGTGCGGGGCCTGAAGCTTGAAGTGATGGGCGACGCCAACGACTATGTCGGCAAGGGGTTGTCGGGCGGCACCATCTCGGTCCGGCCGCTGATGTCGTCGCCGCTGACGGCCTGCGACAATACCATCGTCGGCAACACGGTGCTGTATGGCGCGACCGATGGTTTCCTGTTCGCGGCGGGCCGCGCGGGGGAACGGTTTGCGGTGCGCAACAGCGGCGCGAAGGTGGTGGTCGAGGGCTGCGGGTCGAACGGCTGCGAATACATGACCGGCGGCGTGGCGGTGATCTTGGGCCGGATCGGCGCCAACTTCGGCGCCGGGATGACCGGGGGCATGGCCTATGTCTACGACCCCAAGGGCGTGGCCGAAGACTTCATGAACCTAGAATCGATCCTGACCTGCGCCCTGGGCCACCCGCATTGGGAGGCGCAGCTGAAGGGTCTGGTCGAGCGGCACGCGGCGGAAACAGGCTCTAAACTGGCCCAAAGGCTGCTGGCCGAGTGGGAGAGCGAGAAGCGCAACTTCCTGCAGGTCTGCCCGAAAGAGATGGTGCCGCTGTTGGCGCACCCCTTGTCGGACGAGCCGGTGAAGGTGCCGGCGGAATAAGGTGAAGGCCCCCCGCGCGGGGGCCCTTCATCTTCTGGCGGGCGAGGGAACCGGCGTCACATCCTTGCGTTAGGGAATGCAGAGCGCCGGGCGTAGGGCCGCGGTGCGCAGGAGGATTGCCATGTCGGACCTTGTGATCGTCGCCTTTTCCGATGAAGCCACCGCCTTCGAGGCCCGCGCCGAACTGGTGCGGTTGCAGAAGGACTATCTGGTCGAGATGGAGGATGCGGTCGTGGTCACCCGCAACGAGGCGGGCGAGGTCAAGCTGCACCAGGCGGTGAACATGACCGCGGCGGGCGCCGTGGGCGGCGGCATGTGGGGCATGCTGATCGGCCTTCTGTTCCTGAACCCGCTTTTGGGGGCGGCGGCCGGGGCTGGTGCCGGTGCCCTGTCGGGCGCGCTGGTGGACGTGGGCATCAACGACGATTTCCTCAAGGATGTGGGCAAGTCGCTGGACAAGGGCCAGTCGGCGGTGGCGGTTCTGATCCGCAAGATGACGGCGGACAAGCTGCTGGCCCGGCTGGACAAGTTCCGCGCGAAGGGGCGGGTCATCCAGACCTCGCTGACCGACGAGATGGAGGCCAAGCTGAAGGCGGTGCTGGAAAAGGCCGAAAGCCTGGGCGCGGCCGATCCGCAACTGGGCGGCAATACGCGGGCCAAGGCTGGCGCGTGACTTTGGCGCGGCCCCGCGGGCTTGACCCCGGCGCGGGCTTGGGGCCTAAGGTCGCGCATGGTCGAGACCGCAGCGAAAAAGCCCAGGGCCAGGAAGGCGAAGACGGGGGATGCCCCCGACGCCGAGGCCGCGCCTGTGCCCGAGAAGGGCTGGCGCAAGGGGCTGCGCTGGGCGGGGCGAATCGCGGCGGGCATCGCAGCTTTCTACGCGGTTCTGATCCTGACCTTTGCGATGGTGCCGCCGCCGATCAACTTGTACCAGATGGGCGAGCGGTTCCGGCTGGGCGGGATCGAGAAGGACTGGGTCGGCTGGGACGAGATCGCGCCGGTGATGGCGCGGTCGGTCGTGGCGGCAGAGGATGCGAATTTCTGCCTGCACTGGGGCTTTGACATGGCCGCCATCCGCGAGGCGATCGAAGAGGGCGGCAATCGCGGCGCCTCGACCATCAGCCAGCAGCTGGTGAAGAATGTCTATCTCTGGCACGGCCGGAATTACCTGCGCAAGGCGATGGAAGCGGCGCTGACCCCGGCGGTCGAGCTGGTCTGGACCAAGCGGCGCATCCTGCACGTGTACCTGAACGTGGTCGAATTCGACGAGGGCGTGTTCGGTGTGCAGGCGGCGGCACAACATTACTTTGGCGTCGATGCCAGGGACCTGACCGCGCTGCAGGCGGCGCGTCTGGCCGCGGTGCTGCCCGACCCGAAGACGCGCGATGCCGCCAAGCCCGGCCCGGTGGTCAAGCGGCGCACGCGGTCGATCATGTCGGGGGCAGAGACCATTGCTGCCGACGGCAGATCCGCTTGTTTCGAGGGCTGACCCCGCGCGGGGATTGAAACAGCCCCGCGGGCGCGGCTAGGAAAGAGGGAACACCCCGGGAAAGCCGCGCATGATCCGTCTGTACCACGTTCCATTGTCGCCGTTCTGCCGCAAGGTCCGGCTGACCTTGGCCGAAAAGAAGATCGAGGTGGAATTGGTCGAGGAGCGCTATTGGGAGCCCTCGCCCGATTTCCTGCGCCGCAACCCGGCGGGCAAGGTGCCGGTACTGCGGATGGAGAGCCGGACCTTCAGCGAAAGCCAGGCGATCTGCGAATATCTGGAAGAGACGGTGCCCAGCCCCGCTCTGATGCCGCGCGACCCGGATGCGCGCTATGAGGTGCGACGGTTGTGCGCCTGGTTCGACGACAAGTTCCACGCCGAGGTGACATCGAAGCTGCTGTATGAGCGGGTGAACAAGAAGATCACCGGCCAAGGCTATCCGGATTCGAAGAATGTCAAGGCCGGGGCGAGCCGGATCAAGTATCATCTAGACTATCTGGCCTGGCTTCTGGACCAGCGGCGCTGGCTCGCCGGGAACGAGATGACTCTGGCCGATTTCACCGCGGCGGCGCATCTGTCGAGCCTGGACTACATCAGCGATGTGGACTGGAACCGGCATGCGGTGGTGAAGGACTGGTATGCCAAGATCAAGTCGCGGCCGAGTTTCCGGCCCTTGCTGGCCGACCAGGTGCCGGGGTTTCCGCCGCCGGCGCATTATGCCGACCTGGATTTCTGATCCCGGCCCCCGGGGCGCTGCCCCGGCCCCCGGGGTATTTGGGCCAAGATGAAGCAGCGTTTGCGAGAGCAGGCCCTGGCGGAGGGGTTCTCGGCCATGGGGGTTTGTCGTCCTGACGCGGTGCCCGGGGCGGCGGGGCGGCTGCGTGACTTCCTGGCGGCGGGGCGGCACGGGCAGATGGGCTGGATGGAGGCGCGCGAGGGCTGGCGAGGGTCGCCCGCGGCGCTGTGGCCCGGGGCGCGGTCGGTGGTGATGCTGGCCGAGGCCTACACGCCGGAGGGCGACCCTTTGGCGGGGTTGGCACAACCCGATCGGGGGGTGGTGAGTTGTTATGCCCAGGGGAAGGATTACCACGACCTGGTGAAGCGGCGGCTCAAGCGGCTGGGGCGCTGGCTGGTGGCCGAGACCGGCGCAGAGATCAAGGTGTTTGTCGATACCGCTCCGGTGATGGAGAAGCCGCTGGCACAGGCGGCGGGGCTGGGGTGGCAGGGCAAGCATACCAATCTGCTGGGCAAGGGCCTTGGGAACTGGGTCTTCCTGGGGGCGATCTTCACCACGCTGGAGCTGGAGCCCGATGCGCCCGAGGTCAGCCATTGCGGTAGTTGCACCGCCTGTCTGGACATCTGCCCGACGGCGGCCTTTCCGGCGCCCTACCAGCTGGATGCCCGGCGCTGCATTTCCTATCTGACGATCGAGCATGCGGGGCCGGTGGACGAGGGCCTGCGGGGTCTGATGGGCAACCGCATCTATGGCTGCGACGACTGCCTGGCGGTCTGCCCGTGGAACAAGTTCGCGGTGGCGGCGCGCGAGATCGGCTATGCCCCGCGCATCGGCCTGCCGGATCTGGCCGATCTGGCGGGGCTGGACGATGCGGCGTTCCGGGCACGGTTTGCCGGGTCTCCGGTCAAGCGGATCGGGCGTAACCGGCTGGTGCGCAACGTGCTTTATGCCATCGGGAACTCGGGCCGGGCGACGCTGGCGCCGGTGGCGGCAGTGCTGCTGGGGGATTCCGACCCGGTGGTGGCAGAGGCGGCACGCTGGGCCGTGGGCCGGCTTTCGCAACTGCAGGATGACGGGGTGGGGCCAAGCGGCGAATCGTGCTAGGGTCTGCCTCCCGTAGCCTTAGGAGGACACCCAATGTCGAAGCATCTGGCAGACCATCGCAAGGCCACGACCGGCGAGCGGGTGAAGCATTTCCTGCGGCTGGCGCGGACGGCCCGCGAAACCTGGCGGCGGCCGCGCGGCGAGGCCGGCAAATCGCGGCTGATGCAGTTCCTGCGGATCGAGCGCGGCCGGACGGGCTGAAGCCTCGGCCGGGACCTGATCGGCAAGCCACCGCCCGCAGTGCTGGTGCGGCCTAGACCGGCAGAGTGTCGGGCAGGGCGGTTGGGGCCTTGATCGGCCCCAGGGCCGCAAGGTGGCGTTGCATCTCGTCAGCGGCGTCGGCGGTGCGCCCGGCCAACACCAGTTCCAGGATGCGGACATGCTCGGCGCAGCGCAGGCGGGCCTGTTCGCGGTCGACCGTCAGGCGGTATTCGATCAGCCGCCGCAGCCGGTTCACCCGGCGCAACGCATCGATGAAGAAGGCGTTGCCGCTGCACTGTGCAATCGCCTCGTGCAGGTCGCTGTTGATCTGGAACAGCTGAACGGCCGAGATCGCCAGCACCTCGCCGGCGACAAGGCGGCGCTGCTGGTCGAGGTGGCGTGTCAGGTCCGGCACATTGGCGCGGAAGCCGGGATCGCGCAGGGCGGCCGGTTCGATGGCCTGCCGGAACGTGTAGCTTTGCCGGTAGGTTTCCATCGAGGTCAGCACCGGAAGGAAACGCCAGCCGTTGCCGGGCAGCCGTTCGACCCAGCCTTCCTTGGACATCCGGCGCAGCAGCGCCTGCAGCCGTGGCCGGGTGATGCCGTACAGGCGCAGAAGCGCGTTCTCGCTGATCCGGTCGGGCACCTGCCCGGCCAGCCGGTCGCGGGCGATGGCAAGGTAGACCGCTTCATCCTCGTCCGGTTCCGTCGGGGCAACGGCCAGCGCCGCTGCGGCGGCCGGGTCGGCCAGGCGATAGCCGTCGCGGTCGGCCGGGCGCAGCACGCCGGCGCGTTCCAGGTCGCGCAAGGCACCGCGGACCGGCGAGCGCGAGACATCGAAGCGGGCGGCGAGGCTGCGTTCGGTCAGCGCGTCGCCTTCGGCGAGGCCCTCGGCCTGGATCAGGCGGGCGATCTGCTGGGCAAGGCTGCTGGCGATGGCTGACACCGGAGGGACCTTCGACCGGACGACAGGGCCTTGTCGCATATCCGCGGCGTCCTGCCAAGCTGGTGGTTCTTTGCGCTTGCAAAAGCCCGGGCTGCGTCGTATGGCCTTTCGCAAGCTCAAAGTGCCATCCTTGTGAGGGAAGGCTTGCATGCGTCTCCTGATCCTGCCCGGTGACGGCATCGGCCCCGAGATCACCCAGGCGACGCTGCAGGTGTTGCACGCCGCCGATGCCGCGATGGGCCTGGGGCCAGAGCTTGAGATGGCCGACATCGGGCTGAAGCTGTCGGACGGGCTGTTCCTGCGCGAAGTGCGCAAGGTGGCGCAAGGCTACCCGGTCGTTCAACTGGACGAGGTGATCGTCGATGCTGCGGCGGCACTGCTGATCCGCCAGCCCGACCGCTTCGACGTGATCGTGACGACGAACATGTTTGGTGACATCCTGTCGGACGAAGCGGCGGAATTGCCTGGCAGCCTTGGCCCGGGCGGCTCGATCAGCCAGGGCGACGGGATTTGCGTGGCGCAGGCGCAGCACGGCTCGGCCCCCGACATTGCGGGGCAGGACCGGGCCAACCCGACCGCGCTGATCCTGTCGGCGGCGATGCTGCTGCGCTGGATGGCGGGGCGGCATGGCGCGCCAAGACTGGCACAGGCGGCGCTGGCCGAACCGGCGGGGCGGACGGCCGATCTGGGCGGACCGCTGGGGACGGCGGCCTTTGCCGGACGGGTGGCAGACGGGCTGCAACAGGAGGGACGGGGATGACACGGGTGCTGGTGCCGACGGGGGCCCTGGGGCTGGGCTATGACCGCGCCGCGCTGGACCGTGGCGTGGCGATGCGGCCAGACATCATTGCCGTGGACGGCGGGTCCACCGACAGCGGGCCGTCCTACCTGGGGTTGGGGGTGTCGAAGTATTCCCGCGCCGCGACCAAGGCGGAATGGCGCGAGCTGATGCAGGCGCGGGCGGCGGCGGGGGTGCCGCTGGTGATCGGCACCGCGGGCACCTGCGGCGCGGATGCGGCGGTGGACTGGCTTCTGGACATCACCCGCGAGATCGCGGCGGAGGACGGGATGCGGGCGCGCGTTGCGACCCTGCGGTCGGGCCAGCCGGCCGGGCGGGTCAAGGCGGCGCTGGCGGCGGGCCGGGTGCGGGCATTGCCGGCCGCGCCCGAGATCTCGGACGGCGTGATCGACGCCTGCACCAACATCGTGGCGCTGGCGGGGGTGGAGCAGGTGGCCGCGGCGCTGGCCACCGGGGCCGACATCGTTATTGCCGGGCGCACCACCGATACCGCGATCATCGCCGCGCTGCCGATCCTGCGGGGCGACCATGCGGGCGCGGCCTGGCACGGCGCCAAGGTGGGCGAATGCGGGGCGCTGGCGACGACGCACCCGAATTCCGGCGTGATCCAGATCGACTTCGACGCCACCGGCTTCACCGTGGAACCGATGCTGCCCGAGGCGGCGGCCACGCCCTACACGGTCTCGGCGCACATGCTGTACGAAAACTCCGATCCCTTCATCCTGTATGAACCCGGCGGGCATCTGGACGTGACGGGTTCGGACTACCGGGCGCTGGACGGGCGGCGGGTGCGGGTGGAGGGCTCTCGCTGGGTGCCCGGGCGCTACACCGTCAAGCTGGAGGGCGCGCGGGTGGTGGGCCACCAGGCGGTGGGCCTGGCGGTGATCCGCGACCGCCGCTATGTGCAGAACGCCAGGGCCTGGGCGGCGGACGTGACGGCGCAGGTCTGCCAGAAGATCCGCGCACGCATGGGTCTTGCAGCCGAGGAATTCGCCGTCGAACTGCGGCTGATCGGGATGGATGCCACGCTGGGCGCGCTGGAGACCCGGCACGAGATGCCGCTCGAGGTCGGGGTGCTGGGCATCGTCACCTGCCCCACGGCGGAACAGGCGGCCGAGGCGGCCAAGATGCTGAACCCCTATCTCCTGCACCATCCGCTGACCGAGGACGAGCCGATGCCGACCTTCGCCTTCCCGTTCTCGCCGGCAGAGATGCAGCGCGGGGCGCTGTACGAATTCTGCCTGAACCACGTGATGGAGCTGGATGACCCGATGGAGGCCTTCGTGCTGGACGTCCACGAGGTCGGCCATGCCTGAGCTGGGACAGTTGGTCAGCAAGGTGCGGTCCAAGAACGCCGGGCCGTTCTGGCTGACCATCGACGTCTTCTGCGACACCCCGGCGGTCTATGACCGGGTCCGCAAGGGTTTGCGCGATGAGGCGGTGGCGCGGCTGTTCGGGGTGGACCGGCAATTGCTGAAACGCTTCGACATCGCATCGTTGAACGTGGTCAAGTTCTCGGTCCCGCGCCCGGTGGTGCAGGGCACCCGCGCCGACCGCGACATGCACGGCGCGGGCTGGGCCTGCCTGCTGGAGGAATTGCAGATCGATTGAGCGGCGGCGTTTCCGTTCGCAAGGCTTGCCCGGCCGCGATGCAGGGGGCAGAGTGCGAAAACCGAAAGGGAGGAAACAACAATGATCAGAACGATTTTCGCGGCCGCTGCGGCGGTCACGCTGGCCGGGCTGTCGGCGGCGCAGGCCGATCCGGCGGTGGTGATGGCGCCGGGCGGTGCGGGCGGCGGCTATGACGCCACCGCGCGCCTGCCGTTCGAGGCGATGGCGGCCGACGGCATCTTCAGCGACGGCGCGACCTTCACCAACAAGGGCGGTGCGGGCGGCACCATCGGCCTAGCCGAATTCGTCGGCGCCAACCAGGGCAACGACAACGCGGTGATGTCGATGGGCGTCATCATGGTCGGCGGCATCCTGTTGAACAACTCGCCCGTCACGCTGGACGACGTGACGCCGCTGGTGCGGCTGACCAACGACACCGGCGTGGTGGCAGTGCCGCCCGAGTCGCCCATCCAGACCGTCGACGACCTGGTGGCCGCGATGAAGGCCGACCTGGGCGCAGTCGCCATCGGCGGCGGCTCGGCCGGGGGGGTGGACCATATCGTGATGGCGCTGGTCGCCAAGGAAAGCGGGCTGGACCCGTCGAAGCTGAACTACATCCCCTATGACAGCGGTGCCGAGACCGTCACCGCGCTGGGCGGCGGCGCCCTGGCCGTGGCCGTCTCGGGCGTGTCCGAGTTCAAGCCGATGGCCGACGCCGGCCGCATCCGCATCATCGCGGTCACCTCGGAAGGCCGGGTGGACGGCATCGACGCCCCCAGCCTGAAAGAGGCCGGGCTGAACGTCGTGGTGGGCAACTGGCGCGGCATCGTCGGCGCGCCGGGCATGTCTGACGAAGGCCGCGCCATGTGGCTGGACCGCTTCTCCAAGATGCACGAGGGGCCGGCCTGGAAGGACACCCTGGCCAAGCAGGGCTGGGAAGACGCCTTCCTTGCGGGTGACGACTTCGTGGCCTTCCTGGGCGAGGAAAAGACCCGCATCGGCGCGATCCTCAAGGACGCAGGGCTGGTCAAGTAAGCCCCGCCGTCCCGGAGGGACATGACATGACGGAACGCCCCTACTGGCTGGCAGCCGGGACCGCGGGCTGGGGAGCGATCGTGCTGTGGAAGGCGCATGAGCTGCCGCAGTTCGACCAGTACGCCCACATCGGACCGGGGCTGATGCCCACGGCGGTGGGGGCGGGGCTGGTGCTTCTGGGCCTGATCCTGGCGCTGCAGATCCGTCGGGGCGTTCCGTTCGAGGAACAGGGCGCCGAGGATGTGAACGACAACCACGTCGTGTCGCACAAGGCGCTGACACTGGCGGCGGCGGCCTGCGCGCTGCCCCTGCTGACGATGAAGCCGCTGGGCTTTGTCGTCACCTGCACCGGCTGCTTCGTGCTGGTCGCCGCCGCCTTCAAGTCGCGCCGCTGGGGGCTGAACCTGGCCTTGGGCGCCGTGGTCTCGCTGGTGACCTGGTGGCTGTTTGGCAAGCTGGGGGTCCAGCTGGGCGGCCTTCTGCCCGCGCTGGGGGTGTGACGATGGACCCGATTGCCGGCCTGATGCAGGGGTTCTCGGTCGCGCTGCAGCCGATGAACCTGGTCTGGGCCTTTGTCGGCACCCTGCTGGGCACCGCCATCGGCGTCTTGCCCGGCATCGGCCCGGCGCTGACCATCGCGCTGTTGCTGCCGGTGACGGTCTATCTTGATCCGACGGCGGCCTTCATCATGTTCGCCGGCATCTTCTACGGCGCCATGTATGGCGGATCGACCACCTCGATCCTGCTGAACACGCCCGGCGAAAGCGGTGCGATGATGACCGCGCTCGAGGGCAACAAGATGGCCCGCCAGGGCCGCGGCGCGGCGGCGCTGTCCACTGCGGCCATCGGGTCCTTCGTCGCCGGCACCATCGGCACGCTGGGGCTGACCTTCCTGGCCCCTCCGATTGCCGAGCTGGCCTTCATCTTCAAGCCGCAGGATTACTTCGCGCTCATGCTGCTGGCCTTCCTGTCGGTCAGCGTGGTGATGGGCACCTCCAAGGTGCGCGGTTTCATCGCGCTGTTCATCGGGCTGTCGCTGGGGCTGGTGGGCATCGACAAGGCCACCGGCCAGCAACGGCTGGTCTTCGGCGTGCCCGACCTTCTGGACGGGGTCGAGATGACCGTCGTCCTGGTGTCCCTTTTCGCCATCGGAGAGACGCTTTACGTCGCCAGCCGCTTCGGATTGCACGTGCCGCAGTTGAACCCGCTTGCCGGCGGCATCTGGATGACGAAGGAAGACTGGAAGCGGTCGTGGAAGCCCTGGCTGCGCGGCACCGCCTTCGGCTTTCCCATCGGCGCGCTGCCGGCGGGCGGGTCCGAGATCCCCACCTTCCTGTCCTATGTCACCGAGCGCAAGCTGACCAAGTACCCCGAGGAATTCGGCCACGGCGCCATCGAGGGGGTGGCCGGCCCCGAGGCGGCCAACAACGCCTCGGCCGCGGGGGTGCTGGTGCCGCTGCTGACGCTGGGCCTGCCGACCTCGGCCACCGCGGCGATCATGCTGGCGGCGTTCCAGAACTACGGCCTGCAACCGGGGCCGATGCTGTTCATCAACTCGGGAGACCTGGTCTGGGGCCTGATCGCCTCGCTCTACATCGGCAACCTGATGCTGTTGATCCTGAACCTGCCGCTGGCGGGGCTTTGGGTGCGGCTCCTGTTCATTCCGCGGCCCTATCTCTACGCCGGCATCCTGATCTTTTCGCTGGTGGGGATCTGGGGGGTGTCGAATTCCTGGGTGGACCTGGCGATGATGTTCGCTGTGGGCTGCCTGGGCTATGTCATGCGGGTCTACGACTTTCCCATCGCGCCGGTGCTGATCGGGCTGATCCTGGGACCGATGGCCGAGGTGCAGCTGCGCCGGGCGCTGGCGATCAGCCAGGGCGACCCGACGGTGCTGGTCTCCACCCCCTTGTCGGCGGTGCTGATGGCAGCGGCGGTGCTGATCGTGGCGGTGCCGGCGGCGCTGCACTGGCACCGCACCCGCAAGATCACCTTCCCCGACGGGGACGAAAGCTGATGCCGGCGCGGTCCGCCCCGCGCGGTCCCGCCGGATGATGCCCGCGCTGCAACGGCAGGGCATGACCCTTGCCCTTGCCGCCGCAGGGGTGGCCGTCTTCGCGGCGCTTGGCCTGCCGCTGCCGTTCCTGTTCGGGCCGATGGCGGCCTGCCTGCTGGCCGCGCTGGCCGGTGCGCCGTTGCGCGGGCTGGGGCAGGTCTCGGTCGCGGCGCGGACGGTGCTGGGGGTGGCCATCGGCGCCGCCGTCACCCCGGCGCTGATCGAGCGGGTGCCGCAGATGCTGGCCTCGGTGGCGCTGGTGCCGGTCTACATCGGGGTGATCGCGCTGGTCGGCGTGCCGTTCTTCCGCCGGGTCTGCGGCTTTGATCCGGTGACCGCCTTCTACGCCGCGATGCCGGGCGGCGCCGCCGACATGACGCTGTTCGGGCAAGAGGCCGGGGCGAACGTGCGGCAGCTGTCGCTGGTCCATGCGACGCGGCTGCTGGTGATCATGGTGGTGGCGCCGGTGGTGCTGGTGCAGCTTTACGGCGTGACGCTGAACCATCCCATCGGGCTGCCCGCGGCCGAGATCTCGGTCGCGCAGATGGCGCTGATGGTGGCGGTGGCGCTGATCGGCTGGAAGGGGGGCGAGCGGCTGGGCCTCTTCGGCGCGGCGATCCTGGGGCCGCTGATCCTGGGCGCGGCGCTGTCGCTGGCGGGGGTGCTGACGCAGCGCCCCCCGCGCGAGGCGCTGCTGGCGGCGCAATTCCTGATCGGGATCGGCATCGGCGTCAGCTACGTGGGCGTGACCTTGCGCGAATTGCGCGACACGGTCGCCGGTGGTGCGGCCTTCGTGCTGATCCTGGCCGCACTGGCGGCGGTGGTGACCGAGATCGTCACCCTCAGCGGTCTGGCCCCCCCGGTCGAGGGTTTCCTGGCCTTCACCCCGGGCGGGCAGGCGGAGATGTCGATGCTGGCGATCATCGCCGGGGCCGACCTGGGCTTCGTGGTGCTGCACCACCTGACGCGGATCCTGATCGTGATCCTGGGCGCGCCGGTGCTGTTTCGGCTGCTGGAGCGGCGACAAGGCCCCTGACGGTCCTGCCGCCGCGCCAGTCGATCCTTGCGCGGCTTCAAGCGCGGACCAGCTTCTCGTATTCGGTGGCGACGCGGCGGGTCAGGTCGCCCACTTCGAAGGTCCAGGTACCGATCTGGCCAACCGGTGTGACCTCGGCCGCAGTGCCGGTCAGCCAGCACTGCTCGAAGCCCTCAAGCTCGGAGGCCTCGATTTGCCGCTCATGCACCTTGATCTGCATGTCGCGCAGCATGCCGATCACGGTCTGCCGGGTGATGCCGTTCAGGATGCAGTCGGGCGCGGGGGTGTGCACCTCGCCGTCCTTGACAAAGAAGATGTTCGCCCCGGTCGCCTCGGCCACGTAGCCGCGATAGTCGAACATCATCGCGTCGCTGCAGCCCTTGGCCATGGCGGCGTGCTTGGACATGGTGCAGATCATGTAAAGGCCGGCGGCCTTGGCCTCGCACGGGATGGTTTCGGGGCTGGGGCGTTTCCATTTGGAAATGTCCAGCTTGGCGCCCTTCATCTTGGCGTCGCCGTAATAGGCGCCCCAGGTCCAGCAGGCGATGGCCAGGCGGACCGGGTTGCCCAAGCTGGCGACGCCCATCTCGTCACCGGCGCCGCGAAAGGCGATGGCGCGGACGTAGGCGTCGGTCAGGCCGTTGGCTTTCAGCACCTCGACCTTGGCGGCGTCGATCTGGGCGGCGGTGTAGGGAATCGGCATGTCCAGCAACTGGCCCGATTTCAGCAGGCGCTCGGAATGTTCGGTCGATTTGAAGATGCGGCCGTTGTAGCAGCGCTCGCCTTCGAAGACGGCGCTGGCATAGTGGAGCGCGTGGGTCAGGACGTGGACCTGCGCGCCGCGCCATTCCACCAGCTTGCCATCCATCCAGATGAACCCGTCGCGATCATCATATGCTGCCATTGCGGCCTCCTGCAGTTTTCGAATCTTGCGCAGGATAGGTCCGCTTCGGACACAATCTTGCGTCAAACCGGCGACTCGGTATCGAATGTGGCTTGGAAAGTCAACAAGGCTGACATAAATTCCGCCGAAAAGGGAGGCTGCCAATGGCCGAGGCACCGGGCGGGGAAGGCCTGCTGTATCTGACGGACGAGCAGTTGCGGAAGGGCATCGAGGCGATGTTCTTTGCCTATCGCGGGTTTACCGCCGACCCGGACCGGATTCTTGAAACCATGGACTATGGCCGGGCGCATCACCGGGCGGTGCATTTCATCCACCGCAGCCCGGGGACGACGGTTTCGAACCTGCTGGCGATCCTGGCGGTGACCAAGCAAAGCCTGAACCGGGTGCTGCGGACGCTGATCGACGAGGGCCATGTGCGGGTCGAGAAGGGCAAGGTGGATGCGCGCGAGCGGCATCTGTACCTGACGGCGCGGGGGTCCGAGCTGGAGCGGGCGCTGTCGGATGCGCAGCGGGCGCGGATGCGGGCGGCCTATCGCGCGGCCGGGCCGCAGGCGGTGCAGGGTTTCCGGCAGGTGCTTGAGGCGATGATGGACCCGGAAATGCGGGTGCAATATAGCCGGCTGAAGGATGGCGCCTGATGGAGGCCGGGGCATGATCGAGGCGCATCTGCTGGTGGTAGACGATGACGAGCGGATCCGGGGGCTGTTGCAGAAGTTCTTGGTCCGCAACGGCTATCTTGTCACGGTTGCGCGCGATGCGGGGCAGGCGCGCAAGCTGCTGGCGGGGCTGGAGTTCGATCTGATCGTGCTGGACGTGATGATGCCGGGCGAGGACGGCATTGCCCTGACGCGCGCGTTGCGCAAGCAGATGCAGACGCCGATCCTGCTGCTGACGGCGAAAGGCGAGGCGGCGAACCGGATCGAGGGGCTGGAAGCAGGCGCCGACGATTATCTGGTCAAACCGTTCGAGCCGAAAGAGTTGCTCTTGCGGGTTGGGGCGATCCTGCGGCGGGTGCCGCAGGCGCGCGCGGCCGAGCCGGCGCCCAGGGTGTTGCATCTGGGTGGGGTGCGGTATGATCTGGATCGGGGCGAGTTGTGGCGGGGTACCGATCTGGTGCGGCTGACTGCGACCGAGGCGGCCTTGATGCGGCTGTTCGCGGCGGCGGCGGGAGAGGCGATCAGCCGAGAGCGGCTGGTGGCGGACCTTGGCCGCGAGGAGGCCGCGCAGGAGCGGGCGGTGGATGTGCAGATCACCCGGCTGCGGCGCAAGATCGAGGACGACCCGAAGGCGCCGCGCTATTTGCAGACGGTGCGCGGCGAAGGCTACATGCTGGCGCCGGACTGAATGGCGGCCCCGGGGCGCTGCCCCGGACCCCGGAGTATTTCGAAAAGGGCAAGCCATGCTGGTGTTCACGTCGGAGGACTGTTCGGGCCATGTGAACCCGCCGGGGCACCCCGAGCGGGTGGAGCGGTTGCGGGCGGTCGAGGCCGGGTTGGCCGGGCTGGCCGTGGAGCGCCGGGAGTGCCCCCTGGGGGAAGAGGCCGAGGTGCTGCGCTGTCATCCGGCGGGCTATCTGGCGGCGGTGAAGGGGGCGGTGCCCGAGGCGGGTTGGGCGCAGCTGGATGGCGACACGTTCCTGTCGCCGGGGTCGTTCCGGGCGGCGATGCGGGCGGTGGGAGGCATCTGCGCGGCGGTGGATGCGGTGGTGGCGGGCGGGGGCGCGGCGTTTGTCGCCGGGCGGCCTCCGGGCCACCATGCGGAGGCCGCGCGGGCGATGGGGTTCTGTCTGTTCGGCACGGTGGCCATCGGTGCGATGCGGGCGTTGGACGCGCATGGGCTGGCGCGGGTGGCGATCGTCGATTTCGACGTGCATCACGGCAACGGCACGCAAGATGTGCTGTGGGACGAGGGGCGGTGCCTGTTCGCCAGCAGCCATCAGATGCCGCTGTATCCGGGCTCGGGCGACCCGTCAGAGGTGGGGGCGCATTGCCAGGTGCTGAACGTGCCGTTGCGCGGCGGCACCGGGGGCGCGGCGATGCGGGCGGCGTATGAGCGGCTGATCCTGCCCGCGGTGGCCGACTGGCGGCCTGACCTGCTGTTGGTGAGTGCGGGGTTCGATGCCCATGCCGCCGACCCTCTGGCCGGGCTGGAGTGGGAGGCGGCGGACTATGCCTGGCTGGCCGCCCGGCTGTGGGAGGTGTCGGGGGGCCGCATGGTCTCGACACTGGAAGGGGGCTATGATCTGGATGCGCTGGCGGCCTCGGTCGGGGCGTATGTGGGCGAACTGGCGAGGCGTGCGGCATGACTGACAAACCTGTGGCGGAGATGAGCTTCGAAGAGGCGATGGCGGCGCTGGAAGGCGTGGTCACCGCGCTGGAGCGGGGCGAAGTGGCGCTGGAGCAGTCGATTGCGCTGTATGAGCGCGGGGCGGCCTTGAAGGCGCATTGCGCGGCCAAGCTGGCCGAGGCCGAGGCGAAGGTGGAACTGATCCGCACCGCCGAGGGCCGCGTCACGGGCACGGTGCCGGCGGAGGGGATGTGAGCTTTTCGGATGTGTTGAAAGCGGATGCGGCCCGGATCGAGGCGCATCTGATGCAGGTGCTGGCGGGCAAGCCCGATCAGCCGGTGGTGGCGGCCATGCGCTATGCCGTGCAGGGCGGAAAGCGGCTGCGCGGGTTCCTGGTGATGGAATCGGCGCGGATGCTGGGGGTGCCCGACACGCGGGCGCTGAATGCCGCGGCGGCGGTGGAATGCCTGCACGCCTATAGTCTGGTGCATGACGACATGCCCTGCATGGACAACGACGACCTGCGCCGCGGCCTGCCCACGGTGCATGTGAAGTGGGACGAGGCAACCGCCGTGCTGGCCGGAGATGCCCTGCAGACGCTGGCCTTCGAATTGCTGGCCGACCCGGCCTGCGGCAGTGCCGAAGTGCGGATCGGGCTGGTCGAGGCCTTGGCCAGGGCTTCGGGCGCCGAAGGCATGGTGCTGGGCCAGGCGCTGGACATTGCCGCCGAAACCGCCGGGCGGCCGCTGACCCTGGACGAGATCACCGCGCTGCAGGCCGGCAAGACCGGCGCGCTGATCCGTTTTTCGGCCGAAGCCGGGGCGATCCTTGCGCAGGCCGACCGCGGGCCGCTGCGGGCCTATGCCACCGCGCTGGGGCTGGCGTTCCAGATCGCCGACGACATCCTGGATGTCACCAGCGATGCCGAAACCGCCGGAAAGCGGGTGCACAAGGACGAGGCCGCGGGCAAGGCCACCTTCGTCTCGCTCCTGGGCCTTGAGGGTGCCCGGTCCAAGGCCGAGGCGCTGGTGGCGCAGGCGGCTGCGGCACTGTCGCCCTATGGAAAGGCCGCGGAAAACCTTATAGCGGCGGCGGCATTCACGATTCACCGCCAGAACTGAGCCAGTGAAGGAGGCCCCCTTGGCCGACCGTCCCGCCACCCCGATCCTTGACCGTGTCGCCACTCCCGCCGACCTGAAGGCGCTGACCGACCGAGAGCTTGCGCTTCTGGCGCAGGAGTTGCGGGCCGAGACGGTTTCGGCCGTGTCGGTGACCGGCGGGCATCTGGGCGCGGGTCTGGGCGTGGTGGAACTGACGGTGGCGCTGCATGCCGTCTTCGACGCGCCGCGCGACAAGCTGGTCTGGGACGTCGGCCACCAGTGCTATCCGCACAAGATCCTGACCGGGCGGCGCGACCGCATCCGCACCCTGCGGACCGAGGGCGGCCTCAGTGGCTTCACCAAGCGGTCGGAAAGCCCCTATGACCCGTTCGGGGCGGGGCATTCGTCGACCTCGATCAGCGCGGCGCTGGGCTTGGCCGTGGCGGCCGACCTAGGCGGCGACCCCGGCGATGCCATTGCCGTGATCGGTGATGGCAGCATGAGCGCGGGCATGGCCTTCGAGGCGATGAACAACGCCGGCCACCTGAAGACGCGGATGTTCGTCATCCTGAACGACAACGAGATGTCGATTGCCCCGCCGGTGGGGGCGCTGTCGTCCTATCTGTCGCGGCTTTACGCCGAGGCCCCGGTGCAGGACCTGCGGCAGGCGGCGAAGGGGTTCGTGTCGCTGCTGCCCTCGCCCTTCCAGGAAGGCGCGCGGCGGGCGAAGGAAATGCTCAAGGGCATGGCGGTGGGCGGCACCCTGTTCGAGGAACTGGGCTTCGACTACATCGGCCCGATCGACGGGCACGACCTTGACCAGCTTCTGCCGGTCCTGCGCACGGTGAAGGCGCGGGCCACCGGGCCGACGCTGATCCATGTGCTGACGAAGAAGGGCAAGGGCTATGCCCCGGCCGAGAATGCCCCCGACCGCGGCCATGCGCGGGGCAAGTTCGACGTGGTGACGGGCGAGCAGAAGAAGGCCATTTCGAACGCCCCCGTCTATACCCGCGTCTTCGCCGAAGCGCTGATCCAGGAGGCCGAGGCCGACGACAAGGTGGTGGCGGTGACGGCGGCGATGCCCGAAGGCACGGGCCTTGACCTGTTCGGCGCCCGCTTCCCGAAGCGGTGCTTCGATGTGGGCATCGCCGAACAGCACGCCGTGACCTTCAGCGCCGGCCTGGCGGCGGGGGGGATGAAGCCCTTCTGCACGATCTACTCCACCTTCCTGCAGCGCGGCTATGACCAGGTGGTGCATGACGTGGCGATCCAGCGCCTGCCCGTCCGGTTCGCCATCGACCGGGCCGGGCTGGTGGGGGCCGATGGCGCCACCCATGCCGGCGCCTTCGACGTGGCCTTCCTGGCCAACCTGCCCGGCATGGTGGTGATGGCCGCAGCGGATGAGGCCGACCTGAAACACATGGTCGCTACCGCGGTCGCGCACGACAGCGGCCCCATCGCCTTCCGCTATCCCCGCGGCGAGGGGATGGGCGTCGAGATGCCTGAACGGGGCGTTCCGCTGGAGATCGGCCGCGGCCGGGTGATGCGGGAAGGCTCGCGCGTGGCGATCCTGTCCTTCGGCACGCGGCTGGCCGAGGTGCTCAAGGCCGCCGAATCGCTGGCGGCCCGTGGGCTGGCCCCCACCGTGGCCGATGCCCGCTTTGCCAAGCCGCTGGACCACGACCTGATCCGCCAGCTCGTCCGCCACCACCAGGCGCTGATCTGCGTCGAAGAAGGCGCCGTAGGCGGCTTCGGCAGCCACGTCGCCCAGTTCCTGGCCGAGGAAGGCGTCTTCGACGGCGGCTTGCGGTTCCGCAGCATGGTGCTGCCCGACAGCTTCATCGACCAGGCCAGCCCCGAAGCGATGTACCGCGTCGCCGGGATGGACGCCGCGCAGATCGAGGCGAAGGTGGTCGAGGTGATGGGCCGCGCGGCGATCGGGATGACGGCGTGACCATCCCGTCGATGGGGGAGTTCCTGCTGCCCTGCCTGCGGCTTCTGGCGGGCGAGGCGCGGAATGCCCGTGCCTGCCTGCCCTCGCTGCAACGCGAGTTCGGCCTGACCGGCGAAGAGATGGCCGAGATGCTGAAAAGCGGCACCCGGACGCGTGTCTTCGACCGGGCGGACTGGGCGATCTTCCACCTGCTCAAGGCAGGGCTGGTGGACCGTCCGGCGCGCGGCGTGATGGTCGCCTCCGACGAAGGCCGGGCCTGGCTTGCGGCGCGCAAGCCGCTGGACTGGAGGATCATCCGGTCGCTTCCGTCGCATCAGGCGGCGATGGCGAAGGCGGCCCAGAAGTCCGGGGAGAGCGAGCCTTCGCCCCGCCCCGCCCCCGCCGATCTGCCGGGCGAGACCCCGGAAGACGTGATCGACCGCGCCCACCGCGAGATCGAGTCAGCCTTGGCAGACGGTATCCTCCAGCGGCTCTATGCCATCAACCCGGTGCGCTTCGAGCGGCTGATCCTGGAGCTTCTGGCGAAGATGGGCTACGGCGCGGGCAACTTCGGCAGCCACCACATGACGCGCGCCTCGGGCGATGGCGGCATCGACGGGATCATTCACGAAGACGCGCTGGGGCTGGACGCGGTCTATATCCAGGCCAAGCGCTACGCCCCCGAGATCAAGGTCGGGCGGCCCGCGATCCAGCAGTTCATCGGCAGCCTCACCGGCGAGGGCGCGACCAAGGGCGTGTTCGTCACCACCTCGACCTTCAGCGCCGACGCGCGGGCCTATCTGGGCAAGGTGCAGCACCGGGTGGTTCTGATCGACGGTGCGCACCTGGCCCGGCTGATGATCCGCCATGGCGTCGGCGTGCGAGACCGGCTGACCTATGTCATCCGCAGCGTGGACGAGGATTACTTCGCCGATCCCGAAGGCTGACCGGCGCGCCCGGCATCGGCGTCGCTGCCTCCGGCGGGAGTATTTTGAAAAGGGCAAATGCAAGAGATCCGGTCTGCCTGCATTTGCCCTTTGCCAAATGCTCCGGGGGTCCGGGGGCTGGCCCCCGGTCCGGCGGCCGGGGTTAGAGGCCCAGGCCGGCCAGCAAAGCGTCGAGGGCTGACCAGTCGTCCAGCTCCAGCCGCACCACCAGGGTCAGGACCTTGGGGCGAAAGGCGGCAGGCAGGCGGGCGGCGTCCTTTTCGGTGGTGACAAGCTGGGCGTTCAGGGTTGCGGCGTCGGCTTCCAGGCGCGTCAGCAGGGTGGGCGAAAGCGGCTGGTGGTCGTCCAGCGGCTCGGCCCGGACGACGTTGGCGCCCAGGCTGCGCAGGGTGGCGAAGAACTTTTCCGGCTGGCCGATGCCGGCGAAGGCCAGCACGCGCGCGCCCTGCCAGTCCATGCCCATCTGCAGGGGTTCCAGCCGGCCGGTCAGGTGCGGCAGCGGGCCAAGGGCGGCGCCCCAGGTGGCGCGGAAGGCGGCTTGCGCAGCGGCATCGCCGATCGACAGCACCGCCGAGGCGCGGGCGAGGCCGGTCGCGACGGGTTCGCGCAGCGGGCCGGCGGGCAGGCAGAGGCCGTTGCCAAACCCCTGTCCGGCATCGACCACCACCAGTGACAGGTCCTTCACCACCGACGGGTTCTGAAAGCCGTCATCGAGCAGAATCACCCGCGCCCCCGCCGCTTCGGCCGCGCGCACGCCGGCGGCGCGGTCGCGGGCCACCCAGACCGGGGCGAAGGCCGCCAGCAGCAAGGGTTCGTCGCCCACCTGTGCCGCAGCATGGCGCTGGTCGTCGACGCGCTCGGGGCCTTGCAGGCTGCCGCCGTAGCCGCGGCTGACGATGTGGACGGATTGGCCGCGGGCCAGGAGGCGCATCGTCAGGGCCATGGTGGTGGGGGTCTTGCCGGTGCCGCCGGCGTTGAGGTTGCCGATGCAGATCACTGGCACACGGGCGCGGTAAGCGGGCGCTTTCAGGCGGCGGGCGGTGGCGGCGGCGTAGACCCGGCCCAGCGGCGCCAGCAGCCGCGCCAGCAGTGCCGGCTGGTCGGGCGGCGTGGCCCAGAACCCGGGCGCGCGCATCAACCGGCCCCGTCCAAGACCTGGCGAACGCGGGCCAGCACGGTGTCGGTCACCTCCGCCCCTTCCGAGGCCACGAGCCAGGCCGCCTGTGCCAGCCGGGCTGCACGGTCGGGCGAGAGAAGGTCGCCCAAGGCTTCGGCCAGATCGCCCGCCGACGCCACCGCGCGGGCGGCTCGCGCGGCGCCCAGACGGCCCAGCACGCCGCCATGCGGGCCTGGCCGCGGGCCATGCAGGATGGCCGAGCCCATCGCCGCGGGTTCCAGCGGGTTGCGGAGTGCGCCGCCAGCCGACAGGCTGCCGCCCAGGAAGGTGATCGGGGCCAGCCGATACCACAGGCCCAATTCCGAGGGGTGATCGACGACGTAGATCTCGGTCTCTGCCTCTGGCTCCTGCTCGGCCGTGCGCAGGGCGACCGACCAGCCCTCGGCTTCCAGCCGCCGGGCCAGCGGTTCGGCCTGCTCGGGCCGTTCCGGCATCACGATCAGCAGCAGCCGGTGGGCCAGGCCCATCGCCGAGCGATGCGCCGCGACGATGGTCTCGACCTCGGCCTCGGGCAGCGGCGCGGCCAGCCAGCGCGGGCGCGAGGCCAGCATCTGCGCCAGCGCCTGGCGTTCGGCTTCTAGGCAGGGCAGGACCGCCGAGCGTTCCTCCATCCGGCCGGCGACCGAGACGGCCGAGGGCAGCGCGCCGGCCTTGCGAAAGCGCTGGGCGGCGGCGGTGTCGACGGTGATGATCTGGGTGAACAGGCCCAGCGTGCTGCGCAGAAGGCCCGGATACCAGCCGTCGCGGTCGCGCAGCAGATGCGGCGCGCGGGCGTCGGCCATCAGCAGCGGCAGGCCGCGTTCGGCCGCGGTATGCAGCAGCACCGGGCGCAGCTCGCCATCCGAAATCAGCGCGATCTCGGGGCGCCAATGGTCAAGGAAGGCCAGCGCCTCGGTTGGGGTCTCGGAGGGTGCGGGTTGCAGAATCACCCCGGGGTCGGCCTTGGCCTCGGCAGCGCCGGTCAGCAGAACGGCGATGCCGTCCTCTTCGACCAGGCGGCGGGCCAGTTCCTGCAGTCCGGCCGGCGGGCCACCGGCGTGCAGCCAGGCCAGGCGACCTTCGGGTCGGGGCGGCCGGGCAGTCTCGGGGCCGGTCTCGCGGCGTTGCGACAGCGTGTAGAGCCGCAGCCCGATCGACCCCGGCATCTGCGTCAGCCAAGCTCTTCGGTGGAGGAAGCGGCCTGTTCCTCATCCCGCAGGCGGTGGATGTGGGCGATGAAATAGCGCATGTGGGCATTGTCCACGGTGCGCTGCGCCTCGGCCTTCCAGGCGGAATGGGCGCTGGCATAGTCGGGGAACATCCCGACGACGTGAATTTGCGACACGTCCTTGAACATGGTCTTGTCGGGGCTGACGAGTTCGCCGCCGAAGACGAGGTGCAGGCGTTGGGTCATGCTGAGCTTCCGGTCCTGTTGTGGCGCGCACCCTAGCGGCAAGGCCGGGCGGGGGAAAGGTGTCGCCGGCGGTACCGCCTGTCGGCGATCTGTCATCCAGCTTTTACAAAAGCGCAATACAGACGTCATCGAACGGGCCTAGCCCGCTGTGCGAGGCCCGTCCTGCGGCCCGCATTGACCCTGAGGAGCAATTCCCATGACCCCCATCAAGCTCACCGTCTCGGCGTTGGCTGTTCTGGCCGCGTCGACGTCGCTGGCCGCCGCGCGCGACCAGATCCAGATCACCGGCTCGTCCACCGTGCTGCCCTATTCCACCATCGTCGCCGAAGCCTTCGGCGAGAACTTCGACTTCCCGACCCCGGTCGTGGAAGGCGGCGGTTCGGGTGCGGGCCGCAAGAAGCTGTGCGAAGGCGTGGGCGAGAACACCGTCGACATCGCCAACTCGTCCAGCCGCATCAGCCAGTCGGACATCGACCTGTGCAAGGCCAACGGCATCGAAGAGATCATGGAAGTCCGCATCGGCTATGACGGCATCGTCTTCGCCAGCGATGTGAACGGACCCGACTTCGCGCTGACCCCGTCCGATGTCTACCTTGCTCTGGCGGCCAAGGTCGCCAAGGATGGCGCGATCGTCGACAACGCGGTTGCGACCTGGGCCGAAGTGAACGCCGCCCTGCCGGCGCAGGACATCCTGACGCTGGTCCCGGGCACCAAGCACGGCACCCGCGAAGTCTTCGACATCAAGGTGATCGAGGCGGGCTGCAAGGATACCGGCGCCTACGACCTGTTCCTGGCCGCCGCCGCGGGCGCGGACGAGAAGGAAAAGAAGGGCAACGCTTCCAAGGCCTGCCTTGAGCTGCGCACCGACGGCAAGTCGATCGACATCGACGGCGACTACACCGAGACGCTGGCGCGCCTGGAAACCGACAAGAAAGCCGTCGGCGTGTTCGGCCTGTCGTTCTACCAGAACAACACCGACAAGCTGAAGGTCGCCACCATGAGCGGCGTCGTTCCCTCGACCGAGTCCATCGCCTCGGGCGATTACCCGGTGTCGCGTCCGCTGTACTTCTACGTCAAGAAGGCCCACATCGGCGTGATCCCCGGCCTGAAGGAATACATCGAGTTCTTCGTGTCGGACGACATTGCCGGCCCGGACGGCCCGCTGGCCGCCTATGGCCTGGTGTCCGACCCGGAACTGAAGGCGACCCAGGAAGCCGTGGCCGCGGAAACCCCGATGGGCCCGCTGGAATGATCTGACCTTTGCGGGGCGGCGCCATCGGGTGCCGCCCCGACGTCTTTTTCCACCCTTTCCGAACGGAAGCGCCCATGTCCGTCCTGCTGCTGTTTGCCGTCGTCGTGGTGCTTGGCATCGCAGGCTATGTCCTGGCCAGGCGGAGGGTGATGGTCGCGGCCGGCGGTGACCCGCGCGGGCTGCATTCGCTGCCCGCGCACTACGGCTGGAACGGCGCGCTGAGCACGGTCTTGCCGGCGCTGGCGGTGCTGATCGTCTGGCTGATCGCACAGCCCATCGTCATCGAGAGCCGGATCAGCGCCACCTTGCCCGAGGCGATGGTGGCCGACGGCTCCAGCCGCGAACTGATGCTGGCCGACGTGCGCCGCGTGGCCGCCGGGCTGGATACCGCCGTGGCGGAAGGCGCCATGACGGAACAGGAAGCGGGCATGATCCGCACCGAATTCACCGATGTCCGCGACCGCCTGGCCGCTGTCGGCGTGGCGCTTGGCTCGAACGTCACCAAAGAGGTTCTCGCGGCCGCCCAGAGTTACCGCGAGATGGCGTCCTGGGGCGCGCTCGGGCGCACGCTGCTGGTGCTGGCGGCGGCGGTCGGCGGGCTGTTCTGGGCGGTCGGGCGGAGTTCGGGAAAGTTCCGCGCCCGCAATGCGGTCGAGCGGGTGATCATGGGCCTGCTGATCCTGGCCTCTTCGATCGCCATCCTGACCACCATTGGCATCGTCTATTCGATGGTGTCCGAGACCTGGGATTTCTTCACCAAATACCCGGCCAAGGACTTCTTCTTCAGCCTGACCTGGTCGCCGAACTTTCGCGGCGGGTCGGATCTGGGGATCGCGCCGCTGGTCTGGGGCACGATGTACATCACGCTGGTGTCGATGATCGTCTCGGTGCCGATCGGGCTTTTCGCCGCGATCTACCTTTCGGAATATGCCACCCCGCGGGTGCGCGCCTGGGTCAAGCCGATGATCGAGGTGATCGCCGGCATCCCGACCGTGGTCTTCGGCCTGTTCGCGCTGGTCACGGTGGGGCCGTTCCTGCGCGACTATTTCGCCCAGCCGCTGGGCCTTGGCAACTCGGGGTCTTCGGTGATGACCGCCGGCCTGGTGATCGGCATCCTGAACATCCCGTTCATCTCGTCCTTGTCGGATGACATCATCAACGCCGTGCCCCAGTCCATCCGGGACGGCAGCCTGGGCCTGGGCGCCACCCGGTCCGAGACGGTGAAGCAGGTGATCCTGCCCGCCGCCCTGCCGGGTATCGTGGGTGCCATCCTGCTGTCGGCCAGCCGCGCCATCGGCGAGACCATGGTGGTGGTGATGGGCGCCGGCGCTGCGGCGAAGCTGAGCCTGAACCCGTTCGAGGCGATGACGACGATGACGGTGAAGATCGTCGGCCAGTTGACCGGCGACACCGATTTCGCCGCGCCCGAGACGCTTGTCGCCTTTGCACTGGGCATGACGCTATTCATCATCACGCTGGCGCTGAACATCTTCGCGCTGTGGATCGTGCGCAAGTATCGGGAGCAATACGAATGACCGACATCTCTGCCGCCCCCGACAGCCACCACCGGCCGCGCCAGTCGCTGCTGTCCGAATCGCCGCTGACTCGCCGTCGCAATGCCGTAGAGGCGCGCTTCCGTGCCTATGGCGTGATCGCGATCTCGGTCTCGCTGCTGATGCTGGGCATCATGCTGTTCACCATCCTGCGTGACGGCGTGTCGTCGTTCAGCCAGGCGCGGCTGAGCTTCCCGGTCGAACTGAGCGAATCCGTGCTGGACCCCAAGGGCAATCGCAGCCGCGACGAGATGACCAAGGTCACGACCGTGGGCTATGGCAAGGTGATCGCCGCCGGCCTGAAGGCGGAACTGGAACGCCTGGGCATCGACACCGGCGATCTGTCCGAAAAGGATGTGACCGCGCTGATCTCGAAGGATGCGGCGGGCGAGTTGCGGGCGAAGGTCCTGGCCGATCCTCAGTTGGTGGGCACCACGATCCCGGCCGATGTGCTGGCAGCGGGCCGGATCGACGGCTTCCTGAAGGGCCGGGTGACGATGGAGACGGCCAAGCGCGACAGCAACGTCTCGCCCGAGCAGCTGATGCTGGCCGAGAGACTGCAAGAGGCAGGCATTCTCAGTTCCGGCTTCAACTGGGATTTCCTGACCAATCCGGACGCCTCGGACCAGCGCCCCGAGGCCGCTGGCCTGGGCGTCGCGATCCTTGGCTCGGTCTACATGATGCTTCTGGTGCTGGTGATGTGCGTGCCGGTGGGCATTGCCGCCTCGATCTACCTCGAGGAGTTCGCGCCCAAGAACACCTGGACCGATGCGGTCGAGGTGAACATCTCGAACCTGGCCGCGGTGCCGTCGATCGTGTTCGGCATCCTGGGTCTGGCGCTGTTCATCAATTTCTTCGGCTTTCCGCAATCGTCGTCGCTGGTCGGCGCGCTGGTGTTGTCCTTGATGACGCTGCCGACGATCATCATTGCCACCCGCGCCTCGATCCGGGCGGTGCCGCCGTCGATCCGCGATGCGGCGCTGGGGATCGGGGCGTCGAAGATGCAGACGGTGTTCCACCACGTGCTGCCTCTGGCCATGCCCGGCATCCTGACCGGCACCATCCTTGGTCTGGCCTCGGCACTGGGGGAAACGGCGCCGCTCTTGCTGATCGGCATGGTGGCGTTTGTCGACAACTACCCGGCGGCGCCGGCCGAAGGCTTCCTTGACCCCGCAACCGCGCTGCCGGTGCAGGTCTATTCCTGGGCCAGCCGCGCCGACCCGGCCTTCATCGAGCGGTCGAACGGGGCGATCATCGTGCTGCTGGCCTTTCTTCTGGTGATGAACGTGGCAGCCATCCTGTTGCGTCGCCGGTTCGAGCGCCGCTGGTAGCGGCGGCGGAATGCCGGCCCTTGCGACCGGCGTTCCGAATCGCCAGATTGACCGACATGCGGGCGGGGGCGCCTGAAAGCGATTTGTCGGGAGAGGTTTCGTGGACGGACAGGATTTCATCGGCTGGAACGCGGTCTATCTGGCGATCGCGGCCTTCATCATTCTCTGCATCTTCCTTGGCGTGCGGATCGTGCCGCAAAGCGACAAGCATGTGGTCGAACGCTTCGGCCGGCTCAAGGCCGTGCTGGGGCCGGGGATCAACTTCGTGGTGCCCTTCCTGGACCGGATCGCGCACAAGGTCTCGGTGCTGGAACGCCAGCTGCCGAACGCCAGCCAGGACGCGATCACCGCCGACAACGTGCTGGTCAAGGTGGAGACCTCGGTGTTCTACCGGGTGACCGAGCCGGAAAAGACCGTCTACCGCATCCGCGACATCGACGGCGCCATCGCCACCACGGTGGCCGGCATCGTGCGCAGCGAGATCGGCAAGCTGGAGCTGGACCAGGTGCAGTCGAACCGCGCGCAGCTGATCGAACGGGTGCGCGAGCAGGTCGCCATGATGGTCGACGACTGGGGGGTCGAAGTGACCCGGGCGGAAATCCTGGACGTCAATCTGGACGAGGCGACGCGGGCGGCGATGCTGCAGCAACTGAACGCAGAGCGCGCCCGGCGGGCCCAGGTGATGGAGGCCGAGGGCAAGAAGCGCGCGGTCGAGTTGCAGGCGGATGCCGAATTGTATGCCGCCGAACAGCAGGCCAAGGCCAAGCGGATCACCGCAGATGCCGAGGCCTATGCGACTGGTGTGATTGCCGAGACGATCAAGGAAAGCGGGCTTGAAGCGGCGCAGTATCAGGTGGCGCTCAAGCAGGTCGAAGCCTTGCAGGCGGTGGCCGTGGGCCAGGGCAAGCAGACCATCCTGATCCCCACTGCCGCGCTGGATGTCTTTGGCGATGCCTTCAAGCTTCTGAAAGGGAAGGGCTGAACGATGCCGGAACAGATCTGGACGGTATGGTGGGCCTGGATCGTGCTGGGCTTCGGCCTGGGCGTGCTTGAGGTGCTGGCGCCAGGGTTCATCTTCCTGGGCTTTGCCGTGGGCGCGGTGCTGACCGGGGTGCTGGTGGGCTTCGGCATCGTTGGGCCGGGACTGCCGCTGCTGCTGCTGGTGTTCGCCGTGTTGTCGCTGGTCGCCTGGGCGGTGACGCGCAAGCTGGTGGGCACGCGGCAGGGTCAGGTCAAGCTTTGGGATCGCGACATCAACGACAATCCATGAGGGAAGCGATTTCCGAAGTCGGAAATCGCGGACGGAATTCGACTTCGAATTCCGGTTCCCGGCCGGACCGTCAGAGTGCGAGTTTCACCCAGGTTCCATTGCGCGCCGAGGACCGCACGCAGGCGTCGACGAAAGCCAGCCCTTCAACTCCCTCCTTCAGCCCGGGGAACGCGACCTCGGGGTCCACCGGCCGGCCCTCGCGCCGGGCCAGGATGGCGTGGGCGGCTTCGGTGTAGATGTTGGCGAAGCCTTCCAGATAGCCTTCCGGGTGGCCCGCCGGCACGCGGATCGTCCGCGCCGCCTCCGGCCCCATGCCGATGCCGCCACGGGTCAGCCGCTGGCGCGGGGCGTCCAGCGGCAGGTGCCACAGCACGTTGGGGTCTTCCTGCGCCCAGTCCAGGCCTCCCCGCGTGCCGAATACCCGCAGCCGCAGGCCGTTCTCCATTCCGGCGGCAACCTGGCTGCACCAGAGCATGCCCTTTGCCCCGCCTTCGAACCGCAACAGGACGTGGGCATTGTCGTCCACCCGGCGGCCGGGCACGAAGCTGTGCACATCGGCGGCCAGTTCAGCGACCCGCAGGCCCGAGACGAAGCCCGCCAGGTTGAAGGCATGGGTGCCGATGTCGCCGGTGCTGCCGCCGGCCCCGGTGCGGGCCGGGTCGGTGCGCCAGTCGGCCTGCTTGTGGCCCGTCGTCTCAAGGTCCGTCGACAGCCAGCCCTGCGCATATTCCACCTGCACCAGCCGCAATTCGCCCAGCACCCCGGCCTGGACCATGGCCCGGGCCTGCCGGATCAGCGGATAGCCGGTGTAGTTGTGGGTCAGCGCGAAGATCACTCCGCTGGCTTCGGCGGCCTTGGCCAGGCGTTTCGCCTCGGGCAGCGTGGCGGTCAGCGGCTTGTCGCAGATCACGTGGATGCCGCGGCGCAGGAACTGCATCGCCACCGGCGCGTGCAGGTGGTTGGGGGTGACGATGGCCACCGCCTCGATGCCGTCTTCCCGCCGCGCCTCACGCGAGGCCATCTCGGCGAAGCTGGCATAGGCCCGCGGCACGCCGATGTCGGCAGCCGAGGCGAGGGCCTTTTCGGGGCTGGCCGAGAAGCAGCCGGCCACCAGGTCATACCGGTCGTCCAGCCGCGCGGCGATGCGGTGGACTGCGCCGATGAAGGCATCGCGCCCGCCGCCGACCATGCCCAAACGGATGCGCGGGCTGCGGGCCTTGAGGGTTCCGTCGATGGTCATGCAGGCCCCTTTTCGGTTTCGGGGCAGGCTAGGGCCGTGGCGGCAGGCTTGCAATGATGGTGCGGGCCGCCGCCGCCGGGTCTTCGGCCTGCCAGACCGGGCGGCCGACGACGATGTGATCGGCGCCGTCGGCGATGGCCCGCGCGGGGGTGGCGATGCGCTTCTGGTCGCCGGTGGCGGCGCCGGCGGGGCGGACGCCGGGGGTGACGATGAGGCGGCCCTTGGCTTCGGGCAGCGCGCGGATCATCGCGGCCTCTTGCGGGCTGGCGATCACGCCATCGGCGCCAGCCTCAAGCGCGCGGCGGGCACGTTCCAGCGTGATCTCATGGATGTCGCCGGGGCGGATCAGGTTGGCATCCAGATCGGCGCGGTCCAGCGAGGTGAGGATGGTGACGGCCAGGATCTTCAGTCCGCTGCCGCCCTTGCCGGTGGCCGCCGCCCGCACCACCTGCGGGTCGCCGTGGACGGTCAGGAAGTCCAGGTCGTAGCGGGCGATGCCGCGCACCGCCGCCTCGATCGTGGCGCCGATGTCGAACAGCTTGAGGTCCAGGAAGATGCGCTTGCCGCGTTCGGCCTTCAGCTCGTTGGCCAGGGCAAGGCCGCCGCCGGTCAGCATGCCGAGGCCGATCTTGTAGAACGACACCGAGTCCCCCAGCCGGTCGGCCAGGGCAAGGCCGTCCAGCAGGTTCGGCACATCCAGCGCGACGATCAGGCGGTCATCCATCGGGGCCTCTCTTTCGGGTTCGGGGCGGTTTGACGGCGCGGGGAAGGGCTGTCAAGACTGGGGGCACGAAGGGGGCGCGCATGATCCTGGCATTCGACATCGGCGGCAGCCGCATCCGGGCCGGTCTGTGGGACGGGCATGTGCTGGAACGTCTGGGCGAGGCCGAGACGCCGGCGCGTTCGCTTGACGCGTTCGCCGCCGTGGTCGGGGGCTATGCCGCGGGGCGCACGCTGAAGGGTCTGGCGCTGTCGGTGCCCGGGGTGGTGGACCCGGAAACCGGCACGGGCAAGGTGGCCAACATTCCCTGCATCGACGGGCTGGCGCTGGGGCCGGAACTGGCCGAACGGCTGGGTCTGCCGGTGCTGGTGCTGAACGACGCCGACTGCTTTGCCCTGGCCGAGGCGCGGCGCGGCGCCGGGCGGGGGCACCGCAACGTGTTCGGCATCATCCTGGGCACCGGCGTTGGCGGCGGGCTGGTGATCGACGGGCGTCTGGTCACCGGCGCCGGCGGCCATGCCGGCGAATGGGGCCATGGGCCGGTGGTTTGCGAACCCTGGGCCTTGCCCTGCGGCTGCGGGCAGGTGGGCTGCCTGGACACCATCGGCGGCGCACGGGGGATGGAGCGGTTGCACCTGGCGCGAACCGGCGAAAGCCTTCACACGCGCGAAATCGTCGGCCGTTGGCGCGACGGCGAACCGGCGGCGAGCGCAACGATGGAGCTGTGGCGCGACCTTGTCTCGGGGCCCTTGGCGATGGTGGTGAACACGGTCGGCGCAACGGCGGTGCCGGTGGGCGGCGGGTTGTCGAACGATGCCGCGTTGATCGGCTGGCTGGACCAGGCGGTGCGCGACCGGGTGTTGCGGCGCCCCGAAGGCGCGCTGGTGGTGCCGGCCGTCTGCGGGGCGGATGCCGGCATCCTGGGCGCGGCACAGGCCGGGGAACAGGCATGGGGCGGGTGACCGTCGAGCTGTGCGTCGACACGGCCGAAGGCCTGGCGGCGGCGATCAACGGCGGTGCGGACCGGCTTGAGGTCTGTTCGGCACTGTCGGTCGGTGGCCTTACCCCCTCGGTCGGGCTGATGGGCCTTGCGGCACAGGCCGGGGTGCCGGCGCTGGCGATGATCCGGCCGCGGGCGGGGGATTTCGTCTTTTCGCCCGCCGAGGTGGTGGTGATGGAGGCCGACATCGCCGCCGCCCGCGCGGCGGGCCTGGCCGGCGTGGTTCTGGGGGCAAGCCTGCCGGATGGGCGGTTGGATGCAGGGCTGCTTGTGCGGCTTGTCACCGCCGCACAGGGCCTGGACCTGACGCTGCACCGCTGTTTCGACCTGGTGCCCGACCGGGTCGAGGCGCTGGAAACCGCCATCGGGCTGGGGTTTGCCCGGGTGCTGACCTCGGGCGGGGTGCCCAGGGCCGAGGACGGGATTGTGTCCCTGGCGGCCCTGGTTCAGGCGGCGCAAGGCCGGATCGCGATCCTGGCCGGATCAGGCATCACCGCCGCGAATGCCGCGCGCCTTGTGGCCGCGGGCCTGACCGAACTGCACGCCTCTTGCCTGGTCGATGTCGCTGCGGCGGGGCCGGTCGCCGCCTTCGGCTTCGGCCCGGCGACCCTGCGCGTCACCGATGCGAACTGCGTGCGCGCGCTGGTCGCCGCCGTTCATTGACTCGCAAACCCTTTGCGGCAAGCTGCGCCGGGACAGGAGGGCCGCGCGCATGGACATCACCGTCACCATCGACCGGCCCGAGGATGGACCCGGCTCCGGGCCGATCCTGGTGGGCTGGTTCCTGGCCCATGACAAGGGCGCGGTGCTGTATGATCCGCCCGAACGGGTGAGTTTCCGCCAGACCAACAAGGCGCATGCCAAGTCGGCCAGCCGCTGCCCCGGGGTGATCCAGCTGGAAAGCCGGTATTTCGCGGTGAAATGCCCGTTCGACATTCAGGTGGGCTTCCAGCGCGATGACAGGGGCAAGCCGCAGCTGGTGAACCGGGCGGGCGCGGCCAGCCCGATCCGCAGCACCAAGCTGGGCGAGGTGCTGACGCTGGTGTCCGAGGCCGAGTGGCGCTATCCCGACCGGCCGACGGTGCAACTGCACCTGCCCTACTGCTTTGTCGCCGATGAGTTGGTCTACATCACCCAACTGTCGGCCTTTCTGCACTATCGTCCCGACCCGATGCCCGGCACCATCTTCGGTGGGCGGTTCCCGGTCAGCCTGTGGCCGCGGCCGCTGATGTGGGCGTTCGAATGGCATGAACCCGCAAAGGACCTGATCCTGCGCCGCGGCGAGCCGCTGTTCTACTGCCAGTTCGAAGGCACCGACCCCGCCCGCCCGGTGCAGATGGTCGAGGCCGAGCGGACGCCGGAACTGGCGGCCTACATGGACAAGCTTTCGGGCGTGGTGAACTACGTCAACCAGACCTTCAGCCTGTTCAAGGCGGCCGAGGCGATGCGGCCGAAGCGGCTGCTGACACCCAAGCCCCGGGACTGACCTCTAGGCCGGCTTCAGCCGCCGGGGGCGGTTGCGGAGAGCGGGCTCGGGGGCTGGCTCCAGGTCCATCGTCTGGAACGCCGCGGGCACCGCAAGGAACGGTGTCAGCCAGCGCGGATCGCCCCAGACCGAGATCATGATTTCGGGCATGCCCGGCCCGGCCAGATGCTCGGGGGTCAACTGCACCACCCGCACCCGCAGAGACGCGCCCTCCAGCAACGCCGGAGCCATCACCTGACCGGCCACCGGGCCAAGATGGCCCAGGTAGCCCTGCCGCCAGCGCGGGATCACCCGCAGGATCGGCTGGCGCACCCGGGCGAAGATTCCCACCCGGCCGTCCGACATCAGCCGCGCCTCGCAGCGGTCGCCCATGGCCAGCCCCGATCGGCTGATGTTCACGGCGATGCCCTCGACCGGCACCACCGGCAGGATCGGTTCCATCACGTCGTACATCGCGCGCGCCTCCCGGGCTGAACCCATCTCACCTGACCGCCCCGGACCTTTGCTGCAAGTCCGGCTCTGCACCCCCCGGCCAAAGCCGCCGAAACCACCCTGTGGCATGGGCGGAAAAAGGCCGCGCGACGGGGCCTTGCGGGAAGCCGCCGGAAAATTCCCGGGCGCCGGCGGATCGGCGCTTGAAGGCCGCGGCGGGCACCCCCATGTCATGCCCAAGGCCAGGGGTGGGCGTGCCTTTTCAGGGCGTCCGCCAGGCGGTGCTTGGAAAAAGGAGACAACGGATGAACCTTGAAAAGTTCACCGAGCGGTCGCGCGGATTTCTTCAGTCTGCGCAGACCATCGCGATGCGGGAAAGCCACCAGCGCGTGCTGCCCGACCATCTGCTGAAGGCCCTCATGGATGACGACCAGGGCCTCGCGGCGAACCTGATCCGCAAGGCGGGCGGGTCGCCCGAGCAGGTCAACGCCGCGGTGAATGCGGCGATCGCCAAGCTGCCCAAGGTCTCGGGCGGGGACGGGCAGACCTACATTGACCCCTCGCTGGTGCGGGTCCTGGATGAGGCCGAGTCGGTGGCCAAGAAGGCCGGCGACAGCTTTGTTCCCGTCGAACGCATCCTGACCGCGCTGGCGCTGGTCAACACCCGCGCCAAGGACGCGCTGACCGCCGGGGCGGTCACGGCGCAGGGCCTGAACTCTGCGATCAATGACGTTCGCAAGGGGCGCACGGCGGATTCGGCCTCGTCGGAAGACACGATGGAGGCGTTGAAGAAATACGCCCGCGACCTGACCGAAGCCGCCGCCAGCGGCAAGATCGACCCGATCATCGGCCGCGACGACGAGATTCGCCGCACCATGCAGGTGCTGAGCCGGCGCACCAAGAACAACCCCGTCCTGATCGGCGAACCCGGCGTCGGCAAGACCGCCATCGCCGAGGGCCTGGCGCTGCGCATCGTCAACGGCGACGTGCCGGAATCCCTTCGCAACAAGAAGCTGATGGCGCTGGACATGGGCTCGCTGATCGCCGGGGCCAAGTATCGCGGCGAGTTCGAGGAACGGCTGAAGGCCATCCTCAAGGAGATCGAATCCGCCGCGGGCGAGATCATCCTGTTCATCGATGAGATGCACACCCTGGTCGGCGCCGGCAAATCCGAAGGCGCGATGGATGCGGCCAACCTGATCAAGCCGGCGCTGGCGCGGGGCGAGTTGCACTGCATCGGCGCCACCACGCTGGACGAATACCGCAAGCACGTGGAAAAGGACGCGGCGCTGGCCCGTCGCTTCCAGCCGGTGTTCGTGTCGGAACCGACGGTCGAGGACACCATCTCCATCCTCCGCGGCATCAAGGAGAAGTACGAGCTTCACCACGGGGTGAAGATCGCCGATGCGGCCCTGGTGGCGGCGGCAACGCTGTCGCACCGCTACATCACCGACCGGTTCCTGCCGGACAAGGCCATCGACCTGGTGGATGAGGCCGCAAGCCGGCTGCGGATGGAAGTGGACAGCAAGCCCGAGGAACTGGACCAGCTGGATCGCCAGATCCTGCAGCTGCAGATCGAGGCCGAGGCGCTGAAGAAGGAAGACGACGCGGCGTCCAAGGACCGGCTGGAAAAGCTGGAAAAGGAACTGGCCGACCTGCAGGAAAGCTCGTCCGAGATGACCGCCAAGTGGCAGGCCGAGCGCGACAGCCTTGAGGCCGCGCGCACGCTGAAGGAGCAGCTGGACCACGCCCGCAGCGAGCTGGAAACCGCCAAGCGCGAGGGCGACTTCGCCAAGGCGGGTGAGTTGCAGTATGGCCGCATCCCGGCGCTGGAAAAGCAGCTGGCCGAGGCCGAGGCCCGCGAAGGCGATGCGCTGGTGTCCGAATCCGTCCGCCCCGAGCAGATCGCCGAGGTGGTCGAACGCTGGACCGGCATTCCGACGACCAAGATGCTTGAGGGCGAAAAGGAAAAGCTGCTCAAGATGGAAGAGGAACTGGGCAAGCGCGTCATCGGCCAGCGGGCCGCGGTCGAGGCCGTGTCCAAGGCCGTCCGGCGGTCCCGCGCCGGGCTGTCGGATGAAAGCCGCCCGCTGGGAAGCTTCCTGTTCCTTGGCCCCACCGGCGTGGGCAAGACCGAACTGACCAAAGCGCTCGCGGCCTATCTCTTCGACGACGATCAGGCGATGGTCCGCATCGACATGTCGGAATTCATGGAAAAGCACTCGGTGTCGCGCCTGATCGGCGCGCCGCCCGGCTATGTCGGCTATGACGAAGGCGGCGTGCTGACCGAGGCCGTCCGCCGCCGGCCCTATCAGGTGCTGCTGTTCGACGAGGTGGAAAAGGCCCACCCCGATGTGTTCAACGTGCTGTTGCAGGTGCTGGACGACGGGCGGCTGACCGATGGCCAGGGCCGCACGGTCGACTTCAAGCAGACGCTGATCATCCTGACCAGCAACCTTGGCGCGCGGGCCTTGAGCGAGTTGCCGGATGGCGCCGATCCCGCCGCCGCGCGGGCCGAGGTGATGGAAGCGGTGCGGGCCCACTTCCGCCCCGAATTCCTGAACCGGCTGGATGAGCAGATCATCTTCGACCGGCTGAACCGGGCCGACATGAGCGGGATCGTCGAGATCCAGCTTCGCCGGCTGGAACAGCGGCTGGCGGCGCGCAAGATCACGCTCGACCTTGACCCGCAGGCCAAACAGTGGCTGGCCGACGAAGGCTATGATCCGGTGTTCGGCGCGCGGCCCCTGAAGCGGGTGATCCAGCGCCAGTTGCAGGACCCGCTGGCCGAGATGCTGCTGGCCGGCGACGTGCTGGACGGTACCACGCTGAAGGTCTCGGCGGGGCCGGAAGGCCTGATCGTGGGCGACCGGGTGATTGCCTCGAACCGCGAACGGCCGCAAGCGGCGGTGGTGCACTGAAGCCATCGGCCGGCGCCGATGACAAAGGGGGCCTTCGGGCCCCCTTTCCACAGGCATCCGCCCGGTCGGACCGGCTGGCGGACCGCCCGTCCGACGCCG
Organism: Rhodobacter sp. Har01; assembly: GCF_020564565.1. Lineage (GTDB taxonomy): Bacteria > Pseudomonadota > Alphaproteobacteria > Rhodobacterales > Rhodobacteraceae > Pseudogemmobacter. The sequence goes on from NZ_JAJCTD010000002.1 coordinate 541,939, forward strand.
TCACTTCGGCAGCAGCACCTTGTCGATGACGTGGATCACACCGTTCGACGCCATCAGGTCTGCCGTGGTCACCCGCGACTTGTTGACCTTCACGCCCTCGCGTCCGTCGACGTGCACTGTCTGGCCCTGCACGGTCGCCACATCCATCCGCTTGCCGGCCAGCTGGTCCGAGGTCACTTCGCCCGGCACGACGTGATAGGTCAGGATCTTGACCAGCTGGTCCTTGTTCTCGGGTTTCAGCAGGTTCTCGACCGTCCCCGGCGGCAGCGCCGCGAAGGCGGCATTCGTCGGCGCAAAGACGGTGAAGGGGCCGTCGCCCTTCAGCGTCTCGACCAGACCCGCCGCCGAAACGGCGGCGACCAGGGTCGAGAAGTCGTCATTCGACGACGCGATGTCGACAATGTCGGGCTGGGTGTCGGCCGGCACGCAGGCCGCGAAAAGGGCGACGGCCGAAATGGCCCCGCCAAGCTGGAAGAGAGTGCGACGGTTCATCTGGTGATCCCGGTTTTCATGAGGATTGCGTTTGTCCGATGCGAAAGGGGGGCGCTTTTGGCGCCCCCCCTTTCCGTGCGTCAGCCTTCCGGCGGCAGGATCACCGAGTCGATGACATGGATCACCCCGTTCGAGGCGGCGACATCCGCGGCCGAAATCACGGCGCCGTTCACCTTGGCCCCGCCATCCAGCGTGATGGTGATGTTCTTGCCGTTCACGGTGGCGGCCGTCATGCCTTCGGTCAGGTCGGTCGACATCACCTTGCCCGCCACGACGTGGTAGGTCAGGATCGCCACCAGCTTGTCCTTGTTCTCGGGCTTGAGCAGGTCTTCCACCGTGCCGGCCGGCAGCGCGGCAAAGGCGGCGTCGGTGGGGGCGAACACGGTGAACGGGCCTTCGCCCTTGAGCGTGTCAACCAGCCCGGCCGCCTGCACGGCGGCGACCAGCGTGGTGAAGCTGCCCGCGCCCACGGCGGTATCGACAATGTCCTTGTCCTGCGCGAAGGCAGGCATGGCGAAGGCGGTGGCGGCGGTCAGGGCCAGAAAGGTTCTGCGGATCATCTTGGACTCACTCCTTGGGTCATGGTCTCTGCCGTCATCGGCCCGCATCATATGGGCCAGCCCCGCCGGAAGATCACCTGCACGCCTGCGTGAGCCGCCCTTGCCCTGCCGGCCGACCGCGCTAAGCCAGCGACGTTGCGGCTTTCCAGTCAAATCAAGGTGAACCCGGTTGAGCGCGCGTGATGAAACGCTGCCGCGTGCCTGACCGTAATGTGGACAGCGGGGCCTGTTTGCCAAGCCGCCCGAACGCCCCATACTGTTTCCCAGCCGCCGCAAGGAGCCGTGCCGATGCCCTGGAAATCCGACCTGCGCTGGTCAGACGTCACGCCGCGAACGGACTGGCTGAACCGCCGCCAGCTGATCGCCGGGGCGGCCGGGCTGGCCGCCTTTCCCGCCGCGGCCCGCATCGCGGCCGCACCCAGCCTCTATTCCAGCGCCGAGGCGCCGAACAGCCTTGAGGACATCACATCGTTCAACAACTTCTACGAATTCGGCTTCGACAAGGGCGACCCGGCCGCCTATGCCTCGGCGCTGACAACCGACCCCTGGGCGATCACCATCGACGGCCTGGTCGACCGCCCCGGCAGCTATGATCTGGCCGACGTGCTGAAGGGCCAGCCGCTTGAGGAACGCATCTACCGCCTGCGCTGCGTGGAAACCTGGAGCCTGGTGGTGCCCTGGATCGGCTTCGAACTGGCGGGACTTCTGAACCGCGTTGGCGTGCAGCCCGCCGCCAGATACGTCAGCTTCGAAACGTTGCACCGGCCCGAGGAGATGTGGAACCAGCAAAGCCCGCTGATGCCCTGGCCGCTGCGCGAGGCGCTGCGGCTGGACGAAGCGATGCACCCGCTGACGATTCTGGCCACCGGGCTGTATGGCGAAGCGATGCCCAAGCAGAACGGCGCGCCGATCCGCGTCGTGGTGCCGTGGAAATACGGCTTCAAATCGTTGAAGAGCATCACCCGCATCAGCCTGGTCGCAGACCGCCCGGGCACCACCTGGAACGAATTGCAGCCCGAGGAGTACGGCTTTTACGCCAACGTGAACCCGCAGGTCGACCATCCGCGCTGGAGCCAGTCCAGCGAGCGCCGCGTCGGCTCGGGCCTGTTCGGCGGGCGCGAGGACACGCGGATGTTCAACGGCTATGCCGAACACGTCGCCGGCCTTTATGCCGGGCAGGACCTGGCGGCGGACTATTGATGCAGCGTGTCAACACGCTGCTGCGCCGCCTGCCGACCTGGCCGGTCTGGGCCCTGGGCTGCGTACCGCTGGGCGTGCTGATGGCGCGCGCTTTGGCGGGCGATCTTGGCCCCGATCCGGTGCGGGGGCTGCAGCATCCGCTGGGCCTCTGGGGGCTGCGGCTGCTGATCGCCTCGCTGGCGGTGACCCCGCTGATGCGGGCGGGCCTGCGGCTGGTCAGGTTCCGCCGCGCGGTGGGGGTGCTGGGCTTTGCCTATGTGGCGCTGCATTTCCTGGTCTGGGTCGCGCTGGACATGGGTCTGCGCTGGCCGCAGATCGCCGGCGATCTGGTGAAACGGCCCTACATCCTGGCCGGCTTCGCCGCGTTCCTGCTGCTTGTCCCACTCGCGCTGACCTCGACCGACGCCGCCCTGCGCCGCCTGGGCGCGCGCCGCTGGCGACGGCTGCACCGGCTGGCCTATGTGGCCATTCCCCTTGGCGCGCTGCACTTCGCTATGATCGGCAAGCTCTGGACGGTCGAGTCGCTGGCCTACCTGGCCGTGACCGCCGGGCTTCTTGCCCTGCGGCTGGTTCCCGCCCCGGTCCAGCGTGAAAAGACTGCCTGACTCGGCCCCTGTTGCGTGTCCCAGGCGCAAGTTTCTTGCGGAAGACCGGGCCGCATCTGACGCTTCCTGTCGCCAAGGCCCCGAAATCGCATGATTTTCGACCGAGCGGAAAAAAATCTCCCCGCCTGCACTTTTTCCTCTTGCGGCCCCGGCGCGCCCTCCGTAAATACCCCTCCACCGAAGCAGAAACGGCGACGGTGACGGTTCGAAGCGGCGGCGCAGCCAAGGCACCGGATCGGAAAATCTGAAGACAAGGCGCGGAGAGATACGCCAAGCAATTGGCGGATCGTTCGTTTTTTGTGTGAAGATCGCTCTTTGACATTGCTATGAAATGAAGGGATATGCGGGCGGTTTGGGCGCATCGGCGTCTAACGCGCATATCGGCCTAGTAGGGATTTCGGTTCCGATGATCTAGGTGTCAGCTTCACTGTCTTGT